>NZ_JBXARV010000003.1:0-570248 GCF_058808615.1 Emticicia sp. GW821-FHT11C11
CCGAGTAGTACTAATGAATCGAGGGCTCCTAATTTTTTTATCTGTTTTTTTCTCTCTCCATTAAAGTCATATAACGATAGCCTGATGGCCTTAAAGATATTAAGTGATTAATCACGAAGATCTTCATGGTGTTGATTGGGCGGGTGAACACCTCTTCCCATCCCGAACAGAGCAGTTAAGCCCCGCACCGCTGATGGTACTGAGTTCATACTTGGGAGAGTAAGTAGACGCCAGTTTTTTATTTAAAGACCGTTACGAAAGTAGCGGTCTTTTTTTTTGCCCTTTACTCAACCCGACCCGTAAAGGATCAAACCAAAAAGTTGGGGAGTAGTTAAAAAAAGGGGTTACTTTGCAGAAAAAGGACTGACTTGGGATCAAGTCAAAAAGTTGTGGGGTGGTGAAATAATTATAGATTTTCGTAAATCTGTAGAAGAAGAATGAAATTTACTTAACACCTCTGAAAGAGCTTCTGAATGCTTAATATTCGCATTGAAAAATTCAGCTGAAGCATTAAAGTCTGTCCATGACGCGTAGTTAGTATTATTAGCTTAATATTAGAAGCCATAAACAAAGTAATTGCTTTGACTTTCTTATGAAGATAAGTATCGATGGCAATTCCTATCACAAGGGCTACAATACTTCCTTTTTCATCCTTTGCTGCTTTATTACTCGCAATTGTCTAGCGTTGCTTGAACTCATCAACGGAGACGTATTTATCTGTATTCTGTACAAGATAAGTTAGTCTTTGGCATGAAGTCACTCAGATAACTCTTGTGACATTTCTGTATACATTTTCCATTGACTCCTTAGTACTCTGCAATTGATTGTGAAGTATTTGTATTAGAGGCGATTGATTCTTTCATTCGGTATTCTGATTCAAAAGTGGTAAACTCTTTAATCAACCACGTTCCATCAGCGTTAAATCCAGTTCTGTTGTACCATTTTATCGAGTTTGGCTATGCCATCAGCTATGTTTGATATGTAGCGAAACTTGATAGCCTCTGAATTGTTTCATCGCTCCACAATTCCTTGGTTTGATTCGTAATTCATATAAAACAAAAAATCCTCTCAGAACTAGTCTAAGAGGATTTTTTTGTCGGGGTGGCCAGATTCGAACTGACGACCTTCTGCTCCCAAAGCAGACGCGATACCGGGCTACGCTACACCCCGAGGGTGGTACTCTAAATTTGAGAGTGCAAAGGTAAAGATTTTTATTTTTAAAGCAAAGATTAAATTTAAAAATTTCTACTTATTCTCGCGGAGAGGGCGGGATTCGAACCCGCGGTACACTTTAGGCGTACGACAGTTTAGCAAACTGCTCCTTTCGGCCACTCAGGCACCTCTCCTTTCCCGTTTGGGATTGCAAATATACAGGCTCATTTTGTTTTAACAAAACCAGAAGCTAATTTTTATCGTTTTTTTTCTTAAAAACCATTAGGCTTCTGTAGTACCAGCCGTATTCTTTGAATTGTGTTAAAATTGATTCGAATATCTTCCGATATGAATGAAGTTTTGTAACGCTTTATCTGAATTTTGCCCGGTTCTTACGCCATTGGCTAGTGCTTTGCAGCCCTTGCCCATTGTTATCCGGAGCCTTAACCTTGGTTTTGTTTCTCATCAATTTAACGGCTAGTGCTGCCACAATTTCCAGTTCGGTTTTGTCGACTGGTTGTTGTAGTACTTCAGGTGAGAAATATAGACCAACAAACCGTGTATCGAAACGACCACTCACAAATGCTTCATGCTGTAAAGCAAATTTACAGAAGGGCAGGGTAGTGGCCACACCTGTAATTTTAAACTCATCAATGGCACGAATCATCTTTTCGATGGCTTCTGTGCGGTCGTGTCCGTAGGTGATAAGCTTGGCGATCATGGGGTCATAATAAATCGGAATCTCCATACCCTCCTCTATGCCGTCATCAACCCGTACACCATTGCCTTGCGGGCGTACGTAGGTCTGTAAAGTGCCCACATTTGGCAGGAAATTATTGGCAGGGTCTTCAGCGCAAACCCGTACTTCAATAGAATGTCCCTTTATCTGCAAATCTTCCTGGCGGAAACTCAACGGTTTGCCTTCTGCCACATATATCATTTCTTTTACCAGATCAATACCAGTAATCAATTCAGTAACCGGATGCTCCACTTGCAAGCGTGTGTTCATTTCCAGAAAGTAAAAATCCAGATTTTCGTCCACAATAAACTCTACGGTACCGGCACCGTAATAATTGCAGGCTTTCGCAACATTGACTGCACAAATACCCATGGCTTCTCTGATTTCAGGAGTGAGAACCGCAGATGGCGCTTCTTCGATAACTTTCTGATGACGGCGCTGAATAGAGCATTCACGTTCAAAGAGATAAACCACGTTTCCGTGCTGGTCGCCCATTACCTGTATTTCAATATGTTTGGGTTTGGTAATATATTTTTCAATAAAGCATGAGCCATTGCCAAAGGCGGAAATCGCCTCACCGACGGCTCTGTCCATTTGTTCGTCGAAATCTTCTTCGCGTTCAACCACTCTCATACCTTTGCCACCCCCACCTGCACTGGCTTTTATCAGAATCGGATAACCGATTTCTGCTGCTTTAATTTTCGCTGCCTCGCGGTCTGTAATGGCATCAGGTGTACCCGGCACCATCGGGATATTATAACTCGCTACCGCATGTTTTGAAGAGAGTTTATCTCCCATTATTTCGATAGACTCGGCCGATGGACCAATAAATATCAAGCCGGCTTCTTTTACGGTTCTTGAGAAACCGGCATTTTCAGAAAGGAATCCATAGCCGGGATGAATGGCATCTACACCAAGGCTTTGTGCGATGGCAATGATTTTATCACCCAATAAATACGATTCTTTTGAAGGAGGAGGGCCGATACACACGGCTTCGTCGGCATATTTTACATGAGGTGAATTTCTGTCGGCCTCCGAAAAAACGGCAACTGTGCTGATTCCCATTTCACGTGCCGTGCGCATAACTCGCAAAGCAATTTCGCCCCTGTTGGCTACAAGAATTTTTCTGATGGTCGGCATATTAAAATCGCGGGCTTTCTTTAGAGCAAACCATATCGGCTGCCAGGTTTTAAGTTACTAAGTAACATTAAAATCTTGTGTAATTTTGAAATTTAAAGCAAAAATCTTGGATATTTCCGTAAAAAAAATCGGTGCCTTTCATATGGGTTTGTTATCAATTCTAAAAAGTGGTACTTTTGTTAAAAAATGAAGACTTCTTCACCATTTTATTGTTAATTCAATCAGACAACGAACAATTACGTTCCTTCATTCATATTTACCATAATGGCAAAAGATATTTTTGACAAAACAATTAGCGATTTAGGACCCATCGGTACACAGGCAAAACTGCTTAATTCTCACCACTACTATTCTTTTCCAAGACTGACAGGCGAACTGGGGCCTTATATGGAGTTTAATGGCAAACGTGTTTTGAACTGGTCTTTGAATAACTATTTGGGCTTAGCGAATCATCCGGAAGTGCGTGAAGCAGACACAGAAGCAACGGCACAGTATGGGCTGGCGTATCCGATGGGAGCCAGAATGATGACAGGAAACACCGAATTACATGAAGCATTTGAGAAAGAACTGGCTGCTTTTGTAGGTAAAAAAGATTCGTTTTTATTGAATTACGGATATCAGGGTGTGATGTCGGTCATTGAGTGTATTGTTGATCGTAGAGATGTAATTGTATATGATGCCGAAAGCCATGCCTGTTTGATAGACGGTATCCGTCTGCACAAAGCTAAAGGTGGCGAGTACTATAAGTATGTGCATAATGATATGGACAGCCTTGAGAAAAACCTGGTGAGGGCAACGAAGCTGGCCGATGAAAGAGGGGGAGGAGTATTGGTGATTACTGAAGGAGTTTTCGGGATGTCTGGTAAAGTGGGCAGCCTGGATAAAATTGTTGAACTGAAGAAAAAATATAGTTTCCGCTTGTTGGTAGATGATGCACACGGCTTTGGAACAATGGGCGCAACAGGAGCGGGTGTACCTGAGCATTTTGGTGTGCAAGATGAAGTAGATTTACATTTCTGTACATTTGCGAAGTCGATGGCTGCCATCGGTGCCTTTATTGCTGCCGATCCTGATGTGGTGATGTTCCTGAAATATAACATGCGGTCGCAGACTTATGCCAAGGCGCTACCTATGCCTTATGTATTAGGTGGTATCAAACGTCTGGAGCTGATAAAAAAACATCCGGAGTTAAGAGAGAATTTATGGACAATCGTAAATGCTTTGCAAGACGGTTTCCGTAAACGTGGTTTTGATATCGGTGATACTACTTCGCCGGTTACACCTGTGTTTTTGCATGGTAATTATGACTTGCCAACCGTGACGAATCTGATTCGTGATCTGAGAGAAAACATGGGCATTTTCTGCTCGGTTATTATATATCCGGTGGTGCCTAAGGGCGTTATTATGCTACGGATTATTCCGACTGCAGCCCATACACTCGAAGATGTTGAATATACTATGGACTGCTTTGAAAAAGTACAGGCAAAATTGCAGGCCGGTGAATATGTCCCACTTACAGTAGCTTAAATAATGATACTTAAAAGCATGTGCTAATAGCCTCTTTTAAAAGATTTTAACGTATAGTAACCCAAAAAGTCAGGTCTGAACCTGACTTTTTGTTTTTAAGCGGATAAATATGCTTTTTTTGATAGTATTTTCTATAGAAAAATTTGTAGTTTTTGGCAATATTTATAACTTGCGAATACTTTAGTTCATCATTTGAGTAAATAATTCAATTTATTAACCAAATCCGTTACAATTACCATGAATAAGTACAAAGAACTTAACGACCTGGTTGCTTCCTTAGCAGGAGATTTTGACAAATTTTATGACAAGGGCAATAAAGCTGCTGGCACAAGAGTAAGAGCCGGAATGGCTCAATTGGCAGCATGGGCAAAAGCAACAAGAGCCGAAGTGCAAGCCATTAAAAACGGCCAATGAAAACCACTTATGTGAGTAAAGAGTCAATGTAAAGAGATAAGCCCGGTTGCGAGCTTATCTCTTTATATTTTTTCAGGGTGCATCAGCATAGCCAACCCTCTGATGGTTCGGCGTGACGTGCCTTTAATGAAAACTTCTCCGGCTATTTCGGCAATGTGCTTTTCTTTGTCGACAGTCATCACCGTAAAAATAACTTCGTAATCAGTATCGACAAACATCGGAAACAGATACTCCGTCTCCTGCTTCATATAGATGGAACCTTCTCCGGGAAACTCCATGCCTAATACTTTTGTAAACACACTACTGCTTAAATGCCCGTGAATAATAGGGCGTTTGAAGCGGGTTTGGGCTGCATAATCCGGATCCAGATGCAATGGGTTTTTATCGCCGGTTACTTCAGCAAATTTCTGTACGTCTTCCTGTGAAAAACGAAATTCATGTTTATAGGTATCTCCTATTTCTAAGGCCATAAGAAAAGATTTTTAAACAATTAAAATGCAAATATATGCATTCATTACATCAGTATTGTAAATAGCCTGCATATGTATCTTTTATTATTGCCGGTTTCGTGCATATATGCCAAATAAAAATGGGCATGCACCGGAGATTTTGCATGCCCATTTCTTTTGCCTTTATGCAGAAATGACTATTCTAAAACCTATGCATTCATCCGCAAAATCAGGCATAATTTCATATCTTTTAGAAACCGTACAATGGATGGCCCCATTGTGATGACATCCTCCTCTTAATACCCTGTCGTCACTTGCAATTAAGCAGGGTGTACCATCTTTGGGTATTTTATTTATATCTCTTTGAAAATAATCCTGACACCATTCCCACACATTACCGCACATATCAAAAATGCCTAGTTGATTTGGCGCTTTTAATCCTACCTCATGTGTTTTCGTGCCCTTTTCATGATTTCTTAATTGGGCTATAATTGAAGGATCATCATATTTACCGCTGTTAAGTTCGTACCAACCCACTTCATCAAGCAAATTACTTCCGCTGAATTGAAATCCGTCTTTCCATTTTATTCCACCCCTTGCTGCATATTCCCATTCTGTTTCTGAGGGTAGGCGGAATTCAGCATTAAATCTTTTTGTTTTCTGTACCTCATTATGTTGATTCAGTTTATCAAGAAAACCATTCCTTTCCGTGATAGTATTATAGGAAACATTTTCAGCAGGTAGATTATGCCCCTTAAAAAAAGACGGGTTTATTTGCATAATGTGTTCCCATAGTGCTTGCGTTACTTGAAACTGTGAAATGAAAAAATCTTTGATATGCACTTCAAGTTTTACATCATCTACACCAAATAAATAAGGTACAGCCTTTGTTCCTTCAACATAAATCATCGGAAATCGATAATTAATTCCAGAGAAAAACAGTTCAAAATTAGTCATACATGATATTTGTTAGAAATATTCAGTAGGGGCAAATAAGACTATCATAGAGTGTTATCTTTCTGAATTTATTCGATTCAAATCCTTAGTTCTGTTTTGAAACAGAAGTACTCTGCCCGTTCGGAAGAATAATAACCATCGGCGGAATGGCACTTGCTTTTTTCGGGCTGGCTGCCGGAACCTGGTTTTGTACAGGAACTGTAACAGTTTTCTGTAAAGGTTCTGCTACCAATACAGGTGAATTGTCTGTAACGCCTGTATCTTTAATAGAAGCTTCGCATTGTCTGATGGTAGTGGCAATGGCTTCGGCCATCAGCCCCTCTCTCACGGCCTGGTGATAAAACAAAATAGCTCTTTTGAGCATATCTGCCGTAGCTTGTGGTGTCGTTTGTCGCCAGGCTAAACGTTGTAATTCAGCCCCTTGTGCCAGGGTAATCTGAGGCAACTGGCCACGGTTCGGGTCATTCGGATTAATACCGATGAGCTCGATCAGATTGCTCTTGGCAGGCTCGTATTGGCGTAGCGCAGCGTAATCCTGAAACTTTTTGGTCAGATGCAGCGCATGTGATGAATTGGTAATCTGGTCAGAAATTTTGCTTTCCGATTGAAATTCCGGTAATTTAGCACACTCGCGATAACGGAAAAAAGCATCCCAATAACGGCCTGCTTTAAAATATTCATCGGCCTCCTGCAGCAGATAGGCACGTGTTGATTGACCAAAGGTTGAAAGTGAGAAAAGTAAAATTCCCTGCATCCAGACAAAAAAACGTAAAGCCTTCATAAAAAACGAATTAGTAGGTTCTTGCAGTTTTTTTAGGTGTTTTGTTAATGAAACGTATATCCATTAGAAAAATTGAGAGAAATCTTTTAAAAATTTATTAAAAATTTGAAATCATTATCAATCGAAATAGCAGCATTCATTCAGCAAAATAGCTCCACACCATATCTATATAATCCTGAGGCCTTTCCGCCATCGCCATTTGTTTGTATCTACCTGCCAGAGAAGCAAACGGTTATTCACTGTATCACTTTAGAACCACAAGTGCAGGAAGGAACATTCTTCAGAGACCTGACAATTTCTTTTGCAGAAATGGGTATTAAAATTGTGCATTTGTGGGAAGACCTCTGGCATACGCATCAATCTATTGTGCAGTCCAGACTGCTGTCAGTTCTGGGTCAATCGGCTACTATTCCGGCACGTTTGTGTAGGAGTAGGCGCATCGATAAACCGGTGTTGGACGAGTTTCTGACAGAAAACCACCTACAGATTTCCACCGGGGCTAAATTCAAATACGGGCTATATTTACCGGCGAGATATTACCGGGTAATAGACAGAGAAAAAAATATATTTACGCAGCATATATCTGAAACAAATGATACCACTGACGAACTACTGATGGCGGTAGCTTCATTCAGCACAGCCCGGACTTTTGTAAGAGAAGGTGTCTCTTACCGCAGTTTTGAGCTCATCCGTTTTGCTAACCTGAAAGGATTTACCGTAGTGGGCGGGTTTGACAAACTATTGCAGGCGTTCATAAAAGAGCAAGCCCCTGACGATATCATGACCTATGCAGATACCGATTGGTCAGACGGTGCCAGTTATGACAAATTGGGTTTTGAGCGACAGGGTTTAATACCACCGCAATTATTTAGTCTGGATGAAAACCTGAACAGAATTCGGAGCAATATAAGCGAAAGCAGGTATGATAAAAAAGTATGGAACGCCGGTAGCTGGAAATACTTACTAAAACTAAAAGACATAATTGATGAGTGATAAACCGCGACTGATAGTGCTTTTGGGGCCAACGGCGTCGGGTAAAACCAGATTGGCTGTAGAACTGGCTCTGAGAATAGACGGAGAAATTATCAGTGCCGATAGCCGGCAGATATATCGCGGAATGAACATAGGAACCGGTAAAGACCTTGAAGAATATACGCATCAATCGGGGAAGAGCATTTCCTATCACTTAATTGATGTGGTAGAGGCAGGGGAAGATTATCATGTGGCTCGCTTCCAGAGAGATTTTCTGACTGCTTATGAGGATATTACGAGCAGGAGAAAAATACCGATACTTTGTGGAGGCACGGGTATGTATATTGAGGCTGTCCTGAAAAACTATCAGCACACGCAAGTACCAGTTGACAACGAATTGAGAAAAGAACTGGAGGCCAAAGACCATGAGTATATATTGAACTTGTTTAAACAGGAATACGCGGTTTTCTATCCTGACGCAGATGTTTCTACCAAGAAGAGGTTAATCAGAGCCATTGAGGTAGCCAGATTCAATAGCTTGCATAATACAGAAAGCGAATCCGTCCGAACACCTTATGATGCTGTTATTTTTGGAATATCGATTCCGACAGAAGTCCGCAGAGAGAGAATCACACGGCGATTGTTTAGAAGACTCGCCGATGGAATGATAACTGAGGTACAAGCTTTGCTGGATGCCGGCATCAGTCCGGAAAAACTGATTTTTTATGGCCTTGAGTACAAGTTCATTACTGAGTATCTGCAGAAACAAATGAGTTATGACGACATGGCAAAAAAACTGGAAGTGGCCATTCATCAGTTTGCCAAGCGACAAATGACGTTTTTCAGAAGTATGGAGAAAAAAGATCTGCCCATTCACTGGCTTGATGGAATGGATACTGTTGAGAATCTTACTGAGCAGATGATACGGGAAATTGGTTAAGGTTTTTCAATCCCCTCCCCACAGTTGGGCAGGGGATTGAAAAACCTCATCACCAAATATAAGTGGCCACTGAGCCTCCGTTTAGTGCCTGATTGAGAGTTTTACCTTTATATGAAATAGTGAAAGACTGAGCTTTGTCAGATTCGTTCAATACAATCAGCACGGTTTTACCGGCATTGGTTTTAAAGGCTACATTGGCGAGCGACATAGTAATATTGGATGCGATGCGCAACGAACCCGGGCGAACAAACTTCGAAGCATGGGCTACTATATAATACGCCGGATTTCTGACAACAGATTTTCCGATGGTTATAGCTCCCAGACATTCCGTACAACCACCCTCTGTATGCGGGTTTTGTTTAGGGTCGGCAGCCAGATTCCATTCCAGTACATTCCTGCACCAGTTTCTCGGTGCTCCGATAATGAGGTTTTTCATATGCCATTTCAGGTCTCCGGCAAAATTGCCCGGAGCACCAATCCATTGCTCGGTAAAGTATAAGTGCTTATCAGGGTGTGCTTCGTGCACATCAGTAAGGGCTTCAATCGTACCGCCATACAGGTGGAATGCCGAGCCGTCAATGTACTTGCGGGCTTCGGGGTCATTCAGAATGCTAATCGGATAATCGGGGCGGTCGGCATTGTGATCATAAAGAATAATCTTTGTTTTAATACCTGTCGACTTAAACAATGGACCCAGATTTTTTTTGATGAATGCTGCCTGCTCACTCGGTAACATCAACAGGCTGGGATTGTTTCCCGGGTGTAGGGGTTCGTTCTGTAAGGTAATGGCGTCAATACTGATGCCCTCTTTTTTCATTTCCTGTATGTATTTCACAAGATACCGCGCATAGGCCTGATAATATTCCGGCTTTAAGCTACCGCCTTTTGAGTTACCGTTTGTCTTCATCCATACAGGAGGTGTCCAAGGGGAACCTAATATTTTAATTGCCGGGTTTATTTTCAGAATCTGCTTCAATACCGGAATCAGGTCTTTCTGCTCTTCTGCCAGACTGAATTTCTGAATATTAACATCGGTTTCTCCATTCGGAAGGTCGTTATAAGTAAACACATGTTCACTCAGGTCTGAGGCTCCAATACTTATACGCAAATAACTAATACCTATATTATTGCCGTTTGTGGCGAAAAGCTCTTTCAATAAGGCCAACTTTTCAGTTTCATTCAACTGATTGATAAGCGTGGCACTACCGCCTGTGAGCGTGAACCCGAAGCCATCCATGTGCTGGAATCGCTTTGTGTCATCTACAAAAATGGTTGGGCCATCGGTTTTTTCACTGCCAAAACTCAGGGTCTGGTTTTGCTTCTGAAACAGAGCAGATTTATCGGCATTGGTGAGCCACACGTCCACCTGTTGGGCTTTGGTGAATAAAGAAGTCAATAAGAGTAATAGAAGAAGATGGTTTTTCATAGATTGTAATTGAGATTTTCAACAGGCAAGTTAGAGAGAAATATGAGATAAAGCCATCTTTTGCTTGAATTGGTTCAATTTTCTATATAACTGATTGAGTATTTATTACCAGAAATATCTGTTTTAATATTTGCTTTTATTTTTTATTTTTGGTGAATAAATTCAGCCTAAAACCTTTTATACCAATGCCAAAGTTTCTAGTCACAATACTTTGCATGCTATGCCTTTGCGTTTCTGCACAGAAAACCAAACCCGTTTCGGTTATTTTTGATACTGACATAGCCCCCGATTATGATGACGTAGGAGCTATGGCTTTACTGCATGCACTAGCCGATGCCGGTGAAGCGAAGATTCTGGCCACTATCTCCTGCAATGCTTTTGAAACAACAGTGCCTACCATCAGCATTCTGAACACGTACTTCGGTCGGCCGGATATTCCTACAGGAATTACAAAAAGAGAAAAACCCAATATGAACTGCTCACAGAAATGGGCAGAGTTTATTGTTGACAAATACCCTCATAAACTCAAGTCAAATGCAGAAGCCACAGAAGCAGTAAAACTATATCGAAAGATTCTGGCCAAGCAGCCTGATCAGTCGGTAACCATTATTACCGTTGGTTTCTTCACCAACCTGGCCGATTTGCTGGATTCTCAACCTGATGAATTTTCGAAACTATCTGGGAAAGACCTGGTTAAGAAGAAAGTGAAATTACTGGTTTCAATGGCTGCCGGACTTAATAAGGATCAACGTTTCCGTGAGTTTAATGTACATATTGATGCCAAAGCTTCGCAAAAGGTATTTACAGAATGGAATACGCCGATGCTATTGAGTGGTTTTGAGATTGGTGAGAAAGTAAGAACGGGTATCAGATTGATTAATAACGAAAGTATTCAGAATAGCCCTGTAAAAGACGCGTATCAGGTAGCGCTTACCAAAGACAAAAATATAATCGGGCGAAATAGTTGGGACCAGACCGCAGTGCTGGTAGCTGTAAAGGGTATAGCGCCTTATTTCTCATACAGAAAGTTAAATCTGGAAATTAAAGATGATGGCACGAATGTGTTGGCACCGGGCGATAAAATTATGTACCTGACCGAAAAAATGCCAGCCAGTGAAGTGGCAACCATCATTGAAGATTATATGATGCATCAGCCTAAGAAGAAATAAACGAAAGTTTCACATCTAATCATCCGGAAAAATGTTCATCATAGAAACATACCCGCTTGCAGTACTATTCTGTATCATTACCATGTTGTGCTGGGGCTCATGGGCCAATACGCAAAAGCTGGCAGCGGCCTCATGGAGGTTTGAGCTTTTTTATTGGGACTACGTAATCGGTATTGTGCTATTGGCTACTTTCTTCGCTTTTACACTCGGTAGTACCGGAAACGAAGGCAGAAGTTTTGTGGCAGACGTACAACAGGCCGACACTGCCAATATCGGTTCGGCTATTTTGGGTGGGGTGGTGTTCAATGCAGCCAATATTCTTTTAGGTGCTGCTATTGCCATTGCAGGCATGGCGGTGGCTTTTCCGGTTGGGATAGGGCTGGCATTGGTAATTGGTGTGGTTGTCAATTATCTCGATAATCCGGTTGGTAATTCGTCATTTATCTTTCTGGGAGTAGGGTTGGTATCAGTGGCTATCTTGTTGAATGCTTACGCTTACCGTCGTGCGGTAGCTCAGGGCAAGGGCGTATCAACCAAAGGGCTGATACTGTCGGTAGTGGCAGGGGTATTGATGGGGTATTTCTACAAGTATGTGGCGCAGGCCATGTTTACCAATTTTCTGGTACCGGAGGCCGGTAAATTAAGTCCATATACGGCTGTGTTCTTTTTTTCAATCGGCATCTTTTTGAGCAATTTTTTGTTTAATACATTCCTGATGTTCCGTCCGTTTGTCGGCGCACCTGTTAGTTACAGTGATTATTTCAAAGGAAATCTGAAGAATCACCTGACGGGTATTCTGGGCGGGGGTATCTGGTGTATCGGGATGGCCTTCAGTATTATCGCTTCTGATAAAGCCGGAACAGCCATTTCATACGGGCTCGGTCAGGGAGCTACAGTTGTGGCAGCAATCTGGGGTATTTTTATCTGGAAGGAATTCAGAAATGCACCCAAAGGTACGTCAACCATATTGAATGCCATGCTGTTGCTCTATATAATTGGTTTGGGTTTAATTATAGCAGCAAGATAACATCCACAAATTTTTATAGTATGTCTAAAATAGTAGTTATAGGCAGTTCGAACACCGATATGGTTGTGAAAACGAGCCGGTTCCCCAAGCCCGGAGAAACGATTCTGGGTGGAACATTTTTTATGTTTGCCGGTGGGAAAGGAGCCAATCAGGCGGTTGCAGCGGCAAGAATGGGAGGTGAGGTAGTATTTATTGCTAAAGTGGGAGATGATATTTTCGGTAAACAAGCCATTGAGGGCTTTCGGAATGAAAAAATAAATACCGCCTATATCAGTACAGATTCTGAAAAAGCCTCGGGTACGGCACTGATTATTGTGAATGAAGCCGGCGAAAATAATATTGTAGTTGCGTCCGGTTCGAACGATACGCTTTCGGAAGCAGATATCAGAAACGCAGCCGCAGAAATAACTGAAGCAGAGGTAGTACTGATGCAATTGGAGATTCCGATAGCGAGTGTCATGGCTGCCGCCCGTACAGGCGTAAATGCAGGAAGCAAGGTGATTCTTAACCCTGCCCCCGCACAGGAATTGCCGCAGGAGATATATCCGCTTTTGTATCTGATAACGCCCAATGAAACGGAAGCCGGCATACTGACAGGTATTGAGGTAAAAGACGATGATTCGGCTGTTGAAGCGGCACAGGCTTTACTGGACAAGGGCGTGAGGAATGTGATTATAACCCTCGGGGCGCGGGGAGCTTATTTCAGGAACGAGTATCAATCTTTTTTTATGGATACCCAGCTGGTTGAGGTGATAGATACTACGGCAGCCGGAGATATTTTTAATGGCACCCTGGCTGTGGCGCTCGCCTATAAAAAAGACTGGAGGTCGGCCGTTGAACTGGCCTGTAAAGCTGCATCGATTTCTGTTACCCGAATGGGGGCGCAGGCTTCAGCGCCTTATCAGCATGAAATATCATGTTCTTCCAACTTCTATTTCTAAAAATGATTTTATTTTTGTTGTTTTGACAAATAATTGATACGAGGCGATTCATGAGAAAATACCTGTTTTTATTCCTCTTAGCTATTGCTACGGTGGTTAATGCCCAAACAGCATTGGAAGATCAGTTTCAGTTTAATTTTCTGGCCTTAAACCCGGCACTGACCGGTGCGCGTGAAACCTTCAGCCTGAATGGTATGTTCGGGAATCAGTTTAACGGCACGCTTCGCCCGCAACAAATCTATCAGCTTTTTTCGATGGACGGTTCTTTTCAGGACGGACAAGGTGGTTTGGGTTTGCAGGCTTACAACAGCAATATCAGAGGTTTTGATAATGGCGGCGCCAAACTTTCGTATGCTTATCGTCAGTCGATGGGCGATGCCTTTTCTATAGCAGTCGGTGCTGATGCAGGCTTTATTTATCAACCCCTGCTAATTGGTGCGCAGGGAGCAAAGCAATTCTATCCCTATTTAGGATTAGGAGGTTTGATATCAACAGACCAGTTTTTTATTGGTATCTCTAAACCGGTGTGGTTAATTGGCGATGGTGTTTATAACAGCAAGAAACCTGTTTATACAATGATAGGCGCATCGTTAGGGGAGCGGGAGAATGTAATGCTGAATGTAAGCGGCACAGTAGAGACGAATAAAGGAGAGAAAGCAAATGTATACCTGACGGCTAAAGTCTGGTTGAAGCAAAATATTGGGTTAGGCATATTGTATAGGTCTGAAACACATCTGGATAGAAAAGTAAATAAGGTATTGCCGATGGTAGAATTTCAACTGGGCGAAAATTTCCGTATGGGTGGTTCTTATGATTTCAAGCCGCTGGCTTATACGCGTTCAGGATCGCAGGAGATTTTCCAGCAGAGAGGTATTTTTCAATTGTATTTGCGTTATGAGTTTTTAAATCAGGATAGCCGTCGTGTCAGCCGTATGAAATATTACTAAAACCGAATCCCTCCTCAAAGAGGGATTTTTGTTTGTGCCAGATGCCCTGTTGACAGCTATCAAATGATGAAAGCGACCAACAAAAAATGGTTTTAGGCTCAAATACAATTATTATGTTTCCTTTCATCCGATTGACAATGATTTTAGTAAAAAAATTGTTATTTTATTGGATACCTTACTGTAACTTTGCATCGTTTTGAAAAGAGGATTGTCTGAAGACTCGCGGAGTTTAAGATTTTCCACGTTTCAGAGTAGACTTTATAAAGTTTTTGCGACTATATATTCTCGTTTTCCGAAACGAGAATTCAATAATTTTTAAAATTTTCAATGGATCAATTCTCGTACATCGCCAATGCTGACGTAGCCGCATTGGACGCTATTTACCAACAATACAAGCAAGACC
Source organism: Emticicia sp. GW821-FHT11C11 (assembly GCF_058808615.1). Lineage (NCBI taxonomy): Bacteria > Pseudomonadati > Bacteroidota > Cytophagia > Cytophagales > Leadbetterellaceae > Emticicia > Emticicia sp. GW821-FHT11C11. The sequence continues at coordinate 14,985 of NZ_JBXARV010000003.1, forward strand.
CGTCTTCAGTTGACGAAAGCTGGCAGAATTTCTTTAAAGGTTTTGAATTTCATCAGGCTTATAGTGGAAATGGACATTCGAACGGCGCTAATGGAGTAACTGCCAAACCTGCCGATATCACAACTGCAAGTGCTGAACATACGCGTAAGGAAATGGAAGTGGTTCACCTGATCAGAGGGTATCGCTCCCGTGGACACCTGCTTTCGAAAATAAACCCGATCGGGCCAAGAAAAGACCGCAAGCCGATGCTTGAGCTGAAAGACTTTAATCTTTCAGAAGCTGACTTAGATACGGTTTTTGAAGCCGGGATAGAGCTTTTTGGTGAAGCTGCTACCCTACGCAAAATTGTTGATGCCCTTACAAAAGTTTATCTGGGTAAAATAGGTTTTGAATATTTGTTTATCCGTGACCGTCAGGCCAAAAACTGGTTGCGTAAAAAAATAGAACAGGAATACCTGAACTTTACGCCAACGCGCGAACAAAAGCTGCGCATTTTTGAGAAACTGAATGAGGCGGTAAATTTTGAAAACTTTCTGCATACCAAATTCTTAGGTAAGAAACGCTTCTCATTGGAAGGGGGAGAATCTACCATTCCGGCATTGGATATTGTCATTAATCGCGGGGCAGAGCTGGGTGTTGAAGAAGTGGTGATTGGTATGGCTCACCGGGGGCGTCTGAATATTCTGACCAATATTCTGCAAAAACCATACGAGCAGGTTTTCAATGAGTTTGAAGAAAACGTTCAGTTGGATGCTTATACCGACGGCGACGTGAAATATCACATGGGATACTCAAGCCAGGTAGAAACTCCGGAAGGCAAAAGAGTAAGCCTGAAATTGATGCCAAATCCGTCACACCTGGAGGCAGTTAATCCTGTCGTAACAGGCTATGCCCGTGCCAGAGCTGATGCACACTATGAGAAAGCAGCTATAAAACCTAACGACCGTGATGATATCTACGATAAGATTCTACCGATTATCATTCATGGCGATGCCGCCATTGCCGGTCAGGGTATTGTATATGAAGTAACGCAGATGTCGAACCTGCCCGGGTATTACACCGGTGGAACGCTACATTTTGTAATCAATAATCAGGTAGGTTTTACTACCGACTTTGAGGATGCGCGATCATCTATCTATTGTACTGATATTGCCAAAATTATCGATGCGCCTATCTTCCATGTTAATGGTGACGATCCTGAGGCGGTTGTGTATACCATGAAACTGGCTACGGAATTCCGTCAGGAATTTAACCGTGATGTGTTCGTGAACATGATTTGTTACCGTAAATACGGTCATAACGAATCAGACGAACCACGTATGACACAGCCAACCATGTACAAAATGATTGATAGTCATCCGAATACAAGAGAAATTTATCTGCAGGAGTTGATGGAACGTGGAGAAGCAGATGCCAAGTTTTCGGAAGAACTTAAAAAAGAATTTGAAGGTGAACTGCAAGACCTGCTTGCCAAAGTAAAACAAAAACAACTGCCCTATCAGAAGCCTAAGCTGGAAGAAGACTGGGAAAAACTTCGCCGCTCAGTTCCTGAAGATTTCGAACAATCACCTGCTACGGGTATTCCTGTGGCTACGATTGAAAAAATCGGGAAGGCGCTATCGAACGTGCCGAATGGCTTCAAACCTTTGAAACAGATTGAAAAGGTACTGGAAGAAAGACGCGCCATTTTTGCACAGGAAAAACCTTTCAACTGGTCGGTAGGAGAGTTAATGGCCTATGGAGCCATTTTAGATGAAAGTAAATTGGTTCGTATTACCGGTCAGGATGTGCAACGCGGTACTTTTACGCACCGCCATGCAGTACTGCACGATGCCGACACCAACCAGTTGTATACCAATCTGGCACACATTGACGAAAAGCAGGGTAAATTTGAAATATACAACTCGCTTCTTGCCGAGTATGGTGTAATGGGCTTTGAGTATGGTTATTCAATGGCTAACCCTAATGCATTGGTTATTTGGGAGGCACAATTCGGTGATTTCTCGAATGGAGCGCAGATTATGATTGACCAGTTCATTGCAGCTTCTGAGTCTAAATGGAACAGTATGAACGCACTGGTGCTATTGTTGCCGCATGGGTATGAAGGCCAGGGGCCTGAGCACTCAAATGCCCGCCCTGAACGCTTTCTGCAACTGGCTGCTGAATACAATATGTATGTGTGTGTGTGTACTACTCCTGCTAACATCTTCCACATGCTGCGCCGTCAGCTGGCATTGCCATTCCGCAAGCCATGTATTCACATGTCGCCTAAGTCAATGTTGAGACACCCGATGGCCATTTCTAAAATTGAAGACTTTGCTGAAGGTACGCGCTTCCAGGAGACTATCGGTGATGACTACGCTGACCCTAAAAAGGTGAAACGCGTATTGTTGTGCAGCGGTAAAGTGTATTATGATTTGCTCGATAAGCAACAAAAAGATAAACGCACCGATGTGGCTGTTATACGTGTAGAACAGTTACACCCATTCCCTGCGAAACAGATAGAAGCGCATCTGGCGAAATACAAAAAGCCGGAAGTGATATGGGTACAGGAAGAACCTGAAAACATGGGGTACTGGTCGTTCGTATTGAGAGAATTCCCTCAGATCGGCGTGGGTAATGTAATTGCCCGTAAATCGAGTGCTTCACCTGCTACAGGTTATACCAAGGTTCACGCCAAAGAACAGGCTGAAATAGTAGACAAGGCTTTTGAAAAATAAGAAATCGTAAGAATAGTAAATATATCGATATCAATAACTTAGCAATAAAAACAAGTTATGGCAATAGAAATGAAAGTCCCTTCGGTGGGCGAATCAGTAAGCGAGGTAACGATCGCTTCTTGGACAAAAAAAGATGGTGACTTTGTAAAAATGGACGAGGTAATCTGTGAGCTGGAGTCTGACAAAGCCACTTTTGAACTCCCCGCAGAAGCCGACGGTATTTTAAGAATAGTAGCGGCCGAGGGTACCACTTTACCCATAGGCGCTTTGATTTGCAAGATTGAAGATTCAAATAATAACGCTAAAGATAGCGCTCCTGCAGCAACGCCTGTTCCGGCAGAAGCGCCTAAGGAAGAAGCAAAAGCAGCCGCTCCTGCACCTGAAGCCGCTCCGGCGTCTTCAAAAACCATTGATGTAGTGGTACCGGCAGTAGGGGAGTCAATTTCAGAAGTGACCATTGCTTCATGGAGCAAAAAAGATGGTGACACTGTGAAGATGGACGAGGTGATTTGCGAACTGGAGTCTGACAAAGCTACTTTTGAATTGCCATCACCAGAAGGCGGGGTATTGACTATCGTTGCCCAGGCAGGCGATGTAGTGCCTATTGGAGGCATAGTGGCAAAAATAGCTGTTGGCGCTGCAAGTGCGTCGGCTCCTGCCCCTGAAAAACCTGTGGCTGCTGTTGCGCAAGCTCCTGCCGATTCGGGCAATAGCTATGCAGCGGGGCATCCGTCACCTGTTGCCGCTAAAGTACTGGCTGAAAAAGGCATTGATCCGGCTAATGTACAGGGTACGGGTATTGGCGGCCGTATCACTAAAGAAGATGCACTGAAAGCTACATCGGCACCACAACCAAGTGCTCCTGCTGCACCAGCGGCTGCGTCTAAAGCGCCGTCAGCCAATGCACCTTTGGCATCGGGTGTTGAGGGTAGAATATCCCGCAGAGAGAAAATGACAAGCCTGCGCAAAACCATTGCGAAACGTCTGGTAGCAGTGAAGCAGGAAACTGCCATGCTGACGACTTTCAATGAGGTGGATATGAAGCCTATCATGGATCTGAGAGCGAAGTATAAAGATAAATTTAAAGAAATACATGGGGTAGGGCTGGGCTTTATGTCGTTCTTCACAAAGGCTTGTGCTATTGCTTTGAAAGACTTCCCTGTGGTGAATGCCTACATTGATGGCGACGAGATTGTTTATAACGACTACGCAGACATTGCTATCGCCGTTTCGGCACCTCGCGGTCTGGTGGTTCCGGTAATCAGAAATGCAGAGAAACTGAGCTTTGCAGGCATAGAAGCTGAAGTGGTGCGTCTGGCCGGTAAAGCAAGAGACAACAAACTGACCATTGAGGAAATGACCGGTGGTACCTTTACCATCACAAATGGCGGTATTTTCGGTTCTATGTTATCAACACCAATCATCAATGCACCGCAGTCGGCTATTCTGGGTATGCACAATATTGTAGAAAGGGCTGTGGTGGTAAATGGTGAAGTTGTTGTCCGTCCGATCATGTATGTGGCATTGAGTTATGACCACCGCACGATTGACGGTAAAGATTCAGTTAGTTTCCTAGTGAGAGTAAAACAATTATTAGAAGATCCAAGCAGAATTCTGTTAGGCGTATAATCGTTGTTACATATATACAGAAACGGCCATCGTGAATTTTCATGATGGCCGTTTCTGTTTTAGGGTATAATGAAGAAACTTCTTTAATAATTTGGAATAATTACCTTTTTTTAGGTATTTAGAATACCTAATCACCCTGTTGTGCTAAAAAGAAACACATATTCAGTATGGCTGATATTGTTTTTGAGCCTATCATCTCATGCCCAGATTTCTATCAGACAGGTTTTGATAAATGGGCGACCTTATCCATATAGAAAAGACTCAACTATTTCTCTCGCAGCTTCTGACGACAATCTGGTGATTGAGTTTAATCCGGTTAAAGGCGATTCTATCAGATATTATTATCAGATTCCCGGATTGTATGACAGATGGTTCTGGAGTAATTATCCTTCAGTTCACTATCAGAACTTATCGGGCGGAAACTATCAGCTGCAAATAAAGGCACAGGATAATCGCGGTAGAATAATAGCAAACCGGGAGCTTCGTATTGATAAGAAACAGGCCTTTTGGCAAAAATGGTGGTTCTGGCCATCTATCATGATATATGTATTGCTGATTTTTGGAGTCGGGTTTTATCTGTTTTTTATATATGACCTCCGCCAAAAACTCAAACTTCAGCATGTTCGTAATCAGATAGCTTCTGATTTGCACGATGAGGTCGGGTCAAATCTGAATTCAATAGCCATCTTTGTGGAGTTACTTCGCAAGAAAATCATCATAGAAAAACCTGATCTGCTACCCATATTAGATAAAATTACAAATAACTCGGAAGAAACGGTTTTATTGATGAGAGATACCGTTTGGGCAATTAATCCTGAGAACGACTCCACCGAGAAGCTATTTGAAAGGATGCGTTCATTTGGAGTGGAGATATTATCGGCAAGGCGAATCTCATTTGATTTTGAACTATTGACTGATATCGGGAAAGATGTTTTTTCGATGGAACAAAGGCGAAATATATACCTGATTTACAAAGAGGCTATTAATAATATTTCCAAGCATTCTGAAGCCACACAAGCTTCGTGCAAAGTATATCTGCAGCAGGGGTTGATAAAAATAAGTATCAGCGATAATGGTAAGGGATTTGATTTTAACCAGACCTTTGAAGGGAACGGGTTGAAAAACTTTAAACTCCGTAGTCAGGATAATGATTTAAAAGTCTCTGTAAACTCGGGCATTCAAAAGGGTACTTGTGTATTGATTGAAATTTCCATTTAGTTTTCAACTCCTCCCCATTATTGGGGATTTTATACGTACAAAATACCTTGTAATTTTACCGAAGAATAAAGACAGTCATTGAGGCAGTTTTTAACGGAGGTGGGGTTTAATTTGATGAGCCATGATACGAATATTACTTTTTGAAGACAATAAGAACCTCAGAGAAAGTCTTTCGCTATACCTGGCCGACACTGATGGGCTGTGGCTGTCGGGGGCTTATGCAGATGCCACTGATGCAGTAAAACTGGTAAGAAAGTATCAACCTGATGTTGTACTGATGGATATTCAGATGCCGCATATTTCAGGGATTGAAGCAATGAGGTCTATAAAAAAAGCAAATAGCGAAGTGAAAGTGTTGATTCAGACCGTTTTTGAGAATGACGATAAAGTATTTGCAGCGATTTGCGCAGGGGCGGACGGTTATATTATAAAAACTCCCAAACCGGAAATTTATGTGCAGGCGATTATTGACGTATACAATGGTGGGTCGCATTTAAGTCCAAGTATTGCTGCCAGAGTGCTATCCATGTTCCAGAGTCAGTTTGTGGTGAAAGAGCAGACCTATGTATCGCTTACTCCACGTGAAAAAGAAGTATTGCAGTGCATGGTAAAGGGTATGAGTTATAAAATGATAGCCGACGCCTGTAATATCAGTTTTAGCACAGTGCATAGTCATATTAAAAATATTTACGAAAAACTACACGTCAATTCAGCTCCGGAGGCTGTTGTAAAGGCTTTGGAGATGCGATTGGTTTAACTAAACTGCCGCTATGAAATATCTTATCATTTTTTGTTTTGCCTTAATTAGTGTTCAGGAGCAGGTTACACCTATACCTCAAAGCGATATTAATTCTTGTTGGGCTGCTAGCCTCACGATGGTTTCGGGTGTAGTTGGTGATCCGAATCACGATCAAAGCTAATTTATTTAGCTATGTTGTAAAGGTTGAGATGGGACACAATGTGGATGCACTCCATTTACGATTCCTGACACGGAGATGGATTTCGAAAATTGAAGAATAATAACAGAAATACTGAAGGTGAATTAATGAAGTTTAAGGAATTTCGTAAGGAGTTCCGGAGATATTATATGAACTATAACAGAAATAAGTGAGTAATAGCAACCATAAAACATATAATTAAAATGAAAGATTCAGAAGCATTAAAAAGGGTTAAAAACCATTCTTATCTGGATACACAAGAACCCGATCCTAAAAAAGAAAGAAAGACCAGACAGGAAGGTATCTGGCTGGAATTAGATCAACTACAAGGTTTGATTAATTTTTTAAAGAATAATTATAGGGATTTTGATCGGGTCAGCTTCATGATAGGTAAAATAGATAGAGGGCGTTCATTGGAACAACGTACTCAGCGCCATAAGTTTGAGGAGGAATACACTGTCGAAGTTTTGCCATTTAAAGTTTTCAAAGATACTAATGGAGAGGAAACTGCTGAATTCATTTCAATGAATGGTGAACGTGGAGGTTTGTATATTCCTGATTTCCCTTTCCCAATTGTATACAAAAAGGACATCGGCGGTAATCAAAAGACACCTCCTCCTTTTCCAAAAACTCCTTAATTGAAATATGGATTTTACGTTGACATTGTATAGATTCTCAGGGTGGTCGCAGGATATAGTCTGGCTGATTATATGTTGGATGCTGCTGAAAAGACATGGGTATTGGAAGCAACATAGGGCATATTTTTTGTCCTATGCTATTTCTGTGACCATCTTTGAGATTATTTACGCTGTCACAGCTATAACGCTCGAGAATAATCTATTTCTTGATTATGTTTATATAACACTTGAGTTTATACTATTAAGTTATTTCTTAAAGGGTATAATTAAGCAGCGCTGGATTAATTATTTTGTATATGTTGCTTGTGTATCATTCTCAGCGTTCTCATTTTTTAACGCATTCTGGGGTCAGGGCTACGAAAACTATAATAGTTATGGCGCTTTAATCAATAATCTGTATCTCACATTTCTTTCAGGGTTTAGCATTTTTGTATTGTCTAAAAGGCATATAAATAAAAGATTATTCAGCTTACCTGAAAGCTGGTTGGTTTTGAGTATATTCTTAATTTATACAAGTATTATTATCTCCGATTACATATACGGGCTTGCAATACCTCTCAGAAGTAATGAGATTTTATATATAGTGTTAATCACACAGAACTTTCTTAAAAGCTTCTTCCTGTTCTTTTATATCAAAGCAATTTCTATTGTCAATAAACCTCTATCCATAGAGTAAATCAACGATTTATCGTGCTTAAGTTTTATAGCCATTTATTATGATCATCCCCACAATTGGGGATTTTTTGTTTGTAGTATGCTATTGAACTTTGTTTCATAAAATCACTATTTTATGAAACATTATAAGCCTTCTTTGCCTAAAACTAATCATGTAGCCCAAAATCTACATATAATGGTAAACGGTATGCGTATAGCTATAAAGCCACATGATATAATTTATCTCGAGGCTAATATCAATTACACCATTTTTCATACCAGATATAATAAATTTGTTTCGGCATTTCACTTGAAGTTTTTTGATGCAGCTCTAAAAGAGTATACTGAATTTGTAAGAATCAACAAATCATACATTCTTAATCTGAAATATCTGGAGGGGTTGTATTGGAAAAAAACCTTTAAGGAAGTTCGTCTGTCTGACGGTACCCGCCTGCCGGTTTCGCGGCGTAAAGCGAGTGAAGTAAAGGAAATGCTCTGGAACAAAGTCAATACTGATTGCTACTCAGGCGCAGTATAAAAAATGATGAAAAATTGGACAAATCTGTTAAATTATTGTTAAATACTTGAAATTTTTGCTATAATTGACGTACTTCGCAAGACACATTATGTTACCGAAGCTATGGAAGAAAAGAATAAAGATATATCAAATGAACGAGGCTCAAAAGGTAGCCTTTTTTCATTTTTAAATGGTTTAGTGGGGCCGTCGAAAAGCGAAGAAAAAAGCAGTACTATTACTGAATCGAAAATAAATCGCTATGTAGATAGCATTGAGCAGTCCAATTACATCAGTCGAGATTTGAGCTGGCTGAAATTCAATGAGCGTGTACTTGACCAGAGCCGTGACAGGAACCTGAATCTGTTTGAGCGGCTGAAATTCCTTGCCATTACTTCTTCCAATCTTGATGAGTTCTTTACCATCAGGCTGGGCAGTTTATATAATTATCTCGATTATCATAAAGAGCGCATTGACTACTCAGGCCTGAGAGAAATTCCGTTTCGTAAAGCACTGTTATCGACTGTGAGACAGTTCTGCCAGGAACAGGACCGGGTATTTGATGAAGAGCTTAAACCTTTGTTTAAGGATCATAAGTTTCAGGTGGTAAAAATCAGCGACCTTACTCAAGGTGAATTGGCTGATACGGTAGATTATTTTGACTATACGATCTACCCAATGCTTACGCCGATGCTTTATGACCACACCCATGTATTCCCGGTGTTAATAGCTAAAACGCTGATTTTCGGAGTGGTGACCGATTCGAGTCGCTCTACCTTGTTTTCTGAAGACAGTGAAACCAAAAAGATATCGTTTGTTCAGATACCGGGCAATCTGCCCAGATTCTATACCATTGAAAGAGGCGATGAATTGCTGTTTCTGCCCATAGAAGAGATTGTACGGCACGAGATGAAGAAGCTGTACAGAAACGTAGAGATTCAATCGGTAAGCCTTTTCAGAATTGTACGGAATGGTGATTTTACATTGGAGGAGTCGGATGATATGGAGTCTGATTTCGTGGATGAAATCAAACAGAAAATCAAGAGTCGGCGTTTAGGCAGAGTGGTTTATATGGAAATTGAGGCCAATGCCAACGAGTGGCTGGTCAATATCTTACAGAAACGCTGGGAGATTGACAAGTACAATATATTTATTGATGAGTGTCTGATCGATTATACCTCTCTATGGCAGATTATCCGTCATCCTGATTTTCAGGAAGAACTGGAACCTATCCATCCCCCGGTGGCGCCTAAAAGGCTGAAGGAAAAAAACAATGACATTTTTGAAGTGGTGCGCGAGAAAGATTTATTGCTGCATCACCCATATAATAATTTTGAGCCGGTTCTGCAATTGCTTGAAAAAGCTGCGGAAGATCCGGACGTACTGGCTATTAAACTGACTATTTACCGCCTGGCGAAAAAATCACGTGTAACACAAGCCTTGTTGAAAGCAGCGGAAAATGGTAAACACGTATCGGCGCTATTTGAAATAAAAGCCCGCTTTGACGAAGAAAACAATATACGGGAAGCAGAGCGCCTGCAAAGAGCCGGTTGTTTCGTAATTTATGGTATCGGCTGGTATAAAACACATACCAAGTTGATGCTGATCGTACGGAAAGAAGGTAATCGCGTAGTACAGTATGCTCACCTGGCCAGTGGTAACTATAATGAAGATACAGCCAGACTTTATACCGATATTGGTCTGTTGACTACGAATCCGTTCTATACCAAAGATATTTCAGAGTTTTTCAATGTTATTACGGGCCATTCGCAACCGGCCGACTATCAGTATCTGATTACGTCGCCCAGAGATATGAGACCCCGGCTGATAGAGCTTATCAGAAACGAAGCGGCCAATGCTGAGAAAGGTTTGCCAAGCGGTATTTGTATTAAGCTGAATTCGTTAGAAGACCGCTACATTATTGATGAATTATACAAGGCGTCACAAGCTGGTGTAAAAATCAGGCTGATTATAAGAGGTATTTGTTGTTTGCGCCCCGGCCGCCAGAATCTGAGCGAGAATATCACGGTTCGTTCGGTTGTCGGGTTGTATCTGGAGCACGCCCGTATATTCTACTTCCATAACAACGACGAGCCAAAGCTGTATGGAAGTAGTGCCGATATCATGGTTCGGAGTTTCGATAAGCGAATAGAATCGATGTTTGAACTGGTAGATGACGAGGTAAAAAAACATGCCATTCATATTTTATACTATAACCTGCGCGACAACGTGAATTCGTATGAGTTGCAGGAGGATGGTTCTTACACCAAAGTGAAATGCACTTTAACTCCGGAAGATCAACCGATTAATATCCACAAGATGTTTTTTGAAATTGAGGGAAATGAAATGGAAGATATACAATTGTTCCCACAGACTGTAAAACCGGAAGAAAATACCACAGAAGAAACACCAATAGAGACAGAAACTGATTTATAAATGTATTCAGACCGCATCAAACAGAAATTTTCAGAATTATATAACCAATCTCCTGATATCATTGTCCGCGCCCCGGGGCGCATTAATCTAATAGGTGAACACACCGACTATAACGATGGCTTTGTGTTACCCGCTGCTATAGATAAAGCCATTTACTTTGCTGTTTCCAAAAGAGACGACAGGCAGGTGAGGCTATTTGCTTATGATTTGGATGACTCTTATGAGTTTTCGTTAGATACCTTTAGTAAATCTGAAAAAGGATGGGCTAATTTTCTGATAGGTATGGTTGCAGAAATGGCCAGGGAAGAGCATCATCTTTCTTGCGGATTCAACGCGGTTTTCGGGGGTGATGTACCTTTAGGAGCGGGGTTGTCATCTTCAGCAGCTGTGGAGAGCGGTATTGGATTTGCCCTGAATCAACTCTATGGTTTTGGCCTTTCGGGCATAGATTTAGCCTTAACCGCCCAGCAGGCCGAGCATAATTTTGCCGGAGTGAAATGTGGCATTATGGATATGTTTGCTTCTATTCATGGGAAAGATAAGGCTGTTATTAAGCTGGATTGCCGCGATTTGAGCTACGAGTATTTCCCGTTTGAAACCACAGAATATGCCATTGTATTGTGTAATTCAGGTGTGAAACATAATCTGGGAGATACTGAGTATAATAAGCGCAGAGCCGAGTGCGAAGAAGGAATCAGTATTCTGCAGCATGCATACCCTCAGGTAAACAGCTTAAGAGATGCCAACATACCTATGTTGAGAAGTCAGGCCGATAAATTGTCTGAGATAGTATATAATCGTTGCAGGTATGTAATAGAAGAGATTCACAGAGTGGAGCAGGCCTGTAAAGATTTGCTGAATAATGATTTTGTGGCTTTCGGGCAAAAAATGTATGAAACGCATCATGGGCTCAGCGAATTGTATGAAGTGAGTTGTGCTGAATTGGATTTTCTGGTGGAGCAAACCGTAAACAATGAAGCCGTAGCCGGAGCCAGAATGATGGGGGGCGGTTTTGGTGGTTGCACCATTAACCTTGTAAAAAAAGAAGCGGTGGATTCGTTTCTGGATGAAATTGGGAAAGCCTACGAAGCACAATTCGGACAGAAACTGGTTTCATACCAGATGGCAATTACAAATGGCGTGGAGGAAATTTAACGTCTGGAAAAGATATTAAACGAGAAAAGGCCGGATACCCGGCCTTTTCTCGTTATGGCAATAGTAATCATTAAATATCAACTCTTGCATATTTGGCGTTGCGCTCAATGAAATCGCGGCGAGGGGCAACTTCATCACCCATCAGCATCGAAAACAGGTGGTCTGCCTCAGCGGCCGACTCAATAGAAACCTGTTTCAGCGTGCGTTTGTCCGGGCGCATGGTAGTTTCCCAAAGCTGTTCAGGGTTCATCTCTCCCAAACCTTTATAACGTTGTATACCTACACTATCTTCACGACCTGCACCTGCCAGGCGTTTTACAGCAATTTCGCGTTGTTCTTCTGTCCAGCAATATACTTCTTCTTTACCTTTCTTTACCAGATACAAAGGCGGCTGTGCAATATAGATATAACCGCTTTCTATCAGTTCGCGCATGTAGCGATAGAAGAAAGTAAGAATCAAAGTACGGATGTGGCTACCATCAATATCGGCATCAGTCATGATAATGATTTTGTGGTAACGCAGCTTATCGGTATTCAAAGCTCTTTCGTCGCCGTCTTTACCCATCTGTACACCCAATGCTGTGAAGATATTTTTAATCTCCTCGTTTTCGTAAATACGGTATTCCTGTGCTTTTTCCACGTTCAGAATTTTACCTCTTAAAGGCAGAATAGCCTGAAATGCACGGTTACGGCCTTGTTTGGCACTACCACCGGCACTGTCGCCCTCAACCAGATATACCTCGCAAAGCGACGGGTCAGATTCAGAGCAGTCGGCAAGCTTGCCGGGTAGCCCGGTTCCTATCAACACATTTTTACGCTGTACCATTTCACGGGCTTTGCGCGCAGCAATACGAGCCTTAGCAGCTAATACTACTTTATCTACAATTAAACGGGCTTCTTTTGGGTGTTCTTCCAGATAGTTTTCGAGCATTTCAGACACACACGAACTCACCGCCGAAGTTACCTCACTGTTACCCAGTTTGGTTTTGGTTTGGCCTTCAAACTGAGGTTCCTGTACTTTTACCGAAATAATGGCAGTAAGGCCCTCGCGGAAGTCATCACCACTGATTTCGATTTTTTCTTTGGCCAGAATACCTGATTTCTCAGCATAACTTTTCAAGGTACGTGTAAGCGCCATACGGAAGCCTGATACGTGCGTACCACCCTCGTGCGTATTGATATTGTTAACAAAAGAAGATACGTTTTCGCTATAGCTTGTGTTATACAACATGGCTATATCAACCGGGATACCGTCTTTGTTGCCTTCCATATACATGGGTTCGGGTATCAAACGCTCACGACTTGAATCTATGTAAGCTACAAACTCGGCCAGCCCACCTTCTGAATGGAACGTATCAGTAGTATAATTGCCATCCTCGTCTTGATCTCTTAAGTCTGTCAGGATAATAGTTATTCCTTTATTAAGGAACGACAACTCCCGCAGACGGTTGGCTACGGTCTCATACTTGTATTCGGTAGTGGTAAAAATACTGTCGTCAGGTTTAAAGGTTACAGTAGTACCTCTGTCGGAAGCCTCACCTATTTCACGAACCGAATACAATGGCTTTCCTATTGAATATTCCTGTTCGAAAATTTTGCCTTCGCGGTGCACTTCTACTCTTAGATGAATAGACAGCGCATTTACGCAGGATACCCCCACACCGTGCAAACCACCGGAAACTTTATAGGTGTCTTTATCAAATTTGCCACCGGCGTGCAATACGGTCATTACTACCTCCAGGGCCGATTTTTTCTCCTTAGAGTGCATGCCAGTCGGAATCCCCCGGCCGTTGTCTTTTACTGTTACTGAGTTATCTTCGTTTATGGTTACCTGAATCGTATCGCAATGGCCGGCGAGCGCCTCATCTATCGAGTTATCAACTACTTCCCATATCAAATGATGGAGACCTTTTATACCAATATCGCCAATATACATGGCCGGGCGTTTCCTTACTGCCTCTAGTCCTTCCAGTACCTGGATGTTCTCCGCTCCGTAGTTTGCTTTTGAGTTTTCTGGCTCTGTGTTTTCTTGATTTTCTGTCATAATTAGTTTTTAGTAAACAATTGACTATCAGTAAGTTATCTATATCTTACAAGGTGTACTTGATATTCATTAAGAATTAACATAATTTAGTTGTAAAGTTACTGTTTTTTATCTACAAATCGAAATTTATAAGCTAATGATTATTAGTAAAATACGAATAAACAGGGACTATTTTTTATTAAAACGATGTGTATTTTAACCAATTTGAATTGTTGATATATTTTATGAGAAACTACTTCTACCTGTTGTTTATTGTGTTGTTTTTATCGGCTTGCCAGCGTTCGGTTCGGTCAACTTATTACATTGTACGTCATGCTGAAAAAGCCGACGATTCGTCTGACCCCGTACTGAGTAAGGCGGGACAGGAAAGAGCCGAAGCACTGAAGAAACTGCTGGCAGATAAGAAGATTTCGCAGGTGTATGCCACCAGTTACCAGCGAACTTCGCTGACCGCCAAGCCGCTGGCTGATGCCCTGCAACTCAGTATTCAGAAATATGACCCCCGCAAGCAAAAGCCTTTTATTGAAGATTTGAAAAAAATTGAAGGCAAGAATATTCTTGTGGTTGGGCATAGTAATACGGTTCGACATATTGCCAATGGATTGTATGAAAAAGATACCCTGACTAAAGATCTGGAAGAAAGCGATTTTGATAATCTCTATATTGTAAAAAGACAAATTGCACCAAAAAAGAAACAGAGCTTTCAGGCTAAGACCTACGGTAAGGTTACTCCATAGCGATATATTTTAGGGTTTGACCGATACCTTTTGCTTGATTTTTTCGTTAGCTTTAGTATCGGATTGTGTAAGTTGGCATGAGGCATAAATAATTAAAAAATTCTGAGAAATGAAACGTGTACGTAAGTTTTCTGTGGTCATTATCCTTTTGCTGGCCATACCATTTGTGGCCTTTAAGTATGACGACCGGTATTTCGAGATAGCCAAAAATCTGGATATTTTTGCTACGATGTTCAAAGAACTGAATGCATATTATGTAGATGAAATCAATCCGAATAAGGCGATGCGGCTAAGCATAGAATCGATGCTGAAACAGCTGGACCCCTACACGAATTTCTACCCTGAAGACGATATCGAAGACTACATGACCATGGCCACCGGCAAATATAACGGTATTGGCGCCACGGTTTCGCATCAGAACAACAAGCATCTGGTAGTAATGATTTACGAAGGCTCGCCTGCTGATAAAGCCGGTATGAAAATTGGCGATGAAATACTGAAAGTAGACGGGGTTGACGTAGTTGCCCGCCAGGGTATTGATATGAGCCGATTGATGAAAGGACAAACCGGCACTACTGTAAAAATGCAGATTAAACGCTACGGACAGAATTCGCCGGTGGAACTGACTGTCGGCCGTGATATCGTTAAAACACTTAATGTGCCACACGCCGGTATGATTAACGATGAAGTAGGATACATACAGCTGAATGATTTTACAGCTACTGCTGCCAAAGAGGTGAAAGCGGCTTTCAGCGATCTGAAAGCACAGGGAATGAAAAAACTGATTTTTGATTTAAGGGGTAATCCAGGAGGTTTGCTGAATATGTCGGTCGAAATATGCAATATATTTCTGCCCAAAGACCAGCTCATTGTAGAAACCAGAGGTAAAGTGGCCGAATGGAACAAGAAGTTTAATTCGATGGAGAGCCCGATGGATACTGAAATACCTATTGCTGTATTGATAAACAGTTCGAGTGCTTCAGCTTCTGAAATTGTAAGTGGTACTTTGCAGGATTATGATCGCGCCGTGATTCTGGGTCAGCGTTCGTTTGGTAAAGGTCTGGTACAAACCACTCGTGATCTGACCTACAATACCAAGATGAAAATCACTACGGCCAAGTATTATATTCCGAGTGGCCGTTGTATTCAGGCACTGGATTATTCTCACAGAAACCCTGATGGCAGTGTAGGGCGTGTACCTGATTCTTTAAAAACAGCCTTTAAAACCAAGAATGGCCGGACGGTTTATGATGGTGGCGGAGTTGACCCCGATATTAAAACAGAGGTGCCACAAATGGCTTCGATTACGGTGAATCTGCTGGTGAAAAACATCATATTTGATTATGCCACCAAGTATTACTTTGAACATGCCAACGATAAACCCAAAGAGAAATTCTCTTTGAAGGATGCTGACTATCAGGATTTTACCAATTGGGTAAAAACCAGAAACTTTACGTATTCAACTTCGATGGAGAAAAGCCTTGATAACCTGGAGGCCTCTGCCAAAAAAGAAAATGGCCTGGATGCCGTGCAGGAGAGTCTGAAATCGTTGAGAGAAAAAATCAATCAAAGCAAGCAACAGGATTTGCTGAAACACAAGGCAGATATTAAGGAACAACTGGAGGCCGAGATTCTGAGCCGTTATTATTATCAGAAAGCCATGAAGTTTGTTTCTTTTGAAAGAGATAAAGAAGTGCAGGAAGCAGTGAAATTATTTAAAGACATGCCAAAATATCAATCTATTCTGAAAGGAGGGAAATAAGTACTTTTAATTTAAGCGTGCCACGCCTGTACTCATTCGAGCGCTGGCGTGGCACGCTTTCTTATTGTGCCGCCTTGTTAGGCGCGGTAGTCATGAATTCTTTCAGATAATAGGGCTCAAAGTCGGCTACGTTTTCAAATTGCTGCTGCTGAAATGCTTCATAGGACAGAGCACCAATGGCTTTGGCAGAAGGATTGATGGTTTCTTCTAAAAAAACGGCATTGTTATGTTTACTTAAAACGGTACGGCACTTGGCTGCTCCATCTCCAAAAAAGATTATCTTCCTGGTTTCAAGTATTTCTGCAAAAGAATTTTCATCAATTATTTTAGCCTCAGTGGGTGATACCTGCTCTATATTTCCGGCATCATACAAAGCACAATAGACCTCCATCCGGCGGGCATCGAGCATGGGGCAGAGCAGAGGGGTTTCACCATCACATGCAGACTTTATAATACTATACACCTGCCACGCCATAGCCTGAAGGGTATTAATGGCAAGTAAGGGTTTGTCAAGCGTAAAGCATAATCCTTTGGCAGTAGAAACACCGATTCTCAGGCCGGTATAAGAACCCGGGCCTTTGGCAACGGCAATGGCATCGATATCTTCAAAACTGAGAGAGGAAACTTTTACAACATGCTGAACTAAGGTAGTGAGCATTCCGGATGAAGATTTCTCATGGAATAACTCGCTCAGTGCTAATAGCTGAGAGTCCTGATGGATAGCAGTTGAACAACCTTTTGTTGAAGTTTCAATACTTAAAATAATAGACATTACACGAATGAGTAATTTTTTGAAAGGGCAAAATTACTCATTCGTGTAATAAGGTATTGAAATTTTGAGATTTATTTACTTCTGATGGCAATTACGGGGTCAAGGCGCGCAGCCTGCCAGGCAGGTATAATACCCGAAATGATACCAATAATGCTGGCTATCACCAGACCAAAGATGATATTACCTGAGCTGAGTACGATGTCCAGCGAGCCTAATGGCAAGAAACTCAGGAAGAATACCAGAAGTATGCCGAACAAGCCACCTATCACACAAAGAAAAATGGATTCAAACAGAAACTGAAACAGAATAAAGTAATTTTTTGCGCCCAGCGATTTCTGGATACCAATAATATTGGTGCGTTCCTTTACCGAAACGAACATGATATTGGCAATACCGAAACCTCCGATAAGCAGAGAGAAAATACCTATAAAGAAACCGCTGGTACGGAGAGTTCCAAACAGTTGGCCCAGCATTTCGGCGGCAGCCTCGGGGCGGTTTAGTGCAAAACTATCTTCCTGCGATGGTCTAAGCCCTCGTTTGGTTCGTAGTAATCCGGTTATTTCACCTTCCAGTTCAAAGAGTCCTTCATCTCCTTCATAGCCTTTGAACACAATATCTCCGGTTAGTTGTCCGGATGAGAATATTCTTTTATGTGCTAAAAACGGTATAAGCACTTTCTGGTCGGGTTCTCCTCCAAAGTCTGCTATCTGTTTACCTTTTCTTTCCTGAACGCCAATCACGGTAAGGTTTTGCCCTTTCATCTTGAAGGTTTTTCCTATCGGGTCAGTACCTTGAAACAGAGCGTCAGCTATTTCTGCACCTAATACGGCTACATTTTTTCCTGATTCGATTTCCTGTGGAGCAAAATAACGACCGTTGTCAATAGGTACCTCAGTGATTTCATTGAATTCATAAGTAATACCCTGGCACAAGGCATTAATACTATTGCTGCCTTTGCGACATGTTACGTCGCCCGCAAAGTCCATAATTGCTCCTGCCTGAGCATTTTCAAGATTATCTCTCAAGTATTTGAATTCATCATATTTCGGCTCGGGCCGCATGAAATATTTCCACCATGGGTAGTCGCCATTAGTAAATAACCAGGGCCATTTCTGTACATATATTACATTGGTACCAATGGAGTTAAGGCTGTTTTTGATGTTAGATTCCAGCGAATCAACCATGGTATATACGCCGATGATTGAAAAAATACCCACCGTAACGCCTAATAATGATAATACAGTTCGAAGCAGATTAGCCCGCAATGCCTGAATAGCAAAACGGAAACTTTCAAATACTAAAAAGAAAAACTTTATCATAAATCTGTGATTGAGTGATTAAGTTCGCAGGTGGATTCTGACCAACGAAAGTATATTTCTTTTAAGTATTAAAAAAATAAAAAAGGCTGATTAGTGGCATTTAATCAACTAACGGCAAAAATTAAGGATAGTTGGAATAGCCAATTCCCGTTTACAGAGCAATAACTGAAATGTAAGCATAGCATAAGCTTGCGATAAGCGATTTGCTTACAACCCCCGGGGATTTATGATAAAGGCAATACTTCGAAAATGAGCAGAACCGATAGTCGACTTATTCATTACGAATAAATACCATCCGGGTCTAATAACTTGAATCCGTTTGAAAGCGTGGAAGTTGACTTCGTTTTTACATCAATTAGTTGGAAAGCAGGGGTAATCCAGGTTTTTTTGGGTTGCTTAACGATGGTTTGTGCAGTTTTCAACGTAGTAAGTGTTTATGGTTAATGAAAGATAATTACTAATGAGGTAACAGTTGTCTTTTCTAAAGTACTTTTTTGCAAAGCATCACAATTATTTAGTCTCTTCCAGGTGGCTTTCAATCAGTGCCAATATTTGCGTGTGGGTATCGGCCAGATTCGGCCGGGTAATCAATATGACTGGTATCTGATTTGATAAAGTACTGATGATATCAAAGTAATCTTTCTTTAAGCCCATTTCTTCGATGTAGCTTATCCGATACGCATAGTTTTGTAAATGTTTAAATGCTTCAATGCCCTTTAAAGGCTTAACCTGCAATGCATCGATCGAGTCTTTCTCTAATACAAATATTTTTTTAATCTGTTTAGCTTCCGTTTCAAACGAGTCGTTAAACCATTTGCCGTATTTATCTATTTCAGGTCTTATTCTGTTTGTTTCCTGATACTCACCCAGGTTTATTTTTGAGAAAGTTTCTTTCCAGAGTTTCATCATCGGGTAAGCCGCAAAAGCAACCATTTTGTCCCCCTGTTTTACGGGTACGCATACGTCGTCCGAAAAGACTCTGTAACCTTTCGCCTGCAAAGAGGCTACCGTAGTAGATTTACCGACTCCCGAGTCACCCAGAAATAGTACGATTCCGTTGCCATCGAAAATAGCGGAAGCATGTAAGGGGATACTCTTACGCTGGTATAAAATGGCTGCCATAGCATTAGACAGAAAAAAAAGCCGAACGCTTTTTAAGTCTATTTCTGCTGCAGGTTGTATGATTACTTCGTTACCGTTTGAGGCATAATAGGAGCCAATAGAATCGATACGAAGAAAGTATTCAGTAGCCGTAATAAATATTTCTGACTGCTGATCAGTTGTATTTTTTGTAAAATGCTCAGGGATTTCTCCCAAACGCACACTTACATCAGGTTTTTCAACAGGATTGACCTTATAAAGTTCCGGAAAGTCGAGGTGGGTTGCTATGGTTAAGCCGTAAGCGATGTAAAAATTCATCCGATTATTGAAGAGACATACATTTGAGAACCTCTTTGAGCGCCTCAAAGGTAATTATTGTGAGTAGCGAATGAGAGATTCGCAGCTTAATAATTACTTAATTTTTTTATTATTGGACTACTCCTTTGGAGAATAAATAAAGTCATTGAAATTTATTATTTGCTGAGTACACCCTTCGCAATCAGATAGGGAATAATAAGCCATAATAAACCTTTGATAAGAAAGAAGAAAAAGCCGGCCCAACCAAGCCGCTTAAACCAGACTTTAAATTTGCTTTGGTTTTCCATTTTGTTGTGATTCTGATTCAACAGACTGTTTTTCGAGGTAGTTTTTAAACAGAAATAGTAAACCGACGGTTGCAATTAACGAGAAAATTACAATCGGCATGGGTATATGGTCTATGCTTTGCAGGTCGGTCTTTACTATTTTTAGGTTATATAAATACATAATAATAATGGCCAGCCCGTTGTTGAAAACGTGTGCCACAATTGGAACCCAGATATTGCCCGTCCAGTAATACAGATACCCGAATAAAACCCCGAGCATCATACGGGGTAATATGCCGTAAAACTGAAAATGAATAACTGCAAAAATGAACCCTGCCAACCAGATGGCAGCATGAATATTTTTCATGCCCAAAAACAACTTACGCATTAATAGCCCTCTGAAAACCAGTTCTTCACCAATACCGGCTATGACGGCAATCACAACAAAAGCTAATATAAACTGCCAGAATGAAGTAAACGTAGTAAAGAACTTAGTAGCCTCAGCCAGTTTATCTTCCATGCTTTTCAATGTAGCTTCCAGGTCTTTCATCGACTCCGGAAAAACAAAATTCTGGTTAAGCTCCTGTAGCCATCCGTTAAAACCCATAAAAGTCACTTCTATGAGTATCACCATCAAAAATATCCTTGGTTTCGGCAAGGGCTGAAAATTAAGTTCTTTCCATTGTTTTTTTTCAATCACACGCCAGTAAAACCATGCCGTGCCTATAAAACCCACAAATGATCCCAAACCCTGGCCCATAATCATGCTCAACCATGCATTAGGCATTTTACTGAAATCTCCACCGTTTTGAAGCAAATCCTGAAGCGATGCACCTGAAACCAGCACAATGCCAATCTGAATCAGGCTTCCCAGAAACAGGAAGTTGACTAGAAATAGGCCTAATATAATCAAAATCGAAGAAGCAGCGGCGTTTTCGTTGGTTTTGAAATACATTCGGGAATTATTTTCCATATTTACTGTTTAAATTTAGTATAGCAGAATTTGCCCGGAATTCGGTAAATTTGCAGTAAAAATATTCACTTATTTGTGAATTCACTAATTCAATTTCGATTTTGGTTAAAATAGGTAATATATCATTAGGAGAGTTTCCGCTTTTACTGGCACCTATGGAAGATGTCAGCGATCCTCCGTTCAGACTGGTGTGTAAAGAAAACGGAGCGGATCTGATGTACACAGAGTTTATTTCGTCAGAAGGTTTGATACGCCATGCTGCCAAGAGTGTACAGAAACTCGATATTTTTGAATACGAACGCCCCATAGGCATTCAGTTGTTTGGCAGTGACGTGGAAACCATGGGCGAGTGTGCTAAAATTGCCACTCAGGCAAAGCCGGACCTGATTGATATTAATTACGGATGCCCGGTTAAAAATGTTGCCTGCCGTGGTGCAGGGGCTGCTTTGCTGCAGGATATTCCGAAAATGACCGAAATGACATCCGCAGTGGTAAAGGCTACTCACCTGCCTGTAACGGTAAAAACACGCTTAGGCTGGAACGACGAAACCAAAAATGTGGAAGAAGTGGCCGAGCGCTTGCAGGATGTGGGTATTCAGGCATTGACAATACACGGACGCACCCGTGCCCAAATGTATAAAGGGGAAGCAGATTGGACACTGATTGCAAAAATCAAAGAAAATCCGCGGATCAAAATACCGATTTTTGGAAATGGCGATATAGATTCTGCGGAAAAAGCGCTGGAATACAGGAATCGCTTTGGTGTTGACGGTATCATGATTGGGCGTGCAGCTATTGGCTATCCGTGGATATTCAATGAAATCAAACATTATTTCAAAACCGGAGAGAAACTCCCGGCGCCAGATATTGAGCAAAGGGTAGAAGCCGCCCGCAAGCATCTTACTTTTTCGATTAAGTGGAAAGGTGAGCGCCTCGGGATTCTGGAGATGCGCCGCCATTACAGTAATTATTTTAAAGGCTTGCCTAATTTTAAAGAATACCGGATGCGGATGGTGCAGTCGTTGGATATCAACGAAATCATGGACATTCTTAATGAAATTCCTGTTGTTTTTGAAGGTTTTGTACTTGAAAAACAAGTTATAAAAGTTGAATATGCCGGTGTAGACTAAACCGTATGGATGCCAATAGTTTGAATTTTTTCTCTCATACGCAAGCCACCTGTATTGTTACGCTTCTATCACTTTTTAACTTACTAGTAGTTTTTTAGATGGAGAATCTGAATCTTTTCTACATTATTTCAGAATGAGTATTATATTAGCGGGATTATATCTGATTAACGAAAAATAAGTTCAGCTCTATGCTAAAGGCTATTGTAGACGAAACTGAAATACTGGAGATTTCTGACGACAAAGGACAATTGTTATTAAATAATGAACCTTTTGAATGGGATTTGCTGCAGATTTCAGGAAAAGAGTTTCATGTTCTGAAAAACAATAAATCATACAGCGTTGAAGTAGTGGAGGCAAATTATGCTGATAAGGTTTTCCGGCTGAAAGTGGGTGACACAATTCATACGGTCAATCTGAAAGACAGAACAGACTTGCTTCTGGAAAAAATGGGCATGAGCAGTAGTAAATCTGCCAGGCTCAACAACCTGAAAGCACCTATGCCCGGCTTGATTTACGAGATGAAAGTGCAGGTAGGTGATGAAGTGAAAAAAGGAGATATTTTATTGATATTGGTGGCTATGAAGATGGAAAATGCCATTAAAGCTGCCGGTGACGGTAAGGTGAAGACAATTAAGGTAAAGACGGGCGAAACCGTTGAAAAGAACCAGATTATTATGGAGTTTGAGTAATAGCTATCAGATACCCTCTTTCAACAAAGAGGGTATTTTTTTGATTGATTGAGACAAATATTTAATTTTACAGCCAAATCATAAACTATGAACCAACTTAAATACAAAAGAATACTTTTAAAATTGAGTGGCGAAGCCCTCAACGGTGGAGATAAGAGCCAGATTATCAATTCGGATATCCTTTTACAATACGCTCAGGAAATCAGATCTGTGGTAGATGCGGGCTGCGAGGTGGCAATTGTTATCGGTGGAGGCAACATTTTTCGGGGAGCAAGTCAGAATTCAGGCATTGAACGTGAACAGGGCGACTACATGGGCATGATAGCTACGGTTATTAATGGTATGGCTATTCAAAGCGCTTTAGAAAAATCAGGATTGGTAACCAGATTATTGTCGGCAATTAAAATGGAGCAGGTAGCTGAGCCGTTTATCCGTCGCAGAGCCATTCGTCATCTTGAAAAAGGAAGAGTGGTGATTTTGGGTGCAGGAACAGGAAACCCCTATTTCTCTACCGATTCGGGTGGTGCTTTGAGAGCTAACGAACTGGGTGTTGACCTGCTATTAAAAGGAACCAGCGTTGACGGCGTCTATACTGCCGACCCTCGTAAAGACCCGACGGCAACACGTTATAAGCAAATAAGCTACGACGAGGCCATCAGTAAGAATCTTAAAATAATGGACTTAACGGCCTTTGCTTTGTGTAAAGAAAACAAAATGCCGATTGTAGTTTTTGACATGAACCAAGCCGGCAACTTAATGAAAGTGGTAACCGGAGAAGATATAGGTACCTTAGTAACGGAGTGATGTCTTGAACTTTGATTTACCTGATTAAGTGATTTCATTGAAAGAATGATTATTTATTTTAGTGTTGATGCTATTTGAATCTTTGATTATATACTTCAATTTTAAATAAAAATTAATCATTTAAATCGCAGTTCAAAACAAGGGCAATCACCCAATCACTAATTCACACAATCACTCAATTGATTAGTAGGACTGAAAATTATATTTATACAATGGAAGAAATAGATCTTGTTATTGATATGTCAAAGGACTCGATGGAGCGTGCCTTGAAACATACTCAAATTGAACTTTCGAAAATCAGAGCAGGTAGAGCAAGCGCAAATATGCTCGATGGGATTCAGGTTGAATATTATGGGGTGCCTACACCATTGAATCAGGTGTCGTCGGTAACTACGCCGGATGCCCGTACAATTGCCATCAAACCCTTTGAAAGAAAATTAATCAACGACCTGGAACGTGCCATTATTAATTCAAACCTTGGCTTGTCACCCGCTAACGACGGGGAGGTTATCCGTTTGAATATACCGCCGTTAACAGAAGAACGTCGCCGTGATTTAGTGAAAAGAGTTAAGGGAGAAATAGAGGTAGCGCGTGTGAATATCCGTAAGGTGCGCCAGGAAGCCAACGAAGAATTGAAGAAAATTCAGAAAGACGGCGGCTCGGAAGATGAGGTGAAAAAAGCCGAAGACAGGGTGCAAAAGCTGACCGATTCCTATATTCAGAAGGCCGAGCAGATGATGGCTGATAAAGAAAAAGATATTATGAGTGTATAAACTCGACAGAATAATATTTTAAAAAATGCCTGCTTCGAGCGGGCATTTTTGTTGATGCTTTCATGGAAAGGATATACTTTAATCGTTGGAGTTCCCTGAATAAATTCCGAGACTAACAAAACAAAGGTTCTTTTTGATTTTAGTATAAGCCGACTTAAGTCGGCATAGAAATTTTTAACCTTTGTTTGTGTAGACGGCGAATTTATTCGCTGTTGGAGTTGACAATGCATTGAATATTTCTCCTAATTTTGGAATAAAGAACATAAACGAAGTTTCTACCATAGAACTACCTGTACAATGAACCCGGCCGACAGAATTATTGAACTGACAGAAAAGCTGAATTATTATAATGAACGCTATTATTTAGATAGCGTTTCGGAGATTTCTGATCAGGAGTTTGACCTGATGCTGAAAGAACTCGAAAGTCTTGAAACCGAATATCCGGACTTAAAGCAACCGGACTCTCCTACACACAGAGTAGGTGGGGGCATTACCAAAAACTTTGCCAGTGTGGCACATCGGTACCCGATGCTTTCATTAGCCAATACTTACAGCGAACAGGAATTAATTGATTTTGATGAGCGTGTCAGAAAAGGGCTGCAAGGCGAAAGCTATGAGTATATCTGCGAACAGAAATTTGATGGGATATCGTTATCCATGACCTACGAAAACCGGATTTTTGTAAGAGGAGTCACCAGAGGCGACGGAGTAAAGGGCGACGACATAACCACCAATGTACGTACATTGAAAAGCCTGCCTTTAAAAGTTAATAATAAAGAAGACATTATATTGCCCGATGTTTTTGAAGTGCGTGGTGAAGGATTCCTTCCTTTTGAATCTTTCGAAAAAATGAACAGAGAAGCGGAAGAAGCCGGAGACGAAAGCTATGCCAACCCACGAAATGCGGCCTCCGGAACATTTAAATTGCAGGATTCAAAAGAAGTAGCCCGCAGGGGACTTGATGCTTACGTTTATCAGTTTTTGTCAGACAAAGAGATTTTCAGTACACATGAAGAAAGCCTGATAGCCCTGAAAAAACTGGGTTTCAAGGTATCACAAACCTGGCGCAAATGTACAGATATGGCCGAAGTAATGGCCTACATTAATGAATGGGAACAGGAACGTTTTAAGCTGCCTCTGGCTACTGATGGCATTGTGATTAAACTTAATTCATTCGCACAGCGGGAAGAATTAGGATATACTGCCAAAAGCCCGCGTTGGGCAATTGCCTATAAGTATAAGGCTGAATCGAAACCGGCTATTTTACGTGGAGTGACCTATCAGGTAGGTCGTACCGGTGCTATTACACCAGTGGCCGAGCTTGATAATGAGAAGTTGAACAACAAGGGTATTCACCTCTCAGGTACCACGGTTAAGCGGGCATCTCTGCATAATGCGAACGAAATTGAGCGACTGGATTTGAGAATAGGCGATACGGTTTTTGTTGAAAAAGGTGGGGAGATTATTCCAAAGGTAACCGGTGTTGATTTGTCAAGGCGTAATCTTTTTGCTACGCAAAAAATTGATTATCCGACCCATTGCCCGGAATGTGGTGCAGAGTTGTACAGAAAAGATGGTGAGGCCAATCATTATTGTCCGAACGAGAAAGGCTGCCCGCCACAGATAAGAGGTAGAGTAGAGCATTTTATCCATCGCAAGGCCATGAATATCGATAGCCTGGGTGAAGGTAAAATAGAGTTATTGTATGAAAAAGGACTGGTGAATGACGCCGCCGATTTATATGACCTGACCTACGAGCAACTGTTTGGGCTTGAAAAAGTAATTGAAGACAGGGAAACCGGCAAGGTGAAGAAAATCGGTTTCAAAGAGAAAACCGTACAGAATATTCTGGATGGTATTGAGAAGTCGAAACAGATGCCGTTTAAGCAGGTGTTGTTTGCGATTGGTATCCGTTTTGTAGGGGCTACTGTTGCCGAAAAACTGGCCGGCTTCTTTAAAAATATTGATGCTCTGAAAAAAGCAGATTATGACGAACTGCGTAGTGCACCTGAAATCGGTGATAAGATTGCCCTGAGTGTTATAGAGTATTTTCAGAATGAAGACAACCAACAGCTCATTGAGCGGCTCAGAGCGGCAGGGCTACAGTTTATGGCAGGCAATGAAGTAAAAGAAATAGAAGGAGAGGCACTAACAGGAAAAACATTTCTATATACCGGTACTTTTGAAAGCTTTGAACGTGAAGCGTTGGAATTAAAAATTGAAGCGAACGGCGGTAAAGTAGTAAGCGGAGTATCAGGCAAGCTCGATTACCTGATTGTGGGAGATAAACCGGGTTCATCTAAAATAGAAAAAGCAAAGAAACTAAATGTGAAGATGATTTCAGAAACTGAGTTTATGGATATGCTGGCCGTGTGATTTCAGATCTGTTGAAACAAATCAACCAGTTCGTCCACCAGTTTTTTGCCATAGATTTTATCGGGGTCAAGGTCGGGGTCGTAAATAGTTAATTGAAAACCACTCACTAACCCCGACTTTATCAGGGCTTTCAGAAGTGTTTTCAGTTCTTTGTAAGATAAGCCATCCTCCTGCGGAGAATCAACCGCAGGCATACTATCTTCGTTCAATACATCGGCATCTATATGTAGCCAAAGCCCGTCAACCCTGTTTTGGCGAAGTCTTTCTATAAATTCATTTGCAGTTTCTGCAACTCCTTTTTCTCTTAAGTCAGGTAAATCTGCACTGAAAATATCTGTATTATAGAAATTTCCGTTGAAAGTTTCATCATAGCAACGGTTGGCGAATTGTGCTGTATTAACTTCTTTTACATAAGGTTTCAGATTCTCCAGATTGGTGATGGGTTCGGGGCCAACACCTGTTACAATGGCCAGATCCATACCTGCTGCCCCACCTGTTGACGAACTCACTTTGGCTATGGCGTAGTCTGTATGGCCGTCAATATGAGCCAGACCATAATTGCCCAATTGCTTAAGCGCCAGCATGCTTCCTATCAGTATACTACAATCACCACCGATTACAATTGGGAATTGGCCGTTTGATATAATTTCTTTGATGGCATCAGCATACTGCTTACTGTAATCAATCAACTGAGGCAGATTTCTGATGCCCGTTACAGGGTCAATAGCACCTGTATAGGCAGGAGGTGCAATATGCAGATGTTCACTAATATTCAGTCTCTCTTTAAACAAAAACTGCTCAAATACTTCCGGCATTTTTCGAACACCGGGGCCATCCTTATCTGCATAAGGCATGCATTTCAAACCCAGATTCGATGGGGCAGTTACGTAGACTACAGTCTTATTGTGTATTTGTTTCGCAATCGTGGACATACTATTTATCTGTATTTAGCCAAACTACTTTCTGCTCGGGAGTATGTACCTGTCCAATGATATCCCGGTATAAATCGGGCCTACGGGCTTTTTTGTATCGGTAACCACCTGCTTGTGTCAGTTTTTCGGGTGTAAGGGTTGCGATTACAAAATCGTCACCTAATGTCCGGCATTCGGCAATCACATCGCCGAACGGGTCAATAATCATCGAACAACCGTTTTTCAACTGATCGTCATCCATTCCGATAGGATTCGAGAAAATGGCGTAAATGGCATTGTCATATGCTCTGGCTGGCAACCATTTCATCAGCCAGCCCCGGCCTTTCATGCCGTCAAATTCCAGTCGCAATGAGGTCGGGTCGTTTTCTCTGTTCTTCCATAGCGCAGGGTCAACAAAACCCGCCCCCGGACGCGTAGAAGGCGTACACATGGTTACGTGCGGCATAAAAATAATATCGGCGCCCAACAGGTTGGTGGCACGTACATTTTCGATAATGTTATTGTCGTAGCAGATCAGAATGCCACATTTCCAGCCGTGTATCTCAAACACGCAGTATTCATTGCCGGGTGTAAGATGCGGATTAATAAAAGGATGTAGTTTACGGTACTTCGCTACCAGACCGTTTTTATCGACACATACATAGGCCTTGAAAAGATTATCTTCCTTGTCTTTTTCAAAAAGCCCTGCCAGTACTACGATGTTGTGCTTACGGGCAATTGCAATCAGTTGACGGATACTTTCACCATCTGGTATTTCTTCGGCTACAGCAAGCATTTGTTCTTTAGTAAGCGCGCGGGCAAAAGTATACCCTGTAATGGAACATTCATGAAAAGCAATGACCTGTGAACCTGCCTGAGCAGCTTTACCGGCCAGGGTGTCAATTACAGACAGATTATATGTTTTGTCGCCGCTTTTGTTTTCAAATTGTGCGGTTGATACGCTCAGGTTATTCATTGTCAGGCAGGTAGGGGTATAAACTCGGTTTCTCCGTCAATTTTAGGGAATGTCTGCTCTTTCCACTTGACTTTGGCTTCTTCAAGGACTTCCTTACTCGTGGCCACGAAATTCCAGTAAATGAATCGTTCTTCAGCAAAGGGTTCTCCACCGAAAATATAAATGGTGCTGTTGGCTTTCAGAGTAAACTCACACAGTTCTTCTTGTTTGGTTATCAGTATCCGCTTGGGCTCATAGCTGTTGCCTTCGGTTTCAATGCCACCTTCCAATATATAAATAGCTACTTCACCATATAATTCCTGACCTATCATAACGGTCTTTTCTTCTGTGTTTTTGAGCTCGAGCAGAAACAGTTTGCTGTAAACCGGAACCGGCGATTCATAACCGAGGGCTGTACCGGCTATTAGCTTGTAAGAAATCCCCTCGCTTTCCCAGACAGGTATTTCTGTTTCAGAAGCATGATAAAAAGTGGGCTCCATGGTTTCTAATTCTTTGGGCAGGGCAATCCAGATTTGTAGGCCATGTAACATTTTATCGGTACCGCGCAGGTAGTCAGGAGTTCGTTCCGAATGCACAATGCCTTTGCCGGCTGTCATCCAGTTTACTTCTCCCGGTTTTATTTCCATGGCTGTGCCGAGGCTATCGCGGTGCATAATGTTACCCTCAAACAGATAGGTGAGCGTCGACAACCCGATATGCGGGTGCGGGCCTATGTCGGCATTTTCAGAGTCACTCATACATACTGGCCCCATGTGGTCGAGAAATATAAAAGGGCCAACCATTCGCTTCCCTCTGAATGGCAATAGCCGACCAACCATAAAACTGCCTATGTGAATGGGTCTTTCTTCTATTATCAGGCTGATGTTAGACATTTTTTATTGAGTGATTGAGTGATTAAATTAAAATTGTGAATCTTGAATTGCGAATTAGCGAATGTTTTTAGTTAAGTGAATTTACGAGTATTGTAGCCATTACTTGCACGTGATGGATTTATAAATATTAATTGCTTTCATGCTGTGGTTATGGATGACAAGTGTCGAAATTTATCACTAAATCACTAAATCACTAAATCACTAAATCACTAAATCACTAAATCACTAAATCACTAAATCACTAAATCACTAAATAATTCTACGCCACGCTGGCGGCCCATTGCATCAGGTTCTGTACCCAGAACATAATCTTAAGGGTGTATTTCTTTATAACCACGGTCGACGGCTCAATTGCTTTACTGTTATTGTTAAAGTTCAAATCAAGCAGGAGCTTATTCTGAGGGTCTATTTTGGCTGAAGCAATGGCTTTGTTAAATCTGAAAACCTTAGCTTTTTCTTGCCCGTTCCAGGGTAATAACTCCCGTGTGTCATCAGCAAATATGACAAGAATTTCAGTAGGTAATATCATATCACCGAGGCGTTCGGCCGTAAATGTCCCTATGGTAGAATTGCCTTTTTCAATATTACTTAAAGAGGCAAGGGCATAGTCAAGCACAGGGGCTTTGTATAGCACCTGCTCAAAGTACCAGTTCATATCAGGGCCGAATTTTTTACCCAGTCGCCTGGGCACAATTTCGTTCACAATAGCGATGAAGTCTTTCACAGAAGGGTGTTTAAAACGCCAGCGTACAAAATAGGTTTGCATCACTTCGTCCATTACTTTACGACCAATCAGGTTTTCCAGTGTTTTCATCCACGTGGCCGTTTTGGTGTAGGTCATGATAGTGTATGTGCCCCTCGGATACTCCCATGCGTTTCTGAATACTTCCGTAATCTTTGGATTTTTCATCTTCACATAATTTCTGCGCGAACTCTCCATGTCATTAATGATAAGCCCCAAGAAATTGGCATTTGAGCCCGGTGTAAAATTTTCATCCATAATCCGGCTTTCAAAGTATTGATTGAAACCTTCGTCAAGGAAAGATTCTTCAAATTCATTACTGGCAAGCATTCCCTGAAAGTACTGATGCCCGAATTCGTGCACCGTTACCAGTTCCGGAAACTTTAGCCCTTTTGGTAAACCCCATGCTGTACCACAAGTAATAAAAGTTGGGTATTCCATTCCCGCTGAACCACTTCCGTTTGCAGGTGGGTCAATCAGGCTTAATACAGTATACGGATACTTGCCCAGATTTTTCTCGAAATAGGCCAGAGCGGTGGTGGCTGCCTTAAAATAGCGCTCAGTTGAACCGGTATGCTCGGGTTGCATTACTGCTTTTATTGTCACGTGTTTCCATTGGCGCTCACTGATTATGAAACGTGGCGAGGCCGTCCAGGCAAAGTCGTGTACATCCTCAGCCTGATAAGTAATGGTTCTGGTATTATTGGCGTTCAATGATTCATGCTGAAAGACTCCTGTAGCGGCCACTTTGAAATCTTTCGGTACGGTCATGCTTACTTTATAGTTGCCGAAGTCGGCATAGAACTCCGTATTTGCATGAAACTGGTGGCAGTTCCATTGTCCCTTTTTGGCATAACGCATACCTGCAGGCTCATAGACACCGATTTTAGGAAACCATTGCCCCACCAGAAAGAAATTGTCGACAAAGCCTGTCCGGGCAAATATTTTCGGTAGCTTGGCTTTAAAATCAATATCGAGTGTGATGCTTTCATTGGGCAATACCGGTTTGCTGAGTGGCACACTGATTACAGTTCGGTCTTTATCGTTAAGGTCGTCGGGCTGAATAAATTTTATTCTCTGCGTTAAAGTCTCTTCATTGTGTACTTTCATTGAAACGATATCAATAGAACCCATGTTTTGAACAACAGATGCATCCAGTTTGTCATCCCGTAGCTGGCCTCCTGATTCTTTCATGAATGTTGAGTTTTTATCTCTGAAAGCATTCAGGTAAAGATGAAATTGCAATTCTGTTATTTGATCTGTCGATGTATTCTTCCAAACCAGTGTTTCGCGTCCCAGCAGTGTTTTCTTTTCGGCGTTTAGAGATACCTCAATTGTATAGTTGGCAATGCGGTTGCTCAAAGGTTTATTCTGCGCTTTGGCATAAAACTGGAGAGAGAATATAAGGCAGAAAATCAGAAACTTGTTCATACTAAAGTTTATTGAAAAATCAGAAAAGGTTATCGGGCTGCAACGACGAAATAGATACTTTCTTTTTTGCAATTTAGATAAATTAGTCAGTTATTAGAATGATTTTTTAAGACTTTCGAAGAAAAAATATCCATGGTTATTCATAAGACGAACTTCCTGATGAGAGGCTTATATCCTGATTTTGTCTGGCGAAAAAAAACAGATGAAAAGTGTATTTACCTCACATTTGACGACGGCCCCATACCTGAAGTAACGGAGTTTGTTTTAGAAACACTGGCCGGATTTAATGCAAAGGCTACTTTTTTTTGCATAGGCGACAACATCAGAAAACATCCTTCTGTTTTCGATAAAGTGATAGCCGGAGGGCATGCAATAGGCAATCATACCTTTCATCATTTGCGCGGTTGGGATACTGCTGATGAAGAATACCTGACCAATATAAAACAATGTGATGCGCAAATTAGTAGTAAGATTCAACAGCCTGCAGGAAAGAAACTGTTCAGGCCACCCCATGGGAGAATCAAACGAAGCCAGGCAAAAGCCTTATTACCGGAATACGATATTATTATGTGGGATGTACTGACAGCCGATTACGCTGCCGACATTACTCCTGACCGGGTATTAACGAAGGCGATTCAATATACCGGGAAAGGGTCAATCGTGTTATTCCACGACAGCATCAAGGCTAACAAAAACATGAGCTTTGCGTTGCCCCGGTTTCTTGAACATTTTGCAGAAAGAGAATTTCGTTTTGAGAGTATATAGGTGCTTTTCACTCTGATTACTTATGTTGAAACAAAAAAATAGTGCTATCAGATTCTGAGCTGATCATAGAGTACTGCATTTCAGAACCTGCTAAAAAAGATAGCTCCGCGTATCAAAGATTAACCGCATGAATTTACCCCTGGTGAGTATCCTCATTGCTGCTCGTAATGAGGAAAACAACATACCTGAATTATTAGAATCGCTTACAAAACTGAGTTATCCTAAAGAGAACGCCCAGATATTGATAGGCAACGATGGGTCTACTGACAGAACAACAGAAGTGATTGATGCTTTTCTGGCAAAATTAAGCAGTACTGAGAGACCTGCCTTTACTGTATATACCATTGAAAAACAGATAGAGCATCTCAAAGGCAAAGCCAATGTACTGGCACAACTGGCCCCACAAGCCACCGGAGAATATCTTTTTTTTACTGATGCAGATGTAGAAGTACCCGCGCACTGGATTGAAGAAATGATTACCGCTCTGCACGAAAGCCCGGGTGATAAAAAAACAGGGGTGGTAACCGGTATTACTCTTGTAAGAAACAGAAACTGGTTTGAAGCATGCCAAGCTATTGAATGGCTGTTCGCTTTGAAGCTGATGAAAACCATGACCGATTTAAAGGTTCCTTCTACCAGCATGGGCAACAATATGATGGTATTGAAAGAGGCCTATCAGGCTGTGGGAGGATATGAGAGCATTGGTTTTTCTATTGTGGAAGACTACGCTTTGTATAAAGCAATTATTGACAAGGGCTACGATTACCGGCAGGCCTTCGATGCCTCGGTGATGACTGTCACCAAACCACCGCCTGATTACTTCGAGCAGCGGAAAAGATGGGTGACCGGTGGGCTGTCTTCGGGCTCTCTTCTTATTTTTCCTGCCTTATTGCAGGGGCTGGCTTTACCCGTATTGTTAATTCTGGGAGTATTCTACTGGCAGATACCCGTACTGGTTTTTGGGCTTAATCTGCTTGTTAATCTGGTAGTGGGCTATCAGATTTTTGCCCGTTTAGATCAATTAAGACTGTTCAGGTACATACCGGTTTATACTGTTTATATGTATGTGTTCTGGTTTTTGCAGTTAGTTGGCTATTTATTGCCAACTAAATTGATCTGGAAAGGGCGGAAGTATTAATAGCTTAGCGAACAGCGAATGTATTTGGTGGCTGTATTACTTACACGTATTTCTTCCATTTAAAGTATATCCATAGTGCTACGGTAACCGCTGCCATAAAACCAAGGGTATAAAAATAACCATAGGGATGATGCAGCTCAGGCATGTTGTCGAAATTCATACCATAAATACCGGCTATGAACGATAAAGGCATAAAAATGGCCGTAAAAACAGTAAGCGTTTTCATCACCGAATTCATCTTGTTGCTCAGGCTGGTCAGATAAATATTCTGGATGTTCTCAATCATTTCCCTGTAGGTTTCAATGGTATCGAGTATCTGAAGGATATGGTCGTAGATGTCTCTCAGGTAAACATTGGTAGAAGGCTGAATGAGAGGCGAATCTTCTCTGACGAGCGTGCCGAACATATCTCTCAATGGTACAACTGCTTTGCGGACAGTCATTAGTTCCCGCTTAAAGCGGTATAGCAGATTCTGATCGTCTGCTTCAGGCTTCTCAATGATTTTTACTTCCAGTTCTTCCAGCTTTTCACCTAGTTTCTCCAGCACAATAAAGTAATTGTCAACCACCAGGTCGCAGCAGGAATAATACAGATAATCGGCTTTGCCTTTACGGGTTTTGCCTATAGAAGCCTTTAACCTGCTGAAAATCGGTGCAAATACATCGGTTTTGTGGATTTCCTGAAAACTGATTACGAAATCTTCGCCTAATACCATGGCTACGTGTTCTGATTCTATCTGGTTTAGCTCCTGATTGAACTGAAACATTTTCATTATCGTAAAAAGCTGATTTTCTCCGAAATGCTCTAGTTTGGGTTTCTGCCCGGTGTTTAAAACATCCTCAAGTAATAGCGGATGCAAATGATAATGTTTACCGATGGCTTCTATCACATGGGCTTCATGAATACCGTCAACATCCAGCCATGTTACCTGATTCGCTTTATTAGCAGGCCGGCATTCATTTAAAACCTTTATAGTCTTTTCATGATAAGCCTCCTGATTAAACTCCACTAGTTTAATTTCGGTGCTTTCTGCAACCTCTTTGCCTACATATACCAGTGTGCCTGGTGATGTGAAAGCCTTTTTATTGTAATAATTGCCCGTTTTTTTATGATGTTTCGCCATGGCTGTGCTGTTACGCAAGAAAATCTTTGTTAAAATTAACCAGAAAAACCTCTTTTACTCCACGCGTAATGGCTGTATAAAGCCATCTGATGTATTCGTTATCTATCGGGGTATCCGGAGGGAGATAGCCCTGATCAATGAAAACAGCATCCCACTGCCCACCCTGCGACTTATGACAGGTAAGCGCATAAGCGAACTTTACCTGTAATGCATTCAGATAGGGGTCGGCTTTCAGTAACTCCTGCCGCTCCCGTTTTGATTTCGCCCAGAAATAATCTTTCATTACACTTTCATACAAAGCTTTGTTTTCTTCGGGTGTCAGTGTAGGTGCATTAGAGTACAAGGTATTCAGAATCAGTTTGGCATCAAACTCGGGCTCATCGGGGTAATCGACCAGGCGCAGGGTGGCATTTATAAATCTGAAACCGTGCATTTCTTCTTCCCTGCGTAGTTTCACTACTTCAACAAAGTCGCCATTGGCAATAAATCCTGCCTTCGAGTCTTCCCCCAGAATAGAATAATTGTTTCTGACGGTCATCAGCATGTCGCCGTTTTCAATCTCGTTTTCGGCATAATTGATAGCGTTCCTGATATAACGGTTATACTGAACAGCCGATTTATTAGATCGTGTAATGATGGTCGTATTCTCGCGGCCGTATTTATCATAGGCGTATCTGAGTCCATCTTCCAGCCGGTCGCTCTTCATCCGGAAAATATCCTTAAACTTACTGGTTACCAGTTGTATGGCCGGTTCTTCGGTACCAAGCAGGTTTCTTAAAGAGGTGGCATTGGCTAATATGCCCGATTGCTGTTCCTGTCGCATTACTTCGGTCAGGCAATGTTCGGTTAAGTCTGTATGGTAATGGTTTCTGAGATGGTCGGCATGTAGTGCGGGGCTCATTGCCATTTTTACAGGGGGTAGCTGGGCTTCATCACCAATCAATAAAAGTTTGTTTGTTTCATGCTCAAAAACATAATCCAGCAAATCGTGCAAGAGACTTTTAGTGCCAAAATCCCTGTCGTCTGATATCATAGAGGCCTCATCAACAATATAAACAGTGCCTTCGCTGGTGTTTTTCATGCGCTCAAACGCCAGCGCTCCGGTGTAAGTGTTTTCAACCTGCCGGTATATTTTCTTATGAATCGTAAAGGCACTTTTTTTAGCATAGCCTGCCATCACTTTGGCAGCCCGGCCAGTTGGCGCTATCAATACTGACTTGTAACCAAATTCGCGCAGTACTTTTATCAGCGTATTTATGAAGGTCGTCTTACCGGTACCGGCATAGCCTTTCAGCAAAAATACATCTCTGAATTTATCTTCGTTCAGAATAAACTCATCCATCAGTTCAAACAACCGGGCCTGGCCGGGTGTTGGCGTAA
Source organism: Emticicia sp. GW821-FHT11C11 (assembly GCF_058808615.1). Lineage (NCBI taxonomy): Bacteria > Pseudomonadati > Bacteroidota > Cytophagia > Cytophagales > Leadbetterellaceae > Emticicia > Emticicia sp. GW821-FHT11C11. The sequence continues at coordinate 51,289 of NZ_JBXARV010000003.1, forward strand.
AAGGAAACTTTTTGAATAGCCTGTCTGATGGTTTCGTATCTGGTGGAAGATTCATCTGCGGAAGCACTTTATTTTTATGCAAAGTAAGCAGATATAAGCTGAGCTTAAAAAAGTATATGGGAATCTATTCGAAAATACCACAAAAAACATTCATGTTTTCCTGAACTGACGTATATCTTTGCACAATTTTTCATTCGAAGGCTATGCTCGATACCACTCAGGAAACAGCCATAAAACTCTACGGGAACCGGATCCGCATACGGGTTTGCGGTGTCTGTATTGAAAACGGACTGATTCTGCTGGTGGGCCATCAGGGTATAATTGATGCGCATGAAGTATGGTTGCCACCGGGTGGTGGATTAGAAGAGAACGAGACGCTGACAGCCGCACTTGAAAGAGAGTTTCTGGAAGAAACAGGGCTTCACGTCAATGTTGGAGCATTTCTTTTTGAAAGAGAGTTTATACACGCACCATTACATGGCATTGAACTATACTTTGCCGTTAAGGTGGTAGCAGGCACGTTAAAAAAAGGACAGGACCCTGAGGCAGACGGGGAGTCGCAGTTAATCAGAGAGGTAAAATGGGTGCCCGTTGAAAACAGGGATTTTTTATCAGAAGACCTATATTTGGCGATAAATAATTAGGAAATCGTTTGAATTTTGTTAAAATTGTCAGATTAAACGACAATTTCTTTTTGAACCAATAAAATAAGCCAAAGAATTTGGAGGCCATTGTAACTAATATTTTACCAAGCTTTGAAATAAAAGATGACCGTTTTGATGTGAGTCAGATAGCTGACTGTCATTTGTTGATAGAGGTGGGTCATGACCGTTTTCGTTTTGCCATTTACAATACAATTCATCATGTGGTGATGTGGCTGGAAGACTACCACGTGTTTTCATTGTATAAACACAGCCAGTTATTGAATACTGTGAAACGGGTTTATGAAGGCCACCAATTTCTGACAGCCAATTACTGGAAGACCATCAGGCTGACTGTTAATACCAATCATTTTACGTTGATTCCGGATGAGTTTTATCAGCCGGATGAAATGGCCAAATACCTGAATTTTGCTGCAGGAAAAAACCTGGCTGAATATGAACAGGTATTTGAATTTAAGCATGGACATTCGGGAATCGTGAATCTTTTCAGTGTTGAAAAAGAATTGATAAGCTGGTTGAAAGAAATGTATCCGGCCAAGAGTATTATACCTACACCGGTGCTTGGTAATCTGATTGAGGGCATCATAAAAGACAGAACCAACAAGGGGCTGCATCTCTATTTTGAAGAAAACCATGTATCGTTGGTTTATTTTCAGGATGCCAAATTACACTTCTGTAATCGTTTTCAGTACCGCACCCCTCAGGACATGGTCTACTATGTCATGTTTATTATGAAAGAGTTGGGTCTGCAGGCCGAAATACCGGCTATATTTTATGGTGAAATCACGTCTTTCTCTGAGGGCTACGCACTCCTGAGCAAGGCGCTTAAAAATATAGAGTTTGCTGCGAACCCGACAAAGGTAAAGTTTAGTCAGTACTTTGAAGAAATGCCCGAGCATCGATATTATACTTTGTTTTGCTCTTATTATTTTAACTAAATCGTTCTTCGTCTATTTAACCCTGGTTACTTCATGAAAAGAATAGCTTTATTCCCCGGCTCTTTCGATCCGTTTACCAAAGGCCATGCCGATATAGTCTCCCGAGGACTGAAACTGTTCGATGAAGTAATCATAGGGATAGGAACCAACACGCAAAAGCAACGCTATTTTTCTCTAGAACTGATGGTTCAGAAAATCAGAGCGGCTTTTAATGATACGGATAAAATCAGGATTATCTCATACGACGACCTGACTGCCAACGTGGCCAGAGATTTAGGCGCAAACTTTTTGTTGAGAGGATTAAGAAACACAACCGATTTTGAATACGAGAACACCATATCGCAGGTAAACAGACATTTGATAGACGAACTGGAAACTGTTTTCCTGATTACTTCGCCTGAACTGGCGCCCATTAGCTCAACAATTGTGAGAGAATTGCATAAGTTTGGCGCCAGGGTGGATGATTTTTTACCTTACAATCTGGAATAAAATGCCTGCCTTATGCGTTTAGTTCTAAGCATTAAATAGTAATTTTGCAGCGCCGTTTTAAAACATACACAAAGAAAATAAATTAGCAATGAGAAAATTATTTTATATACTGGCATTAGTCTCATTTATTGTTGCCTGTAAAGGTAATGGTAAAGACCCTGAGAACGCTTCTGTCAAAATACTTACGGCTAATTACTGGAAACTAGACCGATTTACCGATGCGAGCGGCAAAACCCTGAGCAATAATGATTTGAACTCGCAGGCACAGGCTATTTTTGATCTGGAAATTGAGTTTCGCGAAGATAATGTTACCCGTGGCAGAGACAAGGCATCAAAACAGATTAAGAATGCCGGAAGTTGGTATCTGAAAGAAGACAACAAAATACTGGATATACAGATAATCGGATTTGGCGGAGAATTTAAAGTAATTCAGTTGTCGAACACCAGAATGATTCTGCAAGCGGTAAAAAACCAGTATATCTCGTCAACGAGTACGGTTAATCTTGAGCTTGTACCTTCGTTATAGTTTATCCGTTTTTTAGTACTACGCTTTTTTCTACATTTTACAAGTGAATTTCTTTTCTGAACCCATTCTTACGGGGGCAACGGTTCTACTGACCGACAGCCGCTTTATTTCTCAGCCCCGGCAGAGCATCTTTTTTGCAATTAAAGGCGAAAGACACGACGGCCATAATTTTATCGAAGCGCTCTACGAAAAGGGTGTGAGGGAGTTTGTCGTAGAAAAAAAAGCAGCGCCTGCCGATTTATTCGCCCGTTTTCCGGAAGGCAAATTCTGGATGGTAGAAAACGGTATTAAAGCCCTGCAGAATTTAGCAGCCTGGCATAGAAAGAAATTCGATATCCCCGTAATAGGTATTACAGGCAGTAACGGCAAAACTATTGTAAAAGAATGGCTGAGCAGCCTGCTTGCCCGTGACTACGCCATTATCAAAAGCCCCAGAAGTTATAATTCACAAATAGGTGTCGGGTTGTCGGTATGGCAAATGAACGAAAGCCACACTTTGGGTATATTTGAGGCAGGTATTTCGAAGTCCGGAGAGATGGAGAACCTCGAGCCCATCATAAGCCCTACTATCGGTATATTTACCAATGTGGGGTCTGCACATGATGAGGGTTTCCGAAGCCGGAAACAAAAAGTCACTGAAAAGCTCCGCTTATTTAAGAGAAGCAAAACGCTTATTTATTGCAAAGACTACGAAGAGATTGACGAAGAAATTAAGTTGTTGCTGAAAGCGGTTAATCCGAAGATAGAACTGATCGGTTGGTCGAGAAGTCAGGAGAACCCTATTAATGTAACAGCTACAAAAGCGGACACTTATACTACATTGCGTATCAACTGGAATGCTGAAGAATATGAATTCAGAATTCCGTTTACCGACGATGCATCTATCGAGAACGCTACACATTGCGTTTTTGCCAAACTTTTACTGACTCCAAAAGGACAGAATCTGAGTATTACGGTTGAAGCCCTCATGAATCTGAAACCGGTAGCCATGCGCCTGGAACTGAAACAGGGCATTAATGATTGCTACCTGATTGACGACACCTATAATAACGATTACGCAGGCCTGAGCATGGCGCTCAATTTCATGAGCCAGCACCATACAAAACCACATAAGGTATTGATCATCAGTGACCTGCTGCAGTCAGGCTTAAAGGAAGCAGAACTATATAAAAGCATTGCTGATCTGGTAAAAGGCAAAGGAATAGATCAGATGATTGGCATAGGTGCTGATATTTCAAGAAATGCAGCGTTTTTTGAAGACGCGGTTTTTTATCCGTCTACCGAGGCCTTTCTGAACGATTACCCCGTCAATCAGTTACACGATAGCCTGATACTGGTAAAGGGAGCCAGGAAATTTACCTTTGAGAAAATAGTTGACAGACTTATACAAAAGGTACACGGTACAGTATTTGAAATAAATCTGGATGCCCTGACACATAACCTGAACTTTTACAGAAGCAAAGCCGGCAACAATACCAAAATAATGGTAATGGTAAAAGCCTATGCATATGGCAGCGGCAGTGCAGAAGTAGCCAGCTTGTTAGAATATCACCGGGTTGATTATCTCGGAGTGGCCTATCCTGACGAGGGAGTGGCTTTGCGCCAGAATGGCATCAAATTACCTATCATGGTGCTTAATTCCCAGCCGGAAACTTTCAGTAAGTTGCAGGAATTTGACCTCGAACCCGAAATTTACAGTTTTCAGATATTCAGACTTTTTCAGGATTTTATAAAGTCGTTTCCTGATTCAGCATTCAAGATTCACATCAAGCTCGACACAGGTATGCACCGCCTGGGCTTTGAAGAGCAAGATATTGATGCACTCATAACGCAGTTGAAGCAGAATCCGTCTATCAAAGTGGCCTCTATATTCAGCCACCTGGTTGGCGCTGATGAAGCAGAACATAACGATTTCTCAAAATCTCAGATCGCGCGGTTCAAGCGCATGTCTGATACAATCATACAGTCTTTACCGGCCAGAGAAACCCCTCCTTTGCGCCATATCTGTAATTCAGCAGGTATAATCCGTTTCCCTGAAGCCAGATTTGATATGGTAAGATTGGGCATCGGTCTTTATGGGGTAGAAGCAACCGGAACAGAGCAGAATGCCCTGCAAACGGTGGGTACCTTGAAAACCATTATATCTCAGATAAAGCATCTTAAAAAAGGTGAAACCATTGGGTATAGCCGGAAAGGAGTGTTGGATAAAGATTCACGCATTGCTACCATTGCCATTGGATATGCTGATGGTTTCGACAGAGGTTTCAGCAAGGGAGTAGGAGAGGTGCTGGTAAATGGTACCCGATGCCCCGTGATAGGCAATGTTTGTATGGACATGACCATGGTTGATGTAACAGAAGCCAGATGTGAAGAAGGAGACGAGGTAATTATTTTTGGTAAAGACCTGCCTATTCATGAACTGGCTGCTTCTATCGGAACCATACCCTACGAGATTCTGACAGGAGTAAGTGAACGTGTCAAACGTATATTTTATAAAGAGTAAGGATTTTAAAAAGCGATTTTGCGAAAAGCAGAAGTCGTCAGTATATTTGTGAAACCAAACATTCAGACCTAAGTGAAAAAAATATCCATCATCCTCAGCGCAACTTTATTGTCTTTTACAGCTTTTCGCAGCGAAGATTTCAAACCTTACACAGAGCATATTCCCGGGCTTAGCCATGGGCTTGATATGGTGCCGATTCCGGCAGGAGAGTTTACAATGGGCAGCCCTGAAACAGAAAAAGACCGCAAACCTGAAGAAGGCCCACAACACAAAGTAAAAATTGATGCTTTCTATATGGCCAAATTTGAAACCAGTTGGGAAATGTACGAAGCATTTTTTAACAAGGAACTGGAAGTGGCTGATGCTAAAAATACAGCAGAAGTAAAAAGCAGAGTAGATGTAGTGGTGCGTCCGACACAGCCTTATGTGGAGATGTCGTTCGGACAAGGAAAAGAAAGCGGTTTCCCGGTTTGTAATGTTACTCAGTTTGCAGCCAGAGCTTTTTGTAAGTGGTTATATGCCAAAACCGGGCATTTTTATCGCCTGCCGACAGAGGCCGAATGGGAATACGCAGCACGCGCCGGCAGCAAAACTACTTTCTATTTTGGTGATGACGCTTCTCAACTGAAAGACTACGCCTGGTTCTTTGATAATTCTGACGGTGCCTATAAAAAAGTAGGACAGAAAAAACCAAATGCATGGGGATTACACGATATGTATGGTAACGTAGCAGAATGGACCTCTGACTTATACGTGGCCGATTTTTATGGTAAACCTGAAGCAGGTGATAATCCATACGTAAAGCCGGCCAAGCATTACCCGCATGTAATCCGTGGCGGTCATTGGGACGATGACACTGATAAACTACGTAGCGCTGCGCGTCGTACTTCAACGCCGGATTTGAAACAACGTGACCCGCAGATTCCGAAATCTGACTGGTGGTTGACAGATGCGCCTTTCCTTGGTTTCAGAGTAGTAAGACCTGTGAAAGAACCATCGAAAGAAGAAATTGAAGCCTATTTTGCCCGCCCTCCGAAAGATATACCTTGATAGATGGGGAAATTGGTGATTGAGTGAATTAGTGATTGAGAATGAGCGATTTCAATTCGTTTACTCAGATGGTAAATAGCAATTAAAAATAGAATGGTGAATGAGTGACATTTAATATGCATTCATTCACCATTTGTATTTAAAGAGTAAAGCCTATTAAAGACTACTCAATCACTAATTCGCTCAATCACTCAATAGCTATTACCTACAAAGCTACTGTTGGCTTCCGTTTTAATATCAAAGCGCTGATAAGTGTAACAACCAGACCGACCGGAAGTATTTCAAAATAGGTAAACAGAATAACGCCGATAGGGGTTTCATATAGCTTTGACCATTGTTCCATCTGGGCTATTTCTTCCTGAATTTTGACAGCCGATTCTCCACTATTCTTTGCCTTTTCAGTCATTTGAGAAGTATATACTTCCATGAAGTCGGGTACGAAAACATAATAATCAACCAGCCATACCAGCACGTAAACCGTAGAGGCAACCAGACTTATAAGCAGGCCAACCTTAAAGGCTTTGCCAAAACTGATAGCACCATTGTTAAGTTTGTCGCGGTAGTTTTTAATTCCCACAAAAACCAGTGAGAATGCCAGAAGCATAGAAGCATACCCAACCCAGATATTGCCTTCGAAACTTCCTTTAGCATAGCAATAGGCAATAGAACAAACCATAAAGGTAGACACGATAACCCCGGCTATCAGTCCGCTAATAAGTACAATTCTTTTCATAGTGTTTTGTTTTTGTTTAGGCTGTAAAACTGGTATCAAAAAACTAATTGTGGGTCATACTTTCGGGTGATTTTATCAGAACACCTGTTTTTCATACCAAAGGGTGAGCCGGTTTAAGGTATCAGGCTCATTCTTTTGGCTTTTTCAATAGCCTGTGTGCGTCGTTTTACCTCCAGTTTCTCAAATACATTCGACGTGTGCGTTTTAATAGTATTCAGCGATACAAATAGTTGTCCGGCAATCTCCTGATTACTAAGCCCGGTTGCCATCAGTTGCAATACTTCCAGTTCCCGTTTGCTCAGGCCCAATTCCTGTAGCAATGTTTCATTCAGTTGAAATTCTTCTGCGCTTTCCTGCCGTATTGTTTTTTCAATAATTTGCTCAACTACCTGAATCTCCACTTTAGGTGTCATGAGTTTTAAGGCCAGCCATATTCCCAAGCCTGTGAAAATAAGCGCAATGGAGCCAATATAAATCTCCATAGAATGGCTAAAAAGAATGAACCGCAGCTCCAGCCATTTCAACAGAAAAAGCAAAATGGCCAGGCTGATACCATAAATAACAGTTTGTTTATTTCTTATCAGAAAATCAGGAATCATCTTCAACATTCTCAAAAGTATCGTCCCATTTTGGGGTGTTCAACAATCAGTTTTTTCAGTTTCAGGTTTTCAATACTTCCCTGTATTGAGTAAACTACCTTGCCTCCGGGTTCAACCAGCAGTGTATAAGGCAAAGCGCCGTTCCACTTCGGATCCATCGCTTCTATCAGTTTATAAATGTCTTCTTCCTTAAATATATAGTTTTTTACGCCCGAATGTTTGCTTTGCAGAAATTTAAGTGCTTTATCTTTTTTATCAGGCTTATCGGCAGAAAGAGATACGAATTCAAAATCACGGGCGCCATACATGCGTTGCAGTTCCAGAAAATCAGGATACTCCATAATGCAGGGTCCGCACCAGGTAGCCCATACATTAATGAGTCGCAACTTGTCTGAATCATTCGCTACTAATTTTTTAACGCCTTCTGTATCAATATCTTCCAGCGTAACCGGTCGTGATTCCCAGTTTTTTTCGTTCTTAGCTTTGTATTCGGTGTTCCATGACCATTTCACTGAGCAGCCAAAAGTTTTGGTTTGCGGCGTAGCTACCTCTTTTCCAGCCAGTACTGCATCAATGGCAGCACGCAAATCTTCTGCATTGGCTTTCCCGGGTTTTTCTATACCATCAAGCCGGCCATTATATCTGAGTATACGCTGAGCATCAAATACAAAGGCGTGTGGCGTAGCCACGGGGCCATATTTAATCGAAGTTCCCTCGGTGTCTCCGTCGTATAGGTATGGAAAGTTAAAGCCCTTGTCTCTGGCACGCACAATCATATTCTCGTAGTCGTCGTTCAGGTCAGTATATCCCAATTCTTCCAGTAATACAGAAACAGGGCTGTTGGGTGATATGGCCACTACTGCAACCCCTTTACTTTTGTAGTCGCTTACGATGGCTTTCGTGCGGTCTTCATATGCCTGCGCTGTGGGGCAATGCGTACAGGTAAAAATTATAACCAATACTTTGGCCGAAGCAAAGTCTTTCAGTGAGTAGAACTTCCCGTCTGTTGCAGGTAATCTGAAATCAGGTGCTGTTGACCCGATGGCCAGTGTAGGTGTAGGCTGTCTGGGTATGTTCTGAGGTTTGGCGATAAACCTTGCCTGTGAAAAAGCCATCGCGCCTGAAAGCACCAGTATCAACACAATATAGGTTTTCATAGTTTTTATAGCTGAGGAGGTAGAACAGATAATCAAAATTACCGATAAATTAAATGTTTTTCAAAATAATTGAAATCAGACGTCAGACATTTTCAAAAAAAAAGAGCAATAATTTCAGGAAATACGATAAATTTGTTCTCTTAAAAATTTCAACTCGTATAACCTCATAAACACATGAACACAAACTTTTCTCGCCGGGATTTTGTAAAAGCTTCGGCAGTAGTTGCAGGTGGTTTGTCTGTAACCAGTCTGCCTTTTGAATCAGCGGCCACTTCTTCTGTTGACGATACCATCAAAGTTGCTTTGATAGGTTGTGGCGGCCGCGGAACAGGTGCTGCCATGCAGGCGCTTTCTGTAAAACAAAATGTGAAATTAGTAGCGATGGCCGATGCTTTTCGCGACAGAATAGATTCTTGCTATAAAAACCTTACTACTGAAAAAGAAAATGGTAAAGGTGTAAAAGGACGTGTAGATGTAACGGAAGAACGCAAGTTTACAGGTTTTGACGGCTACAAACAAGCAATAGCTTTAGCAGATGTAGTTATCCTGACAACGCCTCCGGGTTTCCGTCCGATTCATTTTGAAGAAGCGGTTCGTCAGGGCAAACACGTTTTCATGGAGAAACCAGTGGCTACTGATGCACCGGGTATCCGCCGTGTATTGGCTGCAGCCGAAGAGTCTAAAAAGAAAAATCTGAAAGTAGTAGTTGGTTTGCAACGCCATTACCAAAAATCATACTTAGAAACTTATAACAAAGTTATAAATGAAGGTGCAATCGGCGATATCGTATCTGCCCGTTGCTACTGGAATAACGACGGTGTATGGGTAAATGAGCGCCAGGCCGGACAAACCGAAATGGAATACCAAATGCGTAACTGGTATTATTTCGTATGGCTTTGCGGTGACCACATCAATGAGCAGCATATCCATAACATTGATGTTATCAACTGGTTTAAAGGCGGCTATCCGACAGAAGCACTCGGCTTCGGCGGTCGTCAGGTTAGAACTGACAAGAAATTCGGTGAAATCTATGACCACCACGCAATCGAATATAAATATGCTGATGGTATGGTTCTTGGCAGCTACTGCCGTCACCAGCCGGGTACTGTTTCTGATGTATCAGAGCATCTGATCGGTACGAAAGGCCGTGCTACTGAAGGCAGAATTTTTGACCTGAAAGGTAACAGCATCTGGAGACACAAAGGTGAAGGAGACAAAAACCCTTATCAGGTTGAGCATGACGTGCTGTTTGATTGCATTGTAAACAATAAGCCGATCAATGATGCTGAAAACGGTGCGAAAAGTACCTTGACAGCCATTATGGGTCGTATGGCCAGCTACTCTGGTAAACGTGTGAAATGGGAAGAAGCGCTTAACTCGGAGATTAACCTGATGCCTGATAAATATACCTGGGATACCCTTCCAAAAGTGTTACCAGACAAAGACGGTTGGTATCCGATTCCGATGCCGGGTAAAACCAAAGCAGTATAAGTAGAACGGAATGATATTCCGTTTCCTTTGCTTGTAATAACTCATCTGATTGATTTTGATTCAGATACTCAATAAAACAAAAAACCTGCAAATCGTAAGACTTGCAGGTTTTTTTGTAACGTTATGTTTTGTTTTTAGTTTACTTAACAAGCTCACCGCTCAGGCGCAGCAACTGGAGTTCTGAAATTTTAATGTTATAACGGGCATTAATCAGACGGTTCAGAGAAGTATTCAAACTACGTTGTGCCTCATTTATCTCAAGAATCGTAGAGCCACCCAGCCTGAATTTTTCTAAAGATATTTTCATGTTTTCGTCAGCCACCTGATTATATTCTTCTTCCAGTTTCAGAATCTCCTTATCAGTCTGATACTGGTTATAAGCTCTCACCAAATCATTTTCCATTTGCACAATCCAATCTTCTTCCTGCGTTTTGGCAATGTCTGTATTGATTTTAGCTGTCTGAATCTGTCTACGGGTAATTTGTCCGTTAAAGATGTTCCAACTCAGACCTAAGCCAGTATTTAAGCCGTAGTTCTGGTTATATAAGAATAACCCGGCGTTAGTTTTGCTCAAAGAATAGCCTAATGAAGAGTTAAGAGTTACTCTGGGTAGTTTCAGTGATTCTACTTCTCTTTGCTGAATCAAGGTGATATCGGTAGACTTTCTTAAGGCCTGCAGGGTTTTATTGGCAGAACGTGCTCTGGTACGGAGTTCTTCCTGTGACGGATCAAACGTAAGTTCTACTACTTCCTGCACCTCATAATCCTGATTGGGGTCTCTGGCAAGCAGATTATTGAGAGCAACTTTCGCGTTTTTGAGGTCTGTCTTTGCCTGAACCAGTAAACTGGTCTGTGTTCCCAAATCAGTTTTCGACTGAAGAAAATCCAGTTTAGAACCCTTACCAAACTGCCAGCGCTGGTCGGTTATATTCAACCTCTCTTCATAGTACTTAATGATAGTTTCCAGAAACCTGACCGTTTGCTTCTGTCTCATTATTTCGTAATACGCAGCCATTACATTTGCCATGGTGGTTTCCATTGCTATTCTGGTCTGAATCTGGCTTAGCTGGCTTTGATTTTTCAATCGGTCATAAATAGCATACATGCGTTTGCCGTCATAGAGTGTCCAGGCAAAAGTCACGTTGGCAGAAGGCGTTAAGTTAGTACCGAAACGGTTGGTTTCACCTCCATTGGCCAATACCTGCTTTACTTCGTTAAAAGCTGTTCCGGTATTGGTATTGAAATCTACACGTGGCGACATCCCTGCATTTCCTCTAAAAACCTGTGTTTCGGCTACTTTTTGTTGAAGTACCGCAATTTTTACATCATAATTTTTTTCGAGTGCTATACTGACAGCGTTCTCCAAGGTTAGTATTTCTTGTGCAATTGAAGTTTGGGCAACGAATAATAGAAGAATAATATAGTTTTTCACGTTGTTCTATTTTTACTGAGTTTCATTGGTTTAGGTTAAGCATGCCCTGATGAAACTATTAAATGATGCTTCTTTTTTAAGCGTATGACTTTAAGATAATGCAAAATAGTATATTATGACCGGCATAGAGTGCGGGGATACCAAGCCGGTATCCCTGCTAAACCTAGGCTATTTCATGTTCTGATTCATACGCTATTTTTTCTATCTGTTTCATGCGTTCGTAGTTTTTCGAGCGCGACAAGAAAGTATAAATGGCAGGAATCACATAGAGTGTCAATACTAATGAGAATAAAAGGCCGCCCATAATTACGATACCCATTGACATCCGGCTTCGGCCGGCAGCACCCAAGGCAAAGGCAATTGGGGCAGCACCTAGTACGGTAGCAAAGCTGGTCATCAGGATAGGTCTGAAACGCATGGCTGCAGCTTCAATGGCGGCTTCTTTAATGCCCATACCTTTTTCTCTTAACTGGTTGGCAAATTCAACAATCAAAATACCGTTTTTGGTTACAAGACCAATCAGCATGATCATACCAATCTGGCTGAAGATATTCAGTGTCTGATTAAAATACCACAATGAGAACATGGCACCTGCTACCGCCAAAGGTACGGTAAGCATGATAATGAACGGGTCAACGAAACTTTCAAACTGTGCGGCCAGAATCAGATAAACTAACACAAGGGCAAGTATGAAAGTGTATAGGGTATTAGAAGAACTTTCGGCGAAGTCGCGCGATGAGCCGGAAAGTGTTGTTCTGATTGCCTCATCATTCAATTTATCTCTGATGGCGTCCATGGCCTTGATACCGTCTCCAATGGTCTTTCCAGGCGCCAGACCGGCAGATACCGTAGCACTCATATAACGATTGAAGTGATATAACTGCGGGGGGCTGCTTTGCTCTTCAGTTTTGATGATATTATCCAACTGAACCAATTCGCCAAGATTATTTTTGACAAATGTACTCTTTAAATCAAGCGGTTCGTCGCGGTTAGCACGGTCAAATTGGCCGATTACCTGATATTGACGACCATTCATGATGAAGTACCCAAAACGCTGACCCGCAAAAGATAACTGCATATTCTGGGCCACATCGGCTACCGAGATACCCATACTCTTGGCTTTCTCGCGGTCAATGCTTACTTCCAGCTCAGGTTTGTTAAATTTCAGGTTCATGTCCGATATCACAAAAGTAGGGTCTTTAGCAACCTCATCCATAAACTTCGGCATGTACTCCCGTAGCTTTTCGAAGTCAGGCGCCTGAATTACATATTGAACCGGCAGACCACCACGGGCATCAACTGAAATGGTTTGTTGCTGAATGGCAAACGAACGTGCATCAGGCATGCCTTTCAGCTTTTTAGTTACAAAGTCTACTAGTTCCTGTTGAGAACGCTTTCTTTCAGATTTGTCTTTCAGGGCTATCCGCACCATACCGGTGTTAGGTGAGCCTGAACCCGAGAAACCCGGTGCTGTGATGGTCATAATACCCTTGGCTTCTGGAATGGAATCCTGCAGCATTTTACCCATTTTCAGCATATAGTTGTCCATATATTCGAAAGATGAACCTTCCGGCGCAGTTGACGAAATACGGAACCAGTTGCGGTCGTCGAGCGGAGCCAACTCCTGCTGAATATCTTTACCAAAGAACCAGGTTATACCTAATGTAACAAACAAAATCGGAATAGCCACCCACCGTACTTTCATGAAACTGGTCAGGCGGTCACGGTATCCGTTAATCATGTTTTCGAAGAAAGGCTCGGTTTTCTCATAGAACCATGAGCGTTTATTGTTTTTTCTTACCAGATAGGCATTCAGCATAGGGGTAAGGGTTAGCGACACAAAGGCGGATATCAATACCGCCGAGGCCAGCACAATACCAAACTCACGGAATAGCTTACCCACAAAACCCTGCATGAAAATAACCGGTAAGAATACTGAAGCCAGCGTGATTGAAGTGGAAATAACGGCAAACATAATTTCGTTTGATCCTTTAATGGCGGCCTCAATCGGCTTCATGCCTTCTTCAATCTTTTTATAGATGTTTTCAGTTACAACGATACCGTCATCAACTACAAGACCTGTGGCTAATACAATGGCCAATAATGTTAATACATTGACCGAGTACCCCAGCATGTACATTACAAAGAATGTACCTATCAATGAAACCGGGATATCAATCAGTGGTCTTACGGCAATGATCCAGTCACGGAAGAAAAGGAAGATAATAATCACAACCAGACCAATGGCTATCAGAAGGGTTTCACCTACTTCTTCTACTGAGTTTTCGATGAAAACCGTATTGTCAAGCAATACGTCCATCTTATAATCTTTGGGTAAATCTCTTTTAATTTCTTCAACCCTTTTCTTGATTTCTTTCGAAATCTCTAGGTAATTTGAACCGGGCTGTGGCACAATAGCCAGACCAATCATCGGAATGCCGTTCAAGCGAAGAATAGTCTCTTCGTTTTCCGGCCCTAACTGAATAGTACCGATATCTTTGAAGCGGATGATTTTATCACCGTTGGTTTTAACAATCAGGTTTTCAAAATCTGCTTCGTTTTTGAAACGACCTACCGTTTTTACAGTCAATTCGGTGTTATCACCGGCTAGTTTACCACTCGGTAATTCTACGTTTTCACGGTCAAGTGCCTGTTTAACATCCTGCGTTGTTACACCTTGTGCAGCCATACGGGTCGGATCCATCCATAAGCGCATGGCATATTTCTTTTGTCCCCAGATCATAACAGAGCTTACACCCTGAATGGTTTGCAGACGTTGTGCAACCACATTTTCAGCCATATCGCTCACTTCTAAGTGGGTACGTGCTTCACTTTGAAGCAACATACTCATAATAGCATCTGAGTTCGCATCGGCTTTAGAAACAGTTGGTGGGGCATCAATATCTTGTGGCAACTGGCGCACTGCACCAGACACCTTATCGCGTACGTCGTTTGCGGCACGTTCCATATCTACTCCGAGTTCAAACTCCACCGTAATCTGGCTTGAACCAACGTTAGAAGACGAGCTGATAGATTTAATTCCCTCTACACTGTTCAGCGCTTTTTCGAGAGGTTCTGTAATCTGCGACTCAATAATGTCAGCATTGGCACCGGCGTAAGCCGTACGAACCGACACTACAGGCGGGTCAATTGACGGGTATTCCCGTACACCCAGATAAGTATAACCAATAACACCAAATAAGATAATGATGAGATTCATCACTATGGCTAATACAGGGCGTTTGATGGAAATGGTTGATATAGACATAATTTTGTGAATTTCAATTCAATGCTAAAACCTTATTTAATTACCTGCTTTGCTTTTACAGGGGCATCTTTTTTCAATGCCATAATACCGCTTGTAATCAGCGAGTCTCCGGGTACGAGGCCACTGATAACCTGTATACTTTTATCAGTACGCAGGCCTGTTTCTACCATTTTCTCAGCCACTTTACCGTCTTGCATTACATATACTTTTTTACCTTTCAATACCGGAATGATAGCCTCAGTCGGAATCATAATGGCCTGCGATATATCGAGGTCAACCGTTACTTTTACGAACATACCCGGAATCAGCCTGTCGTTCGGATTCTGAGCGATGGCTCTCACTTTCAATGAACGCAGATTCGGGTCAATTTTCGGGTCAATTGCATTAATGCTGGCAGTGTATATCTGGCTCTGTCCTTCTACTTCAAATTTAACCGACGAACCAAGTCTCAATTGGGTAGAGTATTTTTCAGGAACGGCAAAATCAATTTTTACCGGATTAGTCTGCACCAAAGTAGCCATGTTGGTGGCCGGGGTTACATAAGCACCCAAGCTGACGTTTTTCAAGCCTATTTTACCGGCGAAGGGTGCTTTCAATACTGTTTTTTCGATGCTCGTTTCGAGAAACTCCTTATCGGCCGCCAGGGTGTTAATGGTATTAGAAGTAATCTCATACTCTTCACGGCTGATAGCGTTGATTTCCAGCAATTTCTTCTGGCGGGCGTCGGTCTGTTTAGCCAGTTCAATCTGATAATTGATTTTTTTCAATTGGGCCTGTAAGTCAGTATCTTTAATTTTGGCAATTACTTGCCCGGCAGCAACGCGGCTACCTTCTTTTATATTCAATGCTGTGATCCTCCCTGTCGCTTCTGACATTAGCTGCACTTCTTCATTCGGGAAAACCGTGCCGGGTGATGTAACGGCGTTATCAAGTGTTGCAAAACCGGTAACGAATATGTTAACTGCTGTGGACGGGCCTCCGCCTGCACCACCAGGGCCTTTGTTTCCACCTTTATCTGAGCCGCCTTTGCCGGCAGCTGCTCCGCCGCCCGGGCCACCGCCCATTTTATCTTCAGGTTTGCTGAAAAAGAATATTTTGCCTAGCACTAAAACAACAATTACTGCAACAATGGTAAGTATAGTACGCATTTTAAAATTTATCTTATTAATTTAAGGAGATTAGTAACTAAACAGGATTAAATATTGAATATTAAAGGGGTGTTTTTTTCTGTGTAAATTCAATTATTCAATATAGAAACGAAATAGTAATACTTTTTTTTACGAAATTAAGTGAATAATATCATTGTAACTATAAATAAACGACAAATTAGTCCTTTTTGACGACTATTGATTGAAAAACGTATTATGAGCAGAAATGACCAGATTTCAAGTTAAAATCTGTATTAAGAAAAGGTAAACAGAAGCTTAATTTTAAAACAAAAATATACCTGCACAAAGTTCTAACCGAAAAAGCCAATCCTTTGTTACAAATCAGGTGAAGAAGATTCTTTATTATAGAAAATATCTGACAGCCATCTCGTAGCCTTTCATACCCAAGCCGCATATCATACCCTTGCACCGGCTTGAAAGATAAGAATGATGTCTGAAAGCCTCACGTGCATGAATATTTGATATATGTACTTCTATAGCCGGGGTTTTAATGGCCGACAGCGCATCTGCTATGGCAACAGATGTGTGTGTATAAGCACCTGCATTAATAATGAGTCCGTCGAATTCCACCTGCCCGTAGCCTGCTTCATGGATTTTGTCTATGATGCCCCCCTCATGATTCGACTGATAATAATGTAATTCTATATCCGGAAAAACCTGTTTCAATTCAGCCAGATAATCTTCAAATGTCTGGCTTCCATAAATATGCGGCTCTCTTTTGCCAAGCAGATTCAGATTGGGACCGTTTATGATAATTATTTTCTTCATCAAAAAAGCGATTGAATGGATGATTGAGTATTTTTACGGCAAGTTACGAAAACCATTCGTGTTTACTGATAAAAATTGCGGTTTTGAATTGGCCAATCTATATTCAACATTTTAAGAATTACCTACGGCTGGAGCGATCTATGTCAGAGAACTCCATTGAAGCCTATTTGAGGGATGTTGAAAAGCTTAGCCAGTTTGCGGCCATGACCGACCACAAACCAGGGCCTGAAACGGTTACTGATAAAGATATCTCAGATTTTCTGGCCTATATCAATCAGTTTGGACTTACGGCCACTTCTCAGGCGCGGATCCTGTCGGGCATTAAATCGTTTTATAAGTATCTGGCGATTGAAAACCTTATCAAAACCGACCCCACACAATTAATAGAAGCACCGAAAATCGGCCGTAAATTGCCTGATACCCTGTCGTTTTACGAAATTGAGCAGATGCTGGATTGCATTGATATGTCGACCAACGAAGGAACCCGCAACAGGGCGATTCTGGAGGTGCTGTATAGTTGCGGAGTGCGGGTATCTGAACTGGTAGATTTGAAACTTACCAATTGTTATTTTGATATCGGGTTTGTGAGAGTAGTAGGGAAAGGGAATAAAATGCGTCTGGTGCCTATCGGCCGAGATGCCATCAAGTATACCAATATTTATCTGGAAAGCATCAGAAATCACCTTGACATTAAACCTGATGCCGGAGACATTGTATTTCTGAATCGCAGAGGCCGGCCTTTAACCAGAGTTATGATTTTCCTGATTATAAAAGACCTGGCCGCGCGTGCAGGGATTCATAAGAATATTTCGCCGCATACTTTCAGGCATTCTTTTGCTACTCATCTGATTGAAGGTGGTGCAGACCTGAGAGCCGTACAGGAAATGCTGGGGCATGAGTCTATTACAACCACCGAAATCTATACCCATCTGGACAGAGCCTTTCTGCAGGAAACCCTCAGAAGTTTCCATCCAAGGGAAGATTTTCAACGTAATAGTTTATGAAATGATTAAATCAACAACGCCATGAAGAAAAAAGAAAATAAGATTGTTACCTTGACCGCAAGTCCGGCCATTGATAAAAGTACAAAATTTGCCGGCCTGGTAGCAGAGCAGAAGATAAGATGTGAAACCCCACATTTTGATGCGGGCGGAGGGGGAATCAACGTTTCTAAAGCCATTGCCCGGTTGGGTGGACAAACCCTGGCGATATTTACTGTGGGTGGCGCCCCGGGTGAGTTGTTGCAGGAACTGATAAAAAAAGAAGGGATTGATTACAGAGCCATCAGAACAGAGAGTTGGACAAGAGAGAATTTTATAGCAGTTGATACCCTAACCAATGCGCAGTATCGATTTGGCATGCCTGGTCCTGCCATTACAGCAACGGAGTCGGCCGAAATATTAAAAACCATAGAAGACCTGAAACCGGAATTTTTAGTAGCCAGTGGGAGTCTGGCACCGGGCTTAGGCGATGATTTCTATGAAAAAGTAGCGGCTATATCAAGAAAGACGGGTTCAAAACTAATAGTAGATACTTCGGGTATCCCGTTGGAAAGGGCAGTTGACGAGGGTGTATTTCTATTGAAACCCAATGTAGGTGAATTGGCTAAACTGGTAAAAACCGAAGCGCTGGAAATAAATGAGGTAGACGACGCTGCCAGAGAAGTGATAGCGAAAGGTAAATGCGAAATAGTGGTAGTTTCACTGGGGCCTCAGGGAGCAGTTTTGGTCACTAAAGATAAATGCGAGCATATTCCGGCTCCTCCGGTGCAGAAGAAGAGCACTGTCGGCGCTGGTGACAGCATGGTAGGAGGTATGGTGTGGGCCTTGTCTGAAGGTAAAAATTTATCAGAAATGTTACGATGGGGTGTGGCCTGTGGTTCAGCGGCTACCATGAACGAAGGTACTCAGTTGTTTTCAAAAGGAGATGCACATAAATTATTAAAATGGTTAAATACTTATGGAGAAAAATATCAGGCTCATCATTTTTAGTTTAGTATTACTGGGGAATCAGGCTTTTGCCCAATTGATTCATTCTCACAACGATTACGAACACACCAGACCTTTTTATGAGGCCTATGACCTGGGTTATGATTCGATAGAAGCCGATTTATACATTAAAGATGGAGAACTGTACGTAGCCCACGACTGGAAGAACATTACCGCAGGCAGAACTTTTAAAGCCTTGTATTGGGAACCTATGCTGGCAAAAATCAAAGCCAATAAGGGATATGCATACTCCGATAAAAAGAAGCTTTATTTACTGCTTGATTTGAAAAAAGATGGCAAACTGATAATGACCGAACTCGAAAAGCTGGTGAAAGCCGACAAAAAAGCTTTGAAACACGTACATATTACCATCAGTGGCGATATGCCTAAACCAGATGAGTTTACGCAATATGATAAGACTTTTTTCTTTGACGGCCGCAGGAATATTGAATACTCGGCCAATGCCTATAAGCGGGTAGATATGGTAAGTGCCAGTTTTACTGATTTTGGAAAATACTGGAACGGTAAACAGGATTTACCAGAAGAGACCTATCAGAAAATCAAAGAGTTTGTGAAGTTTAATCATGACAAAGGTAAAAGAGTACGGCTGTGGGGCACACCCAATACCATATTAGGTTTCGAAACACTGCAAAAACTTGAAGTTGACTTTATCGGTACGGATGATTTGGAACTGCTGAAAAAAAATATTCAAAAATAGGGAGTTAATTGTCTTGTAATCAGTTAATATTGCGGATTAATCAGATAATTCTACTACAAGGCTGGTAGATTTATCTGGTTTTTGAGTTAATAACTATATTGAGTGAAAAATAAATCTGCAAGGCGTTTGCTGCCTGTTTTGTTTAGTTTGTGCTATTGAATAAAAACTGTTGATGATTATTAAATAAAGCCCAAAGTATTCAACTGAAATCAGCCCAGATACAGGTGATTTCCGGACGATAGTTACTCCGACTATCAGTTTCGGTAATCTAATGTGCCCTTGCCTTAATCTCTGTTAATTCCGCATGTCTGTTTTTACAAAGCAGTTTAGTATTCTGGTTATTCAAGATAACGCAGAAGGAAATTTCCGTATAGAAGATTATCTGTCTGACAAACTGGTGAATCATCAGGTTCATTATGTCCGAACGGTGGCAGAAATGAAAGTGAAGCTATTCACCAGCATTCAGTTTGATATCATTTTGTTTGATCTGAAACAACCAGACGAAGATGGAGAAGAACGGGTAAGTAAGGTCTTGAATGTTGCTCTTGAAATACCTGTAATTGTATTGACAGATTCTGGAGATAAGTACCTTGGTATCAGAAGCTTGGCGATGGGTGTGGCCGATTATCTGCTTAAAAATGAGCTGAGTACTTCATTGCTTACCAAAAGTATTATTTACAGTATTGAAAGACGAAAAATCAATAGATATCTGCTGGAATCAGAAAAGCGGTATAAAGAACTTTTTCATTTGAACCCCGTGCCTATGTGGGTTTATGAAATCAGTTCGTTGCAATTTCTTGATGTCAATCAGGCTGCGGTTATGCATTACGGGTATTCAAAGGAAGAATTCCTGAACATGAATATTCTTGACATACGACCCAAGGACAGTATTCCGGATATAATCAGTAAGGTTCAGACTTTAAAGAGCGAGGGGAAAAGCATTAAGAATCTGGCTAAGCATCTGAAGAAAAACGGAGAACTGATCCATGTTGAAATAGAGGGCAACATGATAGATTTTGCCGGCAAAAAGGCAAGATTGGTATTAGCTACAGATATAACAGAGAAACTAAAGATAGAAAGCGCTTTAAAAATAAGCGAGCAACGATTTAAAGCATTAGTACAGGACGGAGCCGATCTGATGACAATTATCGATAAAGATGTACGGTTTCAATACGTAAGCCCTAATCATGAGTCTATTCTTGGGTATAGTCCCGAAGTGCTTTTATCAGAAAAAGCGCTTGATTTTATACACGAAGACGACGCAGAAACGGTCTTCAAAGCTGCCTATGAACTGAACCTTCAGGACAGCGTAAATATTGCACCCTATAGAGTGAAGCATAAGAACGGAGGATGGGTCTGGTTAGAAACCACCATCACGAATTTGCTTAAAGACCATGCCATAAGAGGAGTAGTGTCTAATTCGAGAGATGTTGGCAAGCGGATAGACTATGAAAGAAAGCTTAAGGAAACCAACGACCGCTATGAGGCCGTCGCAAAAGCTACCAACGATGCCATCTGGGATTGTGATATGCGAACAAGCCTGACATTTATTTCGGGAGATGGATATCTGAAACTCTTTGGATATCCGATTGTAAACGATTATCTGGAAGCAAATTTCTGGGAAAACCACCTGCACCCTGAAGATGTGGAGCGGGTTTTAAATCAAACAACTCATGCAATTGCCAATGGCAACACACAATTTGCTTCGGAGTATCGTTTCCTGAGGGCCGACGGCGATTACGTATATGTATTTGAAAGAGCGTTTATTATTTATGAAAATGGACATCCGATAAGAATCTATGGCTCTATGCAGGACATTACTTCTCGTAAATACCATGAGAGTATTCTGGAAATAGAAAGAGAAATATACGCGCTTAATGCAACAGCCGGAGTTTCGCTAGACTTTATACTCGAAAAACTGATTGATGAAATTGAAAATCTGATTCAGCATGCATTATGTTCAATAGTGCATCTGAACGAAGATAAAACCCTGACTCAGATAGCCGGAGATTCAATTCCCCGGGAATATGCCGAAGCAATTGATGGAATACTTGTCGGCCCGAGAGCAGGGTCTTGCGGAACCGCCATGTACACAGGTGAGCAGGTAATTGTAACTGATATTGCGAATGATTATCTTTGGATCGATTACAAAGATATAGCAGCGGCGTTCAATCTGAAAGCCTGTTGGTCTATACCCATTAAGAAAAGTAATGGCGATGTGGTCGGGAGTTTTGCCACTTATTACCAAACCTCGAAATCACCCAGATTGCATGAGATAGATTTCATTGAACGGGCAGCTAACCTGGTTGGAGTTTTACTGGAAAACCGGGAGACAAGTGAAAAAATAAGCCGTTCGAATGAGAGATATGATATTGTAATGAAAGCTACCAGCGACACCATCTGGGACTGGGATATAGTTGAAGACAGAATTACCTACAATAATGGGATTCACAAGGTTTTCGGGTATCCTTTAGAATACCTGCAGGTGAAGAATGTGGACGACTGGTGGAAAAGGATTATTTATCCTGAAGATCTGAACAAGACGCGGGATTTTCTGAATGATGTAATTGAACGGCAGGAGTCAAATATACAAATTGAATACCGCTTTCTTTGTGCCGATGGTTCGTATAAATATGTGCTCGACAGGGGCTTTATCGTTGTCGATGAAGCGCATAATCCTATCAGGATCATCGGAGCCATGCAGGACATCACCCGTCAGAAAGAAGAAGAAAACAGACTAAGGTTGTTGGAATCTGTTATTACCAATGCAACCGATGCTGTATTGATAACAGATACAGAATCTGCTGATGACACAGGGCCGAGAGTAGTTTATGTAAACGATGCGTTTACCAATATGACCGGCTATACGCGTGAAGAGGTGCTGGGTAAAACCCCTAGAATGTTGCAGGGTAAAAACACCAGCAGAGAAGATCTGGATAAACTGAAGACGGCCCTGAAACAGTGGGAGCATTGCGAAATGGAGTTGATAAATTACCGGAAAAATGGAGAAGAATTCTGGATGAATATGTCAATTGCGCCTGTAGCCGATAGTAGCGGACATTTTACCCATTGGATATCAATTCAGAGAGATGTAACCGAACGCAAGCAAAGAGAGCTGGAAAGAGAACTGTTAATAAGTGAGTTGAATCAGAGTAATGAAGATTTAAAACAGTTTTCGTACATAACTTCCCATAATTTTAAAGCACCTTTGTCGAATCTTATCGGGTTTCTGAATATTATTGACGAAATACCGATAGAAGACCCGGTTCTTGGGCAGATAATTCAGGGTTTCAGGGTATCTACACATTTGCTGAACGATACTATCAATGACCTGATAAAAATTCTTATCATCAGAGACGGAGATTTGGTAGAGGAAAAGGAAACATCTTTTGCTAAAATTGTCAATCGGGTGATAGCACAGATTGAGAATCTGGTGATTGAGGCGAAGGCCGAAATCACGACTGATTTTAGCAGAGCGCCTTTCGTGATGTTTAATGAGACGTATCTGGAAAGCATTTTGCTGAATCTGATGACCAATGCAGTTAAATACAGATCATATGCACAGGTGTTGAAAATCAATATACGCACTGAAAATGCCGGAGATTTTATTAACCTGATCTTTGAAGATAACGGAATAGGAATAGACCTGAACCGGCATCGGGAAAAAATGTTTGGTTTGTACCAGAAATTCCACGACCGGCCCAATAGTAAAGGAATGGGCCTCTATTTAATAAAAACACAACTTGAAAGTCTGGGCGGTAGCATAGATGTTGAAAGTAATGTTGATGTGGGCACTAAATTCTTTTTAAAATTTAAAGTAACAAATGATAAACAAACTACTTTGCATTGATGATGACCTCACTACATTGATGCTGATAAAAATGGTAACAGAAAAAACTGCTTTTACCAAGGTGGTTGTGACGGCATCAAGCGGAAAGGAGGCTTTAGATTATTACTACGAGTTGCTTGCCAACCCTGAAGAATGGGCGGATTATCCGAGACTTATTTTTCTGGATGTAAATATGCCTGTAATGAATGGATGGGAGTTTCTGGATGAATATGTAGAGAATTTGTATCCGAAATTTCCGGAGACCAAGATTGTGATTTTATCTTCTTCTACCAACCCCTTCGATAAAGAAAAAGCAAAGCAATACCCGATTATTCTGGGGTATATATCAAAACCTATCACTGCCGATCTACTTAAAAAGTTAGTAAAGAAATAACCTTTATTCACTAAATTTGATAATCACTTTCCGTTCCGGCAGCAGAGATATCCATAATCTATCAGAACAAATGCAGATTTTTTATACCGTCGCCGATACACAATCTTACCTTAAAGCCCAGCAAAACGCAGGCAAAACAATTGGATTTGTACCTACTATGGGCGCTTTACATGCAGGGCATATTTCTTTGATCGACGCTTCAAAAAAAGAGAACGACTTAACGGTTTGCAGTATTTTTGTTAATCCAACCCAGTTTAATAATCCGGAAGATCTGAAAAAATATCCGCGAACACTTGAGAAAGACTGTGGGATGCTGCAAGCGGCGCATTGTGATGTGGTATTTGCTCCGTCAGCCGAAGAAATGTATCCTTCTCTGCCGCAAATGAAATTCGACTTCGGTAATCTTGAAACTGTAATGGAAGGGAAGTTTCGCCCCGGGCATTTTAATGGAGTAGGGGTGGTAGTTTCCAAGCTTTTTCATGTAGTGAAGCCCGATAAAGCTTATTTTGGTCTGAAAGACCTGCAGCAGGTAGCTGTGATAAGAAGGATGGTAAGTGATTTAAGTTTTAATCTGCAGATTATTCCCTGTGCAACTTTACGAGAGGCGGACGGGCTGGCCATGTCGTCGCGCAATGTGCGACTTTCAACAGAAGCACGTACACTTGCTCCGAATATCTACAAAGCTTTGCTGATAGCCAGAGAAAAACTGCAAAACGGTGTATCGGCAAAAGAAACACAAGAGGTAATTGCTGAATATTTCAGAGCAATACCAGCCATTGAGCCGGAATATTTCGAAATAGCCGATTTTGATACGCTGGAACCAATCGTCCATGCCAATGCAACGGGTAAAACAGCTGTTTGCATTGCCGCGTTTCTTGACGGTGTAAGGCTGATAGATAATATCGTATTCTGAGAATAGCAGAGGCTATTCTATCGGCAATTAATCTTCCGGAAAGGGTACAAATACAAAACCGGCGAATTCGTTTTCAATCACAAACAGGCAACAATATTCTTCAGGATTTTTATAATTTTCTTTAAAGAGTTCTATCGATTCTTCACCAATGAGATTCCTTTGAACGAATTCATTAAGGAAAGAAGCCTTATAGTCGAATTGCGTTTTGAAGTCGGTTCTGCCAAATAGTAGTTGTCCTACTTCAACGGGTGTTTTGGTTACTACAAAAATAGGGTTTTCAGAGAATCCCCTTTTACGGATCTGATAGGAGGCTTCTTTCAGATGATCGGCTACAATGACAAAATCTTCCGAAATCCGGCCCATTATTTTCTTATCTAATTCGGGCGAATTGGCGTCATCCAGAATTGTATTTTCGTTCGAGTGATTAATCATGTTTTTATAATTGAGTGAATGCTTATGAACAGCCATTCAAACCCCGTTGTTTCTTATAACAGATTACAACCGGGCAGCCAGTAATAAGCCCAGGTCTTTATAACGCAAATTGAAGCGTTGTGCTATCGGAAGGTTCGTTAAGCTCCCTTTGTAGCAATATACTCCTTTAGTAAACCATTGTTTGCCAAAAATCATTTCCTCAATGCCGCCAACTTTTCCTGTTTTTAGTAAAAACGGAGTAAACACGTTACTCAGAGCAATGCTGGCCGTATGCGCCACGCGTGACGCAATGTTTGGTACACAATAATGAGTTACACCGTATTTCTGAAAAGTAGGCTGCTTGTGTGTAGTCATTTCAGAGGTTTCAAAACATCCTCCCTGGTCAATTGACACATCAATAATGATAGAGTTTTTCTTCATTCTGGCCACCATCTCTTCGGTTACAATCAACGGTGCTATGCCGTCTTCTGCCCGCATGGCGCCAATTACTACATCGGCTCTCGCCAGCTCGGCACCAAGTGTTTCAGAGTCAATAATAGAAGTATAAATCTGCTGACCTATGGTATATTTGATTCTTTGCAGTCGATAAATGTGTTGGTCAAAAACCTTAATTTCGGCACCTAAGGCATGTGCTGCCCGTGCTGCGTATTCGCCCACTGTGCCGGCACCCAAGATGAGCACTCTGGTAGGAGGAACACCGGTGATACCACCAAGAATAACCCCACGGCCATTATGTACACTGCTTAGCAATTCTGCCGCTACCAGCATTACAGTATTGCCGGCTATTTCGCTCATGGCTCTGATAATAGGCAGCCCCCCGACTTTATCCTGAATCAGTTCAAAACCAATGCCCGTAATTTTTTTCTCATTGAGTTTTTCAAAATACCTGCGGTCCAGGTTAGGGATGTTCAGCGTTGATATGACCGTCTGATCCGATTTCAGATAAGCTATTTCTTTCTCGGTCAGCGGTTCGATTTTCAGAATCAGGTTGGCTTCAAAAACCTCTTCAGGCGAGTAAACAATCTTTGCTCCGGCTTCGCTATACTCGTTGTCAGTAAATTTGGCGGCGTTTCCGGCTTCACTTTCCACAACCACTTCATGTCCGTTTCTGACAAGCAGGCTTACGGCTTCGGGGGTAAGTGCAATACGGCTTTCCTGAAGAGAAATCTCTTTAGGAAGGCCTATGAAAAGACTTCTGTCTCCCTTTTTTACCATTTCCGGCGATTCCTGCGTGTAAAGTACCGATTGTCGTGCTAGTTCAGAAACAGATTGGCCTGTCATAGGTTAGATAAGTTTTGTTTGCTCAGCTTGTATTAGTTCAATGACAAATTTCGGCTTTTTTCGTCAATAACCGTTATCCGAATGGTATAACAATTTTCGGGCAAAAGAGATTCTATCTTTTCGGCCCATTCGAGCAGGCATATATTTCCAGAATCGAAGTATTCTTCCACACCGAAATCAAGCGCCTCCGATTCTCTCTTCAGCCTGTAGAAATCAAAGTGATAGACGGTCTCGCCGATGTCAGTAGCATACTCATTTACAATTGAAAAAGTAGGGCTTTGCACGGTGCTCAACACTCCTAATTCTTTGCCGAGGGCTTTAATAAGAGTTGTTTTACCTGCACCCATTTCACCTTCAAAAAGCCATATGGTACGTTCGCCTGCTCTGGCAATAATTTCCTTTGCAATTTCTCCTAAATCTGTGATCGTATAAACCATGTTTTCCTGCTATCGGTATTAATTCAGTGCAAAATTCGTATAAATCCCTGAAATATTTCAATCCCCGCCCAGTTAATAACTTTTCGCTAAAAAAACATCTTTTTCTTATGATAATTGTGCTTTTGTCTTGTTTTTTCAAGAACTTTGCTTTGTGAAACAGAAGAGCAATTATTCTTACACTTTCGCCTTAAGCAATACCCTATTTTGTTATCCTAATTTATGTTACAGGATCGTAAACGGATCATCCTAAGCTTTTTTTTTATTGTCTGTGGAATATATCTTCTCAGGCTGCTATTCCTGCAGGTAATTGACGATACCTACCACGCAGTTGGGTCGACCAATGCCATTAAAAAAGAAGCGCAGGTACCTATCAGAGGGCAGATATATGACCGTAACGGTAATTTACTGGTTGCGAATGAAGACGTTTACGACATGTATGTGGTGCCTATCAAGGTAAAGAGCCTTGACACCAGCATGTTCTGTGCTTTGTTTGGTGTTACCCCGCAGTATATTGATAGCACGATGGCAGTGGCAAGGGCTTATTCGCGTAACCGTGCTTCGTTGTTTTTGCGCCAGTTGTCGAAAGAAGATTACGCCAGGGTATCGGATGCGATGGTGAATTTCCCCGGTTTTTCTTTTGAGTTGTCGTTTTTCCGTACTTACCCTGCCCGTACCATGGCCAATGCCTTGGGGTATATAGGTGAGATCAGCAAGAAAGAGTACGAGTCGCAGGAAGTTGGATATTACAGAAGAGGTGATTATATAGGTATTACCGGATTAGAGAAATATTACGAAACAGAATTGAGAGGCAGAAGAGGAGTGAAGTTCACGATGATAAACGTGAAAGGTGAGTACAAAGGGTCTTATGCCGACGGAAAGTATGACACGTTGTCGGTGATAGGTAAAAATTTATACACCACAGTAGACGTAGAAGTACAGCAACTGGCTGATAGCCTTTTTCAGGGTAAAACAGGTTGTGCAGTAGCGATAGAGCCTAATACCGGGGAGATTCTGGCGATGGGTTCGTATCCTTATTATGACCCCAATATGCTTTCTGGTAAGCAATTTTCCAAAAACTTTAAGGAGCTTTACAAGAATCCCGATAAACCATTAAACGACCGGGTAGCAACTGGTTTTTTCAGACCCGGTTCTACCTTTAAGTTGGTACAGGCATTAGTGGCTTTAGAATTGGGAGCCATAGGATCGTCAACTGCATTTCCTTTGGGTGGCGCTCCGGTGAAATGTCACCCGCATCCGGGGTCACCTAACGATTTGCACAATGCCGTGCGTTTTTCTTGTAACCCCTATTTTTATCATGTTTTCCGGAAAACCATGTCGATGGGCTCAGAGACGAACCCTTTCAGAGAAGCGCCCGTGATGCTCACCAAATGGCAGGATATGGTATATAAATTTGGGTATGGCCAGAAACTGGGAATCGACCTGCCCTCTGAATCAAGCGGTTTGCTTCCAGGTGTTAAATATTATAACAAACGGTATGGGGAGCACCAGTGGAAGTTTTCAAATATTTACTCTTTAAGTATCGGTGAGGGCGAGGTATCGGTAAATATGCTGAAAATGGCTAATTTAGCAGCTACCATTGCTAACAGAGGCCATTGGATAACCCCGCATCTGGTACGAGGAGTAGGGCAGAATGCAAAAGGGATTAACGCTGCACTAAAGGAGGTACACCAGACTGAAATAAATCCCCGGCATTTTGAGGCAATTATTGGTGGTATGCAGGACGCGGTTGAACGTGGAACTATAAGCGGTGGTGCCGGAATTGTGCCGGGAATTGCTATCTGTGGTAAAACGGGTACTTCGCAAAACAAGAAAGGTAAAGATAACTCAGTATTTATTGCCTTTGCCCCACGTGAGAACCCGAAAATAGCTATTGCCGTGATGGTACAGAACGGAGGCTTTGGCGGATCAGTTGCAGCGCCGATTGCTACCCTGATGATAGAGAAATACTTGAAAAGAAAGGTTGAAAGAGTAGAACTGAAAGAACGGATCGCGAATTTGTCGATTAAGACCGTAGAAGCAATGGCAGCCAAGGAGCCGCAAGCCATCAGAAATAGTGTAAAGGCAAGGCTGGGTGAATTACCACCCGCAAGCCCCAAGAGTAACGCGGGCAAGCAAAAACAGATTTAATAACACCCAAACGAGAAATTAGTTAAGCATAAAAAATAATATGGCACGCGACATTGATATCAGGGAAGGAATTGACTGGACGACCATCTGGCTTTATATAGCTTTAGTGGTTTTTGGCTGGTTAAACATTTATGCGGCGGTGTATAACCCGGAGAACCCGATTGACATCATTTCGCTTTCGCATAATGCGGGCAGGCAATTGATATTCATTGCGGCTTCGTTTTTATTGATACTGATTATTCTTTTTATTGATTATAAGGTCTACGATTCGTTTGCCTATATATTCTATGGCATCATTATTCTGGTGCTGATAGCCACTATATTTCTGGCTACAGAAATCAAAGGGTCAAGATCATGGATCAAACTGGGTTCGTTTTCGTTGCAGCCTGCCGAGATATCCAAAGTAATAACTGCGCTGGCGTTATCGAGGTATCTGAGTTCGCAGAACGTAAACATTACACGATTCCGTGATGCGATTGTGGCCGGTATTATGGTTTTTTTACCCCCTGTTATTATCATTCTTCAAAAAGAAACGGGTTCTGCGCTTACTTTTGCAGCCTTTATAGCGGTGTTTTATCGGGAAGGTCTGCCGGGTATTTATCCGGCATTAGGCATTGCCCTGGCTATACTTTTTGTAATGACGCTGTTCTTTTCAAAAGTATACATTATCATTGGCATAGCAGTGCTTTGCGGGTTGTTCTGGTATTTTTTCCTGAAACGCTACGAACGAACCACCCAGAATATTTTGAGGCTTACCGCTGTATTTGCCATTGCTTCGATTTTTGTATTCAGTACCGATTTTTTCGTAACCAAAGTATTGAAACCTCACCAGCAGAAGCGTATTCAGGTATTGGTGAATCCAGATTCTGACCCGCTGGGTGATGGCTGGAACGTAACCCAGTCAAGAATCGCTATCAGTTCCGGCGGTCTTGTCGGAAAAGGCTATCTGCAGGGAACACAAACCAAATTTGACTTTGTGCCTGAGCAATCAACCGACTTTATTTTCTGTACAGTAGGCGAGGAGTGGGGCTTTGTGGGTAGTATGATTGTAATTCTGATTTTTGCGGCTCTGCTCAACCGGATTATTAATCTGGCCGAAAAACAGCGCAGCAAGTTTGCCCGTATTTACGGCTATTGTGTGGCCTCTATTCTGTTTTTTCACTTATTAGTCAACATCGGTATGACCATCGGTCTGATGCCGGTAATCGGTATCCCGTTGCCGTTTCTCAGCTATGGAGGTTCATCTTTGTGGTCGTTTACCATTCTATTGTTTATCTTCCTGAAACTGGATGCTCACCGGAGCTATAAGGTATAAAACCCAAAAGGGCGAATCATTCGCCCTTTTGGTATATTCTTACATAATCCACTTCATATTTTATCAGGTCTTTTTGCGGCTTGCCACCATTGCCGCCTAATGCCAGATTCAGTAAAAGATAGTGTTCCTGCAAAAAACCGTTACTGCCGTCGGCGTTGATGGTTTCGTTCAGCAAGGTACTGTTCAGCAATTCATTATCCAGATACAGCCTGATGGACTCTTTATCCCAGTCCATTCGCCAGATATGGAATTTCTTTGCCCAGTCTTTATCTTTTGCTATAAAATTTTCTAAAGGTATTTTTTTTTCATCCCATTTAGCTACGTAGGGTTTGTCGGTGCCCCAGGCTACATTGGCCAGTATAGTGGGCACGCCTTTTACCCGGTAAAATTCCATTATATCAACCTCCCCGTTGGATGGCCACGGCTTGTTAATACCCAGTGTCCAGATGGCCGGCCACGACCCCATAGCCGTATCAATGCGGGCTCTTACCTCTACTCTGCCAAACTGCCATTGTTTGAAACCGCGGGTCTGAATACTTGAAGATGTATATTCAGAATATTCTCTGTTCTTGCGCCAGTCGGTGCTACCTGCTTCATAACTGGGATTTTTGATGGCTTCTTTTCTGCCTTCAAAAAGTAAGACGCCATTCTTACAAGTGACATTGTCTGGCTGATACCATTGTAATTCCTGGTTACGCACAAAGCCTTTTTCGTAGCGCCAGTATTGCGGGTTGGGTTTGCCGTTACTATTGAACTCATCGTTCCAGATAAGCTTCATGCCTTTTATTTCTTTGGGTTGGATGTAATCAGGATTAAATGCTGAAGTATGTTGTGCGTAGATAGCAAAATGCGACAGGAACAAGCCTATCATCAGGAGTGTTTTTTTCATAGTAACTGATGGGTGAATTTTGGGTAAAGTTCACACCTTTTCTTCTAAAAAGCAGTATGCTAAGAAAAATAATGTTTTCTGAGACACGGAGCTCAGAAAACATTCAGGCGTGCACCTACAAAACCCCTGATGCGTTGCAAAGGAGCATAGTTATAGCTAGGGTCAAATTGCTCGCTGAAAGGAGCATCGGCCATGAAGATCGGATACTTAGGTATAAAGTTAGTATAGTTTTTCACGCCTCCGTATAATTGCAGGCCGTTTTTAAGGCGTTTAGTAAGTTGTATATTATGCAGCCCGAACCACGGAGAGTATTCCGGGCGGGTATCGCCATATTGGCGTACCACC
The DNA here is from genome assembly GCF_058808615.1 of Emticicia sp. GW821-FHT11C11. Taxonomy (NCBI): domain Bacteria; kingdom Pseudomonadati; phylum Bacteroidota; class Cytophagia; order Cytophagales; family Leadbetterellaceae; genus Emticicia; species Emticicia sp. GW821-FHT11C11. Next base: position 82,763 of record NZ_JBXARV010000003.1, read on the forward strand.
GGTAACCGCATCGGGCTATAGAGATTACCCGTTAAATCAATGCTTATCTGCGCTTTTTCGAAAGAATAACTCACCGAATAGTTGCCGGTAAAGTGGGGTGTTTGAATCTGCTTGATTTTTGTATGATTGTTTTCTACCCGATATACATCCATCAGCGTGGCACCAAAAAATGCTTTTAAACCGGAAGCCAGAATCAACTCGCCGTTAAGGGCAATCCCTTTAGAAATGCCGTGGCCTTTCAGGTTGTCATACACCACCAGTTCAGGGTCCTGGTCATAGTCTGCTATGATTTTATTGGCGAAGTAAGTGTAAAATGTATTAAACTGTATATTACCATAGCCTTGCCCCAGTGTGAAAAAATGCTGATAATCAAGATTGGCATTGTAGGAGCGCTCAGGTTTGAGTGCATTTTTTATCAATACTTTTCTTGAGCCTGTCAGCGCGGCGTGGTCTTCCGAGAAAAGATTTACTACCCTGTAGCCATTGCCCAGGCTCATGCGGAATATGTTGTTTTTATCAGGAGAGAACTTCCAGTTCAATCGGGGAGAGAAAATGCCCCCGTGTTTGGAGTTATAATCGTAACGAGCGCCAACCAGCAATTTGTTTTTGCTGCCTGCGGTTATTTCATCTTGCACAAATACACCCGGCAGCCAGATTTTATCCGGCGCATTACTCAAGTCAGGTTTTTGGGTAATTACTGTATTATCGTCATAAAACGTATTACGGAGCGTTGCTCCGAAAAGTGCGTCATGATTTTTGTTCAGTTTTTTATCCCAGAGCAATTGTCCGAATGCTATTCTTTGTATAGCCAGATAGGTAGTTACTCCATAGACCGAATTCTGATCGTGCTGATTGATAGAGAAATTGAGTGTAACTTTTTCTTTCTCGAAGGGTAACTGATAATTGCCCAGCAACTCCCAGCGTTTGGTAAAAATAGATTCGCCGTATACTTCACTTTCGCCGCGGTTGGCTTTCTGCCATTGCATTTCTCCACCGAACCGGTCTTCGTACACATAGCGGGCAGCCAGATTGAAAGTCCGGTTTTTAGGCCGATGGAACGCCCACTTATTGAACAATGAAATTCTGTTCTGTAGGGTAACATCGGTGAAATTGTCGTGATTGATGTCTACTCTGTTGCCGAATACGAAATAATTGCCGGAAAACAAGGTAGTAGCATTCCCGACTTTGGCTTTTATACCGGCGTCGAAATTGTTTTCCAGATAACTAGTGGTGTTCCAGTCGAAGCTCAATTTAGGCGCTTTGGCAGGGGCTTTGGTGATTACGTTTATCAGCCCTCCTACTGCTTCTGAGCCATAGAGGGTAGAGGCAGGGCCTTTCATTACTTCAATACGTTCCACTATCGAATTAGGAATCCCGCTCAGACCATAAACAGTTGATAAGGCGGATACTATGGGCATGCCGTCAATCAGTACCATAGTGTAAGGACCTTCCATGCCGTTGATGTGGATATCGCCTGTATTACAAACGTTGCAATTCAGTTGTGGCCGAACTCCGTTGACCATCGAAAGCGACTCGAAGAGGCTGGGTGTAGGGTTTTTTCTGAAAAAAGTAGGATTCAGGATTTGTATGGGCGCCGGCGACTCGTTGATAGTAGTTTCTTTCATGGTGCCGGTTACTACCACCTCATTAAGCTGGGCATTTTCTTCTTCAATTTCAATTAGCAGACTGACCGGTTTTTCAGCCTGTACATTGACCGTCAATACTCTGGTTTTATAGCCCACACTTGATACCTGAATAGTCTGTCTACCTGCAGGAGCATTCAGAATAACAAATTTCCCTTCTTCATTGGCTTGAGTGCCTATAGTAGTATTGCGTATCAGAACATTGGCAAAGCTGACAGGCTTATCTTTCGACACCACCGTACCTCTTATTTCTCCGGCAAATACAGGTATAAGTCCATAAGTCAACAGATAAATAATAGTAATAAATATACTTCTCATATTAGCCTAATTTAGAATTTTTTAGGTTTACGATTCAAAATTAGGATAATAGAATTGATTTTCAAAATATATTCTAAATATATTTTTAGATTTAACTAAATATGTTACAATGTTGCAAATAAGGCAAAGGTAGAATAAAAGCCCATAAAAGCAAAAAGCCGCCGTTTATAGGTGGCTTTTTGCTTTTATGAATTTAATTATCAGGAAGAAATCTTAATTGTGCCGCCTGTCTTAGCAGCCTGATAAATGGCTTCTACTACTCTGATGTCTCTCAGACCTTCTTCGCCCGGGGCTATCAGTTTAGTGCCATTCATGAGCGCGAGGCAGTCTTCGTCCAGTTGTTTGGCCTGCTGGCTTTTAAGAGGGTAATCAATCACTCCACCTGAATGACTGCCTTTATTGCCGCTGTAAGAAGAGAACGGCTCCATCTTCAGCCAGCCTTTCTCATAATTTACCTGCAGGTAGTTCATATTGATGCCAAAACTGGTATGACAAGCCGCTACAGCCCCACTCGGGAACTGCAATTGAAACAACATGGTTTCTTCCACTTCTTTATAGATTTCGGGACGGTGCACAAGGGCCTGAGCCGATACACTGATGGGTTCTTCACCGGTGGCCAGTCGTGCTCCTTGCAGGGCATAAACGCCCATGTCCGGCATACAGCCTCCACCCAAGGCTTTTTGTTGTTTCCAGTGAGTAGTGCGATTGTCTACGTATCCTGCACCACAGGTAATCATTCTTGGTTTACCATAGATTTTCTCGCGACCAATGCGCATGTACTCTTGTGTGTTGGAGTCATGCTGGCAACGGTAGCCGATGGCCAGACTCACCTTATTGTCCTGACAAGCCTTTATCATAGCCAGGCAATCGCTTACACTGGTGGCCATAGGCTTTTCGCAAAATACATGTTTGCCTGCTTTGGCAGCACGCACTACGTATTCGCGGTGCATGCTCGGCGGCAACACTACATAGACTACATCTATATCAGGATTATTGGCAATTGAATCGAAGTTCTGGTAATTATAGATGTTTTTATCAGGAATATTGTATTTCTTTTTCCATTGTTCGGCTTTAGCCGGAGTTCCCGTTACGATACCGGCCAGATAGCATTTGTCGGTTATCTGCAACGCAGGCGCCAACAGGTCGGTGCTGTAATAGCCCAAGCCAACCAGTGCAATACCCAGCTTGTCTTTCTTTTTGGCCAGACCAGCCAGTAAGCTATGCGGTGAAAACAAAGTAGCTGCGCCACCCACTGCTAAAGATTTGATTGCGTCTCGACGGGTAAACATAGTTTTTGAGCGTTAAGATGAATACTTATAATTTAATAGCTGACACAGCAGCCTGAGAACTCCTGTGCCTTAATATCTATCATAAAATCTTCTGATCCTGTTGGTCACCTGATCATAAATAGGTTTGGTAAATTCAATAAACAATTGCTGGGGTGGGGGTGGAAGCATCTCCCGACGGTCGGCCAATGCTCTATCTGCTGCATTCAATGCTCTTTCATCACCATTATAAGTGCCCCATTCGTTTACCCAGTTATATTCTCCCGGAATCTCCTCTTTTAGCAATACCCTGTTAGTCTGTAAATCGAATATTTCTAATGCCAGCAACCCTCTGGAACGAACCACCTTGCGCGAACGGGTCAGTTGAGCTTTTACTTTGCCATATACCGGTACTTTTTTACCGTCGATGATGACTTCGCCGGTTTTTACACTGTCTTTGCTGGTTACGGTCACCCGGTCATTGGTTACATTCGTTTCACCTACTACAAAATCTATAAATTCTAGTCTTACTACCTGATCAAATCTTAGTTTGACCTGTTTCGCTTCTTCCGGTGAATAGAATCGGACAAACTTATTCATCCGGCGGTTGGTGCGTACAAACTCCTCAATTCTATCCTGAAAGTATTCGTTACTGTATTGATACAAGCGAGAGTTAATTCTGGGTTGCTCAAGCACTACATGATACGAGGCCGTATACAGGGCATCGTCCATCCGTTGCAATACATCTTTGAAATTGGGTGCAAAAGTGGTGATATGTTCTAAATGATTATATGCTGCTTTAGCGGCCTCGCGATTTAGCGGGCGGGTATTCAATAAATCTATGGCCAGCGCATAGCGCTCATTGGCTGCGTTTTCGCGAACATTGGCCTCTTCACTGAAATAACTTTGAGGGGTTACCAATCGGCGGCAGGCGGTGCAGCGGTCAATGGCTTTTTGCATGTCATTAAGCCTGATGTAATAGTTCAGCACTGTCTCCCAGCGGAATTGCTGATTGGCTAAGCGGGTACGTTCAATGTCTCGTAAAAGCTCATTTTGGGCATTCCGGTAGGCTTCTGGTAATACGGCCGATGCCTTACTGTTGTCGGAGTCTTTTAATAGTTTTTCAGTAGATTGAAGCACAGCTTCGTAGTAATTGCCCTGTTCGAGTGCTTTGGTGCCGCTTCTGGAACAGGAAATGAGTGCAAAAAAGATAAGGGCTGTGAATAGATAAATAATAGTTTTCATTAAAAGTCTGATAGTTCGTAGGCATTTATAATTGGTCTGCAATATACTATTTTTCTCAGGTTTAAGGGAATGGCATGCCCTAAAACAAAAAAAACGCGATGCATGAAAATCACGCATCCCGTCTGACTTTATTGTGTTTTGTTTTTAGTTTTTCAAATCTGCCAGTGTCTGAGACTTAATCTTCTCCTGTAGTTTCAGTATCCCACCAATCAGTGCCTCGGGACGAGGCGGACAGCCGGGTACATAGATATCTACCGGAATGATCCTATCAACGCCTTTCACTACATGATAACCGTGCTCCCAATACGGGCCACCACAATTGGAGCAGCTACCCATTGAGATAACATATTTCGGGTCGGGCATTTGTTCATACAAACGGCTGATTCTGTCAGCCATTTTAAATGTCACCGTGCCTGAAATAATCATGAGGTCAGACTGACGGGGAGAGTTACGGGGGAATACCCCAAAACGCTCTAAATCATAACTGGAGGCATAAGTGGCCATCATTTCGATAGCGCAGCAGGCCAGGCCAAAACCCATAGGCCATATTGAATTGGCTCTTGCCCAGTTAGCCATTTCATCAAGCGAAGTAAGAATTACCTCACTTTCGCCGGTTTTAATATGTACGTCTTTTTCGAGTGAGTCGAAATTCATTTTTCTTCGTACTTTTTATTCACTGATTCGTACATACTCATCGGAATCTTGCTGTTAACGTGCGGCTCTTTTATTTCCGGCCTTACCCACTCCAGGTGTCCTTTTGCCCATACGTAGGCAAGCCCCAAGGCCAGCACGGCAACGAATATAATCATTTCAACCAGAGTAAACCAACCCCATTGGCCATTGGTTTGTTCAATCAGTTCTTTGTTGCCGAACACAGTAGCCCATGGAAACAGAAAAACCAGCTCGACATCAAACAGAATGAAGATTAATGCTACTACATAGTATCTGACATTGAAACGTATATTGGCATTGCCGACAGGGTCTTCGCCCGACTCGTAAGTGGTTAGTTTTTCAACCGTCGGCTTTTTAGGGCGGAGCAACCACGAAATACCAAACACCATCATCAGAGCCAATGCTGCAAATATAAATGCCAGTAAGACTATTCCGAAATCAGAAAGCATGTTATTGGTTTTCCAGTTCGCGGTAGGCAAGAATACCTCCCAGAACATTGTGTACATCTTCAAACCCCTGTGCAATCAGGAATGCCTTGGCTTTACCGCTACGGGCACCGCTGCGGCAGTGTAAATATATAGGTTGGCCTTTCAGGCTTTCCAGTTCATCTATTCGTTCCGATATTTCACCTAATGGAATCAGTTTTGCACCCAGGTTATCGTCTTCGTATTCGTAGTCTTCACGTACATCAATCAGATTGATGGCTTGGTTGCCTTCGAGCAATTCTTTCAGTTGCTCAGCTGTAATGTCATAATTCTTGTCCATTAGTCAGTCTTTTTTCGAATTGTACAAAATTAAGTATAGTAGTTTAAAGCAAAACTACAATTGTACGAATTAAATTCTTTTGTCGACGTAAAAGTTTATAAAATATACATCAGCATAATAAAACAGGCCGGTAAATATTACAGGCCTGTGGTATAAAAGAAATTTCTATGTATCCTGATAGGTTCAGTACATACCAGATTGCGTATCAGTTATTGCCTGCGTTAGGATCGAGCCCCGCTACATCTACATCAATTACATCTCCGATACGGATTTTATTTCCCTCAGTGCCAGGCCTTTGTTTCACAATGGTGCCATCAGCAGCGCCGTCTACAGGCCCCACGTAATGGATCGTCAGGGTCAGGTTCTGACCCGAGGTCAGTATTTCAGCTTCATCGGCCGCCATGCCAATCAGGTTGGGAACCTCAATCATCTGGTCGCCAAGGCCATCGCCCAGCACCAGCACCACCTTAGAGCCTTTTGGTACAGGGTCTCCCGGTTTTATTTCCCGCCCGTCAACTTTGATTTTCAAAACCGAATTAGCTTCCAGTGCCGCTATGTATTCCGGATTGCCCGCCACCAGACCATTGCTGAGTAGCTGGTTTTTGGCACTTGACAATGAACGACCGAGGATATCCGGTATTTTTACCATCGGTACCGTTTCTGATACAATGGTAAGGTATATTTTCCGGCCTTCTTTGACACTTGACCCTGCTTTCGGAAACTGCGTGAGTATGGAAAGAGGTCTCGCTCCGGCTACAAACGTGCAATCACTCACCTCGTAGTCAAGGTCGCGGTCGTCAAGTGCTTTTTCCATTTCTTCCAGGGTCATACCTTTCAGTTCGGGAACAGTAATAGACTGCCCGTGATTGGTGCTCCAGGGAAGATAAATAAAGAAGAAGCTGAAGAAAAATATCAGAAAAATTGCAATAATGATACCGATATGTGTGAAAATGTCCGCGCGCGAACTCGTACTAAATTTTGCCATTTGTATAGGTTTGTATTCAGCGTTCTACTTCTGAAACAGGTTGCTCTTTATAGAATCAATGCAAAAAAAACGGATTTATTGAAAATTACAAAGACTTTTTATTTTATGCCGCCGGTCCAGTGTTTAAGAGGCTTTTGTAATAACAGCATAACTGCACCTACCACCAGGCAGAACCAGACAATGCTCATAAACATTTGGGGCATTTGTTGTATGTTCTCTTCATCGAAACCACCTGCAAACAGACCAGCAAACAAGTTGCCAAGAGCGGTTGCCACAAACCAGATACCCATTAACTGACTCAAAAACTGCTTGGGAGCCAGCTTGGTGTAGGCGCTTAGTCCTACTGGGCTTAAGCAAAGCTCACCAATTGTATGAAATATATAAGTAAAGGTAAGTATAAATGCAGAGGCTTTCATGCCGGTAACGGCAACTTTAGCGCCTATTACCATTACATAATAACCCACTGCAACAAGGAAAAGAGCAATGGCAAATTTTACCAACAAAGGTGGATTGGCTTTGCGTTTTTCAAGAAAGACCCAGATACCCCCTACCATTGGAGCAAAAAGTAATATAAAAAAGGCATTGTAATTCTGAAACCAGCTTGAGGGCATCCCGAATGGTAATTCGGAATGGCGATCGGCAAAAATCTGTAAAGAAGAACCCTGTTGCTCAAAGCCCGCCCAGAACAATACCGCTCCCCAGAAAAGAATAAAAAGAATAACTACTCTTTTCATTTCTATTTTGTTTAAGCCCGATGCAAACATCAGGTTGGCAAAATAGATTAACACAACTGCCACACAGATAATACCCATTGACGTGGCCACACCTTTTTTGCTGTCCCAGGCGAAAGTACCATATAACTGCATAGCTATAATAAACAGTACCAGTACACCTAACAGAATCCAGGTAAGAGGCTGAGTTTTAGCAGAGGCACCGGTTTCGGTATCTTTTTTTGCAACCTTAGGATAAAGGCCCTTTTCTTTTAGGTATTTTGTGGCAAATACACGGTAATTGACCAGCCCCAGAAACATGGCTACCGCCGCTGCCCCGAAACCATAATGCCAACCGACTTTCTGACCCAGATAGCCCACAATGGTAATACCTAAGAAAGACCCCAGGTTAATACCCATATAGAAGATAGAAAAGGCGGCATCGCGCACGGCGCCTCCTTCAGGGTATAACTCACTGACAATAGAACTGATGTTGGGTTTCAATAGACCGGTGCCAATGGCAACCAGCGCCAACCCCAGAAAAAACACGGGCTGAGAAGCCGGAAACGCTAACACAATGTGCCCGAGCATGATAGTGATACCGCCATACCATATCGCTTTTCTTTGACCTAAAACATTATCTGCAAGCCACCCGCCGGGTAGAGAGAGTAAATAAACCGAAAAAGTGTATAAACCATAAGTAGCACCACCTTCACCCTCGTTCAATCCTAAACCGCCACTGGTTTTATCTAATAAAAATAGCAGTAAGATGGCCCGCATTCCGTAATACGAAAAACGCTCCCACATTTCGGTAAAAAATAGTACAAACAGTCCCCGGGGATGTCCAAATAGTGTTTTTTCGTTCATAAGGTTTAGAGTTTAGATGAATAGATAACCGATGAATCGGACTTTAATAAACTGCAAATTTATGGTAAGTAACGCACAAGTTAGAAAAATTTATGTATTCAGAGGTAAAAAACTTCAATTCCGGCTTCATTTCACTCACTTTAATCGGTATGAAGTATCCTGCACATATGATAAATTGAATTATTCGAAGAAATAAACCGCCTATTGAATGGGTTTTTGTAATTATAGCGAAATTTCGCTATAATTACTTGTTTCGCATTAATGAAATATTTAGTTTTGTGTGTACTTATGCCATAAGAAGACAAAGAGGTGGTGAATGAGCCTGCCGGGATAGTGTGGATGAGTAAAGGCATAAGCAGATGTTTAAGGTTTAATTTTGCTTAGAATAAAAAAATAAGAAAGGCCCTACTTTTAGTGGGGCTATTTTTTTTGGCCGGTTGTATGTAATAACAGATAATTAATCTACTCATTAAAACTTTGCATCGCTGATGTTTGTATATTAGCATGGATATCTGCCACAGCAGATTTGACAAAAGGACTTCCGGACTGTTAACATATTCTAATTCTAAACTTTATTCTGACCATGATTAAATCTGTCATTGTTTTTCATGCCTTTTTACTGAGCATCTGGGCGCTGGTTTTTGTAAATAAACCAGAAGAAGCCGTGCCTGCTTCAGCAATTACGATTTGCCATACTGCTCCTGCCGACGGAATGAAGCAGTTTGCGCTTGACCCGGCTTTTCAGGCATTGCATCCTGCTCCGTTGCCTATCAATTATCAGGCTTCGGGTAATGATATCACGTTTAAAACTCCCGATGGCACAGACGCCCGCGGTTATTTTGTGAAGGCAAAAGGTAACAGCAACAAATGGTTGCTGGTGTATCAGGAATGGTGGGGACTGAACGATTACATTAAACGTCAGTCTGATACTTATTATAAAGATTTGGGTGAAGACGTAAACGTATTAGCACTGGATATGTACGACGGTAAAGCGACCAGTAATCCGCAGGAAGCAGGTAAACTGATGTCAGGAACGAGCGAAGCCCGTCTGGAATCTATTATGAAAGGGGGTATTGCTTTTGCCGGAAAAAATGCCCGTATTGCCAATGTCGGCTGGTGTTTTGGTGGTGGTCTGTCTTTGCAATCTGCACTTTTGGGTGGTAAACAAACCGTTGGTTCTGTCATGTACTATGGTATGCCGGTAAGAGACGTGGAAAGATTGAAAACGCTGAACAGCGATGTGCTGGGGTTGTTCGCTACAGAAACGCGTATATCGAAAGAAGTAATAGAAGAGTTTGCCGCCAACATGAAAACCGCAGGCAAAACCCTTACTTACAAAATATTTGACGGTGTGCATGGCTTTGCAAACCCGAGTAATCCTAAATATGATGAAGCCCTGGCCAAAGAAGCCTATGGCATGTCATTAGCCTATCTCAAAAAGAAATTTTAATATTACAGGCGGATTGATAAAGGTTTTTCAATTATCTTTCCGCCTTTTTACATCTTTACGACGCTAAAATATAATCACACTATGAAGTTATTTATTCCTGTTCTATTCATCATTATCGGAATTTCATCTTTTGTTACAATCAGTACTACTTCAAAGAAAGACACACAAGCCATTGCCTGGAAAGATACCCTGATGGCCGACCGCGAGAAGTATCTCAAGGCTTTTAAAGATTCGATCAGAGGTAAAGAAAATGTAGCTGCTGATTCTGTATTCAGGAACATTAAAACACTGAAAGGTAAGTCGGCAGAGCAGGTACTAAGTATCATGAATAGCTGGGGGCATGCATTGGGTGTAACCTGTAAGTTTTGCCATGACATGAACGATTTTGCCTCTGAAAAACCACGCCATTTTAACCAGACCCGCGAAATGGTTGACATGACAAACCGCCTGAACAGGGAAATACTGGCAAGTCTTAAAACTTTCCGTCAACCTGTGGTGATGGGCTGCATTTCATGCCATAACGAAATGAAAGAACCCCCTCATGACGGGCCAAGAGTACAGGGTAACGGTGCGCGCCCGCGTCCCGGAAATTAATCTGAATAAACACCGAGGCAACCTGTCTCACCCATCATATCTCCCTTTCCGATTTCGGATGGGGAGTTTTTTTTGCTACAGTACTTATGTTTTCCATAATTACTGCAGGATATAAACAGGATATAAAAAAGAATTGTCACGTTAAAAAGTGTTCCGATTTGTACAATTCAAACTGAAAACTATGACCTATATTTGTAAAAATATCATACGATATGATTTATCGGGAATACGTACCAGCTGATGCCCTGAAACCATTTATACTTTCTTATTATCAGTTAGAAGTAAATGGAGAGCAGGAATACTCTGACACTGCCTTTGCCACAGGCTGTGTTGAAATGATGTTTAACATTGGTGATGGAATATGGCAAACCGGGAAAGACGGTGTATACCGGGTTAATCCTTCGTCCGAACTATGGGGACAAGTACTTGAACCGATTTCATTTAAAGCCAGTGGCCGCAACAATAAGATGTTTGGCGTACGGTTTTATCCGGAATCGGCCTCTTTGTTTTTGAACGACGACGTGTTTCATTTTAATAATCAGATATCGAGCCTGCACGAAGTATTAGGTAACGACATAGCCATGCTGCACGAAAGGCTATTTGAGGCTTCAACTGTAGAAGAAAAAATCTCCGTTTTTGATAAATTCTTTCTTAGCCGGTTATTAAAGAGTGAAAAACATATCAGCAAAACCCGCCTTATAAAATCAGCGTTGATGCAGATCAATCATAAAGAAGGCTATCTGAACCTTGAAGAAATGGCCTTCCGGTATGGTATTTCGTCAAGATACCTAAACAAACTGTTCGTCGAGAACACTGGTGTTTCTCCCAAACAATACCATCAGATCATCCGCTTTCAGCAAAGCCTGCAATTGCTTAATAAGGGTTTTGAATCACTCACGGATATTGCCTATCAATGTGGTTATTTCGACCAGTCGCACTTTATTAAAGAATTTAAGAAGTTTACGCACACACTTCCTTCCGATTTCAGCCTGATTAACAATACAGCTATTTTGGCGTCTCCTATCAAATAATTTCTAATCAGTTCCTTTTTATACAATTTTCAGAAAAGTTATCGTCAGAAATTTGCATAGTCAATTTAAAACTAAGCACAAATTCAAGATGAAACCTTTTATTTTTTGTTTTTTGATACTGTTTGTATCAAAAGGCACCCTCTCTCAGAGAACAGCTGAACTGAATCCTGAAAAAAACATCGGAGCCAGAAACAGCGAATTCAGCAAAACTATTGAACAACAAAACTTACAGCAACTCGCCGGCTTTTATACCGGTGATTGCTGGATTATGCTTCCGAATGCGCGCATCTTATGCGGCCCTGAAGCTGTTGCGGACTATGCCGTTTATCTCAAAAAAAACACCAGACTTAAGACAGAGAGATTCATCAGCATTGATGTCTTTAGTAATGAAAAAGACTGGCTGACGGAGGTTGGCTTTTATCATTGGCTGGACGACCATGGTAGCACATTTGACGACGGAAAATATATGATATTATGGAAAAACGAAGGTGGGGTCTGGAAAAGGCATCGCGAGATTTTCAATAGTAGTCGTGCATCAGGAAAATAATCAATTGTAAAAACGTAATACTAAAAATCATGAAAAAATTAAGCACCATCATTCTTTTAGGAATATCCGTAGCATCGGCTGCACAAAACAAAAAAAACGATTTGCTGGAAGAAGCAAAGCAGCAGATATCTGCCAGCAATGCTGTTTACTTTGATGCTTTTGTAAAAAACGATGCTTCGGTTTTTACAGCGCGTTACGCCGACGATGCCTGTATCATGGCACCATTTGCGCCCAAGGCATGTGGTAAGGAAAACGTAGAAAAATTTTTCAGGGAAGCGTACGATAACATTGGATTAAGAAACGGCAAATTCATAACTACGGCCATTTATAATAACGGAGGAAATTACGTAACAGAAGAGGGCCTGTGGCAATCTTTTGATGCAAACGGGAAACTTTTTGACGACGGTAAATTTCTGGTATTGTGGAAGAAAACAGCAAAAGGCTGGAAAATGTACCGGGATTCGTTCAGCAGTAATCGTAAAAACTAGAAAACAACTTATTCAGAGCTTCTGTCTTTCATGCCGTCTGAACCGATTTTTAATTGAAAATCTGTTCAGAACTTACATTAACCGCATCAATTACTCTCAATATCGGGCAGTTTGCAGTGGTCGGTGAAAACGACCTCGAAACAAAAGCATTACTGTTCAAAATACAGATTCATTTTATCATTATTTATAATTGTATGAATACTATGCCATATTCAAAAAGCATTGTAGTAGCTACTGCTTTGCTTGGATTTTTATCTGATACCGCAGCACAAGAGATATTCTCCCCGGTAAAAAACAAGGTTGAGATTGAAGCTACGGCTATCAGCACGAGCCTGGAAATAGATGGATTTATCAACGAAGCAGAATGGAGCAAAGCGCATATTATTGATAACTTTATACAGGCAGACCCACACCAGGGCAAAGCGGCTTTAAGAAGAACAGTAACGCGCCTGTTATATAATAAGAAATACTTATATGTTTCGGCCGTATGCTATGATAATACAGGAAGAGATAATTTTCGGGTAATTAATATGCGCCGGGATTATCGCGCCAGTCAGAACGATTTTTTTGCTTTGGCTATTGACGGATACAACGACGAGAGGAATTGTGCCATGTTTATGCTCAATCCTTATGGCGCACAGAGAGATTTACTTTCGTTTGATGATAATTATTATGAACCGGATTGGGACGGCCTCTGGATAGGACGGACCCAACGCAGCGATTCGGCATGGACAGCTGAATTTGCCATACCCTGGAAAACCCTGCGCTATAAAGAAGGAACTGATTCTTTGCAAACATGGGGTATCAGCTTTGCACGGCTGGCGAGGTCAATTAATGAAACTTCCTATTTTCCTGAATTCCCCCGGGCATACGGTGGTCTGCGCATGCCCTATGCGGCCAAGCTGGTAAACCTGCCTGCACCGAAGCCGTCTTTAAATCTGAGAGTACAGCCTTATGTACTGTATTCGTATGCCAAAAATGAAGGGGGCCTAACAAATAAGCGTACTGAAAGCACCATAAAACCGGGTGGTGAAATAAAGTGGGCAATTAATACAAATACATTGCTGGATCTGACGTTTAACACTGATTTTGCTCAGGCCGATGCCGATCGGAAAGTAATCAATACGAATCGTTTTTCAATGTTTTTTCCGGAGAGGAGACAGTTCTTTCTGGAAAACTCAGGTGTTTTTGCCGTAGGAGTAGAACCCCAGGCAAATGACTTTTCAGATTTTTCTGCAAGAATTCAGCCTTTTTTCAGTCGCGCTATTGGTCTTGATGCTAATGGTAGTCCGTTAAATATAGTAGCAGGCGGCAGGTTGGTGTACCGTTCCGAGAATCGTAATTATGGTGGACTTTTCATCAGACAGGAAGGAAACGCCCATACAAGTGCAGCCAATTTTTTTGTGGGCAGGTATTCTCAGAATATAGGCAGATATAACCGGATTGGAGCTTTGGTATCATACAAAAATCAGGATGCTGAGGGTACTGTAGATAACCTGACTTATACAATTGATGGCTTAGTGAGAGTAAAGCAAAGTTTAGCTTTGAACTACATGCTGTCGGGCACTTATACTGAAAGCGGTAAAAGTGGTGTTGCGGGAGCCATGCAGATGAGTTATCGGACAAATCAGTGGTCGATATGGTGGAACGAGTCGCTGATTAATAAGAACTACGCTCCAGCAGTGGGATTCGTGGCAAGAGAAAACACAATTGTGTCAGAGGCCGGGCTTTCCCGGCAGTTTCGAGGGGCCTTGCTTCCAGAATATATCCGGGCTTATGTGCCGGGTTTTTCATGGAGCACTTATCATAATGCCACAAACTTGTTGCTGACAGACAGGTATATCAATGTTTCACCGATTAGCTTTCAATTTCAGAATGGCGGCGGTTTTTCATGGAACTGGATATTCTTTAAACAGAATCTTGAAAGCAACACAACCCTGCTAAGCAGCAATATTGCTAAAGGAGTTTATTATTATAACCGGCATAGACTTACATATAGTACCGACCCTTCGAAAAAGGTCTCGTTCAGTGCAAGTGGCAATGTGGGCGAGTATTATAACGGGCGCTATAACGCCATAGCTACTGGTATCACGATAGCGCCGATACCTTATATTTATTTTTCAGCCAATACAGAGTTTGGAAAAACGAATCATTTAGGCGAAGCGAACGACTCCGGAAGTATAAACCTTTATAGTATTGAGAGCCGCCTGGCCATTAACCCGCGCGTTCAATTGAGCAGCCTTTTTCAAAAAACGAGTATCAACAGCGCTGTGGGGTGGAACATCCGCTTTTCGTGGGAAGTTAAGCCGCTTTCATATCTGTATCTTGTATTTAATACCAATACGGTTAATGAATGGACAAAACAGATAGACCAGGCTTTTATTTCAAAGATTTCATATCTGAAACAGTTTTAAGCTATTGCAGATTAAGCATAGGTTTAACTGACTAGTTGATGGGAGCGATAAACACTGACTAGGTGGCTGGTTCAATTTTTTCGAATAGGTGTAAAAAAACTACACGAATAGTTTTGAAACTAAAATTTTAGTTATATATTTGTTTGGATTTAAGACCGATAACAAATTCATTTTAATCAAAGAAATAATGGAACTCAGAGAATTGACCCGTGCGGAAGAGGAAGTAATGCAAATATTATGGAATCGCGAACCCGCCTTTGTAAAAGATATTCTGGAAGAATTTCCTGAGCCCCGCCCCGCCTATAATACGGTTTCTACGATTGTCCGTATTCTGGAGCAGAAAGGTTTTATAGGGCATAAAGCCTATGGCAAAACACATGAGTATTACTCACTGGTGAGTAAAGAAGAATACAAGTCTTTTGCCACCGGAAAACTAATGGAAGGTTATTTTGAAAATTCAGTAGAAGAGATGTTCTCGTTTTTTGTGAGAGAAAAGAAAATAGATGTGAAAGAGGCAGATGAGATTCTGAGATTAATTGAAAGAATGAAAAAGCAATAGTAAGCACCCGGATAACAGGTGTATTTTAAAAGTGCAGGTAAGTTTAAACAGGTATTGTTCATGAATAACTTTTAACGTATCAGTTATATGAGTGTACTAATCTACCTTCTGAAAGTCAATCTTGCATTGGCTATTTTCTATGCTTTTTATTGGGTTTTTCTTCGTAGAAATACCTTTTTCCATGCGAACCGTTTTTATCTGTTGCTTTCGGTGGTGGTATCTTTTTTAATGCCGTTTCTGAAAGTAAGGCATAATTATACATTTAAACAGCCGCTTCCGCAGACTTTAAATGAATTGCCGATTGAGTCTATTAAAAGCGTTGTTTTTAAACCTGTTTTGTCTGAAACACCTGCTTTAACCTTTCATTGGGTAGACGTACTGTCGGCCATTTATATGGTCGGTGTAACGTTTTTTGCCATCAGATTCATTACTGCACTGGTAAGGGTGTATGTACTATTACGGGAAAGCGAACCAATCGGAAAACCGGAAACCCGCAGCGGTCGCGATTACTGGTTGTTACGAACCAACAAGGCGTTTTCATCCTATTCATTTTTCAATTTTCTGATTCTGAACAAGGAAGATATTTTTTATAACCGCAGTATCATTACTGACCATGAAGAGGTGCATATCAGCCAGGGGCATAGCTGGGATATATTCCTGATTGAACTCGTACACATCTTTTGCTGGTTTAATCCGCTGCTGGTTCATTATAAAAAATCGCTGAGAAAGCTGCATGAATTTCTTGCCGACAGTATTGTGGAGGGTGATGAAAAAGTACCATACGCAGAGTTTCTGTTCGAATACAATTTCAGAATGAATGCCAGCAGCCTGAGTAATAATTTTTTCAAGGATTCAATGCTGAAAGAGCGGATTCAGATGATGATGCAAAAGCGGAGCCCTCTCTGGATGATAGGTAAATATGTATTCATAGTACCGGTGATCGTATGCCTGGCTTATTTTGTAGTGGCGCAGGATGTAAGACGGGTAAAAGACATTGAATTGATACCGGCCGAGTTTAAAGGTGGCATCAGTGCGTTTCAAACTTACTTTGCATCAAAGTTTGACTATCCGGAGGGAAAACAACTGAAAGGAGATGTATATGCCACATTTACGGTAGATAAAGTGGGGAAAATATCAAATGTAAAGCTGGATAAAGGAATCAGGGCAGACTATAATGGCCGTGTAGCTGACGTACTGATGTCAATGCCGGATTGGATACCTGCCGTAAAAAGAAAACAGGTAGTGGAGTCGACAGTTTTTATGAAAATTACTCTTGGCAAGCCGTATGGAATTATCGCCAGCCTCAGCAATGAAGAACTGACTTTCAGAGGAGTGATTGTCATTGATAACGAGGTGAAAAATTATGAAAAGAAATTGTATTATGAAGATTACGCCAACCTGCTGGATAAGTACGAACAAAAGAATAATACTTCTACCTATGTGAGGCTTACAGGCAAAAATCAGAATCTGGTTGATAAGTATAATTTACAGGCTGTGAACGGAGTGGATTTCTGGATGTTCGAAAAACAAATGCTTGTGGTATATAACGGCAAGGAAATGACAGATATAAAAGGAGGCGCCACGTCGCTCAGAGTAGATGACTCAAAAGTTGAGGTATTATCGCCGGAAACAGCATTGGCAAAGTATGGTGAAAAAGCCAGAGATGGCGCACTTATAATTACTGACAATTACTAACAAATGTTCAATTAAACTTAAAACAATTATGAAAAAGCTATTTTTTATTTTAATGCTTGGTGTATTTTCTTCCACGAGCCTGTATGCACAGAAAGAAAAGAAAGCGCCGCTTGAACAGGTTGATGAAACGCCCGAGTTTCCGGGTGGTATGAAAGCCCTGTTTGAGTTTGTTGGTACAAACCTTAAATATCCGAAAGTAGCTCGCGACAAGAATATTCAGGGTAAAGTACTTATTAAATTAACTGTAGAGGAAGACGGTAGTATCAGCGAAACGGCCATTATGGAAAGTTTAGGCTATGGTTGCGACGAGGAAGTGACAAGGGTTGTGAAAGCTATGCCTAAGTGGATTCCCGGTCGTAAAGACAACCAGATTGTACGTGCCACTATGGTATTGCCGGTTAAGTTTGCTTTAGGAGGAAAAACATCAAAATAATGGATTTTTTATTTTATCTGGTTCAGGTTAATCTGTACTTAATTCTATTTTACGGTTTTTATCGCCTTGTACTTTTTGGCGAAACGTTTCATAACCTGAACCGGGTATACCTGGTCATGTCGGCACTGTTGTCGTTCGGTATTCCCTTATGGTACTCCGAATATGTTCAGTCATGGTTTATTACCAAAGAAATCAATTCGGTGTTTTATACTCTCTATGATCCTTCCATGGCGCTGATTCACCCGGCACGGGGCATTACCTTTACCTGGGCAGACATATTGAAGGGATTATACATGGTGGGTATCAGTATTTTCACCATACGTCTGCTGATTACCCTGCTGCAACTGGTAGTTGTATTGAGAAATAAGGACTTTGAAAAATTTACGGCCTTTTCGTTTTTCGGTTACAGTTTTGTTGATGAAACCCTGAAAAAGCGAGATACCATTCTGGCACATGAGCATGTGCACATGCAACAATTGCACTCGGCAGATGTGATGATTTTTGAAGTAATTGCTATTCTGAACTGGTTTAACCCGATAGTGTACCAGTATAAGAAGGATATCAAACACATACATGAGTTTATTGCCGACGAGATTGCCTCACAGAACGAATCATCAAAGGTTGACTACGCCATGTTGCTTTTTTCGCAGGAATTCGGCCTGCTGCCAGACCAGCTGACCAACCGTTTCTTTACGCATTCAACCTTAAAACGCCGTATTCAGATGCTTAGTAAACCGAAGTCAAACAAAATTATGCTTTTAAAGTATGGCTTGTCTGTGCCCTTATTTATACTGATGCTGGTGTTGTCGTCAGCCACTATTGCAAAAAATGAAGTTCTTGAGCTGGTGGAAGTTAATCTTTCTGGTCTTAAAAACAGTAGCGTAAGCTATAAGGAATCAGAAGCATATAATGCTGAGCAAGCAGTGACAGTGGTAGATACGGAGGATAAAACCATAACAGGTAGGGTAACTTCGGCAGAGGACGGAATCGCTTTACCGGGCGTTGACATTGAAGTAGTTGACATCAGCAGAGGGACTACTACCAATAAGAATGGTGAATTTAAAATGAATGCAACAGAAGAAGACAGACTGCGTTTCAGTTTCCCGGGTTTTGAATCGGTTATTGTGAAAGTGGGAGATAAGAACGTAATCAATGTGACATTGAAGATGAAAGAATCAAGCCGCATAGCTTTGGAAGAAGTGAAAGTGCAAGCCGTCAGAAGAACAGTATGGACAAATGACGAATTGGTTTTTGAATCGGTAGATGAGAATCCGGAGTATCCGGGTGGATTGAAGGAAATGTTCAGTTTTATTGCTGAAAATCTGAAATACCCTGTGGAAGCACAACGGAATAATATTTTCGGAAAAGTATTTGTGAAATTTGTGGTTAGAAAAGACGGCAGTATCAGTGACATGAAAGTTCTGAAAGGTATTGGTTATGGCTGTGATGAAGAAACCGTAAGGGTGATTTCGCAGATGCCCCGCTGGAAACCCGGAAAATACAAAGGAGAACCTGTCAATGTAATGTTTACTGTACCTGTCAACTTCGTAATAGAACCACAACCGCAGGAAAAAACCGGGTTTTATATTCCGGCCAAAGATTCTTCTCTAAAATTGAGGTTGAAAGGTTTAGGTGATGGAGATGACATTTTATATGTTCTTGACGGAAAAGAAGTAAAGAAAGAGGTGCTTGGCCGATTGGAACCGAAGAATATAGAGTCGATAAGTGTATTAAAAGACCAGCTGGCTGTTAACAGCTATGGCGATAGAGCTAAAGACGGAGCGATTGTTATTCACACAAAAGCTTTGGCAGAAATAAAAAAATAATAACTCAGAGCATTTCTTCTTTAGGATGCAGATGCTCCTGGTGTTTCCATAATTCCTGAAAAACAGTACTGTTCTCTTTCAGATGCTTGAATGTGCCTTCGTCTACCACACGGCCGTTTTGCAAAATATACACGTAGTCGAACCGGGTAAGTAGGTGCAGGCGGTGTAAAGTAGACAGAACAGCCTTGTCTTTGAATTCCTTAAACAGTTTGTTATAAATCTGCACTTCAGTTTTGGGGTCAACACTACTGGTTGGCTCGTCTAGTAGCACGATTTCGCTCAGACGAGCTGCCAGTACTCCCCTGGCCAGAGCCAGTCTTTGTTTTTGTCCGCCGGAAAGATTCACACCTTTTTCCTGAATGCTGGATTCCAACCCGCGGGGCAACTGGTGAATCACTTCTTTGAAATGTGCCGTTTCACTAACTTTCATGATTTCGTCTGCTTCAAAAGGCAGACCCAGCGTGATGTTGTATTCGATAGTATTCTCAAAAATCTCAGGCTCCTGCGGAAAAAGCGTAATGGTATCAGAAATGATGTCCAGAGAGTCATAGGCCTCACCATCAATAGAAACCTTCACATTCGGTTCGGCATCATATAAACCTCTCAAAAGCGCCAGTAAAGTACTTTTCCCACTTCCACTTTCACCGATAAAGGCAATCTTTTTGCCCCGCTCAATCATAATACTCAGGTTATGCAGGCTGTGAGCCGTTTTGGTCTCTTCATAAATAGCATTGTGTGAGAAATTAAGCCCTGAAATAGAAATCTTTTTCCAGTCTTGCGGCAAGGTTGTTTCTTCGTCCGGGCGGTGGTGCTGTTGATACGCTGCGCCTATGCTTCGGGCAGTTTGTACATCTGTATTATACTGCACAATGTTGGTATATTGCCAGGCCACATCATGAAAAACACTTGTAAACTGAATCACAAAGCCGAGTAGTGTAACCAGACCACCTATATAAAAAGGCTGGCCCGGCGTGTAATGCTGATAAACATACCCTACTGCAATAACACAGTAAATGAGTGTAACCAGCGTATCGGCTACAAACCATTTCCATTCGTTGATACGCACATTGCGCCGAAATGGTGGCAATACCTCTAACACTTTTTTCATAAGACTCGACTCCATCCTTTTCTCTAGCCGCAGCGTAATAACTGTGATGATGTTCGAGAGGCTGTCAAACAAGGTAGACGAAACCACGTGCTCTTTTTCGTTCGTTTCGTCAAGTGCTTTGATAAACGGTTTGTCGAATCTGAAAATAACCCAGATAGTGACAATGCCCATCAGAACACCAATGCCCCCAAACAAAGGCGAGAAATAGAGCATGGCTGCAAACGAGAATATAAATTTGAAAATGGCATGCAGAAACATGAATCCATCCTGAAAGAAGTGTTTCAGGGCGTCATAAGCCTTGCGGATCCGGTTAATGGTTGAACCGCTGTGGTTATCCTGATGCCAGCGGATGGGTAAATGGAGGGTTTGATGGTAGAGTTCGTCCAGAAAATTTCGGCTCAGGTTAAAAGCCAGGTCCCGTTCCATGATCCGGGCAGGGCCATGGAAACTCCATTCAAGCAGTTTCAGAAACAGAAACAATCCGGCATACATCAGCACATTACTCCATATCTGCGAACTGTCTTTCTGGATACTGTCTATAAACCAACCGTACAAGAGCGGATTAAGCGCCAGCACTATATTAGCCATTACAAACAGGCTGTAGATAAATACATATTTTTTCTTTTCCTGACGTGCATATCTCCAGGCGGTACTCAGGAGCGATATATAAGGATTACTCATAGGGTATTGCTGAAACTGATGTAAAGAACGGTAAATTTTACAAGTTATTGATGCAGGCACAATTATTATTGCATAAAATGGCGTTTACTGCTATCATTGCAGAACCATATTTAATTGAAAGAAAATGCCTAAAGTAGTAGATATAGATTTGTTTATCAGACTTGATTTTACGGTGGCTAATCCGGATTTAGACACACTTGACCTGGTAGATACCGCCAGGTTTTCGTCTTACGTATTCAGCAGAATTGATGCAGCCGGTGCAAAGATGGGCATTGGAGGGTATCTTGAAAACAGGGTGATTTACAGACGTAGCAGTCATTTTACGAATATGAATGAGGTACCCAGAAACATTCATCTGGGAGTAGACCTATGGGCGGAAGCAGGTACAGCTGTGTATGCACCTTTAGACGGAACCGTACATAGTTTTAAGAACAACATCGGTTTTGGAGATTACGGGCCGACAATTATTCTGGAGCATATCTATGACAGTAAACCACTGTATACCCTTTATGGGCATTTGTCTTTAGGCTCTTTAGAGGGTCTTTATGAAGGGAAGCCCATAAAAGCAGGTGAAAAAATAGCAGAGATAGGAGATTATCCGGTCAATGGTGACTGGCCGCCACATTTACACTTTCAGGTAATGACAGATATGTTGGGTTTGAAGGGGGATTTCCCCGGGGTGTGTGCAGAGGCCGACAGAGAGAAGTTTGCGGCGATATGTCTGAATCCTGATTTTTTGCTGGGGTTGTAGAAGAAGGAAACCCCTCTCCCCAACAATAGGGAGAGGGGTAATAGAGTCCCCTCCCCACTGTTGGGGAGGGTTAGGGTGGGGTTATCTTATTATAATCAAAGAGGTTTATCAACCTTGTTTCTAATTGAATAGCTTACCCCTTATAAAAAATCCACTTACCAATTTCTTTAAAGGTTGGTTTTTTACCGAACATCAGGATACCTACACGGTAGATGCGTGCCGCCAACCAGGTTGTACCTATGAAACCACCGGTCAGGATTACCATCGATAAGATGATTTGCCATGTAGGCACTCCAAACGGAATTCTAACCATCATAATGATCGGCGAAGTAAACGGAATCATCGATGTCCAGAAAGCTAAAGCACCATCCGGTTCGCGAATCACGAATTGTGCAATAGCAATTGAGAAAATGATTGGCAGGGTAATCGGGAGCATAAACTGCTGGACGTCGGTTTCGCTGTCAACGGCAGAGCCTATAGCACCAAACAACGCACTGTACATCAGATAACCACCCAGAAAATAGAAAATAAAACACACCAGAATGGTAACCCATGGCAGTGTTTGAACCGCTTTCATCACTTTTACATACGCACTACCACCGGCTGTTTCTTTGGCAATCTGTTTTTCAACTTCTTCTGCCTGTGGCATATTTTTTACCTGTTCAAGGCGTTGTTGGGGAGAACCCGCAAATTTTTCACCGAACAAAGAAGTAGCCGCAGTAGTAATGGCAAAAGTGAGCACAATCCAAAGACCAAACTGTGTAAGCCCTACCAGGGCCACACCCAGAATTTTACCCATCATGAGTTCAAACGGCTTGATCGAAGAAATGATTACCTCTACAATCCGGCTGGTTTTTTCTTCCATTACACTTCTCATTACCTGTACTCCGAAAATAAACACAGTAATATAAATAAGAAACGCACACACATAACCTATTACAGTAGCAGCTACCGAACTATTGCTTTTTTCTCCCTCTTCGCTCAGACTGATGGTTTCACTGCTTACGTTCATCTTGGCATCTTCCAGTACTTTTTGCGTGATACCCGCCTCTGTCAGCTTAATGGTTTCTATTTCACGTTCAATATTCTTTTCAATACCCCTTTGCAATTCAATAGAAAGGCTTTTCTGAGAGAAAATCTTCACACCTTTCGGGTCATGCATGATGTCCTGCGGAATATACACCAGCGCATCATAGCCACTTTTGGAAAAATCTTTCTTGGCGTTGTCCAGCTGTTTGTTTGAAAAACTGTAGGCGAATTCTTCTGTACTTTTAAATTTACCCTTAAACAGATTACTTTGGTCAATCACCTCGATTTTCTTAAGGTTGATAGATGACATGGCCGTCCAGCCGATAACACCATAGAAGGCACCAATCAGAAGCGGCCCCAGGATAGTCATTACGATAAACGACTTCTTGCGGACTCTTGTGAGGTATTCTCTTTTTAAAACAAGGAAAATATTTTTCATGTTGTCTGTGCTTTTTGAAATTAAAACAAAATCAGCCGGATAATTTATTGCGGAACTTCATTCACTGCAGCAATGAATATGTCATTCATACTTGGAATGTTCTCACCAAAGGTGCGCAGTTCAACTTTGTCTATCAGTTGTTTTACCAATTGGTTGGCATGTATTTCAGGTTTCAGTCTGATGGTAGACTTCTTGTAATTGTCTTCAATGTTCTTTGTGTCGATTACTTCAAAATCTTCAAACGCTGTACCTAAGTCGCCGAGGTATTCCACATTATAGGTATGTGTTTTAAACTGCTCTTTGATTTGTTTCTTGGGGCCGTCAAGCACCTTATGCGATTTATTGATAAGCGCCACATTGTCGCATAGTTCTTCAACCGATTCCATGCGGTGGGTTGAGAAAATAATAGTAGTGCCTTTTTTCTTCAGTTCCAGAATCTCGTCTTTAATGAGATTGGCGTTGATAGGGTCGAAGCCGGAGAAAGGCTCGTCAAGGATAATCAACTGCGGTTCATGTAAAACAGTAGCTACAAACTGAATCTTCTGCTGCATACCTTTTGAGAGGTCTTCTACATTTTTTGTCCACCAGGTTTTGATATCAAACTTAATGAACCACTCTTTCAGTTTATCCATTGCCTGTTTTTCTGTCAGCCCTTTTAGCTGTGCCAGATACAACAGTTGCTCACCTACTTTCATTTTCTTGTAGAGACCACGTTCTTCAGGCAGATAACCGATTTCTTTGATGTGATCGGGGCGAAGTTTCTGGCCATCAAGCAGCACATAGCCTTCGTCAGGAGCAGTGATTTGGTTAATAATGCGAATCAGGGAGGTTTTACCTGCACCATTCGGCCCAAGTAAGCCAAAAATTACCCCTTTCGGAACATTAATGCTTACATCGTTGAGAGCCGTATGTTGGGCATAGCGCTTCACAACATTGTGTACTTCTAGAATGTTATTCACGTTGGTCTTATTTGGTTTAGTGGCTCAAAATTAATGGTCTTTTCAAAAGTAATAAAGAAATCTGTATAAAAGGACTTATTCTTTCATGAAAGGCGCAAAAATTGAGAATCCGTTCCAGACGACCTGACGGGAGCTATCATCGGCAGGAGACCGTATATTATTTATAGTATCCTCTTATCTGAAAAAGTAAATAGCCGAAAAAAAGAAAAGTAACCACAGCCTCGAAGAATTGCAGATAGAGAATATCTGCCACCAGAAAAAGTAAGAATGCATAGTAGGTATATACCCAACCTTCACGTTTACGGTTGAACATTCCTCTCAATGAAAATAAACTGCATATGAGCCCGATACAGGTGAAAAGCATGCCGAGAGACCCCAGCAGGTGTGCAGTAAAAGCTCTAAACAAGCTGGCAAATGCCGTGAAACCAATAGTGAGAATGTATACGGGTATCAGCAGAATCAGAATCCATGGAATAACCTTAACCAGAAATTCTTTCCAGGCAGCAGGAAGCTGAAACGAAATGGATTTGGTAAAAAGAGAGTGCATTTCTTTTTCCAGGGGCTTATCGGCAGGTATAAAGTCCATAGCAAACCAGAGTTTTTGTGATAGTAAACAGTAATTTAACAATTCACGGAGGCTGTTTGTTATATTCTTCCGGCAATCAGACAGTAATTCACGCTGCTTTTTTACTAAAAGGCTACACCACTAAAAAACCTTTTCAGTTTGTTTGATTATTTGCATCATAATTTAGTTATTTGTTGGGTTTTCGGCTTAATCGTTAAATATGAAAGAAAATAATAGAATAGATTCTGGCAGGCAACTTTTGACAAACGCTATAACAAAAATCAGCGAATCATGGGAGTGGTTTCTGGACCGGATATATTGGTTGTTGGGTAAGGTTTTCGGCGAAAAGAGAGTTGATTGGGTACTAGCATCTTTCTATAAGATAATTGATAGTATAAAAAGGGAGTTCCGTTCCAGATTTGATGTAGAAGGGCGCTATTTCTCTATCATAAGAAACATTTACAGAATTACTTCACGTGTTTTTCTTATCGGATTTTTCTACTGGTTTTGTATTGAAACTAATTTTCTGTGGCTTTGTGGGGGCATGCCCAGCATTGAGCAGCTGACTAACCCTAAAATTGCGCAATCTTCTACTATTTATTCAAGCGATGGTGTCGAGCTGGGGAAGTTTTATACTGAAAACCGGCAGACTGTTGATAGCACCCAGATGTCGCCCTGGTTATTTAAAGCCTTGATAGCTACTGAAGACAAACGATTCTTTGAACACTCAGGTATAGATTTACGATCAATGGGAGGCGTAGCCTTGGGTATTGTTACCGGTGGCGAGCGTGGTGGCGGAAGCACGGTTTCGCAACAGCTGGCCAAAAACCTGTATAGTACCAGGCGCAGTGAAATGCGAGGCCTGCTGTATTATGTACCTGTTGTGCGCACGATAGTGTATAAAACCAAAGAGTGGTTTACTGCGATTCGTCTTGAAAGGCGATTTACCAAAGGAGAGATTCTGACCATGTATCTGAATACCGTAGACTATGGTAACAATGCGTATGGTATCAGAACGGCCTCACGTACTTATTTCAGTAAAGAACCCGATAAGCTGAGTGCCGAAGAAGCGGCCGTATTGGTGGGGCTGCAAAAAGGTACAACGTTGTATAACCCTATCAGGAATCCTAAAAATGCCCTGAAACGCCGGAATACGGTTTTGCAACTGATGGCTGCCAATGGTGCATTAACACAAGAGAAAGCAGATGAGCTGAGTAAAACTGAGATAAAACTGGAAATAGACACAGAGGTGGATGCCGATAGCCGGGGTAATTATTTTAAAACAGCCCTGGCGAGATACATAGAAAACTGGGCGAAAAACAATGAAGTAGACCTTGACCTCTATAAAGACGGTTTAAAAATATATACGACCATCGACTCGCGCATGCAGGACTACGCCGAAAAAGCGGTGTCGAGCCATATGCGGCGCTTGCAGAAAATTTTTGATCAGGAGTGGAGTGGTAAGAATCCCTGGATATACGAAAACGGTCAGGAGATAATCGGATACATAGATACAGTAGCCAAGCGAACACCTATGTATAAGCGGTTGGCGCAGAAATTCAAGAATAACCCTGACTCCATACATTACTACATGTATGAGAAGAAAAAAATGACGAAGGTTTTTGTATGGGGTAAAGACGGTGCATCAGAGCAGGAACTGTTCCTGAGCCCTATCGATTCCATTGTTCACTACAAAAGATTTTTGCAGACCGGTATGATGGCCATGGATCCATACAATGGCTATATTAAAGCCTGGATAGGGGGGATAGACTATAATTATTTTAAGTATGACCATGTAAGACAAGGACGCCGCCAGCCGGGATCTACATTCAAGCCGGTTGTCTATTGTGCAGCCATTGATGGCCCTTTGAATCTTGCCCCATGCGACAGAAGAATTGATGAACCGTTTAAAAAAGAGTGGATAGAAAAAGGAGAGCCGAAAGTATGGGCACCCAGAAATGCAGACGGGGTTTTTACTTATGCCAGTATGTCGTTACGGCGGGCAATGGCTCGTTCCATCAACTCAATAGCAGCAAAAATAACCGATGAAGTGAAGCCGTCAACCGTAGTGAATTATGCCCGGAAGCTGGGAATCACCACTCCGCTTGATCCTGTGGCGTCTATAGGCTTGGGTTCGTCAGATGTATCGCTTTATGAACTGGTAGCTGCCTACGGTGTTTTTGCCAACGGAGGCGAATATATAGAGCCTACATTAGTTGCAAAAATAGAAGATCAGAAAGGGAAAGTCATTTTTGAAGTCGAAATAAAGAAACGGGAGGCAATTAGTGCCGAATCAGGTTTTTTGATGCAATATATGCTGAGAGGTGGTGTTGAAGAATCCGGCGGTACCTCACAGGGACTTTGGGAATATTCGAGCGCATTGTTTGGCAACGGGGGGCAGGCCGGCGGAAAAACCGGAACTACCTCTAATTACTCTGATGCCTGGTATATGGGTTTTACAAAAGATCTTGTTTGCGGTGTGTGGGTAGGAGGTGACGACCGCAGTATACATTTCCGTACACGTATGGGTGAGGGTTCTCGCTCAGCACTTCCTATTTTCGGCAAATTTATGCAAAGCGTCTATACCGATAAAAAACTGGGTTATGTGCCCGGGCCATTCCCTAAACCCAGAGTTCCGATCAAGAAGAGTTATCTGAATTGCGGCGGAGATATAGGTGGCATTATGGAGTCAGATTCGCTAGATATTGAACTGGACTCTACCAATACTATTCAGCAGGATAATATTACCTTCCCTCCAAAAGACACCACTAAAAATAATTAAGCGGTAGTATCTTGGATATTTCATAAAATATATTTTTCCATTACAACTAATACAAGCATTTATGGGTCAATACTGTTGAAAACTTAAACGATTAATTCCAATG
The DNA here is from genome assembly GCF_058808615.1 of Emticicia sp. GW821-FHT11C11. Lineage (NCBI taxonomy): Bacteria > Pseudomonadati > Bacteroidota > Cytophagia > Cytophagales > Leadbetterellaceae > Emticicia > Emticicia sp. GW821-FHT11C11. The sequence continues at coordinate 110,687 of NZ_JBXARV010000003.1, forward strand.
GAAACAAATCCACACCGCGGCGTTACTATTAAGCTCGCCGGAAAAAAGAAAGTGAATCCCGCTGAGGTTCTTTTCCTAAAAGCAGATGTAAATTATACTGAAGTATTTTTACAGGATGGTGAAAGATTGATAGTTTCAAAAACACTGAAGGAATTAGAAAAAAGGTTTATCAACTATAATTTTTTCCGCACTCATAAATCTTACATGGTTAATCTGAAATACGTAACCGGGTATCAGATACACGAAGGGCTTCTGGTGAAAGTGCAGGACGAACACCACGTGAGCCTTTCACGCCGCAGGAAAGAATTTTTTCTTGATACTGTTTCCAAATATATGAAAGCCGGCTGATCAGCTTGTGTGGTCGGAGACAATAAGCCATTGTCCGCCTATTTTCTTCAGTACCAATGTGAAATAACCACCGGCATCTCCTTTCTCGGGTCTGGTCAGGTGATATTTACCTAATACCCAACAGGTGGTAGGAGAATGAAAGTCCGTTTTCAGTATATCGAACTTTAATTTGCCCATGGTCGCCAGGTCCGGGTAAGATTTATTATAACGTTCGAGCGTTGCCTTCCAGCCATAAATTACACCGTTTTTCCCGATAAACATCAGCGAGTCCGACTTCCAGTAATCTTCCATAAATGCCTTGATGTTGCCTTTGTTCCAGTTTTCGTTCTGGCGGTTCAATACTTTTAATACTTCCTGGCGGTCTTTTGAGCTTTGCGCCAATGCAGGCAGAGATAGTGAAATACAAAGTATGGCTGTGATGAATATTCTCATATCTTTTGGTTTAGTTTAATGAAAGTTTACTGAGTTTTATCTGCTTTGTCGGCAATTTCCTGCCCTTGTTGCTATATTTGTACTAAAGTATAAATTTATTCCAATATTTGTGAGCAAGCAAGAAATCTGGTTTGTAATTAATCCGCATTCCGGCCGGGTGAAGAATCATCAGAAAGCAGTGAATCTGATAGAAAGCCTGCTGGACAAACAAAAATACAAGCACAGAATTATTCAGACCCGCGCCGCAGGGCATGCCACCGATATAGCAGCCGAAGCCGTTGAAAAAAAGACTCCGTATATAGTAGCCATGGGTGGAGATGGTACCGTAAATGAAACGGCAAAAGCCCTGATTGGAAGCAAGACAGCGTTGGGGATAATACCGATGGGTTCGGGGAATGGTCTTGCCCGGGAACTGGGAATCCCTATGGTATTCCGCAAGGCAATACAATTGATTAATAATGCGCAAACCAGGCAGATAGATACCTGCTTTGCGAACGATACGCCTTTCTTTTGTACAGCCGGGCTTGGCTTTGATGCCCAATGCGCGCATGTTTTTTCAGAACTAAAGGGGCGTGGCTTAATGAATTATGTAAGAGCTGGGTTTCAGGAATTCTGGAAATATAAGCCGGTGCCATGTAATTTTAGTGGCAATGATTGCGAGGTGTTCAGTCTTACCTTTGGCAATGCAAGGCAATTTGGCAACAATGCCTACATAGCGCCTGATGCACAGATAGACGACGGCTTCATAGATTGTACTCTCATAAACCCCATACCGCTATGGGGAGTACCGGGGCTGGTGAACAGACTATTCAATAAAACCATTCATGAGTCGGCTTATGCCGAAATGTACAGAAGTACAGGTTTTAAATTGAAAGGCAAAGATAAATTGCTGATTCACTACGACGGAGAACCGATGCGATTGGATACAGACGAATTGATGATAACTATTCAGGAAAAAAGCCTGCATGTAATGATATGAAAAACAAGAAGCACCGTGATGGAATTGTGTATTCAACCGACCCGGGTTTTGAATATAATTTCGGCGGCGAAGAAGAAACCGAAACCCTTGCCCCCCAACAACAGAACCTGAAAATATGGCTCGACAGAAAAGGAGGGAATAAGGTAGTGAGCAGAGTAGATGGTGTAATTGCCAAAGACGACGACCTACAGGTTTTGAGAAAAAAACTGCAGAATCTTTGTGGTAGCGGAGGTACTGCCAAAGAAGGTGAAATATTGATTCAGGGAGATCATCGGGATAAAATCCTGGCCTTTTTGTTGAAAGAAGGCTATAAAGCTAAGAAGGCAGGCGGTTGAAATCCGGCAGCGCGATTACTTCATCACCCGTGTTGACTCGTCCACCTCTTATTACCGTGCAGGTAATGCCTCCGTGGCCTCGCATGGCATTGTAACCTCCAGTACCCAGGTTTTCTTCCATCCGACTGCAGGGATGGCAGTAGCCGGTCATTTTAAGGATTGCTTCGCCGACCTGAAAAAAAGAATCGTTGAATGCCAGCAGATTGATACCTGAAACTACAATGTTGCGTCTGAGTAAAGCCGGGTCAATATGGGTTTTATGCAGGATTTTGGCCACAGCTTCAATATGTTCGGCCTGAATAAGGGTTACCTGCCTTGTGCGGGCTGTGCCCCGGTAGCGGTCACCCACTATGCCTTTTTTTTCTGTCAGCTCTATGCTATCGGTTGTAAGCAAAGGCCCTCTTGAAGTAGGGCCGGGTCGATAACTGAGCCACTCTACTCTGCCATTGTGGGTAAAGGTTTGCATGAGTTGTTTAATTTCCATGGGCTTTTGTTCAATGCATTTTACACTAGAGCGACGGTGTTTTAAAATCTCCGGTTTGATAGGCCAGGCAAAAACTTTTCAAATCACATTCTCCGCATTTGGGGGTGCGTGCCACACAGATATACCGGCCATGTAAGATAAGCCAATGATGTGCCACCGCAATTTTATCTTCGGGCAGGTGTTTCACCAGTTCTTTTTCTACCAGAAAAGCATTTTTGGCAGTTTTCGGCACCAGACCTAAACGGTGAGAGACACGAAATACATGTGTATCGACCGCCATGGCAGGCTGGTTATATATAACCGATACAATTACATTGGCAGTCTTTCTGCCTACACCGGGCATTTTCTGCAGGGCTTCAATGGTGTTGGGTACTTCTGAGTTAAATTCATTAACAAGCATGCGTGCCATGCCCACCAGATGTTTACTTTTATTATTGGGATAGCTTACACTCCTGATGTATTCGAATACCTCGTCGGCAGTAGAATCGGCCAGGCTTTCAGGTGTGGGATACCGTTCAAACAGTTTTGGTGTTATCAGATTTATTCGTTTATCGGTGCATTGCGCTGAAAGAATAACAGCCACCAGTAATTCATACGGGTTAGTGAAAGCAAGTTCGGTTTCGGCTTGGGGATAATGTTCGGTAAAGTAAGTAACCAGGGCTTTGAATCGCTCTTTTGTGTTCATTGATCGGATGAATTTTTAAAACAGGACTCTAAAATAATAAAAACCGTGTAAAGGGTTTGGCTATTTTAGTTTTTTACGACGGTTTCGTTGGAAATCCTCCAACACAAAACCACCCAGCCCATTCAGATTACTATAATATGCCCTGCCGTTGTTTACCTCGGTAAACTGCTGTACAAACTGTTTCAGATAGGGGTCTGAGGCAATCATAAAAGTGGTAATCGGGATGTCGAGCCTGCGTGCCTGTGCAGCAATTGTCAGGGTTTTGTTCACGATCTTCCTGTCGAGGCCAAAACTGTTTTTGTAGTATTTAATGCCCTCTTTCAAGCAAGTGGGCTTTCCGTCGGTTATCATAAATACCTGCTTGTTTTTGGTTTTTCTTCGGCGCAATAAATCCATTGCCAGTTCGAGACCGGCAACGGTATTTGTGTGATATGGGCCAACTTCCAGATACGGAATATCCTTCAGTTGTATCTGCCAGGCATCATTGCCGAATACCAGTATGTCTAATGTGTCTTTCGGGTATTTAGTACGAATCAACTCCGCCAGTGCCAATGCTACTTTTTTGGCAGGGGTTATACGGTCTTCACCATAAAGAATCATAGAGTGAGAAATATCGATCATTAATACGGTTGATGTCTGTATTTTTGATTCACGGTCAACAACTTCCAGGTCGCTTTCCAGCAACATGAAATCATCAATGCCACTGTTTATCTGGGCATTTTTTAACGATTCCGTCATTGAAATCTGTTCCAGTGAATCACCAAACTGAAAGGCCCTCACATCACTGCTCAGTTCGTCGCCCGTACCTGTGTACGGAGTATGATGGCTACCGCTTGATTTGGTTCTTTTCAGCTTACCGAAAATCTCTTCCAAAGACTGTTTCCTGATCCCCTGTTCGCTTTTGGCGGTCATGCGGTATTGCTGCCCTTCCTGATTTTCTTCGGTTATATATCCTTTCTGTTTTAAATCTTCAATGAAATCGGCCATGCCATAAGTGTCATCAGTCAGTTGATATTGGCGGTCAAGATCACTCATGTAACTCAAAGCCTGGCCCACATCGCCGGCTGTAATAAGTAGTATTTGCTGAAAAATATTGAGTAGTTGCTCAAATTTACTATTGCCCTTCATTTCGGGCTTAAATTCAGAAAAACGGAAACCTGTCATGGTAAGCAGATGATTTAAAGTTCTCTGAAATATTAACGCTTTTTGTGTGCTTAAAGTTTGGCGGCGTGAACATTCATCATTTTTAAGAACTATTAAGAGTTTGCTTGTCTGAAATCCGAAGATTTGCAGTAAATTGCAGCGTTTTTATAGTAATTGGCGGCACATGAGCACAAAGAAGATATTTTCCTCACTTATATTGACTTTTTTTTACAGTCTTTGCCACGCTCAACTCCTTGACGATTCCACCAAGCAGGTTTACGGTCTGAAAACCACACGCTTTATACTGGAAGATGATATCCTGAATAACCGTAAAGTTTTTTATAATCCTGATTCGACCATCGACGGGTTTCATCTCTCATTCGACAGAAATCTGAGAAGTGGCTGGCTTTATCAGGATCTGGGCTTAACAGGCACAGCTCTGAAACCACTGTATTTTCAACCGATAGAAGAGATTGGCAAGCAACTGGGATTTAATACTTATGGTTTTTATGCGTTCGATGCCCGGAAAGCAAAGTACTACAACACGAAGTCGCCCTATACGAATATGCACTATTCGCAGTCGGGTGGAGGGATGCTCTATCTTGATTTTACGCATTCACAAAATATAAGACCTCGGCTGAACACCACTTTTGAAGTAAAACGCCTGACAACATCGAAGCAGTTTGGTGCGCCGGTATCGCGCGAGGAAAGACTGATAGACAGTTGGGCGGCATTGCTGAGTGCCAATTATGAGTCAAAAGATGGCAAATATACAATTCTGGGTACTTATAACCATTTTAACCATGCTCCGGTAGAACAGGGCGGCATAAAGCCATTGGTTGACAGCGTGCAATACGTAGAGGTAGGTGATCTGAATAATTATAAAAGTTTCCTTCCGCGAATAACCAATGGTTCGTCGCGAGACTGGCGGAATGAGTTCCACATTTATCAGCAATATCAACTTACCAATGGCTTTCAGGTGTATCATACAATTGATTACCAAAGGCGTATTGACTATTATGCTGATTACAGCATTAAGGCCGATTCTGCAAATAAACATACTTACTACGGGCAGGCATTGCCGTCTGATGCAGAGGCATTGAGTAAAATTAACGATACGCTTTCGCTGTCGTTAAGATACAGACTGATAGAAAACAAGTTTGGTATTAAGGGCATTTACCGCGGGTTTTCGTACCGGCTTCATTTGCGCCATCGTTTATACAATCTCCGTTCTGATTTCAACGATTCTCTGGCCGGATACAGACCTTTCAGGTATAAATACAATCATGAAGTAATAACAGGGGCTTGGGCAAATTACTTTTTTCCTGATAGCCTGAAACGTGCCTATGCAGAGCTGGAAATAGGTAATGTGCAAAATAGCCTGAATATGAGGATAAAATCGGAGTACATCGGGCCAAGACTGAGGCTGGGGCTTACGATTTTGTCTACCCCGGCCACTATTTTAGACGAGTATCTGGTGAACAATGCAGGCAACTGGTATCGGGCAAGCGATACCCAATTAAGAAACGGCTCATCGAAGTTGTCGAATCAGAATTCGTCTAATTTTTTCGCCTCTACTTCTCTGGTTTTTAAAAGATTTACGATTTCTCCGGCAGGCTATTTGTCTCTGGTTGATAACTATATTTATTACGACCAGCAGGCGCAGGCTCAGCAGTTGTCGGCTCCGTTATATGTTTTCAGGGCAGGACTTGGATTCGAGTATCGCCTGAAACGATTGTTTCTCGCTAATCAGATTTATTTGGCCGGTACCGACAAGAAAGAGATAGTACGTATGCCTACCATAGCTAACAATACTACCATCAGCTACGAGTTTACTTATGCCAAGAGACTGAATATTAATCTTGGAGCCGAAATTTATTATCGCTCGGCCTACCTTGCAGACAATTACATGCCGCTTAACAGACAGTTCTATTTGCAGAGTACCGAAAACGGCAGAAAAGTATGGGGGTATCCGGTTGTAGATGTTTTTGCTAATATGAAAATAAGCAAAGTAAGGCTTTTCTTAAAATTTGCCCATGTAAATCAGGGTTTCCCTGCCAATGGGTACTTTGTAGGGTCGATGTATCCGGGCATGAAACGAACTTTCTTTTTGGGTGCCAACTGGCCATTATTTGACTAATTACTGCTGTCAATCTGCGCTATAAAAGCTTCTGAGTGAAATTTTATTTGATTTAATTATTCCTTGCTATGAAATTGTTCAGGCAAAGAATTTATATCTTTGCATACTTATATAAACCTAAACTCTTGATTCATGGTGTTTTGGCACTATTTACTACCGGTTCTTTTTTTCTCGGCTGTTGTTGTCCAACTCGTTTTCATTTTGGGAGTGTTTACACGTTTGGCGTCTCATCATGACAATGATCCGGAAATAGATGAAGCAGGAAAACCAGGTGTTTCGATTGTGATTGCAGCCTGGAATGAGCTTGAGAATCTGAAAGAGCTTTTGCCTTTGCTTGAGGCACAAGAATACCCTGATTTTGAGGTTATTGTTGCTGACGACCGTTCACATGATGGTACTTATGATTACCTGTTGTTTAATGAAGGAGTTTATTCAAAGGTTAATTTTGTAAGAATTGAGTCGTTACCTTCTCATTTTACTGCTAAGAAATTTGCGGTGACAATGGGTATAAAAAAGGCTTCAAAAGAAGTTATCTTATTGACCGATGCTGATTGTCGCCCAACCAGTAACCGCTGGATTGACATGATGGTAGCCCAAATGAGTAGTGATAAAAAAATTGTACTTGGGTTTTCTCCATATTCTTATGAGAGCTCACGCCTCAATTCATTGGTCAGATATGAAACCTTTCAAACTGCTTTACAGTATTTATCGTTTGCCTTAGCTCGCATTCCATATATGGGAGTAGGTAGAAATCTGATGTACAGAAAAGATTTGTTCTGGTCGACTAATGGGTTTGCCAGTCATCATGGTTTATTAAGCGGAGACGACGATTTATTCGTAAATGAAGTTTCAAACAAGAAAAATGCGGCTGTTTGCGTGAATCAGGAAGCCCACATGATATCAGAACCGAAGAAAACATGGGGAGAATGGGTACAACAGAAACGCCGGCATTTATCAGTTGGAAAAAGATATAAATTCAGAGACAAAGTTTTATTAGGAATGTTGGCCATGAGTCACCTAATGTGCTGGTTTATGCTTCTACCAATGATATTTATTAAACCCGATTGGTTTGAAGCACCGGGTTGGTCGAGGATTCCGGCAGAATGGCTCGAAAGATATAATTATCATGATTTTTATCCTTTTACTGACTGGATGCGTTTGGTGACAGGAGTGTTTTTATTTTGGTTGGTAGTCAGATGGATTGTTCTCACAATAGTTAACAAAAAACTGAATTATACAATCAGTTCGTTTAAAATACCGTATTATGACTTATTATATGCGGGTTATTATTTTATCTTCGGAGTCGTAACTATTTTTTCGAATCCTAAAAAAATTAAATGGAGATAAAAAATATACTAATTAGTCTTTTAACATGTCTGCAGGTATAGATTTACTTACAAAATATTTTCCGAAAATTACTGCCAGACAGCGCGAGCAGTTTGAGCAGTTACAGGATCTTTACAGCTATTGGAATAACCAGATAAACGTGATTTCGAGGCAGGATATCGAAAACCTGTACGAAAAACATGTGCTGCATTCGCTGGGAATTGCCAAAGTGATTCAGTTTAAACACGGTACAGAAATCCTTGATGTAGGCACAGGGGGTGGATTTCCCGGTATTCCGATGGCCATTCTATTTCCAGAGTGCCATTTTCATCTGGTAGATTCGATCGGAAAAAAGATAAAGGTGGTCACAGAGGTGGCGCAGGCTTTAGGATTGAATAATCTGACAGCCCAGCACGAAAGAGCCGAAAATGTGGCTACTGATTTCGACTTTATCATCAGCCGTGCAGTAACAAGGCTTAAACCATTTTATGATTGGGTACAGAACAAAGTTGCCAGAAATCAGTTTAATGAGTTAAGAAACGGTATTTTGTATCTGAAAGGAGGCGATCTGGAGGAAGAATTAGAGGAATTCGGCAAGAAATATAAACTATACAACCTGTCGGATTATTTTGAGGAGGAGTTTTTCGAAACCAAAAAAGTAGTTTACGTTCCATTTTAGTTTAGTGCTATTTTTTAGGTAAACATTTAAATGATTCAATCAAATGAACGAAAAATTTTCGGCCAGCAGTCTTAAAAACCCTTTACTTCCTGACGAAGTTATTTTCAGCGAAAAGGGGGTAACTTTCAGAGAGAGAAAAGTGTTTAGCAGTTCCGAAAACTTTGTTTTCTATAATGATATAGCCGGCGTGGAAATAGACGCCGGGGTATTTTTTGCAACCATCCGAATCAAAGCCCGGGCGAGAGAGCAGGAGATTCTAATAAGAAATTTCACAAAGGCCGATGCACGCACAGTAAAAGAACTGATCGTCGAACGCGCTTTTAATTAGGCTATACTGCTTATATATACATGCTCAATTTAGGAGTCAAAAATACTTTAAAGATACTCAGGGGTACCAGCGTTGGAATGTACCTGGGGGATACCGATGGCAATGATGTTTTGTTGCCTAAGAAATATATACCCGATGATGTAATTGTCGGTGATGAAATCGAAGTGTTTATCTATAAAGACTCCGAAGATCGTATTATTGCCACCACGCTCGAACCCAAGGTAAAACTGAATGAATTTGCGTATCTGCAGGTAATGGCGGTTACGGGCATTGGTGCTTTCTTAGAATGGGGCCTGGAGAAAGACTTATTTGTGCCATTCAAAGAACAGAATAAGAAACTGACGACTGGTGACTGGTGTGCAGTTTACGTTTATCTGGATGAGGATACTGAAAGATTGGTAGGCTCATGCAAAGTAAATAAGTTTTTTGAGAAAGAGAATATCAGTCTGGCAATAGGAGAAGAAGTAGATTTATTGGTGTTTGAAGAAACTAATCTGGGACTAAACGTTGTCATAAATCAGAAATACAAGGGGCTTATCTATGAGAACGAGATTTTCCAACGTATCAAATTGGGAAGTTCCGTTAAAGGATATGTGAAGAATATCAGAGAGGATAACCGTATTGATGTAAGCCTTCAGAAACAGGGATATGCCAATATAGAACCCAACGCTGAACGTATTCTTGAGAAACTGAAAGCTAGTAACGGATTTCTGGATCTGACCGATCGAAGTGATGCGAACTATGTGATGTATCAGTTGGAAATGAGCAAGAAAACATTTAAAAAAGCAATAGGGGGGTTGTATAAGCAAAGGTTGATAAGGATTGAAGAAGATGGTATTTATTTAATTTGCGATTAAAACAGAATATATGAAACAGATTATTTTTAGTGAAAAAGCGCCAGCGGCTATTGGCCCTTACAGTCAGGCAGTATTAGCAGGAAACACCTTATATGTTTCTGGACAGATAGCGCTTGAATTGGCATCGGCAGGCGATGTGCGAGCAGAAGCATCAAAAATTATGGAGAACATAGGACACATATTAGCCGAAGCAGATATGAACTATGAAAATATTGTAAAGTCAAGTATTTTTCTAAAAAATATGGATGATTTTGCGATTATTAATGAGGTATATGGAAGTTACTTTACGTCGGCACCTCCGGCCAGAGAAACAGTTCAGGTGGCACGTTTACCTAAAGATGTAAATGTTGAAATATCAGTGATTGCAATTAAGTAAATTTAATGTAAAAACCCCTTATTTGCATTTAGGACGCATAAAGTTGAAAATCAGGCATTTGTAATGAAAAGTATTAGGTTACGTGTAAATAAAACCTTGCCGTAAAATAATTTTCATTTACAATTATTAGTCTGAAGTAAATAAAATATCTATATTTACGAAAAAAGAAATTCCTCCCATTTGTAACTAAAACTAAAATAGTTTAGCTATGAGAAAAAATTATTTTCTATCTCTGTTATTGTTGATGATTGCTTTTTTGAATGTTGAAGCAAAGGACAGAGTAATATCAAGTATGGCTCCACTCCCTGGTCCTGTTAAAGTTGCACCATTTAATACACCGACGAATTGGTCACGTGAATTTGTGGCTAATACTGGAACTCAATTGGATGTTGGTTGGAAAACTAATAATACACCTTCGCTTAAGTATCAAATCGCTTATTCGGTTGATGGGGTAAATTTCAGTTACTACACAACCGAGTCTTTTACTGCATATGGTGCTTTCCATTTTAATGGTCTTAGCCCAAGTACGAATTACTGGTTTGCTGTAAGAGCAGTAAAAGACACTAGTGCATTCGTAGTTACAAATTTTGCAACTTGTTCGACTGATTCTTTATTAAGTGGAGTCTCAAACGAAGACTCTACAAGATATTCGTGCTGGTCTAGTTTATATAAGGTAAGAACCATGGCGAATTTACCGTATACTCCAACTAATTTAAAGGTTCTTGATGGAGTGACTCAAACGTCGGCAACAATATCTTTCAGAGATGTTTCTATAGATGAACAAAAATTCATAATTAAACGTAGCGCTGATGGTGGTGCTACCTGGGATGATGTAATCTTTATGAATACCCCTGATAGTACACGTAAGGAGTATGATATTACTTATACGGATAATGGTTTACAGCCGTATATAACATATATATATCAGGTAGCTTCCTGGAACAAGACAGGATATTCTACTACTGGTGCTTTTTCTCAACCATTCCGTACTTTACCTTATCCTCCTGCGGGTCCATCATTGCTGATTTCTCCAAAGCAGGGTTTAGATTCTATATATTTGGAATGGACTAACCACGCATTCAATGCAACATTTATTAGAATTGAGCGCTCAGTTCACGGAGGGCCTTGGAGACCAATTGTTGAGGACTGGCCTATGCATGTAAACTGGTTTACAGATAAAGGCGTGGAAGAGGGCATTACTTATCTTTATAGAGTATTTGCTGGAAATGATGGTGGTTTAAGTTCGGCTTCTAATGAACTTTATGTTTCAACTAAGAAAAGATTTGGCCCACCAGCACCTACTAATTTGCAGGCCACCAATATAAGCCCTACTCAGATTGATTTGAAGTGGTCAAACACGCCATTCGGAGAATATAATGTCCCTACGTCAATTAGAGTCACCCGTTCATCTACAAATGCAATTGATGGTTTCGAAACAATTGCTACTTTATCACGTGATGCATCTTCATATAGTGATATTAGTGTATCTCCTAAGGGTAACTATTGGTATAGAGTGTTAGCTTACAATGATTTTGGTAACGGAGGCAGTGAAGTAGTAACTTTATTAACTTTAGGCCCTCCAACCGCACCATCAAATCTGAACACTGCTGCTGTAAGAGATAGCTTAGGTAATGACGTTATTACAGTTAATTGGACTGATAATTCAAATGATGAAGATTATTTCGTACTTGAAAGAGCTACGGATGCTAATTTTACTCAAAATCTGCTGACAGCTACCTTGTTGAAAAACTTAACGTCGGCCACAAGTAATCCATTTGAAGAGGGCGTTACTTATTATTACCGTATTAAGTCTGTGAACAAACATGGAGAATCAGCATATGCAAGTTTGAAATCAATTACTACTTTTTATACGGTTGCTCCTAATAAGCCATATGCTTTGAAAGCTTCGGCTACAAATGCTACAACTGTTGCTTTGAAATGGAGTGATGATTCGAATAAAGAAGAAACATTTGTAATTGAACGCTCAACAAATGGCACTAATTATACTAGTCTTGCTTCAACGCTTCGTAATGTGACCACTTATAACGATATTACAGCAGCAGCAAGTACTAAATACTGGTATCGTGTGAAAGCAGTTAACCCTAAAGGGAGCTCAGCTTATTCTAACGTTGTTACTGTAACCACACCTGCCAGTACAAATGCTTTGGTTATTAGCAATACTAACGATATTTGGCAGGTATACCCTAACCCAACAACCGATGGTGTTAGAGTAGTGTTGCCGGAAAGCATGCAGAGCAAAGTAGCCATTGTAACAGTGATAGACAAAATGAACAGAGAAGTAATTAAAACCAAGATTGATGCCAACCAAAAAGAGTATCGTTTGGATTTAAGTAACTTCGCCGAAGGTACTTACACAATCAGTATTCGCACTGCTGACCAGCAGATTTCGAAACGTGTGTACAAGTATTGATTGAAATAATATGGAAGGACATAATAAAAAAATAAGCGGCTCTTAGAGCCGCTTATTTTTTTATTATGATATGTTGATCGATAAAATGAATAGTTAAATCGCTTTTGAGAAAGTATTGCTTATTGCATTGCCCGCATTACTGATGTACTTATCAAAAACTGTGCATACGTTTCTGATGAAAGTTTTACCTTCTGCTGTAATTTTTACTTTATTATCATCCAACGCTACTATTCCGTCGTTTTTTAATGCCAGTAATTGCTGCAGTTGTTGTGCATCGAGGTCGTCGAACGAGAAGTCTGTTTCAAACCGACACATCAGATTCTGAATGTAGTTTCTCCAAAGCATATCTTCATTGGTTTGAATGTGCCCTCTTAGCAGGGGAAAAATGCTGTTTTTGGTTAGATGTATGTATTCGTCAAGACTTTTGGTATTCTGCGACAGGGCTGTCCAGGAATCGCTGATTGCCGAGACTCCCAGGCCGAGCATGCTTTTGGATTGGGTAGTGGTATAACCCATGAAATTACGGTTAAGCGAGCCATTTTCACCTGCTTTATAAAGCGAATCGGTAGGCAATGCAAAATGATCCATACCAATTTCATGATAACCGCTTTGTTCGAAGATTGTCCGCCCTAATTCATATAGTTGGCGCTTGGTTGCGGCGTTGGGTAGATTGTTTTCATCAAACCCCCGCTGCCCGTTTCCTTTCAGCCATGGCACATGCGCATAAGAGTAAAGAGAAAGCCGGTCAGGGGCCAGTTCAAGGGTCTTTTTGATGGTTTTTTCGAATTGCTCTGCGTTTTGAAAAGGAAGACCAAAAACCAGATCATGACTAATGGAGGTGTATCCAATCTTACGGGCAAGTTCGGTTACTTTCTTAACGTTCTCGAACGGTTGCAATCTGTTGATAGCTACCTGAACGGTATGGTCGTAATCCTGGACACCGAAACTCACTCTTCTGAAGCCTAGATCGTACAGGGTTTTCAAATGAATTTCGCTGGTGTTATTGGGGTGTCCTTCAAAGCTGAATTCTGCGGTTGGACTTACTTTCGAACCGGAGAGGATTCCTTCGATCAAATCTTTGAGATTGTCGGCCGAGAAAAAAGTAGGTGTGCCACCGCCCAGGTGTATCTCTTCAATAACCGGAGCTTCTCTTAAAAGATTACGATACATGTTCCACTCTCGCAGTACGGCCTCAATGTAGGGTACCTCGAATTGGTGATTCAAAGTAATACGTTTATGGCAGGCACAGAAAGTACATAAACTTTCGCAGAAAGGAAGATGAATATAAAGACTTAGTTTCTTCTGGCTTTTGTAACTTTTAATGAAACTTTCTTTCCATTGTGCTTCGGTAAAATTGTTGTTGTCCCAGTAGGGAACAGTAGGATAACTGGTATACCGGGGTGCGGAAGTATTGTATTTTTCAATAAGCGCTGACTTTATCATTTCATCTTTTTTTGTTCCAAAAGTAGTGGAGTTACAAAAAAAGAAATATGATACCGGTCATATTTGCTAATTTCTGAGTCTTTTTAATTTTTCAGAATCAAGAATAGTGATTTTTCCCGACTCTATTTCTACCAGTTTTTCGTCCTTGAAGTCGGACAATGTGCGGATAGCGGTTTCAAGCGAGGTACCTGCCGCACTGGCCAGGTCTTCCCGACTGATTTTCATCGAGGTCTGGTTATCAGGGTAGAATTTCATGAGTGCTTCAGAAACTCTCTTCCTGACCGAATTATAGGCGAGTTTGAGGAGATTTTCTTCGTTGTCTTTGATGTTTTTTGAAAGCAACTGAATGAACTTCTGTGCTACCTGTGGGTTTTGAAGCAACAAAGTATTAAATTCTTTTTTAGGAATGAGGCATATTTCCGAGTCTTCGAGTGTTTCGGTGGTATCAGTAAAATTGGTTTCCTGTATCAGGTCTACATAGCCCACAAAATCGCCGGGATGATAAAGGTTTACTATGAATTCTTTGCCGTCGTCGTTCGTTTTGAATGCCTTTATCTTGCCCTTTATTACATAATAGAGGTAAAGCGGGAAATCACCTTCTCTATAGATTTCAGCTTTTTTCTTGAAATACCTTATCTCACGGTTTTCGGTCAGTTTTTTCAGTTCCTGCTCTCCGTTAGCATCGGCAATTAATTGGTCGAGCCCTGTTATATCCTGTGAATATTGCTTTTTAGAAACTTCTTTTTTCCTGAGCCTGCTTTCTATGGCACTGAGCAGTTCTACGTCGTCAAACGGTTTGGTGATGTAATCATCGGCGCCCATGTCCATACCTTTCCGGAGGTCGGAGCGTTCGGCTTTGGCGGTTAAGAATATAAAAGGGATAGACGAGGTTTTCTCCTGTTTTGAAAGTAAATGCAGCACACCGTAGCCATCAAGCACGGGCATCATGATGTCACAAATAATGAGGTCCGGTTGTTCTTTCATAGCCAGGTCAACGCCAACTTTGCCGTTTTCGGCAGTGA
This sequence comes from Emticicia sp. GW821-FHT11C11, assembly GCF_058808615.1. Lineage (NCBI taxonomy): Bacteria > Pseudomonadati > Bacteroidota > Cytophagia > Cytophagales > Leadbetterellaceae > Emticicia > Emticicia sp. GW821-FHT11C11. The sequence goes on from NZ_JBXARV010000003.1 coordinate 125,695, forward strand.
GGACCTCGTAGCCATCCAGTTCCAGAATTTCTGATGTATTTTCTCTTATTTCTGAGTTGTCTTCAATTAAAAGGATTTTTTTCATGGCATTGTTATGTGCTTATAGATATCGGGGTAGTGTGATAATAAACTCTGTACCTTTATTTTCTTCGCTTATATAATCGATTTTGCCTTTCAATAAATGAACATACTGGTTCACGATACTCAGCCCTAAGCCGGTACCCTGAATTTCGCCTGCATTGCTCATGCGGTAGAACCGTTCAAAAAGGTGTTTTTTCTCGGCTTCGGGTATGCCTATGCCTTCATCTTTTACACGGATGATTACTTTATCGTCATTCAACTGGCCAGCCACATGAATCGTGGTATTTTCGGGAGAAAACTTAATGGCGTTGGAAATAAGGTTAATAAAAATGTTTTTGAGAATCTTGGGATCCAGACAAACCTCGCATGAATGCTGATTTGCCTCACATCTGAATGCGACTTTCTGGCCTTTTTTGGTGATACCCTGCATTTGCTGGCAGAGTTCATCCATAAAGTCATCGATTGCGAATTTTTCAGGTGAAACAATTACCTTACCCTCCTCGAGTTTGTTCAAAGATAGGAAATCATTCAGAATTTCGGTAAGTGTTCTGACAGATGATTTAATGCGATTGATATGTTTATCGCGTTTTTCGTTCTCGTCGAGATCGGCATATTTTTCTACCAGAGAAAGTGACGATAAAACAGTAGCCAGGGGGGTACGGAATTCATGAGAAGCAATGGTAATGAATCTGGATTTCATCAGGTTCAGTTCCTGTTCGCGTTTCAGAGCCTTGTCGAGTTCATCTTTTGTTCTTTCAAGCTTCTGAATCGCTTCTTTCAGCACCAGTGTACGTTCTTCAACCTCTACTTCCAGTTCGTTTTTATAGGTCACCAGCTTGTTTTCAGCCTTTTTACGGATGCTGATGTCAATTACAAAGGCTATTACATAAGCTCCTTTGCTGTTATGATAAGGGCTCAGGCTGATTTCTACCGGAAACTCGCTGTTATCTTTGCGGCGTGCGTATAAATCCATACCATTGCCCATAGAGCGTGCGTGCGGATGCTCATTAAAATTTTTTCTGTGCTCGGTGTGGGTATGCCGGAAACGGTTCGGAATCAGGTCTTCTATCGTTAAATTCTCCAATTCTTCCGGTTCGTATCCAAACATTTCCGCTCCACTAGGATTCACACGCACAATATGGCCATCCTTATCTGCTATTAAAATTCCTTCAGTGGCAAACAGAAAGATAGCCTCCGACTGGTGTAATATATCCATTTCCGCTACAGTTGACAGAATACCTGTATTCTTTTTCATTGGCAAAGAAGAGAAGTTTTAGCAGCTAAAAATATGACAAAAATCAGTTTTCTGAAACCACTACGTTGATTTTTTTTGATTGAATCATATTGGCTTATGATGAAACTCATATTCATTGGTCTGGGAAATGCTGAATTTTGTTGCATCGAAAAACTATTCGGATTCCACAAAAATGAAAACCATACTTTTAGCAACAGATTTTTCAAAGGCAGCTAATAGAGCCGCCCACCTGGCCAGCCAGATAGCATTAAAGCAAGAAGCCCGTCTGATACTGTTTCATGCATACCGGTTTATGAACTCGTATGATGATAATTACGGGCTCCCGATTGATGAAGTGAAGAGAATAAGTTCGAAGAAACTGGCTGATCTTAAAAAGAGAGTTTTAGCGAAAATTGATCAGCCTCTGGAGGTAGTTCCGTGCAACAGGCGGGGTTTTGCAATGGATACCGTGAAAACAGTAATCAGTGAATTCGGAGTTGATCTGATAGTGATGAGTAGTGTGGGGGATTCTCCGCTCGGGGCTGGTTATTTTGGTAGCCTGGCCACAGAGATGCTGGGTACCTTGAAGATACCGATGCTGATTTTACCGCCTAAATACCGACTGAAAAATATTGAAAGTGCGGTGATGAGCATTGATTTACGAAAACCGGTAGATGCAGCCGCATTGGGCAGAAGCATCTATTTTCTAAGAGATATTAATGCGGTTACTGATGTGGTATTTGTGGCTAGAACCGAAACAGAGGCCAATAGCGGGCAGATTAAAAAGGCAGAATTGAGCCTGAGAGAGTTATTAAAGAATGTACCGCATACGTTTCAGTCCATTATGGGTAGCAACCAGGTAGATGAGATAAATAATTTTGTAAAAAAGAGAAAAGCCCAGTTGCTGATAACGTTTCCGCAGCAGCACGGATTTTTTGAGAAGATATTTTTTGCCGGAAATACCCGTAGACTGGTGTTTGACGCAGAAGTGCCTGTTTTGGCAATACAATGAAATTAATGCGAAAATATAATCATATATGAAGATTGTTGTTGATAAAGAGATGTCTGCCTATCAGTTAGCCAGGGCATTCAATGAGGTTTATCCTTTTCTTAAGATTGAAGTGTACTACAGGGGCAATGAGGTAAGCACGGACACTTTTCATACACTTGGTGATATTTCAAGTATGAAAAATCCATCGGTGTTTATTATTGCACCAACTATGACCATTGAACAAATCGAGCAGTACTTCTGGGATAAGCTGGGTTTGCAGGTAAGCGTTTTCAGAAAAGTGGGGAACTCATGGATAAACACCTCTTTTACTAACAACTGGACACTGGAACGGCAAAATGACATTGGCCGTAATATCTACAGTTCTATTGTGTGAGTGCCAGATAACACTTACACAATAGAACTATAAACTTTGTATTTAGTGAAGCCTTTGCTGGCAAACTTCCATGCAGATTTCTCCCGGCGATTTGGTAAACCAATTGGTAGAAAATTCTGATTAATGCTATTCTATCTCGATTTCAGATATTGTACTCTTTTCCTTGACTGATTCAGAAACTGCTTGACGGTATCTGGCGATTGCAGATATTGATCATAATATTTAATGGCATTCGACTTGTCGTTTTTCCAGTCGTAGTTGCGGGCTACCATGAAAAGTAAATAAGGGCGCTTATCAAATATATATGCATTACTATAGGCATCAATGGCCTCTTCATAGTTTTTCTCACTTTCATTAATATAACCAAGTGTATAGTAATAATCGGCGATGTTTTCGGATACTCCCATAGCCACGGCTTTTTCGAAATTGACTTTTGCTTTAGCAAAGTTGTTTTCTTTCAGATAAGCCAAACCAAGAAAGTAGAATACTGGTTCGTCGGGTTCGCCTTTCTTAGCATAATCTTCCAGAACTTTGATACATTGGCTGGTGCTGTCGACCCGGTAATAGGAAAAACCGAGCATTCTTTGAAAAGCCAGACTTGAATCGCCTAAAGCCATTAATGTGCGCATAGCTGTGATGACATCTTCATGCCGGTTTTCTTTGTAAAGTGCATTGACTTTTAGCCGATGGAATGGCAGATAAGTGGAGTCGATTTTAAGCGCTTTTTCCATCAGATTTTTGCAGTTAAATGTCATATTTCTGCGGAGATAAACTTTCCCCAGCTCATGAATGCCTTCAAGGTCAGAAATATTTAGTCCAAGGGATTTACGTAATAAAACCATAGCTAAAGAGTCGTTACCCAACTTGGTATACACCATCCCCAGTAATTTGAAGTAAGCGGCATTGGTTGAGTCTGTAGCCAATAGTTTATGATAATAAGTCTTTGCTTTCTTGTAATTGCCTGCACTTTCAGAATTATTAGCTATTTGAAGTAGGGCAGTACGATTGGTAGAATCGGTCGCTAATACCTTAAAATAGTAATAATCACTTTTCCTGTAATCTCCTGTTTTTGAAAAACAATAGCCGAGTTCCAACAGGCATTGTTTGGTGCCACAATTGGATAGCTGTTGAATGGCCTCACTAAACCGATAATCGTTTATCAATGCTTTGGCAGTAGCAATGGCGTTTTCATTTGTGGTTTGTGCCAGGATATTAGTACATATAAGCAGTGCAAAGAGGTAGATTAAGTTCTTCATCTATTGAACAGTTTAGAAATGGAGTAATAAGTTTTTTAGAACATTTAATGAAGCAAAAATAGTATTTAATACCGTTTGACAAAATTTCAGATTAGAGATTTTAAAGTCTCTTCGGCAAAATATGATATGTATCAGTTTTTTACTGGCGTTTGGTCATAATTGTGCTGTTGCCTGGAGCCTAATTTTGGGTTTTAAACAACACACTTTATTGAATGGCAATTTTAATCTTTTTTCTGGCCCACTGGTATTTGTCACTATTTTCACAAACTTTCTTCCTGCACCGCTATGCAGCACACCAGATGTTTACGATGTCAAAAGGATGGGAGAAATTCTTTTACATATTTACTTATGTAACACAGGGCTCGTCGTTTCTGAGTCCAAAAGCTTATGGTATCATGCACCGTTTGCACCATGCCTATGCTGATACAGAACAAGACCCACATTCACCAAGCTATTCAGACAACTTGTTCCACATGATGTGGAAGACCAAAAACTATTACAACGATATTCTGAACGATAAAGCTGATATAGAGCCGAAGTTTAAGAAAAACGTGCCTAACTGGATGTTCATTGAGCGTCTGGGAGACCTATGGGTGTCGAGAATCGGCTGGGGAGTATTGTATACCTTGTTTTATATCTACTTTGCTACCAATCCCTGGGTATACCTGCTGTTGCCGATTCATTACCTGATGGGGCCGGTGCACGGTGTTATCATCAACTGGTTTGCGCATAAATACGGTTATACTAATTTTAAAGTGAACGACACCGCGAAAAATCTGTTACCGGTCGATTTCCTGATGATGGGAGAGTCGTATCACAACAATCACCATAAATTGGGTGGAAGAGCCAACTTCGGTGTGAAATGGCATGAGTTTGACCCTACCTACCCAATTATATTACTGCTGAACAAACTGAAAATTGTGAAGCTGAAACGGAATAACGATCTGAACTATATGTAGTTTTATAAATTATACAGCTATGACCCTGAGTGAAACGAAAACAACGTGCTACCATTGCGGTGAAGATTGTGCCGACAGCCCGATTGTGCTGGAAGACAAACACTTTTGTTGTCATGGCTGTAAGACTGTCTATGAGATTCTGCAAGATAACAACCTTTGTTCTTATTACGACCTGAACCAGCATGCAGGAGTCAGCCTGAAAGCGGCCAATTTTAAAGGCAGGTTTGATTATCTGGCCGAAGAGACCATTCAGGCACAATTGCTTGATTTTCAGAGTGCAACTATTCATAAGGTTACCCTTTTTATACCGGCTATTCATTGCAGTTCATGCGTATGGCTGCTCGAAAACTTTAACAAGATTCAGGCAGGGGTATTTACAGCCCGGCTCAATTTTCTGAAAAAAGAATTGTCGCTGAGCTACGATCCCACCCATGTAAGCCTGAAAACCATTGTGGAGTTGCTGGCAACATTGGGCTACGAACCTCTGATCAACCTGCAAAGCGTAGAGCACCAGCCCAGACAAAACCGCGTGCAACGCCGCCTGATTACGCAGATAGGTGTAGTGGGTTTCTGTATGGGTAATATCATGTTGTTGAGTTTTCCGGAGTATTTCCGGCTTGATCTCAACAACCTGGTAGATGCTACCTATCAGAAGTTTTTCCTGTATCTGAACTTCCTGCTGTCATTGCCTGTGTTCTTCTTCGGCGCTTCCGATTATCTGAAAGGCGCCTATGTTTCCATCAAAGAAAACATTCGTAACAGAACCCATGTGCTGAGTGTAGACATACCGATTGCTTTGGGTATAACGGCCTTGTTTGCCCGCAGTAGTTTCGAAACCTTCGTGAACCATTCGGCAGGTTATTGGGATAGTCTGGCGGGTTTGGTTTTCTTTTTGCTGATGGGCAAATGGGTGCAACAAGTAACGTATAATTATCTGTCGTTCGAGCGTAACTATAAATCATATTTCCCGCTGGCAGTAAAAGTAAGCGGCGGTTATAAAAATGTAACCGAACTACAAAAGGGTGACGTGATGGAGATACACCATCAGGAACTGATTCCGGCTGATACGCTTTTGCTTTCCGACAGGGCATATATTGACTATAGCTTTGTTACGGGGGAGTCGGAGCCAATTAAAAAAGAAAAAGGAGAATTGATATATGCCGGTGGCCGCTTGATTGGTGAGAAGGTAAATCTGACTGTGCAAAAGAAGGTATCACAAAGCTACCTGACCGAACTATGGAACAACGAGGCATTTAAAAAGGAGAAAAAGACACCGGCAACCGATCTGGCCAATGCGTTCAGCAAGTATTTTACTTATACCACTTTGCTGATTGCGCTCATAACAGGTATCTATTGGTACAACGTGCAGCCTGATTTGGTATGGAAAAGCGTAACGGCCGTATTGATGGTGGCTTGCCCCTGTGCATTGACCCTCTCAATGCCGTTTACGATGAATACTACGATGGGTATTTTTGGCCGGAATAAATTCTTTGTAAAAAACCAGATGGTGATACAATTACTCACAGAGATAAACGAGGTAGTATTTGATAAAACCGGAACTTTGACAGAAAACAAAAACGGCCAGTTGCATTTTGAAGATGGTAGCTTAACTGAAGAAGAGAAAGGCTGGGTTAGCCAGCTGGCGGCCCAATCGGTGCACCCGTTGAGCAAGATGATCAGCCGGCACCTGGGTGCAGGAACAGGCAGCATCAGTTATTTCAATGAAATAAAAGGTATGGGCATTGAGGGCGTGGTAGATGGTAATTTTATCAGGCTTGGCAATGCTGAGTTTATAGGGCTTCCTAATCAAAATAGGCGAACCGGACAGGTAAATATAGAAATAGACCGGGAATATCGCGGGTATTTTACCATAAAAGCCAATTATAGAAATAACTGGCGGGAAGTGTTAACCCGATTGAAGTCAGGATTCAGATTGGCTTTGTTGTCGGGCGATAACGATGAGGAGAAAGAAAACCTAAGCCCGTATTTCGATAAAAACAGATTGTTGTTTAACCGGAAACCGCAGGATAAACTTGATTATATCAGAATAGAGCAGGAGTCAGGCCGGCACGTGCTGATGATTGGCGATGGATTGAATGATGCCGGAGCTTTGCGGCAAAGCAATGTAGGCATTGCGCTGAGTGAAGACGTGCAGGCGTTTTCACCGGCTTGTGATGCCATATTGGATGCCTCCAGATTTGACAGGCTTACTGATTTTCTGAGGTTCAGTAAAATTGCGCTTACTATTGTAAAAGCCAGCTTTGTGTTATCGCTGGTGTATAATTTCATAGGCATTGGCTGGGCGGTATCAGGAGAACTATCTCCGGTTATGGCGGCTATATTCATGCCTTTGAGCTCGTTGTCGGTTGTATTATTTGCGGTGGGCATGACCTACCTCTTTGCCAGAATCAGAAAACTGTTATAATTATGGCTGTCATTATTTTTTTGGTTGTAGCTGCACTTTTAGTGGCCGGTGGTTTCCTGATATCGTTTATCTGGGCCACTAACGACGGTCAGTTTGATGATACCTACACGCCGTCAGTCAGGATTTTGTTCGATGAAGAAAAACCTGCCGAAAATCATAAGTCTGCATGAGTCACGATAGATTTTAATTGTTAGCAACTATCTAGTTTTGCTTATCAATTAAACCTGTTATGAAAGTAAAATTACATAGAAACTTAATTGCGTATATCCGGAAATCGATTGTGTTCGTGCTGGAATCGAGCGCTATAGCCGGTGTGGCATTATTGGTGATTCTTTTCTTTGTAGCCCGGAACTGTCAGGCTCAGGTCGATTTCTCCAAAATACCTGCGCAAGAAAAATACATCAACAATAAAGCGCTTATTACTGTAAAAAACGTAAAGTATGTTCAGCGTGACGAAGAGATAGACTGCACCTGGAAGACCTCACATGCCGTACTGAACGGGATGCTGGATATGAAGACACAGGATTTTCTGAACGACTGGCTTTCGGGCATGACGTACTTCGGTAATTGCGAAGGCGACAAAGAATGTTATGATTTTCAGTTGTATCATTATTACTATAAAACAACCAGAATAAGCTATCTGCAAAACGATTTACTTGGATTTTATCTGTACGAGGGTAACTGTAAAACCGAAAACTCGTATTGTCTGGAAAACCAGGATTGGGAGATTTATGATTTGAGAGGAAAACGGTTTTTGCAGGAAAGCGATGTTATTCAGCAGGACGAAAAATCGCAGAAAGCATTTTTTGCCCTGATTGAGAACAAGGTAAAAAAACAAAGACTGACATTGGTAGATGACTGGAAAGCTTACACGCGCCAGATCGGTCTGGATAAGAAAATGCTGCTGGTGTACCTGAATAATGATATGCTGAATAATTCAAAAGGTATACTGTTGAGATTCCCAATTGATGAGATAGAACGTGTGCTGGTGCCATGCTTTGCCAACAGATTGTATAACAGGGCATGTGAGCGATTTGATCAGCCAATTGTCAGTCAGCAATTATTGAAAAATGAATAAACTGATTGGGCTGGGAATGTGATTTATAAATTTGTTTTCTATGCTAAGGTAGAAATATTTAGGTTCAAATGAATGATGGAAAAAGACAGGTGTTGCCTGTCTTTTTTTCTGATATATATCATATCTGCAAGTATAAATACTCATAAAATAGCTCGGCGGGGCAGGCTAGTTTTGCTGTATCAAAATAAATCTTACTCCGCATGAAAAAGATACTTCTTCCAACTGATTTTTCGAAGGCTTCAGAAAAAGCCATTCAATATGCCATCCGCTTAATGGGCGATACTCCCTGCGAGTTCACCTTAATGCATGCCTATGATACCTTCCCTACGGGAGGTTCACCGGAGATTGCCTACTCGCTGATAGAAGAGTTGTTTAACCGTGCGAAAAAAGAAATTGTGGAGCACCTGGAAGAAGTAAAACAACTCGATGCGAAGGGGATTCATACGTTTAAAACAGATCTAATGCCCACATCACCCGGCAGCGCCATACAGATTCTCAATCAGAAATATCATTATGATTTTGTAATAGTAGGGGCCACCGGCAAAGGAAACGATATCTTATTTGGCAGTACTGCTACCGACGTGGTAAGAAATGTACCGACCAATTCGATAATTGTACCGGTAAAAGCCAAGACAGAACCAATCAGAAACGTGGTGCTGGCAGTAGATTACAAGCCGGTGCATTCGTTCAGCGAATTTGACGGGCTAAAAGAAATATTGTTGCAAAACAATGCTACCCTCACTTTGCTGACCGTGCTGCGGGATGACCAGTTGCCGACTGAACTTGATGGGCTGATGAAGTTTGAATACCACGATTATTTCAAAGGTGTAACGGTAGTTGATTATCAGCTGCGGGGCGATAATCCGGAAGAAGGGATACTGGAATACCTCAGCTTACACAATGCCGATCTGTTGGTAATGCTTACCCGCCACCACTCTTTTTTTGATGTGCTGTTCAATCGCTCGGTTACAAGAAGATTTGCATTTAACCCGAGTGTTCCGCTGCTAAGCATTTTCGATGACGCCGAAATAGAGATACCCACGCACGAGGTTGTTACTTTCTGATAAATAATTGCAGGAAATGACCAGAGTAATGTCTTTCAAAAAATATAAAACGCTAATACAATGAACAAATATCCGGAGTTGAGCCATACACATTTTCAGAATCGTATCTGGCGCAATGAGTTAGAAATGATGCAGAAGGAAACCGATTTCTTTCTGGGTATTGTCGAAGAAATTGATACGCTCGGTGATACCGGTAAGAAAACCGAGAAGGATTGGTTTATTAATCAGTTTCATCATTTTCAAAGATTAACCAAACAACTGCAGGGAGAACTTGGCAGCCTGGAAAAAGCCCTGGCTGAAGGTGTGCTGCAAGACAATGTGCTGGATAAAGAGCAAAAACTTGATAACAAGTATTTCAGAGATGAGATGGATTATTTTGAGCAGGACTACAGAATCACGAAAAGCAAATTCAGAACATTTATTGCCAATTCAGATACGATTGGGATTGACTAAACCACGGTTTTGAGCTGAAACGGAATATATGACCAATCTCATATTTTCATAAAACGGTAGTCATGTTTTCAGCATGCACCCGACAGTAATTTTACGCCATCAAAGTTTTAAACTTCATTTTACTATGCAGTATACTACGCAGCCCGAGTCAGTTGGGACATTAGAACGATTTGAGTATGATAATAAAATCGTCAAAGCTTTTCTGATCGTAACAGTCATCTTTGGTTTAGTGGGCATGCTGGCCGGTTTAACTCTGGCCATTCAGCTTTTTTGGCCCGGAGCCAATTTTGAAAGCCCCCATGTAACCTTTGGGCGTCTACGGCCTTTACACACCAATGCCATTATTTTTGCCTTTGTAGGTAATGCCATGTTTGCAGGTATCTACTACTCCATGCCAAGGCTGTTGAAAACGGCTATGTTCAACAAAACCCTGTCCTGGATTCACTTCTGGGGTTGGCAGTTAATCATTCTTGCAGCGGCCATTACGCTGCCGCTGGGTATGACAACCAGCAAGGAATATGCCGAGTTAGAATGGCCGATTGACCTTGCTATTACTATTGTATGGGTAATATTTGCCATTAATATGTTTGGTACTATCCTTCGTCGGCGTGAGCGCCACATGTATGTTGCCGTTTGGTTTTATATTGCTACGGTGGTTACAGTGGCTTTGCTGCACATTGTGAACTCGCTTTCAATACCTGTTTCTTTAACCAAAAGCTATTCACTATACGCCGGTGTGCAGGATGCCCTGGTACAATGGTGGTACGGACACAATGCGGTGGCTTTCTTCCTGACAACCCCGTATCTGGGTCTGATGTACTACTTCCTGCCTAAAGCGGCTAATCGCCCCGTATACTCCTATAAGTTGTCGATTATTCACTTCTGGTCTTTGATATTTATCTATATCTGGGCGGGGCCTCACCACTTGTTGTACAGCTCATTGCCTGATTGGGCGCAAAGCCTGGGAACGGTGTTCTCAATCATGCTGATTGCACCGTCGTGGGGTGGTATGCTGAACGGTCTTCTGACATTACGCGGTGCGTGGGACAAAGTTCGTGAGGATCCGGTTCTAAAATTTTTCGTAGTAGCCGTTACCGCTTACGGTATGGCCACTTTTGAAGGCCCGATGCTTTCTTTGAAAAACGTAAACGCCATTTCGCACTTTACAGACTGGACAATCGCCCACGTGCATGTGGGCGCACTAGGCTGGAACGGTTTCATGATATTCGGTATTCTGTACTATCTGGTTCCACGTATGTACAAAACCCAGCTTTACTCTAAAAGCTTAACCAACGCGCACTTCTGGATAGGTACATTGGGTATTATTCTGTATGCCTTGCCGATGTACTGGGCAGGATTCACCCAAAGTCTGATGTGGAAAGAGTTTACACAAGACGGCTTCCTGGCGTATCCGAACTTCCTTGAAACGGTAACACAGATTGTGCCTCTGTATATGATGAGAGCCGTAGGTGGTACTATGTTTCTGGTTGGTACGCTGGTAATGATTTATAACCTGATTAAAACAGCACAACAAGGCACTTTTGTTGATGCAGAATATGCCGAAGCCCCTGCGCTTGAAAAAAATGTGAAAGTAGTAGGTGGCCACTGGCACTCAGTGCTGGAACGCAAACCGGTGATTTTTACAGGCTTAGCTATTGTAGCGGTAGTAATTGGTGGGGTAATAGAATTTGTGCCTACGGCTTTGATAGAGTCTAATGTACCTACCATTGCAGCTGTGAAACCTTATACACCACTTGAACTGGAAGGTAGAGACATCTACATCAAAGAAGGTTGCGTGGGTTGTCACTCGCAGATGGTTCGTCCGTTCCGTTCTGAAACCGAGCGTTATGGTGAATACTCAAAAGCAGGTGAATTTGTGTATGATCACCCATTCCTGTGGGGTTCGAAACGCACCGGACCAGACTTGCACCGTGTAGGTAAGAAGTATCCGGATAGCTGGCACTATAACCACATGATGGATCCAACCACCATGTCGCCCGGCTCAATTATGCCTCCGTATCCGTGGTTACTTGAAAACGACTACGACAAAGAAATGCTGCCGGCCAAGATTAAAGCCATGCGTACACTGGGTGTGCCGTATCCGGAAGGTTATGAAAACATAGCAATAGCCGAAGCGGAAAAACAGGCAGACCAGATTGCCAAAAGCCTGGCTGACGCCAAAATAAAAACAAGTAGCGATAAGGAAATCATAGCGTTGATTGCTTACCTGCAAAGATTGGGTACCGATATTAAACAATAACTATTTACGACCATGTTTAAACATTATTTCGAACAAATTGAAGGTGTGAGCATCTATCCGATTTTCTCACTGCTGATATTCTTTCTCTTCTTTATCGGTTTGGGATGGCACGTGATACGGTTCGACAAAAAGAAGCAGAGCTATATTGAGAAACTGCCATTAGATTAACATCGCCGCAGGGCAAAATAATCAGGTTTTAAGAAATTTAAAATATTACTCATTTATGGGAACATTTATAAAATCAGGCGATGAACTCATTCAGCTATTGGTGCTTATCGTATTGATTCTCACAGCCATCATTTTATTGGTTGTGGTATTGAATATGTATCGTGTCATCAACAAGATCATAGCTGAAAAAGAGGGTAGAACAATTGTGCCATTCAGCTTTCAGAAATGGTGGCAAAAAGAGGCCGGAACATCGGTTTCTATTGAGAAAGAAGAAACCATATTGCTGCACCATAGTTATGACGGCATTCAGGAGCTGGACAACCACCTGCCACCGTGGTGGGTGAAGATGTTCTACGCTACCATCGTTTTTGCAGTGGTATATGTGGGCATCTACCATATCTGGAACGTAACACCTTTGCAGGATGAAGAATACCAGATATCGATGGATGAAGCCAAGAAAGAAGTGGAATTGTATCAATCAAAAATGGTTAATGCCATTGATGAAAAAACTGTAAAGCTGTTAACAGACGATAAGACTATCAGCATTGGAAAGGAGATTTTTGTTTCAAAATGTGCTGCCTGCCATGGGCAGGCAGGTGAAGGCGGAGTAGGGCCTAACCTGACAGATGAATACTGGCTGCATGGAGGAACAATCAATGATGTGTTCAAAACCGTGAAATATGGTGTGCCCGAAAAGGGGATGATTGCCTGGCAGGCTACCATGAAACCGAACGAAATACAAGAGGTAAGTAATTATATCTTGTCGATTCAGGGGACTAACCCACCTAATGCCAAGGCGCCACAAGGAGAAAAAGCTGCTGCAGGTGCCGATTCAACCGGTGCCAAACCGGTAGCTACGTTATAAACTATCTCGCCAACTGCTAACATGAGTTTGTCAGGTAGAAATAGGAAGAAATAAATAGGAGAAGACAGTGAGCAATTTAGATTTTATCGATGAAGCCTATCGGGACAGCATAGCCACGGTAGATAGTGAGGGGAAGAGGATATGGGTGTATCCGAAAAAACCGGGTGGTAGCTATCATAATTATCGTATCATAGCAACTATCATTTTTCTGACTCTGTTTTTTGTAGGGCCATTCGTTAAAATCAACGGACAACCACTATTGATGATTAATGTGCTGGAGCGGAAATTTGTGTTATTCGGTCAATTGTTTTTGCCACAGGATTCTGTCTTTTTCAGTGTTGGTCTTGTAACGTTCTTTGTTTTTATTATTCTGTTTACGGTGGTTTATGGCCGTTTCTGGTGTGGTTGGGCTTGTCCGCAAACGGTATTCATGGAAATGGTTTTCCGCAAAGTTGAATACTGGATTGAGGGCGACAGAAAACAGCAACAGGCACTGAATAAAGCTCCGTGGACAGGAGAGAAAATCTTTAAAAAGGGCGCAAAAGGACTCATATTCCTTCTTATTTCTATTCTGATAGCTCATACCACAATGGCCTATCTGATAGGCATAGAGGCTACTAAAGAGATTGTGACACAGTCACCAGCCGAACACATGACAGGCTTTATTGGTCTGGTTGTGTTTACGGCTATGTTTTACTACGTTTTTGCCAAACTCCGCGAGCAGGTTTGTATAGCTATCTGTCCGTATGGTCGTTTGCAAGGCGTCCTGATGGGTAGAAATACCATCAATATTATTTACGACTGGGTGCGGGGTGAACCACGCGGCAAACTGAACAAACAAGAAGCTGTATCGCCCATATCAATTAAAGGCGATTGTATTGATTGTAAACTTTGTGTGCAGGTGTGCCCTACGGGTATCGACATCCGCAATGGCTTGCAACTGGAGTGTGTTAACTGTACTGCCTGCATTGATGCCTGTGACGATGTAATGATTAAAATCAACAAGCCGACAGGGCTGATCAGATATGGCTCGGTAGAAAGCGTTGAAAAACGGGTGCCATTTAAACTCTCATTCAGAACTTATGCTTATTCGGCTGTTTTGTTATTGCTGATTGGCATTGAGGCGTTTTTGTTGATGAGCCGGACGGCTATTGAAACCACAGTAATGCGCGTGCCGGGGCAGATGTATCAGGAGCAGGCCAATAACAAAATCAGTAACCTGTACAACGCCCAGATTGTGAATAAAAGTAATCAGGATATGGAAGTAACACTGAAAGTGGAAGATAATCTGGGGGAAATCAGGTTGATTGACGGTAAAAAGAAAATTATAGTGAAGAAAGAGGGGAAAACAGATGTAGTGTTCTTCCTTGATATGAAAAAATCGGACATCACCAGAATAAAAACCAGCCTTGCCATTGAGGTTTGGCAGGGTGACAAAAAGCTGGAAACTATTAAGACTACTTTTTTGGGATATAGAGAATAAATGAGGGATTGTCAATTTTCAATTGCAGATTGTCGAATTGGGGTCTTGAACTTTGATTTAACTGATTATAATGATTTGTATGAAATACTAGTTTGATATTTTTTTATTAGCGGCGTGCAAATCATTGTGTCTTAAATCAGCGTAATCCTAAAATCAGTTCAATCACAGTTCAAGACAGCATTCATAATTAATTAATCACTCAATCACTAAACATTCATTCACTAAATAATTATAATCATGAACTTCGGACATAAAATCGGGATATTCTACGGGTTGTTTGTAATCTTTATGATTAGCCTCGTAGTGCTGTGTGTGAAACAGAAAGATATTTCGCTGGTGAGCAATGACTACTACAAAAAAGAAATTGCGTATCAGGACGAGATCGAAAAACAACGCAATACCGGGCTGTTGCGTACACCTGTTGCCATAACGTATTCGGGTGAAAAACAAGTAGTAAGCATCAGTTTTCCGGAAGAGCAAAAGGGTGCAGTAGGTAAAGTGCAGTTTTATCGCCCGTCTGACGCAAAAAAAGACTACAGTCTGGATTTGAACATGCGTGAAAGCGCAATACAGGATATTCCGGTGAGTCGGCTGGCAAAAGGACTTTGGGTGGTGAAGCTGGAATGGGAGAAAGGAGGTAAAGCTTATTTGAAAGAAGAGAAAATTATTTTGTAGGATGTTGTATTCGGCATTTATGATAGGGTTAGCAGGAAGTCTGCACTGCATGGGTATGTGTGGGCCTATCTCTATGCTTTTGCCGGGCGATAAATCTAAACGCGGCCGGTATATCTTAGGTCGGGTGGTATATAATCTCGGCAGGATTCTTACTTATAGTCTGCTTGGACTATTGATTGGTCTGGCTGGTGAGCAAATTGCCTTGTTGACTTCTCAGAAAGTGCTGTTCATTGTAGTAGGCGCTTTAATACTACTGGCTTTTATTTTACCTGCGCGATGGACGAAGTCGTTGGATGTACTGCCTTATGTGAGCAGGTTTAACAACTTTATTAAATCGTCTCTATCCGGCTTCTACAAAAAACACTCGTTGTTTTCTCAGTTTATTTTCGGGGTGCTGAATGGCCTGTTGCCTTGCGGATTAGTGTATGCTGCCTTGAGTGGCGCTTTTCTGATGAGTGGGGCCTGGGAGAGTGTACTCTTCATGGCTTTGTTTGGTCTGGGTACTTTACCCATGATGCTGAGCTTTGCTTTTCTGGGCAACGGTATCCGCAAATACATCAGCTTTCAACCTAAAGTGGTTTATACCTTCTCTTATATTGTATTGGCTGTTTGGCTTATCTTCAAGGGTATTAGTCTACCTGCGCATCATTTTACAGCGCATGATGCACACGGGATTACAATTTGTAAAGGGAAGTGAGAGAATTTAGGTGTTTGAAAGGCCCTCTAAGAAACTGCTTCTTCTTTACTCTTAAACCGATACAAAAACGGCGCCTTATTGGCTGCTCCGGTGAACTTCTTTTCCAGTCGTTCCAGAATATCCAGATCAAGAATCATTTTCTGAAAGTTGTTCCTGCGGAAGGGCCTGTCCAGCACCGTTTCATACAAATCCTGTACTTCCTTCATGGTAAACGTTTCCGGTAGCAGATTAAACCCGATCAGTTTATGATTCAACACCAGGCGTAGTGTTTCCAGTGCTTTCAGTACAATATCGGCATGGTCAAAAGCCATAGGTGGTAGGTCTTTAATATCATACCATTCGCAGGTTTCGTCCAGTTCTGAGCACAAGGGCACTACCTGATGGATATCTACCAGTGCATAATAACCAATTGATATAAATCTACGCTGCAGCCATTGCAAATCTTCCTTATTCAAGCCCGCCTCATCCAGATTGTCCTTGTGAAACTTCATTACATCTTTCATCAATCCGGGTGACGACCGCTCCAGACTACCAAACACGCTGAACTGCTCCAGATAAATATTCCGGATTGCCGTACGTTCAGCCAGAATCCTCAGTGCGGCATGGTCAATACTCTCGTTTTGCAGAATAAATCCTCCGGGCAAAGTCCATATATTCAGAAATTTCAACTTAGGCAATAGTACTCTCAACTGCCTGTCATGAAACCCGAAAATGACACAGTCAATAGAGATCTGTTCTATATAATCTTCCTTCTTAAATAATTCCATGGATGCTGCGCGGTGTTTCTGTAAAATAAATCACATTTCAGTATTTTGGCTAATTTTTCTAAAACACGTACTATTTATTCTGAATTCAATGCAATAATAGTCAAAAAACTAATATTGTCTAAAATTAAGACAATAAATCTTGCTTTCTATTTTTTCTGTACACACATTTGTGTCTGAAAGAGACTTTACCCTTAGTCGCTTTCTATACCGACAGTTATTTGTGACAGGAGATTTTAGGCTGATACACGAGGCATCACCTCTCTGCCGCATAATATGTACGAGTGACTCACAGGTATACATAAGTATAACAAAACAGATTTTTGCTATTGCTTTAATTTCTAAAAACAATCATTTTTACTTTGATGAAACGTAACCAGACTATTACTCTGATTCTCGCCCTGCTGTTATCTTGCAGCCTGGTGCAGGCACAGGTCAAAAAAACGCATTTATTGGTTTTCAGCAAAACGGCGGCATTCAGACATGCCTCTATTGATGCCGGAAAAAAGGCGCTGGCCAAAATGGCTGCCGAGAAAGGTTTCAATGTGACCTTTACAGAAGACGCCGCGGCTTTCAATGAAACCGATATGAAGAAATACAATGCCGTGTTGTTTCTGAACACCACCGGCGACATCCTGAACGACCAGCAACAGGCTACTTTCGAGCGCTTCATTCAGGCAGGTGGTGGATATGTAGGTATCCACGCCGCAACCGACACCGAATACGACTGGCCATGGTATGGCAAGCTGGCAGGGGCCTATTTCTTAGACCACCCGATGGTGCCGAGCAACGTACAGAAAGGTAAATATACCGTAGTTCAGAAAAACCATTGGGCTACACAAGGCATGCCTGATGAGTTTGAAAGAAGCGATGAATTCTATAGCTTCAAGAATATATCGCCCAAAATCAATGTATTACTGACAATTGACGAGAAAACTTATCAGGGAGGCAAAAATCCTGACTACCATCCGATGAGCTGGTATCAGGAGTTTGATGGCGGCCGGTCTTTCTATACAGCAATGGGGCATACCGACGAAACCTTCGTTGAGCCATTGTTTCTGAACCACCTCTATGCAGGTATCAACTATGCTATGGGTGGGCCAAACCCTAAGCCATTGAATTACGCCAACGCAAGGCCGGAAGAAAACCGGTTCACCAAAGTAGTGCTGGAAGAAAAACTGAACGAACCCATGGAGCTAAGCGTGCTGAACGACGGCCGCATTCTGTTTATAGAGCGTAAAGGAGATGTAAAACTCTATAACACCAAAACCAAACAATTGAAAACCATTGCTACCATACCTGTGAGTACTAAGTATAAAAACAAAGAAGGGAAGGAGTCAATGGGTGAAGATGGGCTGCTTGGTTTAGGCAAAGATCCGAATTTTGCGCAGAACAACTGGATATACCTGTATTATTCAATACCTGAAGCATCAAAAAATATTCTGACCCGTTATGAGCTGAAAGGTGACGAACTGGTGCTTTCATCGAAGAAAGTATTGTTGGAGATTCCGACCCAAAGAGAGGAATGCTGCCATACGGCCGGTTCTATAGCATGGGACAAAGCCGGTAACCTGTACCTGTCAACCGGAGACAACACCAATCCGCATGGTTCAAGCGGGTACAGTCCGAGTGATGAAAGACTAGGTCGTGAATCGTGGGATGCGCAGAAATCATCAGCCAATACGAACGATTTGCGTGGTAAAATAATCAGAATCAAACCGACCGCCGATGGTGGCTATACTGTGCCCGAAGGTAATTTATTTGCCAAAGGAACCGCAGGCACCCGTCCGGAAATCTATACCATGGGTCATCGTAACCCATTCAGAATCTCGGTTGATAACAAAACAGGATTCGTTTATTGGGGAGAAGTTGGCCCCGATGCCAGCAAACCCGCCGACGACCGCGGTCCGGCAGGACACGACGAGGTAGGCCAGGCACGTAAAGCCGGAAACTTCGGCTGGCCGCACTTTGTGGGTGATAACAAGGCTTATAATAAGTATGATTTTGTAAACAATAAATCGTTGGAGAAATGGGATGTAAACGCACCTACCAACAATTCACCAAGCAACACTGGTTTAAAGGTGTTGCCCCCTGCACAAAAAGCGTTTATCTGGTATCCGTATGCGGCGTCTCCCGAGTTCCCGTTAGTGGGCAGTGGTGGTAGAAACGCAATGGCAGGGCCGGTGTTTTATTCAGATAATTTCAAAACTGCGCCACACGCATTCCCGAAATATTACGATAGCAAATTGCTTATTTATGAATGGATGCGCGGCTGGATAATGGCTGTGACGATGGATAAGGAAGGCAACTATACATCGATGGAGCGTTTCATGCCAAGCTATAAATTCAGTAACCCGATGGACATGGAATTTGCCGAAAATGGTGATTTATACATGCTTGAATACGGCTCTGGCTGGTTTACCGGTAATGATGACGCTCGCCTGATTCGCATTGAATACAATGGCGGTAACCGCAAACCACAAATTGCCGTATCGGCCAATCAGCAGGGTGGGGCTGTGCCTTTCAATCTGAAACTTAGTTCAAAAGGATCAGCCGATGCTGACGGCGATGCATTGAAATACACCTGGGTGGTTAGCTCGAAAAATGGTTTCAGCAAGATAATCAGCACCCCAGAGGCAAGCCTGACGCTTACCAAGCCGGGTATCTATAAAGCTACCCTTACGGTTAATGATGATAAAGGTGGTACCAACTCTCAATCGCTCGAAATCGTTGCAGGTAACGAGCCTCCGGTATTGAGTTTCGATATGCCAAAAGGCAACAAATCGTTTTATGTAGCCAACAAATCGTTCGAGTACGACATCAAGGTAAAAGATAAGGAAGACGGCACCATTGGTAAAGGCATTGATCCTGAAAACGTGGCTGTCAACATTGATTATCTGGCCGAAGGTTTCGATAAAGTAGCCATTGCGCAAGGCCACCGTTCTGCTGATGCAGGCGCTGCTTTTGTAGTAGGTAAAAGATTAATTGAAGCCAGTGATTGCAAAGCCTGCCATAGTGCAGAGAAGAAATCGATTGGTCCGGCTTATCGTGAAGTAGCCGCTAAATATAAAGGTGATAAAGAAGCCGTTGACCGCCTGGCTAAGAAAATAATCAGTGGCGGTAGTGGGGTATGGGGTGAAACAGCTATGGCAGGTCATCCGCAAATCTCAACTGCAGACGCAGGTGAAATGGTGAAATACATTCTGAATCTGGCCAACGAAAAACCAAAAGCAAAATCGCTGCCATTGCAAGGTAAATATACTGCCAAATTACCGGCAAATGATAAAGGCAAAGGGGTATACATTGTGAGAGCTGCCTACGAAGATCAGGGTTCTAACGGCCTGCCGTCTCTGAAATCGGAACAGACCTTTACTTTGAGAAACGCTTCATTGGGGGCGCATGATTTTGATAAATATGAAGACATCAACAAGATGTCGTTCAGTGGTCGTAATCTGGCTATGCCTGCCAAATCGGGTGCATACATGGTTCTGAATCAGGTCGACCTGAGCGGTATCACCGAATTGCAGGTACAAGCAATGGCACCTAAACCACAGGTAAATGCCCTTGGTGGTAAAATAGAACTTCGCCTCGACAGCCCTAAAGGAAAACTTGTAGGAGAGTCAGATATACTTGAACCATCAGAAACGATGAGCATGAATCCGAATATTCTGAAAGTACCAATCGGCAAGGTGGAAGGTATGCATGATGTTTACGTGGTTTTCGTAAATCCAAAAGCTGAAAACGGCACGCTGATGATTGTAACCGGTCTGGAATTTAAACTTAACGAGTAAGTAATTTATTGAGTGATTTGTGATTGAGTGAATGAGTGATTATTAATTTTGCAATTGCGCCTATCTGGATTTAGCTATTAATGTTAAATAAAGATTAAAGATAATTCGACAATTTGCAATCGAAAATACTAATTACTCATTCACAATTCACTAATTTGGAATTCTAAAATCACTCATTCACTAAATCACTAATTAGCTAAATCATTCCCCCTCATTCACTAAAATTATCATATATCAATGAAAAACCTGAAATCTGTTCTCACTTTAGTATTATTAATGGCCGCTGTATCGCTGGTTAACGCACAGGCTCCGGCAACTACCAACTTCTATGCAGGCAACTGGGAAGTACTCGTAAAAGGTACTCCGCAGGGCGATGTAAAATTACCTATGAGCTTTGAGGTAGTAGACGGCAAAATTATCGGTAAAGTTACCAACCCGGAAACAAAGGAAGTAGCCAACATGACATCGGTTGAAATTAAGGGCGAAGAATTACACGCCGCGTTTTCAGCGGGTGGTTATGACCTTACAATGGTTATTGCTAAAAAAGACGACGACCACTTTGTAGGCAAACTGATGGATATGATTGAAGTAGAAGGCACTAGGTTGAAATAAATGGTTGTCGTCTGTAACTTTGATTTAACTGATTTTATGATTGAGCTGATTTCTTGAATTAACCGGTTTATATGGATGAGACAAATTCTTTATAATTATGTGCTCAGAATCTATGATAAAAGTCAATTAATTCCGTAGTCAATGAAACTAATCAGTTAAATCAAAGTTCAGTCCTTTTATATTGGAAAATACATATCGAAGCTGGCACCTTCTTCCAACTCACCAGAGGCCGTAATAAATCCATAGTGGTTTTCGACAATTTTCTTCACAATGGCAAGGCCGATGCCGGTACCCGGATACTCGTCTTTACCATGCAGGCGCTTAAATACCTGAAAAATTGACTCGTTGTATTCAGGCTCAAAGCCAATGCCGTTATCTTTAAAACTGATATGGTAGTATTGCTGACTTTTATCGATTCCGGCAACATCTGTTTCTTCTCCGGCCACAATGTGGCAGGTAATGTTAATTACAGGTGCTTCTTCAGTTTTCGAAAACTTAAGCGCATTGGTAAACAGATTAGTAAATAACTGCTCAAACTGATACGAAACGATTTTCAGCTTGGGCAGGTTATCAGATTTTATCACAGCATTTTTTTGCAGTATTGTCTCTTTCAATTGCTCCGTTACTCCTTCCACTATCGTATTCAGGCTCATTAATTCGTAGTGTCTTTCTGCTGTGTTAGCGCGCGAATACGCCAGCAAATCCAATATAAGCTGTTGCATTCGTCTGGAAGCGTTCTGCAGGCGGTTGAAATAATCCTTTCCTTTTTCAGACAGATTTTCTTTTTCTATTTCCTGTATCCGTGTCGAGAAAGTCTGAATCTTGCGCAGGGGTTCCTGAAGGTCATGACTGGCAACATAGGCAAATTGAGCCAATTCGTTGTTCAGTTTACTCAATTCTTCGTTCGACTCCTGCAACTGACGGGTTCTTTGCTTTACCTGATCTTCCAGTTCGTTGGTGAACACTTTCCAGTCGTGCACGTCGGTGCTGGTTCCTACCCACATAATAATGTTTCCTTCCTCATCTTTCTGTGGCAAGGCACGGCTCAACTGCCAGCGGTACTGGCCATCGTATCGTTTAAACCTATGTTCTGCCTTAAACAATTCACCCTCCGCAACGGCCTCCAGCCATGCTTGCCGGTTGGCCTCTTTTTCTTCCGGACATAGCAACTTCTGCCAGCCTTCCTGCCCCAACTGCTCTATGTTCATACCCGAGAAATCGTACATGGCCTGGTTGAAATAGTTCATATTCCCCTCTGCATCGCTGGTCCAGATATGCTGTGGCATTGAGTCTGCCAATAGTCTGAACTTCTGCTCTCTTGATTCAAGTTCTCTGCGGTAATTCATTTCCGCTGTTATGTCTCGTACCGTGCCCAGCATTTTGTAGGGTTGCTCCAGTTCGTCATACAAAACCTTCCCGCGGGCATCAATCCAATGTATACTCTTGTCTTTCCATATTACTCTGGCCATATATTGCAACATACCTGTTCGCTGCGATTCCGCAAATGCTTCATTCCTTATCTTCAGGTCTTCAGGATGCAAATGGTTCACCAGGTCTTCATGGGTTAGTGCAGTGCGTCCTTTGTATCCAAAAATCTCAATATATTTTTCCGAATACCATATTTCTCCTGTTATCAGATTCAACTCCCACGTACCCAGTTCACTGGCATCAATCAGGACTTTCAGTCTTTCTTCATTCTCGGCGATAATTCTCTCGCTGCCCTTCTGATTCGATATATCTCTGGCAATTTTCGAAGCGCCTATGATATCGCCGTTTCTATTTTTAACCGGAGAAATCGTGAGCGAAATATCTATGATCTGACCATCTTTTCTTATCCGTTCGGTTTCAAAGTGTTCTATCCTTTCGCCTCTTTTCAGGCGGCTGATAATCTCGTCTTCTTCCTGCAGCCTGTCGTTAGGTATCAGTTTCGATACATGCTGCCCGATCATTTCTTCAGCACGATAACCCATAATCCGCTCGCCTGCGTCATTCCAACTGGTTACAATGCCGTCGAGCCCCTTACTAAGAATCAGATCATCTGACGACTCAACTATGGCTGCCAGTGTAGCCATTTTCTCTTCGGCAATCTTGCTTTCGGTAATATCTTTCAAAGTACCCAACACCCTCGTCGGCACACCGTTGCTATCGTAAAAAACTTTTGCCGTAGTTTGTACCCATTTCTGTTCGCCGGTATCCAGCTTAATTCTGAACTGAGAACTCATCTCGCCCGACATCATAGCTCTTTCAAAAATGGTTCTTAATTTGGCTATGTCGGCCGCATCAATCATTTCTCCGTACTGGTCAGGTGCCAGCGCCAGTTGCGTACCAAACATCTTGTTCATGATGTCTGACGCCACAATTTCATTGGTCAGTAAATTGTAATCATAAATACCAATGTTGCTTACATCCACAGCAAGGCGCATGCGCTCTTCCAATTCTTCTACTTTTTTCCGGGCTTTCATTTGTTCTGTTACATCATATCCTGATAGAATAATACCTATTGTTTCATCGCTGATATTCAGGAGGGGTTGAAATGTAAAATTGGCGTATACCTCTTTTTCGGGGCCATCGGGTTGGTCGAACTCAAAGCGCATTTCGGCATCGGTATAAGTTATCTTTGATGCGTATACTTTATCAAGAATATCGACGAAACCCTGCTCCTGTAAATGAGGCATGATATCGGTTAGTTTTTTGCCGACAACTTCTCTCTGCCCGAAAAAATGCAAAAAAGATGGATTCGCCAGTTCGAATACATAATCAGTGCCCTTCAGGACACAAAATATACCAGAGGCCTGCATGAAAAAGTTATTAATTGTCTGTTGAAAATCTAGTTGAACCGATAGATGCGAGTTGTCAGATGTGGCTTGAGATGACCTATTGCCCATAGCTAAATTTCAGGTTAATTATCTATAAAATCGAAGGTTGTGTACCCGGATATAACCCAACAACAAATATAATGAATTCAGATTGTTTTTCCAATGGCTTCAATTATTCGGTAAAAGTCAATATAAATAGTGATTTTTTGAAGTATTTATGCCGTAAAATAATGATGAAATAATTCTGGCATTGCGCTGTTTTTTATGATTTATATTTAAAAATGAAATATTTCTGCAATCTGTGTGATTTTTTCTTAAATCTGTACACTAATAGGGTAACCGAATAAAACAAGAAAGCATTGACCGATAAGAAACTGATATTCATCAAAGCAATAAAAGAGAATGAAGGCCTGATTTTCAAAATTGCCTCTGTCTATACGGATAATGCTGACGACAAGGCTGACATGGTTCAGGAAATCATTTATCAGCTCTGGAAATCTTTCGACAGCTTCAATCGGCAGTCAGCCCTCAGCACCTGGATGTACCGCGTAGCGCTAAATGTAGGAATCTATCAGCTTAAAGTATCTAAAAGGAGGGTTTCGACCGTGCCGATAGAAGAGCAAATGCTGAACTATGCAGACGAAGATAACAGCCTTAGTGAGCAAAAATGGGAGATATTCAGAAAACAGATTGAAACACTTAACCTGCTCGACAAAGCTATTGTGATGCTGTATCTCGACAACAAGAGCTATCAGGAAATTGCCGAGATAGTGGGTATTGGTGAAAGCAATGTAGGAACAAAAATGCAGCGGATAAAAGAGAAACTAAGGGAACAACACTTAAACGCACAAGAAAATGGAACTCGATGATTTAAAAAATATATGGCAGGAAGCCAGCAATCTATCCGGGAAGGAATATTCTTTAAACCAACAAAATATAGAAAAAATGATACAGACCAGATTCAAATCGCGCTTAAAAAAAGTAATCTATCATGAGGCATTAGGAACAGTGTTTGCCTTCGGGGCCGTAATTTATATGGCCGTAAATTTTAACAAACTGACTACTCCGTTTTTTCAGGGTATAGGAATTATCACTGCTCTGATGCTGATTGTGCTGCCGATCGTTAGCCTTGTATTGCTGAGGAGAATCAATTCGGTTGGCGATGTGAGCCGCCCTTATGCCGAAACACTGAGAACCTTTGCCCGTCAAAAACTTCAGTTTATCCGATTCCAGCAGTTGAGCGTAATTGCGGCGTATGTATTGATGGGGTTTGTGCTATTACTGATGCCCAAATTTACGGGTGGCCGCAGCCTGAACGACAACAAGTATTTCTGGGCGGCAGCAATTGCTTTGGGTTATATTTTTATGTACGGTTTCTCAAGAATGGTGTTGAATTATTACAGCAAAACCCTGCAACAGGCAGAAGAGTTATTGAGGGAACTGGAAGGGTGAGACAAACAGGGGTCGCCTTATTGGTGACCCTACTCAGACTCGTCAATAATACTAACCAGAAACCATTGGTTATCAATTCTTGAAAACAGATGGTGTACTACCTCGCCTGTGTCTTGTCTGGTAAAGATTACATCTCTTGCCTCATCACCTTTATCTATTGTTTCGAGCGTGTTTTTTGAGTGTTCTCTTTTCAGTTTCAGCAGATTCGTGTGTCGCCATTCGTTCTGTTGAATCAGTTTTTCAGTACGGGTTTCCTCGTCTACCACCACAATTCTGAGCGGAAACTTAATGCGCTCCATCTGAAATTTAGTGCTCTGACAGAAATTCTTAAAAAACTTGTCGAAATTTTCTTCTTTGTCTTCTAACTTTTTTGTGGTATCTGCTTGTTGCGGGTAATATCCTTGCAGCAGATACAGATTCACGGCCATCAAAAAGGCAAGCAATTTCATACGGTCAATTCCTGATTGTTAGTGTATCAATATTCATTTAAATAAACTACTTCTTATCATACTCAAAACTTACTACCTCCCATTGTCCGCCGTCTTTTTTTATCAGGTGGATAATCAGGTCTGTATTTTCTTTCTTGCCATATACTTTGGTTTCAATCCTCACTTTGGTTTGCCCATGATTCTTACTGATTGTATATCGTGGCACTTCGCTTAGTTTTATTACCTCTCCGGTCTGAGCCTGAATAGCCTTACTGCCATATACAAATGCCTCTGTGATTATATATTCCTGCTTCTGCTTTATATAAAACCCCGCCAGATTCCGTGCTGACAAATACACAATCAATAATGCAATAAACACACCGGCTATAAGCCCAACACCCTGTTGAAAAGTACTCTGCTCGTCAACCATCACTTTGGTTTTAAACAGCCAATCGCCTATGCGTTCGTCATTAACCAGAAAAACAAGTACCTCTATCGGCAATAAAATCAGCGATAGGTTCCGCAATACAAGTACTATTCTATTCGAGTTGACAGCAATCTGCAGACCCATAAAATATTTGCCGGGGCTACGCCCGCCTATGTCCTTTATCAGCAGCAGCAATATCCCCAGACCTGACGCCGAGTAAAAAACAGGTAGAAAACCTGATTTAAGCAAGAATACTCCCGCCAACATCACCAGCATAACAGGCACTGAGATAATCAGCAGGTCAATCAGAAAAGCGTAGATTCTCTTTTGTTTCATAAACTGATGGATACCTTGTTCACTAGCCAAAAGGCTTTATAGCCAAATATAATTGAATTCGGTTATTAATAGAATAGCCGGAAGTTAATAATTTAATTGGAAACAGAAAGGAGTCTTTCTTCCTAACGACCGGGCATTGCCCGGTCAGTACCCGTATTGTTAAAACCTAATTTCTTCAAATGAAAACCATTTCCTGCAATTTTACCTGAATTTCTATCAAAAAAATCATACTTTTGCGATTCCGAATCGCACGGCAATGCCGTATGATTGAATCACTCAAGTACGATCTATGAATATTGAATCATCATTAAAATCTGCTATCGGGCAGGCATTATCTGCATTATTTCAGGTAGAAGAAGACGTGGCTCTGCAACCCACTAAAAGTGACTTTGAAGGAAGCTATACCTATGTGGTTTTTCCGCTGGTAAAACAACTGCGCAAAAGCCCTGCTGATATTGCCAATGCAATAGGAGAATACCTCAAAACCAACACAACCTATATTAAAAGCTATAATGTAGTACAGGGATTCCTGAACCTGGTGTTAGCCGATCAGGTTTGGTTTGATATACTGAACGGCATACTGGCTGATGAAAACTTCGGCTTACTACCCAAAAATGATCAGTCGGTAATGGTGGAATATTCTTCTCCCAACACCAACAAACCTTTGCACCTGGGTCATTTGAGAAACAATTTTCTGGGGTATTCTGTCTCAAAAATTCTGGAGGCCAACGGCTACAATGTGGTGAAGACCTGCCTGGTGAACGACCGCGGCGTGCATATATGTAAGTCGATGTGGGCGTATCAGCAATTTGGCAATGGAGAAACTCCGGGATCGTCTGGATTGAAAGGTGACCACCTGGCCGGTAAATATTATGTTATTTTTGATAAGCATTATAAAAGTGAAATAGAAACCCTGATGCAACAGGGCATGAGCGAAGAAGAAGCCAAGAAAAACGCACCGGCCATAAAAGCCGTGCAGGAAATGCTCATTAAATGGGAACAGGGCGACGAAGAAACTATAGCCCTGTGGCGCAAAATGAACGACTGGGTTTTTGCAGGCTTCAACGAAACCTACAACAAAATCGGGGTGTCGTTCGATAAAACTTATTATGAGTCAAATACTTATCTGTTAGGTAAAGATATAGTAGAAGATGGACTGGCGAGAGGGGTTTTCTTCAAAAAAGAAAATGGCAGCGTATGGATTGATTTAAAAGAGGAAGGTCTCGACGAAAAACTGGTGCTTCGTGCTGATGGTACTTCTGTATATATTACACAAGATTTAGGTACTACAGATCTGAAATTTCAGGACTATAGCAACGATAAGTCGATATGGGTAGTGGGCAATGAACAGGACTACCATTTTCAGGTGCTGTTTGCCATTATGAAAAAACTCGGCCGGAGTTATGCAGATGGTTGTTATCACCTAAGCTACGGAATGGTTGATTTACCCTCAGGCAAAATGAAATCGCGTGAGGGTACAGTGGTTGATGCCGACGATTTAGTGGCCGAAATGATTGAAACCGCTGAGGTAACTACGCGTGAGCGTGGCAAAATTGATGATTTCAGCAAAGAAGAGGCCGATGCGCTTTTCAGTATGATTGCCCTTGGCGCCTTGAAGTACTTCCTGCTGAAAGTAGAGCCAAAGAAAAAAATGTTGTTTAACCCTGCAGAATCGATTGATTTTCAGGGTAACACAGGGCCGTTTATTCAGTATACCCATGCGCGTATCTGCTCTATTCTACGCAAGGCCGCTTCACAGGGAATTGTGGTAAACAATCAGGTGAAAAATGCGGGCATAGAAAAGGCAGAATCGGACCTGATTTTTGTGCTGAACGAATACCCGGATGTGCTTAGAAAAGCGGGTAACGAGTATTCGCCGTCGGTAATTGCAGGATACGCTTATGAGCTGGCGAAGACCTTTAACCACTTCTATGCGGGCATTTCTATCATGAACGAAACCGATGCCGACAAGCAGCAGTTCAGACTGGCATTAATAAAAGCAGTTTCAGAAACGATTCGTAAAGTAACTGCGTTATTAGGCATAGAAGTACCAAACAGAATGTAATACCTGAAACTTTCAATCAAACCAATATATTAAAATGAAAAAGACCATCATTTTAGCAACATTAGCCCTTGTCACCATTGTTGGAGCCATGGGTTTCCGTACCATCAAGCACATTTTTTCTAATAAAGAGCT
Organism: Emticicia sp. GW821-FHT11C11; assembly: GCF_058808615.1. NCBI lineage: Bacteria > Pseudomonadati > Bacteroidota > Cytophagia > Cytophagales > Leadbetterellaceae > Emticicia > Emticicia sp. GW821-FHT11C11. The sequence goes on from NZ_JBXARV010000003.1 coordinate 154,601, forward strand.
GAGCTTGAGCCGCCCTGAACCGGCATTACCGAAAGGTTCGTTTTATGATTACTCTCTGAAATCGCTTGACGGCAAACAGACCGTAGATTTCAGCCGGTACAAAGGCAAAAAAGTAGTAGTGCTGAATGTAGCTTCTAAATGCGGCTATACTCCACAATATGCCGACTGGCAGGCGTTTCATAAAAAATATGGCGACAAAATTGTGGTGATAGGTATCCCTGCTAATAACTTCAAGTCACAGGAGCCGGGTTCAAGTGACGAAATCGCCGCTTTCTGTGAGAAAAACTATGGTGTTACTTTCCAGATGTTAGAGAAAATAAGCGTGGTAGGCGACGACCAACATCCATTATACCAATGGTTGAGCCACAAAGATCAGAACGGCTGGAACGATGCCGCTCCAAGCTGGAACTTCTGTAAATATGTAATCAACGAAAAAGGTGAGCTAACCAATTTCTTTGCTTCAAAGGTTACTCCTGACAACGAAGAGTTTAAAAAAGCTGTAGGAATTTGATTCTATAGCTATAGTTGATAGTATTGTGAAGCCGCACCGCAGTGCGGCTTTATTTGTTTAGTGCGATTTCAGGTGCGCATAGACTTCCGAAGCTGAGGTATCATCCTATGGCTTCACTCTTCAGATATTGTTTTTTATATTCTAATGGCGTGGTGCCTTTTACATTTTTGAAGTGGCGGTAGAAATTAGACAGGTTGTTGAAGCCGCTGTCGAAGCAGATAATCTCAATACTGTGCCGGTTTTCTATCAAAGCGCGGCAGGCGTGGCTCACCCTTACTTCAGTCAGGAAATCATTATAGGTTTTGTGGGTCATGAGCTTGAAATACCGGCAGAATGAAGTAGTACTGAGATTGGCAATGGCAGCGATATCTTCCAGTCTGATGTCTTTGGCATAATTGGCCAATGTATAGCTGCAAACGCTGTTGAGCCTTACTGTTTCAATCTCGTTTGATTGATAGAAGGCGTTGGCAGCGGTTATCATTTCCATTTCGTCTGATTCGGTGAGTAGTTCCAATATAGATAGCAGAACGACCAGCCGTTGCAAAGGCCCGGCTGTCAACGCTGATTGCAATAGTGCTTTTAGTTTATGGGCGGTTTCACCCTTAATAATAAGCCCCTGTTTAGCTTTTTCATACAATTTCCGGATACCGTATGTCTCGCTTAGGTTCAGGAAGTCGCCCCCCAGGCAATCGGGCATAAACTGCATCACAATGGCCTCGACCTGTAAATCTGCACTTCCCTGAAAATACTCCTTGTTACAACGCCAGGTGTGCGGCAGATTTTCACCCAGAAGTAATACCTCTCCTGACGAGAAATTGCTCACGTTATCGCCAATGAAGCGAACCCCTTCACCTTTTATTACGTAATGAAGCTCCAGCTCGGGATGATAGTGCCAGATAGTACCAAAATTGGGTTTGGTGTCGTGTCTGATACTGAACGAGTGTTCTGTGTTGGTAGGAACTTTATGAAAATGAGGTTTCATAACCAGAAAAGCTTTATGATAATATTGTACAATGATTGGGAAATAGTCTATAGAAATCTTATTATTTTGTACTTTATCTTTGTAAAGTTAAATAAAATATTTGCCAGATTATAAAAAACAGATATAGATGTAAAAATCAATGTATGTTTTTATCATAATACTGTCAAGTAAGTAATTTGGCCTATTGGATATTTCAACCTGACACATGAATCTTACAAAACTCCCTGTTGTTGACATGCTCATCATTTTTGGCTATCTGGCCGGAATGATAGTAATAGGTATTTATTTTTCCAGAAAAAACAAGAATGCCGATCAGTTTACCAAGGCATCGGGTAAGATACCCGGCTGGGCGATCGGACTTTCTATTTATGCTACTTTTTTGAGTAGCAATACTTTTCTGGGAGTACCCGGTAAGGCATTCGGCAGCAATTGGAATTCGTTCGTATTCAGTTTATCTATGCCGGTAGCGGCATGGGTAGCCGCCCGTTTCTTTGTACCTTTTTACCGAAACACAGGCGAGGTCTCGGCCTACACTCATCTGGAGCACCGCTTCGGATCGTGGGCCAGAACCTACGCTGTTGTTTGTTTTCTGCTTACGCAACTAGCCCGCATGGGTTCCATTTTTTTCGGTATAGCCCTGAGCCTGCAGGCACTGACAGGCTACCCGATGGAAAGCGTAATGATTGTTGTGGGTATATGTATTATCATATATACTGTAATGGGTGGTATGGAAGCCGTTATCTGGACGGAAGTAGTACAAGGGGTAATAAAAACCCTGGGTGCACTCATTATATTGGCACTGGTGATCAAGGGCATGCCCGGAGGCGTCAGTCGCATTATTGAAATAGGACAGGCAGATGGCAAGTTCAGCCTGGGTAGCTTTGCTCCCGATTTTACTCAATCCACATTCTGGGTCGTGTTGTTGTACGGATTCTTCATGAATCTCAATAACTTCGGCATGGACCAAAACTATGTACAGAGGTATCATACCACTTCTTCTGTACGTGAAGCTACCCGATCTATCTGGTTGTGCGTGTACTTGTATCTGCCTGTTTCTTTAATCTTTTTCGTAATTGGCGCCTGTTTGTATGCCTATTATCAGGCCAGTCCTGACCTGCTGAACCAAGTGCGCATGCAGGTGGCTACCGAGCGCCTGCCCGGTGCCAGTGCCGATGCCATCCGCCAATTGGCGTCTACCTTGTCGGCGGCTGATATTGGCGACAAAGTAATGCCGCATTTCATGGTCAACAAGATACCGGCAGGTCTGGTCGGACTAATCGTTGCAGCTATTATGTCGGCAGCTATGAGCACCATCAGCTCTGGTATGAATGCCTCTGCTACAGTTTTCTCGGTCGATATCTACCAGCGATACATTAAATCAGACCTTTCTAACAAACAAGCATTAAGGCTGCTCTACATTGCCACTACAGTTTTCGGGTTGCTGGGTATGTTTACCGGTGTGGCCATGATTGGCGTAAAAAGTGTACTTGATATCTGGTGGATGCTCTCCGGAATTTTTGCCGGGGGTATGCTGGGCTTGTTCCTCTTAGGCATGATTGCCAGAAAAGCCAAAAACACCGAGGCTGTAATAGCTACCGTAATAGGGATACTGGTTATCTGCTGGATGACCTTCTCCAGCCAGATACCTGACGAGTTTGCCGCCTTGCGCAGTCCTTTCCATCAGAATATGATTATGGTGGTAGGTACACTGAGTATCTTCCTGACGGGCGTGCTGATTAGCAAATTGAAAACAAAATGAAATTCTTCTCATATTGATTAAAAATTAAGATAATGTCTTTTTCCACCAATACACTACCGCAGGGTTTTATACCTGTCATGTTAACCCCATTTTCAGATACGGGCGCAGTTGATTATGAAGGACTCAGAATTCTGACCGATTATTACATAAAAGCCGGTTCTGCCGGATTGTTTGCCAACTGTCTGTCGAGTGAAATGTATGAACTGACCGACGAAGAACGCCTGGCTGTTACCCGCCAGGTTGTAAAACAGGCCGAGGGGATTATTCCGGTAGTAGCCACAGGTACTTTAGGCGGTACCATTGCCGAGCAGGCAGAATTCGTGAAGAAAATTTATGATACCGGCGTGCAGGCTGTCATTGTGATTACCAGCCTGATTGCCACTGCCGATGAGTCGGACGAGGTATTTATAGAACGGATGAAAGAACTGATGCGCCTGACGCCAGGCATACCGCTGGGTTTTTATGAATGCCCGGTGCCATACAAGCGCCTGATTAGTGCTGAAATACTGGCTAAACTATTGCCGTCGAAGCGATTGATTTATCATAAAGATACCTGTCTGGATGAGGTTGAAGTAAAACGTAGAATAGATGTGGCTGAGGGCTATAACTTTGGTTTGTATGATGCATATATGGTTAATGCTACTTCATCGCTGAAAGCAGGTGCTGCCGGGTTATCGTGTATACAGGGGAATATTTTCCCCGAATTGATTGTATGGATTTGTAAGCATTTCAATGACGAATCACGCAAGGCTGAGGTAGAGAAAGTGCAGCAGTTTTTTAATGATTCGATGGATATTGTGCATTCGGCGTATCCGACTATCGCCAAATATAGTTTGCAGAAACGAGGCTTCCCGATTTCGACCTATACCCGACGCGATGTTGACGCTTTAACAGATGAACTGAAAGCAGGAATGGATGATTTGCTGGTTACAATTGATAACCTGCACGAAGAACTGGGGATAAAGCCTGTGTATCAGTCGAGCATGTCTCTTGTGTAGTTTTTTTTGTAGTAATTGTTTGATAATCAGAATCTCCGGCGGATACCTGCCGGAGATTTTTTTGTTGCTATCTTTTTGTATAGTGAAGATTATACCACGGTGCGGTAACGAAATAAAACGCAATTGTGTTAGTAGAAAAAAGATAAACAGTACATGCCTGCATTAAAATTAGGAATACTTGATCAGTCGATAGTAACACATGGTAGAACTGCCATTGATGCAATAGAAGAAACTATCTTCACAGTAAAACTGGCTGAAAAGCTGGGTTATAATCGTTTCTGGGTATCAGAACATCACAACTCTTCATTTATAGCGGGTTCAACGCCCGAAGTGCTGATGGTAAAACTGGCCGATGAAACCAGACACATCAGAATAGGGTCGGGGGGTATTATGCTGCCTAACCACAGTGCTTTGAAAGTAGCGGAGAACTTCCGGATGCTGGAGACGCTTTTCCCGGGTCGTATAGATCTGGGCATAGGCAGAGCTCCTGGTGGCGACAGAATCACCGCCGCTTTGCTGAACCCGGCGAATGATTTCAGTGAAGAAAGCTACTTACAACAACTCGAATACCTGCAAAGGTTTTTTACAGACACGGCTGCTACAAAGTATGGCCCGCTGCTGGCAGTACCGCAGGCGTCTACTATTCCCAATCAATGGATATTGAGTTCCAGTGGTGGCAGCAGCAAGATTGCTGCCCAGTTTGGTTTGGGTCTGGCAGTGGCCCGTTTCATCAATGGCTTTGCTCAACCGGATATAGTAGAAACCTACCGGAAAAATTTCGAGCCTTCATCTCAGTTTTCTAAACCTCACGCCCTGATGTCGATTTCTGTTTTGTGTGGCGAAACCGAGGAACAAGCCAGAGATATGCGCAAGTTTATAGATTATGTGCTGGTACAGTTTGAACAGGGCAGGTTTGATAACTTTGGAGATGAAGAGTATATCAGAAAATACCAGTTTTCACTGGCTGAGCAGGAGCGTATTCACAGAAACAGAGGCCGGGTGATATCTGGCACTAAAGACGAGGTAAAAGAAAAACTTACGGCCCTTGCCAACGATTTTGATGTGGATGAAGTCATAGTATCAACAATGGCCAATAATGCGCCGAACCGCCGCCGTTCGTTTGAATTGCTTGCCGAAGCCTTTGAATTGAAACCAAGGGGGTAACGAATGCCTCAATAAAGTAGGGGAGAGTGCTGGCACGATTGTCTTATAGTAAAGTATGGCAAAAGTGTTTATTGTTGCGGATGGTTCAGGAGGTGTAATGAATTAGTATTTTATTAAAAATAGAGACTTATACCTTAAAACTGAAGTTTCCTGAGTAAATTGGGCTTCATAACTTTTTGCTTCTGCTTGTGAAAATTATATTCACATGTGTTAAAATTGCCTATTATGACTTCTAAAATTTTCCGAGTAGTTTTAATCATTTCCGGTATTCTTGTTTTTCTCTTAGGCGGGGTGGGCTGTTTGGTTTATTATAATCAGGATAAAGTCTTTGAAAGATTAAAAGCGGTAGCCAACGAAAGGATTAACGGCACACTTGAAATACGAGAATTTAAGTTTACTCCCTTCAATAATGGGTTAGGGTTTACGTTCTCGCTGATGGGCGTAAAACTCAGAGACAAGGATTTCAACCAGCACCATACTCACCTCATTGATGGCGGCATCATCAGTATTACACTCGAAACCACAGCGTTGTTGCGAGGCAAAGCGCAGATTCGCAGCCTGAAACTTACTAACGGTGAACTGAACGTGTTCAGACGTAAAGACGGTTCTACCAATCTGTCTGTTTTCTCTTCGCCCTCCAAAGAAAAAACAAAATCAAACTCCACTCAGGATACTCAGGGGTTAGAGCATCTCGAAGAAATCTCGTTTAAAGATTTTAAGGTTCAATATATTGACTCACTGCAAGAGAAGTCGTTCGCAGTTGATTTTCATGATTTTGTAAACAAAGTAGAATTTGAGAAGGATGCATGGAACGTGGACGCAAGAGGTGATGCTTATTTTAAAGGGCTGGTTTTTAATCAGGACAAGGGAGGCTTTCTGACTAATCAGGATGTAGGATTGAAGCTGTCGGTAGCATACCATCAGAAAGAGAAGAAACTGGTAGTGAAGCCCTCTGAAATTGAAACCGCTACTAAAGATAAAATCAGGATTTCGGGTCTGTTTGATTTTAGCGAAAGTGCACGGACCATTCAGCTCGACTTTACCACCAACAAAATCAGATTGAGTGATGCGAAGAAATTACTTAATACCCATTTATACAATATATTAACAAAGATTAAAATTGATCCTGTTGTAACAGCAGATGTACATCTGAGAGGTAAACTGGGAGAGAAGAAATCGAAGATAGATATCAATTTTGATGCGCGTTCCTTCCAATATCAGCTCAAGGTGGGCATGCTAAGAGACCTGAGTACACAGGGAACATTTTCCAATCATGCCGATGACAGCCTGCCGACAGGTGATGAAAATACAAGAATTACAGGCAATAACATTAAAGGCTTGTTTGAGACTATTCCGATAGAGGGTAAACTGGTGGTACATAACCTCGACAAAGCCCTTGCAGAACTTGAATGTACGCTGGATGCAGACCCGGCCTCATTAAACGGATTGCTTGACCCCGACCGATATCTGGTTAAGAAAGGAAAAGCCCAGATGAAAATAACCTATAAGGGTGATATCAGAACGTTGTTCAACAAAACCACCAGGAAGATAAACGGATTGCTGTATGGCAGCGTATCGTTGCAGGATATGGCAGTTACCTACCTGCCGCAGAAAGTAACCATTGAGCAGATCAGGGGCGATGTGGCATTTACGGGTGAAGAGGTAAGGATACCGAATATTCATCTGTTTGACGGGCAGAACCACCTGTATATCAATGGAGATATTGTAGGGTTGGTTCCGTACTTGTATATGGAAAATGCACCGCTAAAAGCTCGTGTAAGTATTAAAGTACCCGACTGGCAGCTTAACTGGTTGAAAGTATTGCTGAACCTGGATAGCTCGAGACCTAAAAGAGCCAGAGACCCGAAATTTACCTTGTCGGAATTGTTGGATAAAGCCATTGATAATATTGAAGTGGATGCAAGCCTGGAGGCCGACCGTTTCAGATATAATCGCCTGACAGCGCGGAACCTGAAAGGCAAAATGACACTAAGCGCAGACAAAATAAAACTGCATAGTTTTTCGATGAATGCCTTCGGAGGTACTTTCATTATTACGGGTGACATCAATCAACTGCGTGCCAACAACAAACCGATACAATTGAATGTAAATGCGAAGGTGACTAATACGGACGTAAAGTCGGTTTTTTCTTCCTTTAATAATTTCGGACAATATACCATTACCGATAGAAACCTGCAAGGTAAACTGACAAGTGCTTTCAAGTTTAATGCGCTGCTGAAAAAAGATGCATCGCTGGTTGAAAACTCGGTAAAAGGAACGCTTTCTGTTGATTTGAGAGAAGCTGAGATTATAGACTTTGATCCTTTCCTGAAAATAAAAAGGTTGATATTCAGAAAGCGCCAACTGGAACACGTTCAATTTGCACCAATTGTGCACGAGTTTGCCATCAACGGACAGGAAGTTGAAGTGAAGAAAATGCAGATTGAAAGTAATGTGCTTACCTTCTTTCTGGATGGTATTTATAGTCTCGGAAACAAAACCGATCTTAATATTCAGATTCCTTTCAGTAATCTTCGTAAGCGCGATTCTACCTATCAGTTTCAGGAATATGACCCTGACGCTGGCTCTAATATCTACTTAAAGGCTATTGATGAAAACGGCAAAGTAAATATCAAGATGGTTTTCAAAAAGAGAGCCAGAAGGAGCCCTTTCAGAGCTTTCCGATAAATATTTGTTTGCTTGCTCCGATTAAGCGATTAAAAGCGATGTATTTGCCGTCGTGCGAAATAACCAGATTGGTTGGTGACGGAACCGTAGGTTTGCTTAGCAATTTGCATCGTTTTTCAAACGCTTCATTGCCGGTGCTGCATTGTACAATACTGCCATTACAAACATAGTAAAGGCTGTTGCCCGAAGGGTGCCAGCGTACATAACCTTCAACTGGGGTATCATGTTGTGTAAGTTGTGTCAGGTTTTTGCCGTATGGATCAATGGTGAATAGTTGAAGAATACCTTTGGCATCTTTGGCCAAAAAGGCAAGCGATTGGCCATCAGGTGAACTACGGACAATACCCACACAACCGGCTTGGGAGGTGTTGGCTGTAAAAGTAAGTCTTCTTTGAACGGTACCTTTAGGCGGCATAGGCATGGCAGTGTCGGTTCCGGCCAATGAGCCTGATTCTCCTTCTTCGGTGATGTTATCAGGAATATCCACAATGAATACCTCATCTACTTTCTTTCCGTTTTTATCGGTCACTGAACCTATAAAAGCCCGGGCTATTTGTTTAGTGCCATCAGGTTTCTGATAACCGTGCGTACCTACCCAGCTGTCACCGGCCGCATGGCTTATTTCGTCGGAACCTGCTTTGGGCTCCGGTGTTACTTTTACGACCAATGCACTGAACCACTCACCGGCTACATTTTCGCCCTTCGTATCTTTTTCTACAGAAACCGCACCAATTCTTTTGGAAACACCAATGGTACGCAGATTGTGTTTCTTACCTGTTGAATCTTCCAATGCCTTCATGATGGCATCGTTGTAAGTGTAACCAATCCATTGGCCGTCGCCGCTCCATTCATGGCGGTGGGTACCCCCGCGTAGCGCTCCTTTGGTGTATGGCGCTGAGGTATCGCGGGCGTCCATAAAGATGTGTTTGCCGGGCTGGGTTTCATCAATAATAACACCAGTACGGCGCCATTGCTGATACGGATTGGCTTCTGTAACGCTCATCAGGCCATGAATAAAAACCACGGCGTTTTCAACAGGAGAGTAGCTGACAGCTCCTGCTCCGGGGCCCCATGCCTGATTATTAGGTAGTTGGTAGACAATCTGTTTTTCACCCGTTGAAATATTTACTTTTTCAATGCTTGCAGAAGCCGCAATGCCACCTTCATCGGTTCGTGTATCATAGACCAACCATTGGTTATCGGGCGAGAAATTATCATTGTTGTCTAAATCGTGATGATACGCCGGGTCATTGGTAATTTGCTTCTCGTCCAGATACTCCATAGTTGTGCAAGCTGATAGTGATACAATAAAGGTTAAAAGTAAATATTTCATTGGGTTTGTTGTTAACGTTTTGTCCGATTTACTTGATAGTTGTCGGTGGGCTGATTACCCCAAGGTATCGGCCCATCCAGTAAGGCAACAACCAGATGTCACCCGCGCTGTGTTCTGATGTGCCGTTGCCACCTCTACGGTCGAGATTAAATGTATTACCGTTATGGCGTTGAATAGGTCCCTCGTCAGGCGGTAAAACCTCTTTAATGGTTTGGTTACGGAAGTTCGGCGCTATTTTCTCAATATCTTTACGATGGCTGTTTGTGATAACCCAATCTACTAAATCCAATGGATATTCTCTTAAATACCAGGCTGCTTCGTTCAGGTCAAATTCTTTGGTGCCTGTCAATGCTGTAAATATATTCCAGGCTCCTTCTTTTTCAGGGCGTTCGGCCTCCCAGTGGTCAATAATAGCTTTTTTGTAAGCGGCTTTCAGGGTATCGTTAAAGGCATAGCGGTACAAACCCCAGTAGCCCACGAAATACATTTCGTCGTCAGAGTGGTTCCAACCGTCAGACATGTGCTTGCTGTGTGCATCTGCATCTTCTGCGGCTTTGCCAATAACACTCATCGGGCGCATCAGGTTTTCGTAGTAGCCATGTTTTTTCATCAGTTCAAATGCCTTCTGTTTGTATTTTTCTTTTTTAGTGAAATGGTAGGCCGTTTGAAGCATAGCCACAATATTTGATGAATTCAGCTTTCTGTCACCCACATTGATCGGGAACGCATTTACATATTCAGGATTCCAACGGCCCCATTGAGTAGGTTTACCGTTATAATCAATCATATACATATCATTCTTAACGATATGACTCATAAGCGTGTCGATAAGCGTAATGGCACGTTTTTTAATGACAGGCTCCTGTATGATCTCTGCCATAGCGCCAAAGGCAAAAATATGACCGATTACCTCATCACTACTGGTGGTAGCTTTCCAGTCCCACTCTGGGTCGGCTGAATGTTGCCAGCGCTCAGGGTCAGATAACTGATTGATATAGCCGCTTCTTTCAAACGAACGTGAAGGGAAGCCCGGAATACCATTAACGGTATACAGGCGCTCCAAAGCATCAAGCGATTCCACACAGTTTTGCAGGGCTTCGGGGTCTTTGGTAACTGAATATCTGAAAATTTCACCACCCAGATACATCGTTGTCCACAGACCGTCGTTGTCAGAGTCAGACAGGTATCCGGTGCTCAGGTTTCCTTTTTCCATACGGCTGATGGAAGCATTGAAACCATTGCGGATGTGGCGGCTGCGCACTTGTTTATCGTAGAAAACGGCTTTGTCGTGCAAGGTCATTTTCTTATAACAGATTTGGCCTAAACCTGCGGTTGTTAATATTAAAGCCGAGCTTTCAGGGCCTTCGGCGATATTAGTTACCACATTACCCGGAAGCCAACGCTCACCGTTGTAGTAATCGAACTTGCCATCCACACGAGAAGCAAAAGCTCCGTTGCTTGAACCAAACCAGAATCTGTCACCGATCACTTTTACTGCTGTGATTTCTGTAACCGGCAATTTCTGATTTTTAGCGCCTATCTGTTTTTTCGAGGTGGCATCAAGCGTGATGATTCCATCGGTAGTACCGATGATTATTTTCTTACCATCAGTATCGAAGGCCGTGAACCCTGAGCCGGTGAACACTTTGGTTAATTTTGAACCTGAAAGGGTGGATAAAGATTTTTTACCCAGGATCCAGAAAGTATCGGTGTTGTCCTGATAGCGTAGCGCTACTACCTCATCTCCTTCAAGGTTGCCTTTCCAGATGCTTTTTGAATCTTTTACCAATTGTAAAGATTTACCGTCTGACACCAGAAAAGCAAAGTCTTTACCACCTGCAAAAAGCTTAGCGTCGGTCAGTTCGTGCTTGTTGAACAATTTACCTGCCCAGGCATTGCTTAGCACGGTTTTATCATCCAGTAACACAAATTGGTTCTGGTAACTGCCTAAGCCTTTAAGGTTTTTATGACCAATGGTACGGTAGGTCTTATCAGCCTCCAATGAACCCGGATACAAAAAATGGCCGTCGTGTGTTAGCAACAGACCTTCTGACGAAAATATTTTGATGGCACCGTTTCTGTCGGCAGCCACATCAATCAGTTTTGTATTGGCCGATTTTACATAATACTTAATGGCGTAGTCCTGTAAAAAAGGCTTGTCCTGATACATGGGTTGTGTTTTAACAGGGGCCTTTTGCGCAAAAGAGGCAAAGCCTGCCAATGCTAAACAAATGATAATGTAAGGAGATAATCTCATAAGAATGTAAGGTAATTGATTAGTATTTTGTGTGTAACGGGAATTTACTTGATTTTCTGTGGGTCAACGACTGCATATTTGATCGATTTCTGTTTGTTTTCCGGATGATACGAGTATGTCATGTGCAGCAGTCCGTCTTTGGTTTGAATCAGTGACGGATACGAAAAGCCACCTTTGTTCGGATCATGGTCTTCCATTCTGATTTTCCATTTCCAGGTTTTGCCTTCATCGTCTGATAGATACAGACTAAGCTTGTACCGGCCGTCATAAATATCATTGCCCAGAAATGCCCAACGGCCGTCGTTCAGCACCAGCAGTTCTACACTGGCGGTGTTCGGTATGTCCGTCTTAATTGAGGCTGACCAGCTTTCGCCTTTGTCTGCAGACTCGCTGATGTGTACACGGGTGGGGCTATCGCCGCTGTCACGCATGTAGGCTATCAGGTTGCCATTTTTCTTTTGTACTATTGCCGGTTGTATAGGCCCGCGCCCTACCAGTGGCAGGCTAGGGTGCCAACTGGCGCCGTTATCGTCAGAAATAGCCATCATCGACATATTATAACCATCTGAATAAAGTGGTAATACAATACGACCGTTGTTCATCAATAGCGGTTTGATACGGGTCATCCAGCCGATGCTGCGTTTGGTGGCGTCTGTGGCTGCGTTAATAACCATGTCGTCATACTTTGGAGCATAACCTGCCCATCCGGCATGAGTGTCTGGCATTTGTTTGAAACGGGTGGCTACTTCTTTGGCGAAGTCGTCGCCGGGTTTCAGCAGAATATTATCCTGCCAGTTCCATACAGGCGCACCCGGTCTGGTATAATCGGTTGAAGTTCTGAATCTTAAAATAGATTGTTCCCACTTATTGGCCTGTACGGCTATCCAGACCAGAAAAAGTTTGTTTTCCTGATTCAGAAATACGACAGGGTTGCAATCGGGGATATTGGGCGTGTCTGCCATCAGAAAAGGTTCACTCCAGGTTTTCTCGCCTTTGCGAAGTCTGGCGCCCATAATTTTTACGTCGTCTGCTGTGCGTTCGCCGCTTCCCTGAAACCATACGGTCAGGAAATCGCCATTAGGCAGACTGACAATGCTGCTGCCATGCACGTGTTGTTCCTGCAAAGGGAAAATAATAGCCGAATGCAGTATGGCCGGATTCTGTGCCAATACTTGCCAACTGCTGATTAAAGTTAGTAAAAGTAGCGTTAGTGTTTTTTTCATTTGGTGGTGTTATCAATATTTTTGGTGTGAACCGCATTGCAATGCGGCTCTACGAATCTGGTTTTTTATTTTACCTTTTTGCGTCTCTCCGCTAATTCGCGGAACGTTGTTAAAATAATACCTTCTGATTCAATATAGGCTTTCAGTTCAAGGCTCATCATCGAATGCATGTCGGCATAACGAGAACCGCCCGAACCACTGATATGCTGGAAAGCATCGGTAATATCGCTGCTGTGCACAATCAGCATGGCTACGCCAGGCTGCATGTTTTTGAGTGTTTCGATGAATTTCTGTGCTTTATATTTACCCCAGGCCTCAGCACTTATGTTAGTGCCTTCCGGTTTCCAGTCGCCACTGATAGTATGGAGGTCGTCCAGAACGGGTAGACCCGATTTCCAGATCATTTCTCCTACTCCTTTGGCTTGTTTGGCAACGGCAGGTACAGGCAATTGCATGCCTTCTTTCCATTGGCCTTTGGCCTTCAGACTTTTGATAACAGGTGCATTGAGACATTCAATGAGCAATTTATTATTCCCACCGGGGAACATCACCGGAATACCGGTTTCAACACCGACTTTAATGTATCTCTCCAGAAACGGCTGATGAGCGAATAATGTACCCATGTGCGAATCTAAATGCGTTGGTTTCAGACCGATTTTTTGTGCGCGGGCTAGTTGCGCTCTGATTTCTTTCTCTACTTCATCGGCTGAAGCATTTTTAACTACCTGTTCAACTGTGTGCCACATGCAGGCTTCTTCGTCTACCAGTCCCGGGGCGTGCTCAAAACCTGCGACCGGGGCCCAGCGATAATCTTTCCATTCTGAGGTGAGTGTCAGGTGCAATCCGGCATCCAGATTCGGATTTTTCTTCTGGATATAATTCTTAATGAAACTTGGTGCCCAGGGGCAGGGCATCATGATGCTACACGAGGTGGCTACACCCTGTTCAATCGATTTAATGGCTCCCTGATTGGATGAATAGGACATGCCGCAGTCGTCCACATGGAAAATTACTACTTTCTTTCCTTTCGGAAAACCCAGTTTTTCGGCATAGGTTTCCTGCGCCTGCGCGAAAGCCACAGAAGTAAAAAGGAGGCCTGCTAATAATGGTAGTTTTAGCTTTATCATCGGTAAAAGAATTTATTTATTGAATCATATTTGTATATCGGCCCATCCAGTATGGTAAAAGCCAGAAAACGGGTTCTCTTTCTACATGTGGGTCGCCACCACGGGCATCAAACGGATTTTTGTCCCAACGCACGGTTTTTCTGATACTGGCAGGAGGTAGTTTGCTCACCTGCAGTTCATCCAGAACTATGCTACGCACCAGTTGTATATCTTCCCGTTTGGTATGGTCAATGTGCCAGTCGACGAGGTCGAGCGGGGTATCTTTCAGAAAGTCGACTGAGTTAGCTACCTCTGCCTTTTTGCCACGTGAATAGCAATAAATGAAATTAATGAGCGGATTATGGTCGGCCTTGCGGTTTTCGAACCATTGGTCGATATGTTTCTCATAGAAAGCCAGTCGCTCCGGGTCGGTTTCACATTTCAGAAAAATAGGGTAGAGGTAAGCCTGTAAAATGGTATCGAAATAAATAAACCAGGCTCTATTCTGATTGGGTACCTGCGCCATGTTGTCGAGATAATGCTCTTCGTTAATGAGCCTCAGGTAATGCTTCTGATACTTTTCGTCTTTGGTTATATAATGTGCAAATTTCAGAAAGGCCAGCATCTCCATAGAATTCTGGTTTTTGTCGGGTGCCCATTCAGGGTCCCGGTTCAGTTGATCCGGTGACCACACCGACCAGCGGGTAGGCTTGCCGTCGAGGTCGAAAAAATTGAAATTATGCTTGATGAGATAGTCGACAATACGTGATACGTGTTGACGGATGATAACTTTTTCAGCCTCATCAGCTACTAATTCATAGTAAAAGAAATAGCCGAACATGTGTCCGCACATTTCGTCACTGCTGGTGTCGCCTTTCCAGAGCCATTTGCCATCTTTTGATTTTCGCCAACGAACCTCCACAGGCTTGAAACGCGGTTCTTTTACCAGTTCGTCAGCCAATTGATGAGGAGTAAAGGTACGGTTGCCATCATGCACAAAACCCCAGTCGGAAGGCACTATGGTGCGTGCAAAGAAGCCTTCGGTGTCTGTTACTTCCTGCAGCAACTTCAGGAATCCGAATGCCTTACGGGCATTTTCTTTTGCCTCCGGATTTTTGGTGACGGCATATCTGAATGCTTCCAGAGCCAGATAATTGCCGGTGTATTCTCCATCATTATCATCATCTTCCGGTTGCCATGAAGTAGTGTCTCCCGGTATGCGTAAGTGAGCTTGTCCGGCAATCCATGGCGCGCGGATGTGGCGTTTCATGAGCACATCCATAAAATAATCGTTTTTCTGTGCCAGGGTCATTTGCCGGCGCTTGATGGCGCTTACTCCTTTCGGAGTAGCTATCCATGCATTGCCGTTGGCATCAAAGGCAATATCATTCACATGGTCATCGAGCAACCACCGGCGACTGAAAAGCATAGAGTAGCTGCTGTCGGGTGTGGCTGAATGTGCCTGATAGCGAACCAACCCCTGTTCGGTTCCAACCCACAAGGTTCCGTTGGGTGCTGTTTCTACACAAGTTACAAACACTGTCGGCAATCCTTGTTTTGTATTAATTTCTCTTACTTTTTTATCTGCTTGAATAATACTAACCCCACCTAAGCCACCTGCCCAGAGATGCTGATTGCTATCAATAGCAATGCCTTTAATATACCCGCTGATGACCTCGTCTTTGTTGCGGAATACTTTTGTTTCCTGAGCAGAAGTATGATAAAGACCCACATCGCTGGCAATCCAGAGACCACCCTTATTGTCAGAGATTACGTCTCTGATAGAACGGGGTAATTGATAACCTTCCTTGTTTGACTGAGGTTTCTTAAAAGTTTGTCCGTCAAATAACCAGAGGCCATGTGGCCCTAGGGCATAAACACCTTCTTTAGCAGCACAAATAGCAGAGATGGGGGCGGTAATACCAGCTAGTTTTTCAAGCTGGTTATTCTGATAGCGATAGATGCCACTCCAGGTGCCCATCCAGACAGTGCCCCCCTCGTCAACTTCGACTGAATAAGCCGGGCCTTTGTCTTCGCCACTCAGCATGGATGTCCAGCTTGCTTCTCCGGCCTTTTTCTTGAAAATGCCTGCGGCAGTAGCTATCCATACATTGTCTGCTTTATCGACGATGATGCTTCTTACTTCGTTTTCTTCGGCTTTGGCGCTTACAGGGTATGCCTCGTGGTATTCCTGCCAGAAGGGCGTGTCTTTATAAGTAGACGTTGCTTCCTGTTTTTCAGTAGACTTGCAGGCATACATAAAAAATGTCAGAGTTAATCCTGCAAGGATAAAAAACCATAGTTTTTTCTGTGTGCTGAACAATCCTTTGGTTATCATATGCCTGTCTACTTTATAAATAATGTTTTATAGAATATACTGATACTTGTTATTCACTAATTCGCCATTGACTATTCATCATTTGCTAAACGAATACGGCACTGCATCTTTTCCTACTCCCCATGCTTTGTTAGGGGTTGAGCCCATTTCAAAAAACAATTCACCACCGGCCATTATTTCCGACTGGTCGATGAAACAACGATTAAACGGTTTCCCATTCAACGTAGCCGACTGAATATATTTGTTATCGGCGCTATTGTTGTTAGCAACGATTTTAAAGATTTTGTTATCTTTTGCACTGATTTCAACGGCATCAAACAATGGACTGCCAATGGCATATTGACTACTGCCGGGTGTAACCGGATAAATACCCATACTACTCAGCACAAACCATGACGACAAAGAACCCATGTCTTCGTTACCGCTTAGTCCGCCGGGACCAGTGCGATAGAATTTCTGCATGATTTCACGGGTGCGTGCCTGGGTTTTCCACGGAGCTGCCGCATAATTATAAAGATAGGCTACATGGTGCGAGGGCTGGTTGCCGTGCACATATTGCCCGATGGTACCTACCACACCTACATATTTAGGCTCACTGATAGAGGCCTCCATATCAAAGAAAGTATCCAGACGTTTGTTAAAGGCTTCGTCACCACCCAGCAGGTCTACCAAACCTTTTACATCATGTTGCACCGACCATAGATATTGCCAGGCATTTGATTCGGTATAATGGCGGTTAGGCCGACGACCCACCAGTAGAGGGTCGAAATATTTGTAGTAGAAGTGTTCTCCTGCTTTTGCAATTTCCTGTTCATTAGTGCCTTTTTCCGGTAGCCATGATCCGTTTTTCATTCGCGGGCGCATAAATTGTGTACCGGTGTCATATACATTCCGGTAGTTCTGAGCACGTTTGTAAAACAGTGCGGCATCTTCCTTTTTACCGAGTGCATCGGCCAGTTGGGCAATACACCAGTCGTTATAGGCCAGTTCGAGCGTGTTGGGTACCGATTCAGTAACTACGTCGCATGGTGCATAACCTAAATTTATATAATCTGTCAGACCGGAACGACCGTTGGAGGCAGGTAGTGGGGCAGGAGGGGCTTCCAGCGCTTTTTTGCGCATGGCGTTGTATAATGCCTCAATATCCCAATCTCTATATCCTTTTATATAGGCGTCTACAATTACAGGTACCAGGTGGTCACCAACCATTCCCTGTCCGAAAGTATTTCTGAAATGCTGTGCAGGTAGCCAACCGTATTCTGATGTTTTGGCGGCAATTGATTTCACCAGGTCATTTACATGGTCAGGCGCTACAAGGGTTAGCAAAGGGTGCTGGCTGCGATAAGTATCCCAGCATGAAAAATTCGGATAGAAGTCATAGTCTTTGGCCGTATGTACCTTTTTATCCATGCCTACATATTGTCCGTTAGCATCTTGTCCGGTGTACTGAGCCAGTATGCTGCGGTAAACCGCTGTATAGAAAATCTGTTTTTTGCCGGCGTCTTTGGTGGTTACCGAAACTTTTTTCAGTTCGTCGTTCCAAGCCTGATAGGCATTCTCTTTTACCTTATCGAAGTCCCAATGGGGAAGTTCGCTTTGCAGGTTATTACGTGCGCCATCAATGCTTACAAAAGAGATGCCTACTTTTACCAGTATCTGTTCGGCTTCTTTGGTGGCGTAGCTTACAAAAGCCCCTACGTTCAGGCCTTTTTCTTCATCTTTATAAGGCCAGAAACCCTCAGCCGATTCAGGTGTGTTGTAGTCAGAATCCCAGGTGCCGTAGTAATCAAACGGCCGGCTGAATTGAGCTACAAAATATACCATTGTTCCGTTGGCATCCTTGTATCCTTCAATGGTGCTATCGCCTACTATTTTTAGTAATGACAAACCGCTTTTATCGTCTTTGCCAATTTCATGGCCTAAGTCGAGCAATATATTGGAACGCCTCGCTTTCGGGAAAGTGTAGCGGTGCATGCCTACACGTTTGGTGGTGGTCAGCTCGGCTTTGATGTTATCATCTTTCAGCAAAACACTGTAATAGCCCGGTACGGCTTTTTCATCAGCCTTGTTGTATCTTGAACGATAGCCCGCATCAGGATTTTCTTTGGTACCCGGGCTGGTCTGAATTTTGTCGTTAACGGTGGGCATCAGCAGGATATCACCGCCGGTGGTCATACCCACGCCACTGAAATGCGTGTGACTGAACCCGGCAATAGAGCTGTCAGAATAGCTGTATCCGCTGCTGTATGTCCAGCCCTGTGTATCGTGGTCGGGGCTTAGCTGTATCATTCCGTAGGGTACTACTGCTCCGGGGAAGGTATGCCCGAAGTAATCGGTTCCGATGAATGGGTCAACCAAATCAACAGGATTGTTTTTACTGTCGGAAGAACAGGACTGATTGACCATGATTGCGGTCAGTCCAATAAAAAGTAACAGGAATCGGGTTTTAAGGTTTAGGGTTGAATGGGTGTATAGACGCTTGTTCATACATTCAGCAAGGCTCGGATTGGTTAAGATATACAGATTAAGTACTTCGATACCGTGGTTCAAGACTATCGAAGCGAGAAAAAAAACAATAATTTAAACGTTTTTCTGTTGGTACAAAGAATACCTTATATAGTATTATATAGCAGAATCGAAGAAAATAAATATGAAGCATCCATTCTTATCTGTTCTTGTTTTAATGTGTATGGCCTCAGTACAAACCTGGAGTAAAAGCTTTTTGCAGCAGGATTCCACTTATAAACAGTATTTGAATTTATCTTACGGGCCTGCGGAAGGAAACAGCAACCTGCTTGACCTTTATTTGCCCGTTAACCATACACCTGCTACCAAATTGATAGTATATGTGCACGGCGGCTCCTGGAAATGGGGGAGCAAGAACGATTTCCCGAAAATACTGGTCAGCATGCTTACTTCTAAAGGCTATGGGGTTGTGTCACTTAATTATCGTTTGCTGAAAGAAAACAAAAACCGTTTTCCTGCGCAAATAGAGGATCTAAAGAATGCCTTTGCGTTTCTTACCGCCAAAGCTTCAACCTATGGCTATCATGGAAACGAATTTGCTTTGCTGGGCGTAAGTGCCGGAGCGCATCTATCCTTATTATACACATACACGTATGACAAAGGTAGGCAGATAAAAACCATTATTGACATTGTTGGCCCCACCGACCTGACCGACAGGGTATTCAGAAAAGGTGAGTCTGGTGGGAGTATCGTAACACAGTTTCTGGGAAATGCTGATCCGGATGCCCCTATTGCTGTAGAGGCCAGCCCGATTCGACATTTAAATAAAGATACGGGCGTACCGACTATTATTTTTCATGGAGAGAGCGATGAGCTGGTTCCTGTGCATCAGGCAAAAGCATTGCATAAGAAGTATCAGGAATTAGGATTACGTTCGCAATTGGAGCTGTACCCGAGTGAAACTCATGAAATGCGGAAGAGCCTGTTTGATATTTATGCTAAATTGACTATTTGGTTGCAGGAGGTTTTTCCGGCGAAATGATTTTGCTTAGTAATTTTCCCGGAGAAATGGTGAATAAATTCACCGCCTAATTAAACAAAGGAAATAAACTTTATTGTTATAAGCCGACTTAAGTCGGCTTTATACATACAAAATACCTTTATTTAAATAGCCACCGACTTAAGTCGGTGAATGTTGTTCCATCGCGGGTTTCATCTTTATATTACCATTACTTCTCCACCAACCGGTTATACTTCTTCATAATGGCTTTGAGCCTGTCGTGTGGGATACCGAAAAATTTATTACCGTTGATTCCTTCCATGTCTTCTGCGGCTACCAGTGCATTGATGATTGCTTCTTCCGTAGCCTCTACGGTTGCCTTAAATACAGGGTCTAAATGCCACTTCGGAATCACCTTCCACTGCTCTTCTGTATTTTCCTTATTATATATAGGCGAAGCCGTTGAAAATGCCAGGAAAATTTCGCCTGAGCCATGGTGAGAATAAGTGCCTGTGCGGGCAATACCATGGGTGATTCTCTTAGCCAGCAATTTCAACTGGCCGGACAATAGCGGTGCATCGGTAGCGATAATGGCAATGATGGAACCGTCTTTTCGTTTATCGCGGTTGATGATAGGAGCGAGGTCCTGTATTTCTTTACCTACCGGAACCCCGGCTATTGTAAGTTCGTTTCTCCGGCCGAAATTGGCCTGTACGAATACACCCAGTGTATATTGGGTTGAATCGATCATAAAAACTCTTGAAGCCGTACCGCTACCTCCTTTGAAACTATACAGTGCCATGCCTGTGCCTCCGCCAACATTGCCTTCAGCTACTTTTCCGGTTCGGGCATGGTTGAGGGCATCCCACACATGCTCTTTTTTTACATGAAACCCGTTGATGTCGTTCAGGGCGCCATCCCAGGTTTCGCCCACCACAGGTAAGCCGAAGGAATAGTCGACGAAATCCCCTTTCGAGAATTTTTTGAAGCACCACTCGCCAATGGCATCTTTCACAATGCCTACGCTGTTGGTGTTGGTAATGCCAATAGGGCCATAGCCCATGCCGAAGTCATCTATTGAAGGCAGGCCGGTTAATTCGCCGTCGCCATTTAATGAAAACCAGGCAGCAGGGTAGCTGGCATCAGTTTTGCCCTTCGGTAAAATGACCGTTACCCCGGTTCGCACGGGGCCTTTGCCTGTACGGAGTTCTCCTGTGCCCTTGATGAGCGTTTCATAGCCCACTTCCACACCCGACACATCGGTAATGGCATTATGCGGCCCTGTGTTGCCATCGAAAGGAATACCCAGTGCACGCGCACGGGGTTTCTGAGCCGAGAGAACGAGCGGTAGGAAGAAGACAAAAAGGAGAAGTTTTTTCATGCGGTGTATCGGAATATTGCCTAAAGATAAGAGAAATGTTTTGTTCAGGAAAAAACGCAAATTGAGGATATGGAATAGGTACAATTTTACTAAACTGTTATTAATTTCTGCTCCAATTTTAGCTTAAAGTTAATAAATAATAGGCTTGCGCTTTTTGAGGATTATTTTACGAAATATGCGAATATAGTGTACGAAAATCCTTGTACATTTATTTCATAATTACTCAGCCATATAATTTTAGAAAACTTTACGGAGTTTCAACTGCCAATTAAGGAATCTCTTTAGAATTAATCAACGTGTTTTTTTGCTCATTATAAAAATCCGGCACTAAGCGGCAATGGCAAAAATATGATTTCTTTAAATTGGCACTATTGTGAGAATATTTTGTACTTATTGACGACCTGATATAAGACCTTTTTTATTTAACCAATACCACCTATCCTTAACTTTTAGCTAACATTATGGAAGCACTTGATCGCATAATTATGAAAGTGGCCGAGGGAGACAGCAAGGCCTTTACAAAATTATATAATCACTACAAAGAACCCGGTATCCGATTTTCAATGGCCATTGTGAAAGACGAAGAAGAGGCTGAAAATATGTTGCATGAAGTTTTTATTAAGATATGGAATAGAAGAGAGCAGATTAATCCGGAGTTAAATTTTAACTCTTATATTTTTACCTGCCTCAGAAATCTGGCTTTTGATTATCTGAAAAAACTTGAACGGAACCAGTCGCTTCAGCATCAGTATCTGCAAATGATGGAAGATGACCATAGCAGGGATTCGGAAGCGGAAGAGGCAAAAATTGTTTTGCTTCGCAACGCCATGAACAGCCTGCCTGCTAAACGGAAAATGATTCTCAAACTGAATGTTGAAGACGGCAAATCATATCAGGAAATTGCCGAAATGATGCGTATCTCCAAAAATACGGTTAAAAACCAGCTTGTAAAGGCAAAGCAGTTTCTGCGTGGCAGCGTAGACATGACTTTAGCTCTCTGACAGTCTTCTCCAATTTTATAATTTAATAATTCAAACACAGTAGTACATTTAACCACTTGTAGAGTAATTCAGTAAAATTTAAAACAAATAAACTTGAGTTACAATTCTATCTTCACTTTAAAAACACATATTATGAAGTTAAACTTTACTCTCCGAAGCATGCTTAGGGGTTTGGTTTTTTATGGATTCCTGCTTGGAGTATGTGCTCCTACGGCTTGGGCGCAGACCCGGACGGTGACAGGTAAAGTAACCTCCAAAGAGGACGGTTCGGCCATGCCCGGTGTAAACATTGTATTAAAAGGTACACAGAAAGGAACAAGCTCTAATGCCAACGGTAATTACTCAATTGAAGTAAGCGGCAGCAATTCAGTGTTGGTTCTATCTTTTGTTGGTTATGAAGCTACCGAGGTTCAGGTAGGAAACAGAAGCACAGTAGATGTAGAACTGAATGTAAGTTCAGAAAGTCTGAAAGAGGTTGTTGTAACTGCCTTGGGTATCAAACGCGAAGAAAAATCATTAGGTTATTCGGTTGGTAAAGTAGACGGCAAAGATTTGAGCCGTATCTCTAACGAAAACATACTGAACGCCATGTCGGGCAAAGTGGCCGGTGTGGCTATCAACGCTACCGGTGGTACTGGTTCGTCGGTAAGTATGGTTATCAGAGGTGCCAAATCATTAAGTAACGACAACCAGCCGTTGTTTGTGATTGACGGTGTACCTATCATTAACACATTGAACAACGTAGGCCAGATTGGTGGTGATAACCGTGTTGACTACGGTAACGCCATTTCTGACTTAAACCCTGATAACGTTGAGAGCGTGTCAATCCTGAAAGGGCCAAGTGCTGCTGCACTTTACGGTTCAAGAGCGGGTAACGGGGTAGTGATCATCACTACTAAAAATGGTTCGAAAGCTAAGAAAATGACAGTTAACCTGACAACTAACACAGTTTTCGATCAACCATACAGATTCCTGGATATGCACTCTAAATATGCAACAGGTATTCTTCCTTTTACGCCTGACAACAATCCATACCCTGGTGGAGTATTGATGATTGACGAAGGATCAGCGGGTGGTGTAGGTCCGGAATTGGATAAAGGCTACAAAGCCATTCAATGGAACAGCCCGAGAGACGCCAGCGGTAAACAGATTCCGACTGAGTTGATCTCGCATCCAAACAACGTGAGAGATTTCGTACAGACTGGTATCACTACTACTAACGGTATCTCAATTGCTAACAGCAACGATTTCGTAAACTACCGTGTGGCTTACTCAAACATGGCTAACCGTGGTATTATTCCGGGTTCTGACCTGTTCAAAAACTCTTTAGCTATTGCTACTTCATTGAAACTAAGCAATAAACTAAGAGTTAGCACTAATATCGACTTAAGCCGCAATAACTCTAATAACCGTCCGGCAGGTGAAAGAGGCGCTAACCCACTACAATGGGCGTATGCAGTATCTCCACATATCGACATCAACGAACTGAAAGACTACTGGGTACCAGGTCAGGAAGGTTTGCAACAAAAAACTCAGTCGAAAGGAAACTACAACAACCCTTGGTTCTTAGCGCATGAAGTGAAAAATGCTTTCGAAAGAAACCGTTTGTTCGGAAACTTGAAAGCTGATTATCAAATCACTCCTGAGTTGAGCTTAATGGCGAGATACGCTGTAGATACATACGGTGAAAAACGCGAAACCAAAATTGGAAGCAGTTATACAGCAGAACCTCGTGGTGCTTATGGTGTAACAGCGTTCAACCGCTTTGAAAGCAACAGTGATTTCCTTGCTACTTATAACAAAAACCTGAAAGATATTACGTTAACAGTATCTGCCGGTGGTAACATTCGTAACACACGTTATTCTGACGTTGAAAACAAAAGTAGAAATGGTACCGGTTTGATTATCCCGGGTTTATTTACCTTGCAAAATATTGCTCCTGCTAACCTTGAGTACAGAAGCAGCATGTCTGAAAAATTGGTATACAGCCTTTACGGAACTGCCACAGTTGGTTACAAAGATCTTGTATTCTTAGATCTTACCGGCAGAAACGACTGGTCTAGTACACTTCCTGTAGAAAACCGTTCGTATTTCTATCCTGCGGCTTCGTTGAGCTTTTTGGCTAATGAGTTGTTTGCTACCTCATCACCAAATCTTAACATGTTGAAATTGAGAGCCGGTGTAGCTCAGGTAGGTAACGATACTAACCCTTACAGCTTGTTGAATACATTGGGAAGCAACGAAGCATGGAACGGACTTACTCGTTTGTCGAAATCAGGTACTATCTTATTGCCTGATTTGAAACCTGAGATATCTACTTCATACGACCTTGGTGTTGACCTGACCATGTTCAAAAACAAATTGAGAGTATCAGGTACTTACTACATGGTTGAAAACAGAAACCAGATTATCCCTACGAAACTACCTCCTTCAACAGGATATACTTCGAAGAACATTAACGCCGGGTTGCTTGTAAGTAAAGGTACTGAGATCACAGTTGGTGGTACTCCACTAGAGAAAAACGGCTGGAGATTGGATTTAACAGCTAACTTCTACAGAAACAGAACAACAATTAAAGAGTTGAGCCCGGGTCTTGATTTCTATACATTGTGGACAGACGCCAAAGGTGGTGCATGGACATACGTAGGCGAAACTATCGGTGATATCTATGACTCTGAACTTGTAACTGTAAAAGATCAGTCGTCACCGTATTTCGGTTATCCAATCCTTGACGATAACGGTTCATGGCAGTCGGTTAGTGCCAGCAATACACGTAACAAAATCGGTAACTTCAACCCTGATTTCATCTTAGGTTTACAAACTTCGTTGAGCTACAAAAATTTCAGCCTGAATATGACATTCGACTGGAGACAAGGTGGTGATTTCGTTTCTCAAACCTATCGTTACGGTGAGTCTGACCTTAAATCACAACGTTTCCTTGATAACCTGATCAATCCTAACGGTCTGACTGGTGAAGCACTTCGCAACTATCTGGTTAACAACGACCTGGTAAGAGTAGCAGGAAACAAATTCAACATTGTGGGTGGTCCTACGGCTGAATACGGTGGGTATCCGTTCGAATACGGCGGTAACACTTACATGTATGGTGTGTTCAACCCTGGTGTGATTGCACAATACAACGAGGCTGGTCAGATTACAGGTTACACCGAAAACCTTGGTGGCCCTGGTACTAAGATTATTCCTTATGGTGATAACTATCCTTGGGATTTCACAAGAGCGGCTTTGTTCGATGCCTCGTTCATTAAATTGAGAGAAGTATCACTAGGCTATGAACTGCCAAGCAACTTTGTAAAAAGACTGGGTATGCAAAGTGCCAACTTCTCGGTATACAGCCGTAACATCATGTTGTGGACAGCCGCTAAGATCGGTATCGATCCTGAAATGGCGTTCCAACCTCAGGCTGGTGCACAGGCAGGTACTCAATTCAAACAAGGTATAGAAAGATATAACGTAACACCATGGGTTATTCCGGTAGGCTTTAAGCTAGGTTTGACTTTCTAAAAAAATCTTAAACTCTGAAATCAATGAAAACCAGTTATAAAAAAATTATAGCATTAGTCTTTCTGTTTACGAGTTTCTTCTCTTGTGAAGACCTGACAGAAGTGAACAATAACCCGAACGGGGTACAGCCTGATCTGGTGAATCCGAACCTGGTGTTGCCGACAGTGTTAACAGAAGCGGCAAAAATATATGTGAACCTGGGCTACCAGGATATAGCAGGTGTGGTACAACATACACAAAAAGATGCGTGGTCGTCTGGTCATAATGATTATGATTGGACTAACCAGAGCTGGAGTGGTTATTATGACGTTTTGCGTAACAACCAGTTGGTGTATGACAGAGCCGTGGCACTTAATTTCGAGTTCCACCAGGGTGTAGCGCTTGTAATGAAATCATTCATGTTTGGTTTGATTACCGATTTGTGGGGCGATGCTCCTTATAGCAGTGCCTTGAAAGGTGAGTTAGGTAAAACAGAAGATATCCTGCCGTCATTCGACAGCCAGGAGGCTATTTATACCGGAATACTGGCTGATTTGGAGAAAGCTAACACTTTGTTGTCTAAATCTAAAGCTGAGTATTCGAGTATTGTAGATAACGTTGACGTTTATTACAACGGCGACCCTGCCAAATGGAGAAAAATGGCTAACTCGTTGGCACTACGTTATTACATGCGTATCTCTGGCAAAAAACCTGATGTTGCCAAAGCCGGTATTGAGAAAATCATAGGTAATGCAGCGCAGTATCCTATCATCACTGCCAATACTGACGATGCTACTATGGCTTTTGTTGGTACCAGTGAAGCTACTTCATGGCCAGCCAATACAACAGTTGATGCCAGTGGCAGTAACTACCGTCGTATTAAAATGGGTGGTACATTGGTTGAGTCTTTACAGTCTTTGAAAGATCCTCGTTTGGCGATCTGGGCAAACAAAGTAGAGATTCCGTTAGTAGTGGATGCTACTCTTCCTGCCGGAACAGATAAAATTGAAGGTGGTAAAAGATATTTGTCGCCTGATAAAGTAGGAGCAACGGTTGTGGATACAGACCCTGAGTATGTTGGTCTTCCAACCAGTTTCTCGGCATTGCCATCGGCTTACAACCTGAATCCAACTCCGGGCCAGACATCATTCAACCCGCACGTTTCGTTCCTGAACGATATCTACAAAGCTCCTTCGGGACCATTGTTGAAAGCCCGTTTGATTTCTGCAGCTGAGGTAAACTTTATTCTGGCAGAAGCTACTTTGAAAGGCTGGTCGGCAGGTGATGCAAAAGCACGTTACGAAGCAGGTGTGAGAGCATCTTTGGCTACCTGGGGTGTAAGTGGTACAGCCAATACTTATCTTGCTAATGCAGGTGTAGCTTATGAAGGTACTTTGAAACAAGTATTGGAGCAAAAATGGATTGCCAGCTGGACAGCTGCAACCGAAGCATGGTTCGATTTCAGAAGAACAGGTTTACCTGCGCTGAAAGCCGGCCCTGCTGCCAAACGTCAGGCATTGCCAGTTAGATTCTATTACATGCAGGACGAACTGAATATCAATAAAACGAATACTTCGGCCGCATTGGATAAATTGGAAGTAACTAATTTCTCACAAGCTGATGGTAAAAACAGCGCGTGGTCGAAACCATGGGTGATTCAAGGAACAGGAAAACCTTGGTAAGAATAAAATAGATTGTTTTGAAAAGAAGTAAATTAGGGGCGGTTTTAATGACCGCCTCTCATTTTAATTGACGAACCCAAACATCTTAGGTATGAATTTTATCAGAAAAAATATACTAACAGCTCTTGGTTTTTTTATTTGCAGTAGTAGTTTTTATACAGCTTTTTCTCAATCGCACAGCCATCCGCACGAACACGCCAGGTCATTGAATATGGACGTGAAAGTCCTGTTTCCATCAGCAACACCAGACCGCATCATACTAAATCTGACAGCAACGCCTGAAACCTCAATAGCAGTTAACTGGCGTACAGATACCACCATTACCAAAGGAGAAATTCAGATTGCCCCTGCCACAGACGGAACGCAGTTTTTGAAAAACGTGCGTACCATTGCTGCCACTTCTGAGTACCTCAAAACTAAGTATACAAATGAACCCGAAGTGAAGGCTTATTATCACTCGGGTGTGATAGATAATCTACAACCCGGCGGACTGTATGTGTATCGTGTAGGGAACGACAAACATTGGAGCGAATGGTTCCAGTTTCGTATGCCGGGCAATAAGCCTAACAGACCTATTTCATTTCTTTATTTCGGCGATGCACAGAACGATGTAAAATCGCTATGGTCAAGAGTAATCAGAGAGGCCTATAAAACTATGCCGGAGGTATCGTTTATGCTACATGCCGGAGACCTCATTAACCGCCATGACCATGATGTGGAATGGGGCGAGTGGTTTTATGCAGGCTCTTATATTCATGCCACGGTACCAAGTGTGATGACACCAGGTAACCATGAATACGGTAAAGGTAAACTGTCACCACAGTGGAGACCGCAATTTACATTACCGACCAACGGCCCGAAAGGATTGGAAGAGACCTGCTTTGAGGTGAATTATGCAGACCTGAAAGTTATCTCTTTGAACGCCGAAGAAATAGATGAGTCAGAGCATTTCGCTACGGCACAGGCCAAATGGCTTGACTCGGTACTGACCCATAACCCGCGTAAATGGACAGCCATTACGCTGCATTATCCGTTTTATTCAACCAAACCAAACCGTGATAATATTGAATTGCGCAAGCGGTTCAAACCAATCATCGACAAGCATAAGGTAGATATCGTGCTACAAGGCCATGACCACGCCTATGGACGTGGTATGGTGAGTAATTCAGTTAATGGGCAAGGTAATAAGAACCAGGCATCAGGAACCGTATATGTGGTGTCTGTATCGGGGCCGAAAATGTATGACATATCAAACGACCCCTGGATGAACCGTAAGGCCAGCAATACACAGTTGTTTCAATTACTGACTGTTGAGGGCAATTCCCTTTTGTATAAAGCCTTTACGGCTACCGGAGAACTGTATGACGCTTTTGAGCTGAAAAAACAGCCCGGCAAATCCAACCTGTTGGTGAATAAGATTCCGAAAACACCTGAGAAGAATTAATAGTAAGGAAGGGATAAGCCAAACGCTTGTCCCTTTTTTTGTTTCATGGAAAGCCCTGTTTCTCCTCATGCCTTGCTCAAAAAATGTTTTGTTGTCAATAGTCCATTCCTACTGCCGGATAGTATAACAAAAGATAAGTTATCAGGCTGTGAAATTTTGTAAACCAACCTGATACTTACTATTAAAAGCACGGAATACGTACTTAAATACCTATGATTGACATGAAGAAATACACCATCTGTTTAACCCTATTAACCTTTTGCTTTTTTAGTGTAACCGCAAGCTATGCTCAGACTCTGAAAGTTGGAGCGGCGCTGCGGGTTATTACACCTAATCCTCTGCTGCCCGTATCGGGCGGTATAGGTACACCTAAACCCAGCACTCAGAAAAAAGGAGAATTATATGCCCGAGCAATGGTTTTTGAGAAAGGAACCACACGCATTGCTATTGTGAATGTTGATAATCTGGGCTGGACTTCCATTCTGGGCAACAGATCGAGAGCATTGATAAAGGGTATACCTGCAGAAAACATCCTGATAGGCGCTACGCACACGCATAGCGGCCCTGATGCCTATGCTTTCCCTGATGCCAGCGGAAAAGCATCAGCTGATTTGAAATATCTTGACTGGTGCGTGCAGCAAATTGCAGATGCCGTGAACGAGGCCATCAGTAAACTGGAACCTGCCTCTCTGAAAATTGCCGTAGAAGAAGCCAAAGGTAAAATAGCTTATAACTATTATGCTCCGGCCTTATACGATCCACGCTGTGGAGTTATTCAGGCCATTGCAACTACAGGAAGCCGTCAGGGTAAGGCCATTGCTACTCTGGTGAACTATGCGGTGCATCCAGAGGTAATCGGTTCAGGCAGAGGTATCCTTAGTCCGGATTTGTGCGGCCCTCTGTATGACCGCATTGAAGCCAAAGCAGGCGGCATAGCCTTGTTTATGAATGGCGCACAAGGCGGCATGGTAACAGCCGATACACGTCTGGAGTATGGCAAAGAAGGCAACGGACAAAAAGAAGCCAATACCTGGGAAGAATGTATCAGAATAGGAGAACTACTGGCTGATGAAGCACTGCGCATTGTAGACAAAGCCGCTGTTCTTCCGAACCCTGATGTATATTGTGTAGCCCGTAAAATTGAGTTTCCGGTTGATTCAGAGATTATGCGTTTTATTCTGAAAAACTCTCCTTTGAAACATGACCTGAGCAAAGCGAATATAGTGAGTACGCAACTGAACCTGCTTAACATCGGCCCGGCGCAGATTCTGACTATTCCCGGCGAAGCATTGCCGAATATTGGTTATTATGTAAAACGTAATATGAATACCAAACTGCCGTTTTTGTTCGGGCTTACCAACGATGCCTTCGGCTACATGCTTACCAAAGTAGATTTTAACAGCTTTAAAAGATACGAGTACGTGAGCAGAACAAGTCTGGGTGAAATGACCGGCGAAATATATATTGAACAAGCATTGAAGCTTGTGAAAGACAGTCCGAAACCACAATAATGTTGATTATCTAAAAATTTATTAAAGAACTAAAAATCTCATCTATGAAAAGCACCTTCATAAAGCTCATTACCCTTTTTGCGATTACTGTTGTTACAACAGTCAGTGTTTTTGCTCAAACATCAATTACGCCTGAAACCGCACTGAAAAGCTATATTAACAATGGCGATAAAACCTTTAAATGGGAAGTAAAAGACTCATTGACTAAAGACAATGTGACGATGTATAACCTGGTGCTGACCTCACAAACCTGGAGAAAAATTACGTGGAGACACCAACTGACTATCTTTGTGCCTAAAGTTAAACAATATGACGGAGCCCTGTTGTTTATCACAGGCGGTTCAAATAAAGCCGAACAACCGAACTGGTCGAAAGACGATAAGTTGTGGCCTTCGCTGGCAGCTACGGCCGAAAAAACCAAAGCTATTGTTGCATTGATTAAGCAAGTACCTAATCAACCTTTATATGGTGACCTGACGGAAGACGCGCTTATCTCTTATACCTTGCATAATTTTAAGAGTGATAATGATTACAGCTGGCCGCTTTTGTTCCCGATGGTGAAATCGGCGGTTAAGGCGATGGATGCCGTGCAGGAATTTGCGAAGAAAAACAATAACTTTGCAGTAAACAGATTTGTGATTTCGGGGGCATCGAAACGCGGGTGGACCACCTGGTTATCGAGTGCTATTGATGATAAACGTGTAGTGGGTATCGGACCGATGGTAATTGATATGCTGAACATGCCTGCCACGCTCGACTACCAGTTTAAATCTTATGGTGAATACAGCATTCAGATTGAAGACTACACCAAGTTGGGTATACCGCAAAGCACCGATTCGAAAGAGGGCAAGGCTTTAACAACTATGATCGACCCGTATTCGTATCGTAAGAAACTGACGATTCCGAAAATTATATTCATTGGTACAAACGACGAGTACTGGACAGTCGATGCCATTAAGCATTACTACGACCAGATTCCGGGTAAAAATATGATTCATTATACGCCCAATGCCGGTCATGACCTGGGTGGTGGAAAACAGGCTTTTGAATCGCTGACGGCTTTCTTTGGGTTGACGCTGATGAACAAGGAGTATCCGGCTAATACCTGGACTACCGTAAACGGTAAAGATGGGGTAGAAGTTACTATCAATGCCCTACAGACCGATTTAGTGGGTGCCACCCTTTGGGGCACTACGTCGTCAGACCTTGATTTTCGTAATAACCTGTGGCTGAGCGATAATATCAAACTGGCCAAAGAATCGGCAGTAAAAGTAACACTGCCATATCCTAAGAAAGGATATGCAGCCTATTATGCAGATTTAAAATACAAAGACCCGAACGGCGGTACTTATACTGTAAGTACAAGAGTATTTCTGGTAGATGGAAATAAAGTATTGTAAATAGAGTGATAGCTGGATAGGGTGGTTAAAAGTGCCGGGCGTACCGATATGTTCTGATAACCACCCTATCCATAACAATTACAAGTAAAGGCGTACAACAATGTTAGCGTGACTATCATTATCATCAACCTGTCATAAGCATGGAGCGTTCTCGTCCAGAATATTTAATGGATAGATTACTCGGCAATAAGCTTTCCCGCGAAGAGCTGGAAGAACTATTGGCCGGTATTGGAGAGAACGAAATGTCTCCTGAATATTCAGTCATTCTTGAGCGTTTTTTTAATCAGCTTTTAGAAGAAACCCATCCGGCCAAAGGAACAAGCCCGGAACAAGACCCAAAAAATCCGTTATGAAATCGTTCATACCCCTGCTTTTTATCTCTCTTAGTACTTCTATTGTTACCACCTCTTTTGTTACAGATAATACAATCAGTGCAGTCCCTCAGTCGGGAGCTGATTCCTCAAAAATATTAAAAGAAAAGTATCAATTGCACTTATCGGCGCATCGGGGAAATTCTACCCTTGCTCCTGAAAATACACTGGCAACGTTCAAGGCGGTGCTGGCCATGGGGGTTGATTACATTGAAATAGATGTGAGAACCACCAAAGACGGACAACTGATGATTTTACACGATGGAACGCTGAACCGCACCACAGACGGTACAGGGCCAATGAAAAACTATACACTGGAAGAACTCAGGAAATTGTCTGCCGGGAAGGGTTATCAGGGGGCGTTTAAGGATGAGCGCATTCCTACGCTTCAGGAAACCCTTCAATTGTTGCAACAATGGAATAAGAAGCATAAACACCAGACGAATCTGTATGTTGATTGCAAAGATGTAGCGCCTGAGCCATTGGTAAAGGAGTTAAAGGCACATAAGCTCTTAAAAGATGCCGTTTTTTATGGTAATGATAATTTCCTGCTTTCACTCAAAAAAGTGTATCCTAAAGCCAGACTGATGCCTTCGCTGGATAAGCCGGAAGACATTGCGCGTAAAGTAGAACAACTACAACCCTATGCCTTTGATGTGCGCTGGACAGTGCTGAACGAGCCGCTGGTGGCAGACATACACAAGCATGGTGTAAAGGTTTTCTCTGATGTACTGGGCCTGCTCGATACGCCTGCCAATTACAAAAAGGCCACTACCATGGGAGTAGACCTTATCCAGACTGATTACGTAAGAAAAGTCTATAAAACCTTACTGGAAAGCAATTGATGGCCTTATTTCAAACTATCCAGCGCAAATAGAAATTCAGAAGAATTAACCAGCGTGTGCGCCAGTGTCGCGTAGAAAACATTGCGGGTTTTCAGATAGGTGTAACCATAAAACCAGCCTGCTATACTGGCTAAACCCACAAAAATAATGGAACCTGCATGAAAATGCACCAGACCAAAAAAGATACTCGTAATAGCCAGTGAGGTGTAAGTGCCCTGTGGTGTAGTATTTGTTCTTTCAATAAGATAGGCCGCTGCAAACAGCAGGGCAGTGATTAACAGAGGAAGCCAGAAGAGGCTTTTATTCATGAAATATCCTGTTACAAGGGCAAGTATTGCAAAAACAGCAAAACCCCATTGCCATGATTTTTGCCAGCCTTTCAGCTGTGCTATTTTCTGCGCCAGCATGTTTTGTATCAGACCTCTGAAAAACAATTCTTCGAACAAAGCCGTACCTATAAAAATCCGGATGAAGTTTCTTACACCTTTGGAAACGCTTGCTTCGGATATATCTCCCAGTCCCGAAAAACTGACAAAATTGCCGACGTAGCCTATTGCCAGCACAACACTTATAAACCCAAGCCAGCAGGCCAGCGCTATACCCAATGACCGGAGTTGAAAGGTTGGGTAAAAGCCGATGTCTTTAATACTTCTGACCACCCCGAAGGCATAGACTGCTATCAGCATGATAATAAGCTTATAAACCGAACTGAACCCATTACCGTGTATGGGCATGTTGGTGCTGTTTTTGAACGAAATAGAAACCGCCGGTATCAGCAACAAAAGCAGAAAGACGAAGTCAGACCACACAATGGCAGTTTTTTTGAAAGCCAGAAAACCCAGTACCGGAAACAAGGCAAAAAAAGGAAACAAGGCAGCCGAACCCTCAAAAGGAGAAGACCCATGAAACACGATATAAAAGTATAGCAAAGCTATGAGTAGAACCGGAAACAAGAGCGCCTTTTCGTTATCGTCGTTGATATCAGCCCTGATTTGTGCGGAAACCTCCGGCTTGCCTAAAGTGAACAGCAGGAGGTACAATATCAGAAAATAGATGCCCGCTATCAGTAATTCGTTCAGGGGCTGGTCTGAATTGAAGTACAGAAACAAGGCGAAAAGTATGCCTGTCGGGATGACCCCTGAACGAATTAGCTGCGCGTATTTTTTCATGGTTAACGGGCGGTTTCTTCCACTATTTCTTCACCGAATCTTTTGTGTGCACCTTTCAGTTCGTCGTGAGAGTTTTTGGCAACAAATGCCAGCAGGGCAATGATACCTGCAACTACTACCATGTTCACAGTCCATTTCCTGACATCAATACTACTATTACCAAATGCAGGTTGTGTTTTGCCAATCAGCAATAATATAACCACCAGATTGATGGCGTATAAGTACTGCTCAATGCGATAAGTACTGATAAAAGCGCCTGTGATGATATAGCTAAATACTATATATAAACCTAAATATACTACAAAAAAAGTATGTACTTCTTTATAATTATAGCTGACAGATTCAGGACGATTGCTGTAGTATTTATAAAAACTAAAGGCGGCCAGAAGCAGAACCAGTATCAGACCACTCCACTCGGTAATAGCAAACGGAGGAGTACCATCCAGAATTCCAATGCGGGTAAGGGTTTCGTAGATACGTTTGGTTTCGAAATTCTGTTGCCATACCGTAAACGGAATAATTAGTGCCAGCATCAGTAGCGGGAAAAACTGATTTGTTTTCTTTTGTTGTGGTTCTGATACCTCCCAGTTTGAGGTGAGGGTACCGTAAGTCATACCAAGCCCGCCAAAAAAGCCCAGCGAGTATTCCATCACATTCCAGAAATTGAATTTGATGCCCGATACGCCCCCCAACACCTGTAGAAAATTACCAAAGGCAAAACCAAAGCCTCCGCCCAGACCAGAGAACACGGCTACCCTGATGGCAGAAGTCTGCTGATGGCGTATCATAAACCAGGTGAGGGCAACAGCCATACCGAAGCAAGCAGCCCACAATTCTGAGCGGGGAGGGGTCATTAACCACTCAAACTCATAAATCATGAAAAAATAGAACAGGATAGCCCCCACAACCATTTCAACAATCAGATTTACCCATTTGACAGGATTTTTGGCTGTATTAGATAAGGCCAGCCCGAAGAGCCCTCCGCCTATGTATCCGTAAAGACCACCAATTACAAAAAGCATCGTCAGTCCGTAATAAGCATTCACAAAATCAGATGCACGTCCATAGCCTACTACTATGCCATAGCTCATAATTCCACCTATGCCCCAGCCGATTGCTCCGGCAAGTGTAGCGCTGAAAATCTTGCTGTACCAGTCGCCCCGTTTGGCAACCAGTAACAGGCTCAGGCAACCGATGCCACCCGCCCATGCTGCACCGTGTTCATGCCCGAATTGTCCGCGGATAGCCCAGGCCGTTCCGAGCGATAGGGCAACTACCAGCATGCTAAAATATAATTGTCTGTCTTTCATTTGTTTAGGTTAAGGTTGAAGGCCGGAAAGAGTTTTTTAACTATACGGTAGTGCGCTCTAAAAAGACTATTAAGCACCATATATTTTGCGTGGCAGTAGTACAAAACCTATTTTTACAAGTATAAAAAGAATAATAAATCAAGCACAAACAGATATGAATAAAAGATGGTGTTTACTTCTGGGCTTATTCGGTAGTGTATGGTTGGCAGGTTGTGGCCCTAAGGTAAAAGTGGAAGAAAGAACCCTGAATGAAAACTGGTCTATTGCCTCAACTAAAGAGACCGCAACAGATGCTAAAAGTATTTCAGAGCAGTTGATAAACCCAGATAAGTGGGTGAAAACTTCAGTGCCAACTACAGTATTGGGAGCATTGGTAGAAGCCGGTGTGTACAAAGACCCGTTTATGGGTAAGAATCTGGAGAGCATCCCCCGAGCACCTTTCGAAAACCCATGGTGGTTCAGAAATACATTTAATATCGATGACTTGGACGCCGCAGAAGAGCAACTGGCGCTGCATGTGGATGGGGTGAACTACCGGGCTAACTTCTGGCTGAATGGAGTACAGATAGCCTCGCAGGATACCTTGTTCGGGGCTTTCCGTCAATTTGAAATAGATATTACCAAAGCCGCCAAAGACGGTGAAAATACATTACTGGTTGAAGTATTCCCGCCCAAAGTAAGAGATTTCTACATGGGTTTTGTCGATTGGGCACCTACTCCGCCTGACCACTATATGGGTATTTACCGCGATATCAGGCTGAGACGCTCTGGTAAGGTATCAATGAACGCCACTTTTGTAGCACCTGACCTTGACCCCAGGGATTTATCGAAGGCTTCCCTGACGGTAAGCACCGAACTGACCAACCATAGTAATGAGTCTAGAACCGTTGAAGTAACCGGAACCATTGAGAACCTCACATTCAGAAAAAGTGTGAGCCTGGCACCGCAAGAGCGCAAGGAAGTAAAATTCAGTCCGGCAGATACAAAAGAACTGTTAATAAAGAACCCTAAACTCTGGTGGCCGAATGGGCTGGGGAATCCTGATTTATATACGCTGAATCTGGAAGTGAAAGAGCAGGGGAAATTATCAGACAAGCAATCGACCCGATTCGGTATCAGAAAGATTGAGACGTATCTGAACGATAAGAATGTAAGAGGTTATAAAGTAAACGGCCGTGAGGTATTGATTAAAAGTGCCGGATGGGTAGACGATTTGTTCTTAAGATACATGCCGGAAAAGGACGAAGCGCAGATTCGTTATGTGAAAGAAATGAATCTCAACTCCTTAAGATTTGAGGGAGTCTGGGGGAATAATCATCACATCTACGATTTATGTGATGAAAACGGTATTTTGCTGATGGTAGGCTGGAGCTGCCAGTGGGAATGGCCTGACTACCTCGGTATGGAACTTAAAATAAAACCGGGGGATGAAAACCTGCCGATTAATGAGGGGGTAGACCTGTATGCCGTAAAACTGACACCGGAAGAAGAAACGCTGTTATCGAACTACCTGCGAGACCAGGTGAAATGGTTGCGTAATCACCCGAGCATTTTTACCTGGGCTGGTGGCAGTGATGCCATGCCGAAACCTTCGCTTGAAAAACGCTACCACGAAACACTGCAACAATTTGACCCTACACGTCCGTTCCTGATTTCATCGGGTGATTTTACCAGTACGTTAACAGGTAAATCGGGTATGAAAATGAACGGCCCTTATGAGTATGTGCCACCGGTTTACTGGTTTGAAGACAAAAAACTGGGAGGGGCATTCGGTTTCAACAGTGAGACGGGTCCCGGGCCACAAGTGCCCCCGGTAAGCAGCATTAAAAAGATGATGTCAGAAGCTGATTTATGGCCACCTGACAATAAGGTGTGGAACTACCACTCAGGGCGTAAAGATTTCAGTACCTTGGGTGTGTACCTGAACGCCATGAACAAGCGATATGGCGCTCCTGCCAATCTGGACGAACTGGCGCTGAAAGCACAAATGATGAATTATGAAGCCATCAGGCCGATGTTTGAGGCATTTGTTATTAACCGGCCGGTAGCCACAGGCGTAGTGCAGTGGATGCTCAATTCGCCCTGGCCCGAGTTTTACTGGCAGTTGTATGATTACTACCTGATGCCTACCGGGGCCTATTATGGCACAAAGAAAGCTTCGCAACCGGTGAACATCATTTATGATTATCATAATCATGCGGTTCATTTGAGTAACGATTCGCGTGCGGCTTTGAAAAGTGCTACTGCCGAACTAAGACTGTTTAATAAAGATTCAAAGTTGATTTTTTCTAAAATTGAGCTGGTAATTATGGAAGAGAATTCTACTTTGCAGTGGTTAAACCTGCCGGAGCTATCTGGTAAAAATGAGGTGTATTTTCTGGATTTGAAACTGAAAGACAAGAAGGGTGAGGTAATAGCCGATAATTTCTACTGGCTGGCGTCGCAGAAAGACCAGCTCGACTGGTCGAAGTATTTCTGGTTCTACACCCCTCAGAAACAGTATGCCGATTTCAGCGCTTTGAATACCTTACCCAAAGTAGAACTAAAAGCTGAAAAAAGTTTGAAGGAACTGGAAAAAGGAGAATATGAACTCACACTGAAACTGACGAACACATCAGATAAGCTGGCCTTCTTTGTAGAAGCTGAGTTGACCGACGGCTCCAAAGGCACTGCTGTTACTCCGGTTTTCTGGTCAGATAACTATGTGTCTATTCCACCGAAAGAAAGCAAAACCATTACAGTGAAATACAACAAAAAAGACCTGAAAAGCGGTAGCCCCGGCATAAAATTACAGGGCTATAACTTATCTAAACCCATCACTCTATAAAACTATGACTCGTCCATCTATTCGCCTGATTGCCTTTTTGTGGCTCATTTGTTTCGCTGCCACTGCACAGACCATTACTATTAAAAATGCAGGTATTGTTGCATCTGGCTCCATACCGTCACCGGTAAGAGAAACCACCGTAAGAATGCTGACGGAAGAAATACAGAAGCGTACTTCTATTGCTTTAAAGCCTGTTTCGGGGCAACCCAAAAACAATGAATTTACTATTGCTTTGGTATTATCGGGCGATAAAGATTTGTCAGGCAGAGCTATTCCGGTGGGCACTGATAAAAGCGGGCCAGAATTTAAGGCCGAAGGATTCAGAATAGTATCTGAATTGACCGATAAGGGAGGTATACTGTGGGTAATAGGGGCCGATGCCCGTGGCGTGTTATTCGGGGCAGGCTGGGTGTTGCGTAAGGGTGTGTTTTCGCCCAAGGTCATTCAATTAGAGCAAAAAATCAATCTAGCTACTTCGCCTGCTTACCCGATTAGAGGGCATCAGTTAGGGTATAGACATACGGCTAATTCATACGATGCATGGACGGTAGCACAATTTGAGCAGTATATCAGAGAACTGGCTATTTTCGGCTCGAATGCAGTGGAAGGAATCCCATTTCATGAAGATGAAAACCCGAGCCCGCACTTTAAGATTTCTGCGGCTGAAATGCGGGTGAAAATCAGTGAGATATGCAAAGCCTATGATCAGGATTACTGGGTCTGGACACCCGTAACCTTTGATTTGCACGATACAAAAAAACGCACCAATGAGCTGAATATACACGAGGCATTCTACAAAGAATGTGTGCGACTCGACCATATTTTTGTGCCCGGTGGAGACCCGGGAGATAATCATCCGAAAGAAGTATTGCCTTTTTTGAAGGAATTGCACGAGCGGCTGGTGAAATATCATCCCAAAGCTAAAATCTGGCTTTCATTGCAGGGATTCAGTGTGGAGCAGGTAGATTATTTTTATCAGTATCTGAAAGACTACAAACCCACCTGGTTGCAGGGAGTAGTATCTGGCCCGGGCAGCCCGTCTATGGCAGAGACCCGCTATCGTTTACCGAAAAATTACCAGCACAGAGAATATCCTGATTTGACCCACAACGTAAGATGCGAGTTTCCGGTAAGGGAGTGGGATCAGGCCTATGCCCTTACTTTGGGTCGTGAGGCATGCAATCCTCGTCCCAACGAGTTTGCGGCTATTCATGCTACTTATGCACCTTTTACTGATGGTTTTGTGTCGTATTCAGACGGTTGCCATGACGACATCAACAAAATGATATGGAGCATGCGTGCATGGGATACACAAACCGATGTAAGAGAAATACTGGTCGATTACAGCAGTTTTTTCTTCGGAAACAATCTGGCTGATAACATGGCCGACGGCATTGCGGCTCTTGAAAACAACTGGAAAGGGCCACTGGCTCAGAATGGGGGAGTAGAAGCCACCTTTGCATTCTGGAAAAGCATGGAGACCACCGCCACGCCTCAACTGAACGAAAACTGGCGCTGGCAGATACTGTTGTTGCGGTCTTATTATGACACATACACGCGCCGCAGATTGATATATGAGCAGGGATTAGAAAAACAGGCCAATATACTATTGGCCGATGCACCAAAAACCGGAGCAACCAGAGCCATGACTACTGCCTGGGATGTGCTGGATAAAGCTGAGAAAGCACCGGTAAATAGTGAATTAAGAAAGAAGATTGAGCAATTGTGCGAGACCCTGTATGCCTCTATTGGCTTACAAACCAGTGTGCCTAAACACAAAGCGAAAGGCTACGAGCGCGGCTGTCTGCTAGACTTTGTAGACTACCCGCTTAACAACCTTTGGTGGCTGGAAGATGAATTTAAAAAACTGAAACCACAGGTAGCCGACAGCAGCGCCAAAGTACTGGCAAGGCTGAAAATTATCAGTGGTTGGGAGAACCCGGGTGCCGGAAGTTTCTATGACGATGTGTCGAGTATCAGCAAAGGACCACGGGTGAAAACTATCATTGACGATGCCACCGATATTGCTTGGTGGGATAACGGTTTCAGTCGCACACGTCTTTCATCGCAGACTTTTCAGAAAGCGCCGGAACTGACGTATGACAATCTGTCGCCGGATGCGCGCTATATCATCAGAATAGCCGGCTCGGGAGAAGCGCTTTTACGGGTGGACGGCAAAAGACTTGAACCCGTGGTGTATAACCGTGAAACAGAAACGTTTAAGGAATGGATTGTGCCTCTGAACCTGAGTCAGGATGGCCAAATAAAAGTTACTTTTGATGTGCCGGAAGAATCGCATCTGAACTGGCGCAGGCATTCGAAGATTTCAGATGTCTGGTTGTTGAAACAATAAGACCATGAAAGAGCTGTTTCCGCTTTCGGGTATTGTTACCGTACTGAATACGCCATTTGACAAGCAGGGAGATGTTGATTTGCTTTCGCTCAGGAAAAACATACGGTATGCTTTACAGGCTGGTGTGGCAGGTTTTTTAGTACCTGCGCTGGCATCGGAAGAGGCAACGCTTAGTCTGACAGAACGGTTGCAGCTGGTGGAGGCCGTAACGGATGAAGTGGCTGGCAGCGTGCCGGTTTTTGCCGGAGCCGGAGAAGCCGACCCCGGGAAACGAAAGCGTATTGTGAAGGAATACCTGAACTTAGAGTGCCGGCATATTCTGTTTAATATACCTTTTGAGAATGAGGAGCAATTCAAAAGCCAGTTTTATGAATCGGCGAATCTTGGCGTAGAAACCATTATGCTACAGGACTGGAGTGCCGGAGGATATGGCCTACCTGATGATTTGATTCTGGAGTTGTTTCAGGAGGTAGCCGCTTTCCGTTGCCTGAAAGTAGAAACAGTACCGGCCGGGGTTAAATACAGCCGCCTATTGGCACTGACAGACGGTAGATTAAATCTGAGTGGCGGATGGGCTGTTACGCAGATGATTGAGGGCCTGAAACGAGGAGTGCATGCCTTTATGCCTACAGGTATGCACCATACTTATTGTCGCATTTACGAATATTTCAAGGCAGGAGAGTTAGCGCAGGCAGAACAATTGTTTCATCAGCTACTTCCTGTATTAGCATTTTCCAATCAGCATCTGGATATATCCATTCATTTCTTCAAACGATTATTGTACCGGCAGGGCATTTATGAAACGCCGAATACCAGAGCCGATTTATTGCCATTTGATGCCATTCATGAGCAGATGGCA
Source organism: Emticicia sp. GW821-FHT11C11 (assembly GCF_058808615.1). NCBI lineage: Bacteria > Pseudomonadati > Bacteroidota > Cytophagia > Cytophagales > Leadbetterellaceae > Emticicia > Emticicia sp. GW821-FHT11C11. The sequence continues at coordinate 196,080 of NZ_JBXARV010000003.1, forward strand.
GATGATTTGATTAAAAGAGCGATTTCGTTGGAAGGGAATATTCTTTTATGATTTTCATTGAAGGATCATTTCCCCGCCAGATACCTGTTCCTATACTCAATCGGAGTGCACCCTTTCACCTGTCTGAACTGCCGGGCAATGTTCTTGCTGTCGGTTAGTCCCATGTCCAGTGCAATTTCGAATACAGTCATATCCGTTTCACGCAGTTTCTGCGTGAGTTTCTCAATGCGCAGATTAAAAATATACTTGTAGATAGGGTAGCCGGTAATGTACTGAAAACGTTTTTCAAGGGCACGCCTTGAAAGCGGTACCTGCTTCACTACGTCGTCTACCTGCAGATTTTTGTCAATATTCTGGTGAATGAATTTCAGGGAAGCAGCGATGAAATCATCGTTGGTGGCGTAAATATCTGTCGATTGCCGTGTGACCACCTGCGTGGGTTTTACTACGATGTCGTAGAAATTTGAGCTGCCGTTCTTAATCATGTGTTCGAGCAGGCGTGCCGCATCATAGCCTCCTTTTTCAGCATCCTGACCGATGCTCGAAAGTGGCGGGTCAGAAAACTCGCATATCATTTCATCGTTATCTACACCCAGCACGGCTACTTCTTCCGGAATACGGATTTGTGAGTGACGGCAGGCTTCGGTAATATGCTGGCCCTGGTTATCGTCGCAGGCCATCAGAGCGATGGGCTTGGGTAGAGATTTAAGCCATTGGCTCAGCGAACTGGGCTTATAATACCAGATTTCGGTCGAGCGCGCCATCACGTGCTCAAAATAATGTACTTTATAGCCTGCTTTGCTGATACGTTCTTCAAAACCTTCGGCACGTTCGCGCGACCATACAATGTCTTTAAAGCCATAGAAGGCAAAGTTTTTGAAACCTTTTTTCAGGAAATACTCAGCGCCCATTTCTCCGGCTTCCTTATGAGCCCCCGTAATGTTCGGAATATCGCGGAAACGTTCTTTAAAATCCTGAGCAATGACTGGTATACCCGCCTCTACGAATTTCTCAACGGCAGGGTCGTTGTAGAGCTGCCCGATGATACCGTCAGCTCCCCATTCCTGGGCCCACTCCAATATCCCTTCCATCCCGATGGTTTCGCGTTGAAAGAGGGGCATGCGGCAGAAAATCCAGGGGCCGTGATCTTTCGAATATTTAGCAATGCCTTTCAAAAGAGCCTTGCTGTATTCTTCTGCAAAGTCAATTAAAAGAATGATTTTATACATATCGTTATTTCCCCCTAAACATATTTTTCAGTTCCGGTAATTAAAATAAACAGGTCGACAAGCCAAAAAGACGCAATGCATTGCGTCTCTATGAGAGGTAATAGAATATTCGCCAATTCGCCATTCGTCATTCGCGATTCGTTAACCCTCTGCCCTTAGCCCCATGCCCTCCGCAAAATCATTTCAACAAGTCTTTCCAGCTTTTTACGGTGGCGTTGTTTACCAATGGCTTTGCCCACAGGCCTATGCTCAATATATAACCTAAGGTAAGTAACAAAAACAACATCGCCAAACGGAGTTCGAATAGCTCTCCCAAACCGCCGATAATCAGTGGTACAACCGCACCTCCGGCAATACCTGTGCAGAGAATACCAGACAGTGTTCCATGGTGGTAAGGAACCGAGTTGAGCGCCAATGAAACTACGATAGACCACATGACCGAGGCGAAGAATCCCGCAGCAGGAAAGGCATACAACGCCACTTCAAGCGGCCCGAATAAGCCGGACAACAGTGAAATAATAGCTCCTAATGTAAACGAAATAAGCACCCGGCGGCTATCAAAAAATTTCAGTAGAACCAGCCCTAAAAAGCAGCCGATGGTGAGCAGACCCCAGAAATAGGAAATGACCGATGCGCCTAAGGTGGCAGGGTCTACATTATGATAAATCTGCAGAAATTTAGACGTCCAGTTGGCGATTCCCTGTTCGGTACCTACATAAGAGAAGATACCCAGAAAAAATAACCATACATATTTATTGGCCAGCAATTCTTTAAAAGCTCTGCCGGTATCTATTCTTTCATCGTCTTTCAATACCACTTCCGGAAATTTGACAAACCACACGATGATTACCATCAGCAGGGCAATAATGGCGAATGTCCAGTAAACCGATACCCATTTTAAATCGGCCGGTACCAGTTGGTTTAGCGTAGAGATAATGAAGTTAGGCTCAGGATTGGTATGCACATTTGCTACAAAATAGCTGTAGAGCATAGGGCTCAGGAATGAGGCCCCACCAAAAAACAACTGGCCCATTACAGAATTGAAAGCAAAGTTTTCTTCTCCGCCCGACACCCGCAACAGAGGGTTAATCACTACCTGTAGCATGGCCATTCCGAGACCGATAATAAACAGCGAAACCAGCGCTATCGAAAACGTAGGCATGAAAGCAAATAATAAGGCGCCAATAAAAGCCAGAAAAAATGCCAGAAGCAGCACGCGTTTTTCACGGTATTTTTCAACCAGAATACCCGAGGGGATAGAGGCAACGGCATACGATACAAAAAAAGCAAAAGGCAGAAAACCTGCCCAGCCGAGGCTCAGGTTGAAACTATTGGAAATATCGGGTATAATAGGCCCGAGAATATTACTCAGAAAAGAAATAACAAAGAATATAAACAGAATAAGAACAACAATAAAAGTATTACTTTTCATAAGAAACCCGGTGTTTGTAGGTTGAGGTTTTTAAAGGTAACCATTTGCCCTTAAAAACAAAAATCGAATGTTCACTCGCTTGTCAGCAGAATAGTAAAAGTAACCTTTGGGTTAGTCTTTCAGTGCATAGTCGGTGAGCTTGCTCGGAATCAGAGCCGCGGCGCCCAGCAATGCTATGTTTTCATCTGTCGACTGGAATATTTTCAGACGTTTCAGCGATTCCGGGAATGAGAAGTCCTGTAGGGCATCGAACATACCTTTCTCAAAAAATGGATAGGCCTTAGACAATGAGCCTCCCAGAACAATTGCTTCGGGGTCATAAACGTACATAATGGCTTTGATGGCTGCCCCGATATGGGTTCCGAATTGTGCCCAAAGCGCAATGGCATTGCTATTACCGGCTATGGCTGCCTGATTGGCCTCTAAAGCTGATATACCATGAATGGCCTCAAAGAAATTATTGCTGGTGTAATGCTCAAAGTTTTTGTCGAGGTAGGGTAGCAGCCCTATTTCTCCGGCACCGCAATTGTTGCCAACATATAATTCTTTATTGATAATAATACCTGAGCCCAGCCCGGTACCGGTGGTTATACCTACCATTGAATTAAAGCCTTTGGCCAGCCCAAAGCGGCTTTCGCCCAATGTAAAACAATTAACATCATTATTGACAAAAACCGGAACGCCGAATTCTTCCTGTAAAATATCTTTTAGCTCTACTCTTTTCCACGACGGAATATTGGCTACATCATACACAATGCCTTTTTCGGTGTCTACTACCGACGGCACCCCTATACCTATACTGTTTACAGAATAAGCCATCAAGGGTTTAATTAAGTCAATCAATTGTTGTAGTGTAGAAGAAAGAGAATCTTTATGTTGCAGCAAAATTGTATCTTGCTTAATTACAGAGCCGTTCATTTCGACCCCTGCTTTAATTTTAGTTCCTCCCAAGTCAACCCCTATGTTCATAAGTATTTAGTTTTTTGTTTTCCATTGGTTAAATTTTCCGTGGTTTATATGAATGCTGCACCAATGGCTTATAGTTTTTATATGGCGTACGCTGTAGAATCTACTCACATTTACAATACTGGTTATAGGGGAAAAGATACCATTGCGGGACAAGGGAATTTTAAATTTTTGTTATCTGATTTTAAAGTAAAATGGTTGCCAGTGTACGTAAAATGCAGAAATACAGAGGTTTGGAACAGAACTGCCTGATGCCACAGATATTGAAAATATTGAAGACAATCGCATAACATAAATGGTACTTGAATCAAAATTTATTATTTTTGGACACGCTATTCAACAAAAATGAATTCCGGCTTGTGCTTACCCTTTTAGTTTCAGGATAAAACATGCCGGATGGATTGACATTACCCAAAAGAACTATGAAGAAAAATCCTCACGACTTCCCGAAGCTACGTTTTTCATTTCAATCACTTATTGTTTGTGTATGCATTGGTGTTCTGATGCTCAATGCCACAGTTGATTCACCACCCGATACCGATTGGACTGAGTATAATGGCGGGCCGGACAAAAACCATTTTTCATCGCTCACGCAAATCAATACTGAGAATGTAGCTCATCTGAAAGTAGCATGGGAATATGCTTCAGGTGGAGTAGATACAGTAAAGAATACTACGCAGATGCAGTGTAACCCCATCATTATTAAAGGAATTTTATATGGGGTATCGGCAGGCTCACAGGCTTTTGCATTGGATGCCGCCATAGGTAAAGAACTCTGGAAGACCCGATTGAACGATGATACTTTCAACATGACCAGCCGCGGTGTAAGCTATTGGACAGATGGGCACGAAGCACGTATTTTCTTTGCTTATGGGGCGTTTATGTATGCACTCAATGCTGCTGACGGAAAGCCCATTGAAACTTTTGGCAAAAATGGTAAAATCAATCTGAAAGAGGGCATTACTCGTCCGGGCGCTGACGATTACGTTGTGGCGAATACTCCGCCATCGGTTTTTAAAAATATACTGATTGTTGGCACAAGGGTTTCTGAAAGTGCCTCGGCTTTATTGGGAGATATCAGGGCGTATGATGTAAAGACGGGTCGCATTATCTGGACATTTCGTACCATCCCTCGTCCGGGTGAATACGGGTACCAGACATGGGAGAAAGAAAATTATAAAAATGTAGGTGGCGCCAACAGTTGGATGGGTATGGCGATTGATAATAAAAGAGGTATTGTGTACATACCTACAGGATCGGCAGCCTTTGATTTTTATGGAGGCAACCGCAAAGGTGATAATCTGTTTGCCAATTGCCTGATAGCATTGAATGCCACTACAGGCAAGCGCCTGTGGCATTTCCAGACCGTGCACCATGATATATGGGACAGGGACATCCCGGCTCCGCCCAATCTGTTTACTATTACGCAAAACGGCAAGAAGATTGATGCGGTGTCGGTAGTAAGTAAACAAGGATTCACGTTTGTGTTTGACAGAGTAACAGGCAAGCCGGTTTTCCCGATTGAAGAGCGACCGTTTCCTGCTTCGGATATTCCCGGCGAGGTGGCTGCCAAAACGCAACCTATTCCGTTGTTGCCGGAGCCTTTCACAAGACAAAGCTTTACAGTGAATGATGTAAACAGTTTTGCGTCGAACAAAGAAGAAATCATTGAGATACTGAAAAAATCTAAGACAGGAAGCCCGTTTATACCTTTGGGTAGAGAGCGAACACTGTTCTTCCCCGGGAGCGATGGCGGAGCGCAATGGGGTGGCGCCTCTGTTGATGAAAACAGTATCTTATATGTGCCTGCTAAAGAGAATCCGGTGTTTAGTTCGATAGTAGACGCACCAAACTACACGGCCGAAAAATCGGGTATATCAGGCAAGCAATTGTATCAGACCTATTGCGCATCTTGCCACGGTGCAGACCGCGAAGGGAATCATGACGGCACTATTCCCGGCTTGCTGGGTGCGACTGCTAAGTACACAAATGAGGGTATTATGCAGATTATGGCTAAAGGCAGAGGAATGATGCCCGCCTTTACGCAGATAAAAGAGGCAGACAGAAAGGCTATTATAGATTTTCTGGCCGGTAAAAACTCCAGCTCACAGGGTGGCGGTAAACCTGCGCTTTCTACAGTAGCTTATACGCACACCGGTTATAACCGATGGTATGATACCGCAGGATATCCGGTCAGCACCCCGCCCTGGGGAACACTGACAGCCATTGACATGAACACAGGTAAACGGCAATGGCAGGTGCCTTTGGGCGAATACCCCGAACTGACCGCCAGAGGCATACCGCCTACCGGAACAGACAACTATGGTGGTGCTGCCGTGACAGCCGGAGGACTGTTGTTTATAGCGGCATCGAAAGATGAACAATTCAGAGCATTTGACCGCAAGACGGGTAAGATACTGTGGCAAACCAAGCTGCCTGCGGCCGGATATGCATCACCCAGTGTGTATGCCATAAATGGTAAACAGTATGTGGTAATTGCCTGCGGAGGTGGTAAACTCAGAAGCAAATCGGGAGACAGGTATGTGGCGTTTGCGTTGCCTTGAGGCAGTGAATACTATTAAAAAGTACTGCGTAGAGCTTATCACGTGTCAGGACTAAAAATAAACAGTAGAAGGGAGGTTCTGTTACAGAAATCTCCCTCTTTTCATAATAGATTAGTACAATATCAATTCATTTATTTGATCTTTCTGTAAAGATAAGCAGGGGCATCAAGAGCCATTCCGTTATCAATCATCAGTTCGCCGGGGCAAATTCTGATAGTTCCTTTGATATAATTATAGGAGCCATCAGCAAAGGTTGGGTAGTCAGGCTTAATCGTCACCCAAAGCAGCTTTTCGTGCTCTCCTTGTTCCAGATCATAGGTCATGGTTTTAGCCAATTTGCCATTTTCATATATTTCAGCCAATTGTTTACCCGTGTTTTTTTCTGATATCACAATTTTTATATCAGGTAATTCTTCCTGCAGAGGAGCCTGAGTTATTGCGCCTTTCAATTGCCATTCGCCATAAATTTCCTTTTTCACATCGGCAATTTTTAAAGGTACATCTGCCGAATTACGAAGACAGTCAAAGTCCAGAATAGACTCAGCTTTAATGTTATTCATGGCAGGCACTTCTTCGTCAGAAGTTTTACAGGAACTCAGATAAAGAAGAGAGATGACACCAAAGCCTAACAGTATTTTTTTCATGTGAATGACAACAGATTAAGAGCATTTATAGAAATGATGCTTCAAATTGCAAAATGGTTGGAATATAAATCTGATTTTAAGAAAGTTTAACATTCAGCTATAAACGATAACCAATTGTGAATGAGAAATTACGGTTTTTGTAAGCATAAGTCTGATCGCCGCCCAGGTATTGATAGCGGATATCTTTGAAACCCCACTCATAATTTAAACCTACAGCCCATACTTTGTATTCTGCACCAATGCCGGTGCTGATACCATCATCAAATCTTTTAAGCATTGTGTCTTCAAAAGTTTTGCGGTTGATGGTCTCATCCGGTCTGTCGACACCTACATGATGGTTTTTGAGTTTGTCGTTTCCACCAACACCATAGGCAACGTAATATCCGCCATTAACAAACAAACGGGTGTTAGCGCCTGTATTGATTTTATAAGCAAGCTTAATGGGCACTTGCAGATATAGCTGGTCAATGATATTTTTCCAGTGAGTAACCGGAGGGTTTGAAGAGCCAATCCATACTTCAGCACCTTTATAGACAACACCTTTAGTGGTAAACATGAACTCAGACTGAGCAAAAAGTCCGGCAATAAGGTTATATTCGCCTGTAACACCTACCTGAAACCCTGCTTTGCGATTTTTTTCTTCATAAGAATAAGGCGTGAAAGTAGATTTCGAAAGGTTGAGTCCGGCTTTGATACCGTAATTGAATTTTTTTTGTGCCTGAGCAACAAATGAGTGACTTATACCTAACGAAATAGTCAGGATGAGCAGGAGAAGGGTCTTGTGCTTTTTCATTAATGATTTTAAAAAGGGTTTGTGCGGATATTTAATCTGCCGGTTGTAGTAAGGATGCCCCGTACTGCCAAATGGTTGTATGCGTGCAAAAATTTAACACAGCAATTTAAACCGGAGCCGATGGAGCGAATTTTACCCGATAATTGTGCCATTTAACAGACGAATCTTACCTGTTGACCTATTCTGCTTTCTGACAGGAGAGGGCGTAAGTATCTTTGAAATAAACAATTAAAGCTATTATGACCACTATTCAAGTATCTAACGTATCACATCAGTTTACTAACGGAGAATATGTGCTCAGCGATATCAACCTGCATGTAAAAGAAGGTAGTATTTATGGTTTTCTAGGGCCGAACGGCGCCGGAAAAACAACTACGCTTCGGCTTATACTGGGGTTGCTGAAAAAACAGCAGGGCGAAATTGAAATCTTCGGAAAACCTTTCGAACCTAACCGGGAAGAAATTCTGAGCAAAGTAGGTTCTTTGATTGAAAGCCCGTCATTATACGGGCATCTTTCAGCCGTTGAAAATCTGAAAGTATGGCAGAAAATTTACCAGTCGCCTGAAAACCGTATTACAGAAGTACTGCAACTGGTGGGGCTGGCGCACACCGGGCGCAAAAAAGCCGGGCAGTTTTCGCTGGGCATGAAGCAACGCCTGGGTATTGCCATAGCGTTGTTGCACAGTCCGTCGTTACTGATTCTGGATGAACCCACCAATGGACTGGACCCCAGTGGCATTGTTGAAATAAGGGAGCTGCTGCGGAACCTGAATCAGAATCACGGCATTACCATCATTATTTCAAGTCATTTGCTGGCAGAAATTGAAAAGCTGGTTACCGATGTGGGCATTATTCATAAAGGGAAAATGCTTTTTGAAAGCTCTCTGGCCGATTTAATGAAACGCCAGCATCAGGTATCAACCATTTACTTTGATACCGACAATAACGTGGGAGCGCTGAAACTGATAGAAAACCTGAACATTGGTGCGCAGATTGTAAAAGAGCGTATAGTGGTAGAGCAATTGTCTAAACCGGTTATTGCACAAATCAATCGGACGTTGGTGGCAGGCAGCATTGAAGTGTATGGTATACAGACCATCGAGAATGACCTTGAAAGTATTTTTATGAACCTAACCAGTAACTGACCATGACCACATTTATACATAGTTTTCAGAGCGAATGGCTCAAAAAGAAAGGTACGCTGGCTTTCTGGCTGGTTTTTGTAGGCGCATTTTTTATTCCACTCATTTTTACCTGTCGCGGACTGTTCTATCCGAAAGATTTTCTGGGAGAAGCCGCCAGCCCGATGTTCTGGACAGTGCTGATCAAACGCAGCTGGCAGTTTATGGCCATTTTTCTACTTCCAATGGGTGTAATACTGTCTACCAGCATGATCACTCAGCTCGAATTCAAAAATAACACCTGGAAACAATTGCACACCACGCCTCAGAGTTTTACAACTGTTTTTCTGAGCAAGTTTGCGGTTATCATCGTGATGCTCCTGCAGTTTTTTGTGCTTTTTAATATTGGTATCGGCCTTTCGGCGCTTATTCCGGCGCTGGTGCATGGCAGCACCGATTTTTATAAACACGAAGTTCCGGTGCTGTCAATGCTTGAAAATTCGGCTTTTTATTTTCTGGATTGTCTGCCCATTGTGGCCATTCAGTATCTGGTAAGCCTGCAATTTAAAAACTTTCTGGTGCCGCTTAGTGTGGGTATAGGGCTACTGCTTGCCGCATTAATCGGGCTTCAATGGAAATATGGCTACACCATTCCTTATACTTATACACAATACTATCTGTTCTCAGGCGGAAAACAAGGCAGCCCGGCTCCTCCTGATATCAATTTCCATTATTGGGCTTTGGGCTACTTCATTGGGGCTACTTTATTGAGTTATTTGCTCTATATTAACAAAAAAGAAAAGGGCTGAAACCATGAAAAAAATGGTGATAGTGTTATTGCATGTGGGCTACTGGATACTGTATCTGCTTTTACTGCTCATCATCATTATGTGCTTGCAAATAGGCACAAAGATGAAAACTATCCCTTTTTACTCTGATTTGCGCTTCTCTATTTTTTTTACATCGTTTATAGTGGTGCCGGCTGTATTGGGTTTTTACACCTTCTACAGCCTGCTTTTTGATAAATTTCTTATCCGTCGGAATATCCTGCTCTTGTTCGTATCCGGTATTCTGATGTCGATAGGTATCAGTTTGTTAAGTGGTGTGATTATGTCTATTATGCATGCCTACAAAATCGGGCCGGGAGTGTTTGGTGAAAACACCTTTGCCATGATTACCATCCTGATTGTAATGGCTATTATTGCTATCCTGAATGGTGGAATGGGACTGCTGACGAGGGGGTTCATCAGGTGGTATGCCGAGTTGAAGTGGAAGGAAGAACTGACGCGCAAAAACTTTGAAATGGAGCTGGCGCTGATAAAATCACAGATAAGCCCTCATTTTTTGTTCAATACCCTCAATAATATTGATGTGCTGATTACAAAAAATGCCGGGCAAGCCTCTTTGTACCTGAACAAATTGTCGGGTATCATGCGGTTTATGCTCTATGAAACCAAAACCGAGAGGATACCGATTAGCAGAGAACTGACCAACATAAGCCAGTATATTGACCTGCAGAAAATCAGAACTGCGAATCCCAACTTTGTTGAATTCAGCATTGCAGGTAATATGGATCAGGTGTATATTTCGCCGATGATTCTACTGCCATTTATTGAAAATGCTTTCAAGCATGCCGATAACAAGAAGAACGAAAATGTAATCAGAATAAAAATTGAGGTAAATGAGCAAGAGCTGGTTTTTGATTGTGAAAACAGATATTCTGAGTCGGAGCTGAAACAAGAATATGGTGGGCTGGGAAACGGATTAATCAAGAAAAGGCTGGAGTTGCTGTATCCTGACAAACATACCCTGGAAATCAGTAAAACGCCTGATATTTACCATGTAAAACTAGTTATCAGTATTTATGAAGATTAGCTGTATCATTGTAGAAGACGAGCCTCTGGCTATGGAGCGCTTACAGAATTATGTTCAGAAATTGCCATTTCTGCATTTGCTGGACACGTTCGATAATGCCTACGACGCTCTGGTGTTTCTGAAAACCCAATCCGTTGACCTGTTGTTTCTGGATATTAATCTGGGTGATTTTTCAGGAATCCGCTTACTTGAAACAGCCAATATCAAAAGCCAGGTGATTCTCACTACTGCCTATCATGAATACGCCATTAAGGGTTTTGATCTGAAAGTGTCTGATTACTTATTGAAACCATTTACTTTCGAACGTTTTGTGCAGGCTGTGGCGCGTGTTCAGGAGTATTTTACCAGACTCGAACCACCGCAATCGAGGAAATTTATATTTGTAAAAACTGAATACAGACTGGAAAAGATCCTGTTCGACGAAATGCTGTTTATTGAGGGCAAAGGCGATTACAGGCGGATTCATACACATACCAAGAAGATTATGACCTTGCAGACTTTTACGGATTTCGAACAGGAGATTCCGCCAGCCATTGTCTGTCGGGTACATAAGTCTTACATGGTGGCGATTGATAAAATAGATTCTGTTGAAAAAGACCGTATCCGGATACAAAATACACTCATTCCGATTTCCGACAGCTACCGGCATGGTTTCTACGAGATTATTAATCAGCAGGTGCGATAAGGTAAATGTAGAATTTAGTAAATTTACGACAAACAGATATAAAATATGAAACAGGCTGATATTAACCCCATGCCCGAGTATTTCGACCGGTACATTCGTCTGGCTGATGATGTTGAATTGAATGAAGCCCTGCAAATCAGTTACGAGGATATCAATCAGTTGCCCATAGATTTATGGAAAAAGATAGGAGACCAGGTGTATGCACCCGGCAAGTGGACCATAAAAGATATATTGCAACATGTGATAGATACTGAAAGGATTTTTGCCTATCGTGCCTTATGCTTTGCCCGGGGAGAAACTGCCCGAATGCTGCCATTCGACGAAGAAGAATACGCCCGTAACACCGGTGCCAATCAGCGCACGTTAGAAGATTTAATTGATGAACTGAAACAAGTCAGAGAGTCATCTATGGCGCTTTATCGTTCATTCACTGACGAGATGCTGCTCCGCTCAGGGTTATCGTTCAGGGGTTTGTATTCGGTGCTGGCCATTGGTTTTATTATGGTAGGGCATCAACGCTGGCATTTGAATATCATCAATGAGCGTTATGCCCCACTGACCAGTTAAATCAATGTACATGACAATATTTTAAGATTTAAACGACTGACTCTCTTGTTGCGTTATTAAATCAAGCAGCTTATTCAGTACTGTATCTCTGTTCGGTTCTTTGAGCATTTCTGAGTGCTTACCCTTCAAATGAACTGCATTGATTTTTTTATTAAAGGAACTCCAATGTGCACCGTCTTTGTTAAGGCTGGAATTTTCGCAACCGAAATACCATAGCTCACCATCAAAGTAATTGGGGTGGAGCTGTTCATAGAACGATAAGAAAAGAGTTTCAAGCCTGATAGAATAAAGCTTTTTTTCTTCCAGATAAATGATAAGTTTTTTAAACGCTTCAGACCGGACATAAAAGAACCGGACTGTATTTTTAAACAAATCATCCTTTCTTAAAAACTCAATGGTTCGGTTGAAAAAATTAACATGAACAGGTGGAACTCTATATTTTACAAAACCATCAATAACACTGACAAAACTATAGCTCTTGAGGGGTTTTAGAGTAATCAGTTGGTTGAGCATCATAGCGCCGGTACAGATACCAATAAAGCCTACATTAGGTGTATCATAATCTGTAATCTGCTGAAACATTTGCTCAAAGGCATATTTCCAGTTTCGGTCTTTGGTAGCAAATGAAGAAAAATCGGGATAATTGACAATGCGTATAGCAAAATGCTCAGATAGATTCCTGACCAATATGCTGGAATCGGCGCCTATACCCGATACGGCCGGAAAAAAATATATGATGGGCCTGGCTTTATTTTTTTGCTTAATGTTGAGCCCTTTTAAAATTTGGTAGACTCCCATTGGCGACATGTCACCATGAATCCAATCAGTGGGAAGTGAAGTGCCAAGATCGGAATCTAGTTGTACAAGAAAATTGACAGCGTTCACAGAATCTCCCCCGGCGTTTTTCCAGGAAATATTATTGTCGAATGATTTCTCGTCTAAAAACTTACTCCAGGTTTTCCGCAGGGTGGCATAGAGTGATTCACCTTTTTCTTCTGATGAACCGCCCCCCTCTGTTTCAGAATACCGTTCGGCTAATGCCCTTAATGCCTTGCTATCATTTTTAAAATTATGAAGTAATGGTATCTCATCTACCTGAATACACCTTTGTGGTACCATATAATGCGGTAACTGCGTACCTAACCAGTTTTTGACGGTAGTTTCTGACAACGATATCTTACTGATGAAGAACGCATACAATGCATTGTGTTGATTTTGCGTATGCACAACTACACCACAGCGTTCTATGTCAGAGTGCTTCATTAGAGCACCTTCTATTTCGCTTAACTCTACTCTGTAGCCGTTGATTTTTACCTGATTGTCTTTCCTGCCGATAAATTCTAACAACCCAGTCTGGTTTATTCGAGCTAAATCACCGGTTTTGTAAGTTCTTATTTCAGGATTGGTTGCGTCTGAATGAAAAGACAAATGGGTCTGTTCAGGATTTTGCCAGTATCCGAGAGAAATAAACCGGCTGCTTACGGTTATTTCACCGGGTTCACCTTCTGGTACCGGAAGGTTATTATCATCTACCAGTTGCATGATTCTATCATCGACAGCATATCCCAGCGGAATCAGTTCCTGAGTAATAGCGGTAGTATGATTAATAAACCATTGCCTGTAAATAGTAGCTATTTCTGTAGCGCCTATGCCCACATAAAGCAGACAATGGGCGGGGAAGAAATTTTTATACAAATCAACATCTGAATTATAGATGCGGTCGCCTGCCAGATAAATAAGACGGACTGTCGAAAAGTCAGATTTTGCAGGGTTCAGTTTCAGAAATGTTCTGAAAATATTCGGAATCGAATGGTAAACGGTAATGGCTTCTTCTCTTATAAATGTACTCAAATCATATAAGCCGTTCTTTTTGAGGTTTTTTATAACCAATGTAGCACCATTTAATAATGCGCCGTAAATGTCTCTGATACTGCCACCGACACTTGGCGAATACAGTAGTGTCAATCGGTCGGTTTCATTCAGATGAATCGAGTTGGTGTATTGCATGACATCATGCAGTAGGTTGCGTTGATTCTGGAAAACTCCCTTGGGGATGCCCGTTGAGCCAGAGGTGTAAATGATGTAAGCAATAGCATCAGGTGAGGCATTAGTTTCAAATGACTCTTTAGAAGTTACCTGGATTTTGTCGATACTTATGGGATTGAACGCTTCATATACGGCTGTTAATTCTGACATGGTAATGATGCATTTCAGACCTGACTGTTCAATAATCAATTGATTACGAGCCTCGGGTAAATCAAAATCCAGCGGCACATAAGGGCACCCTGCAGCTAATGCCGCCAACATAGCTACCGGAAAGCAAACATCATTAGGCAAGGCTATACCCACAGGTTCATGGCCTGTATTCTGAGATTGAATAGCGTGCGCAACACTGCAAACCCAGTAGTAGGTATCCCGGTAACTTAATTGCTTCGAACCACATTTAAGCGCAATTTTATCAGGATTCCTGAACGCCACTTCTGTAAATACCCTGAAGACGGGAATATCGAGCCATTGTTCATCAAATTTTCTAAACTGAACGTCAACCGGGCCTCTAAAATCTAAGGTCATTTTATAATGTCTTTTTTGAAATACTCATCCATTGGTGTATACTTTCATCAGGGAAATCAAGCGGTAATACACAGCCTGCTGTTAATATTTCTCCTTTGCTTTTTTCATTGATCAAATGATTTATTTCATCGGCAGACCTGCAGCTCGCCATTTCAGAGGGTGGTAAGCCACACAATAGTCTTGATCGTAACCTGTTCTGCCAGTCGGCCGGTATTTTGGTTTCCTCACAGTATTCATAGTGTATAAACCAATTGGATGGCAGATCGCCTATTGAAAGATAGATGTTTTCACCATGAATATGAAAAATGTTGTAAGCAAGGTCCCGGCAGGCACAAAGGCATTTTTCATCAAAAGTCTGACCAAAGTTTTCATAGACTTCAGGAGAGATTGCGCCGTGCCGCATATGTTGTGTTACGAAATAAATACCGTCTGACCCGGCTTTAACCAGCTCATTGATAATATATAAAGTGTTTTTTGTGATTCTTTCCAGTCCTGAAAGTACTTCATCCGGATTCGTTTCAGTATGTTGAAGAAATACCTCAAGTCCGGACATTTGTATGGCCTGCGACACCGGACAGAAAACTGTAGATAACACAGGCGTGTCGTCTGTCAACCTTTCTTTCACTATTTTGCAGGCATCGATAATTTCTTTCATTAATGGGGGCTGGGTTTCAGCAAAATCAGGAAGTGAAAGCCAGTCCTGCGGAGAGTGAATGATTGTTTTAGTAATGATTCTTCGGCCAAGCGAATCTCCGTTCCATGTATCTTCCACACCACAACATGCCACCTGCCAACTGCCTGTGGGCATCATTTTGATGAAATCACACTTGAACTTTTGCTGAAATTCAAGTGTACTTTGCGCTAAAGTTTCTGCTTTCTGATCTGCAACGGGGTGGTGTTTCCAGAATGAGGCTCGGGTGTAGGTGGATTGTTGTTCTTGATTAAATATGGACATATCAGCAGTGTTACAATAGATAATAAGGCAATCGGTGTAACACAAATTTATAAAGAATATACATTATGTAAAACTAAAAAAGATAAAGCAGGAGCAGAGATTGAAAGTGAAGCAGATAAGGTTAGAAAAATATTTTTCTGGCACTCTTTAGTTAGTTCAGTGTAATTTAAGATTTTAGCGCATTAATTTGATTATTTTTAACCTGAATCATTTGCTGTAATGAAAAAAGTATTAATCCCACTATTAGTTGTATGTTTTCTTTCCGGTTGTAGAACCCAATTGTCCCGTCCTTTAAAAGGTAATTATTCGAGTGAATATACAGTATCTTCTGACGAATCGTATGATGCCGTATGGAACAATATTATTAAATATTGTGTAAAAAAGGACATAAGTCTAAAGCTGATAGACAAGAAAAGTGGAGTGATTATTTCAGAGCCTTACGAAATCAGAACCTTTACCTTTGAAAGACCAGATGGGACTCCGGAGATGGCCAGTGCCAATGTGGTTTTAGGATGCGAGACGATAAGAGGTTTTAGAAATGACTGTCAGCCTCCGTCAGGAATTGTGACAGATATTATTTTCAAAGTAAAGAAAGAAGATAATAAAACCTTGATCACAATTATGTTGTCAGACATAACGGCCTGGTATGCCAGAGGCACACGTTGTTTAAGAGATGTGAAATCGACCGGATTTTTGGAGAAGCAATTGATGGAAGAAGTACAGTGATTATGGATCCATTACTGCTTAGGGGGCAATCATGATTCGCTACCTCCTCCGTCATTTAAGGCTCCATTATCAAATGCAATTGAAAGTTTTTTCAATTGTGGTTTTACCCATTCTTTTTTTGATTTTTTTTCTGATTCAGAATGTTGAGTTTTTGATTTAGTATTCATTGTGGGAATTTTTAGAAATTACAAGTATATTTTTTTAATGCGCACCAGATAATGGCTATTAATATGAGAAAGTCAAACTTTCTTATTTACAAAATAATACAATTGTCTTTACTAGATTATATAAATTTACAGCCTTTAAATTATTTACGCAAATGCTTTGAAGCATTTATCCATTAAGCCCTTTAAAAAAGTTACGAATTGCTTCGGTATTCAAGTGCCATCAGCCACTATTTCCCGGTTTCTACATAATGAATGATAAGGATTTTGATGAAAATCTGCCATGCCATATCAATATTATAAGAGCTTATATGGTAAGGTTTAATACAAATCTGAAATATGATTGGATACAATAAAGCAATGCGATTTGCGTTTTTTTATTTATTGGGGTAACTCCTGATCGGAAAAGTTCTGTTATCATTGTTGCCGAAATTAATCCAACACAAGCAAAATTAATATTGTTGTCTGACTATAAAAAGTGCTTCTTAGATGAAAAAAATCGTAAGTGTCTTATTGCTACTAAACTTTGTGTTTGCCTGCAAACCAAAATCAGAAGAGGTTGTACCAGTGGATGAAACTGAATGCAGGGTACTATCGTACAAGGAAACCAATTATTTTGGTGTGGTTACGACCAATGATGTGTACAATTATAATTCTGCCAAAAGACTGATTGAATTCAAGAGTCTGGAAATGTTAGAGAATTATGAATACAATGCGAAAGGACTTCGGACTAAGAAAACTGTGACAAGATTGTCGAATATGAACAAGGAGGCTGAGGAGGAGTACTTGTATAATGATAAAGACCAGTTGATTAAAGAGATAAGAAGATGGCTGGATCCTACCTCAGGTAATTCCACAGAAGATAACCTGTTATATGAATATCATAGTAATGGTAAATTAAGTAAAAGGGAGTATTATGTGCATAATGCAGGAGGATTATATACCAGAGTTCAATATAATGAGCAAGGACTTAAAATTCTGGAAGAGGGTCCAAATGGGCTTATTGCTAAATTTGAATACAATGCCGGTGGTAAAGTCACCAGAGCAATTCAGAATTTGCCGGCCCCCAATAATATAACAGTAGAAGGAATTGTGGAGTATAATGCAAAAAATTTGCCTGTAAAAACTACTAATAAAATTGACAACGTAATAGTGGGGTATATTAATTACGAGTATAACGACAAAGGTCAGGAAACAGGTCTGTTTTCGACTAATGTTAAGGGAGAGTTGGTCAGCAAGAGAATCACTGAGTACAACGGTGAAAACTATACAATTAAAAATTATATTGGTAAAAATGAATTAATAGATCAAACCGAGTATGAAGTACTGAATAATCGGATCATAAAAAAGACCTTTTACAGACCGGATATTTTCCAGTACTCCAATACTTTTACTTATGATGCATCTGGCAATATGATAAGAGATGAGTTGAAGGTCAATTATCAACCTGATCCTATAATCAAGGAGTGGGCTTATGCCTGTGATTAATTACAGCTAATGGGTTTATTAGCCACTAAGTCCTTTCGGTCGGTGTACGCTTTGATTATAGTTGATGTGATTGATATTCTTGCGGTGGCAGATTCTTGTCTGATAAAAATAGATAGCTAAGAATATTCTTGCAAAGTAACCTATGAATAGGATTTTTTGAGGAGAAAAGGGCAAAAAATAAAAAAGCTACACTTTTGGTGTAGCTTTTTTATTTTGCTCCCGAAGCTGGGCTCGAACCAGCGACCCTCTGATTAACAGTCAGATGCTCTAACCGACTGAGCTATTCGGGATCATTACGCCGCGATTCCTATTTCTGAAATCGTGGTGCAAAATTAGGCTTTTCAGGTATATGTGTCAAATAAAATCTGAAAAATATTTTATTTTTTGTCGCCGGGAAGCTTGCCAGCAACATTAAAGTGTCTTATGGTCAGTAATTTAGCCTGTTGATAAATTTCAGTGTTTTTTTCTGAACTTTAAAAAATCGAGTCCTTGTCTCATAACATTCTTTTAATTGAATCACTCTACTGCCAGTCTCACCAGTTCGGCGGTGTTTCTTACCTGTGTTTTACGCAGAATATTTGCCCGGTGGTTAGAGATTGTCCGGACACTCAGGTTGAGTTTTTCGGAGATTTCCTGACTGCTTAACCCTTCAACAATATAGCTTAGAATTACTTTCTCCTGTTTTGATAACACATCGGCAATAGCTGACGCTTCTTTTCCGGATTCAGAAGCTTTATATTTCCTTTGGTTCAGTAGTCCGTCAATAATCATGACAGAAACCGAAGGAGGGAAGTATTTTTGTCCGTTGGCTACGGTATCCAGTGCTTTCAGTATTTCGTCCTTACCGGTGTCTTTCAGTAAATATCCCACTGCACCGCTTTCAACGGCTGTTACCATGTACTCCTGATTATTGTGCATGGAGAAAACGACAGGCTTTACCGAAGGGAACTTCTGAGAGATGATTCGGGCTACTTCAAATCCTGTCATTTTAGGCATTGATAGGTCGAGCAATACGATGTCGGGCTTTAGCTCTCTTATACCCTCGAGCGCTTCGGTGCCGTCCGAGGCTTCACCGACAATCTCAATGTTTGCTTCGTCTTCCAGTAGATTTATGATGCCCCTGCGTACTACTGCGTGGTCATCTACAATCATCAGTTTAATTTTGTTTAGCATTTTAGTTCGGGATTTTAACAATTATCTGGGTTCCTTTGGTTGATCTGGTTTGTATTTTCAGCTGGCCACCTAATAAGCGCACACGCGTTTGCATATTAGATAGCCCATTGTTGATGACAGTTGCCTGTTTAGTGTTCTTTGTATTAAATCCTATCCCGTTATCACTTATACTCAATTCAATGGCTGTTTTGCTTTTGTGCAATGCTATTCCGGCCTCGGTGGCTTTGGCATGTTTTATTATATTATTCAATGCTTCCTGCGCAACCCGATACAGGTTCACCTCAAGGTTACTGTTGAGCCGGGTCTGATTAAGATTACTCTCAAGGTTGATTTTTATGCCCGAGCTCCCGGCTGTGTTTTCGGCCAGTAATCTGATAGCAGCCTCCAGACCAAAATCTGTCAGAACAGGAGGCATCAGATTGAACGACACCTCACGGGTTGCTTCAATGGTTTCGATAATCAGTTTGTTATGTTCGTCGAGTGTTCGTTTTTGCTTTTCATCAGTAGTTGGAATAGCCTTTAGTTTTTCACTGTTTAGCTTCAGGCCTGTCAACATCTGGCCGATTCCGTCATGCAATTCTCTTGATAACCTACGCCGTTCTTCTTCCTGACCTTCCAGCAGCGCACCCGACCGGACGTTGTCTTCTTTTCGAATTAATTCATATTTTTCTGCTGTTATCTTCACAATGTCTTCCTGAGCTTCCATGAGCTTCTGATTCGATATACTCAATTCCTGATTTTTTTGCTGCAGGGCTTGCTCAGAGTTCGTCAGCTTTTTTATCACCCTTTTTATATAGGCTGTCAGTGGATTGAAAATCAGCGCGCCCTCCAGTACTAAAATGACCAGTGTAATTATGAACAAAAACAATTCGATTCTACGCACGCGCTTTACCCGTTGCTCAGACTCCTGGTCATACTGAAATACGATTTTATCCATCTTATTCAGATATAGCCGCTCGTTAATCAGTATTTCATCAAGTGTCTTTTTTTTATCAATGTGCTTATGGTTTATGATAAGCTCCATCCTGTTTTTGATCTGCTGAAAAACCGGGTTTAACTCCTGAAGCATTTGCAGGATTACGGCTGAGTTTTTTACTGTCACTTCCCGTTCAATCTGAATGTGGCCTTTCATTAATCCTTCGTGGCATCGGCTCCAAAGAGCCAGTGTTTCTACAAAGTCTTTTTCGTAGAAATGGGCTTCTTCCGAAAAGCGGTCAGTATTGGTAAGCAAAATAGCCATTTTCGACAAACGCTGGCTAAGCATTCGCTGTCGACCGGCTATGTTTACAACGTGGGCGTCATCGAGAGTGTCTTTCAGCGAATACTGAATCAGCATTTGCCCTGTTATCGAAAGCATGGCTACGGCTGTCAGGGCAAGTATATAAAATTTTGTCAGACGTTGTGTAACCTGCTGCTCGAGTGTGGGCATTTGATATCTGTTATCTGTGAGATTCATTGAAAATTAATGCAAAAAAAAGCCTTTTCCAATGTTAAAGGGCAGATTCTTGTCAGTTTTTATCAATTCTGGCAGAATATCATTTATCACACGGGAAAACCAGCCGGGAAAAACGACAGATTAAGAAAAAATTAATACGCAAACAGACTGTAAGCAGAGAGGGTTATATAAAAAGTAAAGGATGTTGTAGCATTTGAATTTAATAAAAATGACCAGACAGATACTGCTAGTAGCCCTATTGTTTATGGGTAATTATGTTCAGGCGCAGGAAAAGCCCACCCATGTTTACAGACAACAAAAAGGAAGCAAGACAAAAATGCCGATGGCTGTAAAAACGGTTTCAAAAGATATCAGCGTGAGCCTGTTTAAGAGTCTCAATCATTTGCCTGTTCGTGTTGTCTACGATAATGTGAACCGGATATTGTATACCTGCAACATTGAGGGGCACGTGTTCAGGATACCGATACTTAATGGAATTGCCGGCGATGAAACCCTTTTTATAGGGACAGATGAGCATAAAATCAATTATTTGCAAGGCATGGTTTTTTACGACAATACGCTTATTCTGGTTGGGAATAATAATGATGCCGGGAAATCAAACGGATATGGTGTGGTTGAGAAATGCAAGATTCTGCCGGATGGTACGCGTCAATGGACTACGATGCTTACCACAGAAGCGTATCCGTCATCGGGTACTTTATATGACCACGCGTTTGCAGGTGTTTGTTTATCGCCTGCTAAAGATTCTCTTTATATAAGTAGTGGTTCACGTACTGACCACGGAGAAGTCAAAAATTCAGGAGACTATGTTGGCTTAAGAGAAGTGCCGCTTACCGCCAGGATTTTCCGTATTCCGGTTGACGCCGTCAATATTTACTTACCCAACAATGAGCAGGCTTTAAACGAAAGCGGATATGTGTTTGCCCATGGCATACGAAATGAGTTTGATATGGCATTTACTGCCGATGGAAAACTATTCGGTCTGGAGAATTCGGGCGACAGGGATGACCCGGAAGAATTGAACTGGTTACGGGCAAATCACCATTACGGGTTTCCGTGGCGAATAGGGGGGAATGATACACCCATGCAGTTTACACCTTATGTGCCTGAACGGGACAAACTGTTACCGGCTGACGCGTTGGCCAGAAATATCTTCTATAGTGATCCTGATTATCCTTCCCGACCTACAAACGTAAAATTTACTGAGCCGGTTAAGAACCTGGGGCCCGATGCCAATTGGGTGAGAGACCCTTCAACAGGGAATATGTATCAGGGAAAAGAAGTAACTACTTTCACGGGGCATCGGTCGCCTGTAGGGCTGGTTTTCGATGCCGACAGCTCTTTAAGCCGGCCTTATGCCGGGTCGGGTTTTATGCTTGCCTATTCTCCCGAAGAGCCAAGGGGAGGATATGGCCCTGCACAGGACAGAGGCGGCGATTTATGTCGATTGCAATTGACGCATGATACAGCAGACGATAATTACAAAGTAAAAACCACCCGACTGGTGACCGGTTTTTTTAAGTTGACCGATGCTGAAAAAGCAGGTAATGAAATTTTTATAACTGACCTGACCGGAAAATTATGGAAAGTGGCTTTCCGGCACTAACCTTATCCAAATTCGATAAGTATACAATTACACTTGCTATCAGGAACCGAAAGGGGAGTGCGAGCGATAAAGCAGACCTTGACACCAGACAATGATATAGCGAGGTAACAAATATTGAGTATTCTACGTTATATGGTAGCAAATGTGGTGATGCATGGCGGCAGTAAGATAAGTAACCGAAACTGCTGATGTGAAGAAGCGTTTCGAAGGTGTCTTAAATCGGAATTAATTTTTGAGTCTGATTATACCACATCTGTAAAAACAAATTACATTTGTGTATTATTTATTCGGATTATTAAAATTCCAGATAGGAAAACAAGGTCATGTTCAAATACATTCTGATATTTATTTTATTGATAGTTTTTGTACCTGTATTCAGAAACTTTCTATTCGAATTGTTGGTAGGCAAGCAAATCGCCAAAGAACAGAAACGTTACAATGATATTGTAGAAAAGCAACGTGGGAAGGAAGGCGATATTAAAGTGAAGCAGAATCAGCCTTCGGCTAAAAAAAGTGGAGACGAAAGTGGGCAATATGTTGATTTTGAAGAAATAAAGTAATGGTATATGTTTCGGAAATTTTTAATACCTCCAACTTTAACGACGCAGGTTAGTGTAGCTATTTTGATATTGAGAGTTGGTTTTGCCGCATTTCTGCTGTCGCATGGTTATGGCAAATTGCAGAGTTTTTTAGATGGTAATCATGATTTCCCTGACCCCCTGCATGTAACGCCGGTTGTTTCGCAGGCGTTAACCATCTTCGCAGAGTTTTTCTGTTCCATTCTGTTGGCTTTAGGTCTGCTAAGCCGGGCTGCTGCCCTTGTGCTGGTTTTCTGTATGACCATCATCGCTTTTGTTATACATGGCCCTGACCCAATAGGAGACAAAGAGCATGCGCTGTTGTTTTTAATAGCATTTCTGGTTGTTCTGTTGATTGGGCCCGGCAAGTATTCCTTAGATGCCCGCCTGTTTAAATAGTAGCTATGCTTAAAATAGCCTACGATCCAATCTATACTCATCCGCTTCCTGAAGGTCATCGGTTTCCGATGATCAAGTATGAATTAATACACGAGCAATTGCTGTATGAAGGAACCTGTACAGCAGAAAACTTCTTTGCGCCGGCACCGGTAGAGCATCATTGGGTGTTGGGTGTACATGAAAAAAAGTATTTTGATGATCTTCTGAGTCTGAGAATTGATGCACGCATGGAACGCCGTATCGGTTTCCCCATATCTGAAATGCTGGTGAAACGGGAACTGGTTATTACGCAAGGTACAATTGATTGTTGTGCTTTTGCATTTCAGTCGGGCATTTCAATGAATATTGCAGGCGGTACACACCATGCGTATGCAGATAAGGGAGAGGGTTTTTGTTTGTTAAACGATGTGGCAGTAGCGGCTCATTATCTGCTTGCCAATAAACTGGCCGACCAGATTCTTGTGGTTGATCTGGATGTGCATCAGGGGAATGGAACGGCGGTGATTTTTGAAAACGAACCAAGGGTGTTTACTTTCTCCATGCATGGCAAAGAGAATTATCCGATGAAAAAGGAGCGGTCTGACCTTGACATCGAACTACCTACTTATTGTGAAGATACCGAATACCTGAGCATACTGTTTGATACACTGCCGCGACTGATTGATGAAGTAAAGCCACAGTTTATTTTTTACATTTCCGGTGTAGATATTCTGGCTTCAGATAAACTGGGTAAGCTGCGGGTATCAATGGAAGGGTGTGCCGGAAGAGATGCTTTTGTTTTTGAACAGGCACGCAAGCACCGGATACCGATGGTGGTTTCGATGGGTGGCGGGTATTCTCCGCGCATTGCTGACATCGTTGAGGCGCATTGCAATACTTTCAGGCTGGCAGAGAAGATGTTTTTTTAGTGCTACTAATTGTATGAGTAAATGAGACTACGGTTTTTGCTGTACATTTGCTCAATTATGTATTCTTGTTTTTTAAACGCCGGACTACCAGTCCGGCCTACGACTATGCAAAACCTTGCCACATATATTGACCATACTTTGCTGAAATCTACGTCTACTGAAATGGATTTCAGAAAACTGTGTGAAGAAGTTTACCTGCACCATTTTTATGCGGCCTGTGTGCCCCCGCATTATGTGCGGTTTGTGAAAGATATACTCGTTTACAGTGAAGCCAAGGTGTGCACGGTAATAGGTTTTCCATTAGGTTATAACATCAGGGCTACTAAATTGGCAGAAGCAGAATGCGCACTGGCCGACGGGGCAGATGAATTGGATATGGTGATGAACATGAATGCCTTTAAATCAATGGCGTATCTGACCGTGAAAGAAGAGATAAAAGCATTAGCAGAATTGACACATAGCAGGAGTGCTTTGCTGAAGGTGATTATAGAAACGGCGTATCTGGATAATTTTGATTTGAGTATTGCCTGCGAGATATGTGAAGAAGCCGGAGCCGATTTTGTGAAAACATCCACCGGCTTTGCCCCTAAAGGAGCAGATTTGGAACAGGTGAAAATGATGAGACAGGTACTACCGGAAAACGTGAAGATCAAGGCATCGGGCGGGATACAGTCTTATGAACAGGCTCTGGCCTTTATTGAAGCAGGAGCCGCAAGGTTGGGTACTTCATCAGGAGTTGCTATTCTGAAGGGATTGGACGGAACAGCGGGATAAAATGTCATCTGAAATTAACTTCTTTTAATTAATAAGTAAAATTATTAAATCAAAAATGGTTTAATGGAAATAGAAGTTAAATTCCATAGTGCCGGTAAATAAAAAAAAGGAGTTTTCGTTTTTATGTTGGTTTTAATAAAGTATGTTTGGTTGTCTACATCATGCAAGCTGTAACTAACTTTAAAATCTTAAAAATGAAAAATCAAAAACTAATCTTCGCACTAGTAGTATTAATCAATCTTTCTTGTGAGAGAAAGACTGAATTTGAGAAAGTTCCTGAAACTTCTAAATCCTTTCCATCCTTATCTAATGTTGCGAAAAATCTTGCTAAAATTAGAATGAGTAGCAATGTTCAGCAAGTAAGTAAACAAATTAAGAATGATTCATTGTTCAAGAATTATTTAAAGTCTATGGATCAGTTCAGAATTGAAAGATTTTCTTATAAAGACAATCAAATTGATATTAGTAAGCTGAATGCGGGTGATAAGCCTAAATCGTATGACGAATTGGTTAATAAATTTAATGACGCTGGTATGCAAGATGCCAAAAGTAGAATTAAAAATCGGTTCGATATGATTATAGCTAAAGCGAAATTATGCGATAAATATCCAGAATTTTGTAAATTATCAGGCATGGAGCAAGCCGCTATCATTTTAGAAAGTTCAGAAGTTAAGATAAATTCTGAGTTTTTAACAAAATATGATAAAGATTATAAAGCTGCTAAGAATAAAAATAAAAACTAAACTTCTAATGACATGAAAAAGATAGCATTATTATTGTTTTTTTTATCCTTTGGTAATTTAACACCTTCATATTCATTTCCTCAATGCTGCCAATGTTTTTATTATTATGAACAGAACGCACATGCAATAGATGTTTTGGCAACTGCTGGCGTTAGTGATTGTATGGATAGTACTAATCCATTTGGGTGGTATTCTTTGGGAAGGATAGCTCAGGAATATTTAAATGGTTGGACAACAATGAGTGTAATGGACTTAATGCAGCAGTTTGGTACTTGGGTTTTTGATTTTCAAAATTGTGCAAACATTGTTTTGAGTCAGCAATGGGGACTACAAGAGCAAATGTTAAATCAATTAAATGAGTGTGTGGCCAATTTTTGTATTGGTGAAACATGTGGGTAATCTCTTTATATGATGTAGATATGAAGTATGGTTTTTAAACCATACTTCTTTAAATAATAAATAAATGTTTGATAAGGAAGTTAAAGCCCAGATTAAGAAATTTAAAAGTGGCGCTACTTATAATGAAGTAAAAGCCGAATTAAAGGAAGAGCATACAGACGCCGATGCAGTCTTGATTGTTACCCAGGCTTTTAAGGAATATAAGAGGGATAAGGCTAACAGATTGATTATCTATGCCATAGTAATCATTATTTTTACCGCACTATATGTCATATTTTTTGAGCAATTAAAGCCTATTAGATGGATAATGGTAAGTATTATCAGTGTCGTGGCTCTGGCACAAGGATTGTATCTGAAATATCAATTCAGAAAAAGCAAGTAGATATTAATCAAGTCTTATTATTACTTCTCCGGCAGATGCACTTCTGCCATCATGCAGCGGGCAGAGCCACCTCCGCAGGTTTCTATGATGTCTAAATCAAAATGCAATAGATCTGCGTATTCACTCAGTTGGTTTTTCTGTACCTGTGTCAATGAATCACAGGCGCGGGTTGACATCACCAGAAAAAGATGCCCTTTCTGATTAGTAACAAATAGCATATTGCCGGCAAAAGAATTCATTTGCTCAAGGCTTATCTCAATTACATTTTTGCCGGTGCTTTCCAGACTTTCTTTCACCATCAGTCGCTCGTCAAGGTCTTTGATAGATTGCAGGCAGACTACCGCAAAGCTATCACCAATGCACATCATCACGTTGGTATGATAAATCTCTTTGCCGTTGGCATCTACCGCACGGAACTTCACAATCTTATAGCCGTTCATTTGTTTCTCCCAGGCTTTCAGCACCTCTTCGTTGGTGCGTGGAGAAATGCAGGCATAAGCAATGCGATGCATCCGGTCGAGCACCAGACTGCCGGTACCTTCCAGAAATTTATTGTCCTGCTCAAAGCCGGTCAAATCAATGACTGTTTCAACATGATATTGCTTGCTTAGCTCATCAATGATATCAGACCGACGCTCTAAACGACGGTTTTCGGCCTGCATGGGGTATAGACACACCTTGCCGCTGTGATGAAACGAAACCCAGTTATTAGGGAAAATGCTGTCGGGAGTATAAGGCTTGGGGGTATCTTCATACACCATCACGTTTACACCTATGGTACGCAACCGGCTTACCATCACATCGAATTCCCTCAGGGCGTTTTCCTGAGTAATATCAATATCTAATGCCTGCGCTCCGGTATCCTGAAAAGCATTGCTTTCGGCTGTTTGCAGATTGAAAGCAAAGTTGACCGGACGAATCATCAGAATATTTGAAGTTGCTTGAGCCTGCATAGTTAGTATATTGAGTGATTTTGTGTAACTATTGAGCGAATGAGTGATTTAGTGAATGAATGTTTGAATTACGAATTAGTGAATCGTGAAACATAGTGACTATTGTGTACATTGTGGCTGACAAACTACATTATTCACTCAATCACTAATTCACTCAATCACTAAATAAATTCTCACGCCAGTTCCATTTCTTCCAGTTTTATTCGGTGCCCGTCCAGAAATAGCCGGATGCGGTTTGAGGCCGTTTCGAGTTCTTCCATTGAAGGCAGGAATACAATGCGGAAATGGTCGCTTTTACCATAATTAAACCCTGTGCCCGATACCACCAACACTTTTTGTTCCGACAGCAGGTCGAAAACAAACTGTTCGTCGTCTTTTAACGAGAACTTCTTTAAATCTATTTTCGGAAACAGATACAATGCCCCTTTGGGCTTCACGCAGGTAATACCCGGTATATCCGTAATGCGGTAATGAATCAGGTCGCGCTGCTTGCACAGACGGCCTTCGGGAGCAACCAGGTCGTTGATACTCTGATAACCACCCAACGCGGTTTGTATAGCGTATTGAGTAGGTACATTAGCACACAGACGCATACTGGCCAGCAGGTTAAAGCCCTCAACAAACGATCTGGCTTTTTGAACGGCACCACTCAGTATTACCCAACCACCACGGAAACCTGCCGCGCGGTAATTTTTAGACAGCCCACCGTAGGTCATGATAAATACGTCATCACTCAGGGTAGCTACAGGAATATGCTTGTGCCCGTCATACAATATTTTATCGTAGATCTCGTCAGAGAAAACAATCAGATTGTGCTCTGCCGCCATCTGTACAATGCCTTCCAACACCTCGCGGCTATATACTGCTCCGGTTGGGTTGTTCGGATTGATGATAACGATACCTTTGGTTTTAAGGGTGATTTTCCGTCTGATATCTTCCAGATCCGGATTCCAGTCAGACTCCTCGTCGCAGATGTAATGAACGGGTTTACCACCTGAAAGCGCTACTGAAGTAGTCCAGAGCGGGTAGTCAGGTGAGGGAATCAATATTTCGTCGCCCTCATTGAGCAGGGCCTGCATGCTCATCACAATTAATTCGCTTACCCCGTTGCCAATAAAAATGTCATCGATGGTAACACCATGAATCCCAATCTGCTGGGTATAATGCATAATGGCCTTGCGTGCCGGAAAAATACCCAGATGATGCGAATACCCCTGTGCATTGCGGATATTCATGATCATGTCGGAAATGATTTCGTCGGGTACATCGAAGCCGAAAGGTGCAGGATTACCGATATTAAGGTTGATAATTTTTTGCCCCATGGCTTCGAGTTGCTGTGCTTTGTCGAACACAGGACCACGAATGGCATAACTCAGGTTATTAAGACGGTTACTTTTATTGATTTGTTGCGACATAATCTCAGGCGATAAATACTATACAAAATTATAGAAATTTTGCGCGTATGGAATATAAAAGCAATAAAAAAGGTCGGAGAGAATATTCCCCCCGACCTTTTTGTATCTTTTCTGTGCCTATTCCTGCAGTTTTTCCAATAGTTTTTTGTTGAAATTCTGCTCGGTGCGTTTCAATTCGGCATATTGTTTTGGTGTAATGGTTTTCAGAAGTCTGGTCATATACTCTTCTTCCAGCTCTATTTCTTTCTTTTTGTAGGCAAGCACCTGTTTGTGCGAACCTGTGATTTTATCGTCGGTGGCGGTCAGAGAATTGGCTTCGTCGAATGTCCTTTTGATACTTCTGCGCAATTCGAATTTCCTGCTCTGATACTCGTTGTATACCGACCAGAACTGTGGCGCCTGCTCAGTGGTCAGATTTAGTTTTTCGGTAATAAGGCCGATTTTGGCGGTCTGAATCTTTTCAAATCGATCGCCTACTGCACCATGTCGGTTCTGAGAAAACGACAGCATTGGCAATGCTAAAATGATAAAAATGATTTGTTTCATAAAGTTGATTTTTTCATAAGGATTTTCGTGCCGGTTAAAACAATTATATATCCTCAATGTCCTGACTTTCCAGATGTTCCAGAATATCAGTTTTGTTAATTTCCAGATCGTCTATAATTCTGGTTTCAATTCCCTTTGGTAAGGCTGTTTCGGTAGCCGAGGCTACTTCATACTCTAAATAGCTTAAATCTTGCGTGGCCAGATAGGTATTAATGTCTTCTCTGCTTAAATCGTTGAACGCGGCTTCTGTTGCTGACTCAGAAAACTGAGGTACGGCAAAACCCAGACCGATCATCAGCACAAGGCTTGCTGCGGCTGTCCAGACCACACGGCCTTTTTGCCACCAGTTCACTTGTATGGTTCTGGCTTCTTTTGTGGTTCGGCTCAGTATGCGTGCCGGGAGCTCATCAAAATAATCAGCCGGTATTTCAAAAATATTCTTTTTCTCAATGCTTTGCAGTTTTACATGAGCTGCTATGGCAGTTTCTGCGTTTTTGAAGTATCCTTCCGGAACTTTGAAAGGATTCATTTTCGGTAGATTCTCCAATCTGATTTCCTGTTTTTCAAGATTGGCAATACGGCTCATGATTCTTGAGGAAAGCGTATCAAAATAAGTGTCAGGCACTGCAAAGTTTTGCTGTTTACCAAAACTGAAGTTTGGTTCGTCAAATAGGGCCAGCCTTTGCTCAATAGACATCGCCAGCGTATCGAAGTAATTTTCGGGTACCTGAAAGATGTTTACTTTGGGGATGTCTGTTATTTGGATACTCTTTTTCATGATATACTCATGAGACTGATAGTGAACTGGTTCTCTATAACCTCCTTAAATTGTTTAATTGTGGTTTTGACAAGTCAATTTTTAAAAGGTTTAAATAATCAGGATTCT
The DNA here is from genome assembly GCF_058808615.1 of Emticicia sp. GW821-FHT11C11. Lineage (NCBI taxonomy): Bacteria > Pseudomonadati > Bacteroidota > Cytophagia > Cytophagales > Leadbetterellaceae > Emticicia > Emticicia sp. GW821-FHT11C11. Next base: position 226,078 of record NZ_JBXARV010000003.1, read on the forward strand.
TTATTTAAAAAATCTTCAATTTTTTTTACAGCCAGATGATACGATGCCTTCAGCGCCCCTACAGAAGTACCTGTTATTTCGGCAATGTCGTCATATTTCATATCATCATAATATTTCATATTGAACACTAATCGCTGTTTATCAGGCAGTTGCAGTAATGCTTTCTGTAATTTCAGCTGTATTTCGTCACCTGATATATATTCCTGAGAAACGGAGCTTTCGAGTGTATTGAGCAGGTCGGTGCTGTCGTCGTTTTCCAATGGAACATGGTTCTGACGACGCTTCTTCTGTAAAAAGTTCAATGATTCGTTGGTAGCGATTCTGTAAATCCAGGTGTAGAGTTGGGCATCGCCTCTGAAATTCTGCAAGCCCTGCCATACTTTTATGAAAGTTTCCTGTACCACGTCGTCGGCATCGTCATGGTCGATTACCATTTTGCGGATATGCCAATAGATTTTTTGCTGATATTTCTTTATCAGCAGATTAAACGCATTCTGACGCTTCTCCGGATCTTGTATTAAGCCGACTAACTCTTGATCGGAAATCTGCATTTTTTACGGAAAGGGGTTTGTTTGTGATTTTGAATGACTGACCCCACCCCAGCCCTCCCCAACAAATAGGTAGGGAGTTCGGGAGTGGGGTTAGGTCTCACCCTGTTTCTTACAAACAACCACTTGGGTTTATTGTTTTCTTTGAATCACTTTTAATGTTTTTTCGACAATATTTTTTGCCGAAAGGCCATATTTTTCCATCAGCTGTGCCGGCGTGCCCGACTCACCGAATGAATCGTTTACGGCTACATACTCCTGAGGTGCAAGAAAATTCCTGGCCAAAGTCTGTGCCACGGCATCACCCAGACCACCATTTGCTTGATGCTCTTCGCAGGTTACCACACATCTGGTTTTGCGAACGCTCTTTAAAATGGCTTTTTCGTCTAATGGTTTAATGGTGTGTATGTTCACGATTTCAGCGCTGATGCCCTGTGCTTCCAGTTGCTCGGCTGCCTGTATTGCTTCCCATACCAGATGGCCTGTAGCAATAATGGTTACGTCTTTACCCTCGCTCACCATCCATGCCTTACCGATTTCAAACACCTGATCGGGTGCTGTGAAAACCGGCACAACCGGACGACCGAAACGCAGATAAACCGGGCCTTTCCAGTTAGCTGCTGCTATAGTAGCGGCTTTGGTCTGGTTGAAATCACATGGGTTGATAACCGTCATATTAGGCAAGGCACGCATCATGGCCAGATCTTCCAGAATCTGGTGTGTAGCACCATCTTCTCCCAAAGTAAGACCCGCATGCGAAACGGCAATCTTTACGTTTTTATCTGAATAGGCAATTGACTGGCGAACCTGGTCATAAACCCTGCTTGAACCGAAGTTGGCAAAAGTAGTAGCAAACGGAATTTTACCACCAATGGTAAGCCCGGCTGCTACGCCTATCATGTTCGCTTCGGCAATACCGCACTGAATGAAGCGCTCAGGGTTTTCTTTAATGAATGTATCTATTTTCAGAGAGCCTACAAGGTCGGCACAAAGAGTTACTACATCAGGGTTGGTTCGGCCTAATTCGGTCATGCCCGCACCAAAGCCCGAACGTGTATCTTTTTTCTCGGTGAATGTGTATTTTGTCATAAACGATGTTAATCTGAGTTTGAAAGAATTTGATTAGCACTGAGGACCGTCCATCAATAATCCCCAATAGTTCCGGTGGTTACCAGTTGTTTCAGTGCGGTGTCTAATTGTTCGTCGTTTGGTGCTACACCGTGCCATTTGTGGCTGCCCATCATGTAGTCAACTCCGGCACCCATTTCGGTTTTAAGCAATATCATAATCGGTTGGCCTTTGCCTGTCAGGCGTTTGGCTTTACGAAGCCCGGCTACCACCTGATCCATATCGTTGCCGTCTTTGATGTCTATCACGTTCCAGCCGAAAGCCTTGTATTTGGCTTTCAGGTCACGGTTGCTCATTACTTTTTCAGTCGGGCCGTCAATTTGCTGACCATTCAGGTCTATCACTGCTATCAGATTATCTAATTTGTGGTGAGGTGCGGCCTGTGCTGCTTCCCATACCTGTCCTTCCTGTTGTTCGCCATCACCCATCAGGCAATACACCAGATTTTTGTCGCCGTTCAGGCGTTTGGCTAATGCGGCACCGATAGATACCGAAAGACCTTGTCCTAATGAACCCGAGGCAATGCGTATACCCGGCAGGTGTTCATGCGTGGTTGGGTGCCCTTGTAGTCTTGAATCAATCTTACGGAAAGTTGCCAGTTCGCTTACGCCAAAGTATCCTCTGCGGGCTAAGGTAGAATAAAAAACAGGTGAGATATGTCCGTTTGAAAGGAAGAAGAGGTCTTCTCCGGTACCATTCATATTAAACGAAAGATAACCGCCCTTACCCTTTCTGTTATTGATTTTCATTTGCTGAAAATAGAGTGCAACAAACAAATCGGTACAACCCAAAGAACCACCGGGGTGTCCGGATTGGCAGGCATGCACCATTCTAACAATATCCCGGCGTACTTGTACCGCAATTTCTCGTAATTCTTGGTTCTGCATTTAAAAGTATTATTAAGTGTCAAAAAAACAATTAATACAAAGTTAGCCAGATAATGATAAAAATGTGGTTTTGTATTAATTTTTGCAAAAGTACATAATACATCTTGGTTTTTAAAAACTTAAATGTCTTTAAACTTATACTATTAAGGCATAAATTACGGTTTTGGGATAATAATTCTGAAAGCTGTTTATAAGAAAGAGGATTCTGTTGCGTATCAGCGAATGAATTCGCTTGCTATAATAACATCGGATATAGTCAATAAATGCCGACTTAAGTCGGCATAGGTTATAAAAAATGCCTTTGTTTAATCAGCCATTGACGGGGTGGTACAATAATAAAAGGACAAAAGAGCTTGGCTTATGAAGGTTTTAGACTAGTTGTAATATAAAAAAGCAACAGCAAATTCATTTCAGTATTTGCTGTGCATGGTTTTTGGATTCAACCTTGGAAATGATTTCTTCAATGATTCCGTTCTCATTAATAATGAAAGTAGTACGGAAAACCCCCATATACTTGCGGCCATACAATTGCTTTTCGCCCCAGATTCCGAATTGTTTGGCTATTTCGTTGTCGGGGTCGGTGAGCAGGTCGAAGGGGAGATCATATTTTTTTATAAAGTTCTGGTGAGACTTCTGTTTGTCGCCACTTATACCTAAAACCACATATCCTTTAGCCAGTAGTGCATGATAATTATCTCTCAGATTACATGCTTCTGCGGTGCAGGTAGGGGTGTTGTCTTTCGGATAAAAGTATAAAACAACTTTTTTGCCTTTATAATCACTCAGACTTATGTCATCTCCGTTTTGATTTTTTGCTTTTAGCTCCGGAACCGGGCTTCCTACGTGCAGGGGCATGTTTTTTTCTTGATTTTTTTAATTGTTGCTTGTGTTGTTTGATGTACTCATCAATGTTTACCTGATACGTGCCTGTATTGCCCACGTTATCGACTACTTCCAGTTTTAAATCTCCACTGAATATCTGCGATTCATCGAGTTTTATTGACCAGATTTTACCGTTTTTATATTCATAGTCCATCAAAACCCACTCTCCGTTCACATAACAGTTAAACGCTTTGATACCCGAGAAATTATCAGAAATAATAAAGCTCAGGTAGGTTGAATCTATTTGTGTCGGTCGGATACCTGGTGCGTCATTGTCGGTAATCAGTTGGAAGTTGCCCAGACGACGGGTCTTGAACTGAATGGCACTGCCGATCCAGGTACCACCCAGATACTGGCGGCCATTGTTGATATCATAAACACCTGTTTTGGGTGACATCGAAATGCCCGATGGCGTCCATAATACAGTCAAGAGGTCTTTCAGTGGTATCTTTTCGGTATTAATGGTCAGTTTAGTGCCGCTTACAGACGTTGTCAGGTACAGGGTGTCATAAAGGGCATTTGTGAAATCGAGCCGCAGGTTAGGTTCAGAATAGAATTGGCCGAACTGAGGGAGAATTTCTTTTTTTATGCCCAGAATAGCTGAGCTGTTATCTACCTGTACAAAATCGGCAACGCCTCTGTTTAAATCATAAAGATATACGGCTTCTTTATTGGCGATGTAAGATAAAGGCAACTTTATGGGCACGCCCTTGTTTTGTAATATGGCAAAGGCTGCCGACGTATTTTTAGCTCTGATTGTAAGTGTATTTTCGGTAATGGAGGTAGAGAGATTACCTGAAAAATTACTTTCTTCGGCCAGCGAAATATCCACCGGACTTTCCTGCATGACAGATGGTTCTCCCTGAATTGAAAAAGTAAGGACAGAGGTGTTGCCGTAGCTGTCTTTTACTTTTACAAAAACACTATGTAATTGATTATCCGTAATCACAATTTTACCCTTGTTTCTGTCGGTTTCATAGACCGAAACGCGGTTGCCGTCTGCCACGTAGCACTTCTGAATACGAGTGCCGTTTGACTGAGAAAGATCATAATCAATATGCACGTTGATGTCTTTGGAGACATCGAAGGGCATTTTTTCAAGATTAAGCTTGTAGGTGCTTTTGCCGTCTACTTCTACTTCCAGTTCAGTGATTCCCATCCGGAAAGGAGAGGTCTGGCTGCGGTCGTAGGTGTTCAGTTCCAGTCCGATTGTTCCTTGTGCTTTTACAATGGTCGGTAATATATACTCACCTGCGGGTGTTCGCTTGGGGGTCATAGAAACCCTGCCCAATTCGCCATTAACCCTGGAATAGGCATTGAGTGTTTTCAGAATTACTTTCTCAATAACAGGCGCCTGCGAATCCTCTATTTCAGGAAAACCGAATTTAAGTGGATTGATGGCGTTTTCAAAAGCATCGCGGATTTCGAAATGCAGGTGAGGCCCGCCGGATGCTCCTGTATTGCCGGAAATGGCCACCACTTCACCCTTTTTTACTTTGAGTTCATTAGGCCCGGGTGTCAGTTCTATTTCCCATATTTTCTGAGCATATTCCTTGCTGCGAAGATATTCCTCTATAACAGGATTGTATTTTTTGAGGTGCCCATAAACCGTAGTGTATCCGTTCGGGTGTGTAATGTAAAGCACATTGCCGTAACCCCCACGCATAACTCTGATGCGCGATACATAACCATCAGCAGCGGCATATACATTATAGCCCTCAACCGCTCCCGTGCGGATATCCAGCCCTGCATGAAAGTGATTGGTACGGAGGTCAGCGAAACCACCCGATAACGAAGCCTGTTTACCCGGCTGAATCGGAAACATGAAATAGCCTTTAGGATATTGTTCTTTTGCCTGGCTTACATCCCGCTGGGCATAGGTGCGGCAGAGCGAGGTATCGGCTGTCAAATATACAATCAGTAAAAGGGTACTCAGAACTTTTGTTATAGGAATGGATTTATTCTTTGTTTTCACGTCTGTAAGTATTTGAGTGGATTATACAATGGCCCTGCTTCTAACAGAAAGAGTAAAAGGTGCTACCACGCTCTTTTCAAAAAAGAACAGGCGGCCTAAATACTCAGGCTATGTATACAAATCTCAATCTAATAGATTAATACTGATGTTAATTTCTGCAGCTTGTCAGTGCTACTTATTTTACTTCGAACTCAAGCATTTTTTCGCCCTCAATAGAGGCCGTGAGTTTGTCACCTAATTTAACAGGGCCCACTCCCGAGGGTGTACCGGTAAAAATAAGGTCGCCGGTTTTTAGCGTAAAATATCTTGAAACAAATGCAATGATGTAGTCAAACGAGAAAAGCATCAGAGATGTGTTGCCCTGCTGGCGCGTTTGTGTATGGCCGTCAGCGTCGGTAACATCCAGATGGAAGTTCAGATTTTTTAGATCAGTAAATTTAGATTTCGGTACGAATTCTGAAATCGGAGCCGAACCGTTGAAGCCTTTGGCGAGGTCCCATGGTAAGCCTTTTGCTTTTAGTTTCGACTGGATGTCTCTGGCTGTAAAATCAATACCTATGCCTATTTCGTCATAGTATTTATGGGCAAATTTTTCCTCAATATTTTTTCCCATTTTGTTGATTTTGATAACAATTTCTACTTCATGGTGGATATCGCTAGAAAAATCAGGATAATAAAAAGGTTCTCCGTTTTTTGAAATGGCGGTTTCCGGTTTGGTAAATATGACTGGTTCGTCGGGGCGTTCGTTATTCAGTTCTTTGATATGTTCGGCGTAATTACGCCCGATTGCGATGATTTTCATACGGTATAGACAGGGCCTCAAAGATTAGGTGTTGGTTTATTATAATGATTTTTTCCGTACTTTTGAGGCAGATAAAAGTTTGGAATTTTTACAAAAATAGGGAATTTTCATAGTTTGGCAGCAGATAATGGTCTGATTTTTTAGTCATTGTCAGCAAATAGTCCTTTGTGTGGAAAGCTGTTTTTGTAATCATTCGGGACTGAAAATCAAGAACTTAAATTAATATAATATTATAATACGATGAAAACCCTTTTCAAATCTTCGGTAGCGGCATGTTTATTATTTGTATTTATCTGGTCTTGTCAGAAAGTTCCTCTAACGGGGCGTAATCAGTTTGTCGGGCTGGTATCAAACGATGAAATGATTCAGATGAGTTTTGCCGAATACAAAGGCTTTATGGATACGTCGAAGGTAGTAGCGGCCACCAACCGTGATGCAGAAATGATTGCCAGAGTAGGCGGGAAAATTAAAACAGCCGTTGAAAATTACCTGATTCAGAACAATTACAGTCAAGTAATCAGCGGCTACCAATGGGAGTTTAAACTGGTGCAAAGCAAAGAAGTGAATGCCTGGTGTATGCCCGGTGGTAAGGTATGTTTCTATACCGGAATTCTGCCGATTTGTAAAGACGAGGCAGGGGTAGCAGTAGTAATGGGTCACGAAATTGCCCATGCCATTGCCAGCCACGGCCGTGAACGCATGAGCCAGGCTATGGCTGCTCAGGGAATTACCAGTTTAGGGGCATTAGGCGCAGGGGTATATACCGGAAATCAGCAGACTATGGAACTCGTAGGGCAGGTATTGGGTATTGGTGCTTCGGTGGGTTATGTGTTACCTAATAGCCGTAAGCAGGAATCGGAAGCCGATAAACTGGGATTGATTTTTATGGCAATGGCCGGTTATGATCCACAAAATGCGGTGGCGTTCTGGCAAAGAATGGCTGAAGCAGGTAAAAATTCGCAGAAACCACCTAAGTTGCTGTCAACTCACCCTGCTGATGAAACCAGAATTGCCGATTTGCAAAAGCAGATGCCACAGGCACAGAAGTATTATACGACTTACGCAACCAAAAAATAATATACTGTAAAATCTCCGATACAAGTAGGGTACTGATGTAATAATCAGTGCCCTTTTTTGTTGACCGTAATTAGAGTTAGACTATCAATTTGAAAAATCGTGATACAAAATTTGCAAAGTTTTTTTCTTTGCTTACTTTTGCTTGTATAGACAAGTTGTGGGTTTGATGAGCAATTTTTAGAAACCGTTGATGCTGAAAAATAAAAAAATAGTCGTGATAGGCGGTACTACCGGGCTGGGTCTTTCGGCAGCGAAGGCCTTTGTGCAAAATGGTGCAATGGTAGTGGTGGTAGGCCGGAATCCGGAGAGTTGTGCTACTGCTGAAAATGAACTCGGTGAAAGCGCGCGTGCCATGATTGGAGATGCGGCTGATCCCGCAACGGCTGTCAGTGCTATTGATATAGCGATGGCAGCGTTTGGAGGTTTCGACGGGCTGTATCATGTAGCGGGAGGCAGCGGACGGAAATTCGGCGACGGTCCTTTGCATGAGATAAGCCTGGAAGGATGGAACAAAACCTTTGAACTGAACCTGACGAGCCTAATGCTTTCGAATCAGGCAGCGATCAGAAAATTTATAGAATTGGGTAAAGGAGGAACAATTTTGAATATGGGGTCGGTACTTGGTGTTTCTCCATCACCGAAATATTTCTCAACACACGCCTATGCCGCTACTAAATCTGCCATTATCGGATTCTCAAAATCGATTGCGGCTTATTACGCACCTTATAATATAAGAGTAAATGTGCTGGCACCCGCTTTGGTAGAAACACCGATGTCGCAGCGGGCTTCAAAAGACGAAGTGATCATGAATTTTGTGAAAACCAAACAACCACTGGATGGCGGCCGGAACGGACAAGCAACCGATCTGGACGGAGCGGCGCTTTACTTTATGTCTGATGCCTCCGGATTCACAACGGGGCAAGCACTTTTTGTAGATGGAGGATGGAGTGTGAGCGAAGGGCAATATTGAAGGATTGTCGAATGTCGATTGCAGATTGTCGAATTGTTTTGTAAAGAGAACTTTCAGTTCGCCTATTGATAGAAGTATTTTTTTGCTGTTAACCTAAGCGAACAACTTATGAATGCGGTGGATTTAAAAAGCCGGACTAAACAATTTTCTTTACGGATAATCAGATTAGTAAGAGCTTTGCCTACGGATAAGGTGGCGGATGTAATCGGGAAGCAATTATTGAGAGCAGGCACATCTGTTGGAGCTAATTATCGTTCGGCTTGTCGGGCTAAGTCACAAGCAGATTTTATAAATAAAGTTCATATTGCAGAGGAGGAAACGGATGAATCGATATTCTGGATGGAATTACTGATTGAAGGGAAAATTGTTAATGACATTCTTTTAAAGGAATTGATGAAAGAAGCAAATGAACTGCTGGCCATATTTTCAGCCTCAGCGATTACGGCAAGAAAAAACAAGTAATAGAAGTGTCGAGTGTCGATTTCAGATTGTCGAATTAAACAATCCGACAATCTGAAATTGAAAATCGAGAATAAGAATTGACAATCTGCAATCGAAAATCGACAATAAATAGATGTCTTACGTAATAGGTATAGATTTAGGGGGTACAAACATAAAAGGCTTAATCATAAACCAGAAAGGGGAGGTTTTGAAGCAACACTATATTCCGACAAAAGATACGGATGACGGCTCGTGGCGTGAGAACGTAAAGGAAATGGTTGAGTATCTGAAAAACTACCTGCAACAACCCATTCTGGGTATAGGCCTTTCTGCACCCGGCTTGCCTAATGAGCAGAATCAATGTATTGCTTATCTGCCGAATCGGTTGAAAGGCCTGGAGAATTTTATGTGGGGAGAGTATCTCGGCGATGCCACCTACGTATTGAACGATGCTCACGCAGCGCTGATGGCAGAAGCGAGATTCGGCGTAGCGAAAGACAAGCGCAATGTGGTTTTGCTGACACTGGGCACGGGAGTAGGAGGAGGTATTTTGATTAATGGACATTTATATCAGGGACTTTCGCAAATGGCAGGGCACCTGGGGCATATATCCATCAATACACAGGAAGACACCCAAAGCATAGTAGGCATGGTGGGTAGTCTGGAATATGCCATCGGTAATTATTCCATAGAAAAAAGAAGTCACGGCAAGTTTAATTCAACCTGGGAACTAGTAGAAGCTTACCGGAAAGGAGACCACTTTGCGACGTATCTGTGGTTATCGTCAGTTAGAAAACTGGCCGTGGCCATCAGCTCTATTGCTAATTTACTATCACCCGAAATGGTAGTTTTGGCCGGAGGCATTACACTGGCCGAAGATTCGCTTTTTGAGCCGCTGGCATCGTTCATGGATTTGTATGAATGGCGACCCGGTGATAAAAAAACAAGCATTGTGCAGGCATACTTCGGCGACATGGCAGGCGCCATAGGTGCCGCCAGCTTTGTGCTAACTAAATAAATAATCATACAACATAAGAAATTAGAAATATGAGTGTCATACAGGATTATCTGAATAAGTGTGCTGGCATTGTAGAGACAGTAAAACAACAGGAAAGTGAAATACAAACGGCTGCCCGATGGTTTGCCGATTCTATACTGGCCGGAAGAATGGTGCATGTGTTTGGGTCAGGGCACAGCCGTATTATGGTAGAAGAAATGTGGCCGCGCTATGGCTCATTTCCGGGGTTTAATCCCATTGTAGAGCTTTCGCTCACGTTTCATAATCTGGTAGTAGGCGCTAACGGACAGCGCCAGGCCATGTTTCTGGAGAACGTTAGCGGATTTGCCGATAGAATCCTCAGAAATTTTGATTTATCTACTTTAGATACGGCACTGGTCATCTCGTCGTCAGGCACCAATGTGGTTCCTGTAGAGATGGCCGAAATTTTTCAGCAAAAAGGCATCAAAGTGGTGGCGCTGGTAACAGAAGACCACCTGAAAGCCAGCATTACCAAACGCGCCGACCATAAAAAACTGAACGACTTTGCCGATCTGGTGCTTGACACCGGCGCACCCGTTGGTGACTCAATGGTGTATGTACCTAATCTGGATACTCCTGTTTCTCCCGGTTCAACGGTTGGGGGCGCCATGATTATCAACAGTATCAAAGCGCAGGTGGCTGATTACCTCACCCAAGCGGGGCATCCGCCTAAAGTACTTACCGCAGGTGCATTGGTAGGCGCCACAAGAGCCACCGAGTTATTTGAGGCGGCTTATGACGAACACGCCCACCGCATAGCTAAAATGTATGCCCAATTGGGAGTACAAAGCTATGTATCTGAGAACAAAACCAAGACCGATTAATATACTTTAACCTATGAAAAAAATCATCTGTTCATTTGCTTTGGCTATCCTCAGCCTGAGTGCCTTTGCACAGAATTTTAAAGTGCCTGAAACTACCGAGGTATGGGAGCCCAAGCCCAAATTGGTAGTGCCGGGTAAAGCTGCCGGTGCGCCGCCTTCCGACGCCCTTATTCTTTTTGATGGCACTAACATGAATGCCTGGCAGCAGACAAAAGATAAGTCAGCTTCGAAATGGCTGTTGAAAGAGGGTGCCATGATTGCTAAAAACGGAACGGGCGAACTGATGACCAAACAAGAGTTTGGCAGTTTTCAGTTGCATGTAGAGTTCAACATGCCACTCGATTCTAAAAAAGCGGGGTACCCGAACGGGGGCAACAGCGGGGTTTTTCTGCATGGCAGGTACGAGATTCAGATATTTGATTCCTACAATAATGAAGTGCCGATTTATGCCAATGGCATGGCCGGTAGTGTGTACAAGCAGGTGATACCCCTGGCCAACGCGATGCTGAAACCGGGGGAATGGAATAATTATGATATATTTTTTACAGCCCCGAAATTCAGATACAACGGCTCGGTTGAAACACCTGCTTATGTAACTGTATTGATGAATGGTGTGTTGATATTGAATCACTTTGAGATTCAGGGAACGATACAGTACATCGGTATACCTTCGTATGAATATTATTCCGGCAAAGGACCGATTGCTTTGCAGGAACATGGTTCGGAGGTGGCGTTCCGTAATATTTGGATAAGAGAATTATAAAAGATTTTGATTGAATTAAAGGAAATACAGGCAGAAGATACCCGCGAACTGCGGCATAAGGTGATGTGGCCGGATAAACACCCTGATTTTGTGATTCTGCCCAACGATGCCGAGGGTTTGCACTACGGGTTATTTGAAAACAGGCGGCTGGTATCGGTAGTATCACTTTTCAAAGAGGGCGAAAGAGCGCAATTCAGAAAGTTTGCTACAGATGAGACCGTTCAAAGGAATGGATATGGCTCTGAACTATTGAAATATATGATAGAAGAAGCCCGTAAAATAGGCGTGAAATCGCTTTTTTGTGATGCCCGGGTGGCTGCCATTGGGTTTTATGAGCGCTTTGGCATGGAGACTGACTGGGCGGTATTTCAGAAAAACGGTAAAAATTATGTGCGCATGAATAGGGATTTAACAATCAGTAAACGACAGTAAAACGAATAAAAATGATCAGTTCATTAATTAAACTTTTCGACCGCGACCTGCTGAAACTGAGAACCGAGATAGAGGCTTACACCAGCGAAGACGGACTATGGGTGATACGCGGAGAAATCAGTAACTCGGCCGGAAACTTATGCCTGCACCTGATGGGAAACCTGAATCACTATCTGGGGACGCAATTGGGTAACACAGATTATATACGGAACCGGCCTTTAGAGTTTTCGGATAAGAACGTGCCGAAGTCTGTATTGATTGAAAAAATTGAAGCAACGCGGCTGATGCTGAAAAAAGTGCTGGAAAACCTGACTGCCGAAGACCTGGACAGACATCATACTGAAGAGTATAACAACGGATTAGAGAGTAACGAATATTTCCTGATTCATCTGTACGGGCATTTTAATTATCATCTCGGGCAAATTAATTATCACAGGAGACTTGTAATAAATTAGTGAATGAGCGATTGGTGAATATTGTCTTGAACTTTGATTTAACTGATTGTATCTGAGTTGTGAATTACAGCTTAAAGACAAATCAATTCAGTTGGTTCGCCATTCTGGCAAAAGTCAAAAAACATTCACTAATTCACTCAATCACTAATTCACAGTTAATCACTCATTCACTCAATAAAATATGCAACCTATACCTATTAGAACAACCGTTGTGGGGAGTTACCCTTTTCCGGGTTGGCTTGAATTTTCTTCCATGAACCTAGATAAATTCGGTGCGGCGGATATAGAAGAAATGATTGAGGATGCCGTGGTAGCGGCCATTCATGACCAGACCACCGTCGGACTGGATGTGATTACCGACGGAGAGCAAACCCGTCTGGATTTTAACCTGTCTTTTTACGGATTCATCAAAGGCCTGGAGCCTAACCATTCAGAGACCCGTAAGTTCGGCCCGCCTGCGCATGACCAACGGGGCAAGCACTCTATTGTTGAGCCGCTAACTGCACCGAAAGGACTGGGAGCCGTAAAAGAATACCAGCGTCTGGCCAGACTGGCGCCGAAGGGGCACACGCTGAAAGCCTCAGTACCGGGGCCATATACCCTCTCGGGTCGTATGTTGCCCGACGGAAAAATCTACAAAGACCGGTATGAAATTACTGAAGGGCTTCTACCTTTTGTAAGAAAAGAATTGGAAGACCTGGTAGCGGCAGGTTGTACGGAAATAACGGTTGATGAGCCGTCGATGTCGTGCTATGCTTACAAGGAGGACACCAAACGCTTTGTTGATATATTTAAGCGGACTATTGAAGGGGTCGTGGGTAAAGCAAGGGTTTCAACACACTTGTGCTTTGGGAATTTTAAGGGACGCCCAGTGGGGTACAGAAAACTGCACCCCATGTTACCTGATTTTCTGGATTTGAATGTAGACGAGATTCATATTGAAATGGCCAACCGCGAATTTGATGAGGTGACATTGCTGGCCGAATTTGCGCAGCGAATGGATGTAGCCGTCGGAATTATTGACGTAAAGAACTATTACTGTGAAACAGTGCAGGATGTAATAGACCGCATAGAACTTTGCCTGAAATATGTTCCGGCAGAGAAATTGGCCGTAGCGCCCGATTGTGGTTTGAGCCAGACCGCCCGCTGGGCATCCCGCCAGAAACTGAAAGCCATGTGTGAAGGTGCCAAAGCGGTAAGACAAAAATTGGGATTGGTATAATTTATAGCTAAATTATGAATCACATAATGATGATATATCAGTAGGATGATTAACGCTCATATTTGTAATCCTGTAGGGAAGATATATTCTAATATATTATCCCTACAGGATATTTTTTATTGGCGAATAGGTAATCTACAGATACATCGTCCCTGACGGGACTAAAACTGCGTTATCACATTCCTATTTTGCCAGCTCCAGCTTCTTAGCCTGCTTTTTAGTTATGCTGATGATACTACCATGCCGCATGCCTTTGGGGAAATTAATGTCCGACGATACTTCCTCCCAGTTGCTTAAATCTGTTGAGCGATAGGCCCCGTAGTAATGAGGCTTGGTATAATGGTCGAAATACACATAATAGTAGTTTTCGATTTTAATGGCCGACGGCCCCTCTACCCAACTGCCGGAAAAAGACTCACTTAGATTTCTGAATGGGCCTGTTGGAGTATCACCCACAGCAAAACGCAGGTTTTTCTTTAGAGGATTTAATCTTTCATCTTTCAGAAAAAGATAGAACTTGCCTTTGTCTTCCAGCAATGTAGCATCAATGCAATTGAAGCCCGGGTCGTAGAAAAGACGGGTTTCGCTAAAAGTTTCGAAATCTCTGGTTCGTACATAATAAAACCGATGGTTGTATTTATCTTCACTCAGATTAGTGGTGTCTTCTTCAAATTTGCCCTTGATGGTCGACGACCAGAAGATAACCCAGTCTTTCTGAGCTTTGTCGTAAAATAATTCCGGTGCCCACACATTTCTTACCAGCCCCGTTTCATTTGCCAGCACAGGTATGGCCTTTTGAGCCGACCAGTTAATCAGGTCTTTCGAGTTGGCATAGCCTATTACCCTGCCATTTTTACCATCCCATGAAATCGTCCAGACCATGTGGAACGTCCCGTCAGGACCTTGCTGAATGGCCGGGTCACGCATCAGATTGTCAGGATGATTAATCTGTGGTTTCAGAAACGACTGGTCGCCTTTCAGCGCCGACCAGTTGCGGCCGTCTTTGCTCAGCGCCAGATGCAGGCCGTCCTGCCCGTTGTCTCTGAAAGAAGTAAATAAATAATACGATTTCTTCTGTGCAAAAGTTTGTATGGAACAAATGAGTAAAAAGAACAGTAATCTGGTTTTCATGAATTAAAAATGGTGTGTTAGGTTGAAAGACTCCTCTCCCAAACCAAGGAGAGGAGCAGGATGGGGTAAAAGATATCAAATGGCACTTTCCCTCAATATTGGCAAGCTCATGCAATGCGAGCCACCTCGGGCTCTTGAGAGCTCGGCAGAGGGTAGTAGGATAATCGTATCAGTCAATGTTTCCGGATTAAGCTCGTTATTTTCGAATTTCTCCAGTAATTCCACCGCATTAATAGTGCTGAAGCCTGCATTTCTGAAAGCTTTTGCCGTGTGGTCGTTGCGGTCATAGCCTATGGCTACTCCGGCTTTTAGTGCCAGCAGATTACAGGAGTCGGTCCACTGCTCTCGGGCACCGTAGGGAAACTGATTATTGCCCGAATAAATGAATTTGATATCATCATAGCAATTCAGGTCATCTTTGGTGATGGAACTGAGCAGGTCTTCCAGATTGGCAAAATCTCTTACTTTCACACCTTCTTCCTTATTAATAAACTGCTTGATGATAAGCGTTTCATAACCCGGCTTCTGGCCCAGGTTTTCCCATATCTGCTGTTTCTCGGCTTCTTCATGCACACGCCCCAGAGAACCCAGCAAAACCCATACATTGCACTTAATCTGTGTGAAGATGGTGTCAATGTGCATATAGTCTCGTTTTTGCGGAATTTTCACAATCGTTACTTTCTTCACAACCTTACGGGCGAATAACAAATCAATGGCTTGTCGTGCTGCTTCAACGGTGGTGCGTTCGCTGACACCTATCAGCAGGTGATTCGGCGCTACCATCATTACGTCGCCTCCTTCAAGGGTATTCAGGCGGTCTTCCTGCTCGTCTTCGGGTAGTAAAAAATGGTTTTCGTCTTCTGTAATCTCGATAATTTTACCCCTTAAATCGGTAAAAATTTCGTGATTAAAGAAAATATACCGCGCTAGCAGTGACTCACGCGTGCGGGCATATTTAGCCGGTTTATTGAGCAATAGGTACTCGTTTACTATAATGCCAATATCACGCGTAAAAATCAGGTTCGGAATCGGCGGGAAAAGCATTCTGTCATTAGGCATAGTACCGGTAATAAGCACCTTGGCCAGCTCAATCAGCGATAACTTCGCCAGTTCGTTCTGAAATTGAAATGAACATTCTTCTACTGCACATACAGCGGCTATTAATTGCGTGCGCACTTCAGGTATATGCAGAATATCAGCCAGCAGCTTTTCAAACTCAATTACTTTATCTGAATTGAAATACACCTCTTTTTCCGGTTTGTAGAAGTCGCGGCTTGTGTCGGCGTCAATTTCTTTCAATTTGCCTTTTACTTTTTCGGGGTCCAGAAAATACAACAGAATCTTAACGTAGTAGTCGTATTCATTGCGACGCATGGTTTGCAGGTGCACAATGTCTTCAAAGAGCCAGTCCTGTGCTTTTGAGGGCACTACTTTGCCTAAACCGCTATCAGGGCTATGGATGATAAGCCGACGTAAGGTACCTACTTCTGACGAAACAAATATATTTTGCATATCTAATGAGTGAATGAGTGATTTGGTGAATAATTAATGATGAACCGTGAATAGCGAATTAGTGAATATTTTGAGGTTGAATCGTGTAAGTCGGATTCTCTCAGGTATTTACAAGGTTGCCAATCGTGGATTCCTTTCAATCATCAATTAGTAAAAACCAAATTGCGCCATAAAGAAGAGTAAGGCAAAGAAGGCGATGGTAATCGGGCTCAGCAGATTAAAATGATTCGATTCTGAAAGTATAAGCAGTTCTGGCATTTGTTTAAAACATATACTAATGCAAATTAAATTTGAAAAACCCCATCCCATCCCTTCCCCAACAATGGGGAAGGGCTTTAAGAGTCCCTCTCTCCATTGTTGGGGAGAGGGATTTAGGGTGTGGGGTTTTGCGATATTTTCGTTGAAAAATGCCATTTTATTTTGCAAAAATACAAGTACTGTCAGTCATTTCAAAATCACCGGCTTTTCGTCGGTCTTTCTTCTTCACAAATTCAGCAATTGAACCAATCTTTTAAAAAAACATTCCTAAATTGCGTTGTCCATTTTAAAAATGCAAATGGTTGAATCTAAAAGTATGAATGGGTCTACCCGCATTGAAGAGCCGCCGAAAGAATCAAGACTACTTTTGTTATTTTTCCTACACAATTTCTTTATTAGTATAGGAACCGTTTTAGTATATGTTTCGGCGAATCTGATCTTACTCGAACATCACCCCGAAATTTCTCTGCCCATTGCCTATATCGTTTCTACCTTTGCCATGATGGGCGTAGGGAAAATCTATGAATATTATGAGCATCATCTGGTACTTAAAAAACTGAGCGTGCGTGTGTTGCTGGCAGTGCTGGTGCTGGCCATTATTATGGGGGTTATTCTGTTTTTCAATCATTCTACGGCTGTTGCTATCGGTATAATGGTTGGGTTCAGGGTTATCTATCTACTGGTCAATCTCGAGTTTTGGGGTGTTTCGGCACTGGTATTTGATGTGCGCCAGAGCAAAAGGCTGTTTAGTGTCATTGGTTCAGGTGATGTACCGGCTAAGGCCATTGGGGCTATTCTGGCAGCGCTTATCCATTCTACTTCTGTACTGGCTATATTGGTGCTGGTGGCGTTTTTTACTTTTCTGCTAGCCTTTTTGACTCAGAAAAGAACTTTTGAACTGACTGAGATTCCGAGCCATCATCAGCATAAAGTGCGCAGGCATACTGAATCTAAAATCGTAGAAACACTTTTTGGCGGTAGCCACCTGGTATTTGAAATGTGCATCGGACTGGTAGCCATAGCTGCCTCTGCTACCTGGATTGAATATAATTTCTTTGTGAATGTAAAATACAAATTTCATTCCCAGCATGATGTGATCACTTTCGTAGGATATTTGCTGGCTATTACCTATGCCATTTCTACGATTGTGAAAGTGCTGTTTTCGAGCAAGGTGATTGATAAATTCGGTCTCAAAAATGCACTTTTATTGCTGCCGATTGGCACTTTGCTGATGTCGGTATTTCTGGTAGGGATGTCGTCCTTCAAGCAGGACGAAAGCTCTTTGCTGTTCGATTTCAGCGCGGCCTATCTTTGTTTCGAAGTATTACGCCGGACAGCCTTTGATCCGGTTTTTCTGGTTATGTTTCAGCCTTTGTCAACCCAGCAACGACTAAAAGGGCATACATTGGCCAAAGGTTTTTATGAACCGTTGGGTATGGGTATCGCCGGGGTTTTGCTGTTGATAGCGTATTTCATACACTCGTCTGAAATCTGGATAGCGTTTGCCTTAACAGTTATTTTATCTTTACTGGCGTTGTTTTTTCTCAATAAAGCCTACAAGCGATACATTATTGAGCTGAAAAATGCCCTGAGTAAGCGCTTCCTGAAAAGCAACGAGCTGGTTGTGCAGGGCGATGCCCTCGGCATTATTTTAAAGAACCTGAGCAGCGACAAACCTGAAGAGGTGATTAGTGCAATTGATTGGATTATGAAGTATGAGCCTAAAGTGATTCAGAATCAGGTAGCGTTTTTGTTGAAAAATAAGTCGGATAAGGTAAGACTGCATATTCTGACTGTAATCAAAAGCCTGCATCTGGCCATTGACCCACAGTTTCTACAGATTTTTAATGAAAACGAAGTGAATCCGCTGGCCCGCCGCCTGTCGGCAGAGATTGCCTGTACATTGGCTGCCACACCTGAGCAACGGCTGGTATACCTCAATTCAAAAAATATTTATACAGTGCAGGGAGCCATTCTGGCCTGCTGGAAATGGCAGAGAGAAGAGGCCAAAGTGAAATTAGACGAACTCTGCGAAAGCACAGTGCCGGCACATACCTTAGTGGCTTTAGAGATTATAGAGTTTCTGCGTCTGAAAGAATACGAAACTTTTGTAAGGATAAGCCTTGAGAAAGAAACCGGTGCTATCAAAGAAAAAGCGATTGAAGTAGCCGGAGCCATCGATTCTTCGGTATTAATCAAGACCCTTGTGCATTTGTTGGAAGACCGCCTCTGGGGCAAGAAAGTAATCAACAGCCTGATTAAGTCGGGAGGAAGAGGATTTGCAGAAGTGGAGGCGCTGTCGAGAGGGGGGGATACCGGTTTGCTACAGAAAGTGGTGCTTTTCAGTGAGAAATATCAGAGCCTTGCCAGTGAAAGGTTATTGATGCGTCTTGCCCAGAACGAATCACTGAATGTAAGGCAGATGGCATTGAAAGTATTAAGCAGGCGAACCAATACTGAAGACAATGAGGCCCTGTTCGAGAAACTTTTACAGGAAGAACTAGCCCATGTTTACCAGCTACTGCATGGCTTTGGTATATTAGACGAAGAGATACTGCAATATGAATCGGGGCAGTCGTCGAGCAGGATTTTTTACCTGCTGATGTTGCTTTATGATAAAGACATGGTGCAGGATGCCATGCTGGGAGTGGAGCATTCGTCGAAAGAAAAAAGAGCCAATGCGTTGGAGATTCTGGACAATATTATTCCGAGAGCCATCTATAAATGTCTGCATGCCATTCTGGACGAAAGCGCGATTGAAAAGAAAATAGCAATTTTTGAGTCATATTTTGATAACGGCATTCAACCGCAACCCAGCATTGAGTACATACTCGAAAAAGGCGGTAATGCCTTTGGCGACTGGACGATCGTGGTGGCATTAAGGGCATGGAACCTGCACGGACGGAATAATCAGCTTTTTGAGAAATACCTGACGCATCCTAAAAAACTGTTTCAGGAAGCCACTGCTGAGATTGTAAACAAAAAACCTGAATTAAAAGAAAAATATAAAGGTATTTTAGCTATGCAACACGCACATAATGAAAACGAAATATCTGAACTGGAGCGCGTAATTGTACTGAAAAACACGCAATTGTTTTCTGAAACACCTGAAAACGTGCTGACTTCTATCGTACCGATAATGAATGAGGTGAGTTATCATGAAGGAGAAGAGATTTTTCAGAAAGGAGCCATCGGTAACTGCATGTATGTGATTTACTCAGGTGAAATCGGGATAGTAGACCATCAGGTGCTTTTTGCCACCATGGGCAAGGGAGATATTTTTGGTGAATTGGCACTGCTTGATTCAGAGCCACGGTCGGCCACTGCGGTAGCCAAGAGCGATGTACTGCTTTTCAGAATTGATCAGGACGATTTCTATGACCTGATGGAAGAACGCGATGAGTTGCTTCGAAGTGTGTTAAGAATCTTATGCCAGCGCATACGCCTGCAGAATGATAAGTTGAAACGGTTGACAGTGGCGTAAGTTATTCAACCAACCCTTTCAGTTCTTTTAATCGGGTAAGTTTGCCTGCATTGCGCCATTGTCTGGCCGTTTCGGTCCAGTACTGGTGGTTCTCCAGAAAATTAATCTGTATTTTGTTCCAGCTATCCTGATCGGTTACCAGTTCGCGTTCCTGTAATTCTTCATAGAGTGAATGTGCAACAGACTGGAAATCGTCACGGCCTAGATAGTCCAGATCGGCATCGGCAATGATTCTTTCCAGATGAGTAGTCGGGCTTTGGGGTATTTTAGTGGCCATAATCATACCGCAAATTGTATCAATCTGCTCTGTAGTATACCCGAAATGGGGTAACGATACCCTTGCCAGTCGACAGCTTTCTTCTTCATGACCGTTGTAGGCAGTTATAAAACCTAAATCATGATACAAAGCAGCTGTTTGTATCATTATCAGCGTTTCTTTGTCGCTT
This sequence comes from Emticicia sp. GW821-FHT11C11, assembly GCF_058808615.1. Taxonomy (NCBI): domain Bacteria; kingdom Pseudomonadati; phylum Bacteroidota; class Cytophagia; order Cytophagales; family Leadbetterellaceae; genus Emticicia; species Emticicia sp. GW821-FHT11C11. Next base: position 246,354 of record NZ_JBXARV010000003.1, read on the forward strand.
ATACCCTCTGCTACGGCAAGCTTCAAGGCCGCATTGGTTACGTCAATGGTATGATGTGTACCATGATAAAACAGTGAATCTGCCAGATTTTCGTCCAGCTTGTCAAAAACATATTCTTCCGCTTGCTGAATATCCATTTGCCTTTATTGTTAGTTCCCGCCACAATCTTTACTGCGTTTCATGATGCAAATATTGTGACAAATTTTATTCAAATAATCCTAATCGGATATAAATTATTTTTTTTGGTCTCCCTCCACTGGGCATACGGGTACAATTTATGAAACAACGATTTATTATCTGACCTTGTTTAAAGTTTCAATGGCTTCGGCATTTTCGGGGTCAAGTTGTATGGCCGCAGAAAGACTTTTCTTTGCCGATTGGTTATCGCCCTCCTGCAAATAGGCTCTTCCTAATTGATAATAAACAAAAGAAGACGCCGGATATTTTTTTAGCACTTCCTGGCATAAGGCAATGGCTTGTTTGGTTCTTTTCACTTGTATCATTAGCTGAATTGCACTATACCAATCTTTGAGCGAGAATGATTCGGGCTTCATCAATGCTTGTATTTCCGGATGATGGAACAAACAATAGAAAGCAGGTAAGTTGTTTTTCCAGGCTGGGTTTTCTGATATGGCTTGCTGTATAACAGAAACCGCTTTCGGTTCATTACCCAGAAGTATATAAGCCAGCGCAATTTTACCCGTAATGCCATTCCATCCATGCAGCATTTTTTCAGCCTGATGAAGCAGGTCTTCACCACGACTTTTGTTATTGTTGTTTATGGCATACACCGCCTGATTCAACCGTATCCTGCCATAGTGATAGTTCAATAGTTTTTCCAGGTCTTCAAAAGGCGTTAAAGAATGGTCTACTCTTAAATCTATCTGATTAAACCACTCGTTATTGCTTCCTTTTACAACCAGAGCTGCCGACTGTTTACCGTTGATTTGCCCACCTGCCTGCTGCCCTGCCACTAGGCTTTTCAAAAGGCGTTCTGCCAGCGTGCCCATAGTGTTTTCATAAGTATACTTCATTTTAATCAATACACTATCTGCCAATTGATTACCCATTACTGCAAATCCTTTACCTACTAAATGAGTAGACGTGCCCTGCCAGTATTTCAGCGCGGTACCGGTAAAGGCAAACACATTTCCTTTAGCATCAATGCCTGCCACCTGCCGGTTGTACCGTTCACTGTCGTTTTGTTTGGTAGATTCAACGGCTTGCTCAATCGATTTTCCTTTTTTCAGTTCTGCAAATCCATTATCGGCATAGGCGGGGTCGGTTTCGGCAATGATAGAAAAAGCACCAAGCCCGGGTTGAATATAAATGGTCGAATTGCCTACATAAATATTATTGGTGGCAACAGCTATGCCCCATTCTTTGGCTTTATCGTCATAGGCGATAATCGAGAAAGTCGCGTTGATGTTTTTGTTTTGGAGCAGACTGGGTAAGTTTTGCGAATAAGCAATGGTATACAAAAGCGAGAACAGAAGTAATAGCGATCTTTTTTTCATAATAGCTCTAACCTGTCGGTTAAATTAGATAAAGTAAATAGCCAGGTCAGGATACCATTTGGCACGCAACCAATTTTTCGGGGTAAATGTAATAAATAATTACTTTCGAATGTCACGGTGGTTATTTTTTGGTTTAGTGGTTCTGTTCTTTTGCAATGCAGTAGGTAAATGACAGGCGCATTTTGTTATCTGAATAACTATTGGACTTTTTGAATTTGAGTTATTTGGTCTCATCTAATACTTTGAATAGCTGATTTTTATACTGAAAACAGCCATATGGGTGTTCATGAACCGATAAAATTGTATTTTGCCGGATTCTTCTCTATTTTTGATTCGAATGATGAACATTGCCGGTTACCGGAGCAAAAATAGTTGAGCCTGATTATTTATAATAATACTCTATTTACTACAAAAGCAATATGAAGTTTGATTACAGCGATATAGTGGAGAAAGGCCTGTTCACGTTTTTTGTGATAAGGTTTTTACGCAATTATTACGAAACGGCTATCCGGTATCCGGAAAAAGATAAACTATTGAAGAATGCCTGGCTGGGAGTTATTCCGTTGTTCATATTGTCAGGTGTACCGGGCTTTGGGTTTTTAAAAAGCTCGTTTTATGAGCTCTTCGTATTGGTAGCCGCTTATTTCATCTATCGGTCAAGGGGGCATAGAAATACCCGTGTTTTGTGGACGGCCATCATACCGGTGGTGGTTATGATTGTAATCAATGGTTTTTTTGAGTTCGCGTTGCCGTCGGTCTATAAGGAGTATGAAGAACTGTTTGCTACCGCTTATGGTTTTGCGTTTTTCTGGATGATAGGTTTTGGATTCTACGCCCACAAACAGAATAAGGTAGAAATGAAGCAGAGGCAGAAGGCAGAAGAAGAGCGCCTGCGTACCGAAGCTAAAAAGCAAGAACTGGAGTATCAGGTAGCAGAAAGAACTGCAGAACTGAGAATGCAGAAAGAGGCGCTGGAAGAAACCATTGAAGAGTTGAGAGCCACACAAAACCAACTGGTGCAGGCAGAAAAAATGGCGTCACTCGGTGAACTGACTGCCGGAATTGCCCACGAAATACAAAACCCGCTCAACTTTGTGAATAACTTTTCTGAATTAAGTATAGAGCTTGCCAAAGAATTGCAAGAAGAACTGGAAAGGGAAGATCAGGACAAGGGGCTCATTACCGACCTGATGGGCGATCTGGTGCAGAATCAGGAGAAGATAAATCATCATGGCAAGCGGGCGGCAAGTATTGTTCGCGGTATGTTGCAGCACTCGCGCACCAGCACAGGGCAAAAAGAAGAAACTGACCTGAACGATCTGGCCGACGAATACCTGCGTTTATCGTATCACGGTCTGCGAGCCAAAGACAAAACTTTCAATGCTGATTTCAAGACTCATCTGGACGCCAGCGTGCCGAAAGTGAGCATTATACCTCAGGATTTCGGCAGGGTATTGCTTAATCTTTTCAATAACGGTTTTTATGCCGTGCAGCAAAAAGCCAAAATGAATATTGCCGGATACAAACCTCTGCTGGAAGTAATAACAGAAATGAATACGAAAGAGGAGGAGATTGTAATAAGGATAAGAGACAATGGAACAGGTATACCTGAAAGTGTGAAGAATAAAATCTTTCAGCCATTCTTTACCACCAAACCTACTGGGCAAGGTACCGGCCTCGGGCTCTCACTGGCTTTTGATATCATTACCAAAGGGCATGGTGGCACGTTAGAGGTGAACTCAACCGAAGGCGAAGGAACTGAGTTTGTGATTACGATACCTGTTAATTAATTGAGTGGGTTAGTAAATGAGTGATTTGTCTTTGAACTATGAGTTTGCAGTCCGCCGCGGCTCATTAAACTGATTGCATCGATCAGGATTGAATAAGACAAAATGACACCCTGCTAAAATCACTCAATCGCACATTCACTAAATTTTTTTAAAAAAGACATTATAACCTGAATGAAACACTATTCCCTATTATTTATTATTTTCTTATTCTGCGTACAGGCTCAGGCACAAAAACAAAAGAAGTTTACGCCTATTGATGTCATTCCGGATTTTGGTACTACTCTGGCCAACCATTGGAAATGGCATGAGGGCGATAATCAGTTATGGGCAAAACCCGACTTTGACGATAAGCAATGGAAAAGCCTTTCGGTGAATGAGTCGATTGAACAATTACCCAAGGTAAGAGAAACACAGATAGCCTGGTTCAGAAGACCAATACAGGTCACTAAAGATTTGGTCGACAGCGCCTTATGCATCAGTATAAAGCAGATGGGTGCCTCAGAGATATACTTTGATGGTAAACTTATCCATAAATTAGGCGTAGTGAGCACCAATCCGGCACTTGAGAAAACACACGTATACGCTACAGCTTTGCCTATTTCTTTTCCGGATACTAACAAACATGTGCTGGCGGTTCGATATTCGTTTACGAAGGGTAATTTCTATTATCCCGGCACAAGTTCAGAAACATTTCATTTAAGATTACACCACACCCGTCAGGTAGGAGATTTTTTAGAAGAGCAGGCCAATCGTACTGCCGCATTCTTCTATCTGTTCACAGGCATATTTCTGATTTTTGCCATTCTGCACTTTTTGTTTTTTGCGTCTAATCCGGCCAAAAAAGTAAGCCTGAGTCTGGGATTAACCATGTTGTGTCTGACACTGGCGTTTTTTCTGAGAAGCATGGAAAGCTATCAGACAGAGATTACAGGAAAGGAGGTCTACAGTCTTTTGTCGGTAATAGTTACTTATGTCGGGGTGTTTCTTATTAATGTTTCTCTGTATCAATATCTGAGCCAGAAATTCGGCATTATCTTTTACACACTGGGACTAATGGTGGCAGGCAGCCTGACTTGCTATGTTTTTGCTATAGACGTGCCTTATGCGTTAGACTCATGGTTGCCGTTTTTATTGCTGTTTATTGATTTCATCCGGGTGAGTATCCTGGCTGAGCGGAGGAAAGACTTTAACGCAAAAGTGCCTATTTATTCATTAATGGTGGTAGCTATATGTGCCGCCACGGCTTTTATTATTCTGATGATTGAAGGAGCTACGGGCGCCGGGCCGGACAGTGTCATTCTAAGCATCGGTATTTTTATTATCATCATTATGTTCTTCAGTATTCCTATTGGCTTGTCGCTTTCGCTGGTGAGAGAATACTCAAGAACACACCAGTCGCTCAGAAACAAACTGCTGGAGATTGAAGAATTATCGGCCGAAAATCTGGCGCATGAGCAGGAAAAACAACAGATACTGACCGCGCAGAACGAAATGCTTGAGAAGCAGGTAACAGAGCGTACGGCAGAACTGGCGACGTCGCTGGAAGAACTGAAAACCACACAAACGCAGTTGATACAAAGCGAGAAACTGGCATCGTTGGGTGAATTAACCGCAGGCATTGCCCATGAAATACAGAATCCGTTGAATTTCGTGAATAATTTCTCTGAACTGAGCAAGGAACTGATTGATGAACTACAGGAAGAAAGAAGCAAAACCGAAAGAGACGAGGTGCTTGAGGAAGAACTGTTGAACGATATCACGCAGAATCTTGAAAAAATAAACCATCATGGCAAACGGGCCAGCAGCATTGTGCGGGGTATGCTCGAACATTCACGCGCAAGCACAGGCAAAAAAGAACCGATAGATGTAAATGCCCTTGCTGAAGAATATCTCCGGCTGGCTTATCATGGCATCAGAGCGAAAGACAAAAGCTTCAATGCTGACTTTAAGACTGATTTAGACAGCAGCCTGCCGAAGATACCGCTCATTGCGCAAGACTTCGGTCGGGTTTTATTAAATCTTATCAACAATGCCTTTTATGCCGTAAAAAATATGGAAGGCAAGGGGCAGGTAATTGTGCAAACCAGAAAACTGGGTGATGAAGTGGAAATACGTGTAACCGATAATGGCGTGGGTATACCCGATGCCATTAAGTCGAAGATTTTCCAACCTTTCTTTACTACCAAACCTACGGGGCAAGGGACAGGTTTGGGCTTATCGCTGGCTTATGACATCATCACAAAAGGACACGGAGGAACCCTGGAAGTGGAAACAAAAGAAGGAGTGGGGACAACGTTTATAATCAAATTGCCTTATCTTTGAAATATATTAATAGATTAATCTGGTTAAAATGAAAATTTTAGTAGTTGACGACGAAGAAGATGTAAGAACTTTATTTGAACAGCGTTTTCGCAGAGAAATACGATCGGGCGAGTTCGAATTTGCTTTCAGCGGTTCGGGAGAAGAGGCGCTGACGTATCTGGAAGGGCAGGATCTGCAGGCCATTCTGATTCTGTCAGATATTAATATGCCGGGTATGAGCGGTCTGGAACTGTTGAGACAGATAAGAACTGAATCGCCGAAGGCTCCGCCGACTATTATGATGATTACCGCCTACGGAGACGAACAAAGCCATGCACAGGCCATGAATTTAGGAGCGAACGATTTCCTGACCAAGCCCTTAGATTTTGCAGAACTCAAACAAAAACTAAAAAGCTCGATATGAACGCCAAAATAATGGTAGTGGACGATGAGGCCGATCTGGAAACGCTCATCAAACAGAAATTCCGTAGACAGATTCGAGAAAAAACGTATGAATTCAGCTTCGCTCAAAATGGAGTGGAAGCACTTAAGATATTGCAGGAAGCGCCAGACATTGATATGATATTGAGTGATATCAATATGCCTGAGATGGACGGCCTCACGCTGCTAAGCAAAATATCAGATTCAAACCCGCTATTGAAGGCAGTTATAGTGTCGGCCTATGGCGACATGGAGAATATCAGAGTAGCTATGAACAGAGGCGCTTTTGATTTTCTGACCAAACCCATCAATTTTGAAGACCTGGAGCTGACGGTCGAAAAGACTATCAAGCATGTGATTCAGTTGCGGCAAACATTACAGGCTATTAAAGAAAACAATATTCTGAAAATGTATGTAGATGAAACCGTGCTGAAGTTTATGAACAGCCACGAGTTTGAGAAGTCGCTCACAGCCAACGAAACCATAGAGGCAACAGTGGTTTTTATTGATATATGCGGTTTTACTTCCATTTCAGAAAAAGAATCACCCGATACGGTTGTGAACCTGATTAACAAGTATTTTGATGTGATGGTGAAGGGAATCATTGAACAGGGGGGCTATGTAGATAAATTTATGGGCGATGCCGTAATGGCCGTCTTCAAAGGCGATTACCACCTTGACCGGGCCATTGAAGCCTCGTTGGGTGTGCGTTCGGCTATTGATAAAATTGAAGAAGTATTACCCAACCATGCTACTTACCTGCCCAAGGTTTCTATTGGTATCAATACCGGCGAAATGATTTCGGGTAATATCGGGTCTGCATCCTTACGGCGTCTGGATTATACCGTAATCGGCGACACCGTAAACACAGCGCAACGTCTGCAGTCGGCGGCCAAGCCCAGCCAGATTATCATCAGCGAAGCCACCTATCATAAAGTGAAGGAATCATTTAACTGTAAGGAAGTGGGCGAAACCACCCTCAAAAATAAAGCGCAATCTGTTCAGTTATTTGAGGTAGTGGCATAAGCTGATGCCGGCGCAACCCATGCCCTAAAGTAATGTAATTCATTTGTTTTCAGATAATTAGCCGCAAATGGGCAGTTGGAGGTAAATTTCAGTGCTTGTCAGGTAAATTTTGAAGGCATGACGGAACGAGCAGACGCTTTTTAGGGTTATTAATTAAAGAATAAGAATAGCATCTTGGCTATTTTGGTTGTATCTTTGCAGTTTAATTTTTAGTTTCTATCAGAGTTTACAAACAATCAATAGTTAAGTATCATTTAAAATAAGGCTTAAAAATGCTCACTATTAGTAATTTACACGCAAGAATTGAGGAGAAGGAAATATTACGAGGAATAAATTTTGAGGTAAAACCTGGCGAAGTTCATGCCATTATGGGTCCGAATGGTTCGGGTAAAAGTACGCTTGCTTCTGTTCTGGCAGGTAGAGAAGACTATGAAATAACCAGTGGCACTGTTGAGTTCAACGGTAAAGATTTATTAGATATGTCTCCTGAAGAAAGAGCCGCCGAAGGTATCTTTCTTGCATTTCAATATCCTGTGGAAATACCCGGTGTAACCACCATTAATTTCCTTAAAACCGCTTTGAACGAAATCCGTAAATATAACGGACAAGAATCTTTAGATGCCGCTCAGTTTCTGAAAAGAATGAGAGAAAAAGCGAAGCTGGTAAAGATTGACGACGCCTTGCTGAAACGATCATTGAATGAAGGGTTTTCAGGTGGTGAAAAGAAACGTAACGAGATTTTCCAGATGGCCATGCTTGAGCCGCAATTGTGTATTCTTGACGAAACCGACTCAGGGTTGGATATTGACGCCTTGAGAATTGTAGCGGAAGGGGTAAATAAACTGAGAGACGAGAAGCGTTCATTCATAGTAGTAACACACTACCAACGTCTGCTTGACTATATCGTGCCAGACTATGTGCACGTACTATATAAAGGAAGAATAGTGAAATCGGGAACGAAAGAACTAGCGCTTGAACTGGAAGAAAAAGGTTACGATTGGATAAAAGCAGAGGTTGATTCTCTGGAAGTAGCGTAATGTTTCAACCATGAAAAGCATTCTGGTAACCGGCAGCCCGCAACCCGCAGGTCATTATTCGCAGGCAATTGTGAGCAATGGTCTGGTTTATACTTCAGGTATTTTACCTATCAAGATTAAAACTTCTGAAAAACTGCCGGTTGAAACAGGTATTGAAGAACAAGCGGCGGTAGTGTTTGATAATCTGAAACAGATTCTGGAAGAAGCAGGCACCGACCTGACCAAAGTAGTGAAAACTACTGTTTATATTTCGGATGGAGAATACTGGGGAGTTATCAATCAGTTATACGCAGGTTTTTTCGGAAATCACCGGCCGGCAAGGTCGATTGTTCCGGTAAAAGAATTGCATTTTGGCTATAAAATAGAATTAGAAGCAATAGCAGAATTATAAGATGAGTTCTATAGAAAATAAGGATTTAAAGAATCAATTAATAGCTGATTTTCAGGCCCTGGAGGCACAGCTGAATGGCAAGAGCACATTGCCTGCAAACCAGTTGCGCATTGAAGCCATGAAAAGTTTTGACAGGCTGGGTTTTCCGACGATCCGACATGAGGAGTGGAAGTATAGCAACGTTTCGACGCTTACCAAACAAAACTTTAATTTTGAGGCTGATTCTGATTTCGATAGTAAAGATTTACAGGAGATACATCTGCCACATCTGAAAGGCAATGTGCTTTATTTTATCAACGGTGTATTTCATGCGGAGTTGTCGCAGATTGAAAGCCCCGGTGAATATTTGCGGGTAGTACCTTTTGCTGAAGCGCAGCAGAAAATGCCTGAGGTAATTGACCAGTATTTTGCCAAATACGCCGACTATAAAAATGATGCCTTCACTGCCTTAAATACGGCTTTAGCCAAAGACGGCGTAGTGGTGCACATTGCAGATAATAAAACGCTGGAAGAACCCGTGATACTTCGTTTCATTGGCGACACCCGAAAAGAAGATGTAGGTGCGCAGGTTAGAAACCTGATTGTAGTGGGCAAAAACGCTGAAGTAAAAATAGCGGAAGCATACCGCACCATTGGTGATAATAAATACTTTATCAATACGGTAACCGAGTTTGTGCTTTTTGAAGACGCAAGAGCTGATTACTACAAAGTACAGAACGAAAGCGATAATACCTACCACATTGGTACTACAGAAGTATATCAGAAAGATAAAAGCTATTTTTATGGAGCAACCGTTACAGTAAACGGAGGTTTTGTGAGAAACAACCTGAATATCGTTCTGGATGGTGAACACATTGAAAGCCATTTGTACGGCCTGTATGTGCCCAGCGGTAAGCAACACATAGATAATCATACGCTTGTTGACCACAGAAAACCTAACTGCCAGAGCAATGAGTTGTACAAAGGTATTCTGATGGAGAAATCGACAGGGGTATTTAACGGAAAAATATTTGTTCGGGAAGACGCCCAGAAAACCAACGCTTATCAGAACTGCCGCAATGTGGTAACAACTGACGAAGCCACCATGAACACCAAACCACAGCTGGAAATATGGGCTGATGATGTGAAGTGTTCGCACGGTACAACAACCGGTAAGCTGAACGACGAAGCGATATTCTACATGCGGTCACGCGGGATACCAAAGAATGAAGCCATTCGTTTGCAACTGCTGGCCTTTGCCGAAGACGTAGTTTCTCAGATTAAGATAGATTCGATTAAAGAATACCTCGAAGGGTTAATCGTAGATAAATTAGGAGGCTTAGGAAATTGAGCTTTACGTAGCATAAATAAAAAGTCCTCATATTTACTATGAGGACTTTTTGCATATATAGGCCATACAGGGTTTATCGCTGTAAATAATTTTCAATTTTGTTGAGTATTTCTCTCTGGCGATACGGTTTCGGCAGGTAGTCGTCAAAGCCTGCTTCTTCCAGCGCAGTAGAGTCTTTCAGGAATACATCAGCCGTTAAAGCGATAATAAATGGCTGGTCGGTTTCCTGATATATTTCCCGGATGAGTTTTGAAGTCATGATACCATTGATGCCGGGCAGCTGAATATCCATAAAAATCAGATCATACTTCTTGTTCTTTGCCTCTGCCACTGCTTTTTCGCCGGTATCTACGATGTCAAAATTATCCATCACACCTTCCAGTATGCGCTTCAATATTTTCTGATTGAACTCATTGTCTTCCACAACCAGCACGCTGTGGTGCGCTAGTATTTTCTCAGGTTTCGTGTCTTGTTTTTGAACCGGTTGCGACGAGGCAATCTCGTTGTTGAATATCCATTTTTCAACCGCTTTCATTAAGCTCTTTAATTTCAGCGGTTTAATAATCATCTCGCTGTAACCCCACCTGTCGTATGCTTTTGCCTCTTTCTCATGGCTATAGGCCGTCAAGATTACGGGTACCTGTTCAGAGATACCATTGGCTCGTAAAACTTTAATAGTGTCTTCGAGCTTGCCATCTACCTGCATGGAATCGACGAGAATGAGGGCCGGTGTTTTTTGAGGCGACTTAAAGAATCCTTCTGCGGTAGATGAAGTAACCAGTTCCAGTTTTTTATCTTTAAAGTACTGATCAAACGTTTCGACGGCCTGCGGCGCATTCAACGACCAGATGCAGGTGTCGGCATTGGCGTACTTAGAGAATAAATCGCCCATCAGAATTGGCTTCGAGTCGGTATTTTCGAATGGTATCTCAAAGAAAAACTCAGCACCCTGATTTACCTTGCTTTTTACACCGATTTCTCCCCCCATCATTTCAGTCAGGCGCTTACAAATGGCGAGGCCCAGCCCCGTACCACCTGAATGCTTATTGGTTAATTGTTTGAACCGGTCAAATATAAACTCCTGTTCACCCGGCTCAATGCCTTTGCCCTGGTCTATCACCTTGCATGAAAGCGTAGGTTTGCCATTTACGTTGATTGCCGAAGCCCTGATGCTAACCCAGGCATCGTTTGGTGAGAATTTGATGGCATTTGAAATAAAGTTAAGAACAATCTGGCGCAACCGGTTTCTGTCTGCCTTGATGTATACAGGCAGATTCGGATTCAGCATAACTCTCAACTGGATGCTTTTTTCAAGGGCAGTAGCATAGAATACGTCTACGCAGTCGTCAAATAATTCAACCGACGAAAACACCTCGGGCTGAATGGTAAGCTCTCCGGCTTCTATTTTAGAATAATCAAGAATATCGTTTATCAGAGAAATAAGGCTTTCGCCGCTTTTCTTTATAATGTTCACGAGTTCAAACTGTTCGTTTGACAGCGGCGTATTTTCCAGCAGACTCACCGCACCAATTACCCCGTTCATAGGAGTCCTGATTTCGTGGCTCATATTAGCCAGAAACGAGGTTTTCATGAGGTTGTCGCGTCGTTCTTTTTCTGCCAGGTGAATCAGCTGATGGTTGATTTCCTGCAGGCGTTCTTCTACCTGTTCTTCAATGGTTACATCCTCAAAAATCCAGATCCGGCCCGAATACCTGTTTACATGTATTAATTGTGTAATGACGTTGTAAGTGCGGTTAACCGACGCACCGAATTTCCATCGCCAACGGTCAATGGAGTTCGAAAACATCAGCTCCTGCATTTTGTTCTGTACCTCTTCCTTGTTTTGTAACTTGTTCAGTAAGTCGCTGAAGCCTTCGGCAATTTTCTGCGAAGTAACAGGGGCATCAGGAGAGAACCCGAACAAATCATAGGCCTTTGTATTCAGAAAAACACCGTTGGCGCTTTCATCAACAAAAACAATAGGGATGGGGCTTTTGCTAAGAATGGACTCAAACCGTATGTTCAGTTCGGTGAGTTCAGTAGTTGTCTGGTAGGTTGAAACAATTTCTTCAAATCTTACCTTGCAAAGCAAAGAAAAGTACCGGTAAGCATGATGTATATTGGTATCGGTAGCACAAATTTTTACCAGCAGCCCAGACGAGTGCTCGGTTTTGATGGTCTGAACAATAACTTTCTTCGGCACGTTTTCGAAGCTGAAAACAGCGGTATTGTTTTCAATGACCTTAAAGTTGGTATCCATCAGCTTCAGTAATTCCTGAAAAGGAATCTCGCGCCCGACCAGCGACGAATCGGTGGCATGGGTTACCACGGCTTTACCGGCTTTCGGAAAACTCACATAATATATTTTTTCGGCAACATCCAGTTTTTTTAATGATTGAAACAGTACGTTCATCATCTTGTCGAAGGTATTCTGTATACCTATCGTACTCTTAAAAAAACGGACGTAATTATCCGACCAGATTTTTTGTTCTTCAGATTCACTCGTTAGCATATTGTTCTTTAGGCAGATGGTTGTGGTTCTTTTGCCTTCGACATAGCAATGTCTTATTGCTACAAAGATAATAAAAACCTACTAATATTGCGGTTTAATTGTAGCGATACGCAACGAAACATAAACTTAGGGCAAGCAGGTAAGTAATGCAATCTATAAGGAGCAAGAGATTATAGTGTTTCAACTTAGGCTATCATATTCAGATTGAATGATTCCGATAAAATCGGCGATTTCCTGAATAATTTCACTTGATTCTTCATTGGAGACATCAAAGTATGGGTCATTTTTGGCTTTTTGCTCAAACTTTTTCATACGATCTGATAAGTCCATACCACCTACGAAACCCACCCCCGAACTGATGGCATGTATTTTCTTTACGAGCCTGTCTTTATCTCCGTCGGCCTGAGCGGCCCTGAGTTCGTCCACTTCTTCAGGCATTAAAGCCAGAAAGTCTTCAAAAACTTCAACCAGATATTCGAGTGTATCATAGTTGTCTATTAAATATTCTTTGTCGATGACAGGATTAAACTGATGAGATTCAAACATAGTGTAGTAAACTTGTGTGCTATGAACTTTTAAATTTTGCCAAAAAGTAAAACTTATTTTCAGTTAAAGCAAAATTTGTTGAAGTGATTACCTGAAATGTTTGCAAAAACCTATACATAAAGTTTATTGAAGAGAGAAACAGCTAGAAATCATGGTTTAGTTATTGATGTGATATTTTCTCAAATATGCGCTTGGGGTCATCTGTGTGCGGTTTTTGAATTGCCGGTTAAAATTGGATACGTTGTTGAATCCATTAGCAAAACAGACTTCCAGCACACTTGTGTCGCCGTTTTGTAACATACGACAGGCATGCCCGATACGGATGTCGTTCAGGAAGTCGGAGAAGGTTTTGCGGGTGCGCAATTTAAAGAAACGGCAAAAGGCGTTCTGGGTCATGTTGGCTATGCCAGCTACTTCTTCCAGGTTTATTTCACGTTTATAGTTGCGCATCAGAAACTCAAACACATCGTTTATGCGTTGATTGTCGGTTTCTTTCTGAGTGCTTTGGTAGGCAATGCTCGAAAGAAATTCTTTGTCGGGCGAGGCCGAGATGGCATTGAGTATCTCCAGGAATGTCAGCAGTTTTTCGAATCCATTTTTATGAATAATTGATTCAACCAGATGGGTAAGTGCATTTGCTTCTTTGTTTCTGATTCTGAACCCGCGCGATGCCTCGGTCAGTAGGGTTTTCAGGTGCTGTGTTTCAGGAATATCGAAGAAGTTTTCGCCCAGTATATCTCCTCTGAAATACACTGATATTGAATAGGCACGTAAAGATTGGGCATAGTATTCGGCATCGTTCCGAAATACGTGAGGCAGATTACTGCCCAGAAAATAAATATCATACGGCTGAAAACGAGCCACGTTGTCGCCTACAAACTGGGTGCCGGTGCTTTCGAGCATCAGAGTTATCTGCCATTCGGGATGAAAATGCAGGGTATCATAAAAATAGGGCAGGTCGTCTACCTGTACACGAAACGACTCTGTTTCTGTTTTTGGAATCCGGAAGAGCAGGGGTTTCATGAGGATTGAGTGAATTAGTGATTGAGCGAGTTAGTGATTGTATTTAATGGCGAATGGTGAATTGCGAATTAGTGAATATATTGTGAAACATTGTGTCTTTGAGTGCATAGTGGCAAATACATTACGCTAACAATAAATACTAATTTATCTGTATTTTTTGTATTGACAAAGTATATGGGGTAAAAAAGTATAGGTAATGGCGAAATGAGAATAAGTATTTGCGGGATTCGTATATTAGTTTTGTATCAGATAAACTGAATTACTCATTTTATAGACTATAAGACATGAAACCAACCTGGACAGGCGTTTACCCGGCCGTTACCACTAATTTTTTTCAGGACGAAAGCCTTGACCTGAAAACCTTTTCATTCAATATTGACGAACAGATAAAAGCGGGTGTGCATGGCATTATTATCTGTGGTTCATTGGGCGAAAACGGTACCCTGACCAAGGAGGAAAAACTGACTTTGCTCGAAACCGCCAAAAATACCATAGCCGGCAGAGTGCCATTGGTAATTTGTATTGCAGAATGTATTACACGTGAGGCGATTGCTTTTGCAAAAGAATGTGAGCAGGCAGGTGCCGAAGGCTTTATGTTATTGCCACCCATGCGCTACCCGGCAGACGACAGAGAGACCTTGCATTATCTGCACAGAGTGGCCGATTCTACCGATTTGCCCGTAATGGCTTATAATAATCCGCTGGCGTATAAGACTTTTATCTCTATCCCGATGTTTCATGAGTTGGCGGCCAATCCGCATTTTGAGGCCATGAAGGAATCAACGGGTGACATCAGATACATGACTGACATTATCAACGAATTCGGTAATCGCTTCAAGATTCTGTCTGGTGTAGACGATCTGGCCTTTGAAAGCCTGGTAATGGGTGCTGACGGATGGGTGGCTGGTTTGGTTGATGCTTTCCCGCGTGAAACGGTGGCCATCTACGAATTGGTGAAGCAAGGACGCCTTGAAGAAGCCAGAGCTATTTACCGCTGGCACTTCCCGTTGATGCACCTGGACGTATCGACCAAATTTGTACAGAACATAAAACTGGCTGAAGTAGCCACAGGGCTGGGTACTGAATGGGTGCGTGAGCCACGTTTGCCCCTGGCAGGTGAAGAACGTGAGCGTGTGTTGAAAGTGATTAATGATTCGCTGGCTACCAGACCTGTTTTACCTCAATTCTGATTGAAACCATGACCAAAACATTTTTTTGTATAGATGCCCACACCTGCGGGAATCCGGTGCGACTGGTGGCAGGTGGAGGCCCGGTGCTGGAAGGGGCGAATATGTCTGAGAAACGCCAGCACTTTCTGCGTGAGTATGACTGGATACGCAAAGGCCTGATGTTTGAGCCGCGTGGACACGACATGATGTCGGGCAGTATTCTGTATCCACCTCACGACCCTGCTAACGATGTGGCTGTGCTATTCATCGAAACCAGCGGATGCCTGCCCATGTGCGGGCACGGAACAATTGGGACTATTACAATAGCCATTGAGCACGGCCTGATTCAGCCTAAAAAACCGGGTTTTGTAAGAATGGAAGCACCGGCAGGTCTCGTGCAGATTGAGTATAAGCAGGAGGGCAACAAGGTGAAATTTGTGAAGCTGACCAACGTGGCGTCGTTTCTGGCTGCTGAAAACATTGAGGTAGAATGCCCTGAATTAGGCACACTGAAAGTAGATGTGGCCTACGGAGGAAATTATTACGCCATTGTAGATGTGCAGGAGAATTTTCCGGGACTGGAGCATTTCAAGGCTGACCAGCTGATTGCCTGGGCAAGAGTGCTGAGAGAGCGCATCAATGCCAGCCATACGTTTGTGCACCCAGAGAACCCGACTATTAACGGGCTGAGCCATATTGAATGGACGGGCGCAGTAATAGATCCGACCTCAACTGCCCGCAATGCCGTTTTTTATGGTGACAAGGCCATTGACCGTTCGCCATGTGGAACGGGGACATCGGCGCGTATGGCCCAATGGGCTGCCAAAGGTAAACTGAAACCCGGTGACGAGTTTGTTCATGAGAGCATTATCGGCAGTAAGTTTGTTGGTCGCATTGAAGGCACAACCAAAGTAGGTGATTTTGACGCCATTTACCCGAGTATTGAAGGTTGGGCCAGAATTTATGGCAACAATACCATTACCATCGACGACCAGGACGATCCCTATGCCTTTGGGTTTCAGGTGATATAAAGCAGTTACTAAATCGATAAAACATAAACATTACGGCATTTCAATTAAAATTAATTAAGAATGGCTTCGAACGCTAAATCACCGCAGGTGGTTATTATTGGCAGTGGCATTATCGGGTTGTATTCAGCCTACTATCTGCAACAAAAGGGGCATGAAGTTACCATTATTGAACGCACCGACGGTACCGATGGCTGTTCTTATGGCAACGCAGGGATGATAGTACCCAGCCATTTTATTCCGCTGGCAGTGCCGGGCATGATAGAAAAAGGTATCCGCTGGATGTTCAATGCTGAAAGTCCGTTTTATGTGAAACCCCGTCTGAACTGGGATTTAATTTCGTGGGGGCTGAAGTTTTACAAGGCCGCCAATCAGAAACAGGTTGAGCGAGCTATGCCTGCATTAAGAGACATCAGCCTGTTTGCCAAAAAGCTGTATCAGGATTTTGCGAAAGACGAAAACAACGATTTTAGTTTTGAAGAAAAAGGCCTGATGATGCTCTGCAAAACTGCTCATAGCTTTGAAGAAGAAGCCGCAGTGGCCGAAACCGCCAACAAGATAGGTATTGAAGCCCGCGTGCTGGACTTGAAGAATCTGCACGAAATGGAGCCGGAAGTGAAACCTGATGTGGCCGGTGCGGTGTATTATCCGGGGGATGCCCATCTCTATCCGAACCGACTGGTAAAAAAACTGAAAGACCTGCTACAGCAACGAGGGGTTACATTTTTATATAATACAGAAGTAACGGGCTTTGAGACTGAAGGAGGTAGTATTAAAAGTATAAAGACTGATAAAGGCAATACCATTGCCGTTGAAGAACTGATTATTGCCACCGGCTCGTGGTCGCAATTATTGACAAAACAACTCAATATTAACCTGCCGATGCAGGCAGGGAAGGGTTATAGTACTACTTTAGAGCAGCCGGAAGGAAAAAAACTAAATATACCATCTATTCTGCTGGAAGCTCGTGTGGCCATTACGCCTATGGGTGAAAACAACATTCGCTTTGGAGGAACGATGGAAATCGGTGGTATTAATCAGGATATCAATATGAACCGGGTAAGGGGTATTATCAAGGCAGTGCCTGAGTTTTTTCCTGATTACCCGATACGAGTACCTGAGCAAGGCAAAGTGTGGTCGGGTTTGCGCCCCTGCTCCCCTGACGGCTTGCCTTATATAGGCAGAACAGCTAAGTATAAAAACCTGATTATTGCTTCAGGCCATGCCATGATGGGTCTTAGTCTGGCGCCGGGCACCGGAAAACTGGTACAGGAAATAGTTGACCGGGAGCCAACAAGTATAGATATTTCGATGTATAAGCCCGAAAGATATGATTAACCAGTCGCACTTATTTGCTTTAGAAGAAGGTATCACTTACCTGAATGGTGCAGCCTATGCACCCATGCTGAAAACATCTGTAGCCAAAGGTACCGAGGGCATGATGATGAAGGCATCAAGGCCATTTACCATTAATCCGCAAAGTCATTTTGAGCCGGCGGAAAAGGTGCAGAAATTATTTGCCCGATTGCTCAATATTGATAACCCGCAGCGGGTGGCTATTATTAATTCGGTTTCTTACGGCATGGCTGTTGTAGCACGTAATCTGCACCGGTTGCCCGGGATTCTGACTAAAAAGCATATTCTGCTGATTCAGGATGAGTTTCCGAACAATGTGTATGCCTTTGAAAGGGTCTGCTATGAATTATCATTGAAATATAATACCATTGCTAAGCCTGAGACATCAGAGAATCGGGGGCAATTATGGAACGAAAGCATACTCAATAGCATCAACCACGAAACGGCCATGGTTGTAATGCCTCAGATACACTGGATTTATGGCGTTAAGTTTGACCTAGCAGCTGTTTCAAAACGATGCAAGGAAGTAGGAGCATTGCTGATAGTAGATGCTACACAATCGGTAGGTGCGATGGATTTCGACGTGCAGACCATTCAACCTGATGCCGTAATCTGCGCCGGGTATAAATGGTTGCTCGGGCCTTATAGTATCGGGCTGGCCTATTTCGGTGAGTTTTTTGATGAGGGCGTTCCGGTAGAAGAATCCTGGTTAAACCGGGTTGAAAGTGATAAATTTGCGCAGCTTATCCGGTATCAGAAAGCTTACAGGCCTTTTGCCCAAAGGTATAATACCGGAGAATACTCGCAGTTCATACAGTTACCCATGCTGGAAGATTCACTTACACAAATACTTGAATGGGGCGTGAACAATATTCAGGAATACTGCCGGGGCATCACACAAAAGCCGTTGGAAGCCTTAATCAATATGGGTTGTAACCTTGAAACAGAAGCTTATCGAGGGAATCACCTGTTAGGTATCAGTCTGCCTGATGGAGTGGATAATGCCGGCTTCACTGAGCAACTGCTGCAAAACAGAATCATTATTTCCAACCGCGGGGTAGCAATCCGGGTTTCACCGCATGTATACAATACCGAAGCCGATATGTGGGCTTTGGTTGAATGCCTGAAACGCCCCTAACCCCTAAAGGGGAATTTATTACCTGATTTCATAAAAAAAGAGGCCGTCTCAAAAAGATTATTTGGTTCAAAATCTTTTTGAGACGGCCTCTTTCGGATATATGTTAAAATTCTCCGGTGTTCTATAATTCCCCTTTAGGGGTTAGGGGTGCTTGTTTGCAATTCCCCTTCCCATTTGGCTACTATGGCAGTGGCTACGGCATTACCTGCTACTGATGTAGCCGAACGGCCCATATCCAACAACCAGTCGACTGCAAAGAGTAGAATCAGCCCCTCAGCAGGAAGATTGAACATTGACATGGTTCCGGCAATTACTACCAGCGATGCCCTCGGTACACCGGCAATTCCTTTACTGGTAATAAGCAGTGTGAGTAGCATGGTTATTTGCTGGCCAATGGATAAATCGACACCATAAGCCTGTGCGATAAACCCTGTGGCGAAGGTCATGTACATCATGGAGCCGTCCAGGTTGAACGAATATCCTAAAGGCAACACAAAGCTCACAATCCGCTCAGACACACCGAATTTCTTCAATTGCTCAATCTGTAATGGCATGGATGCTTCTGAACTGGCCGTGCTGAACGACAGAAACAAGGCATCTTTTACATACTGGAGCAGTTTCCAGTATGGCACTTTGGCAAACACACAGATAACCGGCAGAACCACCAATATGAAAAACGCCAGTGTGGCAAAGAAACAAATGATCAGATACAGATATCCACCCAGAATACCCAGACCTTTTTGCGCAATTACAGCCGCTACCGCACCGAAAACGGCATAAGGAGCAAAGCCCATTACGTAGCCCACAATTTTAAACATTACTTCAGACACGGCGTCAAGGCCCTTGATAATTACCTTTCCGTGGTTACCTATAGCAGCCGTGGCAATACCGAAAAAGATAGAGAAAACTACAATCTGCAGAATTTCGTTAGTGGCCAGTGCTTCAAAGAAACTTTGCGGAAAAAGATGGGTAACAAAGTTTTCAAGAGTCATTTTCTTCGACTCAACTCCTGTGTCGGCACCTGTCTGTGGCAGAGAGATATCCATCAGTTTGCCGGGTTTCAGAATATTTACGGCTATTAAACCAGTAAGAAGCGATAAAATTGTAGCGAAATAAAAATAGCCCAGTGTTTTTACACCAATCCGCCCCACGGTTTTAAAATCTCCCAATTTGGCTATTCCAACTGTAAGAATCGAGAAAATCAACGGTCCGATAATCATCTTAATCATTCGCAGAAAGACTTTACTCAATATATTGAGGTATTTACTCCATGAGTCAAGTGCAACCGGATCAGACGTCAGGTAGATGTTCATCAGGTATCCTACAAGAATACCGAATGCCATGCCGATGAAGATTTTCCAGGTAATGTTTAGTTTCATAATGAAGTTGGTATCCCTTTCCCTGCAGGGGAGTATTGTTTAGGTTAAGGCCGGAATATGAGACTCATCAGGGAGATGAGAGAGGTTTCCGGTTCAATTTTATACAATAATGGCTAAAAAATATAAGTAGTCAAAATCCCGAAGGCTTGAATATTGATTTAGTTAATGATTTTCTACCTAATTTTCAATTTTAGATGTGTCAGGTAAGTCGCTTTTAACGGTTTTTTAAAAAAATGACCTCGTGCCGCAACCATCTGATAAAAATCAGCGTATACACAGTTACATAAGGCATGGGGAAACATATAAATGTCTGTAATGATAGAGTCTGGTAGTTTTTATTAACTGGTTGTTAATCAGGAGGTTAAAATACCACATAACCCTGATACAAAACAGGGGTTTTTACTCTAAAAACTACGGGGTATATTTCAGAGTTTTGTATCATCCATTCAATTAATAGTTATTAATATGTTACCGTTGCCGAGAACCGATAAGAGTCTCAACTATTTAGCCATGATTTACCCGCTACAAATCTTACTCACGATTGTATTGATATTGCTTGGTTTATATGTATTGTATCGCTCTTCGTTATGGAAGAGGGGGTTTGATCAGAGAGATAAGTTTTCAAAGTAGATTTTTCATCATAGTGGTTAGGATTATAGCAAAAAGCCAACTCGACTGGGTTGGCTTTTTTGTGTTAACTGATCAGACAGACTAAATACTAAATCTACAGCGTTAATAAATAGTAGCAGAAGTCTGCTGAAAAACTAATGTCTGACGGCTGTTCTACATAACACATTGTTAATGTTTGTTAACAGCCACATACAGACTAAACTTTTAGGTTAGTATTTGCATCTATTAGCTATAAATCAGCAAAACAAATGAAAGAGATGAAAACAAGAGCTATAAATCGGTTGCTCGTTCCTGACTGGAAACGGAGCATTGCTGCTACATTAATACTGTTGGCAGGCTTGAGTGCTGTTAATACTTATGCGCAGGAAGGACGAGGCCGTGGTGAAGGGGGCAGCAGGGGAGAAAGCAGAGGTTCGGGCGAAGGTAGGTCTGCCGGTCGCGGTGGCGACAGAGGTACTGTGAGCAGAGGCGAAAGCAGAGGTGCAGGCGGAAGAAGTGAGAGTGCGTCTGCCGAAAGAAGAAGTAACGACAGAATTGCCATGGGTGGCGAAAACCGTGGAAGCCGGACACCGGGACAAGACAGGAGAGGGCCGGAGGCCGGAAGAAATGACAGGGGCGAGGGGCGTTCAGAGAGACCTCAACCGGATAGCAGAGGTGAAGGCCGCCGCATAGAAACTCCAAGACCAGACCATGACCGTGGTGGCAGAGGTAATGACAATAGAGATGGAAACCGCGTGTATGATAACAGAGGTGGAAGAGATAATAACGACAGAAACCGCGTATATACCGACAGAGGTGGCAGAGGTAATGATAACAGAGGCAGATGGGACGACCGGGGACGCCGGGATTATGGCAGATACGACCGCCGTGGCTATGATAACAGAAGATTTGATGGACGTGTAGGATCTCCCAGTTGGAGATACTATAACCTGCCACGTAGAAATTCAGTAGTACGTATATTGCCAACTTCTTGTTTGCCGGTTTTTTACGGCGGTATCAACTATCGGTACTATAACGGTATTTATTACCGCCCTTACAGAGATACTTACGTAGTAGCGTATCCTCCTGTTGGCTTAAGAATCAGAATATTGCCTATTGAGGTTCAGTTATATTCATTCTTTGGCGTGAGTTACCATTATTATAACGGTTCTTATTACCGGCCAATCGGCAACGAGTATGAGGTTGTACCGCCCCCTGTAGGCGCACTGGTTGAGAGCATTCCTGACGGTTACGAGCAACTGGTGATTGACGGAGAAACTTATTATATCGTAGACGGTGTGCAATACAGAGCTGTGCTGCACGAAGGTGAGATATGGTATGAAGTGATCAAGATAAATTAATAAGCTTTCAGGTTTTTAACGCAATTGAAAAAGTCTCTTTTCACATTAGAAGAGAGACTTTTTTGTGCAGTTACTACTGCTTTATCCAGGGGTCGAGTATTTTCAGCCATCCTTTTTTAATTTTCTGATAATCTTCTTCACAGCGGGTTGTCATGGTTGGGGGCAGCATTTTCCGACGGATAACCGCCCCATTCTGTTGCGGATTAGAGCCATAAAGCATACAAAGAATGTGATAAAAACGCTGATGGTCGAGGGAGTGTTCATCCCACAAATCCATATTTTTGAGCGGAATATTTTGGGTAGATTCACCCATCAGATAAAAGGCAATGGCGCCATCCAGCACTGCTCTGGAACCCTTTCTGCTGCCATCCGCCAAAAGGAAAACGGAGAAATTATCAACCGTATCTTCTTCTTTGCCTGTTACGGGCAGATCCATCAAATCTATCAATGCATGGCCCATTTCATGGTAGAAAATGAAAAGGATGGCATTAATTACCATTTCACGTAACTCGGCAGGATTCTGCGTTTTGGCCTTAAACAATTCGTACAGATAAGAAACCATTTCGTAGCAGATGGTCACTTTTCGGGAGTCTTCGTCATAAAAAGCATTACTGGCCCGGCATTCGTCGAATGTAATGTAAACATCGTCAGGCAAAGCCAGATACCCGTTTATATCGGCGGCAATGGCATCCAATATTTTAGTTTGTTTGATGCCCGCCTGAAAATCCCTGAAAAACGGGTCCCTGATATCATCGTTCCACACTACCTTCACATCGCCGCGGTCAGGCATTTTTGCCTGTTGGGCAATAGTACCAAATGAGCAACAATAAAAGAAAACAATCAACCGGAATCTCATAAACTATGATGCTGTTTTGTAAGCTATTTTTACAACGTAAAAAAATAGAATATCGGCATTGGGGACAAGCATATTTTAGTGAATATTTGTTAAAATTCGCAAACTGAGCAATTTGAGTGCTTTGTCTAATAAAAGACTGCTATAGACGAAATTCGAAGGGCTTTCTATGAGCTGTATGTATCGAATCATAGAAAATAGTATATTTGTTTGAACCTTTAATCCAGCACATTTTACTTTCTGATACAGCCATAATCATAACCGGAACTACTATGAAAAACATTTTCCTTTGCCTTATTCTGTTCTCCACCATTCAATACGTCCAAGCACAAGACCGTGTATATGGCAAAGTAGAGGCTACCCGCTCTGAAGTAATTGCCCAGAACGGCATGGCCTGTACCTCACATCCGCTCAGTACACAGGCGGCTATTGAGGTGCTACGCGCAGGCGGTAGCGCTATTGACGCGGCCATTGCAGCCAATGCCATGGAGGGCATGGTTGAACCTCACATGAACGGTATCGGTGGCGATCTGTTTGCTATTGTGTGGGACGCCAAAACCCAGAAACTTCACGGGCTGAATGCATCTGGGCGCTCGCCTTATGCGCTTACGCTGGCTGAACTGAAAAAACGTGGCTTGACGCACCTGCCTTCAACAGGACCCTTGCCTGTCAATGTGCCGGGATGCGTAGACGGCTGGTTTGAACTGCACAAGAAATTCGGCAAACTGCCGATGGAGAAAATACTGTCGCACGCTATCAATTACGGGCGAAACGGTTTTCCGGTACATGGCGAGCTGGCCAGTTCACTGGCGGCTGTACCCCGCTTGTATGGCAAGTATCCGAATGTGAAAGAACATTATTATCCGAACGGAGAAGTACCTAAAAAAGGAGATATATTTAAAAATCCTAATCTGGCCAATACACTTGAAAAAATAGCAAAGGGTGGCCGCGATGCTTTCTACAAGGGTGAAATTCCAAAAATAATAGAGGAGTTTATGAAAAAGCAGGGTGGTTTTCTGACCGCCAGAGACTTTGCCGACCATACTTCTACCTGGGTGGACCCGGTATCAACCAATTACAGAGGCTATGATGTATGGGAATTACCACCAAACGGGCAAGGCATTGCGGTATTGCAAATGTTGAATATACTGGAAGGCTACGATTTCTCTAAAATACCCTATGGCAGCACCGAGCATGTGCATTTGTTTACCGAAGCCAAGAAACTGGCTTTTGAAGACCGAGCCAGGTATTATGCCGACCCTGAATTTGCTAAAATTCCGGTGAAACAACTGATTTCAAAAGAATACGCTGCCGAAAGACGTAAACTGATTGACCCTAACAAGGCTGCTAAAACTTATGATGCGGGTAATCCTGCCCTGAAAGATGGCGATACGATTTTTCTGACGGTAGCTGATAAAGAGGGCAATATGGTAGCTTTGATTCAGAGTAATTACCGGGGATTCGGCTCGGGTATGATGGCTGACGGGCTGGGTTTTATGTTTCAGGACAGGGGAGAGATGTTCAGCCTGACCGAAGGAGAGTATAATACCTTTGCGCCGCACAAGCGTCCGTTTCATACCATTATTCCGGCTTTTATAACCAAAGACGGCAAGCCTTATATGAGTTTCGGTGTGATGGGAGGGGCTTTCCAACCACAAGGACATGTGCAGATAGTGATGAATCTGATTGACTTTGGCATGAATTTGCAAGAAGCAGGCGATGCTGCCCGATTGAATCACGAGGGTTCTTCTGAACCAACCGGTGAAAAAATGCTGGATGGCGGTATGATTACGCTCGAATCGGGATTCCCGTATGCGACTATCAGGGGATTAATGGAAAAAGGACATAAAGTTGGGTATATTCTGGGTATGTATGGCGGGTATCAGGCCATCAGATATGACCCTGTGCGTAAGACATTCACCGGAGCATCAGACCCACGGAAGGACGGACATGCGGCAGGATTCTGAAAGAGCATGAAACAAAGAAATTGCATGAGCCCCTCTTTTGGGGCTCATATTTTACGAATTGCCTATTAAAACGGTCAAACCAAATGCTGCTGCTAAAATACCCCAGATGATCAGGAATATCTTCCGTTCTTTCTTTTTCTCTTCTTTGGTCATGGAGTCATGAGGGCGTACCGGACTTCGGAATGCCTTAATAAGAAAATAGATGCCCCCCGCGAAAACCCCAAGCGTGACTAAAAAGCTAAGTACAGCCAATACACCCCAGCCGGAACAAGCCAGGCTGCAAGTAAGATACAGACCCCCATATGTCAGCAAAAGACTAAGCAGAAAAAACAACACATAAATAATGCGGTATTTAGCGGCAGAGCCATTGTCAGTACTTTTTTTAGCAAAGAGCCGTGCTTTATGTCTTTTTTGGTTTTTCTTTTCTATAAGTGTATTATCTGAGGCTGTTTGAACGCTGTCAGCGGTGGTAGTAACACTAACGGCCGCATGGGCTACAAATACACTACGTACCGAATAGCCCAGACCTCTGAAATGATTACCCAATAATATGGAAAGAAACAAACTGCCCAGCATGACAATACCCGTACTTGTAAGCCGGAATCTATGGCGGGTTTCTTTGCTGAGCGTATGATTCTGAAACTGATAATTGGTCTGAACGAAAGTAATCAGAAACACTATAGCCAGTACAGACAATTCGATAATGCCGGAAGAAAAAACAGGGAGGAAATTATGGCCGATGTCAAAACCGATGCTGCATTTAAGAACTTCAAAAACAACGATCAGTATTATAGCCTTTTTTTGGTTATGGCTGGCCCAGATGGAAACGGCATTCATAGATTATCAGAAACAATGTGAAATGCCAATATAACTAAACCGGGTATGCTAATGTTAAGCACACCCGGTTTTATTTATTTTACGTACGATTTTTCACTAAATCAGTCAGCAGGTCAATCCAGGCTTCCGAATCGTTGAGGCTTTCAACCAATTGCCAGTGTTCGCCACCATGTTCTTCAAACATTTCCCGGTATTCTTCACCTACTTCAATAGTGGTTTCCAGGCAGTCGGCCACAAAGGCAGGGGAATAGGCCAGTACTCTTTTTATTCCTTTTTGCGCCAATTCCTTTACCACGTTGTCAGTATATGGCTGAATCCAGGGCTCTTTGCCCAGACGCGACTGAAAACTTGTAGTATATGTTCCTTCTTTTAAGCCCAGCTCCTGTACCAATAATCGAGTGGTTTCGAAACAGGAAGCCCGGTAACAATGCTGATTAAAAGCATGAATGGTATCGCAGCAACTGCCTATTTTACAGGTATTACCTGTGCAATCGGCTTTAATCATCTGCCGTTCGGGTAAACCATGATAACTGAAAACAACGTAATCATAATTATCCTTTTCCAGATATTTTCTGCCATTGTCGGCAAAGGCCTTGATAAATTTAGGATGGTTATAAAAATAATTAACAAACCTGAGTTCAGGGATCACCTGCCATTGTCCGATTATCCGCATAACTTCTTCATAAACCGAGCCGGTTGAGGCGGAAGCATACTGTGGGAAAAACGGCACCACAATGATTTTGCTTAAGCCCATTATCTGCAATTCTTTCAGCCCTTTTTCAATACTCGGGCTTTGATAGCGCATAGCCAGCTTAACCACATAAGCATCGCCCAATGCTTCCTGCAATTGCTTCTCATTTTTTTCGCCGTAAATTTTAAGCGGAGATCCCTGCTCGGTCCATAACTCACGGTATATTTTGGCTGATTTAGGTGAGCGAAAAGGTGCAATGATGAAATTGATAAGTGCCCACCGGGAAACAAAGGGGATATCTATCACCCGCCCATCCATTAAAAACTCACGTAGGTATTTTCTTACATCGGGTACATCGGGGGAGTCGGGAGTGCCTAAATTGACAATTAATACTCCGGTTTTTTCAAGCATAAAAAGATAACTATTTTTGAAAAGAGACTATTCTTTTCTACACAATTGTATATTTAAGCGCAAAATTACTATTAAAACTAATCATATTCAATCTTAGAGCAGTTCCTTTACAGCGGAATATTGCCATGTTTCTTACGGGGCATGGTTTCCACTTTGTTCTCCAGCATTTTAAAGGCTTTCAGGAGTTTTTCGCGGGTATCTTCCGGTTTAATTACCTCGTCAATATAACCTCTGTGCGCCGCTTTGTACGGGTTAGCGAACTTATGGGTATATTCATCAACTTTGTGCTGCAACTCAGCTTGCGGGTCGGCAGCTTCGCTTATTTCTTTACGGAAGATGATTTCAGCGGCTCCGGCAGCACCCATAACAGCAATTTCGGCTGATGTCCAGGCGTAGTTCAGGTCTGCGCCGATGTGCTTTGAGTTCATTACACAGTAGGCGCCACCATATGCTTTGCGGGTGATGACCGTGACACGAGGGACAGTGGCCTCGCAGAAAGCATAGAGCAATTTAGCACCATGCATAATGATACCGTTCCATTCCTGATCGGTGCCGGGCAGGAATCCCGGTACGTCTTCCAGTACCAACAGCGGAATATTGAAGCAGTCGCAGAAGCGGACAAAACGGGCACCTTTAATGCTGGCGTCTATATCTAGCACACCGGCCAACACGGCAGGTTGATTACCCACAATGCCAATGCTACGCCCACCCAGACGGGCAAAGCCTATCACTATATTTTCTGCATAGCTTTTATGTACTTCAAAAAAACTATCGGTATCCACCAGTTCTTCTATCAGTTCACGAACATCATAAGGCTGATTCGGATTATCCGGTATCAGGTCAGTTAATTTGGCTCGTTTTTCGTTGCCGTCAGACTCATAACTCGTAAAAGGAGCCTGGTCTTCACAGTTAGACGGCAGATAACTCAATAACTTTTTGATGTCGCTGATGCATTGTACCTCATTGGCAGCCACGAAGTGTGTCACACCCGATTTGGTAGCATGCGTGATGGCGCCACCCAGTTCTTCTGAGGTTACGTCTTCATGCGTTACGGTTTTTACCACGTTCGGCCCTGTGACAAACATATACGAGGTGTTTTCGACCATAAAGATGTAGTCGGTAAGGGCAGGGGAATAAACAGCACCTCCGGCGCAAGGCCCCATAATGGCCGATATCTGCGGAATAACCCCCGATGCCAGAGTGTTGCGATAGAAAATATCTGCATAACCTGCCAGAGAGTTAACGCCCTCCTGAATACGGGCACCACCGGAATCGTTCAGTCCGATAAGCGGAGCGCCGTTTTTCATGGCCATGTCCATCAGTTTACATATTTTCTCGGCATAAGTTTCAGACAATGAACCGCCAAAGACGGTGAAGTCCTGTGCAAAAACGTAGATTAGCCGGCCATTGACAGTACCATAGCCTGTTACAACCCCGTCACCCAGATAATATTCTTTGTCCAGACCAAAATCTTTACTCCGATGCATTACAAATTTGCCGATTTCCTCGAAACTGTCTTCATCCAGCAATAATTCTATTCTTTCACGGGCAGTTAGTTTACCTTTTGCATGCTGACTCCCTATTCTTTTCTCTCCGCCGCCCTGTTCTGCTTCTGCATTTTTACGGTCAAGTATTTGTAGTTTTTCGAATTTAGATTTTGTTGACATACCGGGTTGAGTATCTTATGAATTGAGCAAAACTAAGAAAACTGTTACAAAAATGGCTTGTTCAGTCTATTTTTATTTGTGGCCTATGGCCTTTGAGTGCACATAAATCGTTTTCAGAAATTATCTGTGGAAACTGATTCTGTTAATTGCTTTTCTGAAACACCCAATGAATTGGGTGGCTATCAAAACAAAGGAATAATTAGTATGTTAAGGCGGACTTAAGTCCGCCCGATTCAATGATTTTGTATCAGTTTTTCACCAGCCTGCTTAAGGTAGCGTCAATTTCGCTTTTAGTGAGCCATCGGCCATTCAGCATAACTCCCTGCACATTACCTACAGCATTGATGTCTTTCAACGGATTATCGTTGAGTAGAACCAGGTCGGCAACAGCACCGGGTTTAATAACACCCAGGTTATCCTGTTTGAAAAACTTCCCGATATTCACAGTGCCGGTCTGCAATGCCTGATACGGCGTAAGTCCTGACTGAACAAGATAATTCAATTCATGCTTTAACGAAAAACCGGGTACGCTGAAAACCTGAGGTGCATCAGAGCCTAATAGTAAGCCGACACCCTGCTTCTGGCTTTCCCGAATGATGGTGCGTCGCACATCAATATACTTTAGCACCGCAGCCGGCTTGTAACGTGGGCTTTTCATGGTGTTGTCTTTGTTTCTTGCCCAGCCATCTAATGTCTGTTTGTCCATGTATTTCATCTCAGGCCACGAGAGCAGGTCTTGACTGGTTCTGTTGGGAGACTGCCAATGCTCGGCCAGTGTTTGTGTCGGAACCAGCCAAACGTTGTTGTCTTTCAGGGTTTTCAATACTTTATCCAGTCTTGATACGTCTGCATCATGCCCTACATACAAACTGAACAAGCCGGCTTCTTCTTCCGCAAGGGTGTCCAGTCGGGGCATCATGGCTTCTACAATGCCGTCGAGGTGGTCAATGGTGGCATAACCTGCCTCAGCCGAGCGCCATACACCTACTCCAAAAGATACGTGTCCGGCAAATGGCATATTCACTTCTTTGGCCGTTTTTACGATAGCTTCAAAATTTGCTTTGGTAATGCCGGGGTGCATTTTCATGAAATCGTATCCGGCGTTTTTCTGGCTTCTGACTTTTTCAGCGGCCTCTTCAGGAGTTTTGATGCTGGCACCGCTGAACGACGGCCCAGAGGTGTAGATTTTCGGCCCCAGTACCTCACCCGATTGAACCTGGCTTCTCAACTGCATATGCAGCGGATGTCCCAGCATGCTTCTGATGGTGGTAACGCCGTTGGCTGCAAAGAGCAACAGCACGTCTTTCATGGGTTGGATGTTGTCTACCGGCGGCACATGCGCATGCATTTCTGCCAGGCCAGGCATCAGATATTTACCTTTTGTGTCAATCACCAGCGCATTTTTGTCATATTTTAATTTTGTGCCTATTGCCGTCACGAGGCCGTTTTTAACCACAACGGTCTGATTGTGAAGCACGGTTTCGGAGGTCATCGGAATCACGGAAACATTGGTAAAAACGATTTCCTGCTGGCGCGAGTCGATGGTTTTCTGGCCTTTGCTTACCAAAGAAAAGGCCATCAGAAGTAATAATAGTCTGATTTTCATAGTTATAGATGTTAGAGAGGTCATAAAATTGTGAGTAGAACAGTTGTTTTCTTATCAGAAAACCTAGTGCAATATAGTTAAAAATGAGGCGCACAGTCAGAAATTTTCTGATTCTTTGTTATGTAATACCGGGCCTGAACTACGCATGTGCTAATCGGGTAGCGGTGCTTTCGTTGTAATAAAACAGACCTGCGCAATCGGTTGTTAACACTAAAACTGAAATTACTGTGGTTTTTAATCTGCAAACAATTTCATATAATATGTTATGAGATATAATCAATCGTATACCCTCAAGTTGATCGAGGTATTTTTTTTACTACTGGTTATTATTGGCCTTTCACAGTATTCCGGCTTTGTTTCCGGTCTTCAGACACAGGTGCTTGCGGATACAAGATTCTTGTGGATTTCAGTTGCGGCGCTGGTGGTTTTAAGTGCTATTCTGGCTCTTGTCTGGCAAATATTTGATAAAAGAGTAAATCTGCACGACTGGTTTCAGACAATCATTATCTTTTATGTGGCGCATCAGATTATTACCTACGGTGTTTCCAAGATACTTCAAACGCAGTTTCTGATACCTAATTATATATTGGAGCGCCCGGTGGGCGAGCTGAACGGTTTCTGGATAACCTGGGCCTACTTCGGTTATTCGCCTACTTTTACTATTATTCTGGGCTCCATACAGATTCTGGGGTCAGTTCTGCTTGTTTTCAAAAAAACACGGCTTCTGGCAACTTGTATACTATTACCTGTGATGGTCAATGTCTGTTTCATAGATCATTTTTATGATATATCGCCATTAGCTTATTTCAATTCGCTGCATTATACAGCCATATTGGTTTTTCTATTGTTGCAGCATTTCAGCAAACTCATAGATTTGTTTTTTTCTTATAAGGAATACTATTACTTTAATAAGAAAACAGTTTTGCTGAATCTGGCCAGAATACTCGTAATCGGGGGAGCCGTTGCGTATATTTATTGGCTTAAAAGGGAAACTCCGCCTGAAACGGCTCTAACCGGTGTATGGCGTGTTGACGAAATAATTATTCAGAACAAGAGCGTGATGCCTTCGGCAAGTATGACAGGTGAAGGGTGGTCGAAGGTTTATTTCGAGTGGAACAACAGTTGTTTGTTCAAATACGCTCCTGACCGTTTTAATGACAGAAAAGATTTACGCGGCGAATACAAAGTAGACGAAAGACAGCAACTGGCGAGCATCATTTTCAGAAGCAATAACAGAACCGATTCGATGCGACTGAAATATCAGGTGAATGGTAATGCCATGATTATGACAGGTACATATCAGAAAGACCCCCTGCAAATGAAACTCACCCGGCTCAAATAATCTTACAACTTTTCAATCAGGTTCATAATCAACTCGGGATTAATGAAAAAGTATACCAGAAGGAAAATGTAAACAGATAAGAGCACTCTCTTCAGAATATCTAAAGGGTATCGTTTGGCACTGCCCTTGGAGTCTTTAAAAATCATAAAGTAGGGGATGCGCAGATAGTAGAAAATAGAAATAGCCGTATTTAGCAGGCTGATGATTAGTACTACTAACAGAAGCGTATTACCCGAATCGTGATAGGAATTCCAGAGCGCTGTAAAAATCAGGAGTTTACCCGTGAAACCTACCGTAGGTGGGAAACCCACCAGAGCAATCATGATTACTACTGCCGATAGACCCAGAAATATGTTTTCCTGACCCAGTCCTTTCAGGCTTTCCAGCTCATAACTTTCGGTTTTGAGAGCCAGTAAATCTACCAGAAGAAAAGCCGCCAATGTAATAAACAGATAAGTAGCGACGTAGAAAGTGGCTGACTGCATGCCAAACGGATTCATAGCCAACAGACCCACCAGCATAAAACCGGCATGGGCTATTGTAGAATAACCAAGCATACGTTTGGTATTGGTTTGCCACAGGGCCGACAGGTTCCCTATCAGCAAAGAGCCTATGATTACAATGGAGAGAATTAATCTGAAATCAACGCTCAGTCCGTTCAGAAAACGAATCATCACTATAATAACTCCGGCTTTTGGTGCAATAGACAAAAAAGCCACAATAGGAGTAGGGGAGGCTTCGTATACATCGGGTGTCCAGCTATGGAATGGCGCCGCCGACAGCTTGAACAGCAGCCCGCCGATGGTCATGAATAATGCCACATTGGCCACCCAGGGTGGATTCTGCCCCAGAAAAGTCATGAACTCATGGCTGCCGAAGTTGAGGGTGCCTGTCATGCCATAGAGCAACGAAACCCCATAGAGCATTACGGCTGAACTGGTTGCCCCCGTAAGCAGGTATTTGATGCCTGCTTCGGCATTTGGTTTGGCCTTATTGATAACCACCAGTACATAAGAACAGATAGAGACCATCTCAAGCGCCACATAGAGCATCAACAGATGAGAGGTCATGCTCATGAGAAAAAGCCCCAGTATCAGCGCCATAAATATGACATAGAACTCGCTTACTACTTTGTAGCCTACAATCCAGAGATGCAGTATAACGGCTAAAGCCGCCACCGTGACCATGATTTTGAAGAAAACGGCCTGTTCATCCAGAAAAATAAGACCATGAAACAGTGCGACCCCCGAATTGAAGTTCTGCTCCAGATAATTAAGAGAAATATAGAAAACAAAGCCTATAACAATCAATGCCGTTATGGTGATGATGTTATACAAGTTGGCAGTATCGTTTGATTTCTTCTGAAAAGCCACTATTGCTACTACACATAGAAACACTCCGGCAAAAAAGAGTTCAGGCAGTAGCAATCCGGTGCTGAATAATATATGTGAAAGTTTTTCGAGCATTACCTGTTTGTCAGCTGATGAACTTCCCCCAGCTTTATATTAAGGGTTTCGGGTGGTTTCTTTAAAATTTTGCTGTAAATATTCTGACGGTTTCACTGCTGACATCAAAAATCAGATTAGGAAAAATACCAAATGCAACAGCCAGCGCTGCCAGACCATACAATAGTATCATTTCCCTGATGTCGAGGTCTTTCATATTGGCTTCCTGATTACGATTTGCCCAGAATTTGCCGAAGAACATCTTCTGGAGTGTCCATAGAAAATAGGCTGCAGACAGCACCAGACCCAGCATGGCAAGCATAGGAAGCCAATCAGGTAATATTGTTGACTTAAAAGCGCCCATCAGCGTAAAAAACTCACCTATAAAACCCGGCAGAGACGGCAAACCCAGTGCACCGAAGAACCCAATGGTAACCGCCAGTGTAAACAAGGGCATCTGAGTAGCAAGGCCTCTGAAATTATCAATAATGCGATTGTGTGTGCGGTCATAAATAACACCGGCAATCAGGAATAGCATAGCCGATAGAATTCCATGTCCGAACATCTGATAAACGGCACCGTTTACCCCTTCGGCTGTAAGAGAAGACAAACCCAGCAATACAAAACCCATGTGCGATACAGACGAATAGGCTATCATTTTCTTGAGGTCTTCCTGCGCCAGGGCATTGAGGGCTCCATAAACGATGGATAACACCCCTGCTCCGGCTACAACGATGGCAAATTCCTGAGCGGCGTCGGGGAAGAAACCATAGGCAATACGGACAAAACCATAGGCTCCGATTTTAAGCAGTATCCCTGCCAGTATCACCGATACAGGCGTAGGCGCTTCTACGTGGGCATCCGGTAGCCAGGTATGCAGCGGCACAACCGGTAATTTAATCCCAAAACCCAGTAGCAACAATATAAAAGCAAAAGCACGTGGCGCCATGCCGAATATTTGCTGATGGCTGTCTGGTGATAATAAAGAACCGGGAATATAATTTTTGGTGTCGTTCAGCAGCCGGAAATCGAATGTATGTACAGTGGTATTGAGTTGTTGTGAGAAAAGCGTATCGTTGACTGACATTCCCAAGCCTATCATCACTATCAGAATAAATACCGAGCCCACAAAGGTGTAAATGAAAAATTTGATGGCCGCGTATTCTCTTCTCTCTCCACCCCATATACCTATCAGGAAATACATAGGTAATAGCATGAATTCGAAGAAGATAAAAAACAGGAAGAAATCAAGCGCCACAAAGCAGCCGATTACTGTGCCTGACAGCAACAGAAACAAAGAATGATATGCTTTTTGACGATGCCCGATATTGAAAGAGGCAACCGCGCCAACAACAAACACAATACCCGACAGCAGAACCATAGGCAGATTGATGCCATCAACGCCCAGTATGTAATCAATTGAAAGTATACCCAGATTACCGAGCCCAAGTCTTATCCATTCGTGGTGCTCCAGAAACTGAAAACCGGTCAGTTTTGTGTCGTATGTATTATATAGGGTAAGAATATTTAAAAGATTGATAATACTTACCAATACAGAAATCCATTTGAAAGAATCTTTGTAGGTATCAGGTAACAACAACACCAGCACCGCCGCTATAGCCGGAAGAAAAATGAGTGTTGAAAGTAGAATATTATTCATGCCACGATTCCCGGTACGAGAATTTATTTAGGTTATACTATTAATAAGACTATGATTAAAACCAGACAGACAAATATGGTAATGATATAGGTCTGGGCTTTACCATTCTGAATCTGTCGGGTATAATTACCCGATTTACCTGTATAGTATGCGATGAAGTTAATGAGTGCGTCAACAATGTTGTGCTCGATCCACCTGACAATGTTTGCAAGCCCTACAAACAGCCGGGCTGTCAGGTTTACAATGCCGTCAATTATCAGGCTGTCAAACTTATAAATAATAGGTGTAAGCCACAAAACCGGATTCACGAAGACAGTCTGGTAAAGCTCGCTCAGATAAAAATTATGAAACACCAGCCTGCTTACCAAACCGTCGGGTTGTGCCTTGAATTTATCCAATCTGCTGCTTTCTATCTGTGTATATCTATAGCCCAGCCAGATGCCTGCCACCGAAACCAGAATAGCCACGTAGGCGATCCAGTGGAAGCTCTCCGAATGATGTGGGAAGGATTCAAAGAACCAACTGCTTTCGGCATAGAACGGATTCACCGAAAAAATAAAGCCAAAAGAAGCAACAGCCATAACGGCAACGGCCCACTCCATTGGCCCCATTTCTGAAATAGCTTCATAAAACAGTTCTATAATCAGTTTGTCATCTTCTTTAGGTTCATCGTCTACCTTTACTATGCCTTCTACGCGTCTCACCAATCTTTTGTAGAAACTTACGGCACCTGACGAAATAAGTTCGATGGGGTTATCATCTCTTTCCAGAAAGACCAGATAAACCTGCCGCATCATATAGAAAGCGCTCATGCCCGACACAAGCAAACAGGTAATGGGAATGATATAATATATTGAGGAAGAATGATTCGATGCCCAGTCGAAAGCGGCTACGATGATAGCATCTTTTGAAAGAAAACCAGAGAAAAGCGGAATACCGGCCAGTGCTGCTGCACAAATGGTATAGCCATAGAAAATGACGGGTATCTGCTTCCGCAGGTTGCCCATCAGGCGCATGTCCTGCTGGTGATGGGTATAGTGAATCACAGCCCCTGCCGCCAGAAATAATCCGGCTTTGAAGAACGCATGTGTAACCAGATGGAAAAGGGCGGCATTCACAGCGCCGATACCAAGGCCGACCACCATCAGGCCTAACTGCGAAATGGTAGAATAGGCCAGTAGTTTTTTTATGTCATATTGGTTAAGAGCAGAGAGAGCTCCAAAAAAAGCGGTAAGAATACCTACCACTGCCATAATCAGCAGGGCATCAGGCGACAGAATCGGAAATACACGGGCCATCAGAAAAATACCTGCGGCTACCATAGTGGCAGCATGAATCAGCGCTGATACAGGCGTGGGGCCTTCCATGGCATCGGGTAACCAGATTTGTAAGGGTAGTTGGGCCGATTTGGCCACGCAACCACAAAAAACCAGAAGCCCCATGGTGGTCATTAACGGACTATTGAAAGCTTCTGCCGGAATCAGCCTGGCCTTTTCGGCAATAAGCGTGAGATCAAAAGTGCCAAAGTAGCGGTAAACCAGAAAGATGCCTATCAGAAAACCGACATCACCAACACGGTTAACCAGAAAAGCCTTTTTAGCGGCATTGGTTGCGGTGTGTTTTTCGTACCAGAAACCTATAAGCAGATAAGAACAGACACCGACCATTTCCCAGAAAATGTAAATCAATAACAGATTGCCCGAGATAACGATACCGAGCATAGCCAGTACGAAAAGATTAAGATAGGCAAAATACCGGCCGAAACTAGGGTCGCCGGACATGTATTTTATTGAGAAAACCTGTACCCAAAGTGCAATAAACTGCACCAGAAAATACATGAGGAAGGTAAGCCCGTTCAGTAGAATATCAAAAGTAAAAGCGGTGTCGCCAATATGAAACCAATTGAGGTGAATTACAAAGCTGGTATTGTTGCTCAGGCTCAGACCCATTGAAAAAAGCACTCCGACTGCATTGAGCGATATTGAAAGCAAACCTACCGATTGTTCACTTAAGGAGTTTCGTTTGAATAGCAAGAACGAAAACCCAATGAAGTATAACAATAGATTGATTAATATAACGTGCTCGGCAGACATTCAGATTAAGCGCTTTTTTGCAAATATCTTACCTAATGATTTATAAAGCAAAGATGATGAGCAATTTTGTCTGTATTTTGTCATTCCGGAGTATTGTCTTTCGTTTCCTTCACCGGTATAGTGAACCAGCGATAGTCAGAGAGGCTTTATCTGGATTGCAACCGGAAATTGTTTTATCAGACGCAGTTAAATAATTGTTTTTATTCGCTTATATTTCGCTGTTTTTAGATACCTGACGTATTACAGGATATCAGAATTATTCAGATCAACCGTTAAAACCTGAAAACCATGAGTTCTCCTCTTCTGGGTCTCCGGACGACCATTTATAAAGTAAGCAATCTTGACGAAGCCAAAGCTTGGTATAGCCGTGTATTTGAAATTGAACCTTATTTTGACGAACCGTTTTATGTAGGTTTCAACGTAGGTGGGTATGAGTTAGGTCTGGTACCCGATGAAAAAAACGAGGGTAAAACTGATGGCGTTGTTACCTATTGGGGCGTGCAGGATGTGCAGAAAGTAACAAGCCACCTGCTGGAAAATGGTGCTACTCCATACGAAGAGCCCACTGACGTAGGTGGGGGAATCATAGTGGCGACTGTAAAAGATTTATGGGGAAATGCCGTGGGCATTATCTATAACCCTCATTTTTCAGTTGGCGCATAGAAATTTCTGAAGGTTTTGGTGACACCCATAAAAATGGAGAATTGCGCAATGAAATAGAAAAATTTCTGTACATAAACATGATATGAAACCCTAACAATATACATAAAGTAAACCTCGCAACCAGTAAGTATGGCAAATGCAAGCGCGCCGCATAAAAACCACAGATAACTGCTTCTATTGGTTTTGCGCATTAATGCCGTAATATAGAGCAATGTCAGAAAAACCATGTATATCAGCGATGCAAAGAAATAGGCAGAGTCGATATTTGGAGAGGCGATTAACACAGGAGAAATGATTATCAGAGTACTGACAATGACTTTCAGTAGTTCCTGCCATGAGGTCCCGAATACGGCTTCACGGCGTACAGTAGCTATATAAAATGAATAACTGAGCATGTACAGTATAAGTGAAATAGACTGGAAGATTTCGCCGTTGAATTCAAAGGCAATGTCGGCAAATGTGGCAAAAACCAGCCCAAGGCTATAAGTATAGTCTTTTAGTTTATACTCGTTTCTTCTATAGTAATAGTAAAAAGACAATAAACAAAGCGGAGGCAAGGCGCTCGCATAATTGGGAGCATCTGTATTAAAAGCATAAGCAGCAGTGTCACTCAAACAACTGAGTAAAAAAAATAGTTGTAACCTTAAAGGCATTTTTAACGGAGAGAAATAGCAATTGTAAGGCAAAAATATTAATTTTTTTTAATTTTTAAAAAAATTAAAAAAGCTCAGGTTCAATACTTTACGAAATTGGGCTGCTGTAATGGTATTAATTTCTTAAAGTTGAGGGGCAGCAAAAGTGCTAACTTTGCCTTGAAAGTTTTCTACATTTAAAATATAACATCGAAATGAAAAGACATGCAACCGCCGTATGGCAGGGAACAGGTAAGGAAGGTAAAGGCCACCTGACCACACAAAGTACAGTATTGAGCGAGACTCAGTATTCTTTCAATTCTCGTTTTGCTGAAGGCGTTGGTACTAATCCGGAAGAACTCGTGGCGGCCGCCCATGCCGGATGCTTTACCATGAAATTAAGCTTTAATCTTTCCGGAGAAGGTTTTGTGCCTGAAACACTGGAAACCAAATGTGATATTACTTTTGAGAACGGTGAAATTACACTTTCGCATCTGACCCTGACAGCTAAAGTACCGGATATTTCAAAAGAAAAATTTGATGAACTGGTAGCAGATGCAGAGGCCAACTGCCCGATATCGAAGTTACTGAATACCAAAATAACAGTTGATGCCACTTTGGCGTAACCGGTTTTATGAGCATAGTAAGCTGATAATTGATGCATCACTTCACTCTCCGGAGGTTGTCTTCTACATAGAAGACAACCTCTTGTTATTTTAATAAAAGTACAACTATTTTATAGCTTCATTCTTTTACTCTTCCAGTGGTAGTTTCAATAAATATCCGGCCAGGTCAGATAAATCTTTTTCTTTCAGACCCATTGATGAGGGCTCGGGCATCAGGCTGTTTTTGAGTTGCTGGCGGCTAGCAATGTTGGCCTTTTTTATGCCGGTTAACCGGCCCGCTACATCTTTCAATGTAAGGGTTTCGCCATCGCCCACCAGAAAACCGTAATAGGTGTTTTTATCTTTGGTGGTGATAATCCAGGGTTCGTAGCCAAACGCCATAGAAGCTGACGGATTCATGATGGCATCCAGCAAGGCAGATTTATCGAATTTCTTCCCCATAGTAGTTAGTTCGGGGCCAATCTCGGCGCCTTCTTTATCAAACTTATGGCAGGTTGCACAGTTTTTTCTGAAAACCTCATAACCATTTTTCAGGTCTGATGGCATGTCAAGTGCCAGATTAAACGACAATCCTTTGCCGCCAGGTCTCGGGAAATAATCACCGGCCATCATACGGATGGATTTATCCGGGTTATTGAAGATATGCTGCGCTACTATCTCTCTTACTTCTTTCGGAATTTTCGATTCTCCGGCTAGGCTCAGCAGTATTTTACCACCGTTTACATCATTAGCCAGTTTTTCTGCTGCCTTTTCTCGCGCTGCTTGTGGCTGGGTTTTATCCAGCATCTGTTTCTCAAAAGCCAGTATTTGCTTTTGTTGAGCCGAAAGCCTGCTGGTAGCCGATTTCTCCCAGTCTGCCAGATTAGCCCAGTCGTTGGCTTTTCTGAAGTTAACCCACCAGAAAGCCTGCGCTGATACGTCTGGCAAAGGGCTTTGTGTCAGTGAGAGCATGGCAGACACCGCGCTTTTGTCTTTTATAAAAGCCAGAGCCGTTATGGCCTGCTTTCTATTGTTTTCACTTAAGCTGCGTGCACTGGCTCTTATTTTTAAATCGTTTACGGCTTCGACCGGATGCAAACGCCAGATGAGTGTAGCTGTGGCGTCGTTCCAGGTGGCAGGGTCTTTGGCTAGGGTAGGTCTTAGGGCCAGATAATAGGCACTTTCTTTGCCGTCGAGCGCCTGGCCGATGGCTTCAGTTTCAAAGCGGTCGGTGCCGCTATGCGCTTTTACCAGATTATCTATAATGCCTTTGGTGTCTGCCAGTGGCAGGTCGCGCAGGGCAATGGCTACTTCCCGCCTTACCGCTATATGTTTATCGGTCGATAACTTTGTGGCTTCCGGCTGTATAGAATTTTTAACCTGTCTCAATGCTCTGAAAGCCGTAATTTTGAGCGCTGCATTATCGGTATCCAGTATTTTTTCTACTTCTTTTATACCGTCAGTTCCCATTTTTGATAACAACCACACGGCTCTTGCCTGCACAAAAGGGTTGGTGTCAGTCAATAATTCTTTTACGGCTTCTACCTGCTTACCGTTACGGAGTGCTTCAAAGCCCAGATTTCTTACATTGATGGCCGGATTCTTCAGTGCTTCTATCTGTCCCTGAACAGTCGATACGTCAATGCGGGGCGGTGTAAGTTTTTTGCCTTTGGGGGTAATTCTGAAAATACGTCCGTGCGCCTTTTTATCGTGCATGGCATGGCCTCCTACTACGGGGTCATACCAATCGGCCACATAAAGGGAGCCGTCGGTACCTACTGCAATATCACTCGGGCGAAACCATTTCCGGGCATCGTTGCTGGCATCATGCCAGATGTAGTGGTCGTCAGTTTTAGGAAAAGAGCTGATAAAGTTATGCCTTTGCATATGGAAACCACCGCCTTGTATAACGGGCTGGTAAGAGAAAATCACATTCCGGCCTGCTTCACAACTCAGTAGCATGCCCCGGTATTTTTCGCCCAGGGCATCGCCTTCATAAAACACAACACCGGTAGGTGAGCCCGCGCCAGAATTGTCAATGGCGGGTTGCACACCTGGGTCGTCCTGATGCCAGTGTGCAGTGAACATATCCTGGCCGGGTCGACGGTCGGCCTGCCAGAAGCGCGTGCCGTCGGCACTGAAATAGCCTGCATTGCCACCTTCCATCAGGTAGCTAACACGGCAGGTAATCACCTGGTCGTCGTTATCGTTCTGCCACATATTGCCGTAGGAGTCGAGGCAAACTTCATAGCTGTTTCTGAAATTATGCCCCATTACTTTCAGGTTTTTGCCTTCGGTGTCCATTCTCAGTGCTAGTCCGCCTACCCAGATGCGGCCGTCGTCAGACTTCTGATTACCCTGATTGGATTTGTTATAGGGTGTGCCACCTGTATAGCTACTGCCCGAGCGAAGTGCCCAGCCACTTTTATCGGTAACGTTATGCGGGCCGGCATTGCCTGTATTAAAATGCCAGTTACCATCCGGGCCTGCCGTGAGTGAATGTAGCGCGTGGTCATGGTCAATGCCACCAAAACCTGTCAGCAGAATTTCTTTCTTATCGGGTATGTCGTCACCGTTTTCATCGGTATACACAATCAGATTGGGAGCAGCCGATACAATCACCTTTTTACCTATCACTGCAATGCCGAGGGGCGCTACCAGGTCTTTGTCCTGCACAAAAACTTTCGATTGATCTGCCTTACCGTCACCATCAGTATCCTCCAGAATCATTACCCGGTCGCCTTTCTGTTCGTTATTGATGCGTTCGCCGGGCTTGGTATTGAAATTCCGGTAATCAACGGCTTCGGTTATCCAGATACGCCCCCGGGCGTCTACATCCATGTTAGTAGGATTGTGCAGCATAGGTGTTTCTGCCCAAAGCGTTACATCAAGGTCGTCGGGTACGTAAAGCTGATCTTTGTCGGGCACAAAGGCAGTAGCCAGCAGCAAAGCAAGGCTAAGCGGCAGAATAGCAGAGGCTTTTTCAGGCAAAAGCATTTTTTCAGTAAGGGGTTGAATATAACTTGTCTATACAAGAAATAAATTTAGCTGATTTGCCTGTAAATCTGAATATGCTGTTCGTTAAATTTTTTCCAGGAGAATTTCTGTGCCTGTACCAACGATTTTTCACTTAATGTATCACGCAGGG
Source organism: Emticicia sp. GW821-FHT11C11 (assembly GCF_058808615.1). NCBI lineage: Bacteria > Pseudomonadati > Bacteroidota > Cytophagia > Cytophagales > Leadbetterellaceae > Emticicia > Emticicia sp. GW821-FHT11C11. The sequence goes on from NZ_JBXARV010000003.1 coordinate 287,928, forward strand.
TTTTATTGCTGTACATTTTCAGCATGGCATTGGCAATGGCGTCTTCGTCAGTAGGTTCTATCAGCAAACCTGCGTCTTCTACCACTTCCGGTATAGAGCTGTTGTTAGATGAGATAACAGGCGTGCCGCATTGCATGGCTTCTAAAGGAGGTAAGCCAAAACCTTCATACAAAGAAGGATAGACAAAAGCCAGCGCAGAAGAGTATAAAGCTGCCAGATCTTGGTCGGGTATATAGTCGGTTACAATAATTCTTTCTTGTAAAATCGGATTTGCCCTTATTTCCTCAAAAATAGTGGCGAAGTCCCAGCCTTTGTTACCGGCCAGCACCAGGTTCAGGTCTTCTATTTTTTCTTGCTGAATCAGTTTAAGAAAACTTCTGATGGTTCGTTCAATGTTTTTTCGTGGCTCGAGTGTAGCCAGCGACAACAGGTAAGGTTTGTTGGCATCAATGCCGTATTTCTGAAGTACGCGTTCTTTTTCTGCGTTATCGAGTACCTGATAGAATTTGTCTTCTGAGGCTGCCAAGTGTACCACAAACACCCTGTCGGGCGATATCCCTGTTGCTTCGCAAAGGTCGTTTTTGGTGGCTTCTGATACACAGATCGGATGAGTGTCGCTGCTGATGCTATCGAGTATTTGATTCATGTTGTCGACGTTCCACTGGGCAAATAAAGACGGAAACAAGAGTGGAATCAGATCATGAATGGTAATTACTTTTCTGAGTTGTGGCAGCGAGCTTAATTCTTTCGGAATCGGGCGGAACGGTGAGTGATAAATATCATAGTTGCTTAAGGCGGCAAGGTCTAGCTGAGCCAAAGGTCTGATCCGGTCTTTTACATATTGAAATCCTAATTTGATTGTTTTCTGCGGCACAGACCGATAGGGGAAAGCAGAAAGAATGGCGTGTTCAAAATACGCATATTGCAGGTCTTTGCGTGTATTGAGAACAGAAATGGGTGTATTGGAATGAAGCCCTTTCAGATAGGCGATGAGGTCTGCCAGGTGTTGCGTACCAACCGTGGCTAATTGAATATCCGGGTTCTGGTTTAAACCATTAAACAGGGTATCTGCTACGCGGTATATCCCCGTCCGGGCTTGTTTGTAAAAAAAACCAAGACCTAACACATCACCTTCTAAAACAACTTTGTTCATATTACAATGCAGTATTTATTTTTTCCAGAATCAATTCTTTTACTTCGGGGGTCTCGGGGTTTTCCTGATATATCACTTCTACATTAGTGCGATCGAATGGCAAACCGACACTCGGTTTGTGATTATGTATAAGATATACCGACCAATTGGCCAACGGGAAAAAAGGATAGCCTGTTCCTTTATAGACAGCAATTGTTTTACAAAATACACAGCTCAGGTGTTCAGGAAAAGAATCCAGAGTAAGAGCAAAAGAAGCTTTTTCGGACAGACGGGCTATGTCGTGAATATTTATTTTTCCGGATGTATCCACAAGCCGGTCTTTAAACTGCGTATCTATCAATTGAATAATCTGCTGAGAAAGGTCTGTTTGTCCGCAGAAAAACACCGAAAGATTTTCCTTAAGCAGAACATCGTTCAGAATCGAAGCCCAGAAGGCACTTGAAAGCTGCTTGTGTTCTCCACCCGACTCGGGGAATACCAACAGATACGGGGCTGCCGGCAAGCTGATTTTCTGTTGAATCGATTCTATAGTAACTGTTGGCGCAATCGGGAAATACGGTTCTACATCAGCCAGAGTTCCCTCGATACCCATTTCACGCAATAGCATGAAGTACATATCAAAATGATGAAATTCACCTTCGGGCACATCAAACTCTTTATCCAGAAGCCCGCCCAGACCGCGTCTTGCAAATCCATAGGCTTTCCCGGTTTTTATAAATGGTAATACAAAATGTGCTACGGCGTCTGAATAACGGATATCGAAATAATAATCGTAGGTTTTTTGTCTAAGCAGTGGCAGGGCTTCGCGGAAAGTGCGGTAATGATCTTTGATTTTCTGCCAGCGTGATATTTTCTTACGGTTGGTCTGGTAATGATCAATATATATGATGCGGTCGATATAAGGATTATGCTGATTCACCGCCGCGCACCAGGTCGGCGCCAGCAAATCTATTTTTATATCGGGGTATTTCTTTCTGATGATTGGAAACAGATACGTAACGGTGAGGGCATCACCCATGTGCCCCAATGAAGCAATCAGCACACGTTTGGGTGCGGAAACGGAATAATTACGGATTCGTTTCTTATAAAAAAGTTTTGCGTATATATCCACAAAGAAATCCATAACGGTAAATGGGATGGTCTCTCGTGGGGTTCCACAGTATTTCCTCATAAATAGTCGCTTTTCTTATAATTCATATCCCAACGCGCGTATGTGCTGCTTCCAGAAATCTGTTCCGTAGATATCCCAGGCATGGCAGCCGAATGGTAAGCCATTGTTTAATTCATAGGCTTTTTCGGGCATGTGTTCTACCGCAAACTTTAAAGCCAGTCGCCAGTCGGGAATATGCAATTGCTGAAAATACCGGTTCAATTCAACACACCAGAACATGTCTTCGTTATAAGCCGGGTGTGCCTGAGCCAGTTTCAGGTATTTTTCAATTTTTTCACGATTCTCAGGTATCAGATTGAGCAATTTTTGTGTTTTTCTAAGAGAGAACCCGCCATTGCCTACTGTTCTTTTGGTGATAATCTCTTTCGGTCCATACTTGCCATAGCGCTGTTCTTTCAGATTCAGCCAAACGGCTATTTGCTTTTTCAGCTTCCATATCTGCTCTTGCCATTGGCTATCAAAATCTATTTCGATCCGCCACGGAGCGCCTATGTAATCGTAACCCAGGCTGCACCAGTAGGGCAGTTCGTCTCTGAACACAAAGGCATCTAATTGATAAATGAGCATGTATTCATGCGCTACGAAACGCGCATAGAATTCTTCTGACAACAACAGTTTGTTGTAGGTCAAGGTGCTTTTGAAATAGGCATCGTCAAAATTTTCGGTTGTAAGCTGAGGATATTTTCCGAGAATATGGGTCACGTTCAATGAAGCCGGTTTAACCAGCATAATCGGGTAATTTCCTAAAACCCTTATGCCCTGCTCAAGAGAGATGGCTTCATAGGGGCTGAGCTGCTCCTGATACACCGGAATAACTACACATGCACTTGTTGTTTTCAAACTGCTATACTTTAATCTCAGAAAATGTATACTATCAGATAATCGTTCCACCGTCAATCGAAAACAGCCCGCCGGTGGTATAACCGGAAGCCGCCGACGCCAGATACAAGGCCATGGGCGATATTTCTTCTACCGAACCCATGCGGGCAATGGGTAGGCGTTTGGTGAAATGAGCCAGTGTTTTTTCGTTGTCCCACAAAGCCTGGCTGAATTTGGTTTTAATAAGTCCCGGACAAATGGCATTTACCCGGATTCCGTCTTCGCCCCATTCTTTGGCCAATACTTTGGTAAGCATATTGAGCGAAGCCTTGCTCACGCTGTAAATACCCAGACCCGGGTCTGGCGTGTGCCCGGCAATGCTGCTGATGTTGATAATGCTGCCACCACCGCGGGCTTTCATAACAGGATGCACCATCTTCGATAACTCAAAGGGAGCTTTTACGTTTACCTGCATAATCTTGTCGAAGGCGCTTTCGGAGCAGTCAAGCGAAGGGCCATATACGGGGTTGGTTGCCGCGTTGTTCACTAATATATCTATACCACCATAAGTTTCAATGGTTTTTTCAAGCAACATTTGCAGTTGTGCTATCTCACCTGCGTGGGCAGCAATGCCTGTGCATTCACCACCTGATTCTTTTATCTCTTTAGCCAGCGCATCCAGATCGGCCTGTTTTCTACTGCTTATTACTACTTTGGCGCCGTAATCGGCAAATATACGGGCAATAGCTTCGCCGATACCTTTGCTGGCACCGGTAATAACGGCCACTTTGCCTGTTAAATCAAAAACGTTTTTCATATAGTTCAGTATAGGGTAGAATACAATCTTATTGCAAAATCAGGCCACCGTCGGCAATCAGGCTCTGGCCTGTAATGAAAGACGATTCGTCGGCCGCCAGATACAGAATCGCACTGGCTATTTCTTCGGGTTTACCGAAGCGTTTCATCGGTGTGGCATATTGAAGCGCTTCCAGATAGGCCATATCGGTGTCGGCGCCCTCCAGCATGGGCGTTTGCGTGAACCCCGGACAAACCGCATTGATTCTGATGCCATGTTTGGCAAATTCAATAGCTGCGGTTTTGGTCATGCCCACCACGGCATGTTTACTGGCAGCATAGGCAATGTGTCCTACCATACCCAGATGCCCTGCTACCGAGGCAATATTAACGATGTTGCCGCTGCGTTGCTCTACAAAATAGCGCAGGGCGGTTTTCATACACTGCCACAGCCCTTTTACGTTTATGTCTATAATTTGGTCGAAGTCGGCTTCCGGATATTTTTCGGTACGTATACGAGGCCCCAACACTCCGGCCGAATTCACAAGTATATCAAACCTGCCCCAGAGATTGATTGTCTGCGCAATCATTTGCTCAATCTCGTCGGCTTGGGTGACATTCACTTTTATGTAACTCATTCCATTGTCTGAACTACTCACTGCGTTGGCCAACTCGCCGTCAATGGTTTCTGACAAATCGGCCACCATTACTTTAGCGCCTTCGTTGGCAAATAAAACAGCCGCAGCCCGGCCAATGCCCGAATTACCGCCTGTAATGATAACTACTTTGTCTTTGAATCGCATGAGTTGAAGTCTATTTAGTGAATTAGTGATTGAGTGATTTAGTGATTGAATTGCGAATGATGAATTAACGATTGTTGCCTTTATGATTTAGCTGATTTTAGATTATAATCAATAAAGATGAATTCCGGAATCTGATAATTCATGATTCACTCATTCGCTATTCACAATTCAATCACTCATTCACACAATCACTCAATTAAAATCATTTCTCGCAAAAATAAATAATCTCTCCGGCTGGCAGAGCGTATCTTTCTACCAGTTCTTTCGGCATTTTTAGTACGAAATCATCTTCTGTTACTTTGAAACCCGCTTTCTCCAGTTCGCGGCCATAGTCACGGCCGAAGAGACGCAGGTGGTCGTTCTGCCAGAAAACCCGCTCGCGTTCACGTGGGTCGGTAATGGTTGGGTCTTCAAAAGTATGTTCTTTGGTCCAGTCCTGGGGTGATTGTATAATTCCCCAGCCTCCGGGTTTCAATACACGGTGAAGCTCAGACATGGCCTTGTGGTAATCTTCCACGTGCTCCATTACATGGTTACAGAACACGACGTCGAAAGTATTGGCTTCAAACGGAATTTCGTGGATATCCATCTTGACTTTCGCCAGTGGTGATTCAATATCGGCCGTAATATAGTCCAGGTTTTTCATGGCCTCAAAACGGTCGATAAAACAATATTCGGGGGCTACGTGCAGCACTTTTAGGTGTCTGGAGCTGAAAAAATCTGTCTTTTCTTTCAGATATAATGCCATCAATCGGTGCCGTTCAAGTGCGAGGCAATTAGGACACAATGCATTTTTGCGGGAAGATAAACGCCCATAGGGCAGGAACTTATCAAGCTTTACTTCACAAACCGGACACTCCACAGTATTTCCTTTCAGAATAAAAGTATAGACTTTAAGGGGAATATGGCTGAATAACTGAAGGTATTTTCTAGGAATAAAACGTAATAAAAAACTGATAATTTTGCCCATGCGATAAAGTTCTGACAGTACATCGTTGTAAATTAAGCCCAAAAATAACTATTTTTGTCTTCGCTTTTACACCAATATAAATAAAGATTCGATAAATTTATGGAAATAAAAAAACGGAAACCTCCGGGAAGAAGAATGTTGAAAAATATGCCCCTACGCATGAAATGGTTCTTATCGGCTACAGTCGGTCTGATGCTGGTAGGGTATGGCCTTTGTGTTTTCAGTGAAGCCGGGTATTTGAAGCACACAAATGCCCCTTTTATGAGATGGTTTCTGTTGGGCACTTACAGCCTTATTATGATCAATTCGGGGCTGGCTTTGTTTGGTCAGGCGGTGATTTTCAAAATGAGAATAGAGAACAGGAAGCTGATTAAGAACATTCTCAAAAACCGGGACAAAAAAACCAAAAAGACACTGACCATATCAAGAATTGAACCACCAAAACCAGGTAATCCGTAAGGCAATTTATCTGATTATGGCAAGCATATAAAATCCGGTCAGGTTCTATGAATTATTTCTGAACGGATTGATTTAATATTTGTTTTGAATTTATTAACTGCTGTTTAAATACCCTAGTATAAGTTTCAATGAAATTAGCTCAAACTGAGTTACAACTGGGCGTGCCCAGAAAAACTGTTATTCCTGTTGATTTAAGCGATTGTGCCGAGAAAGTCATTTCTTTTGCCTTTTTGATATCAGAAGAAATTTTTTGTGACTACACCATTTTTCATTGTCTTGAAAATGGCACTTCTGAAAGCGATGCCATAGACCGGTTGAATAATGCTTTAATGAATGTTCTGCACCAGCACCAGATTCTTCCACAAAGCAAAGTGACCATACATGTTGTTACCGGTAACCTGATTGAAGAACTACTGCAACTACATGCACGTGAAAACTTTGCCTCTATGGCTATTGGCACAGGGAGTAAAGCAGGTGCCCGGGAAATGGGCAGAAATGCAAAAAGTATTGTGATGCATGTACCGGTCAGAGTGTTGGCAGTGCCACCATTGGCCGATGTGCGATTCCCCAATAGTGTAAGTATATGGGTTGAGAAAATAGAGAAAGAAAGTATGGGTTTCTTTAATATATTTCAGGAGTTTGTAGGGTACTATAATGTTTTCCTGAATTTCGTTTTATTTGCCCAGGACAAGCAAATGCTGGAAGAAGAACGAAGAATGATTGATGAGTTCAGAGTTTTTTTTGATGAAACCATCACTGTTAGCTTTATAGTAGAGCAGGAGCAAACCTACCTGAATTTTCTGAAATATATAGAAAGTGTTATTTGTGATGCCGCAGTAATTGTATGGAATGAAGGGAAGACGGCATATCAAACCGCCAGAGAGCAGGATGTTATTTTTTGTAGCCCTCATAAGCCTGTATTGTTTCTGAACCGGGGCGAACTGAAAGACATAAAAGAACAGCTGGTTTTTGCCGAAGATTTATAACTAAAAAAGAGACATCCTAAAGTGTCTCTTTTTCATAGCAGAATATATTATTGCCTAAATAGTTATGCTATCATTCCTATTGAAAATTAGAGACAAGTGCTGGTTTTATACACATCAATTATATCCAAACGATTCTGAAATTAGTAATTTTAATGATTTCAGAATACGTTTTTCTATGTACTTTTTACCTCCGGTAATTTTACTTGTTGGCATCATCGCATGGTTTTTTAGTGTATTTTTAAATAAACCAAGAAAAATTGACAACAATGATTTCTATTTTATTCTGCCACTAGCTGTGATTTTTTTCCTAACATATAGATATTTATTTGAGAAGCTTTTTGAAAAACTAGCTAAGTATCCGTATAATAATCGACATGATTCAGGTTACCAAAAAAATAGAATATTTTGTGTTACATTAATTCTAGCAGAACTTATTGTTGTTTTTGTTCTTATTTTCCTTTTATTCAAAATCAGATATACAATTTCCGGATAAGTATTCTAAGTTTCCTTTATTCATAACCTAATAATTGTACGATTTTCATGATTCTCTTCTATGTCTTTGTAGATAACGGATATTGAGTATAGAAGTTTTGGTCAAATAGAAGCGTTTTAAATGCCTGAAAGCTTATTTACTTTTATCCCTATACCAAACTGTACAAAAAAAGAGACGCTTTCGGGCGTCTCTTTTTTCAGGGCAAAATATATTTTCAATTATTTCGCGAATTCTGCTTTCAAAGCTTCAACATCTACACGTTGAATATCAACTTTCAACGACAAACGTTTAATTTCGGCAATTCTGTTTTTTGCAATTGCCTGGTTTCTTTTTGCCTTACGTTTTAACTGTGTTACTGCCATTTTTTTAGATATTTTGGTCTCTAAAACCCTGAAAAAGGCCTCAGAGGTATTGAATGATTATATTTTAAAATCGTCCGGAAAGACTATGATACGAAATCAGGGTGCAAAGTTAAGAAAATCAGTGAACAATTAACAATTAACAATAAGTTTTTTACGCTAATTTTGCACTTGGAAATTTTCATCCAACATTTACATATCAGATACAGCAATATGAGTAAACCCGGTTTAGTAAGAGGCACGCGCGATTTCGGGCCATCGGTGATGGTAAAAAGGAATTTTATATTCGATACGATTAAACATACTTTTCAGAAATTCGGATTTCAGCCGTTAGAAACCCCCAGTCTTGAAAACCTGTCGGTGTTGATGGGCAAGTATGGCGACGAAGGCGACCAACTGTTATTTAAGGTATTGAATTCGGGTGATTATTCGAAGGACCTGGCACAGAAAGACCTGGACGAAGGCTATAAAAAACTGACTCATAAAATTTCGGAAAAAGGTTTGCGTTATGACCTTACCGTTCCTTTTGCACGTTATGTGGTTATGAACCGCAATGAACTGGCTATTCCGTTTAAGCGTTATCAGATTCAACCGGTGTGGCGTGCCGACCGTCCGCAGAAGGGGCGTTACCGTGAATTTTATCAGTGCGATGCCGATGTTGTGGGTACAGACTCACTCATTTGTGAGGCCGAAATTGTGCTCATGCTGCACGAAATTTTGCAGAATCTGGGTATTGCAGATTTCACTGTAAAAATCAATAACCGCAAGATTCTATCAGGTATTGCCGAAACCATAGGTATGAAAGGCAGTGAAGTACCGTTGACAGTAGCCATTGATAAACTCGATAAAATAGGCAAGGAAAAAGTAGAGGACGAACTGCGAGAAAGAGGATTTTCGGAAGAAGTGATAGAAAAATTGCAGCCTATTTTCAACCTGCAAGGCAGTAGTACAGATGTATTAAGCGGGCTGAAAGATTGGTTGAAAGATTCTGAAACCGGCTTGAAAGGCATTGAAGAAATGGAGAAAGTATGGAATCTGGTTAATGCTTTTGGCTTAGAGAATCCTAAAATTCAACTGGATATTACTTTGGCTCGTGGCTTGAGTTATTATACAGGTGCCATTTTTGAAGTAAAAGCCAATGGCGTGCAGATAGGTAGTATATCGGGTGGTGGCCGATACGACAACCTGACCGGCACTTTCGGATTACCGGGGCTTTCAGGCGTGGGTATTTCACTGGGTGTAGACCGTATCTATGATGTAATGGAAGAACTCGGCCTGTTTGGTGAGAATCAGGGCGTAACAACTCAGGTATTGCTGACCAATTTTGATGCTGAGGCTGAAAGTTATTCGCTTCCGCTATTGAAAAAACTCCGCGATGCGGGTATTAATGCAGAAATATATCCGGACCATGCCAAGCTGAGAAAGCAATTTGAATACGCCGACCGCAAGAAAATTCCGTATGTTTGCGTGGTGGGCTCTGAAGAAATGGCAAGCGGAGAGCTGACGCTGAAAGACATGCTGTCTGGCGAGCAAACAAAACTAAAATTAGAAAACATCATACAAAATTTGAAATAGCAGCTATGCTTAAAAACAGAAAAATCATTGCTTATACACTCGTAATAGTAACCACAATTGCTGCTACGCTTTCGTTCTATTTCTGGCAGGTGGCCAGTAGCTCGAACCTGAATGTAAAAGGTGAGAAATCGTTTGTGTTATATGTACCAACGGGCGGAACCTACAAAAACGTGGTTGATTCGCTGCATAAATACCGCATGATTCACGACGAAATCTCGTTCCAGTTTTTGTCAAAATGGATGGAATACCCCGAAAACGTAAAGCCGGGGCGTTATGAAATCAAGCCGAACTCAGGTAATAAAGCCATTATTTCGAAGCTGAAACGCGGCCAACAGGACGACGTAAGGCTGACGTTCAATAATATCCGCCTGAAAACAGATCTGATCAAAAAAATAGGCAGCCGGTTTGAGTTCAGCAATGAAGAATTGCTGGAGAAACTGAGAGATAAAGAGGTATGTGCCAAATATGGTTTCGATACCACCACTATAATGTGTATGTTTTTACCAAACACTTATTTTTTGCGTTGGACAACCACCCCTGATAAGTTTCTGGACAGAATGCACAGTGAATATAAAAAATACTGGACCGAGGAAAAACTCGCAAAGGCGAAGTCAATCAACATGACACCGATAGAGGTGGCAGTAATGGCTTCCATTGTGCAGTCCGAGACCAATAAGAAAGACGAAATGGCACGAGTAGCAGGGTCTTATATTAACCGGATGGCCATCAGTATGCCGCTGCAGGCCGACCCGACCGTGAAATTTGCATTGGGTGATTTTAGTCTGAAACGCATCATGGAGAAGCACCTGTTTATTAATTCGCCATACAATACCTATCGTAATACAGGTCTGCCTCCCGGCCCTATTGCCCTGCCGGAGCCCGTGGCTTTAGACGCCGTGCTTAACTACGAGCGCCATAAGTATATTTATTTTTGTGCCAAAGAAGACTTCTCGGGGTATCATAACTTTGCCGAAAACTATAACGATCACCTGAAAAACGCACATATCTATCAGGAGGCACTCAATAAAGCTAAGATTCGCTGATGTATCAATTTGACTGGCAGTACCGCATCCGATATGCCGATATCGACCAGATGGGTTATATGTATTATGGCAATTATCCACGCCTATATGAAATCGGTCGGGTAGAGGCTTTGCGTTCGCTGGGGCTCCGATATCGGAGCCTGGAAGAAATGGGCATTATGATGCCCGTATACGAATGCCGTTCAAGATACATACAACCGGCCAAGTATGACGATCTGGTTACCATCAGGGTTATTATTAAAGAGCTGCCCCGGGCGCGTATTGTCTTTTATTATGAGATTTATAATGAAGAAAACGTGCTACTTCATACCGGCGAAACCACTCTTGTATTTGTGAAAATGGCTACCAACCGCGTAACCATCTGTCTGGACGAGATATTAGATAGATTGAAGCCGTATTTCTCTTGAATTGAGTGAATTGGAGATTGAGTGATTGTGTGATTGAATTTCGAATGACGACTTAGCAAATTGTGCAACTTTGAGTACTTTGTGAACATAGCGGCCAATAATGCAAGCAAATAAGGGATTACACAATGTACACAATGCGGCTCAATGATAGTTCAAGCCCAATCACTAAATCACTCATTCACTAAATCACTCAATCTCCTTCCCTATATCTCAAACGCTATTTCTTTAAAATCGAAGTATTTTATCTCTCCATCAACCTCAAGCATCAAAGCACCGTTGTCGGCTATGCCAACTATTTTTCCGGCGAATCGCTCACCTTTGCTGATATAGTAATGCGTTTCTTCAAACCGATACAGGTTTTGAAGAAACTGTTTTTTCTGCTCGGCAGCATGGCCGTTTTTCAATTGCAGGTAATATTTTTCCAGGCATTCGCAGAGTTCGCCCACCAGCTTTTCCAGGTCAAACTCATCCTGTTGGGTGGCTAGCCTTAAAGAAGTAATCCTGCTATTGCTGAAGGTCAACTGGTTGATATTGACTCCTATACCAACAATGGAGTGGCCTATCCTGCTGCCTGACAGACTATTCTCAATCAATATGCCGGTTATCTTCCGATTGCCTACATAAATATCGTTCGGCCATTTAATGCGCACGCCTTCGGCGATGTATTTGCTCAGAAACAAATGTACTCCCAATGAAACGGCAATGTTGAGACTAAACTGCGAAGCAGCAGGTAGGAAATCCGGTTTCAGTATGACAGACATGGTAATGTTCTGGCCGGGTAACGTTTCCCAGCCGTTTCCTCTTTGTCCGCGGCCGGCGGTTTGGTCAGAAGTTATGACAACGGTGCCATCAAAAATTGGTTTGTTTTGAATTTTTTCGGCGGCAACATCGTTAGTAGAATGACAACTTGGCAGATAGATTATATTTTTGCCAACAAATAGAGTTTTGGGCTGAAAATTGTTCAAATTTTATTAATTTAGCGTTTGGAGTATAAAATACTGTTATTTTATGCGATTAATGTCTATCTTTAAGAAATAAATAATTGTTATATTCTGATGTATGCCGGGGGCGTTGTTTCTGAAAATGTTTCAACAAGCGGCATATTTCATGCAAAATTAAAAGATGATCAAAAAAAATAAAGAACTTTCCGGTGAAGAGTTATGTCGCTTAGTTGTGCATGGCATGTTAGAGAAAAAAGCGGCCAACATTGTGGTGATGGATTTAAGAAACGTGAAAAACGCAATTACTGATTTTTTTGTTATTTGTTCGGGAAATACCGATACACAAATTGATGCGATTGCTACTTCTGTAGAAGGCGAAACGATTAAAGCTTCAGGAATACACCCTTGGCATCAGGAGGGAAAACAAAACAGAGAATGGATTTTGCTTGACTACGTTGATGTAGTTGCGCATGTTTTCAGAAAAGACCGCCGCAAATTCTACGACTTGGAATCGCTGTGGGGCGACGCTGAACTAACTGAAATTGCTGAAAGCATGGAACCAGAACCCCAGAACCAAATACTAATAGATTGACGATTTAACAGTGAGAACCTTTACAGTTTAAGCAATTGTATGTAAAGGTTTTCGGTATTAATAATAATTGCATTAAACTTTGAAAAAATAAGAACATGTCAGAAAACAGTAATGACTCCCCAAGAAAAAAGCCACAGAATAGTGGTGGAGGCGGGTTGCAGGGTTGGATTGTAGCGGTTATTATTATAGGTATTGTGGGCTTTTTGCTTTACTCGAGGCAGGCAACTCTTGCACCAATTAAATATACCGAGTTGGAACAAATGATTTTGCAAAAAGATGTAAGAACCATAGCTGTTGTTGATGGAAACAAAACAGTTGAGATTACCCTTACACCAGAAGCTCTTCAGAAACCTGAATACAGAAAAGAACTAGGCAATAATCGTTTTACAGCGAACGGACCGCATCTGAAACTGGATGTGGTATCGGTTGAATCTTTTATGCGCGACTACACAGAGTTTTTAAAAACCGCGCAGGTTGAAGAAAACTACAAAAGAACACTATACCCGGAAAGCATTGAAAGACAGGATATTATGACAATGGTATGGCAATTGCTGCCGTTTATTGTTGTGTTGGGTCTGATGTATTTCCTGATGAGCCGTATGGCAGGTGGTGGTGGCCCCGGTGGCGCTATTTTCAATATCGGGAAGTCGAGAGCGGCTTTGTTTGATGCCGACAGTAAAGTAAAGATTACTTTTGCCGATGTGGCAGGTTTGATAGAAGCCAAAGAAGAGTTACAGGAGATTGTTGACTTTCTGAAAACTCCGAAAAAATATACAGAGCTGGGAGGGAAAATCCCGAAAGGTGCCTTGTTAGTAGGCCCTCCGGGTACAGGTAAAACCCTATTGGCAAAGGCCGTAGCAGGTGAAGCCAGTGTGCCTTTCTTCTCGCTTTCAGGGTCTGATTTCGTTGAAATGTTTGTGGGTGTAGGTGCCGCTCGTGTACGTGACCTCTTCAAACAAGCCAAAGAAAAAGCACCTTGTATTATCTTCATTGATGAGATTGACGCCGTAGGTCGTTCACGTGGGCGTGGTGCCATGCCAGGAGCGAACGACGAGCGCGAAAATACATTGAACTCACTGTTAGTAGAAATGGACGGTTTCGGTTCTGATGCCGGTATCATCATTCTGGCTGCTACCAACCGCCCTGATGTACTTGATTCTGCTTTGATGCGCCCGGGTCGTTTCGACCGCCAGATTAGTGTGGATACACCTGATTTGATTGGCCGTGAAGCGATTTTCAAAGTGCACATGAGACCTTTAAAATTGTCTGATTCAATAGATATTAAAAAACTGGCGGCCCAAACACCGGGTTTTGCCGGAGCTGAAATTGCCAACGTTTGTAATGAAGCCGCCCTTCTGGCAGCCAGACGTGGCAAGAAATCAATTGATATGCAGGATTTCCATGATGCCATTGACCGTGAGATTGGTGGTCTGGAAAAGAAAAACAAGTTGATTTCACCAGAAGAAAAAGAGATTGTAGCCTATCATGAAGCAGGCCATGCAGTAGCAGGCTGGTTTCTGGAGCACGCCAATCCTTTGGTAAAAGTAAGTATCGTGCCACGTGGTATTGCCGCTTTAGGATATGCCCAGTATTTGCCTAAAGAACAATATCTGTACCGTACCGAACAGCTTTTTGACGAAATGTGTATGACCCTGGGTGGCCGTGCGGCTGAAGATGTGGTATTCGGAAAAATTTCTACAGGTGCTTTGAGTGACCTTGAGCGTGTAACCAAAAGCGCTTATGGCATGACAACCGTTTATGGTATGAACGCACGTATCGGTAACGTATCTTTCTATGATTCTAAAGGACAAGGCGAGTATACATTCACCAAGCCGTATTCAGAAGAAACAGCAAAGATTATTGATGAGGAAGTAAAGAAACTCATCGAAAGCGCTTACGAACGCACCAAAACTCTTTTGATTGAAAAACGTGAACAACTGGAAGTTATCGCGCAGGAATTGTTGAAGAAAGAAATTATTTATCAGTCAGACCTCGTAGAGATGATCGGTAAAAGACCTTTCGAGAAACTGACCAACTATCAGGAGTTTATGGATAGCGATAACCCTGTAACAGAGAAAGAAGAAGACAAGAACGATAAAAGCGAAAAACCGGTAGAGGAGAAAGTGTAAGAGTCGCTTGTGTTTCATACATATAAAAGGCTGTTCTAATTTTTAGAACAGCCTTTTGCTTTTTACACAATACAAATCAAATGACTGACGGAAATTAGCAGGGCTATTTAGCGTTGATAACAGCCACTGTGAATCGCACTACACAAACCAGTTTCTGCTCTTCGTTCGTGATTTTTATATCCCACAGGTGGGTGGTTTTACCGATGTGCAACGGATTAGCCTTGGCATATACCCAATTGCCGGCACTGACCGGGCGAACATGATTGGCGTTGATCTCAAGCCCTACGGCTCGTTGGGTTATGGGGTCGTCTAAGGTAAGCACAGAAGCAATGCTGCCGAGTGTTTCAGCCAATGCTACCGATGCGCCACCGTGCAGAATACCAAAGGGCTGTGTAGTGCGGTGGTCAACAGGCATACGGGCTATTACGTGGTCTTCGCCCAGTTCTACAAATTCTATACCCAGGTGGTCGCCCATCGAATTGGTATTGATTTTTTTCAGTGCTTCAAAATCAAGGTGCTTTTTAAACATGGTAATTATAAGTTAATGTTGTTTTCTTTAAAAAATCCTAAAACTGTGCCCTGATAAGGCCAGAATTTTCGTAAATTTGCACATATTTTATGATTGAATCCTAAAACTAAGTTTGTTTCGGGAAATTTAACATTTTATCTGATTAATCTAAAACCTACCATTTTGTCAGTAAAAACGATTTATCTGATTCGCCATGGAGAGACGGAATATAACCGCATGGGAATTGTTCAAGGGAGTGGAGTTGATGCAGACCTCAATGATATGGGGTATACACAGGCGCGAGCTTTTTTTGAGGCCTATCAGGAGGTGAGTTTCCACAAGATATATACCTCGAAACTGCGCCGGACCGTGCAGAGCGTACAACATTTTATTGATTTGGGTATACCTTATGAGAGCCTGGAAGGGCTGAATGAGATAAGTTGGGGAGAGAAAGAAGGGAAAACGCCGAATTATCAGGAAGACGAATCATTTCTGGATGTTTTACGGAGGTGGAAATCGGGCGAAACCCATGTCCCTTCAGCTAAAGGCGGTGAGTCGCCGGAAGATGTGGCAACCAGACAAAAAGAAGCATTTGAACAGATTTTGTCGCGTCCGGAAGAAGAGATGATTCTGGTAGCCATGCATGGCAGGGCAATCAGAATATTATTGACGCACCTGTTGAATATGCCCCTTGCCAACATGGATGATTTTGAACACAGTAATCTTTGTTTATATAAATTAGTGTATTCATATCCGGACGGTGCCTTCACGCTTGAAGTAAGCAATGATGTTTCTCATTTATTGGTTCTTGCTGAATAGTCATTCTTCCGCTTATAGAATCATATCTCCATTAATGTAGAAAAATCTCATATAGTGTCTTTTTGCTTTATTTTTATGATATTTGAGAAGCTATTCGATTCTGAAGAATTGTGGCACGTAGAAGTTTTCTTTTAGTGTATAGTCTTTTTTTTAATGAATAAGAATAAATTATATTGGTTTTTTCAGATTTCGGGATGGTCGTTGTATAATCTCAATGAGGTTTTTGCTTACAGCATACAATACGGCTATGACCACGATATGGTCTTTAATGCCCTGGCCAATATCATTTTGTCTATATTGCTCACTCACCTTTTTCGGATAGTTGCCAGAAGATTTAATTGGGGTAAACTACACTTACCACAGCTGGCTGTAAGGGTAAGTTTAGGCGTTTTATTGATGACTTTCATAATGGTAGCGGTCAATTTGCCTCTGGATACGAAATACGTAGGCGAAATGCTGAGGGCAAATCCTATTCTGGTTATTGAGTATCCTATTAATCTGGCCAAGCCTTTTCTGGTATGGGCACTCATTTATATGTTTTACAGGCATTCAGAGGAAAGACGCCAGCGAGAGGTGGAAGAAGTAAAGCTGAAGTCGTCAATCAAAGAAACTGAAGCCAAAGTGCTACGGGCACAGATGAACCCCCACTTTATGTTCAATGCCCTGAACAGTATCAGAGCATTGGTACTGGAAGATCCCACCCGCGCACAGCAGGGTATTACGCAGTTATCTAATATTTTACGTAGCTCATTATTGGCCGACAGACGAAAGACAGTGTCGCTGAAAGAGGAATTGCGTACCATAGAAGATTATCTGGCGCTGGAAAAAGTACGCTACGAAGAGCGTCTGCAGACAAAATGGGATATAGCTCCTGAAACACAGAACATACAAGTGCCACCCATGATGCTGCAAACGCTGGTAGAAAATGCCATTAAACACGGCGTGCAAAAGGCTATTAACTGGGGGTTTGTGGAGATAAATACAAGTATATCAGATAGTAAACTGTTTATAAAGATACGTAACACCGGACAATTGCAAGGCACAGAGTCGAATTCGGAGTCTGGTGGGTTCGGTCTGAAAAATACGGTACAACGCCTGGACTTGTTATATGGCAGTGAGGCATCGTTCAGAATTTTTCAGGAAGATAACCTGACGGTATGCGCTGAAATCATGATTCCGCTGAGCGGAGCAGAGATAAAAAGCCCGGGTCCGGATGTTAAAAATACCACGCCCGCCACAACGGTTGCGTAAAAGATATTAACCTCAATAGTATTCACCAATTAATTACTCATCGCACCGGCGACCCGGTCAAAATTTACGATGAAAGCACTTATTATAGATGATGAACGTTTAGCACGTAATGAATTGCGCAGGTTGTTAGAAAACTTTCCGAAAATTAATATAATAGGAGAGGCAGCCAATGCCGACGAAGCCCTTAACCTGATTGATGAGCTGCAACCTGAACTATTGTTTCTGGATATTCAGATGCCGGGTAAAAACGGCTTTGAACTGCTGGAAGCCATTGAGGGAAAAGTACCTGAGGTAATCTTTACAACTGCGTATGACGAATATGCCCTGAAAGCCTTTGAATTTAACGCACTCGATTACCTGATGAAGCCTATCGACATGCAAAGGCTGGCGGAGGCGATTCAACGCGTGGAAGAAGAACAGATGCATGAAGTTGAGCGGAAGGAAGGCATAAAGCTATTGGGCGAAAGCGATCAGGTGTTTGTGAAAGACGGTGAAAAATGCTGGTTTGTGAAATTGGGCAGGGTGCGTTTGTTTGAGTCGATGGGTAACTATGTGCGGCTACACTTTGACGATCAGAAGCCGATGATTCTGAAATCGTTGAATAGCCTCGAAGAGCGTCTGGATCCGAAAATATATTTCAGAGCCAATCGTAAGCATATTATTAACCTGGCATGGATTGATAAGATTGAGCCGTGGTTTTCAGGCGGTTTATTAGTAACACTGAAACACGCCGAGAAAACCTCAAACTCTGAGAAAATAGAAATATCACGCCGTCAGGCTATCAAGTTTAAGGATTTGATGAGTTTGTAGCGGATGAAGATAGTAGAGGAATCCCTTCAGGATGATATGTCAGGTATATATCATCCTGACGGGATTTTTACATATATATACTATGGCTGCAAATGAAGTAGTAGAGACGCAATGCATTGCGTCTTTGGCAATGCGAAGTAAACGATGCATAAAGCTGTACTGAATGCACCTAAAGCCAAACAGATAAATAACCAGATTTGTAATTATCCTATATCAAGCAGTGATTATTTATAAAAATCAGCCTAAAATAGTTCTGGTATTATACTTATAAAAAATAAATGAAAATATTCATAATATTGGATTTTTGGGAGGAATGCCAAATAATCTATTAAATTGATGTAGCTACACAGGTTATTTGATATTTCTAATAATTCAACGATAGAATATTTGAACCGGAAAATGGTTTCGTAAAATCGTTTGAACTTTGAGCGCTGAATTAATTGATTTAAAATTGTGTTGTAGCTTCATAGTTCTAATACAAACAAGTTCAGTTTTTACGTTAATTGTTTATTAAGTACATATTGATTTATTAAGAATTTGATAACCGAAAAGACTGCAAAAGTATTTTCTGAAATTTGTAAGAAATTCTTTGTAGGTGATGCATATTCTTAAGAGATTTGTATGACACAATCTTCAAAACTTCATAATGAGCGACGAAATTAAACACGAATGCGGTATTGCTCTCATTCGTCTTCGTAAACCCCTCCAATATTATATTGATAAATACGGCACGCCCCTTTATGGCATTAAGCGTCTGTATGTTTTGATGGAAAAACAATCGAATCGCGGACAGGACGGCGCCGGTGTGGGAAATGTGAAGTTGGATGTGCCTCCGGGTAGCCGGTACATCAGCCGTTATCGTTCGGTTGAAAACCGCCCGATAACCGATATTTTCAATAAAATCAATGAGAAGTATCGGGATGTGCTACGCAATAATCCGGATAAGTTTAAAGACTCAAAATGGTTGCAGGAGAACGTGGCGTATTCGGGAGAAGTATGGTTGGGGCACCTTCGGTATGGTACACACGGAAAAAATGAAATAGAAAACTGCCACCCAATGCTTCGTCAAAGTAACTGGCGTAGCCGTAACATGCTCATGGCAGGAAACTTTAACATGACCAATGCCGAAGAGCTGTTTAAGAAACTGGTAAAACTGGGTCAGCATCCGAAAGACAAGGGAGATACGGTAACGGTGATGGAGAAAATCGGTCATTTTCTGGATGAAGAAAATCAAAGGGTTTTTGACCGTTTTAAAGGAATATACGAGAATCCGGCACTTTCGGATATCATTGAAGATAACATGGACCTACCACGGGTTTTATACCGTGCCTGTCGTGATTTTGACGGCGGTTATGCCATGGCTGGTATTACAGGTTTTGGAGCTTCGTTTGTGGTAAGAGACCCTGCGGGGATTCGTCCGGCCTATTACTGGGCTAATGACGAAGTAGTAGTAGTAGCCTCTGAAAAACCCGCAATTAAAGCTGCTTTCAATGCAAATTATGAAGAAATAGCAGAGATTCAACCGGGCAATGCCCTGATAATTGATAAGCACGGAGAATACAATGAGTTTCAGATCATGAAACCATTGGAGAAAAAATCCTGCAGCTTTGAGCGGATTTATTTCTCACGTGGTTCAGATCCACAAATCTATGATGAGCGTAAGAAACTGGGCCGATTACTGATACCGCAGATACTCGAGAAGATTGATTATGACCTTGAGAATACCGTGTTCTCGTATATACCAAATACGGCAGAAATGGCCTTTTTCGGTATGGTTGAGGGGCTGGAAGAATACCTTGCCGACTGGCGACTGAAGCGTATTACAGATGGCAACCTATCGCCGGAAGAAATCAAGAAGGTGTTGTCGTTCAGGCCGAGGATAGAAAAACTGGTGTCGAAGGATGTAAAGTTGCGAACCTTTATTACGAACGACGACGAACGGGATGAGATGGTGTCGCACGTGTATGAAATGACCTACGAGGTAATCAGAAAAGGTATAGATACCGTAGTGGTGATTGATGACTCTATTGTGCGCGGAACTACGCTTGAAAAGAGTATTCTGAAAATGCTTGACAGGCTCGGGCCTAAGAAAATTATCATTGTGTCGTCGGCTCCGCAAATCCGTTACCCTGATTGCTACGGTATCGATATGTCAAAAATGAAAGAATTTGTGGCGTTCAGAGCAATGCTTGACCTGCTGAAGAAAAATGGCATTGAGTATATGAAACAAGAGGTTTATGCCCAGAGCGTAGGCGCCTTGCAGACCAACAATGCTTTTGAAGAGAATTATGTGAAGCAACTGTATAGTAAATTTACTGATGAAGAAGTTTCGGATAAGATTGCCGAGATCGTAACGCCAGAAGGTATGAATGCAGAGGTTTCTATGGTGTATCAGACGGTTGAGAATTTACATAATGCTTGTCCGAATCATTTGGGTGACTGGTATTTTACGGGCAATTATCCAACCAAAGGAGGTAACCGGGTAGTAAATCAGGCGTTTGTTAACTTTATGGAAGGTAAACTGGTAAGAGCATATTAAAAACTGAGGAAATAAGAAAGGGTGCAAATCATATTTTAGTGATTTGCACCCTTTTGCTTGATATAAATCTGATATAATAAAATACTTAACCGCGGACTACTCCGACGTATTACCCGCTTTTTTCTTTTTTCTGGGCAGACTAAACACATTGTTGGTCACTTCTTTCATACCAATCAGACGCAAAACATCACGTAAATCGATTACTTCCTGAATGGGCAATGTCCCTTTTGCCGAAATACTTGCAGTTTTCATTATCGTATTTTATTTTATGCTGTTGACAAATTGTGCTAACAAAGTTAAGTTGCAAAGCGAATATTCGCTAAAGAATTTGCCAATTTTCTCGGGAAATTTATCGAGCGGTTAAGGCCTTTCAAATGAGTATGGCAGGTCTTTAAATCTTTGTGATATTTCCGAATTAAATCGGTGCACATACCGATGAATATTGCCAGAATTACTGTTTCAGGAGAACCCGGAAAGGGTCTTTCCGGCCTAAGCAGTAATGGAATAAACTATCGGCAACTCATTTGCATAGCCAACAGTTGATAGCAAATCGGTAGCCTTTAAAAAAGCGTATAATTAAAAAGCAACCGCCCAATGAGCTGTTGCTTTATTCATCACCTAACCACTAAAAAGTATTATGAATGATAACACCGTTTGTCTTTTTTCTTAGCTTTTATGGAGCGTCACACCATTCAGGTGTTATGAAAAAAAACAAGTTTGTTAATTACTTCTTTTAATCTTCTTCGGGCCACCTCCAGTTGCCCGCCACCTTCTATTCTTACTTCCCCTGCATTTTTTTCAACATCAACACCCTGCACAAACATCATGTTGACAATATGCGATTTATGTATTCTGAGAAACAACTCTTCCCCCAACAGTTTTTCAAAGGTTTTCAGTGTTCTGGCAGTTATGTATTCTCCGTTTTGCGTGTATACATAAGTATAGTTGCATTCGCCCTGCAGCCTGACAATTTTCTTTAATGGAATTTTTATCCATCTGTTTGAATAATAAACCTTGATAAGCTGCTTATCAGCTGAGTATCCTGGCTGGCTAAAAGTAGTTTTCACTTTTTGCTGCCTGAAATCAATCTTGTCCATGTGTAGACGGGGTTTTAAGCCCAAACATAATTTTTAAACGGAAATTATGCAACCACAAGAAAAGAGTTGATTTTTGTAAAATATTGATAATGAATCTTTTGGGTAAAAAGCAAGAAGCAAAATACAGTAATTTCCCCTAAGGAATTACGTAAAATTACGCAAGCGTTTTCATGGTCTATTATATAAGTACAATACTGACTTCTCTGTAAAAATATACTTTATAATTACAATATGCATATATTTGTGAAAAAATTTATCAAACGGCAAAAGACGTGTTAGACAGAATTAAGGAAGTAATAGACGAAATAACCGTTGCTACAGTGGGTAGCAAGGAAGATCTGGAAAATTTTCGCCTGAAGTACATTAGTCGCAAAGGTATTCTGAACGACTTGTTCGAGCAGTTCAAGACAGTAGCCAATGAGCAGAAACGCGCGGTAGGACAGGAACTGAACAAACTCAAAACTTTTACCGAACAACGATTTAAAGATTTCTCTGAGGTACTTGAAAACGCCTCTGACGATTCAGCCGGAAGTGGGAAACTGGATCTGACGCTTCCTGTAGCGCCCAATTTTGCCGGAACCGTGCATCCGCTTACACTTACCCGCCAGCGTGTGTTGGAAGTATTTGCACGGATGGGCTTCAGCCATGAAGATGGCCCTGAGGTAGAAACGGACTGGTATAATTTTACGGCTTTGAATTTTGCCGAAAACCACCCGGCACGCGAAATGCAGGATACTTTCTTTGTAGAGAAAAAGGCTACTCAGAAAGACGACGTGCTGTTGCGTACGCATACCTCAAATGTGCAGGTGCGCTTAATGGAGAGAAAGAAACCGCCGATCCGGTCAATCATGATAGGCCGTGTGTATCGTAATGAAGCCATATCGGCACGTGCACACTGTCAGTTTCATCAGATAGAAGGATTATATGTAGATAAAAACGTAAGCTTCAAAGACCTGAAGGATACGTTGTATCATTTTGCGAAAGAGATGTTCGGGAAAGATACAAAGATTCGCCTGCGGCCGAGTTATTTTCCTTTCACCGAGCCAAGCGCTGAAATAGATGTGTCTTGCTTTATTTGTGGAGGCAAGGGTTGTAATATCTGCAAGCAAAGTGGTTGGGTTGAAATTGCTGGCTCGGGCATGGTAGATCCTAACGTTTTGCAAAACAGTGGCATTGACCCTGAAGAATATACCGGCTTTGCATTTGGTATGGGTGTAGAGCGTATTACCATGTTGCGCTACGGTATTAATGACCTGCGTCTGTTTTTTGAAAACGATGTGCGCTTCTTAAGACAATTTGAAGGCGCCTGAGAATAATAAGGTATGATGGAAAACTCCACCCGCAAGGTGGAGTTTTTTTATTTATACTGGTGCCGCCAGTAGGGGTTGGTATTTATTTGAGAGTATCCTGAATTTTTTCAGAGAAGAAATGCCGGAATCTGAATAGAATTTTTTAACCTTGTAGCACCTGTGGCGCGATTTTTTTAGTATTAAATCTGCATACCAAAAGCAAGTAAGGTAAATACTGTTTCAATATCAATCTTATTCAACCAGAAGCGTGTGACATCTATTATGAAGCATCCGGCACTTTTAAAAACATTGACTGAAAACGGAATTATTCCGAACGCGCAGTCGGCAAAGATTTTGCAGCATGAGACAACCAAGCCATTCTCGATTCACTGGGAGCTGAGAACTTTTTTATACGCGGGTATTGTGCTGCTGGGAACAGGTTTGGGTACCGTGATTTATGAAAACATTGATTCTTTTGGCCATACGGTATTGATCGGATTAATTGTAGTATCGTTTCTGGGTTGCTTGTGGTATGCTTTTAAACACAGAAGACCTTTTAGCTGGCAGGAGGTATCGACAAGCGAGAAGCTCGACGATTTTGCTTTACTGGCTGCCTGTGTGTTGTTCCTTACCCTGGAAGGCTACCTGCAATACCAATATACTATTTTTGGCACGCGTTATGGTCTGGTTACTTTTTTACCGGCAGTGCTTTTTTTCTTTCTTGCCTATCGGTTCGATCACCGCGCAGTGCTTTCTATGGCCATCACGGCTTTTGCTTCGTGGGTAGGAGTCAATATTGCACCCATCAGGCTGTGGCAGCAAAAGAACTTTACAACGGTTGATATCACCAATATTTCTATTCTGCTGGGTGTGGCGTTGATGGTAATGGGTTTTATAAGCGGATACAAAAAGCTGAAAGCCCACTTTGCGTTTAACTATCTCATATTCGGTTCAAATATTGCTTTTGTAGCCGGGTTGGCAGGTTTATTTCAGTTTGACGTGAAACTGATGTACATGAGCCTGATTGGCGCGCTAAGCTTTGGCAGTGTCTGGTATGGTCGTAAAACACAGTCGTATCTGTTTTTGCTGATGGGTGTGCTGTATGGTTACATTGCCTTTACTTATTTTATTTTCTACCGGGATTGGGCACAGGGGCTTGATTTTACAATTTACACCTTATACTACGTCATATCTGCGGTTGGAATAGTACTGTTTCTTATTAATATCAAACAAATAATAGGGCTAAAGAAATGAAAAAGGCATATAACGAAACCTGGGTTGATAATATAGAGAGTCAGGCTGTTATTAGGGAATGGCATGAAGAAAACGCACTGAACGACACGCAATATGAGAAGGCTACGGAATTGTTTCCGGTAAATTTTTACCAGCCTAATGTATTCATAGAGTTCGGCTTGTTTATGTTTACTAATCTGGCTATATCGGCAGCTTTTGGTTTTCTGGTTGTTACGCTTTTTGAAGACGCAATCAATACCAGTAGGGGGCTTGCTGCGGTCTGTTTTGCTTTTAGTGTATTGCTGCTTTTTTTGCTCGAATATTTTATCAGATCCAGAAAACTTTACCGGTCAGGTACCGACAATGCTCTACTCTATGTGGCCATCGGCTCTCTGCTGACTGCCATCTTTGCGGTTACAGATTTCAAATGGTCTTTGTATATATATTATTTGGTGTCGTTGGTGGTGTTTATTCCATTTCTTTTGCGTTATGGTGACCCTTTTGTAGCTGTAGGTATTTTTGTGGCCTGGATTGGCCTCTGGTTCACGTTTGCCATTGAGTTTCCGATCGGCAGGCAAGTACTGTCTTTTGTAATCATGTGCGTGTCGGTAGTGAGTTTTGTATTTGCCAAATGGTGGCAGAAAAAAGATAACTCTGCCTATTATGCCGATGCTCAGATTTGTATCGAGACCGGAAGCCTCATAAGTTTCTATATGGGTGCTAACTACTGGGTAGCACGCGAAGGCAATGCCTTTCTGAATAATCTTGAAACCTCAACGGAGATAACTTTTGCCCCTTTGTTTTATGTGTTGACTGTCGCCATTCCTTTGGGATATTTGGTATGGGGACTTAAAAATCAGGATAGAAAAATGGTGCTGGTTGGTATTGCTGCTGCCTGGTTTGATGTATTTACTTTTCGATATTATTTCTCTGACTTACCCATTGAGTGGTTCATGACCCTGGGTGGGGCTTTTTTGGTGGCTTTTGCTGTATGGGGTATCTGGTTTTTCCGCACGCCTAAATGGGGCTTGGCTTACCGACAAACAAGAACAAATCAGGAGAGCGACCTCGAAGCTTTTCTTATAAATCAGGTACTGCCGCATCAGGGACAAGGCGATAAAATGAAGTTTGGTGGTGGGAACTTTGGTGGTGGAGGAACGGGAGGAAAATATTGAGTGATTTGGTGAATGAGTGAATTAGTGATTAGTCTTGAACTTTGATTTAGCGGATTAAATGATTTAGGAGTTGCATTTAAATCCCAATGAAATTGTGCAACATCGAGTACTTAAGGTACATTGTGGCTAACATTAAAGCGAAGTATTTGATAACCATAATATTCACTACGAGGCATAACTCCATTAAGGCAATGCTTCGCGGTTTTTATAATCGCTCAATCACTCATTCACCAAATCACTCAATTCTTTTTCCCAGAACACCCGCAAAACCTTAGAATTAACCCCTACTTCCTTAAAAAAATGTAGCCAGAAAAGCTGCTGATTAGAAAGGTTATCAGTCGGCGATTTCACTTCTACAAAACAATATTCGTTGCCATCCCACATAAACAGGTCGGGGAAACCACGCAGGTTTTCTACCAGGTTTTTCGACATCTCGTGCAGAATCTTTTTCAAGGCTACAAAATCGATTACTTCAACTGCTTTTCGTACCACCAGCCACATATCTTCCAGCCAGGGTACAAAAGGATTAGCAATGCCAAATTTAGATTCGTAGTGTTCGCCCATGTATACCAGCAACGACTGAATATTATCAAAGCCATCCAGATGACTGATGATTAAGTCCTTTCGTTTTTCGTAGAAATCGGGCAGGTATAAGTCGGATGGTCGGCGTTGAAACGGATGATGAAAGGCAACCAGACTGGGGTCGAAGACGATATCCCAGAATATCAAGCCAAAAATAGCCCGCCAGACGTAGTTTTCAGAGAAAACAGCCAGTTTGCCATTATTCTGGTAGTAATCAACCACCCCCATTTCTACCTGACGCCTGAATGTTTCTGAAATAGTGATGCACTCCGATCGGTGCAACCACGAAGTAGTACTCTTTTTATATACCCGTTTTTTGCTATTTACGTAATTGATGAAGTCGAAGGCAAAGAACTTCTCATCGGCATTTTTCGGAAACTCAATCATCAACTGACAAAGTGAAAGGGCTTCGTCAATGTATCCCAGTTTTTGCAGTGTTCGCGCCTGACGCTCGCGTGACGGTACTTGTTCCGTCAGCCGGAATGTGCTCAGCGCTTCGTCATACAGCTTACTTTTTTCCAGAAAAGTGCCCACTTTCAGTATGAGCCTTTCATAGGCCGGTTTGGCAACCTCGCTTAGGTCGTTTACCGAATCGGTAAAGTTCATGAACCAGTCGTAGATTTCAAGCGGTGGTGCTGTGTCTTTCAACTGTGTGAATAAATCGTTCTGGTCAGTAATCAGCCATTTATCTTCGGCGTCTTTGCGGGTAGTGAAACGCGCCACCAGTTTGTCGTCGTCGTGGCTTTCGTATTGAATCAAACCCAGGTCACGTACAACAAACTCGGTCATGTCGAGGTAGCGGTTACCGAAGAATAGAAATTTCATAAAGGTCACTTCAAATTCAAAGCACACTTTTACGATGGGTTCCATATCTCTGGCTGCTTCGGCTATTTCTTCAAAACTGAAATCACGTAACAGAGCCTCTACCAGTTCGTCTTTCTTAAGTTTCCTGTATGATATCCTTTCTGATTTCGGCAAATGTTCCTGCTGTGCAGCTATAATGGTTGCAAACCGGCCAGCCAGCTCGTCTTTACCGAAAACCCCCAGTAACTCTTTGCCAAAGGTTTCATGTTTTGACGCGTTGACATGCTCTATAAACTCCCTTTCAAGCAGTTCGTTCAGCAGTGCAGGAATATCCTCCAGTTCGGCATAAGATAGCTTATTGATTTTGAAAAACAGGCCTTTACGGTTGCTGAATCTTATAAACAGACATTGGGCGTCTTCGCTGAGGCAGTAGAATTTTCTCAGGAAACGCCATTCGTTTTCATTCAGGATATGGCGATACTTCTCCTGCACAAAATCTAACAGGTAATTAAAATAATCGAGATAATATTTAGGAGGAAGCTCGTTTTGTTCTGCCATACTGATAGAAACAAAATTCAGGTATCAAGGGTTCGGAAGCTTGAGTTTAAGTCCATCGTAAGCCAGATGAATGTTAGCCGGAAGCTCTTTTTCTACCTCGGCATGTAAACCCATTTTGTGGCTGATGTGCGTAAGATACGTGAGCGGGGCATTGATTTTCTGCGCCACTTCAATGGCCTGGCCCAGTGTGTAGTGAGAGATGTGCGGCTCCCGTTGCAAAGCACCCAGCACCAGTACTTCGGTGCCGTATATTTTTTCCATTTCCTGTTCAGAAATGTAGTTGACATCAGTAATATACGTAAAGCCCCCTATACGGAAACCTAACACGGGCAGGAGATGGTGCAGCACTTCAACAGGAGTAAACCGGATACCCTCTATTTCAATGGGTTGAGACGCTATTTCGTTCAGATTGAGCAGTGGAACACCCGGATATTTGATGTCGTCGAAGGCATAGGCGTACTCACGTTTCAATTGATTCAGCACACGGGCATGTCCGAAGATATTCAGATGCCGGATACCGTTGAGGTAATTGTAGGGGCGCACGTCGTCGAGTCCTGCGGTGTGATCTTTATGTTCGTGCGTATAGATGATGGCATCAAGCTGGGGTATTCGCTCGCGCATGGCCTGCTGCCTGAAATCGGGGCCGGTATCAATAACAAAGTGCTTGCCGTTTACTTCTATCCAGACCGATACCCGCAAACGCTTGTCTCTGAAATCTAAAGAATTACAGATCTCGCATCCGCAAGTAAGAACGGGAATACCCGCCGAAGTACCTGTTCCTAGAAAAGTTACCTGCATGCCGGAGAAAACGGCAGGCAATCTGAAAGGATTGCTACCGGAAAATTATAGACTCGTTAGAATTACTCAGTGAGACTCTTTACTACTGTTACCAGTTTGTCAAAATTCAGGGGCTTCATTAAAGCATCGTTGAATCCTGCCTTTGTAAAATCATCTTCGGTATAGTTTTTGGCGTTTCCGGTAATAGCCACAGCCGGAATACCCGCTTTTTTCTTATCGCTCAATTCACGAATAGCCTTGATACACTCCATTCCATCCATGATAGGCATATTGATGTCAAGAAGAAGGATGTCGAAATCTTCTTTTTCAAGCAATTGCATCACTTGTTCACCGTTTTTTACAGAAGTTATCTCAAAATTCTGAAACTCCAGAATTTTCTTGGCCAGGTTCAGAATGACTGAACTGTCTTCGGCTATTAACACTCGTTTCGTAGATGGCATATAGATTTCTAAGTTTGGTCTCTGCTATTTTGGTGTAAAGATAAGGAAAGAAGATTTTTAACAAAATCAAATTTTACTAAAGCCTGATAAAATATGTATTTTTGCAAGAAATAGTGCTTGAACCAATTTTTGAACTCCAACATTACAGGCTTGAACCGAATCTTATCACCCGGAAAAAAGATATATTTTGCTTCTGATTTTCATCTGGGGGCGCCTACACACCAGGATAGCATCCATCGGGAAAAACAACTTATAGCCTGGCTGGAGAGCATCAGGCACGATGCCGAAATCATTTTTCTGGTAGGCGATTTGTTCGATTTCTGGTTTGAATACAAGCGCGTAGTGCCCAAAGGATTTGTGCGGTTTCTGGGTAAACTGGCAGAGTTGTCGGATGCAGGCATTGAGATAATTATTTTTCTGGGCAACCGCGATATGTGGATGACGGATTATTTCGAAACCGAGCTGAATATACAGACCATCAGACGCCCCAGGAACTTTGTTTTTAACGGAAAGAAATTCCTGATCGGGCATGGTGACGGCTTGGGCAAAGGTGACTACGGCTATAAGATTCTACAGGTGATATTTGAGGGAAAGCTACCACGTTTTTTGTTTAATTATATAATGCCTGCTAATCTGGGTATGTATCTTGGGTATTTATGGACTAAATTAAGCTGGCGAAAAAAGAATAGGCCAAAGCAGTATCTGGGTGACGACAAAGACCAACTGGTGATTTTTTCGAAAGAAGTGGAAGCCGTTGAACACCACGACTATTATATATTCGGACACCAGCACATCAAGGTAGATATAAGAATATCAGATACTGCGCGCTATATTAATCTGGGCGACTGGATATGGTACTACAGTTATGCTGTTTTTGATGGAAACGATGTAACGTTGAAATCGTTTAAAGAAGGAAACGAAGATTCATAAATATTAGACAGAAAAAGGCGCACTTGTGCGCCTTTTGTATAGTTAGATTATGAGATTCTCAATCAGTTCAGAACAGGTCCTTCATTCGGGGTAGTTCCAGGTCTTTCTGCGAGATGTTCGGGTTTTCAATTCCCCAATCGATATTCAAATCAGGGTCATTCCAGATAATACCCCCTTCTGAGGCCTTGTTGTAGAAATTAGTACATTTATAGGTAAACAGACAAGGTTCCAACGCCAGAAAACCATGGGCAAATCCGGTTGGTATATAAACCATGTTTTGCAGGGCGGCATCCAGAATAAATTTCTGATGCTGGCCGAAAGTTGGAGAATCGGGGCGCAAATCAACTACTACATCCAATACTTTGCCGATAATCACTCTTACTAGTTTCCCTTGTGCATGCGGTTCTCTTTGAAAATGCAAACCTCTGAGGACACCTGCCGAAGATGACGACTGGTTGTCCTGAACAAAATCAAACGGAATGCCGTTGTCGGCAAAGGCTTTTTTGTGATATGATTCCAGAAAATATCCTCTTTCATCACCAAAAATACGTGGGTGTATTTCAATTAAACCTTCAATAGATGTATGTCTGAACTCCATTATTCCTTTAAATTCTTTTTGATCTGGCTTGTGTAATTATAGCCTGTGGTTTATGACCTATTTTCAATAAGTTATGCAAAAGTAATATTTCTTCAATAATTTCAACTCTGTGATTGAATTAAATCAGCAGAATTACAGAAATTTGCTGAAATTTTTCCCATTATGACAAAGAAAGAACTTTTTGACCAGATTCTTCAAAAGAAGTCGTATTTATGTGTAGGGCTTGATACCGACCTGAAGAAAATTCCGGCACATCTGCTGAAAACCGATGATCCGGTTTTTGAATTCAACCGCCGGATAATAGATGCCACTGCACCGTATGCCGTAGCTTATAAACCCAATATTGCCTTTTATGAGGCCATGGGGGTGAAAGGTTGGGAGAGTCTGCAAAAAACAATGGAGTATATACCCAAAGAATGTTTTACCATTGCCGATGCCAAGAGAGGAGATATAGGCAATACTTCAGAGTTATATGCCCGCACTTTTTTCGATAAAAGTTCTTCCGGTTTTGATTTCGATTCGGTTACCGTAGCACCCTATATGGGGCGTGACTCCGTGCAGCCTTTTCTGGCCTTTGAAGGTAAGTGGGTTATATTACTGGCGTTGACATCGAACATCGGCAGTAATGATTTTCAACACCTGCGTGTAGAGGTTGACGGTGAGAAAAAGGCTTTATTTGAACAGGTATTGGTGAGGTCGCAGGAATGGGGTGGTAGTGATGCCATGATGTATGTAATAGGAGCCACTCAGGCCGATAAACTGGCAGAAGTACGTAAAATAGTGCCTGAGCATTTTCTGCTCGTGCCGGGTGTTGGTGCGCAGGGGGGGAGCCTCGAAGAGGTATCTCGCCACGGAATGAATGCTCAGTGCGGATTGCTCGTTAATTCGGCAAGGGCCATTATCTATGCTTCCGGCGGAACTGATTTTGCCGAAGTGGCGGCCCGCGAAGCAGAAAAAGTACAACAGGAAATGGAGAAGTATCTCAATGAATTAATCTGATATTAGGGTCTTGTAGTTTTAAAAGCTATGACAGAATCGTTTATTCACTACCTGTGGCAATTTCAACAATTTGACAAATTTTTGCTGCGAACTACAAATGATGAACCCCTGCGGGTATTGAAAACCGGTATGCTGAATACAGATGCCGGGCCTGATTTTTTGCAGGCAAGGACACTGATTGGGGAGATAGAGTGGGTTGGGAATGTAGAAATGCACCTCAAGGCATCAGACTGGAACGTGCATCAGCACCAGTTTAATCCGGCCTACAACAATGTGATTCTACACGTGGTGTGGGAAAACGACAAGCCTGTTATGAGGGCCAATGGCAGTGAGATACCGACTCTTGAATTGAAAGCCATTACTGATATTGCTCTACTGGATAAGTATGAGTTGCTGATGAGCAACAAAAGTGTGATACCCTGTGCAGCGCAATTTGGCGGGGTATCTGATCTGGCCAGAATTACTACGCTCGACAAAGTATTAACCCGCCGACTGATACAGAAGGCTAAGGTAGTAGAAGACCTGCTGGAGCAGAACGATGGCGACTGGGAAGAAACAGCCTACCAATTATTGGCTAAAAACTTTGGGTTTAAACTTAATTCAGACGCCTTTCTACGGTTGGCGCAGAATCTGCCTCTGAAAGTACTGCAAAAGCACAGAGACAATTTGTTGCAAACGGAAGCGATGTTATTTGGGCAGGCAGGGCTTTTGACGGATACTGATGATTACTCAGTCAGACTCATACAGGAATATGAGTTTTTTGCAGCCAAGTTTTCGCTGAATGACAGACAGCTACAGGCACATGAATGGAAACTGCTTCGAACCAGACCTGCCAATTTTCCTACCATCAGAATAGCACAACTTGCCCGGGTGGTTACCCGGCAGCAAAGTTTTTTCTCTTTGTTTACACAGACGCTATCATTGGATGAGCTTCGGAAAGCACTGCAGGTGGAGCAGTCAGACTACTGGCAGCAGCATTATCACTTCGGGAGAAAAGCAGCACGACGGAACAATGGTCTGGGTAGAGGATCGATAGACATTTTACTGATTAATACAGTGATACCCCTGCTGGCGTGTTATGCCCTGAAGACAGATAATCTGACTTATATGGATAGGGCAGTGGCATTTCTGGAATCTTTCCCTGCCGAGAGTAATCATATTACTGATATGTGGAAAACGTTGGGGTTACAAATCAAAACCGCCTTTGATGCACAGGCGAGTATAGAACTCTACAATCATTTCTGTACACAAAAGAAGTGCCTGCAATGCCCTGTAGGCATTGAGCTATTGAAAAGGTAAGAGTTTGGTCAGTATTCTTTTACATTCAGCGTTTTCGCCAAAACTAAGGTGTAGGCTCAATTGTTTGCAGATGGGCTCTTATTTCGTCTCTTGATTTTACCGGTCTCAGGTTCAGTTTTTCACCTTCGGCTATCATGAAATCATAGGCGGTGTCGAAATCGTTAGGAATGATTCCTTCCAGAATGGCTTCTCTGATCGTAACTTTTATACTTCCGACTTCGCGTGACGGTTTCAGGTCGAACGCCTCCATGATGATTTCACCGGTAATAACCGGCTGAAAATTGCGCAGTTTATCTTTGGTTTCCAGTTCTATCAGCATTTCTTCTACCTTATCAAAATTGCCAAGATAGCGCCGCACCCGGTTAGGGTCTTTGGAGGTAATATCAGCCCGGCACAAAATCATCAGGGCCTCTATTTCATTACCGGCTTCAAACAATAAACGGCGCAAGGCCGAGTCGGTAACGCCTTCTTTGGCCAGTGCAATAGGACGCAGGTGCAGTCTCACCAGTTTTTTTACCATTTTCATTTTGGCGTCGAGCGGGAGTTTCAGCTTACGGAAAATCCCCGGGGTCATTTTAGAACCCAGTTCCTCATGCCCATGGAATGTCCAGCCCACTTTGGGATGAAAGCGCTTGGTGGCAGGTTTGGCGATGTCGTGCAGAATAGCCGCCCAGCGCAACCACAGGTCGTTTGATTTGACAGCTACATTATCCAATACCTGCAGGGTATGGTAAAAATTATCTTTGTGCCCTTTGCCGTCTTGTGTTTCTACGCCCTGCAATTCACAGAACTCAGGGAAAATCAACTGCAATAAACCGGTATAATACAAGAGCTTAAAGCCATACGACGGTGTTTTTGAAAGTATGATTTTGTTCAGTTCGTCAGTGATGCGCTCCTGTGAAACAATAGCGATGCGGTCTTTCATGGCGGCGATGGCATCGAAGGTGCTGCCTTCAATATCAAAACCCAGCTGAGAGGCGAAACGGATGGCTCGCATCATACGCAGAGGGTCGTCAGAGAAAGTTATCTCCGGACCCAGCGGCGTACGGATAATTTTCTTCCGGATGTCTTCTACACCACCGAAAGGATCGATGAGTTGTCCGAAGTCTTTGATATTCAGCGATATCCCCAATGCATTGATAGTGAAGTCGCGGCGGTTCTGGTCGTCTTCCAGTGTGCCGTCTTCCACAGCAGGCTTGCGGGAGTCGTGGCGATAAGACTCTTTACGGGCCCCTACAAATTCAACCTCCAGATCGTTGAGTTTAATCTGTGCTGTGCCAAAGTTCTTAAAGTAACTTACGTGGATGTTGTCGCCTAGTTTAGAGGCCACCCGTTCGGCCAGACCAATGCCACTACCCAGACACACCACATCTATATCTTTATTTGGTCGATTCAATATCAGATCGCGCACATATCCGCCAATCACGTAGGCTTCAAGCCCTAACTCTGTTGCCGACTGCGCGATGGTTTCAAATATCGGTTCGTTTATTATATGCTCTTTAAAATTCATCATAATCACATTTTTTCAGGCAAAAAGTGCCGAAAACTAATCAGGACGGCAATTTATTGAAGAAATTTTAATTGAACACCGAAAAACTGACATTATTTGAGCGGTGCCATAAACGGTAGGAGGAAATCACCTGGCAATTTTGCTGACAAATTTGTTGTCTTTCATATAGAACCGGTAAAGTAAATCGGCCCCTTGCGTAATGCCAATTCGGGTGGTGGTCACAATGTTAAAACTTTCGTTTTCAGGCGGCAGGCAATAAAAAGTATCCTCATAAACAGGTAGAAAATTGAAGTCACGGGTGATACCCATCGCCGTTACCAGCTTGCCCGGCCCGCTGCACAGGTTTTTCAGTTGATTGGTGTGACGTCTTTGTTTCATCAGTTCAATTCCCTCTACCGGTTCAAGCGCACGTATCAGCACGGCTTCGCCCGTATCTTTTGCACCGCTTACAATATTAAAGCAATGATAAACGCCGTATATGAAATATACATAGGAAAGCCCGGGGCTTTCGAACATGGCTGCATTTCGTGGCGTTTTTTTTCGGTAAGCATGGCAGGCAGGGTCGTTTTGCAGATAAGCCTCCGTTTCAACGATGATACCAGAGGTGCGTCCTGCCGGGCTCTCATGAACCAGCGTGCAGCCTATCAGTTTTTCAGCCAGCGTGAGGGTATCATATTTTTCGTAAAATTCTTTGGGAAGAATGTGTTGCATCAGTACTTTTGACAAAATAATCCGGTTCAAATGTATAAAAAAATCCTCTGCCTTTTATTAATCACACAGTTTTGCTTCGCACAGAAAGACTCACAGACTATCATTTCAACATTCTGGAAGACACAGCCCCTGGGCTATGGTATTGTCTGGAAAAGCTATCATTTCAATAAAAAAGAATTGTTTGAAGGTAATCAACTGATTAATATTCTTGAAAGCCCGCTCAAAAACAAAAAAGTGAGATTCGGATTCGTAGCAGCCGACGAGAAAAAGGCTGATACCACTGCTAAAAGATTACTGTTGCCTACCAGCCAATTAGCTGCCAGGAGCGGAGCGATAGCGGCTGTAAACGCAGGATTTTTTGATACCAAAAATGGTGGTGCGGTTGATTTTCTGAAAATAGACGGCCGGGTGATAGACACCACCCGTGTAGCGAATGTACCCCGCCTGCCAAGAAATGTTATCTCGGCTGTTATTATCCACCGGAATCGCGTAAAAATTCTGAAGGGCGGGCTGACACCCGGTTGGGAGAAAAGCATACCGGCTGAAAATGTATTGCTTACGGGGCCATTGTTGCTGGCAGATGGCGAAGCGGTAAATCTGGAGAAAACGGCTTTCAACGATAACCGGCACCCCAGAACCTGTGCCTGTATCACTAACGATAAAAAATTACTTTTAATAACGGTTGACGGCCGAAGCAGCGAAGCCTATGGTATGACACTGCATGAGCTTACCTCATTGGCCAAAGCACTGAATTGTAAAACTGCCATTAATTTTGATGGTGGTGGCTCAACTACGATGTACATTCAGAACCAACCAGACAATGGCGTGGTCAATTATCCGACGGATAATAAAATATTTGACCATGCCGGAGAACGCTCTGTAAGCAATATTTTCGTAATTTTGAAAAAGTGAAAGAGGAGATAAAAGGATTATTCAATCATGTAGAGCCGCAATGCATTGCGGTTTTGAGTAGAATCAGGTTAATCCTGAATTGATTTAAATGTGCAGACAGACCTCTGAAGACGCAATGCATAGCGATTCTACTAAAAATCACTTGATAAACCACATTATTCCAAATCGTATTTTGAAATCTGTTCAATATAAATACCGTCCTGATAACCTCAGCAACTCAGAGCCTAACAAGTATAAGCCCGAGAACCTGCGGTCGGAAGAAATGATTCTGAACCTGGGGCCTCAGCATCCGTCTACCCACGGGGTGTTGCGGCTTGAGGTAGTGACTGACGGAGAAATAGTGGTTGATGTGATTCCGCATCTGGGTTATCTGCACCGGTGTTTTGAAAAACATGCCCAAAGCCTTCCATTTAATCAGATCATCCCCTATGTTGACCGTCTGGATTACCTGGGCGCTATGAACAGCGAACACGCCTATGTAATGGGTGTTGAAAAAATGCTGGGCATTGATAAAGACATTCCGAAACGGGTAGAGTACATCAGGGTGCTGGTGGCAGAGTTGAACCGCATTGCCTCACATTTTATTGCCATTGGTACTTATGCGCTTGACATCGGAGCCTATACGCCTTTCCTGTGGCTTTTTCGTGACCGTGAGCATATCATGCGTTTGCTTGAATGGACTTGCGGCGCGCGGATGCTCTATAATTATATATGGGTAGGAGGCTTGTTTTACGACCTGCCCGTGGGCTTTGAAGAGCGCTGCGAATCGCTTGTTAAATACCTGAAACCCAAGCTGGTTGAATTACAGCAACTGGTTATCGAAAACCATATATTCATTAACCGTACAGCTAATGTGGGTGTACTGCCACTTCCAGTAGCCATTAATTATGGCTGTACCGGGCCTGTATTACGCGGCTCAGGTTTGAGATGGGATTTAAGAAAAGTAGATGGGTACTCGGTGTATCCTGAGCTGGACTTTGATATACCCATTGGCAAGGGTGAAGCCGGAAAAGTGGGCGATTGCTGGGATAGAAACCATGTAAGGGTGCTGGAATGCCACGAGTCAATCAGAATCATTGAGCAATGTCTGGAAAAACTTACTAAAGAACACAAACGCACGCAGGAATTTGACCCGCAGGCATTGGTGCCGAAGAAGATTCGACCGCCGAAAATGGATTTTTATGCCCGTGCCGAAAGCACCAAAGGAGAACTGGGTTTTTATTTCAGAACTGACGGGCGATCGGATGTGCCTTTACGGGTAAAAGCGCGCGCCTGTTCTTTTAACAATCTTTCTGTTCTGCCGGAAATATCGCGGGGAGGTATGATTGCCGATCTGATTGCTTGTATTGGCTCTATTGATATTGTTATGGGCGAGGTTGACCGCTAAATTTTCCTTTTATTTTTCTTATAATTACAGCTGCCGTGGCCGTTATGAACTTCCGTTTAGGCACTGTGTTCATTATTTTCAGGTCTTCCCACAGAGTGGTGTCACCATCTAAAAAACGAAATACGAGAGCAGGAGGATTGTTGCGGTAGAGACCTGCAAAAATATCCGCGGCCTGGTGTCGTTTTTGTTCGAGCACATTCAGCAGTACCGAGGCATAAAAACGGAATCTTTTGTTGAATATGCCTCGTTTGGTTGTAGGAATACCTTTTTTCTCCAGATTTTCTACCAGTTGTTTCAGCTTTCGTTGTGTATGAGTGAAAGTGTATCCCGTAGCAGGATTGGTATAACCGCCGGCGGTGCCTATTCTCACTACATGCGGGCTGGGGCGCTCCTCTGTGCTTACGTCGCTCATGGGTATTATGCCAAACTCTTCTTCCAGTATGCGGTAATCCTGCCATTGCAGGGAATCGCTCAGGTAGTTTTTTAAAGCGGCATCATATTCTTCAGGTTGCAGCAGTGTTTCGCTGAAAACGGTGTATTCTACCAATGCTGTTTGTGCATCAAAGGGTAGTATATATATAAATCGGCAATCGCTTTTTTGATCGATATTGAAATTCATCATTACCGGTACTTCAGGATTGAAACAGGGTTGCCCGGTCGATATTACATATCCTTTAAAATGTTGCAACAGATTATGATTGTGCTTGAGAGTAAGATTCAATTGATACGTGCTGTCAAAAACATAAGTTGCTTTAAACGACTGTCCGTTTTGGGTTTCTACAATAGCGCCGTCTATATCTTCCTTAATCTCTGAAACAGAATCTTTCAGCCATTCAACACCCTCATACTTTTTCAGTTCGCCAATTACAAAATCGTAGAAATCTTTTCCGCGTAGTAGTTTGTATTGATATCCGTCCAAATTTAATGTCTGCACATGGCCGTCGGCATCAATCAGTTGCACGGTGGCCCATTTTCTGAACAGGATATCTTCAAAAGTATTGTCGCCTTGTTCCCAGAATGCCCACGTACGATCATTTTTGTTTTTTTCCTGCGGTTCAATGAGCAACACAGATTTCCCGGCCAGTTTACTGTTTTTCAGGTAGTAAGCCAGTGAAAGCCCGGCCATGCCGCCGCCACAGATAATGTAATCGTAGTGTTTCATGAACCAATTGTCAGGAATAAAAAGCCCCTCTCACCATAAATAGGAAAGAGGGGTATTTTTAAAAATATGCTTGAAATTTGTCTCTACACGTGTACGTGGCGTTCGGCATGGTAGCTTGAACGTACCAGCGGGCCAGACTCTACGTATTTAATGCCGCGTTTCAGTCCTTCTTCTTTATACATGGCAAAGGTATCAGGGTGTATAAACTCTATTACCTCGTGGTGCATTTTAGTAGGTTGCAGGTATTGACCCAGCGTCAGAATATCCAAACCGTTTTCAGCCAGATCGTCCATTGCTTTAAAAACCTCATCTATGGTTTCACCCAAACCCAGCATAATGCCCGATTTGGTACGTTTACCGTATTCTTTGGTACGGCGGGTTTGTTCAAGACTGCGGGCATATTTAGCCTGTGGGCGCACATTGCGGTACAAACGCTCGACGGTTTCCATGTTATGCGAAACCACTTCCTGTCCGGCTGATATCATCCGGTATAGGGCTTCCCAGTTACTTTTGGTATCGGGTATCAGTGTTTCAATGGTAGTCTGAGGAGTTGTTTCTTTCACGGCTCTCACGGTCTGATACCATATTTCTGCCCCTTTATCTTTCAGTTCATCCCGGTTTACCGACGTAAGCACGGCATGTTTTACCTGCATCAGCTTAATGGCTTCTGCTACGCGTCGTGGTTCGTCAGTATCATATTCATTCGGCCGGCCGGTGGCCACCGCACAGAATGTGCAACTGCGTGTACATACGTTTCCTAAAATCATAAAAGTTGCCGTACCCTCGCCCCAGCATTCGCCCATGTTGGGGCAATTGCCAGACTGGCAAATGGTATGCAATTTATTCTCATCAACTAAACTACGTACTTTTTTGAAATTTTCGCCGATAGGTAGCTTGACCCTCAACCAATCGGGGCGGCGAGTTCGTTGTTCGGTAATTACAACGGATGTGTCTGTCATGTTCGTATCTACTAAAAGTTTTGGGCGATAGCCCTAAGATTTACAAAAGTATTGAAATAATACTTTGTAAAAACAATTTATTGCCGATTACTTACTCTTGTTTTGCTTTTTATTGCCAAAATAGATGGTCAGATAACCTGCACTATAGAAACGCGAATTGGTGGTCATTTGGTTCGACATAATCTCGGGAGCCTTATTGAAAAATTCTGCAGTAATGCCGATTTCGAAACCGGTGAGGTTGTTACCGAAAGTATTCATGTCAATATTGGCAGCTAATTTGGCATGTGCGCCGGGAATTACCTTCATACCGGTGAAGAAGTCCTGCCAGATACCGGCCGAGCCTTGTATACGGTTAAAATCATTATGGATGTTGGGGTCAAACTGCACCACATCTATTGCACCACGCCCGTTTCTGTCATATTTAATGTAATAAGGCTTCTGAATACCGATTGACGGCCCCACTGCGGCAATTACACTGATGCCTATGCCGTCGTCACCGTTTTTCTTAAAGTATACTATTTCGCGGCCGTATTCCGGGCGAAGCGAGAAGAAATAGTTTCTTTTGCCGTAAATTACCCGGTTGGCAATGGTAGTGGCTTCTGATTTCTCTTTCTTATTTTTTACGTTCACGGCTTCAAAAGCAATGTACTGGTGAACGGGATTCCACTTGTAAGAACCAATGGTCTTAGAATGCCTAACCACCAGACCTCCCAATAAGCCTGAATTGGTATTGGTTGTTAATCCGTATGCCAACATTTTATAATCTTCTTTTTTCCTCTCTGTTTTTTTGGAATCAGGTTTGGGGGAACTGGGAGGGGGTGTAGAAGATCTCCTCTGCGCAAAGCTGCCTGTTACTACAAGCAAAAGCACCATACTTAGTACACCTATTTTCACGGGCGAAAAATTTATAATTCTCTTATTACCGACAATGGTAGTTAAAGATAGAATCTTTTTTAATAATACCAACATTAAAATTATCTAAATTGTTGTACCGAAACTGTTTTTTTGCAAAGTACTTATTTTAAACGTAATTTTGAATAGCATTATTCAACAAAATGCCATAATTTCTTAAAATTTCTATTAAAAAATGCCAACTTCTAAAATTACTTACCTCGGTGGGCTTCGTACGGAAGCCGTGCACCTGCAATCGGGTACACAAATTGTTACCGATGCTCCTGTTGATAACCACGGAAAAGGGGAGGCTTTTTCTCCTACCGATCTTACCGCAACGTCGTTGGGTAGCTGTGCCATGACCGTCATGGGCATTGCCGCACGCCGCGATGAAATTGATTTTACCGGTTCTGAAATTGAGGTTACGAAGGTGATGTCGGCAGAGCTGCCGCGTAAAATAGTAAAAGTGGAGGTGCATTTTACCATGCAGACCCCCGAAGAACTGAGCGAAGAGGTAAAACAGAAATATATACGTATTGCGCATACATGCCCGGTGGCGCTAAGCCTGCACCCCGATATTGAACAGGTGTTCAATTTTAAATGGCATGTGGCAGAAACAGCCTAAACAGAAAGAGGAAGCACCTGCTTCCTCTTTTTTATTCTACGCCACCTGATTCACTATTTCATCAAATCTGATTTCAAAATGTGAGGCATCGTAGGTGCATTCACCGTTTTGTATCAACAATACCTGTGGTGACTGATGCTCAATAGCAAAGGCCTGCGCAATTTTGCCGGATATGTTTCTGTAGCGAAGTAAGTCCAGAAAAAACGGTTCTA
This sequence comes from Emticicia sp. GW821-FHT11C11, assembly GCF_058808615.1. Lineage (NCBI taxonomy): Bacteria > Pseudomonadati > Bacteroidota > Cytophagia > Cytophagales > Leadbetterellaceae > Emticicia > Emticicia sp. GW821-FHT11C11. The sequence goes on from NZ_JBXARV010000003.1 coordinate 328,721, forward strand.
TGTCTTTCGCCTTTTCGGTATCCCAGGCGCGTTCTATCCGCCCTAATGAGGCTGCACTGATTGAACAGGTTGTGCTGTGTTTAAAAACTAAAACCGGATGCTGAAAAGATTTTTGTCTGATTTCTTCTATCTGTAATTCGTCGTTTATGGTCTGCCAATTCATGAGTAATAAACTTTGATTTAGTTAAATTTTAAACCAAAATACAAACGTAAAAGTTTCGGAATTACTGTATTAAAGCAGGTTTCAGGGGCGGTAGTTGCGATAGATAAGCCTGATGTTGAGAACTTTGATAGACACTATTCTGGCCACGTTGGAGCGTTTCATGAATTTTACGAATTTGGAAATCAAGCCGGGGTAATTAGGTATAGCAGCCTTGTCGTTCTGGTTAAGCGCCACCGCCCGGGTGATACAGTAATAAGCCAGTGCATTGGTGACATCCATCAACGAATGCACAAACGGATTCTGATTGATAAAATAAAACTGGCTGTAGAAGATATCCTTTATAAGAATGACCGTAACGGCTACTACGCCTACCCAGTAGCTTTTCTTGTTTACCGGTCTGAAATATCCAAGCACCAATAATACGAATAGCTCAAACGCATAGAGTACGGTTACAATGAATACGGCGTCAGGAATAACCTTGAGTAGCACAAACCCGAAAAAGAAGAAAACGAAGCCGGCCGGGATAGTAACTTTCAGCATGTTTTTCTTTTCCAGATTATATACCCGTGCACCCTCTTTCTGAAAAATGATAATATAAATGAGGTGTACTATACAGGTAAGCGTTATCTGTGTGAGCTCGCCGCTGTTTTTGTAGTTAACGTATATCGATAAGTCGGAGAAGGCGCCCAGCCCACAGGCAAAATACATCAACTTGTCTATACCAGTTTGCTCCCAGTTGCGGGCAAACCCATAGTAAATACCCATGAGTGGCATAAGCAGTGTGGTACCTATCAGCAGTGCGATTCGACTCTCGTTCAGAAACACATAAATATTAAATATTACTAGTATTGCCAGTAATATGGTAATAACTCTTGGCATGAGTTAATTTTATCAAAATTCGGTTTTGTCTTAACTATCTTGATGCAAAGTTACTAAAAAGTTCGTGAAATTGCCCCTTTTGGTACCGCTAAAGCATAATTTTAATGCAGTTTTCATGTGCAGAATCTCTTGCCGGCTTAACGTTGTCTATACGTAAAATACATGAAATGAAGCCGTTTTTCTATCAACTAAGACTTGCTATATTTCTGATAATATCTGTTTTTCTACCATTTATCTTCTTTTTCTTGCCATTTGTCGGTTATGTTGAATTCGGGAAAAATTTGATTCGTTCTTTAGCTGTCTTTATAACAAAGATTGTCCTCTTTGAAAAAAATTAGCCATTAAGAAAAACAAAAATCCATCATGAAAGATTTGTCAAAACAAATGTTGTATGTCAACGATGTTTTCAGTTCCGCACGCGACCTCGGACTCATTCAGGTAAAAGCACAGCAAGACGATCAGCCCGGCCGTAAGATTAACGTTAACGGTAAAACCTACACCAGCTTTATGTCTAACAATTACCTTGCCTTTGAAAACGACGAGCGGGTAAAAGAAGCAGCCATTGAGGGTATCAGAAAGTATGGCATGCAGACCTCCATCTCCAGAATGTACCTATCGTTCGACCACTACCTGGAGCTGGAAGAAAAACTGGAAAAGATTTTTGGCCTGCCCACATTTCTTGCGTCCTGTACTACTCTTGGGCATTTTGCCTACCTGCCCGTAATCATCGGCAGAAACGATGCCGTTATTCTCGACCAGTTTGTGCATGAAAGTGTGCAGATGGCCGCCAATACCCTGAAAGCCGAAGGCTACCATGTAGAAATGGTAAAGCACAGCCAGATGGATATGCTGGAAAGAAGAATTAAAATACTGAGCGAAAAGTTTGACAATGTCTGGTACCTGGCCGACAGCGTGTATTCAATGCACGGCGACCTGGCTCCATTGAAAGATGTAGAAACCCTGCTGAATGCCTATGAGAAATTCAGAGTGTATATTGATGACGCCCACGGCATGAGCTGGATAGGCGAACACGGCAAGGGTTATGCCCTGCACAATATACCGCGCCATGAAAAAATGTATGTCATTACCTCGTTGAACAAGGGCTTCGGAGCCTTCAGTTCGGCGTTGATTTTTCCTAACCAGTTAACCAAACAGACAGTTTATAACTGCGGTGGTGCGCTCCGGTTCTCGGCTCCCACCTTGCATGCCGGTATCACTGCCGCGTCTTGCATTGCAGATATCCATTTGTCGGACGAAATATATGAGCGCCAGATGCGCCTCAACGAATTGATTACGGTGTTCAAACAAAAAGCGATGGAGCTTCAACTGCCTATTATCAATTATGCGCACACACCGCAATTCTTTATGGGGCTGGGCAGTGTGGAGTTGCTGATTCGCTTTTCGCAGTTTCTGATGGAGAAAGATTTTTTACTGAGCCCGTCGACGGTGCCTGCTGTTCCGGTAAAACACTCAGGTTTCCGTATTTCGCTGAGTTTGTATCAGACGGTTGAGGATGTGAAAAACCTGCTCGACCTGCTGGCTGAATACATTGAAGTGCTTGAAAAAGAGGGTTCTTTCAACAAAGAACAGGTACTAAAAGGCTTCAAAATGAGAGATAAGCAACGGTTGTTGGTGTAGCGTATCTTAAAAACTCTGGCCTCTGTCATACTAATTGGCAGGGGCCTTTTTTGTGATTTAGTGATTGAGTGAATTAGTGATTATATAATCGTGAATGGTGAATTAGCGAATTGTGAATAATTATTTATGAGCCACTTACAAATTGCGTTGAAACCCACTGGTTAATTCATTTAGTACAAAAAATTGTGCAACTTTGAGTACCTTGTGGCTAATACTAAAATACTACGATATACTCTACAAGACACGACGTTACAAAATTTATTCACTAATTTGCCATTCACTAATTCATAATTTTTAATCACTCAATCACTAATTCACTCAACCACTCAATCTTTACATTCTTAGTAAATTAATAAATTTATCTTTATTTTATCCAATTCTTTAGGCTCGTGACAAGTTTTTGTCTATCTTTAACATCAGAAACAATCACTTAAGACAAACTATAAGTACTTTTACTTAAGGTTAAAGTACCAAAATTATTAAATGAGCCTTAATACCGACAACATCCGCCTCGTATTCGGACTAAAACTAAAACAACTGCGAATTGACAAAGGGATGTCGCTGACGGATCTTGCACAAAAGTCCGGCCTGTCGATGTCATATATCAACGAAATTGAAAAAGGAAAAAAATACCCGAAATCTGATAAAATAGTAGCCCTGGCCGATGCCATGGGCGTGGATTATGACAGCCTGGTATCGCTCAAACTTAATAAAAAACTGGAGCCGATATCAGAGTTGCTCCATTCTAATTTTCTGACCGAACTGCCCTTTGAGATTTTCGGTATTTCACCGGCCGACCTGCTCGAGCTCCTATCCGGAGCACCTACCAAACTGAGCGCCTTTATCAGTACCATTATCGAGATTGGCCGTAATTACAACATGACGGTAGAGCAGTTTTACTTTGCCGTGCTGAGGTCTTATCAGGAAATGCACGACAACTATTTTCCGGAACTGGAAGACGCCGTCGATCGTTTTCTGGCCGAAAACGGTATTGGTACCGACCAGCAGATTGACGAGTTTTACCTCTCGAACCTGCTGACAGACAAGTATGGTATTACCATTAAGTATTTCGACGAAGTCGATTACCCGCATATCATCAATATCCGTTCGGTGTTTTTGCCTAAAACCAATACCCTGCTCATCAACAAGCGTATCACGTCTGACCAGCGCGCTTTTACGCTGGGTCGCGAGCTGGCGTTTATTTATATGAAGCTGAAAAACCGGCCGTATACGTCGTCGTGGGTAGAGGTGAAATCGTTCGAGGAGATTCTGAATAACTTCAATGCTTCTTATTTTGCCGGGGCAATTTTGATACGCCGCGAGAAACTGATTGAGAAACTGGAACAGCTTTTCAGTCGGACCACCTGGAGCAACGCTACACTGGTAGAAATGGCCGAGCAGTTTCAGGCTACCCCCGAGACGCTTTACCACCGGATAAGCAATGTACTGCCCAAGTATTTTGGCATTGACGAGATATTCTTTCTGCGCTTTGAAGCACCGACGGGTAAGAAAGATTACCTGCTTACGAAAGAAATGCATCTGGCCAGACGCCACACCCCACACGAAACGCAGGAGGAACACTACTGCCGCCGCTGGGTGTCGTTGAATATTCTTGACGATGTATCAGACCTGCAGGAGAAAGGAGAGGTGAAAGAGCCGCTGGTAGGGGTGCAGATTTCCAATTATGTCGATTCAGGCAGCCAGTATCTGGTATTGGCCATGGCGCGGCCGTTGAACATCATTACGCACATGAATATAAGCGTGACGGTGGGCTTTGAGATAAACGACAACCTGCGTGCCAAAATGAAATTTCTGGACGACCCGAATATCATCACCCGCGATGTAAACCAGACCTGCGAGCGTTGCAGCCTGTTCGACTGCAAAGAACGTGTAGCTGCCCCGGTTATATTGCAAAAGAAACGCCAGATACAGAACATGAAACAGGCGCTGAAGGCGATGGGGGGGTGAGATTAGGAGTACGAAGATTTTGGAAACAGCCTTGAAAGGGGCTGTTTTTTGTTTGTGGGTACCGTTAAAAAAATGATAGTGTGAATGTAAAGAGCTTAGATATTTGGATTATATTGCGTTTGTTTTTTGCCTTATAAGATATACCATTGAACGTGCAAATGCCTGGTGTGGTAGTTATTCCCAAGGGAAGCCAATTGACAACGTAAAAAAGATTATTTTAAAATATGCTTTTTAATTCCTTCAGTTTTGCCATATTTCTACCTGTTGTATTTATTCTCTATTGGTTTGTAACAAAAAATAATTTAAAACTTCAAAATATTCTTTTGCTGGTCTCAAGTTATTTTTTCTATGCCTGCTGGGACTGGAGATTCTTATTTTTGCTTATTTTCTCAACTTTGCTTGATTACTACACCGGCATTAAAATGTCAAATGCCACTAATCAGAGTCATAAAAAAATCTGGTTTTGGCTGAGTGTTTGCATTAATCTGGGCTTTTTAGGCTTTTTTAAGTACTATAACTTTTTTGCTCAATCATTCGCAGATTTACTTTCAGGTTTTGGAATGAAAGCTGATCCTTGGACATTAAGTGTGATTCTACCGGTAGGTATATCTTTTTATACTTTTCATGGGTTATCGTATGTAATAGACATCTATAAAAGCAGGATAAGAGCCGAGAAATCTTTCATCGATTATGCAGTATTTGTTAGTTTCTTTCCCTTATTAGTGGCCGGACCTATTGAACGCGCTACGCACCTTTTGCCACAAATAAAAACGAAAAGAGTTTTTGATCGTGCCAAAGCAGTTGATGGTTTGAGGCAAATTTTATGGGGATTATTCAAAAAGGTTGTCATTGCTGACCAGTGTGCCGAAATTGTTAATATAATTTTTGCATATCCTGAAGTTTATTCGGGTAGTGACCTTTTTCAGGCTGCAGTTTTCTTTAGTTTTCAAATCTATGGAGATTTCTCAGGCTATTCAGATATAGCTTTAGGTACAGCCAAGCTTTTTGGAATTGATTTATTAAAGAACTTTTCATACCCTTATTTTTCCAGAGATATTGCTGAATTCTGGAGACGCTGGCATATCTCTCTGTCAACCTGGTTCAGAGATTATTTATACATTCCGCTTGGTGGAAGCAAAGGAGGCAACTGGCAGAAGATCAGAAACACATTCATCATATTTATTGTAAGCGGATTCTGGCATGGAGCCAATTGGACTTTTATTATATGGGGCTTATTAAATGCTTTGTTTATCATGCCTTCAATCATTTTCAAAACGAATAGAAATAATCTGGATATTGTAGCTCAAGGGAGAATCCTACCTGATATTAAAGAAATAATACAGATAACCTTCACCTTTTGTTTAACAACCTTTGCCTGGATATTCTTTAGAGCAGTAAGTACCGGGCAGGCATTTTTAATTATTTCGAAAGTGTTTTCAGCTTCATTCTGGACAAAGCCAACAGTGTCAGCTAACAGTCTTTGGGCTCTGCTAGTATTATTCATGGTAGTAGAATGGTTTGGAAGAGAGCAGAACTTTGCTATACAGAATTTAGGAATAAAGTGGAAGAGAGTTTTTAGATTTACCGTGTACTATGTTATTGTTTTTTTTATTCTCTGGTTTAGTGGCAAGGAGCAGCAGTTTATTTATTTTCAGTTTTAGCTAATGAGGAAGTACATTATGATCTAGTGTTTTTTCTCCCGTTCGGCTGAATGATTATCTGCAATAGAATTGTTAGTCACAATACCAACCTTTCTCAAAACGTAACCAGAAAACTACTATTCTAAGGACATCCAACACATTGACTGATTGATAATCAACCAAACAATAACTGTTTATTATCTATCATAGTTTAACTGAATATCTGCGCCAAACCTTCTCAAAATACAACCAGCAAACCACTATTTAAAGAACATCCAACATACTGACTGATTAGATAATCAGCTAAGCAATGAACGTGTATCTGCCCGCGTTATCCTGCAAAAGAAACGCCAGATACAGAATATGAAACAGGCATTGAAAGCGGTGGGAGTATGAAAATTTTGGAAACAGCCGCGAAAGGGGCTGTTTTTTTGTTTTATCGATTAATATATTATTGTAAAAGTTCCGTAAAATATATGTTGTATGAATGAACTTTGTTTAAGAATATATTTACTATATTTTGAGAAAAGTTGAAACATGCATATTTTATGCAAATCATAAGTGTTGGACTTAACGTAAAATAGACGGAAATAAAATATGAAAGCAAACGAAACCAAAGTGGATAAATTTTTAGCGACAAATGAGACGACATTTGCAATCCCTGTTTATCAAAGAAATTATGATTGGACACTTTTTCAGTGCAAGCAACTAATTCATGACATTATTGAAGCAGGAAAAAACGAAAAGGCTAATGCTCACTTTATAGGGAGTATCGTTTACGTGCACGATGATGTTTACACAGCGTCTGGATTAACGGAGTTAACTATTATAGATGGGCAACAAAGATTAACGACAATAACTTTGATTTACGTGGCACTTTATCAGCTTGCTAAGCAACTTGATAATCAATTACTAGTAAACAGAATACATAAGACTTATTTGATTAATGAGTTTGCTTCTGAAGCAGAAAAACTAAAACTTAAACCAACAGAAAACAATAAAGAAGCACTAAAGTATATATTAAATTCAACTGATGGTGAAGAATTCAGAGGGTATTCTAAAATAATTGAAAATTTCAATTATTTTAGATCCATTATAGTGGCAGATAATTTTGAAATTGTTCAACGTGGATTATCAAAACTAATTTTTGTAGATATTGCATTGGATAGACAAAAGGATAATCCACAAAGAATTTTTGAAAGTCTTAATTCAACGGGTTTAGAATTATCACAAGCTGATTTAATAAGAAATTACATTTTGATGGGACTATCAAGGACAAATCAGGATAGAGTCTATAAAAGTTATTGGGAAGTAATTGAAAAGAACGCAAAAGATGAAACCTTAAATAGAACAAGAGTATCAGAATTTATTAGAGATTATTTAACACTCAAAAATAAAGAAATTCCAAACAAGGGAGACGTTTACTCAACTTTCAAAGTAAAATATCCAACTACAACCATAGATGACTTAGAACTTGTTCTTTCAGAATTAAAATCCTTAGTTAAATACTATAATAAGCTTTTAAATCCAAAAAATGAAATAAATAAAGACATAAGAATACAATTGGAATTTATTAATCGACTAGAAATAAATGTAGCATTCCCTTTCTTAATGAAAGTTTATGAAGATTTTTCTAATGATGTCATCGATAAATACACATTTATAACTATTCTATCACTTATCCAGTCTTTTACTTTTAGACGGTTTATTCTTGCTCTCCCAACAAATGCACTTAATAAAATATTTATGGGATTATATGACAAGATTGAACAAGAGAACTATTTAATGTCAATTCAAAAGTCATTGTTGCAAAGGTCAGGAATACAGAGATTCCCTCGTAATACTGAGACCATCAATGCTCTAAAAGAGAAAGACATTTATAATATTAAGCCAAAGAACAGAATTTATTTACTTGAAAGGCTTGAAAATTTTCAGAATACTGAACCTGTAATAATTGATGGTAATTTAGACATTACAATTGAGCATATCTTTCCTCAAAATCCAGACCCTAAATGGAAAATTGATTTGGGAACAGAAGAGTATAATTTTATTAAAGAAAATTATCTTAATACAATTGGAAATCTTACTCTTTCAGGTAATAATGGTAAACTGGGTAATAAGTCATTCGCAGAAAAGAAAATAATGAATAGTGATGGGAAAGAACAAGGATATGTTTATAGTCGTCTTTGGTTAAATAGAGTATTAAAGGAGAAAACGAAATGGGACAGGGGAGAAATCGAAAATAGAGCAAATATAATTATTGAAAGATTTCTTAAAATTTGGGAAATACCTGATATTGAAATTGAATTAGGGACTGTAAATGATGAAGTAAATATTTTTGACGCAGATGACCCCAAGTATAAAAAACTCGAATATGCTATATTCTTCAACCAAAAACTTGAAATAACACAAGTTGCTAAGCTGTATATTGAAGTTTTTCAACAGCTATTTGATTTACAGCCAGAGACATTTTTTACCTCTGAAATTGGCAATCGTATTAGTTTAACAAAGAATCCTAATGAGGATGGATTAAGACAACCTATTCCTATAAGTGATTCATACTTTATAGAAGCAAATATTGACAACGTTGGTAAATTTGAAAGAATTAAGCAAGCTTTGACACTTTTTGGATTTGAAGACGAATTATTAATCAAATATTCTGACTGACAAATAAGAAATCCATTCAGTTAATTATCCATTTAGTCACTGCACCGAGCATTCCCCGTTCGACTGAATGTTAATTCAGTGGCTATACCAACCTTTCTCAAAACACAACCAGCAAACCACTCTTCAAAGAACATCCAATACACTGACTGATTAAATAATCAGCCACGTAGAGATGCTTTTTGTTTAAGCTTCACTTTTTTATTTTTCCAGAAACGACTTCTTTTTTTGCATTTTGATTGTGTTTTTGATACTTTGGTGGTGAAATTTAAAAAACAACAACAATTTGCATAAATAGAGCGAGTAGTACATATTGATTGATAGTCATATCTTGTTACGCAAAACTTCCGAAATTTTACAAACGCAAGGATAGACGCAAACCCCACACGGGTGGCGTGGTCTATTTTGTGTTTGGGCATCGGAAGTGCCTGCGTAACGGATAGCTACTGCTGCCCGTTTTTTTTGTGCCCAAACACAAACAACTATGCATTACATTAAGATTGCTGTCGCCATATTCGTCGTGATTGTGGCGTTTAGGTTCCTGAATGAATTTATATTTTCGTTGCGTAGTTCCGGCACATGGAAGGGTATTATTAGCTGTGTCATTTTGTGGTTTTGTATTATATGGGCCTGGGATATCATGTAAAAACTAAACTCACATGTATATGACTATAGTTTTTACTCTCGCTATGGCAGTTTTTTTCTGGATGCTCATTTTACATTTCAGGTCAAAAGCCAAATCACCAGCAGCTATAAAACCCTCGGCTGAAAGAGAGCCTGTGGATGACGCGCACGTGTCGGTTAGATACTCAAAATTAATGGCAAATCTTTTGAATGCCGGTTTTGTGATAGATGAACTAAAGGAGTTGTCGGTTGTGCTTCATCGCAGCAGCAATGGATGGACGGATAAGATTGTCATAAAGAGACCCGGAAACGGCAAACTGCTTATCCAAACCAACAAAAGCAGGCGTCATTTAGAGATGGTACCCATAGAGTGGGTTTTCCCTGATTCACCAGATCAGGATGTTGTGTCGCAGATGATACTCGAGTTTTTTACTCAGGAAACAAATAGATTACCCCCGCTCGGCTGAATGTTTATCCGCAATGGAATTGCCAGTCGCTATGATAAGCGTTCCCAACACACAAACGTTAAAACACAATTACTTTCCCCACTGTTGCACAACAATGCCCAATTGCGTATCCGTCAAAGCAAACTCTCTGGCACCCCAGGGGCGTAGAGTGATTTTGCTCAGGTTAGGATGCAGCAAATGTGGGTGTGATGCCGATACTTTGGCGTATACCTCTTCTATGTTGTCAGTCACCAGTCTGAATTCCGGATTGTGTTCTTTAGCTAGTCCGGTATCCTGAAAAAGATTGATTGTTAAATTACCTTTAGAAAGCACACAAAACGGTCGTGCCGATTTGAGTTCATCATGCACAATGCTGAACTCCAGACAATCAACAAACGTAATGAGGCCATCGTTGATGTCAACATAGAAAATATTGGGTACCAGATTGGTGAAATGCATGGTTGGCGAGTGTATAAGGTTTAGAGTGCTACATTTACAAATATACTATTTAAACCCGAAGGGTTCATTAAATAATCAGCCAAATTTTGATATTAATACGCTATTATTTCGTAATTTAAGCCCGATTTCTTCTTCTCTTAAAAAAACTTCCATGAAAAAACTGGCCTTACCTAAGTGTGTTTATGCTAGTGCGTTAGCAATCGCATTTTTGCTTGTATCCAATCAGCTATTGGCGCAATTGCCTGTAAAACCATTGGCACCACAAGCCGAGTTATTGAAAAGCAGCGATAAAAAACTGGCACAAAACAAAAAACTGGTGTATGATATGTGGCGGGAATTTCTGGAAGGCGGCCACATGGAAGTAGCCGAGAAATACTTTGCCGAAGACTACATGCAGCACAATCCGAACGCGGCCACAGGCAGAAAAGCCGTGGTGGAATTCTTCTCTAAATTCAAAAAGCCGGAGCCTATTGCCGATGCTATTAAGGCGCAGGTGGTGGCTATTATCGCAGAGGGCGATCTGGTTATGATTAGTTTTGTAAGAGAACTACCAGACCCGACAGACAAAACCAAAAAGTATACCACCACGTGGTTTGATATGTTCAGAATTGAAAACGGCAAAATAGCCGAACACTGGGACAGCGCTGAGAAATATGCACCTACCAGATAGGCTTTAACGGGGTCTGATCCGGCTGAATATTCATCTGCAATGGAGTTGTTCATTGCCCTGCCTCGCTTTTCTTGAACGCGGATAGGAAACTATTAGCCACCAGATATTTACCGATATAATGAGGCGCTCGCCCACTGCTTCAAAAATTGGATTTAAGCCTTACAAATCTCGACAATCAGAAGAATCTTCCGCTTAAGTCTAAAAAAAGCGCTAACTTGCATACTAAATACAGCTTTCTTAAAGTTTATATCGAAAACCTATAATCTTTGCCTCATGCTACAACCTATTTTGCTTCAAGTTCCAGACTCTACCTCAACTGCAGCAAATGCCGAATCAATTAATTACTTAAGCCTCTTATTAAAGGGAGGAATTGTCGTTTATCCGCTATTATTTTTGCTTTTTCTGGCTATCTATTTCATTGTGGAACGCTACCTGTTTATCAAGGCGGCATCGAACATTGATTTCGGTTTTCTGCGCACCTTAAAAGATAATGTGCTACGTGGTGACCTGCGCACGGCTACCACGCTTTGCAAAAGCACGAACCTGCCGATTTCACGTATATTGGAAAAGGGCATCACCCGTATCGGTCGGCCTGTTAAAGATATTGAAAGTGCCATGGAGATTCAGGGGAATCTGGAAATCTCTAAAATGGAAAAAAATATGGGCTTCCTTGGGCTTGTTGCCGGGGTAGCGCCTATTCTGGGTTTTATCGGTACTATTTCGGGTATCATCCGTATTTTTTATGACATTGCCGCTACCGGAAACTTTACTATCGAAATTATTGCCAACGGTTTGTACGAAAAAATGATTTCGTCTTTCACGGGTCTCGTAGTAGGGGTAATTGCTTATGCGGGGTACCATGGTATCAACATGATGATTGATAAATTCAGTATTCACCTGCAGGCAACCGTGATGGATTTGCTCGATACGCTTAATGAGCCTGTCAGATAATTTTTCAGCATCAATCTGTTTATTAACATGAAATTAAAACGTCAAAGAAGATTTGAAGCCGAAGTATCAACAGCATCGCTGAACGACATCATGTTTTTCCTGCTATTGTTCTTCCTGATTATATCAACGCTGGGTAATCCGAACGTAATCAAGTTGCTTTTGCCGAAGTCGTCGAAATCATCGCATGATGTGAGCAAGCAGCCTATTTCGCTCACCATTACCAAAGACAAGGTGTATTATATCAACAGCACGCCTGTGCCTTTTCCGCAACTGGAAGAGCGCCTGATTGCAGCCACCGCCAACATGCAAGAGCCGACCGTAGTACTGAGAGCCGAAAGCTCGCTGACAGTACAAGATCTGGTAGACGCCATGTCGCTCGGTGCCAAACTAAAAATACGCATGGTGCTAGCCACTGAGTTGACGAAGTAAGAGATACTGCATATACGCCAAGAGGCTGCCCGAAAGGCAGCCTCTTGGCGTATTAATGCTATTATATACAGTATTGCTATTCTTTAAATAGGCCGTCTCAAAGAGAGAAGTTGCAAAATATTATTTGGTACCAAGAAAACCCCACTCTCTAATCTCTCTCCGCGCGACGGTCGCCCCTACAATGAGGAGAGAGACTTTAAGCCCTTTCCCACTGTTGGGGAAGGGTTGGGATGGGGTTTTTGCCAAAGATTATTCGGTTCAAAATCTTTTTGAAACAGCCCGTTTTAGTCAAAAATTAACCTCTACTCCGTCAGTATCCATCCTGACTTGGGTGATTTAACTGTGTATTTCATGCCAACCTTGTATTCCCGAGCAGGGGGTAGTTGAATCAGCCATTTTATTTTTCCTGTTTCCTGATTGATTTCTGCTTCCGTCGCTTCTTTTTCTTCAATGCTCACATCGCGGGTGTTTGAAACCGGAAACTGGTCTTCAATCTGCAGGGTTATGGCTTCGTTTTTGGTATTACGGGCAACAATTTCATAGGCAAACTGCTCTGTTTTGTTATTACCAATCAGTTGTTTTTTCTGATAACTTTTCACCTGAGTGCGGCTTACGATTACGCTTTTATCTCTTCCGAACGATAGGCTCAGAGTGTCTTTATTGAATAAATTAAGGTTCGACTTGCCCACGTAGGTGTTCTCAATAAACAAACTTGCCTCACCGGGTAGCAGTTTGTATTTTTCCCAGTCGATGATATGGGCATGCAGAAACACATCGGTATCTATTTTCGGAACGCAGAAGTGCCGGAAAACGGCAGGAATACTCTCTTCCTTGATTTCGACAGTGTTTACCTTACCGTCAGAGAGAATAGTATATGGTATCAGGATATCAAACGACTGGCTCGTAGGTGCCTCTCTTTCTACAATATCTAACGGAATAGTTCTTTTTTGGGAATCATAATTGTTGGAAATACTCACGCCGGAAGCTCTGTCTGCAATACCATAACCCGTTACGACTACTTCTTGTAGCATAGCCACTGACTCGCTCATCACCACATCCAGCATGTTAGATAATATCGGCTTTTCTACGCTATTATAGCCGATGGCCGAAAAAGTTAAAATAGCATTTTTGCCGTAGTAAGTGGGAGGGATGGTAAGTCGATAATTGCCGTTAATATCGGTTACAGTACTCAGATTTGTTCCCTTCAGGTTGACCATGGCACCAATAACCGCTAGTTTATCGCCCCGTGCGGTTACTTTCCCATGAACCTCCGACTGGTTGGCGTTTATGTTTTGGTTATCTGCTTCATCTACCTGGTTGTAATAATCGCTATAATCATTTTTTTGACCTACAGTCCATTTTTGTAAGACAGGCGCTTGCCCGCTTTTGAAAGGATTGGCGGTTGAAAGACTCAGCTTTACGTCTTTCCAGTCTTCGCCGGAATACTGATACACATTGGCTTTATAGGCCATGTGAATGGGTTGGCTGAGTTTGTCTATTCTGAAATCATAAGTAGGAGACCAGCCTGCATTTCTTACAAAGTAAGCAAGTGAAACGGAAGCGTTGCCGACTGGTTCTTTTGCCAAGACAGTCACCACAATCTCTGATATTTGCATATCTTTTCGGGCATTGACTTCCGTCAGTTGTTGATTCAGTTTTTTTATTTCGTCTTCCAGTTTTTCGATTCTGGTCTCGAATTCGAGCTTTTTGTTGAGTACTTCTGCCATACGCTGACGGTGGAATTCAATGCTTTCTTTCAAGTCGGCCGTTTTCATACCCGACTGAGTACCGCCGACTACCTGATTTTTGAACAGCATTTCTTCTTCACGCTTATAAACCAGCAGGTTGTTTTTCTCGACCGTTATTTTATAGGCTATCTGTTTTTTCTGCGCCTCTATGGCTCCGATTTCATCTTGCAGAGGTTTGTCGAGCAGATTGCCAACCTTATGCGAAACCGATAAAATAGTGAACTTACCCTCGCTTTTTACCTGAATACTTTTCGCATTGATTTGCGGAGAAATGCCCTTAAACAGCAATTCGGTTTTACCTGTTGGCACAGATACTTTTGCCGAACGGGTAACCTGCGCACCATTAAGAAAAATGGTCACATTTTCTACTTTTGATGGGATAGTGCCTGATTGTGCCCATAGCCATTGGGTGGCGAAACAGAGCAAGATGATTTTCTTCATAATATTTGTTCTTTTTCTATTGGATGCAAAGCCGGGCAGTATTCCATAAAGCCTATTAAAATATTTAACAAACTTTGGGCAAAGCCTTCAATTAAAGCTATTTTTGGTTCAACAATAGCAATTTTGTATGACCGAAACGATGCTCATCAGAGAGTCTATATCAGAGTACCGGCATTTGGATGTTGGGAGTATCAAACTGGCCTTTACGCAGGTTTGTAAAGACGAGCTGTTTAAGGATGTCTATTTTGCCGCCAACTCTTTGTATTACGTAGAGTCCGGGCGAGCCGCCTTGTATATAGGTGAAGAAGAAGTTCTGGTCGGCAAGCACGAAGTCGTATTTATAAAACAACACAGTAAGCTGGACATCCGTAAGTTTAAAGATGCGGACGGGAAGGACTTTAAATCGATTATATTCTATTTATTTCCTGATTTTATATCAGAATTTCTTAGTCAGGAAAAACCGCAGGGAGGAGACAATGATTTCTTAACCGGTAGTATTTTTAACTTAGGCAGACATGAGCCGCTTCAAAGTTTCTGCGAGTCGCTGCTTTTGCTTTTTAAGCAATCGCAGATTGATAAGGGGATAATCAAACAAAAAACTTTTGAGGCACTCGCAGGGCTAGGAGAACATAACAAGGGTTTTCTCCATTTTTTAGCTGAAAACAGCAAGCCGGTTAAGATTGATTTGTATGAGTTTATGATACACATAGCCATCAATAATTATTCGGTCACAGAACTTGCCCGATTAACAGGCAGAAGCCTGTCGGCGTTTAAAAGAGATTTCAGCAGTATTTTCGATACTACACCGCACCAATGGCTGTTACAGAAAAAAGTAGATTATGCCGAGCAACTGATAAAAGAGAAGCACATGAGGGCATCAGACATTTATTTCATGCTGGGCTTTAATGAATTATCACATTTTTCGATGGTGTTCAGGAAGATAAAAGGTTTTTCTCCTTCTCAAATATAACCTGCTCTAAAAAAGGATGGAGGCTGTCTCAAAAAGATTTTGAACCAAATAGTCTTTGGCAAAAACCCCATCCCAAACCTTCCCCAACAGTGGGGAAGGACTTGAAGTCTCTCTCCCCACTGTTGGGGAGAGAGATTTAGAGAGTGGGGTTGCTCTGGTACCAAATAATATTTTGCAACTTTTCTTTTTGAGACAACCTCCGACAATTTGAAAATCGCGTTACAAACGCTCCATTACTTTTTTGACCATTACTTTTTTCCATTCGGTAAAATCACCGGCCAGAATATGTTCGCGTGCCTGTCCAACCAGCCATAGGTAAAAAGTAAGATTATGTACGCTGGCTATCTGCGCAGCCAGAATTTCATCACATTTTACGAGGTGTCGCAAATAGGCTTTGCTGTAAAACGTGCTGGCATAACCGCCGAGGGTTTCGTCAATAGGGCTGTAATCGTCTTTCCACTTTTCGTTTCTGATGTTAATGATACCCTGTGTGGTAAACAACATGCCGTTGCGGGCATTGCGGGTAGGCATCACACAGTCAAACATATCAATGCCTAATGCAATACTTTCGAGTATATTCTCAGGTGTACCCACACCCATCAGGTAGCGAGGTTTGTCTTTCGGCAGAATATCGTTTACGTAGTCTATGGTTTCATACATTTTCTCTGCCGGTTCACCTACGGCCAATCCGCCTATGGCATTGCCCTCGCGATTCTGATTGGCAATGAATTCAGCCGACTGGATGCGCAAATCTTTATAGACACTGCCCTGCACAATAGGGAACAGGCTTTGTGTGTAACCGTACAAGCCTTCGGTGGCATCGAAGCGGTCGCAGCAGCGTTGCAGCCAGCGATGGGTCATTTCCATCGACTTCTTTGCATAGCTGTAGTCGCATGGGTAGGGGGCGCACTCATCAAAAGCCATGATGATATCTGCACCTATTACCCGCTGAATATCCATTACACTTTCGGGTGTAAACAAATGTCTTGAGCCATCAATATGTGACTGGAACTTCACGCCCTCTTCTGATATTTTCCGGATGTCTTTCAGCGAAAACACCTGATACCCACCCGAGTCGGTCAGAATGGGGTGGCTCCACCCGTTAAATTTATGTAGACCTCCGGCACGTTCCAGAATATCAAGCCCCGGGCGCAGGTACAAATGGTAAGTATTTCCCAATATTATCTGTGCCTGAATATCGTTTTCCAGTTCTCGTTGATGCACAGCTTTTACGGTTCCGGCCGTACCCACCGGCATGAAAATCGGCGTAAGGATTTCGCCGTGATCGGTGGTTATTTTTCCGGCTCTGGCTTTCGAACCGCTATCTGTTTTCTGTAATTCGTATTTCATGCTACAAAAATACGAAAGATTCAGATTAATTGCCTAAAACGGTATCCATATCTGAGTACCTGCAATGGGATAGATTTTAATTAGTTTTTGAAATGGAATTGACAATTGCCTGTTATATTTGTAGAGATTCTATTCAAGCCCTTATGGAAAAATTAATAAAAGAGTTTCTGCACGCTGAAAACCAGTATCAGACTCGCCGGCATTTTTTGCAGACCTGTACTACAGGTTTAGGAGCTGCCGCATTGGGTTCAATGATGGGAGGATGTTTTTCGGGCAAGCCTGAAAACCAGGCAATGGCAGATCCTATGCTTCCGAAAACTCCACACTTTGCTCCTAAAGCGAAAAGAGTCATCTATATTCATATGGCCGGGGCACCTTCACAACTGGAATTATTTGACTACAAACCCGAACTGATTAAATATGACGGCAAGGATTGTCCGCAGGAGTTTCTGGAGGGTAAGAAATTTGCGTTTATAAGAGGCGTACCTAAAATGCTGGGTTCCATCGGAAACTTCAGCCAGCATGGGCAGTCGGGAGCTTATATATCAGACTTCATGCCATACCTGCCCGATGTGGCCGATGATTTGACGTTCCTGAAAGCCATGTATACCGACCAGTTTAACCATGCTCCGGCGCAGTTGCTGATGCACACAGGCAGCCCGCGTTTGGGTCGGCCTAGTCTCGGCTCATGGGCTATGTATGGTTTAGGTACAGAAAATCAGAATCTACCGGGCTTTATTGTGCTGGCATCAGGCGGGCGAAGCCCCGATGCAGGCAAGAGTGTGTGGGGTAATGGCTTTTTGCCGTCTATTTATCAGGGTGTGCAATGCCGCACCGGGGCCGACCCAGTGTTATATGTGTCTGACCCACACGGCATGAGCCGCGATATCCGGAAGCAGACCATCGAAGCCATTAATGAGATTAACAGGCAGCAATATGAAGAAGTACAGGACCCGGAGATACTGACCCGTATTTCGCAATACGAAATGGCGTTCAGAATGCAGATGTCGGTGCCCGAGGTGATGGACATCAGCAAAGAACCGGAGTGGATACGGAATATGTATGGTGCCGAAGTTGGTGATGCTTCTTTTGCCAATAACTGCTTGCTGGCCAGAAGACTGGTTGAAAACGGCGTGCGCTTTGTGCAGCTTTTCCATTGGGGATGGGATGCCCACGGCACCGACCAGCGTTTGTCGCTCGACGGTGGATTCAAAGACTTGTGCCAGATAACCGACAGAGCGGTAACCGGTTTGATAAAAGATTTGAAAATGCGAGGACTTCTCGATGAAACCCTGGTTGTATGGGGTGGGGAATTTGGCAGAACCCCGATGCAGGAAAACCGCGACGGACAGACTTTGCCATTTAAAGGACGCGACCATCATCTGGATGCTTTCACTGTATTTATGGCAGGAGGTGGCCTTAAAAAGGGCATGAGTTTAGGTGAAACCGACCCGTTAGGATATTATGGAGTTAAAGACCGCACGCATGTGCACGACTTGCAGGCAACTATTCTGCATCTGATGGGCTTTGACCATGAGAAACTGACGTATTCTTTTCAGGGCAGGCCATTCAGGCTTACGGATGTGGCTGGGAAAGTGATAAAGCCGATTTTGAGCTGATTAATTATGAATGAGCGAATGGTGAATGAGTGAATCAGAATTTGGTTGTTGTCTTGGTAGAGACGCAATGCATTGCGTCTTAGTGGTTAATAGTAGAAATTCAGATTGTTTTGATAATCCCCTGTAGCCGCATTGCAATGCGGCTCTACGTAATTCTGGAATAGGTAAATTAAAACTCACACAGTTCAATATAATGGCCGTCCGGGTCGGTGAGGAATAGTTGTCTGGCGCCATCTGGGCGGAGTTTGATGGGCATATAGTTAACGCCCATGGCCTGCAAGTGTTTTTCGGCTTGTAAAATATCGGTTACTTCCAGCGCAAAATGATTCCCTCTGATACCCGTAGAGGTACCTTCTTCTATTCTCCCTATTAAATGCAGCTCACGATTGGCTCCCAGATTGAACCACCTCACGGGGTAGTCGAATGCAGGAGTGGGTATTTCCTGTAAATCAAGAACGTTGACATAAAAGCTGGCGCTGCGTTCTATATCACTTACCTGTAGCGCCACGTGGTTAAACGCGCAGATGGATAGCTTATTAAACATACTAATGGCTGAAACTTAAATTAACACTGCAAAGCTAAATAATTCGTGCGAATCGGCATGGCGTTTTTAGCCGTTCATTTGTTTTTTTTAGTAACTTGCAGCATGGAAAAGTTTGTAGTTTCAGCACGCAAGTATCGTCCTATCACCTTTGATGCCGTAGTAGGGCAATCGCATATTACCACTACCCTCCAGAATGCCATCAGAACTAATCATTTAGCGCAGGCATTTCTGTTTTGTGGGCCACGTGGGGTAGGGAAGACAACCTGTGCCAGAATTTTAGCTAAAACTATCAACTGCCAGAACCTGACTGAGGATATTTCGCCCTGCAACGAGTGCGAATCGTGCAAGAGCTTCAATAATAATGCATCGTTCAATATCCATGAACTCGATGCGGCATCAAACAACTCGGTAGAAGACATCAGAAACCTGACCGATCAGGTGAGGTTTCCTCCGCAATACGGTAAATACAAGGTTTATATCATAGATGAGGTGCACATGCTTTCGCAGGCGGCCTTTAACGCTTTTCTGAAAACATTAGAAGAACCTCCCGGTTATGCCATTTTTATTCTGGCCACTACAGAAAAACACAAGATTCTTCCGACGATTCTGAGCCGATGTCAGATTTTTGATTTTAACCGGATACAGATAAAAGACATGGCCGATCACTTGGCCAATGTGGCGCAGAAAGAAGGCATCAAGGCCGATTATCAGGCGTTAGAACTGATAGCCCAGAAAGCAGACGGTGGCTTGCGTGATGCGTTGTCGATGTTTGACCTGAACGTGACTTTTGCTTCGGGTAATGAACTGACGTATAGTTCGGTGCTCGACAACCTGCATATTCTGGACTACGATTATTATTTCAGAATGACCGATTACCTCTACAGCGGCAATGTGTCAGGAGCTTTATTACTTTATAATGAAGTGTTGGAGAAAGGTTTTGACGGACACCAGTTTGTAGTAGGACTGAACGAGCATTTCAGAAACCTGATGGTGAGTAAAGACCCACAGACCGTGAAACTGCTGCAAGTAGCAGAGTCAACGCAAAGAAGGTATCTCGAGCAGGCGGACAAATTGCCCTTAGGATATATTTTATCTTCACTGAGTGTAGGCAGCCACCTTGATCTTAACTACAAATCGGCTAAAAACCAACGCCTACATGTGGAGATCGGGCTGATGAAGCTCTCGCAGATTCAGAATGTTTTGAATATGAGTGACCTTCCAGCGGGCACATCAGACGAAAAAAAAAACACTAATGTAAGCCAGACTGCCGCTCCGCAACCACCTGCTGAGCCGATTTTAACCAGTAAACCAGCCGGTGCGGCACCAACTGTCACAAATGTATCTGCTCCGGTACAGGAAGTAAGACCTCAGATAAAACAAACCCCTGCGGCAACGGCACGGCCTAGTTTTGTGCCTTCTTCGCTTAAATCTACCAATATTGATATCTCAGGGCCTGCATCGAACGATAAGGCTAGTCAGGTTAATGAACCCGTTACAGGAAATGTAAAACAAACCAAAGAGTTCAGCATTGAGCAGTTGAGACGCGAGTTGCATAATTTCGCAGATGCGCAGGATAAATCAACGCTGGAAGTGATGCTGAAACGTGATTTTGATCTGAATGGCACTATGCTGAAACTCAGGCTGGATAATCAGGTACAAATGGATTTGCTGACGGGTATCAGGCAAGATCTGGCAGAGTATCTGCGGAAGCAACTACAAAACCACACTATTCAGATATCGGCCGAAATTGTTGAATCTCAGGTAGAAAGACGACCATACACTGCACAGGAAAAATTTGAATTTCTGGCCAATAAAAATCCTGCCCTTTGGGATTTGAAAGACAAGCTGGGCATGGAACTGGTGTTTTGATGTGACAATATAATGACTAAAAAAGCATATGAATGAACCGCATTATGAATTTGATAAAATTGATGATAAACTGATTTTTGAATTTGATAGTGTTAGTACTGAAAAAACAATAAAAAAGCTTATTGAATATAAGCTAATTGATGAAGAGATTTTATTATATAACCTAGCCCTTCTTGATGTGTTACCAAATGGCAAAGTAAGCGATTTGTCAGTAAGTAATAATCAGGATATGCCCTTGGTTTTATCGACAGTTTTTCAATCTATCGTTTATTTTTTCGAAAGGAAACCTGACGCAAGAGTGTATATTCAGGGAAGTACGATTGCACGCACAAGACTTTATCAAATGGCAATAGCAAAATATTTACGACAATTAGAACAGAAATTCAGTATTTCAGGTTATATTGACAAAAGAATTGAATCTTTTGAGAAAGGGAAAAACTATGATAGTTTTATCGTTTCTCTAAAATGAATGAAACTATGAAAACGAAAGAAAAAATAGACAAACACGAGAGAATTAAAACTTATAAAACCGTTGAAGAAGCTCTTAATGCTAAGCATGAAGCGGCTAGAAAGTTTATTCAATCTGTAGATAAATCCCAAATAGTAGCCTTACATCCTCCTAAAAACCCATAGCTGTCAAAGCCGCCCGGGCTTTGTTGTCTATTGATGTTTTGTACTCGTGGCGTTTGTATGACAGCGCTTTTTCAAAATAGCTCCGCGCTTTTTGTTGCTGGTTTCTCTCAGTGAAAATGTATCCTTCCTGCAGGGCAGCACTTGCCCCGAAATGCCATTGTGAATCTTTATTCTGATCCGTAAGTCTGATAGCCCTTTCATAATAAGCCAGGGCTTTGTCGATTTGGCCGGTTTTATGATAGACACGGGCGATACGATAATTGTAATCGACTTTATCCTTCATTACAGTAAAACTGTTTTCTGAAAGATTCCCGGCTTCCTGCAGCGCTTCATCATAATACCCGGCATCGAACGCCAACCGTATTCTGACCACCGACTGATGCGGCAGGGTATTTGTTTTGTTATAATTCTCGTAAAATTTCTGAGCTGCTTTGTCAGACTCGGCAATGGTATTACCGACTGACGGAATCCGCCTCAGATATTCCAGTCCTTTCTTTTCGTCACCTCCCAGCCAACTGCATAGAAACAGTTTATAGTAGGTATCTTTCAGAAATGTCTTTCCTTTAAAATTGCGGATGTAGGTATGATAAGCAGCGGCTGCCTGTGCATAATTGCCCTTAAAAAGGTTGATTTCTGCTTTATATAGTTCGGCTATAGGGAAGTACTGATAAGTGGTATTATACGGGCTTTTGCTGAGAATCTGTGAAGCCTGTTCGGTTTGACCCGTTTTTAAAGAGATTGCCGTGGCCAGATAATTGAGATTGAGGTTGTCTTTGTGCTGATTTACAGCTCGGAGCAGCTCTGCATTCACACGGTCGTTATAAGGCATAATATAGGTCTGAATAAAAAATTGGCAGAAGTCGGCTTCATCGCCCCAGACCTTATCGTGTGAAGCAGCCTCTAATTCCTGCAGACCTTGTTGAATATTGCCCTTGAGGCCCAGAAAACCCGTAACCCATTGCTGGTTTTCCGGAATGGAGCCTACCAGTACATGCAGACAACCAATCGACTTAAGATTAGGCAGAAATTTAGGAAACAGTTTCCGGTTTTCTTCTAATAGTTTGTTTGCCTGAATGATGTTCCAGGCTGCCTTTATTTCGTGACCGAATCTGATTTTGAGCAATGCCCAGTGAATTTTAAGCTCGGCTCTCAGAAAGCGGTTATAGGGTGATTGCTTATCGGTTTTTTCTATCAGGGCTAATCGCTGATCTTCTTTGCCTATTAGTTTTTCATAGGCGGCTTCATCTTCAGAATTGAGAAGCTCTACCATATCGGCATAGTTTTCTACATATATTCTGAACGGATTAGCGGGGTTTTCTGTGGCCAGTAATTCTCGTCCACTTTGGATCCGGAGCTTGAAAACCTCTGTGTAGGCCTTTTGTAGATTAGGGGTGAAGTCGGTGTTGAAGGCGTGGCAGGGAATCGTAGATACCAGCCATAGCACAAACCCGATTACAGCATTGTGAAACAGAATATTTATATGAAGTATATTGTTCAGCATCTTTGTTATTAGTGTTCTCTCATCAGTGTAATAACTATTTGGCTATATATTTACAGAAAAAAGAATCCTTATAGCCTAAATATTGATCTGATATATCGTGGTATTGATTACG
The DNA here is from genome assembly GCF_058808615.1 of Emticicia sp. GW821-FHT11C11. NCBI lineage: Bacteria > Pseudomonadati > Bacteroidota > Cytophagia > Cytophagales > Leadbetterellaceae > Emticicia > Emticicia sp. GW821-FHT11C11. The sequence goes on from NZ_JBXARV010000003.1 coordinate 352,039, forward strand.
GAATTTTAACTTATATGTTGCTAAATCAATTTGAGAGTTGAGCATTCCGGATGATTGTGATTGTATATGTGGTATGTTTATTATACTTCTGGCCACTGTTACAAGACTTTCGTGAAATACTAAAATAATAATAAAGGTAATAAGCCATTTTTTTCTGCCAAAAGGTAAACTGCTAACTTTCTTACCAATTATATAGGTAAAATAAAATAATGGAATGTCAGATACACGCATGATGAAATCGTTGAATAATCCGATGGTATAAAGCGGAATTAAGCACAGTAATAGAATTGATACCAGTAATAATTTATAGTCTAATTGGCTAAGGATGTGTCGGTAATAAATTAAAAATAGTAAACCTGCACCCAGCTCACTTGCTATGAACAAAATCATTATGAGTACGTCATTATACGATGTAATATACTCAAAGATGAATCCTGATATGCGATTAGGTAAATGAGCTTTGAAAAAAGAAAATACAATCAGAATGCATATCACTGAGATAACCGCTTCCAGTTTATCCAATTTATATTTTGGGTATAATTTTATGAGTAAAAATAAGTAAAAAGGAATGGCCCCGATAAATACTAAAGGAGACCAAAAGAATAAGGATGTTGCGGAAAGAAAAATAAAATTTAAGTTTTGTGTTTTTAAGGCCTTATACAAAATTATTCCGCATAGCCATGTGCCAATAACATGCTGAGGACACCAAAACAATTGAGATAAGTTTGACATATAAGTTAAACTGCCTTGAACATCGCCATTCCCGAAATACAATCGGTTCAATCCTAAGGTATAAATAGCTGTTTTTTTTGCACCATATAATAGAATAAAGTTGAAGAACTTTGCAATCGGTAAAACCGGGATTCCTCCAATTAAAAAGAATAAAACAGTTAACTTAATCCCGCCTTGTTTAAATAGCCAGAAAATAACTAAAAAAACACCCAGCCAACCCCATAAAAAACTTAAAAACGGTGCTAATGCTATGTTATTTATAAGTTTTGCAGTAAAAGTAGATGGAATATAGTATGCCAAATAATAGCACAGCATGTAAACCTTATTGTCCTTTTTTAAATAAACAGGGGCGTCGTTGGTCAATAAAATCTTGTAAATAGCATTGTGTTTCTCGTAATCATAATATTGATAACTGAATTCACCTATTCCGGATAAGAGAGTTAAGAAAAATGAAATTAGCGCAACTATCCAAAAAGTCTTATCGATAATTATTTTATGATAGGAAATCAATCTGAAAAAGAAAAACAGGCATAAAAAAAGGATTGGAATTGAAATGGCAATGTTGACCCAATCAAATAAAAAAAGTATAACTGGTAGAAATAAGTAAGCGATAGCTATTTTTTCAAAAGCTGTGCTCTTACTGTTGAGGGTATTCATTTATATAATGTTAAACCTGAACATAATTGAGTAGTTCAGCGAAATTGTGTAGTGTATATATAATATGACCCGAAAGTAGCATAAATATGCGATGAACTAAACAGGATGGCTTTTTTAAATTTGGAAATTTGATTATAGACGGATTTGTGGGTGAGCCATGTGGATATTTAGGTCTGTTTAAATGAGCCTTACGGAAAACAAAAAAGCCAAATCTTCATATGAATGAAAATTTGGCTCTCTGCGAATAAATAGAATATTATTTTCTGCTGATTTCGATGGCATCCACATCAGCCAGGATACGACCACAATGTTCGCAAACGATGATTTTCTTTTTATCTTTAATATCAGCCTGGCGTTGTGGAGGAACAATGTTGAAACAACCACCACAGGCACCACGGCGCACCGTTACAACTGCCAGGCCATTACCTGCATTGGAACGGATACGGTTATAGGCATTAATCAAACGCTCTTCAACATTTAAAGCGGCTTTGTCGCGTTGTTCTACCAATCCTTTCTCTTCCTCCTGGCTTTCAGCCACCAACACATCCAACTCTTTGCGTTTGGTTTCAAGGTCTTTTTTACGGCCGTTCATTGCTGATTCCACATCGGCAATTTCAAGGCTTTTGTTTCTGATTTTGAAATCGGCTTCTTTAATGCGTTTGTCGGCCAGTTGAATTTCAAGTTCCTGTAATTCTAACTCTTTTGAGATGGCGTCATATTCGCGGTTGTTGCGAACATTCATTTGTTGGTCTTTATACTTCTGAATCAACTTTTCGGCATCTTTTTTATTCAGACGATACCCGTTGATTTCAGCTTCTAAAGCGTCTACTTCTTTTTTAAATTTAGAAATACGTGTTTCAAAGCCAATCACTTCATCTTCCAGGTCGCGTACTTCGTCTGGCAAATCACCACGTAGCTTTTTTATCTCGTCTAATTCTGAATCAGTCGATTGAAGATTAAGAAGAGCGTCTAATTTTTGTGCAACTGTTAATTCCATAATATGTGAACCGCTACGGCGGACCGTCTTGATTTTAAAGCGTTGTTATCTGATAAAGAGACTTTGCGTTTAGCACAGCTTTGCCCCCTGAAAAATTTAATTAATAGTAATATTGCACCGGATTCGTAGGAGTTTCCGACAAATGGACTGCAAAGTTAGTGAATTTTTTGCAAATATAATCTTTCAATAATTCTTTTGTAAATTGCTCGCTTTCATAATGACCTATATCTGCAATGACGATACGATTTTCGGCATCAAAAAACTCATGGTACTTATAATCAGCGGTTATGAAGATGTCGGCGCCTGCTTTGAGCGCATCGCCCAACAGGAAACTCCCCGCGCCGCCACATACGGCTACTTTTCTGATGGGCTTATTCAAAAGGCCTGTATGTCTGATAACCGATACCTGCATATTTTGTTTTAAAAAGGCCAGAAAATTAACTTCGTCCATCGGCTGTGGTAAAATGCCGATAGCTCCCGAACCAACCTCCTGATATTGATTGTCCAACTGGGTTACATAATAGGCTATTTCTTCATACACGTGGCCTTTGCGCATACCGGCCAACACGTGGTTTTTCAGATAGCCCGGAAATATCACTTCCACACGGTTTTCTTCAACTTCTTCCATCGGCCCGCCGGCCTGCCCGATAACCGGATTGGCCCGCTCGTTGGGTTTAAATGTGCCTTTGCCTTCAACTCTGAAACTGCACTGATTATAATTGCCGATTTCACCTGCACCGGCTTCGTATAGGGCGTCTAATAGGTTGCCGGTGTGCTCCACCGGCACAAAAACAACGAGTTTCATCAACAGGTCGTTTTTAGGAGCAAGGATTCTAACCTGTTGTAAATTCAGTTTTTGAGCAATTTTGAAGCTGACACCATCTACCACATTGTCGAGATTAGTATGGGTGGCATAAATGGCAATGTCGTTCTTGATGGCTTTAATAATGGTGCGCTCTACATAGTTTTTACCTGTCAGTTTCTTTAAGCCTTTAAACACGATGGGATGATGTGCTACAATAATATTGCAGCCGCGTTGTATGGCTTCTTCTACCACCTCTTCGGTTGAGTCGAGCGCTACTAATACACCGGTAATGATTTCGTTCGGATTACCGACGATCAACCCTGCGTTGTCATACGACTCCTGATAGGGCAGGGGTGCCAGTTTTTCGAGATAAGCTGTTAAATCTTTTATTTTCATCTGGTAAGCCTGTAAATTAGTAAAGCTGTGCGTTGGGTGAGCGCCGGAAATTCTTTCAGATTGATGGTTTCTCCGGGAGCATGTGCTCCTTTACCAGAGGCGCCGAGGCCATCGAGACAAGGTACATATTGCGCAATATACGAAATATCTCCTGCGCCGCGTGAACCGGGGTCTCCTGCTTTTACTTCACCCATGTTCAGGTCAAGACTGACTTGATTCAGCACTTTTAGCAAATCGGTATTTGCCTGTGTGGGCTCCATGGCCGGTATGCCGTCAGAGAATTTTATTTCTGCGGTAGTGCCGTTGAGGTTTTTGGCTACAATCTCACGCATTTTATTGCGGGTATTTTCTTTTTGTGCTTCGCTGATAAAACGTAAATCGCCGGTTACAATTACTTTCTGTGCTATTATATTGGTTTTGCCTATGGCCTCGCCTTTGGCAGCGGCAGGGTCATAACTTACCTCGGTTCCACCTGAAATTATTCCCGGACTGAATGTGAGGTATTTTTCTGTACTGAGGGTTTCTCTGAACGTATCCAATATGCGTGCTGCCTCATAAATAGCACCGTAACCCATACTGGCATTGAAAATGCCTGACGAGTGTCCGGTTTTGCCGGTGGTGGTTAATTCCCAGCCACTTGAACCCCTACGGGCGGTGGCAGCAATATTGAAGCTCTGAGCAGTTTCATAAGCCAATGCAATATCAGACCGACGGGCTCTGTCGATAAAATCTTTACGACTGATGCTGGTAGGTTTGCCGGAGCTCTCCTCATCGCCGGTGAAATAGATCGTAATGCTGGTATCGTCCAGCAGATTCTGTGCGTGCAGCGCTTTCAGAGCTGCTATGATCATTACATCGCCGCCTTTCATATCGTTTACGCCTTGTCCAGTTGCGGTAGAGTCATTCAGTCGGGTAAATGGTGTAAACGGCATTGATTTTTCGAACACTGTGTCCAGATGCCCGATCAGAAAGAGTTTCTTGCCCTTTTTGCCCTTGCGATAAGCCACCAGGTGTCCGGCTCTGTTGAGGGAATCAGGCAATGAAATCCATTCAGTAGTAAAGCCCAGCGCTTCAAATTCTTTACGGAAGATTTGCCCTACCTGTTTTACTCCTGCGTGGTTCAGGGTACCACTGTTAATATTTACTACCTGTTCGAGCAGCTTTTCGGTCTGGGCTGCGTTGGCTTTTATATGTTCAATTACTTTTTTTTCGACCGGACCGATTTTCTGCGCCAGTACATTGAAACTCAGCAATAACAACAAATAAAGAAAAGTTTTTTTCATGATGATGATTTTATAGATAGCGTTCGTTCAGGATTGTCAGGTGGTGCAATTCATGACCCGGAATCAACCAGGCCAACGCGCGAGCCGTAATCGGCAAATGATTGGCCAGCCCTAAACGAGATAATTCACGATTGCTGAGCGATTTGAAAAGCAAGATAGTAGATTTTCGTTGTGCTTTGTGCTGTAGCAGCAAACTTCTGAGACTTTTTTTATTGAAGTTGGTACCTGCCACATAGCGGGCCTCATCAAAGCCCGGCAGAGATTGTTCTTCGCCGCGTGCAATGCACATGGCACGGTAGGCGAGTATACGTTCGGTGTCAATCAGGTGCCCCAGAACCTCAATGGGTGTCCATTTACCCTCAGCGTAGCGGTAGAAATGTTTTTCAGCAGGCAGCGATTTGTAAAAGTTTTCCACAATGGAAATATTTTCAACCATTTGTTTCAGAGCATCGTCAGATGTAACTTGTTGAATATAACTGTTTTGATATGACTGGGCGTTGTACTCCTGAGGGGTAGGTTTAAAAATTTTCATATTTTTTTCGTTTAAGGGCTTGACACGCAAATATAATGTTCCTACCTTTGCAGTCCCAAACGATGAGGGAAATAAAATTCAGGAACGTTCAGGGAAATACGGTTCGGTAGTTCAACGGTGCGACGTTTCGCTTGGTTAGAATATCAGCCACAAAATATTCGGTTCGGTAGTTCAGTTGGTTAGAATACCTGCCTGTCACGCAGGGGGTCGCGGGTTCGAGTCCCGTCCGGACCGCAAAAGCACTCAGCGATGAGTGCTTTTGCGGTTTTTTGAGGTTTTGCATACCTCCCTGCAGCTTTTAAGATTGACCCCTTTCATCGAAATTTCTCCTTCTATCGGATCAAATTTAAAACCTGTGGGGTAGATAAAGTCAGGCATAGATTTTCGTAAGTCATTTCTGGTCGCTATTGACAAAATTGACCACATCGAGAAAAACAGGATTCAGATTGCAGGCCAGATTATTCCTGTCAGTGATATTTATGCCGAATCCTTTTATAAAATGTTGACGGGGTTTTAGTAGAGGAGATATTGACTGCTTAAGTAACCTTCAGATTTAAGCCATTTTTATATAAATGTATTTAAAAACTTGTGAGAGACACGCCAATCGCTCACGTCTATTGCCCCCTAATCCAGCATTTAATTGACTGGATTTTCTACAATCGTAAAATATTATAGAAAAATCAGGCCGAGTTTCTGTAAAAATAGTTATACATACTAATTGCTCGTCAACTCTTTCAGATTGTTGAATAGTACCAGCTAATGATATTGAATATTTTTCTTTTCATTGATGACAAAATCTAAGAAAGTACTTATTTCAGGAGCCAGTATTGCAGGCCCAACATTGGCATTCTGGTTGGTTAAATATGGCTATCAAGTTACTATTGTCGAACGAGCATCCTCGCTTCGTCTGGGTGGGCAGAATATCGATATTAGTGGGCCTGCAGAGGAAGTGATTAATGAAATGAGGATCAAGACCGCTGTAAGGGACGCCAATACGGGTGAAATTGGTTTGCAGTTTATCGGGCAGGATAATGAACCAAAAGCTTCTTTTCCGAAAGAGGCAGCCCTCACAGGAACCCGTGAACTGGAGATTATTCGGGGCGATCTGGTCAGCATTTTGTATGATAACACAAAACAAAACGTTACCTATCAGTTCGGCGATTCTATAACGTCAATAGAGCAGTACCCTGACCAGGTGAAGGTAACCTTTTCGAGTGGTAAAACAGAAACTTTTCAGCTTGTTATTGCCGCTGATGGTATTCGTTCAAGCACCCGTGAACTGGTATTTGGCAAAGAGCCGATATTCAAATATTTAGGGCTTTATATCGCTTATATGACTATTTCACGCCACAAAAACGACACGCAATGGTGGCGCTGGTATACTGCCGTTAACAAACGCGTTTTAATGCTGCGTCCTGACAATCATGGAACTATGCGTGCTTCTGTGGCATTTCTGGAAGCTGATAAAGGTTACGAAAAGTTGTCAGCAGATAAGCAGAAAGATTTACTGAAAAAGAAATTGGTGGGAGCTGGATGGGAAGCCGAGCGAATAAGCGATGCTTTGGAAAAATCGGATGATGTTTATTTAGATAAAATTGGTCAGATCAAAGCACCCAGATGGTCTGTTGGAAGAGTGGCGATGGTTGGCGATGCCGCGTATTGTCCCTCACCTTTATCTGGTAAGGGAGCATCTCTAGCTATAGTGGGAGCTTATGTATTAGCCGGTGAATTAGCCAGACATGAAAATCATGAGGATGCCTTTGTGGCTTACGAGAAGTGCCTGCGCCCATATGTGGAAAAGATACAGAATCTACCGCCAGGTGTACCCTGGATTGTGTATCCAAAGACGAGATTTGGTGTAGCATTACTGAATACATTTGCAGGTATTTTTGCCAGTAAGTCGGTTCAAAAACTAGTTAATCTTTTTAGCTCTAAATCTAAAGATAAAACGAAAGAAGAAGGTTTTGAACTGCCGGATTTTAATTAAATATTGTTGAAAAGGACCACCATCATTAATTATATTGTCCCGGCGTCTTCAATACTTATATAAGAGGGCACAGAGCCAAAGGTTTTAAAATCAAAATATACTAATTGACTATGAACTGTTAAATTCGTCCAGTATAGATTGTAATATGTTCATATTGTTTAACATAGAATTATAAATCTTATCCTCCCAATTACAAAGAGTCGATTATTCAACTCTAAGCATTTTACTAAACTTCTCTTCTGCGTAATCCTTTGGTATACCAGTAGGCTATATTCTTGCCACCTAAGGTGCTGGTATCAATTTCAAAAGGTAAAGAACCGAATACCTCAATGAGTTTTGAATAATTATATAGTTTTGGTTGTCCTCGATTATATTCCCAATAGACTACAACTTCTTTAGTTCCTTTAATATTTTTGCGAGCTGTTAAATAGTAAGCTGAAATGAGAGTAAGCATTCTGAGGTTTTTCTAATAGAGCATGTGATTGATCAATAGCTATGCTATTTAAACCAAGATTTGAACTACTAAGCTGCTTAAACCAATAGTTGATATCAAAAGACCAGAAGCTTTTTGTCGGTAAATTCTGCATAAGATTATTCAGAATAAATTAAATGGCTAATGTTTGGTTTATTCCTTTTCCTCCATTTAACTATTTCAAACCAGGCAACACATAGAAATCCTACACCTATGCTAATGAGCAATTGAGAGAGATTTAATGGATAAAACTGAAAGAATTTTGCCAATGGATTTATATAAAGAAGCATCGCCATCAGTACAAACGTAATACTGATAATGAGTAAAACAAGGTTGTTTTTATAGCGTAAAGTTGTGAGAAACGAATAATAGAATGAACGATTTTCTAAGGTCAGAAATATATTTGCCGCTATAAGCATAGTAAATACCATAGTGCGTGTAATAGATTCATTGAAGCCATGATGAATCGCATATTGATAAATAAACAAAGTACCTGAGGTAATCATAAGCCCTTGTATAATACTGGTTGTTAGTTCTTTCACATTAAAAAAAGTACTGGTAAAAGGCCGGGGTTTCTGAATCATGGTATTTTTTTCCATGGGCTCGTTTTCGTAGATAATTGAGCAGGTTGGACCCATTATGAGTTCTAAAAATATAATGTGCACCGGAGAAAAAATATTTGGGTATATCCAGCCCAATGCTAATGGAAGAAAGACTGTCAGGATAATCGGGATGTGAATAGAGATAATGTACTGAATGGCTTTTTTGAGATTAGTATATATTTTCCTGCCTGTGGCAATGGCATCAACCATTCCTGATAAATCGTCTTCCAATAAAATCAATGAAGCTGCTTGTTTGGCTATTTCAGTTCCTTTTTTACCCATGGCAATGCCAATGTTTGCAGCTTTTAATGCGGGTCCGTCGTTCACACCATCACCGGTCATGGCAACAATTTCATTGTTCTTCTTTAAGGCATTGATGATTCTGAGCTTAGCCTCCGGGAACATTCTGGTATATAGATTGGTTTCCTGCACAACTCCCTGCAAAGCGTCTTCTGATAACTGCATCAGTTCGTCGCCTGTCATACTTTTATCATAACCTTTGAAACTAATCTGTTGAGCAATAGCGGCAGTGGTAGCGGCATTATCGCCTGTAATAATCTTTACTTTTATGCCCGCCTCATAGAAATTTTCTAATACTTCCGTGATATTCTGCTTAGGTGGATCATAAAAAGAAACAATTCCTTTAAAAGTAAATGTAAATTCCTGTTGTTTTTCAGGGAAATCGTTTCCTTTAAATTCTGCTTCACCTACTCCTAATACTCTATATCCATAGGCCGTAATAGTCCTGATAGTTTCTTCAATCTGTTGTTTTTCAAGTGCTGATAGATTCGAAACATTGATTATAGCTTCTGGGGCACCTTTGACCGCAATAATCCTATTATGTTTATCATTCTCAAACAAATGCGTCATCATAGGTGGTTTACCAGATAAAGGATATTCATGAATCATTTGGTAAAATGGTCTTTCATCCACATTTGCTATTTTATCGTAAGCTTCATGCAAAGCTATTTCCATTGGGTCAAATGGGATAGGCTCACTGGCAAACATTGCCAGCCTGATTAGTTCTTTTTCATGTTCATTCAGGGTACTACCAATCCTAGTTATTTTCTGAGAGCCCAGAACATATATATCGGCCAGACTCATTTTATTTTCGGTGAGTGTGCCTGTCTTGTCAGTGCATATAACTGTAGCACTCCCCAGCGTTTCAACGGTTTTTATCTGTTTTACAATGATTCCTTTTTTCATGAGTCGCCATGCTCCTAATGCCATAAAAGTAGTAAAGGCCACAGGAATTTCTTCAGGCAGAATACTCATAGCCAAGGTAAGTGCCTTGAGCAAACTATCGAGAACACGATACGTAATGAAATAGTTGATGAGCCATACAGTGATGAAAATAACAAAGCCTACAATGATCATCATTTTCACAAAATTGTTTATCTGTAATTCTAATGGTGTCTTTTCTTCTTTGATACTTTCTAGGCTTTTACCAATTTGCCCTAGTCGGGTATTCTTACCGATAGCAGTAATGTTGGCAATGGCCAAGCCACTTGATACGGTTGTTCCCTGATAAACAAAATGGTCTTCTTTCGTTTGGTCTTTAAAAATCGGGAGAGATTCACCAGTGAGAATAGATTCGTTGACAGAAAAATCATTCGAATGAATGATACTACCATCAGCTGTAATTGATGTGCCTTCTTCTACTACCAGGCTATCGCCAATAACCAGATCATCACTCGAAATGGATATAATCTGTCCATTCCGGATAACTCTACATGTAGGTTGAGTATAGTTTTTTAGCTTTTCTAAGGCATTCCGGCTTCTGTTATCCTGATAAATGGAAATGAATGATACTAATATGATAGCACAAGAAAGAAAAATACCATCTGCAACGGCACCATTAATAAAATAAATACAATAAGTAACCAATAACAAGATAATCATTGGTTCTTTGATTAAGCCTTTTAAAACACGAAGCAAACCACTTTCTTTTTTATAGATTAATTGATTCGTTCCATGTTTCTGACGAGAAATAAGCACTTCTTCGTCGCTTAATCCTCCTATATTAAAATTATTTGAGGTCAAAATGAAATAGGATTAGTATGAAAGAAAACCTGATAAATTTACAATTATTTGGGCATATTGCAGTTGTATTGAACACCGGAAGTATTGAAAATTCCATAAATTAAATCTTCTTCAGGATATTTATAGATGGCTTCTGCATAACTGGCTAATTTATATCCGTTGATTCCCCTATAATTTTTAAAAGGGGTTTCCCAAGGTATTTTTTTCATTACATTTTCTTTTTCGAACGCATAACGGTCGTTTGAAACAAAATTGATAAGTTCGCCTTTGTCGTTAAAGTATAGCCATGCAGTAATTGTAATATGATTGTTGGTGAAAGAGGCCTTTACCTGATTACCATTTGTTTCTATCCATTGAATTCTTTTATCTATCAGCGTTGCAGGGGCAAGACAGCACATATCATTAAAAAACGTGACCGTTTCTGCCTTTCCCATTTCTTCTCCCGATTGGTACTGAACTTTAAACAATGACAATAAACGTATGTCCATAAACGCATGACCATTTTTGAAAGAATGGAAGCCTGCTACGGGCATATGTTTCATGGTAGCATTCATAAAGAAAAGACGCGTGGAGGATTCAATAAAATTGTGCTGTTCAGACGTAAAAGGCATCCATTCCGATTGATTGTTCTTTCTTATTTTGCCTCTGAACTCAACTTTGAAATTTGTTACTTTGGGTTTTCCTACTGATTGAGTATAATATAAGTATTTTTTTACAGGCTCTGGCAAATCTTTTATGTCTGTTTCAGTCAATAATGAGTCTGGTTGATTACCCGACTGCCTAAAACCTTCTTTTACTTCAATTTTATATGTATTGTTAAAACTCCAGGTTCCATAACCTAAGAGTATGACCAGCAAAATAATAACATTAGCTATTGTGCCAAACTTTGCATCCTGCCAGGAATTGATAATGGCTATTTGAGAAATGATGATTCCACATAACCCATACAATAGCCAGTAAGAATTTTTATAAGCAAGTAATATGGCAGCATATACCAATAAGAAGAATGCAACTAACCAGCATATACCCATCAGTTTTGAGATAGGCTGAATGAGAGCCTTTATTGAAGCTAGGTTAAATGCTTCAATGAAACCAAGTGAGTGTATAAAACTATGGATCACTAACAGTATTAAAAATGCTATTCTCATAAAGTTTTTACCAAAGTTCTTTATTTAAATAGCCATAGTATATGACTGTCGTCATACTTGTATATAATTGGCATCAGATAAGATTGTCATTCACTAACATCTATACAAGATATTTAGATTAGATGTAATAGTCAAGACTTAATCTGACATCTGGGTACTAGAATTAACTATCAGATTATCTCATTTTAGCAATTGTTTTGTTTATAATCTAAGACAAAATATTGTCCAAAAAAGTTAAAAACGAACCAACGGTTCGATTGTGCCCCCGCTCAGCCGCAAAAAGTATTCAGAGATTAGTGCTTTCTTATTTTATATTGAGGTCAATAATCGACTCATGCTGGTCCGCCTGAATAATCCTAAATGTTTCAATTAAAGGGTAAATAAATATCAAAAGTAGCTCCCTGATTCACTTCGCCGGTTGCAGAAATAAAACCATTGTGATTTTCAACTATTTTTTTCACAATTGCCAATCCGATACCGGTGCCTGTAAACTCGCTTTTGCCATGTAAACGCTGGAAAATATCAAAAATACGTTCCTTATATTCTTCATTAAATCCAATACCGTTATCTGATATAGTTACCTGATAATATTTTTGGTACTTATTCAAAGGCAGCTCTTCTATACTATCACCATTTCTAATACAGCTTTTTATCTGAATATGCGGCCGAACATTGGGTTTCGAAAACTTCAGGGAGTTACTCAATAGATTGGCTAGCAATTGTTTAAACTGAAAGGGAATTACTCTAATATTTACCATTTCTTCTACTTCAACAATGGCATCCTTTTCAGCTATTATTTCTTTAAAGTCTTCTTTTACTTCATTGATTAGTTCATTGAGATCAGTATTTTCAAATACGCGTTCGATGATGTTTGTTCGTGAATAAGCCAATATATCATCAATCAGTGTTTGCATCCTTATTACAGCATTAGATATGCGTTCTAAGAAATCCTGGCCATTTTCAGATAAGTTCTGTTTTTCCTTCTCCAGAAGTCGGCTGGAAAATGTTCTTATTTTTCGGAGGGGTTCCTGTAAATCATGACTGGATACATAAGCAAAAGATTGTAGTTCTGCATTCATCCGCTGAAGCTCCCTATTTTTTTCTTCCAGTTCTTTTGCATTTGTCTTTATTCTGTCTTCAGCTTCTTTTTTCTCGGTCAGGTCATGCGTTACCTTAGAAAATCCTACTACTTCATTTTGCTCATTGTGGATGGCTGTAATCACTATATTCGCCCAGAATAATTCTCCGTTTTTTCTCATTCGCCATCCTTCATGAACCACCTTACCCGTAAGCCTGGCCTGTTCTAATAACTTTCCAGGCAATTGACTTTCTTTATCTTTTTCAGGATAAAATATAGAAAAGCATTTCCCTACAATTTCCTGCGCGGTGTATCCTTTTATTTTTTCGGCACCTTTATTCCAGTTTTCAACTATTCCGTTTTTGTTCAGGTAGATAATTGCGTAGTCCTGCACTTCTTCTACCATTTGGTGGTAGCGCTCCTCACTGTTTTTCAGCGCTTCGTTTAATCCTTTCAGTTCTTTGATTTTCTCCTGAACATTCTTTTGTAATGTTGAAGTAATATTCTTTTGTTCCTGAATATCGGTACTTGTTCCTACCCACATCTGTATATTCCCCACTGCGTCTTTCTGTGGGATGGCTCTGCTTAAATACCAGTAATAGTTACCATCTTTGTGCCGGAAGCGGTGTTCAAACATATAGTCCTGGCCGGTATTGATAGCCTCCGTCCACTTTTTCAGGTTTTCATCTTTGTCGTCAGGATGAACCAGTTCCAGCCACTTATCCATTTTTACTTTTTCAGGTGATATGCCCGAAAAAGTAAAAATAGATTGATTATAGTAATTGAGATTCCCGGCAGGGTCGCTTGTCCAGACAAACTGTGGCATGAAATCAGCTAATAATCTGAATTTTTGTTCTCGTTCCTCCAGCGTCTTCTGGTAATTCTTTTCTTCGGTAATATCTTGTATCGTGCCTATTATTTTGACCGGCTCGTGGGTATCATTGTAAAAGAATCTACCTTTTACCTCAACCCAATGAATAGATTGATCGTCCCAAATGATGCGGGTTTTAAAATTCAGAGACCCTGTAATTAAGGCTTTTTGATAAGAACTTATCCTTATGGGCTCATCTTCAGGATGAATTTGTTTACTTAAATACTGATAACTTAAGGTAGCATTTTCCTGATGGCCGAAAATCTTTAGGTAGCGTCCTCCATATATCAACTCATTGGTTAGCAGATTCAGCTCCCAAGTGCCCAGTTCACTTGCTTCAACTACAATAGATAACCTTTCTTCGTTTTCGCTCAATTGTTTTACTGTCTTCACTTGTGGTGTAATATCCTGCAAAGTGCCACTAAAACGGTACGCAATATGATTGTCGTCAAATACTGCTTTCCCTTTGGCAAGTACCGTTATTTCCTGATTAGTTACCGGATTCAGTATAGTATACTCAATATGATAATTACCCCCCGACTCAAACTGCAAAGCCGTTTGAATGGCATCGATAACTTTTTGTCTGTCTCGTTCTACAATTCTGCTTAGGGCTATAGGTAGTTCTATTTCATTATCAGGGGCTAAACCAAACCATTTTTTTAAGCGGTCGTTACCGGTAAATCTGTTGGTTTGCGGGTCTAAATCCCAAGTACCTAACTCTGCAGCATCAATAGTAAATTGTAATTGCTCCTCCCGAATCTCAATTTCCTTTAAACTATGAATATATTGTGTTGTTTCATAGCAGGTAACAAAGACTCCGGCAGGGGTGCCGAATTCATCATTAACCGGACTATAGCTGAAAGTCCAGTACACGTCTTCAATTTTACCATTTCTATATATCGGCACTAACTGGTTTTCACTCCATGTTGCTTCACCTGTGGTGAGTACCTGGTCGATCAATGGTTTGATAATGTGCCAGATTTCCGGCCAGGCTTCCTCGGCTTTCATGCCTAGAATATGCGGATGTTTGCCGTCTTTGCCTAAACTGGGTCGATACGCGTCGTTATAAAAGCAAATTAAGTCTGGTCCCCACCATAAAAACATGGGAAATTTTGAGTTAAGAAGAAAATTTAAGATAGTTCTTAAGCTGGATGGCCAGTTTTCAGGACTACCAATCTCTGTTTTGCTCCAGTCTTTCTGGCGGGTTAATTCAGCCATTTCACCGCCTCCCAGTATAAATGAGGGAACAGTATTATTTGCCGGGGGGTTAGATTTCATGCTTCTATTTTACTCTTGAATTGTATAAGTGTTGAAGTCGATTTATCATCCTAAACAGTATTTGTCATGTAAAGCCATTTTATCAAATATTTCTGTATCCATTGGAAACAAATAAAAGAAAAATCAGCATAGAACAAAATTAATAAAATTGTACTCCACAAAACATGAGATGAGAATTAAACCATTGGCATTAAACAGGCCTTAGTGCACTCACATCAGGGTATTCTATAAAACTAATGTATGTTTTCAAATGTTTCAGCCTCTATGCAGGTGTATCAGGCCTCTCACTTATGGCGTTTGTAACATTGAAATACTTCAAAGCTGTTTTACGTGAATGTAAGCATTTCTAAAAATGTTTGCAGGTTTTATCTCTTTTATTGCAAGCAGTAGTAACTCATAAGGACTATAAAATTATTCGATTTGTAAAAACGTATTGTCATATTCTTTGGTAAAGATTACTTACATGTATAAACCGACATTGATAAAGCAGGAAAGCCTGGGTTGAGCACATTACTGAAGCCTCTAATTTAAAACCATTGTTCACAAAAGACCAAATTGAAGGGATTCACACCATTGAGGCAATGCAAAAATGCCGGGAACCGGAGTAAGGAGTTGATTTTGGCATCGTTCAGTTATACTCTTCATTTTATTTTTGCAAAGTATAATAAGATTAGCACGTAAATATTTATTAGGAAGGATGCAGTGCATAAAGCACAGATTTCTTTGGCGGAGAAATAGCCTTTATTCTTGCGTGATTATTTATAGGATTATTTCTATGGATAATAATAATTTATCAACTTTCTGAGGTTTTCCATCTACAAAAATCTTATTTGTATATCATTCTCTTGCATTATATTTTATTCTTCCATAAGTTTGAATCATTAATCTATAAAATTGATAGAGTAAATAGTTATTCTTCGTTATGGATTAAAAAAAGGCCATTTCTGCTGCAACAGAAACGGCCGGAGTTTAACAAACAAGTTCATCGCTAAATGATTCCGACAGGTAAAACCTACCTGTTCAGTTTTTAATGTTTATTTAAACCACTGCAAAGTAATGAAAAAAAATTACTACCTGTTAATTCCGGTATTCATTTTGTTGTTTTCCTCTACCTACTATACGTACGGGCAGAATAACGAACCAACGATTAATGCAAAACTTAACGGCCGTATCCTCGACCAGAAAACAAAAGAGCCCGTTATTGGGGCGTCAGTACAAATAAAGGGTACTACCAATGGCGCTACCACCAATCAGGAAGGCTCTTTTTATCTGCAAACCGGTCAGAAATTCCCCTTCACTCTGGTAATCAGTTACATCGGCTATATCAGCAAAGAGGTCAAAGTAGAGTCATCTCCGGTTGTCATCGACCTTGAAGAAGACGTGAAACAACTGTCGGAAGTGGTTGTGACGGGATACACCAGCGAGAGCAAAAAGGCTTTTACTGGCTCGGCTGTTAAAATAGGTGCTTCTCAATTAGAAAACCGTCCTGCGCAAAGCCTTGACCAGTTATTGGGCGGACAAGCCGCCGGGGTAAACATTGTTCAACCCAGTGGTGCGCTGAATAACACACCCGTATTTCGTATCAGAGGTATCAACTCAATCACCTCTTCGGTATATCCGCTTATTATTGTGGACGGAGTTACTGTTTTTACCGGCTCAGCAGGTGGTTCTGTGGGTAACAATCCTTTGGCTGATATTAATCCGAATGATATTGAGACCATCGACATTCTGAAAGATGCCTCGGCAGCAGCTATTTACGGGTCCCGTGCTGCCAATGGGGTTGTAGTCATTACTACCAAAAAAGGCAAAAAAGGAAGGACAAAAGTTAACTACGATACCTGGGTAAGTTGGAGCAGCGCAAATAACCTGCCTGACATACTAAACGCTACTGACTACGTAACCATTAAAAATGAGGCAAGAGCCAATGCAGGTTTAAGCCAGGGTTTTGTTTTAGGCAAAAATGCAAATGGCTCAAATATTGAAACCAACTGGTATGACGTGGCCTACCAGACAGGCGTATCACAGAATCATACACTCAATGTGTCAGGCGCTAATGAAACCACCAGTTATTTTGTTTCGGTTAATTATTCTGACCAGAACGGTATTCTGAAAACCAATACCTTCAATCGTAAATCAGCCCGCTTGAATGTTGACCACAAGCTTAATAAGATTATAACAGTCGGTACCAATTTCTCTTTCAGTAATTCAATAAACGCCGGGCCTAATTCTGGCGCCATCGGGCCAAATTCAATTGCGAGTTCATCAGGAACAGGCGTCAATACACAATACATAGGTTTGCAGCCATTAGCGCGTATGACCTACATTCTACCGCCCAACGTTCCGGTATATAATGCTGACGGTTCTTACAACATCAATACCGCGAATGGTAATATCGGCTATGGTCCTAACAGCACTGCCTTAGGGGTTTTCAATGCCTATAACCTGCAGACGGTATTAGATTTAGATAAAAATACATCGGAAAACAACACACTACTGGGTAGTGTATTCGGTGAGATTGAATTGTTGAAAGATCTGAAACTGAGAACCGTGTATGGTATCAATAATCTGGTAGTTGAAAATAAGGAATTCAGGAATCTGCTAAGTGGAGATGGTTTCCCTACCAAAGGTACTGCCGCTAATGCCAACACCATTTATTTCCGTTCTAACTGGACAAACACCCTTACCTATAATACAGCTTTCAATGAAAATCATAATCTGAAAGTGTTATTGGGGCATGAGGAAATCTACCGTAAGGTTGATGGCTGGGGCGCTACACGCACAGGGCTTTCAGATCCCTTCTTTACCAGTTATCAGGGAGGGTATACAAATATTACACCCTCTTCAAACATTCAGTCTGAAAACGGATTGCTTTCATTTTTCAGTACCATCAACTACGATTATAAAAGAAAATACCTGGCCAGCTTCAACTTCCGTCGTGACGGGCTATCTGCACTGGCAGCCGGAAACAAGTGGGGTAATTTTGGTGGAGGTTCGATAGGTTGGAACATTTCAGAAGAATCTTTCTATCAGAATTCATCGTTCAGCCGTATCATCAATTCCTTAAAAGTCCGCGCCAGTTATGGGGTGGTTGGTAACAGTAGTCTGAATGATTACGCTGCTATTTCACAATACAGTTCAAGTACTTATGCCGGCGTGCCTACCTTATATTTCAGTCAGGCCGGTAACTCTGCTTTGCGTTGGGAGTCGAGCAAAAAGACTGATGTAGGTCTTAGTTTCGGCATCCTCAATAACCGCTTTACTGTTGAGGCCGATTACTACAAGAATATAATCGATGATTTGATATTGAGTGCGCCACAGTCTTCGTCGCAGGGTATACCCGGCAACTCCATTGCAGCCAACGTGGGGTCATTGTACAATGAGGGTATTGAGTTGGGCATTACCGCCAACCTGATCAGCAAACAGAAGTTTCAATGGAGTGCCAATTTCAATATTGCTACCCTGAAAAACAGGGTAACTTCTTTAGGAACAGGCGGAGACGTTTACCCCACCTCATTGACTACTTTCGGTATTCAGAATATCACCCGCGAAGGCTATTCGGTTGGTTCTATTTTTGCGGTGCCTAGTCCCGGCATTAATCCGGCCAATGGGAACCGACTTTACGTAAACCGGAATAACGAGACGGTACAATATGACGCACTTACTAAAAGATTCTCTTACTTAGATGGTGCCACTGCACCTGTCATAGACAACTACGCCGATGGTCGTATCCAGGGGCCATCATTGCCGACTTACTACGGTGGGTTGAACAATAACTTTACTTACGGCAATTTTGATTTAGTAATTGGTTTAATCTTCTCGGGTGGTAATAAATTATACAATGGTACCCGCGGAACATTATCTGACCAACGCTATTTTAATAACGGTACTTTCATTAAAGACCGCTGGACAACGCCGGGACAAATAACAGATGTTCCGAAACTAATATGGGGTGATAGTTTCACCGGTGGGTTTTCTTCTACCAACTCAGCTTATGTGGAAGACGGCTCATTCCTGAAACTAAAGAATATCCTCCTGAGCTATAACTTGCCTATAAAAGACGGAGCTCTTTCTAAGTATATCAGTTCGGCCAAAGTGTATGCACAAGGTGCCAATCTGCTCACATTTACCAAATACAGAGGTGCAGATCCGGAGATATCAATCAACGGAAATTCAGTTAACTCAGGCAAAGACCAGAATGTGCCGGTCAACTCTACTGTAGTTACATTGGGCTTAAACCTTGGTTTCTAAATTACCATTCTTAAAAATGTATTATCATGAAAAGCAGCAATAGAGTTAATAAAAATAAAAGTAGAAGGTTGATTGTAACACTAGCAGTGTTGGTATTTTTTTCTGCCTGCCGCGATAACTTGTTAGAAACCGTTCCGGTAACGAGTATATCCACCGAGGCGGCCTACAGCACCCCTGAGAAAATTCTGGCTCAGGTAAATGGGTTGTACAGCCAGTTCGGGAGCCAGTCTTACTTTGGTGGCAGGCATTTGATTTTTAATGAACAGAGGGGTGAAGAATTCAGCCAGAACGACGGTAACAACTCTACGGGTGCCAATGTATGGAATCAAACCATCAGTGCATCCGGCGACTTTGTGAATGCCGTGTGGAGTTCGGCTTATTCTACCATCAACTCAGCCAATATTCTGATTGAAAACCTGAATACGTCAAAGGTTTTGTCGGAAGACTTACGAAAAAACTATATAGCTGAGGCCAAATTTTTAAGAGCCTTTGCTTATTACAGTCTGGTGCAAACCTATGCCAAACCTTACCTGCAAAACAGTAATGCTCCGGCTTTACCGTTAAGATTAAAAGCTGAAACCGCAGGTGGCAATAACGATTTTGCCTTTAGTACAGTGGCAGAGGTATATACACAGGTTTTAAAAGATTTGAACGAAGCTGAAACAGACCTGCCGACCAGTTATTCGAGTGCTTTATTGATTGCTTCAAGAGCACATAAAGCCACGGCTATTGCCCTAAAAACCAGAGTGAATCTTTCAAAAGGAGATTACACAGGTGTAGTAAACGAGGCAAAGAAAATAGTAGCAGATACAACAACCTTCCAGTATTCATCAGGCACTCTGGTTCACAAACTAGAGGCTAATATTGCTACGGTTTTCTCAGGTTCTTATGTAGGAGGAGAGGTTCTTTTGACAATCCCTTATTTATTACCTACCGAAGCCCCGGGTCTGCAAAGTGCCTTAGCTGCCAATTATCTCACACCCGTTGTTTATCTGAATCCCGATGCTATTGTTTCAAATACCGCATTTTCTACTGCTTCTACCGATGCCCGCAAAGGCTTACTGACTACCAATGCTACCGGACAAAGACTGTTACGGAAATTCCCGAAAAACAGTGCACCATTCAGTGATTACGTACCGGTTATCAGATACGCCGAAGTATTGCTGAATTATGCCGAAGCCGCTGCCCAGAATAATGACTTAGCCACGGCCAAGGCTCTTTTGCGGGCGGTTAGAAAGCGTTCAGACGCCGGCTTTGTGTTCCAGTCAGGCATCAGTACAAAAGAAGAACTGGTCAATACGATTCTGACCGAACGCAGAATTGAACTGTTAGGCGAAGGATTCCGCACACCTGACTTGCTGAGAAGAGTACAGAAATTACCGGGCAAAGTAGGTAACGCAGGGGTAGCTCCTGAGGTTTTACCGACCGCCGGTAACTATGTATGGGCGATTCCGAGCAATGAGCTGGCCTATAACAAACTGGCACCCAGATAATACACATCTAAGTACAATAACCATAAATAATTTATTACTATGAACATAAAAAGATACAGTTTTTACGCACTACTGCTTTACGGGCCTGTGTTGGGCTTTTCTCAGAAAAAGGAAACAGCCGACAAGATTTTTATCAACGGAAAGATTATCACAGTTGACGAAAAGAACAGCATTGCACAGGGAGTGGCTATTCAGAACGGGAAAATCCTGGAAGTGGGCACTAATACGCAGGTGTTGAAACTGAAAAGTAAAAATACCGAAGTGATCGATTTAGGCGGCAAAACAGTAACCCCCGGCTTCATAGATGGTCATAGCCATTTTATGAGCCTGGGTAGAATGAACATAGCGAATCTGAACCCTCCGCCAGTAGGAAACGTAAGCAAAATAGCAGATATAGTAACAGAACTACAAAAATTTAAAGACCGGAAAGGTATAAAAGATGGTGAGTGGATCCGGGGTTTTGGGTATGATTTTGACCAGCTTGTAGAAAAGAGACATCCGAATAAATGGGATTTAGATGTCGCTTTTCCTGATAATCCGGTGGTAATTACCCACGTGTCCGGCCATATGTCAGTAGCTAATTCTGCTGCTTTAAAGTTAAGCGGTGTAGATAGTACTACGAAAGATCCTGCCGGAGGAATAATAGAAAGGCGTAAGGGGTCGAACGAACCCACTGGTCTTCTGCAGGAAAAAGCAGCAGGAGTTTTAAGAAGTACCGGATGGAATACGGAAGCTAAAACAGTTGAAGAGCAATTAGCACAACTGAAAGAACAACAATTGCATTATGCCAGTTTTGGGGTTACTACGGCACAGGATGGCAGTACCAGCTTTGAGTCGCTAAAACTACTAAAAGAGGCAGCTAGAAGAAATGAGCTCTTTATTGATATTGAAACCTTGCCTTCTTATGGTATTATTGATAGAGTGCTGGGCAATCCCGAATTTAAGTATGGTGTACTAGAAAACCATTTAAAATTAAACGGATTCAAATTTGTTTCTGATGGCTCACCTCAGGGCAAAACTGCTTATTTCGGCAGGGCCTACCTGACGGCCGTTCCCGGCTGCAATAACGATGAGTGCCGGGGTTTTCCGGTAGTAACACAAGAGCAGTTTAACGATGCCATTATTAAAGGCTTTAAAAATAACTTACAGACTTATGTACATTGCAATGGTGATGCGGCCATCGATATGTATATTACAGCTGTTGAAAATGCCAATAAAGTTTTGGGCACAACCAGTATCAACCGCCGTCCGGTTGTGATTCATTCTCAGTTTGTAAGGCCAGACCAATTAGATAAATACAAAGAATTGGGTCTTTTACCTGCGCTTTTCACGAATCATGCTTTCTTCTGGGGCGATGTACATGAGCGCAACCTGGGTTATGACCGTGCTAAATTTTTAAGTCCGCTAAAAACAGCTATTAATAAAGGAATCATTGCTACGAATCATACAGATTTTGGTGTAACACCTATCAACCAGTTGTTTTTGTTGTGGACATCGGTAGAACGTAAATCCCGTTCCGGAAAAGTAATCGGACCGGAAGAAAGATTAACGCCGATTGAAGGCCTGAGAGCCATTACCATCAATGGCGCCTATGAGTACTTTGAAGAAAAAACCAAAGGGTCTATTGAAAAAGGAAAGTTGGCCGACCTGGTAGTATTGTCTGACGATATTACCACTATTGAGCCTTCAAAAATTAAGGATGTGGAAGTACTGGAAACAATAAAGGAAGGAAAAACAATTTTTAAAAGGAAATAATGGCATTAGCAGAGATAACAATCGCACCTATCAGAACCACCGAAAGAGTAGCAGAAATATCATGGTTTAATGACATCATAGGCGGCGATACGGAGTATTTAGGCGTTTTAGACAATGAGCGCAGAAGTAATTTCGAACATTGCAGAGAAATTACCCTTGAAGCAGAGAGATTAGGCTTTAGTAATATTCTGTATCCAACGGCTTATACGGTTGGGCAGGATGTAATCACCATTACATCAGCACTGGCTGCCGAAACCAGTAAAATTACTTTTCTGGCAGCCATTCGCACCGGTGAAGTTCACCCTCCCATGCTGGCTCGTGCCATTGCATCGCTCGACCATGCCCTGAAAGGCAGGCTGATATTAAATATTATTAACTCGGATTTACCGGGTACGCGTGAAAACCCTGACTTCCGTTATCAGCGTTGTATTGAAGTTATAGAAATTCTCAAACAAGCCTGGACACAGGATAGAATACAATATAAAGGAGAAGTTTATAACTTTGATATGCCTGCCGACCCTGCCAAATCGTATCAACAGGGCGGGCCTTTATTGTATTTTGGAGGTACTTCTGATGGTTCGAGAGAGGTTTGTGCCAAACATTGTGACGTATTTCTGATGTGGCCTGAATCTGAGGAATCAATGTATGCTACCATGCAGGATATGACCGCCCGTGCAGCCAGGTATGGTAGAAAAATTGATTTTGGCCTGAGAATACATGTAATAGCCCGGGAAACCCAGGCGGAGGCAAGGGCATATGCCAGCAAATTGATTTCAAAATTTGATGATGCCCGTGGCCTTGAAATCAGAAGCAGGGGGGAAGATTCCCGCTCTTTAGGGGTATTAAGACAGGATGAACTCAGAAAAACAGCAGACGATGAAGGCTATGTAGAGGATATCATGTGGACACACATAGGCAAAGTATTCTCCGGCTGTGGCAGCGGCTTAGTGGGCAGTGCCGATCAAATTGTGGCTAAACTGAACCGCTATATGGATATGGGCTTCAGGGCGTTTATTTTCTCGGGTTTTCCGTTGATTGAAGAAGCCAATTATTTCTCAAAACTGGTGTTGCCTCATTTACCTAATGTGTCGATGCCAAGTGTACAAGGCCGTATTCCGGAGGCTGAACCTGTTACGCCTCTGACAACCGCACAGTTGACGTAAAAACAACAAAGAGGATAATAACCCAACGATTATACAGCAGAAACAAATGTCTGAAGAGAAAAGTAAAATAGAATTTAAGAGAGAACTGGGTCTGATTGATGCGGCACTATTAGCAGCCAGTGGCATGATAGGCTCTGGGATCTTTATCGTTAGTGCCGATGTGGCCAGGAATGTTGGTTCAGCCGGATGGTTAATTGTGGTTTGGCTAATCGGTGGTTTTATGACACTTACCGCGGCTGTTAGCTACGGCGAATTAAGTGGGATGTATCCTAAAGCCGGAGGCCAGTATGTATATTTAAAAGAGGCGTATAATCCTCTGGTAGCTTTTGTCTATGGCTGGAGTTTGTTTACAGTTATTCAGACAGGCACTATTGCGGCTGTTTGTGTGTCATTTTTTAAATTTCTGGCCTATTTTTTCCCGGTCTTTAGTGAAGACCTCATTGCTTTTCAGATCGGAGACAGTTTTAAGGTTTCACCCGCGCAATTATCCTCTATTGTATTACTTTTCTTATTGACATACCTCAATACCAAAGGTGTTAAACTTGGTAAGATTGTTCAGAATTTTTTTACAAGCACTAAGCTATTGAGTTTGTTAGGCTTAATAATTTTTGGGTTTATTTATCTTAAGCCAGAGGTGTGGTCGCAAAACTGGTCAGATGCCTTTCATTTGCAAAGGCTTACCAAAGCGGGAGATTTTGAAGAGTATCTCAGTACACCCGCACGCTGGGGAGCCATAGCAGCAGCATTGGTTGGAACAGTAATCAGCTACGATGCCTGGAATAATGTAACTTTTGTGGCTGGAGAAATTAAAAATCCCAAACGAAACATCGGTTTAAGTCTTTTGCTAGGCACTGCTGTAGTTACCTTTATTTATGTGGCAGTAAATGTAATGTTTACGGCCGTTTTACCCATTGATGCTATTGGAACCCCTGAAAAAGACAGAGTAGGCATAGCTGCTGCCCAGGCGATTTTTGGTGCAAGTGGTACGGCTGTCATTGCAGTTCTGATTCTGGTTGCTTCTTTTGGTTGCGCCAATGGAATGATTTTAGCCGGTGCCAGGGTTTATTACAGCATGGCTCAGGATGGCTTATTTTTTAAGAAAACAGGTAGTTTAAATAAAAACGCAGTACCTGAATATGCACTTTGGTTTCAGTTTATAGTGTCGGTTATTTTAAGTTTGAGTGGCAGATACAGCGACCTGCTCGATATGATTTCATTTGTAGTGGTTATTTTCTATGTACTTACCATTGCAGCTATCTATATACTTCGTATCAGAAAACCAGATATAGAGCGACCTTATAAGGCATTTGGATATCCATTTTTACCTGCAATCTATATCCTTATGGGGGTTGCCTTTTGTATTTTATTAATCATCTACAAACCTACCTATACATGGCCTGGGTTGATCATTGCAGGCTTAGGTATTCCTATTTATTATTTGAGTGCTCGCAGAAGTAAGGTTTAAAAGTATAATAACCTTCCTTCTTGTCTTTAAATTAGCCGAAGTATCGCGGGTAGAAAATGGAAATTTACTTACAAGCAAGAACAAAGAGACCCCGGGCTCAAGTAATCAAGTGATTGGAGAAAGAATTGACAGATGAGACGCTGAAGAATAAGGTACTCAACACGCTGATAGATATTTCAGACAGCCAAAGTGGTGCCCGAATTAAAAGAAAGACTTCACCCAAATCATCTGGATCATCCGGCGACAAGATGTAAGTTTATCAAAAGTATGCAGATTGTTTGAGATAAGACGTCAAGCCATTTATCAGTAACAGAAACATGTTTTAGCAAGGGAGCAGAAATGCTTAAAGATTGCAGAGTTGGTAGAAGAGCAAAGAAGATTGATGCCTGGAATAGGAGCCAGAAAACATTGTCTCTTTAAAAAAGATGATGTTGTTTTGTTTAAAACTGAAATTTTCAGATAGTCTTTTGTATCTTGAAACCTTATTTTTATCACCATGAAACGATTAGTAAAAACAGTTTTTCTTTTATTTTTTGCACACACGTTGATTTTTGCCCAACAGAGTGGTCCGGCCTTTATTGGTCCTGAAAAGGGGGCTTTGGTAATTGTGGGAGGTGGCAAAGTGCCTGCTGAAATCTGGACAAAGTTTATTGAGCTGGCCGGAGGAGAAGGCGCAAACATTGTGGTGATTCCAACGGCCTTGGGAGATTCGAGCATAAAGGCGTCTAAAGGAGTTTCACCGGAAAAAGAATTGCTGGAAAAATTCGGCGTGGCTTCTGTAACCGTTTTGCATACCACTAACCCAACCGAAGCTAATTCAGAGAGTTTTGTGGCGCCAATAAAAAAAGCTACAGGCGTATGGTTTGTCGGGGGCAGGCAATGGCGTTTGGCAGATTCGTATCTGAACACACTTACGCATAAAGCGCTAAAAGATTTATTAGACAGAAATGGTGTAATAGGAGGTACCTCTGCCGGGGCAACGATACAGGGCTCTTTTTTGTTAAGAGGCGATACCAAAGCCAATACAATTCTGGAGGGAGACCATATACAGGGGCTCGATTTTATTCATGATGTAGCTATAGACCAGCATATATTGCCGCGCAACCGTCAATTCGATTTAATTCCTGTCATCAAAAAATATCCATCATTATTAGGGATTGGTATTGATGAAAGCACGGCCATTGTGGTTAAACAGAATCAGTTTGAAGTAATAGGTAATTCTGTAGTGGCTATTTATGATATTGCTAACTTTGATGGCAAAAGGCAGAACCCTTCGGGAGAGTCAGGTAATAACGGTCCGTTTTTCTTTCTGAGCAAAGGGCAAAAGTTTGATTTAAAAGAGAGAAAAGTGATAAGAACCAGATAAATGGGCTCCATCACTTTTCTTACTCCTGTATCAATATTTTCTTCAAAGACGCTGTTAACCAAATAGTGAAATTAGAGTAAAGCAGAAATTACATATTACATAATCCGCTGTCTCAAAAGATTAATTTCTTCCTGTTGATTACTTAAGAGCATTTCCTTCTCCTGTAACTTAGATTGAAGTTCGGTTGTGCGGTCTTTTAAGTAGACAATCTGCTCTTCTAAATTGCGGGCAAATTTCTGATACAATGTAAGGATACTTACCTGCATATTGTCTTCTTCCGGTAAATGCGTCATTTGAGCAGCGGTACGGATTGAATGAGGAGAAAACGACGAACCATCAATGCCACATACTTTGGCTATAACCGGGTAATACTTGGGAGAAATTTCAGATTTTTGATTGATCCAGTTGTTGTAGGTCGCCTGCGAAACATTCAGTAACGCGGCCATTTCATGTTGTGTAATTTTCTTCTCTAATTGATAGTCAAAGAGTTTTTCTTCTAAAGTTTTCATAGCAGCAATAGTTTAAGGATAAATATTAAACTAATATTTTAGTGAAAGGTACAGATTATCATTCTAATAGTCAAGTTGTAATAAACCAGGCAAATGGATTAAGTGACTGATAATGAGTTAGTTGTATTTTATGAGACAGGAATTAAAATTATTTTACGGCACCTAATTTACTAATATATTATTAATTTATTATCAGTGTTTTGATTGGGAATGAAATACACG
This sequence comes from Emticicia sp. GW821-FHT11C11, assembly GCF_058808615.1. Taxonomy (NCBI): domain Bacteria; kingdom Pseudomonadati; phylum Bacteroidota; class Cytophagia; order Cytophagales; family Leadbetterellaceae; genus Emticicia; species Emticicia sp. GW821-FHT11C11. The sequence continues at coordinate 379,141 of NZ_JBXARV010000003.1, forward strand.
CTATTGATATTCGTGTATTGCTAGACTAAAATGTTCTTCCTCCTGTTATGATTAAATTTTCATCACCTCCAGATAATGCTGTTGCGGCTACTTATCAATATCTCAAAGCCATTGGTGCAAAAGTAACCGAAGAAACCGTAGAAGAAACCCTAAAAAATCACCCAGATTACCCAAGTCTTTTAGCAACCAGCGATGCACTTAATGAGTGGAAAATTGAAAACGTGGCGGCACGCATAAAGCCTGCCCAATTGACCGAAGTGCCTACACCATTTTTGACTCATCTGTATGTGGATGGAGGAATATTTGCCTTGGTGAAATCTGTAAAAAATGATGTCGTTGAGTGGACACACACAAAAGAGGGTTTTAAGAGATATAAAACTGAGGATTTTTTAAAGAAATGGAATGGTGTAGTTTTAATGGCAGAAACTAACACGGACTCTGGTGAGAAAAACTTTACTGAAAATAATAAAAAAGAAATTCTCAGCAATTTGCAAACTCCAGTACTTTTACTTGGTGCTACGCTACTTGTTATTGGTATATTTTACTACAATTTCAGCACTAATTGGCATTATAATGCCCTTTTACTCACAAAACTTGCGGGTGTTATCATTAGTGGTTTATTACTTTGGCAAAGCATTGACAAGAATAATCCTTTTATAAATAATCTTTGTCAAGCGGGGGGTAAAGCTAATTGTAATGCTATTTTAAGTTCAAATGCCTCCCAAGTTACTTCGTGGTTGAGTTGGTCAGAAATTGGTTTTTTCTACTTTGTAGGTGGTTTTGTAGCTTTATTGATAAATCCTAATTCCATGTTTATACTTTGGGGAATTGGTGCAACAGCATTATTTTATACATTTTGGTCTATCTACTATCAGGTACTTGTAGCTAAACAATGGTGTACACTCTGTTTATCAATTCAACTACTATTTATTGTAGAATTTTTACTCAATATAAATTTTCTTTCAGAATTAGATACAAAACTTTTTGCAATAACTTTTAGCGATTTTGTAGCACCCCTATTGGGGGCGGGGGGGGCTGTTCTGTTTTGGATATTCTTAAAACCTATCTTACAAAAAAGCCAACAAGTATCACCTTTAAAAAATGACCTAAGACGTTTTAAAAATAACCCTAATCTGTTTTTAAGTTTATTACAAAATCAGGCGGAAATACCATATTTACCTCAAGATATGATTCTATTTGGTAATCCGAACGCTGAACACAATCTAACAATGGTAACGAACCCATTTTGCCAACCATGTGCTAAAACCCATAAAATTGTTGAGGAATTATTATTTGCCAACGAAAATTTGAAATGCCAAGTAATTTTTTCGGCAAGTAACCATAAAGATGACAAACGAGGAATTGTGGCACGCACAATTCTTTCATTACCCAAAGACCAACAAGCAAACGCCTTACATCAATGGTATGAAAATGAAGAACGGAATATTGAAAAATGGCAGACTCAATTGGGTACAATTGGAAATGAAAAGACTGAAAACATAATTGAACAGCATAAAACCTTTTGTGAAGTTGCCAAAGTAGAGGCTACACCAACTCTATATTTAAACGGTTACAAGTTACCTCAGCAATATCGTTTAACAGACCTAAAAGGTATTTTAAAGTATTTACCAATAAGGGATTTGCAAATCAACCATAAATAAATCTTAACATTTTAAATTTTTACAACAATGAAAAAAATGATTTCGAGTTTTGGTGCATCTTTACTCTCAAGAGAGCAAATGAAAAAAGTAAAAGGTGGCTTAGTAGGAGATGCATGTGGTGCAGCGTCTTGCTTGGGTGATAGTGCTGATTGTGTACCTGCTGGTTGCACAACTTGCTCTACATCTGATAAGAAAACACCAGGTTCTTGCAGTTAATACAGATTAGTGAATTTCATTACAAAGTGCATAAGATGCCCAATAAAAGGGACTTATGTGCTTTGTCAACTTTAAAAAATATATGAATTCTATTTTTCTATCTTTTTGTATAAAAAGAATATTATACGTATGTTTTTACTCAACAATCTTGTTTGAGTCAGTGAGTTGTTTCGGGCAAAATAATTTTGTAGTTGAAGGAAAAATCAATACTTCTGATGGGCAAATTTTACTCATTCCAGCTATTCCTTCAGACTCAATTGATGTAACTTTGGATATAAGGAGCTATGCTGCAAATGTAACGAATGGAAGCTTTACTATTAAAGGCGTGTTAGGTTATCCGACATATCCCTTTATTTTTAAATTTTGTAGCGAAGATACATGCAGTTATTCATCTGATTTTTTTGTAGTCAGAGAAGGTACACAGATGGCCGAAATTGATTTAAAATCTCCTATTCCGTTTGTCAATAATGATATAATGAAAAATTATTATGACTTTTACGCTTATACATTGTACAAACGTTTATTGAAAGATATTACTTGGTTGCAGACATTTTCTGATAGTATCTCGGCTGCATACCAGACTCCCGAGCTGATTCCAGACAGCTTGACAAACGTATGCAAGCTCATCAAAGAAAATCATATTGAAAGAGCAAGAGTGATAGAAAATAATATTTGCTCTATGGATGACCGCAATTATTCTTTTTGGTATTTATACGTTAATTTTTACCAAAGAGGTATTCAGCCAGGGTATGAGTATTTTTTGGAAAGCTATATGTCCGATTCTGATATAGCCAGAAGCCCCATTGGGAAAATATTGGAAGCAAAACTAAATGAAGCCAATATCGTAGGAATAGGCAAAAAATTTCCTACTTATTTCGAATATAAAAATCTGACCTCTGGAAAGTTTGAAAAGATAAATACCGAACAAGGGAAGTACACTCTTGTCGACTTTTGGCATTCTGCCTGTGGAACCTGCGTTGAACAGTTACGTGAATACAAAAAAAATTATCCTGAATACTCAGCTAAGGGTTTTCGGATTATTTCTGTTCCCGGAGATTGGACAGGTAATCTTGATAGATTACATATAGCATTAACAAAATACAAATTCCCTTGGCCGGAATATCTGGATGAAAACAGAAAGGTTACTACAGCTATAAACATAATAGCTTATCCGGCTAATTTCTTATTGGATAGCTCAGGAACGATAATTAAGAAGGATTTAGAACCCGAAGAAATAATTAGGTTTTTAAATAAGAATTTATAATAGTGAATTTCATTACAAAGTGCATAAGATGCCCAATAAAAGGGACTTATGTGCTTTGTCAACTTTAAAAAATATATGAATTCTATTTTTCTATCTTTTTGTATAAAAAGAATATTGTACGTATGTTTTTACTCAACAATCTTGTTTGAGTCAATGAGTTGTTTCGGGCAACATAATTTTGTAGTTGAAGGAAAAATCAATACTTCTGATGGGCAAATTTTACTCATTCCAGCTATTCCTTCCGACTCAATTGATGCAACTTTGGATATAAGAAGCTATTCTGCAAATATAACGAATGGAAGCTTTACTATTAAAGGCGTGTTAGGATATCCGACATATCCCTTTATTTTTAAATTTTGCAGCGAAGATAAATGCAGTTATTCATCTGATTTTTTTGTAGTTAGAGAAGGTACACAGATGGCCGAAATTGATTTAAAATCTCCTATTCCGTTTGTCAAAAATGATATAATGAAAAATTATTATGACGATTACTCTTTTACATTGTACAAACGTTTATTGAAAGATATTACTTGGTTGCAGACATTTTCTGATAGTATCTCTGCTGCCTACCCGACTCCCGAGCTGATTCCAGACAGCTTGACAAACGTATGCAAGCTCATCAAAGAAAATCATATTGAAAGAGCAAGAGTGATAGAACATGGTTTTTACTCTATGGATGACCGCAATTATTCTTTTTGGCATTTATACGTTAATTTTTATAAAAGAGGTATTCAGCCAGGGTATGAGTATTTTTTGGAAAGCTATATGTCCAATTCTGATATAGCCAGAAGCCCCATTGGGAAAATATTGGCAGCAAAACTAAATGAAGCCAATATCGTAGGAATAGGTAAAAAATTTCCTACTTATTTCGATTATAAAAATCTGACCTCTGGAAAGTTTGAAAAGATAAATACCGAACAAGGGAAGTACACTCTTGTCGACTTTTGGCATTCTGCCTGTGGAACCTGCGTTGAACAGTTACGTGAATACAAAAAAATTTATCCTGAATACTCAGCTAAGGGTTTTCGGATTATTTCTGTTCCCGGAGATTGGACAGGTAATCTTGATAGATTACATATAGCATTAACAAAATACAAATTCCCTTGGCCGGAATATCTGGATGAAAACAGAAAGATTACTACAGCTATAAACATATATGCTTATCCGGCTAATTTCTTATTGGATAGCTCAGGAACGATAATTAAAAAAGATTTAAAACCCGAAGAAGTAATTAGGTTTTTAAATCAAAACTCCGCACAGAGTCCTAAATAATTAAGAGGCGATATTTCTCCTGTTCGCCTTAATGTTCGTAAATAATGTCTTACCAAATAAAGATGTGTGTTAGGCTAAATTTCAATTTAGTTTTTGTGTAAGCCGTTTTAAAACGGCAACAGAGAATAGGTTTTAGTAGGTTGCGTTCAGAGAACGCATTTCACACTGACTGATAGCTCCACCACGGATTAAAATTTAGCCGAACTAAAAAAGTAACCTAAATGCCCAAATTCCCTCACTATAAACAACACGACGCAATGGATTGCGGACCCACCTGCCTGCGCATGGTGGCAAAGCACTATAAGAAGAGTCTAAGTATTCAGACACTGCGGAGCAAAGCAGAAATTGGCAAAGAGGGTGTTTCTTTATTGGGTATCGCGCAGGCCGCTGAAGACATTGGTTTTAAAACATTGGCTGTAAAAGTAAGTTTTGAAAAACTGGCCAACGAGGTGCCTCTGCCTTGTATAGTGCACTGGCAGCAGAATCACTTTGTGGTGGTTTATAAAGTTTCAAAAAGCCGTTTTGACAAAGATCTAACTGTTCATGTGGCCGACCCGGGCAAAGAGTTGATTAGCTACACAAAAGAGGAATTTTGCCAGGGATGGCTGGCATCTAAGCAAAATAGTGAAGAAGAGGGGATAGCACTGCTCTTGGAAACCACTCCGCGGTTTTATGAAGAAGAAGGCGAGAAACCGAAAGGCTTAGCTATAGGTATGCTTTGGCAATATGTGTGGCGCTACAAGGGCTTGATGGTGCAGCTAGGGTTAGGCCTATTGATAGGCTCAATCCTGCAGGTGATTCTTCCTTTTTTAACCCAATCTATTGTTGATACGGGTATACAAACGCGCAATATACACTTCATTTACCTCATTCTGATAGCCCAGTCCATGCTGTTTCTGGGCAGAATGTCAGTAGACTTTATCCGGAGCTGGATACTATTACATATCAGCACGCGAATCAATTTATCAATACTGTCAGACTTCCTGAGCAAGTTGCTGAAACTCCCCATTGCATTTTTTGATTCAAAAAAGACCGGCGATATCATGCAGCGAATCGGCGATCACCACCGGATAGAATCATTTCTGACGGGTACTTCTCTAAATGTTTTATTCTCACTGTTCAATCTGGTGATTTTCAGCTTTATAGCAGCGTTTTATAGCCTCACTATATTCGGCATCTTCATCGTCTCAAGCATATTATATACCTTCTGGATAGCGGTCTTTCTGCAGTATCGGCGTAAGATGGATAATAAACGCTTTGCATTGGCGAGTCAGAATCAGAGTAGCTTGATACAACTGATTACCGGCGTACAGGAAATAAAAATGAATAATGCCGAATATCTGAAACGCTGGGAATGGGAGAATCTGCAGGTAAAGCAATTTAAGTGGAATATTAAAAGCCTGGCTATCGGGCAATACCAACAGGCAGGTACACTGTTTATCAACGAAGGCAAGAATATCCTCATTACTTTTCTGGCTGCTACGGCCGTTGTAAACGGACAAATGACCCTGGGTGGCATGATGGCCCTGCAGTATATCATGGGGCAGTTGAACAGCCCCATAGAACAACTGATACAATTTATACAGCACTGGCAGGATGCGCAAATGAGTATAGAAAGGCTGAACGAAATACACGAGATGGATAACGAAGAGCCCGAAGACAAAGCCTTGATTCATTATCTTCCGCAAAGCAAAGACATTAATATCAGGAATCTATCTTTTACATACACAGGTGCGGGTAATGAACCGGTGCTGAAAAACATCAATCTGACTATCCCCCATGGTAAAATAACCGCCATTGTAGGCACCAGCGGAAGTGGCAAAACAACTTTACTGAAACTGCTTCTGAAATTCTATAACCTCAACAAAGGAGAAATACGGCTTGGCGATACCAGTTTAACAAGTATCAGTCCGCGTGCCTGGCGGAGTGTTTGTGGTACGGTTCTGCAGGATGGTTTCATCTTCTCTGACACCATCGCCAACAACATTGCCGTGAGTGAAGAAACGCCAGATATCCCCCAATTGCTGAATGCTGTAAAAGTGGCCAATATTCAGTCTTTTATTGAAGAACTCCCCCTGAGTTATAATACCAAAATAGGGGCCGAAGGAAACGGTATCAGTCAGGGACAAAAGCAACGATTATTGATCGCACGGGCTGTTTATAAAAACCCCGATTTCATATTTTTGGATGAGGCTACCAATGCACTCGATGCCAACAACGAAAGTGTAATTATGCAGAACCTTGACGAGTTCTTTAGGGGTGGCCCGGCGGGCCGGAGAACAGTAGTGGTAGTGGCCCACCGTTTGAGTACCGTAAAAAATGCCGACCATATTGTAGTACTGGAAAAAGGTGAGATTGTTGAGATGGGTACACATGCCGAACTTACCCGGAAACATGGCAAATACTTTGAGCTAGTGAAAAACCAGTTAGAACTAGGAAACTGATGAGAAACAGCAAGCGTAAATCTGATGCGTTGGCAGGAAATAGCCTCGGCGAATTGTTTGGAGGCAAAGGCGTGGCAGATTCAGATTTGCTGAAAAACACTCCTGTGATTCCTCCTGCTCCACCCGGCTTTAATAATGATGGAAGAGACGATAACGATAATCATTTCCGGCTGCCCGAACTACGGGACACTCAGGTCGATGAAGTGCTCAACCAGCCCCCTGCATGGCTGGTTCGCTGGGGAATCAGTGTTTTCTTCTTTGTTTTATTGATTTTGTTGGGGGTAGCCTGGTTTGTTGAGTATCCAGATCTGGTTGGCGCATCCATGAAAGTCGTGGCCGATAATGCACCTAAATCCGTTAATACCAGAACCGATGGCCGCCTGACCAGGCTGATGGTGAAAGACGGACAGTTTGTGCAGCAGGGAGAGCATCTGGCTTATCTTGAAAGCACTGCCAATCCGGAAGAAGTACTGGCTTTGGAAACTTCAATTAATCAATTGATTCAATTATCGGCCAATAATAATTTTGAAGGTATACACCGCATACACATTCCTCTGTTTTTTTCACTGGGTGAGCTACAGAAATCTTATCAGACATTTCAGGAAGCGCTCGTGCGCTCACAATCTTCTATGTCTGACGGCTCTTATTTCAAAAAGAAAAGTGCGATTGGCCGCGATATTCATACTTTACAAAGTATTCAGGAAAACACCCGTGTACAGCTGGAACTACAGGAAAAAGACCTGCAAATGGCTTTAGAAGAGGCCCAAAGCCAGCAAAGACTGAGCGACAAAGGCTTTGTGTCTAAGCAAGAGGCCCGCAATGCACAAAGCCGCTACCTGAGCAAAAAACAGGCGTTTGAACAGGCAAAAGGCTCATTAGATAATAATTCGATGAGCCGGAATCAAAAACAACAGGAACTTATTGAACTGGATAAAACCATAATCGAGCAAAAAAACAATCTTGTTCAATCTATCAACTCCTTAAAAAGCGACATTGAAGCATGGAAACAAAGATATGTGACCATAGCTCCCATTGCCGGTAAAGTGAATTTCCTGACGAGTCTGCAGGAAAACCAGATTCTGAAAACAGGACAGGAACTGCTGTATATCTTACCTGAAGGTTCGGGTTACCACGGCGAAATGTTGCTGGGGCAGTATAACTTCGGTAAAGTGAGGCAAAATCAGGAAGTTATTGTCAAGTTCCAGAGTTATCCGTTTCAGGAGTTTGGTACTGTGAAAGGTCGGATATCTTACATTTCAGATATACCCAAAGATACTGCCTATGTAGTTAGGGTGAATTTCCCGGATGGATTGGTGACCAGTGCCAATAAGAAACTTCCGTTCAGAAATGGTATGACCGCCTCTGGAGAGATAGTTACAGAGAACCTGAAATTGATAGAGAAACTTTTCTATGATGTTCGGAAGACCATGAAACGTTAATAGCCAAACCTATGCCTTTTCAGAAAATTGCATACCTGTTTCTTCTTTTCTGTTTTGTGCTGCAGGCATCGGCACAAAACAGATTCAATCTGGAACAATGCATTGAGTACGCCTACAAACAAAGTTTTGATATCAAGCAGCGACTGTTAAAAATAAAGCAATCTGAAAACACGCTGCATCAATCAAAGCAAGCTGTTTATCCGAATGCTTCAGGTGGGGTTTCGCAGGGTATAAGCTCCGGCCGGAGTATAGACCCCTTCACCAACGACTTTATTCAGCATACAGTTTCGTCTACCTCCATCAGTCTGGGTTCTAATCTGGTTCTTTTCAATGGTTTTGCATTGAAAAATCAGATTGTGCAAAATTCGTATAATCTGCAGGCTGACGAATGGGATTTGCAAAGAGGAAAAACAGAACTCAGAAACCGGATTACCCTTGCATACATGCAGGTATTAATGAATCAGGAATTATGGAAGATCAATCAGGAGCAAGTAACTAACCTTCAATTGCAGGTAGACCGTGTACGCGAATTAGTAAAAGAAGGTAACATGCCTAATACTAATATAATAGACCTGGAAGCCCAGCTTACCAGTGCAGAATTTGAGGCATTAAGCATGAAAAACAATATTGAATTGGCAAAACTGGCTTTAACTCAATTGATGGCATTTCCGGGTTATGCTTCATTTGAAATTGAGTTTATCCTCTTTGATGAAAGCACTATTTTGATAGACCCTTCTTATTTGCAATCAATACTGATGGCAATCAGTGACCAACCCGTTATAAAAAACGCCGAGTTAAAATTCCAGAGCTCGAAAATCGGAATAAGGCTGGCCCAGGGAGCCAGGTATCCAAGTGTTTCTCTGAGTGCTGGAATGGCTACTGCTTACTCAAGTGCGGCATCAAGAGAGTATACTTATTTCAACCAGTTAAATTTCAACTTGAATCAATATGCCCGGCTGAGCATCAGTATTCCGATTTACAGCAACGGCCAGATAAATGGCCGGATAAATAATGCCTTGATAACCCGGCAAATAGCCGAAACCCAGTTGTCTCAATCCAGACTACAGTTGAAACAGGAAATTGAGCAGGCATATCTATCAGCCAGAATCACGCAGGAAAAACTCACCAGCGCTCAACGACAATTAAGAGCACAGCAGGTAGCTTTTGATTCAGCAAAAGAACGGTTTCTGGAAGGGGTGATTCACGCAATAGACCTCAACAATTTTCGCTTGAATCTTGAAAAGGCCAACTCGAATTTCATCCAGTCTAAATATGAGTTATTCTTCCGTAAAATGCTTCTGGATTACTATAAATAATGACGGCCTACAATTTTTTAGAATATAAGTTTGTACTGCAATGTGTCAACCTATTTTTAAGCCATTATTGAAAGTCAAAAATAGCTATTGAGGATTCGATTGTAAGTTCGTTCACTGCAAAAAGCACTCATTTCTGAATGCTTTTTTGGTTTATAATGAAGATGTAAAATCGAACGCGATATTCAAACTGTAATTTCCTTAAAAAAGCATCAGACAAGTACCACTTTGACTCTAGCTTCTGTCTTAAGTAACCTGATTAGGCTTTAGTCTATTGGAAGAAAGCCTAACTATTGGCATTTAATAAGGATTTTCGAGCATAAGAGATTGACTATTCAAACTTCCACTCTTTTTTATTTGGCTTTATCATTATGGCGTTTCTATCTCTGCCGTGTAATCTGCACTGTCCTCCGTAATAAAACCGTCTTCAAAAAGAATTTCATAGCATGATTTATCGTTTTTTGCCTGCCCTGCAGAAACCAACCCGTTTTTGACTATTTGAAAATTATTAGTACAATTGGCAGGTAAAGAGATTGTATAAGGCTTCCACTCTGTGGCAACCCCTTTATTCAATATTGCACGTATCTCATATTTATACGTGGTCTTTTGAGGGGTATACGTGGGGTCTATCTTGGTTCTGGCATTGCCGGGCAATGTTACCCAGTACTTAAGCGATTCAGTACCATGGCCTCTGCGTATTTCATACCTGGCAACTTCAGCATGTGAACACGAAAAGTTAAGTGTTATTTCTTTGTTTTTAATATTCAACTGCCCGGTAAAATTAACCGTTGCCGTCTCTTCTCCCGGCGTTGGAACCACCGTTGGTGTCTGGTAATTGTATTTGTAGCTTTTTAGAAGTTTGTTGTCATTGTCTTTAATATTTAATAAGCGTCCTAAACCATCATACTCATAGAAAGTAGCATAACTTTTAGGATCAATAACTGATTTTATCCCCTTTAAAGGTTCATAATCGTATAAGGTAGACTGTGCTATTGCATCTGAACCCGTCGTACTTTTTTTAATCAAGTTCACTTTCCCTGCATCAGAAGAACCATAGTATTCAAAACTGTTAACAATACCGTCTCGTCCTGTATATCTCGTTATATTACCTGTATTATCATAACTATCAAAAGTTACTTCCGTAACAAGGGGATGGGTGGATGCTAACTGTGTCTGAATATTTTCCGGCGCATAAAAGCTATTAAATTGTTTATAATTAGTCAGTTTTTTATTAATCTGATTGTTATTGATACTTACTTTCTCTTCAATGGCTGTACCAACAAGGTTCAAATTTGTCATACTAATGTAAGTAGACGATGTATAATCGTAAGGGTACTTATATTCCGTTTTTACGGTTTGCCCTTTACCATTAATTTTCGTCACGAAATTAGGCTGGCTGTATGTCTTCGTAAAACTATTAGTAGCCGGAATGTATGTATCCTTAGAATAATCATAGGTGGTAATAGTTTCGACCTTCTTAACATTGGTAGCATCTTCAGTATCAAATACACGTTCTGTAGACTTTTCTAAATAGACCACACTTTTACTTATGGCAGGGTAGAAAAATCCATGCAAAGGCACATAGCCCAAATTAGTTGGATACATCCTTTTTTCTGCCCCGTATAAATATTGACTAGAAGGAGAATAATTAAAAACCGGACCTACATAATAGATATTCTCAGTTTCCTTTAACAGAAAGCCGTCGCTCCTGAAATCCTGTTGTTTTAAAAGTGACCCATTCCCCTTATATGGAATGCTGGAAATAGTTGGTGGACGATAATATCCATAATTTGAAACCAGGTCAGACTGGTTATCATAAAAATAAATTGATTTGCCGTTCTCACCATTGGCTCCGTATAATACGGTTACTTTATCATAACCCACTACGCTTCCGCTTGCTGAGGCATTTAAGGCGATTATACTGTTCGAGCTTCGCAAAATCTTTTTAAACCAAAAAATTTGACCTGGGAATTGCCCCGCATCCTCGTGATCAGCTTTGCAGTTGTGATCTTCAATATAAGAATATTGAGGCATGGTCATCAGTCGTCCTGATGATTTTTCAATATCCACACCTTCTTCTTTCTCTGTCAAAGTATAAATGAATTTTTTGACAGTTTGTTGTTGTCCGTCAAAATCAATGATTTCTTTAATTCTCATCCCTCCGGCAAAATCTCGGGCTCCCGGTGTTAGTCTTTTATTTTTATACCAAGAAAAGCCTATCCTGAAATCCTTAAGTTCATAATCTCCACCCTCCATATCTGCTCCATAAACCTTACAGGTATATATGCCCGGTGCCAGTGGTGGAAATTCACTGGTATGGCGCATAGCTTGCATGTTAGGGCAGTATCGTTCCACACAAGGGCTATTACTGCCATTACAGGCAGGCATAGTAAACATATCATAATGCCCTACTAAAGTATTCGCTGAATTATACACCTCAAAAGTTAACTTATTGCTTGTATTAGCTGCTGTGCAGGGAATCGCCTGTTGAAATTGAGCATAGGCGTTTACAGATATGATGGTTCCATTTACACCGTTAGAGACGGCATCAGTCAAATCAAACGTGAAAGTCTGTATTGTTCCTTTATTTGTCATATTATAGACAAAGTAGGGAGCATCATATTTTTCAACAATGGGTATATTTCTTGACACTGATTGGTCTTTCAGTGTTGACTTGGCAATGTCATATTCGTGCGCTTCAAAGTCAAATTGTGAATAACCTCCTGTGGCATAAGTAATTTTTTTCAAACTAAATGCCTTTATATAGTAGGGATTCGTGTTACGTTCTGTGCCGGTCATTATACCATACGCTCTTAAAATCTGGTCATTCGAAGGATAAGCTGAATTAAAAGTAGGAATAAGGCTCGTGTTGCCTAAATTACCATTAAAATAGCCCCAATGGTCAATGGCGAAGGAAGTCTTGGCAGGTAAGTTAGTATTATTGTCTCCTTCAAAATACGTGAAACGATAAGGCAAAACTACCTCTCCGGTTGGCGCCTTTTCTGTGATTGATAACAGTTTCAATCTTTTTGAAATCGACCCTTCGCCGGTTGAAAGTATATTTTCCGGATCTTCGGCACCATCAAAATAGTTATACTCAAAAGCATAAGTTTTAAATAAACTATTAGAGCCTGCACCGTTTCTGTGTATTTCTATATTCTCTAATTTTTTGTCCCAGATTAGGTCTTCTCTACTGCCATAATTAAATTTCACATATCCGTTCGAGAATGATATTCTGTCTAAGGTAACGGTTTCTGTATATTGAGGAGATGTTCTGAATGGTGCTACAGACACTCCATTTATGCAAGGCGCATTGTCGATAATACTCACAAATCGCGTTTCTGAAACAGACCCTTGCGGATAATTCTTCCCATTCGTCAGGTGGTTATATGAAAAAGTGATGATATCGCCGGTATGTGAAGTAATGCTTTTTAAATACCAGGAAGAAACATGCCGGGCCGGATTACCTGAAGAAGGAATATAATATGTTTCCTTTTCATCAAACATATATTTCGTGCCGTCGGGTGTCACAGCCTCCCACGAAATATTCTCCCCAAACTCATTATTCGCAGTACCTTCTATCATCGTAATTTTTATGTCACTTTTTTCAGCCATTATTATCTTCTTGTCACGGGTAAGTGTAAACTTACCGCCTCCACCGGGAAAGCTAAAAGAAAACATATCCGGCTCATATTCGGTAGCTGTTCCGGTACTAGCCTTTAACTCTAGTACAACTGTTCCATCACTCGGACTCAAGAAATTAAATTTTACATTATCGTTACTAGGGGTCGAAACTCCTCCCATCTGTACTAAATTCGATGGGCGCCAGTTTTGGGGTATGTTATTGGTTTCACTAAAGTATCGGCCTGCTGTGAAATCATCTTCACCTATGATATTTCTCGATATCAATCCTCCGGCATTTAAAGCCCAACCCAACCCAACCTGACTAGCTTCTTCTGCCACCCTGATACCTGAGGGATGATAATTGAGCGCTATCGGCACCTGCAATTTACCCTCGCTGACCGTATACAACGGAGCCGAGATATTGGGTGTACCCGTATAATAGCCAACAGGTATATCACCAAACTTCATAATACTGGCAGCATTAGGCGAGGGGGGTATTATTTTGGGTGTGAATGATGACTCTTGCTGTTGTTGCTGAGCAATCGTATTTCTACCTGCCAGCAAAAGCATGGTAATCAATAAAAAGTGAATAGGTTTCATATATTTCAATTTCAGAATCACAGTAATGGTTAAAGGTATTCAGGTTATGTAACTCTTTAAAATTTCAATAACTCATATCAAGATTCAGACAGTTTCTAAATGAGCGTTCAGAGAACGCTGAACACACCGGCGGGTTGTATAATTATATTTTGTTCACTTATTGTTATTTTAAACACTTTCAAAGAATGCTAAACACACCGAATAAATGTTCTAATATGCTTTGAATGTCAATATATTAGCTACTAAAGGTATTTTTTATTAACAGACATAATATTGCTTTAAAATTCTTTTTCCGTTTTTTCTCCACCTTAACCAACCAGTGATTACTTTTCTATTTGGGCAACTTTCACACTCTATATCACATTTAACCTTTACCCAATCTCCTTTTAATTCCAAACATACAAATCCAATGCCCTCATAGTCAGTTGTTACTATTTTTGAACTTTCAGATGGAGATATTCTCAAAAGGTTTTCTTTAGAAGCAGTGCAATAATTCTGGAGAATATATTCTTCAATCGAAAGGACTTTTATAGTATTAGTCTTTTCAATTAACTTTAATTCTGATCCAATCTTAATTTCATAAAAATTAGAATTCATTCGTTGTCTAGCTTCAAAATGAAAAATATAATAATCATCAAAATATGCTAAAATTTTCCCTTTTATTTTTGAGCAAGAGGGCTCGTTCCCATCTATGGATTTTACTTCCGCAAACAATGATTTATTCAAATTCAGAATTTGATACTTCGTATCTTCGGTGTAGTTCTGGGCATATAAAACAACTATTTTATCGAAAGCTGTATTTTGTGAATGGCCTTTAACAATACTCAAAACTAGAGTAAAAAAAAATATAGTTATAATTGATTTCATTAATTATTAGGTTTAATTGTAACGGGAACTAATTCTCCTCCGTAATAATCTACTTGAATATTAGGAGAGTATCCTTGTAAATGAAGATGGTTAGAGTGATTAGATGGTATGCTTCTTTCTTTAGCGGAAGACGTATGATTCAATAGCCCCCCATTAAATTTTTCTGAAATCATATCCTTCCAACCGAACAAATAAAGTGCATTATTCATCTTATTCTGTCTACTAACGTCCATATTATTGCTATTTAATACTACAGTCTCACCAGTCTTATCTGTTCTCAAATACCTTAAATCTCCATTCTTGCCATTCTTATGAGAATTACTAGGATCTGGAGTAGAGCCATCTTGCTTACTAAACTGATTTACTACTAAGTCATTAACTCCGGCATTAGCAACTGAACCAATAAGAGATGCAAATGCATTGCCTGAGATATATGCTTTTTCCTCCTGTCCCTTTTTAACAGAAAACCCCACGGTATTATTTTCACCATTTTTAAAATGTAACGAAGAAGGAAGTTTTACTAGTCCTTTGCTATTATATTTAAAGCTACCAACATATGTTCTATTACCATCACTGTCATTTACATAATACGAATGTTTATTGCCTTTTGTTTTTGTGACGTTTATTTCACCAGTTGAACTATTAATATTGTAAACATCTCGACCATCAGGATCAATGCGATTAAAAGGATTATTAGTAGCATATGAATATATCGAGATCATATGCCATTTCTCCGCCAACGGGAATTACCTTAGGTATAAAAGGCTGATCTGGTTGTTCTTGTTGCTGAGCAATCGTATTTTTACCAACCAGCAAAAGTACAGTAATCAATAAATAGTGAATAGGTTTCATATATTTCAATTTCAGGATCACAGTAATAGTTGAATGCGGTTAAGTAAATGTCCTTAATTTGAACTCTTTAAAAATTTCAGTAAATTAAATTCTAGAAATTACTTTAATTTCTAGTGAACGTTCAGAGAATACTGAACATACCAACAGCTTTAGAACAGATTGTCGAACCCAGGATTATTTAATTTTTTTAAAAATATATCCTTTATCTATTGACACTTTAGACTTTATCCATTTACCATTAACTAATTCTTCATTACTTATAGGATATAAAACATCCTCCTTTAATATGAATTTAACTTTTATATATTCTGTTTTACCTCCGTGAGAATCGTCTTTTTCCGTAATTGTTACTACATTTTTTGAAATACTATATGTGCACTGGAAAGTATATCCTAGTTCACAACTATAATTAGTTACTTGATTCTTGCTCGTAAATTTTAATGAGTCTATACAAGCATCAGCAACGGTACATATCCAAACAGAATTAGTTAGGCAATTATTAAAATAATTCAGTATCGAATAAGTAATAATAGAAATCAGAAGTACTTTCATAAATTACTCTTGTTTGGGTTTTAAATAATAAACTCCTTTAAAATCATCTGGAACTTTATTCATGAAATCCTTAAACATTTCTTTACTTCCCGCACAGTTAGGTCCTGTTTGACATCCCTCGGAAATAGGTCGTCCAGTGCTAGTGCTTAAGCTAGGTCGTCCACTATTGCCAGCGTGGAAAAATACTCCAGTTAACGTTTGTTCACTTACAGGTTTACCTTTAGGGTCATTCGGGTTTCCATTTACTGTTGGTAATTCTTTTCCTCCATTAATTATCAATGCCTGTTCATTAGGATATTTACTTCTATTCCCCGCTTCAGCAGGATATGTCCCTTCTTTCAATGTCCCATACTTTGTGACATCCGCAGGAACAGTATTACCATTTATAGCTGCAGTGGGACCAGTCTTGTCGCTCTCTAAGTACAATTCGAACTTTGCACTATTGATGGGTTCATTCAAATTTTTATCACGATTATGTGTACCAACTAAAACATTTTTCCCCAAATATTTATCACCTTTTTGCAAGTCTTTGTCATTTGCGCTGGTAACTTTCTCATCCCACAATATCTTTCCTTTTCTATCTACCCAATCTGTACCTTCACGACCATCAGGATCAATAAATCGTATCGGGTTATTAAAGCCGTAATTATACGGGGTTGTATTAGTAAATTTTTCAAAAAGAGGATCTATTGTATTAAAACGACCAATCGTAGCATCATACATCCGGGCGCCGTAGTCTAAGTAATTCAAGGTACCTTGTAATTCTTTGCCGTTGTAGGTAAAGCGGTCTCGCAACTCAAAACTCGGTAGCTTGGTTTTATCGGCTACTACTTCTTGCTCAATAGCTACACCCCATGGGTCATAATGGTTTTCCTGTGTCACCAGTGTCGGGTAAGCCTGGTTGCTTTGTGTGGCATTCGGTCTTTCTATACATCGGCAACTGGTGCGCAGGTTGCCCAGATGGTCTTTCAGTTGGTACTCGTATCGTCCATATTTAGCCAAAGTAGGTAATGCCACTGCCGTTTTGTTAGCATTATAAACCCGTAGTCGCTCAGCCGGTATCCATCTTCCTTCAGCATTGCCAACAAACTCCAGCGTATCATTCAGGTAAACAGCGTTGCCTATGTAATCATAGCGTTTAGTGCCGTCATACATCTGTAATTTCTGCCCGCCATTGGTGTAGGTATATTCATAATTTACACCATTTGCCACTATTTTACTAACCAGCTTCTGGTTGTTATAGGTAATGCCACCATCATTAATACCCCGGCCTACGTCTTTTTTCACGCTACCATCCGTATAATAGTCATAAGAAGAGGCTTTAGCGTAGGTAGTGGTTCCTCCATCTGTAATACTCGCCAACTGATTGGGGCTGTTAGCATTATAACCGTAGGCAAGATTATCAACTGTTACACCCCCGGCCTTGCGTTGCATGGTCAGGATGTTTCCGTTGGCATCATAAGTCACCCCCGGGTCATTAATACTTGCCCCGCCTAATAAAAATACAGAAGTCCCTGCTCTCTTCAACTCGGCACTTTGCAAACGTTTAAAGTTATCATATTTATAGTCAAATACAAACTCCTGGCTTGGTTCAATATCGTAAGTATCTGTAAACAATCCGGTTGTGGTGTATTGGGCTTTGGTGATGGCCGTTCTATACTTTTGCTCTTTAATGTTTCCATCAGCGGTATAAGCTAAGCTCATGCCAAAGAAATCATATTCTTTGGTTGCGGCCACTTTTAAACCAGACGGATCATTGATTGATTTCAGCCAGCCTCTGATATTATAGCTGTAGTCAACCACCTGTGTGCGGCAACCGAGTATCTTCTTCGTCATTTCACCGATGTCATTATAGGTGTATTGTGCCACAGGTTGCCATTTCTCAGAGTAAGTGTCTTTATCTATCTTCTGGCACAAGGCTGTTGTGCGCCCGCCATAGTCATAGCCTGTTTTGGTTCTTGTAACCAGCGACCCCTTATTTTCAACACTTTGATACGTAGCCAGTGTCCGGCCTGTAAAGTCGAGTAATGTGGTGCTATAGTCGGTGCCATACTTGTGGTTTTTCTTTACCGTCTGTATGACCCTGTTTTTATTATCATAGTAGATAGTGGTTGGCAACACTTTCTCTGCCCTATTCTCAATGCTGCCATCCGGATTATAAATGGCTTCCCAGTATCCTACCATGAGCCCTTTCAGGTTGCCGGTTTTTAGATTCAAGTCCATTCCGTCGGGCTTTTTGTCAACATGAAGAGGGAGGTTATAAGCAGTAGGAATAATATCGTGGCTGTCATAGAAAACCTGCTTAACCACTTTCTCGGTTCCGTTGGTACCTTTCTTTTCACTAACTGCTACCTGGCGATTTAAATCATCATAGCTAATCTGCGTTACCAGTAGCTCATCGTTACGATAATCAGTAGTGCTTATTAAGCGGTCGCGAGAGTCGTAGCTCATCGTCACAGCATTTTTAGCACCCGGTACTTTCTTCTTGCTCATCAAACCTCTGTCATTAAACTCATACTGAAAGAGCAACTCATGGAAAGCTAAGGAATCAAACAGATTAAAAGACGAGCCAAATCCGGGCGCTATTAGCCTTAGTGAGGCCTCGGGCGGTATCACACATACCAGTTGATTAAAATCATTATATACATAATAGGTTCTTTGTTCGCCTAAGTCTTTGCATATCACTTTTCCGTCCCGGTCTTTGTATTCATAGGTAGTCAATGTACTGACACCATCAGCTGTTTCAACTGATGAAGTCTTGAATAACGTATTAGCCGGATAGGTACCTTTTGTAACGGCAGAACCACTAACCGTGAACATCAGGATGTCGCTACCATTGGTGCCATAGCCTATCTGAGTATTCCCGTTTAATTCTTGTGCATCATAACCGGGGCCTTTCTGATTCAAGGCACGGCTCAAAGGAGAAGTTTCAAAATCTGTAAGCGTATAAGATTTGTTACTGCCCTTATTGGTGCTATACCAGTTAGTAGTGCTGGCAGATGCATTTTCAACGAACTTACCTCCATTGCCTATTTTAGGATAAGGCAAGTAGCCTTTAGGCGTACGCCCGAACGGGTCATATTCAATGGCTTGTACTAAATCCTGTTTATCCGGCCCTGCCTGTATATTTATCTTTTGAACAGGTCTACCCAAACCATCCATATAGGTAACCGTCTGTGTACCAGACGTAGCATTCTCATTCAGATAAGTGGTTTCAACCACATAGTTTTTCTCCGACGGGAAATTAGTAACCAAGTCGGGGTTCTGAACCGCTATATCATCACAATTACCACCTTCACAATCGCAGGTTACTGAAATTACCCTCAGCTTAATTTCTTTGTAGCAGGTAGTACTATTGGAATAGGATACTCTGTAAACCTTATCTTCGTATGGCGCAGTAGGGCTGGTCTTACCTGGACGAATATAAAGCGGTATATTACTGTTTGTGTTTCGTACTGTTAAACCGCTGGCACCTTTGGGGTCATCAAATAATGCAGCGGCTACTTGCATATCCTGCCATTTGAAATCAGAAGTATTGTCATTTAAAGCGGTAGCAATCAACTTAACCGACGACCCTTCAACTATCTTATATGGCGCTGCGTTTGATGCCAGGTTGATGTTAATCTTAGGATTAGTGGCCAGTTCAAAAGCCGGGCACTCAGCCACTACTAGTGCTGCAGCCGGATCAAGATACTCTGCTGAAACCAATTGTTTAATGCCAGACCCCAACTGCCATTTTAAGCGTACAAAACTTTCGTTCTCACTCTGTTTATGGTGTACCTCTATCTGATATTTTACTCCGGCAGTTAAAGTAACAGTGTCAGATGCAAATTCGGTCTCATGATTATTCGGTTGACCGGGGATCAGTATAATTTCCTGAAGAGTCGATCCTTTTTTCAAATACAACCTGGCGCTATTGTCGGCCTGCATATAGAATTTGTAAGTTCCGGTAGCGGGCGGACAGATAAAGCCTGTTACTCTTGCAATAAAGAACTGATTAGAGACATCCCTTATATCGAACATTTTTTCTGCCGAAGTCATGTCCGGAGCGTAGGTAGAGTCACTTTTCGGCTTGTTAAAAACGTTGTTCACTAAATACTGATACGTAAAATCTCTAATATCTGAACCTTCAATACCTTTCCAGCGATCATAATTAACTTTTTTCTGTACGGTACATGTCGTTCCACAAGAAATGGTTACTTCCTGCACATTGGCATAACACACATTAGCAGTTGGCTGGTCGGCCGGTATGCCATTTGCCCGCGTCCTGACGTATACTTTGTATGGGCCACTTAATAATGAATTGAATATATTTGAAGTTTGCCAGGTACTGTTATCAAGACTATACTCAATTGTTCGTCCAGTGGTATTTCCTGCAACTCCTACTGTAATTTTACCCAGATTGCCTGAACAACTTGTTACTGCTTCAACATTCAGCTCCTCACAATTATTTACAAGTAATTTTACGGTTGAAGAACTGGTGCACGATAAATTTTGTGTTAGTTCGGTAATAGTAAATGTATAAGTACCCTCATTGGCAGTCTTTGTTACACCCGTTAAAACAGGTCTTATCTGAGAAGATGAAAAACCACTCGGGCCGGTCCAGCTATAAGTTACTTCATTCGGATTATCACCAACTACTTTTCCCGTCAGGACTACATTTCTACCCGACTGCGCCGGATTTGATTCGGCAACAGCCTCAATTTTAGATACCGGAGCATGCTTTATTTCAACCCGTTCACTTTCGTCGCTACCCAGCACACAACCGGAAGTTTTAGCGTAATAAACCCCATCTGCATCAATACTTCCGGGTACTACAAAAGTTGCACTGGCAGATTGATTCAGAGGAATTGATGACCCTTCCTTATACCAAAAAGCATTAGAAGTTGCAGTTAGTGTTATTGGTGTACCCTCACAAACATTCTGAGTTGCGGTTGGGGTTATACTCACGCATTTTTGTATTTGAATGGGTTTATATGTTTCGCAGGTTGTTCCGTTGGCACCTGTATATCTTAGTACAAAGTTCTGGTTACTACCACTTACTGCATTTTGTGGTATGGTGTAATACGAGCCTGAACCTACTTGCAATCCGTTCAGAAACCATTTATAATCCTGTTTTTGTGGAGCCTTGTCCTCATTTGCGGGTATGGTTACAATCTGTACGTTACCTCCAAATACAATATGGTTATAATTATTATTGGCAACACTTTTAGTTTTATCGCTGTTTTCAAATGCCCAGTATTTTTCTAATGAAATCGCCGGCACATTGTTTCTGCTTTCGGCATATTCAGTTAATGTCTGAGAAGTTAGCGCAGGAGTAGCCCCCAAGGTACTGAACCATTGCCTTATCTCGTCTATCATACCTACATATCCCTTATTTTGATCATATCCTATATAAGTTTCGTATGTATCAGGTGACTGAACATCATAAATAGAAAAAATACTCTGATTAGCCTGTCCCACTAGAATTCCATTTATATATAATTCAGGCGTGTGGTTTCTATATACTAAAGCAATATGATTCCACCCGGTCATTGTTCTGATTACTGAAATAGCTACTCTTCTTGAATTACTAATATGAGGTATTTCTTCAATTAATGTAATACCATTCGAACCTACTGAGAGTGTATTTAAGAATGTTACCTCATAAGGAGTGCCATTGGCCGAACGAACTTCTCTTTTAAAGTATCCGAGAAAAGTTCTGTGCTTTTCACCCGGGCCTATATAGCCTGTTGTAATATTTTTATTATTTTCGGCTTTAATCCAGGCTTCAAAAGTATTTGACTGAGTACCAGCGTGTGTCCCTAATTGAATACTATTGCTGCCATTTAAGTACGCAACATAACCTAAGCCTGTAGGTGTATTAGAGCTAAAACTTACTGGTTCAGCATATAAAGTTGGTAAAAGCCCTGCCCTTTCACTGATTATCTCATTAGGTGCGGCAGTAATTAACGGAGCTTTACCGCAGTCTCCTACCACTTCGTCTTTACAGTCGATCGAAAATTCGGTTAAAATCTTACAACCGACGTTTTCCAACGAAGCTCCTTCAACGATTTCCAGCTTATAATAACCTCTTTCCAGGTCAACTATTTCAATAGATGACACATCTATACCTGATGCAATGCTTGTCCAATTATTATCGACAGGTTCGTATGTCCCGAAATTACTTGTACTATAGGTCTTTTTATATAAACGATACTGTAAAACGTTGGAAGTTGAATGCCCGGTAAGATACACCACATGTTTTGCTTTACGAGTAGCCACATTACAGGTTGTCTGAGAGTCGTGATTAGAATCCAGAGCCAGCGTACAACACTGTATAATGACCGGATTGATATGATAAGGCCATATGTATTGTCCACTGGGGTCTTTTACTTTTACCTCATATTTATTGTTGGGAGGGAGAGTCCAGGGGAAACTAAAATACCCATAGCTAGCTACAGGTACACTAACATTTACAACACTACCATTGGTAGTTATATTTTTGTATTCAATCGTAACAGGATTAATCGTCAACCCAGGATTGTTGGAATCACTTATCCAGCCACTTACATTATCGCAAAAAGCATTACTGATACTTGCCTGATAATTAGGGGTCAACGGAGTCCGGATTTCAATTGAACCACCGGAAGTACAACCACTATTAACAACAGACAATGTATACGTACCATTCATCCGCTGCCCATCTACAAGGCTGAAACCTGTTACATTCCTTGTACTTCCGTCGGGTAAAGTCCACGTGTGAGCGCAGGTAGGGCAATTATAACTTGAATATAGGGTAGTAGTTCCGGCGGTAGCATTACCTGTGAACGTATACATAGGTACTGCAGAAAAGCTGCAAGGACACACAGTTAATGTAATTTCTTTTTCACACCATACGCCATTTTTCAATAATCTTAAAATATAGGTGCCGCTGTCATCCAGTGAAGCATGTTCTTTTACCGTAAAGGCTGCTGTAGTACTTATTATTGTGCCATTACGTTTCCATTCTATGGCATCATAAGATGCCCCGCCCTCTATGCCCCCATAAAGAATTAAAGGATCACCTACTGATACCCCGCATTGACTGGCAGTTGCATTTGAGTTTGCAAAGAGCGTAAAATCACCACAACCAGTATTACTTGTAATGTTCACAGCATAAGAACTCCAGTCACTTTCGCAGTTACTATTAGTTACACATTTAGCTCGATACTCATAAGTTCCGGGCGATTTACTCGCAGTCTGAATAATTCTCTGTGCAGATTCAATATTATTATCTTCCCAAACCACGCTATTACTGCCGCAACTTGCTATTAGCGTAAATGGGGTGCCCTGTTGCACAGAACTTGAAGTGCCTGATATAGTAGGAGAGTTTGGTCTTAGTTTTTTAAATCTGGTTATCGTTGTGGTAGTGTCCTCAGCAGAGAGATTTCCGGCACCTTTACAGGTTATTTTTACTTTTCTTATAAGTGATTCAGCAATAGCGCAATCATAACAAGGATAAGATAAACCTGAAAAAGTATGATTTAATGTATCATTCGTTAACAGAATATTGCCAGAGTTAAAAATTAACGCTTCATAAACATTTGGGGCTGGACGGAAGGTTTGATTATTTGGATTATTTGCATCTATATCCCACATTTCTATATCAATAGAAGCTTTTAACTCATCTTCAGTTGTAATTTTACCATTTAAACTTGTAGGAACGGGACAGTTTCTAATATTTATACTCCAGGTACCTCCGCAAGTATCCGTCGGGCTTCCCTCTATTCGATAATAGGTTATTGTCAGAGTGGGCGTAGCGTTGATTAAATTATAACGTGAATTATCGGCTATTGAAACGTCTTTTTTAAAGTTTACTTTAACCGAAGCTTTCTTTATGAAGTAATTATTTGCTATTCCCCCGCCATTGTTTCTCAAAAGCTCAAAACTATTTTCTGTATTAGCATTTTCAAAAAAACCTTTAATAGTAAACTCCTGTTTAGGGTTATTTTTATCTACTTTCCCTTGTATAAGGTCATAATAAGTACCGCCAGTCTGTACAAAACCTGCTGGTAAAAGCATTTTCAGGGTAAACTCATTCGCGTTTTCAAACTGGAATATCAACCTTGGGCTTACATCTATATACTCTGCAGTTATTCTTATCTCAAACTCTTCGCCGGCTACTACAGAATCTTTATTCGTACTTAATCTGAACCTAACCGGATCAAAACCAAAGCGATTATCAACAATTTCTGTTTTTCTAAAATTCTGCGCTACCGAATCATACTTGTAATACTCTTGATTATCATCATCTCCGTTGCTTATCTGTAGTAATTTACTTGTAAGCAGCCTTTCTTTAGAGATAGCCGGAAGGGGTCTTATTGGTAAAGGTTTAATGGGTTTTATACTATTAACTTCTCTCGGCTCATTAATTGAAGTGTTAAATGAGGAAGAATCAATATCTTTTGAAACCGAATTATCAAGAATGGATTGTCTTATATCTGAATCAATAGAAACTGACTCTGCCAATTCCATAGAATAGCCTTTGCTGGGGGTAGAATCAGGTACTATTGTATTGTAATTACTTGTAAGTAGTTCTTCTTTGGTAAATATCTTGGCCTCTTTCAAAGGCATAAAACTAACAAGAAGAAAAAAAACTAAAATTGAACTAAATACGTGTTTAGGTCTAATATTTTTCATGATGCAGATAGTAAAATCAAATCCTCTCCTACTCGCGTTATGCGTTTATTTTTTCTCTAGTTGTTCAACTTTTAATTTTAGCGCCTTTATTTCTTTATTTTGTTCAATCATGTATAAGGTCAATTCTTCTACTTTTTTCAAAAGCAGTCTGTTCATTTCTCCCAGATCTTGCCCCTCTTTTTCTACTTCTTTAGCGGATGGAATTTCCGGCAGGTGTTTATTTTGTTTCGCGAAATGTTCAACCTCTTCCAGGCTAGGCAGTTTATAATCCGCATTGAACACAAAGTCTGGCCAGGCTCCGCTTACTTGTTTCTTCACTTTTATTTTTTCAGTAATTATGCCCCCGGTAACAGCTAGTTTGTATCCGACAGGTATCGTTGCTGAACCAATACCTACGTTACCATTTTCAAATAGCCAGGAGCCATTGCCACTCGTGAAATTGAATTTCCCGATACTGGCTGGTCTATATTCAATCCCGTTAGAGATACCGCCTATATAATGATTGGCTATATCATTATTCAATCCGATTTTTGCTGACGTAAGAATATTTCCGGTAACGTGCAGTTTTTCGCTTGGGGCAGTAGTTGCGATTCCGAGGTTCCCTGCTACATAATTTTTTGCTGTTCCGGACATATACAAATTCCAACGGTTTGCACCTTCATTGATGCCCCCATGGTAAGCATAATTATTAACTGCTCCTACTAATGAACCACCTACCGAGAAACCATATTGATTAGTAACGGTACTACCTGCCCCAAATGTACCTTGGCCAGCCGAATAGTGATAAACAGATCCTACAGTAAAGCTTGCTGCTGCAGTACTAATATTTGAATGATACATGTAAGCATTAGTTGTTACGTCAGATTGAATTACTGCTGCATTTGCCATACTGAAACTCGTAGTAGCCCCTGTTAATGCCTTGCTAATACTAAGATTATATCCTGTAAGATATGGAGAGCCTATTCCTAAAGAACCCGCCATATAGTTGTTTGCGGTACCTGCATTATAGGTGTTCCAACGTCCGGTACCTGACGGAATATTACCATAAAATCCATAGTTATTTGTGGCGCCAGTTAAAGTAGTGCCCGTATAAAATCCATATTGATTTGTTACTGTACTTCCCGCACCAAAGGTTCCTTGTTCAGCAATGTAGTGGCCTAGCCCCGTAAGAGTAAATGAAGCTGCTGCGGTTTTTGCATAAGTTCTATAATAAACTCCGGTACTTGTTACGTCAGATTGAATAACTCCATCAGAATACATGGCGTAAGATCCGGTTGCACCCGTAATGTTCTTAGAAATACGTAAAGAATGTGAAGACAAGTCTGTAGAACCAATACCCAAACCACCTGCCATATAGTTATCCGCGGTTCCATTCATGTATAAATTCCATCTATTTGTTCCTGCGGGAATGTTTCCGTAAAACCCGTAATTATTTGTAGCTCCTGTTAGTGAAGAACCCGCAGAGAACCCATACTGGGAAGTTAATGCACTTCCCGCTCCAATTGTCCCTTGATTAGCTGCATAATGATAGCCAGACCCTAATGTAAAACTTGCTGCCTGTGTACTTAATGACGTATGATTCATATATGCCGCTGCTGTTACATCTGACTGAACAACTCCTATATTTGAAGTACCATACGCAGTGGTAGCACCAGTGATGGATTTTTGCATCCTTAAATTATATCCTGTAAGAGTAGTAGAGCCAATTCCAACTCTCCCATCTATTAAAACTTCATCTTTAAAGCGATTTTTGTATACGACAATCATCTGTGCACTTCCTGTAAGGGGTTCATCCACTACCGTCCACCCCTCAAACCAGCTAGCTTGTTCAGACTGACCTTTTGAAAATGCCCTTATCATAAACCGCTGATAATAATCTTTAGAATCTATAAAAATGACAACTTTATCATTCTCATTTGCTAATTTGATTACAGGGGTATAACTTCCGAAAGAAGATGCCTGATACCTCTGAAAAGCATTGGGAGGAGTACCTCCAGGACCAAAGTACACATACGAATTAAGCAATAACCCTATTGTTTCTCCGGCTGTAAGACCATGATTATATCCTTCAATTATTATAGTGGTCATAGAACCAGCAGCCGTGAATGGTATATTCGTTTTTATTTTAACACCATTGGTAGGTGTACCATTATAGTTATACGTTACCGGTTGATAAACCTGCCCATACGAAACGGATGTAATAAATAGAATCAGGTATAAAAGTTTTTTCATAGATTTATCAGCTAAGTGCCTGTTTAAGCACCTAATTTGTTGTTAGTTTAAAAATTGAATATTGTTTCTTACCTGAAACTTTTCTTAAATAGAGCCCAGGTTTAACAAGTCTAAAATGTTGAATAATCTATAATGAATAGTCATACCCTTTTAAAGTCAGGTTATGAGAATTCTTAGAATTTTCAAACAAATCTAATTACCACGTCTAAATGAATACCGAAAATTTGAAGTAATAATCTACCATTGGTTCATGAAGCTTGTTTACAGTCACGACACAAATAAATGCTTTTTGGAAATACACTAAATACTATGAGTTGTCATTTGAAAAGATTATTTCTGCCACAAGCATTTTGTTAAAAGTCACATGCATTTTAATATATTAAGAATAGAATCAGGTGTTATTGAATTTTTCTTTTCCAATACATTACTTGTACAAAGAAAAGCCTTTACATTACTAAATGCAATAGTTGACTTAGATTTTTTATTGATATATAAATTGCAAGTTTTTAGTCTTCAGCAATTGATAATTTATATAAGAACGGGTAATTTGTAACGGACTAGCCTTAATATGGCAACACAACTCTGAACGTCTTTCTGAAGACAATAAGCGAATATCAAATATTCAGTTCACTCCAATATGAATGGAAATTCCAGATTATTAAGACCTATTTAGCTCTAAAGATTAAATTAAAATCGCATCACTGACATTCAAAAATATTGTCCAAAAAAGTTAAAAAACGAACCAACGGTTCGATTGTACGCCCTCTCAGCCCGCAAAAAGCACTCAGAGATGAGTGCTTTTTTTGTTTTGACGATTTTGGAATACCTGCAGGGGGGCGCGGCGGTGCGACGTCTCTCTTCGAGCCCCTGTTCAGCCCGTAAAAAAGCACTAAGAGATGGGTGTTTTTTGGGTTTTAAGGTGTTTGATTCAGTTGGCTAGAATTGATTCGGGAATAGCCAACCAGGATAATCTTTGAAGGCATCAACATATTGTATTCTCGCATTTGATGGAGAACTCAAAATACGCTTGCCTGAACGTCTAAATCCTCGTTCTCTAGCTCGTTCAGCAATAAGACAGATGGATATTCCTTGTAAGAAAGTACTCTAATATCCATACTTGTGTGTTTTTTCTTTCATTAGCAAACGAATTGAGGCTAAGGATTGACGCTATTTTAGACGCATTGTGAATCTTATTTTTTGAAGCTATTGTACTCTTCTTCTGTTACTTTTTGAAACCATGTTGTTCTTCCTCGAGCAGTATTAGGCGTCACAGCAATTTGAGTGAATCCGATTTCAGGCGAAGCGCCGTGCCAATGTGGCGTATCAGAAGGACATTTAACAGAATCGCCTTTGCGTAGTATTCGGATGGGCTTTCCTTTTTCCTGATAGTAGCCAATCCCTCCAACGGCTATCAATACTTGTCCACCTGCATGAGAATGCCAATAGGTTCTTGCTCCCGGTTCAAATGTTACATGAACAACCGGAATATTGAATGAACTATCTGTCTCTATAAAATTATATACCCATGCTGCTCCTGTAAAATTAGCCGTTGAGACTCTTTCTCCTTTTGGGAAAATCGAGTCGTTAGCTGTACTTATTGCCATTTGAGCTTTTGTCAGATAAGGGATTAAAACGAATAAAAATATTGTCACTTTTTTCAGAAGTGCTGTAATGATTTTCATGTTATTTGTGCGGTTTTTACGTTTGACTGATGCATCATTTAAGCGTCCGATACTCATTGGGTGAATATCCCACCTTCTGCTTAAATAACCGGCTCAAATGCTGAGGGTACCTGAACCCTAATTCATAGGCAATTTCACTAACAGATTTATCAGAACCAAATATCCTTTTTTTGGCCATATCTACTATTTTCAATTGAATGTATTCCTGAGCCGATTTGCCCGTTTCTTTCTTAACCAGGTCTCCAAAATAATTAGTCGATAAATGCAGTTGAGAGGCACAGTATCCTACTGTTGGCAAGCCCAATGTGTGTGGTTTATCTGATTGAAAATACGCATTCAATAAGTCTTCAAGTTTTTCTATGATGCTTTTATGCACATTGTTGCGGGTAACAAACTGCCTTTCATAAAAGCGTATACAATAGTCAAGAAAGAGTTCGATATTGGCTATAATAAGCTTCCGGCTGTGTTTATCATTCACTTGTTTTAATTCATATTCGATTTTCGAAAAACAATCCAGTACGATTTGTTTCTCTTCTTCAGATACATGCAGTGCCTCATTGGCCTCATAAGAGAAAAATGTATAATCACTCATGTGCCGCCAAAGGAGACTGCCGTGAATCAGATCCGGGTGAAAAGCTAATGCCAGACCCTGGGGTTGGTAATATTCTTCTTTATTAGACCCAATTACCTGACCGGGTGCCAGAAAAATCAATGTTCCTTCCTGGTAATCATAATTTTTGCACCCATACCTCAGGTCGCCGCAATCAGATTTTTTAAAGAATACTATATAAAAGTCGTAGCTGAAACGCCGGTATTGTCTGGGGTCTGCATTATCCAGGTGAACAATACTAACCAGCGGATGAAAAGTTTGCTGTTTGTTAAAGGTATTGTAATCAGCAATGGTATCAAACCGCATGATACTATCCATAGGCTTCTTTCTTATAAGGATGTCTTACAAATTTATACTTTAAGAGTGACTTCTCCATCAGCAACGCTATTAATCAGTGATTTTGATACAGAATACCGTAATCTGTATACAACTGCTTAAATGAAACTTCAGGAACTTTGTAAAACTTTAGATTCTATTTATCTGATTACTAATCGAATCTTCTATGAAAAAACACACCATTCAAATAATACTGGTTGGCCTTATTGTTTCTATAAGCTTTCTACTGGTTGCATGGATTGCGCAAAAACCGGAAGATAATGGCTGGGGCACCTACAAAGCTGATGCTAACAGCAGCAGTTATTCTCCTTTGACTCAGATTGACGTCAATAATGTTGACCAACTAAAACTTGCCTGGAAATTCGATTTTACGGATAAAAAATCCGGGATTGCTGATAATATTCAATGTAACCCGATAATTGTTGATGGCGTAATGTATTCTACCTCTACCAATACATGGGTCTATGCCAACGATGCCGCTACGGGGAAGCTCCTCTGGTCTTATGACCCAAATGACGGTAAAGATATAGGTGGCAGAAACCGGGCTGTAACTTATTGGGCCAGTGGCAACGATAAGCGTATTCTGTTCTCGGCCGCTAATTTTCTGATTGCCCTTGATGCTAAAACCGGGAAACCGATATCAACTTTTGGTCAGAATGGAAAAGTGAACATGAACTATGGGTTGCGGGACGCTCCTGAAAAAATTCAGGTTTCCATGTCTTCGCCTGGCATTATTTACAAAAACCTTATCATAGTCGGCTCTCGACTTGCCGATTTTTATGGTGCTCCTCCGGGCTATATCCGTGCTTATAATTGCATGACTGGTAAATTAGTATGGACATTTCATACCATTCCTAAACCCGGTGAGAAAGGGTATGATACCTGGCCGCCGGAAGCTCATAAAATTAATGGTGGTACTAATAGTTGGGCAGGGATGGCTATAGATGCTAAAAGAGGTATGGTGTTCATGTCGCTGGGTTCGCCAACTTATGATTTTTATGGGGCAGATAGAAAAGGAACAAACTTATATGGTAACTGTGTGTTAGCCTTAGATGCGGCTACAGGCAAATACAAATGGCATTTTCAGACAGTACATCACGATATCTGGGACTATGATTTGCCCTCTCCACCCAATCTGGTAACAGTAAATCAAGGAGGAAAGAAAATAGATGCTGTCGCTCAAACGTCAAAACAAGGATTTGTGTTTGTATTGAACCGAGACAATGGCAAGTCACTTTTTCCTATAGAAGAAAGACCTGTACCGGCTTCAAATATTCCGGGTGAGGAAGCTAATCTAACCCAGCCTTTCCCATTAAAACCTAAGCCTTTTGCGCGACAACTGATTACTGAAAACGATCTGACGCATTATTCAGACAAAGACCATGAAGCTTTACTGAAGCAATTCAGAGCCATGCGTAATGAAGGCTTATTTACGCCTCCGGATTTGACTAAAGAAACCATTATGTTTCCGGGGACTCGTGGCGGAGCAGAATGGGGTGGTTCGGCTTTTGACCCAGTTACTACCCATTTATATATCCGATCAAATGAAGCTCCCGACATCATTACCATGTCAAAGTTAAAAACAGAGCCTACTACTCAGACGGTAACAGAATACGGTAAGACAATTTATCAAAAGCATTGTGTTGCTTGCCATGGACAAGACCTCAAAGGTATCCCAGGTACTTTCCCTTCACTGGTAAACCTGAAAAAGACCAAAACCCAGGCATTAGTTTTAGAGAAAATCAGAATTGGCGGTGGTCAGATGCCTGCCTATAAAGGGATATTGAATGAAAAAGAAGAGGATGCGATTATCAAATTTTTATTTGAAGTAGAAGACAAAACCTTAATAGAAGTAGCGGGTGAAACCAAAGAACGATATGCCAATCGGACCGGATACAGGACATGGAAAGACCCAAGCGGGAATCCGGCCATAAAAGGGCCGCTGGGTACACTCAATGCCCTCAACCTTTCAACAGGTGAGTATGACTGGCAGATACCCCTTGGTTTTGACCCAAAACTAAATGTAGAGAGAGAAAATAATACAGGGATGGAAGGTAAATCGGGTCCGACAATTACAGCAGGGGGCTTGTTGTTTATCGGAGGCTCACTGGATAAAAAATTGAGAGCATTTGACAAGAAAACAGGCAAGTTGTTGTGGGAAACAACCCTGCCATCCAACAACAATGCGAACGTAAGTACTTATCAGGTGAAAGGTGTACAATATGTATCTCTGATAGTGGGAGGTACTGCCGAAAACCCGTCGGGGTCGATTATGACTTTTGCCTTACCAGGCAAGTAACAGGATTATTCCAATTAACAACAATAAAATATGAGACAAATAATTTTCATTGTGCTTTGTAGCCTTTCTTCAAATGAGGTGCTTGCGCAGAAAAAGTTAGAAAAAATCTGGCAGACAGACACCACTTTACTTATACCTGAGTCTGTAAAATTCGATTCCAAAGCTAAGATTTTGTACGTATCTAACATTGGAATTAGGGGCAAAGATAATACCGGTTTTATAAGTAAAGTTGGCTTGGATGGAAAGATTATTGACAAAGAATGGATAAAGGGTCTTACAGCTACTAAGGGGCTCGGATTGTATAAAAATTTATTATATGCTGCCGAGCCGACAACTGTGGCTGTAATAGACATAGACAAAGCCGCTATTATGAAACGTATACCAGTAGACGGGGCTCAACTGTTGAATGATATAACAGTTGATGACAAAGGGATTGTTTATGTAAGCGACTTTAGAGGCAATAAAGTCTATCGGATTGAAAACGAAAAAGCCTCTTTATACCTTGACAACATGACGAGTGCCAATGGTTTATTCGCGAGAGATAATAACCTGTACATATTGGCCAACAATTCGCTTCAAAAAGCTGATTCCAATAAAAATTTGACGAGTTTGGTTACTGGCCTGGAAGCATTTCCTGATGGGGTTGAAATGGTAAAGTCGGATGAGTTCATTGTATCTATCTATAGTGGTATAATTTATTATCTGAAAGCTGACGGATCGAAACAGGTCATGCTTGACACCCGTCAAGGGACATCCAAATCCAACTCAGGAGATATCGGTTTTGATCCGGCAACCAATATGATTTATGTGCCCACACTAGCCAAAATGGTTATTGCTTATAAATTTACAGATTAGTTCAGCACACTTAAAATTCACATTTATTGCATATTACCATGACAACCCCAATCAAGTCCTTAGCATTTGTCGGAACCATAACAGGATTTTACTTGTACCTTGGTTTATTGCCATCTGTGGCACAAACTTTACCTCCAGTAGAAACACTACCCCCGACTGCCGATTACAAGCCTGCTTTCATGGGTCAGACAAGAGCGCCGGGCGCACAAACGCAAACAAAAATTAGTGCCACCGTGATTAATAGTGAATTGAAATCACCATGGGCATTACGTTGTCTGCCTGATGGTCGGTTTATTATTACAGAGAAGAACGGGGCTATACGTATACTGAAAGCCGATGGTAGTTTTGATAGAGATGTTGCAGGAGTGCCACCTGTAGCCGCAGGTTACCAGGGAGGTATGCTTGATCTGAATTTTGATACTTCATTTGCTAAAGACCGAACATTATTCTGGTCTTATTCCGAACAAGTGCCGGAGGGTTTTCTGTTAGCTGTTGCCAAAGGTGTTTTATCAGCTGATTACAGTAAGCTTGAAAATGTGAAAGTAATTTATCGCGCTATACCTGCTACCAGTAGCAAGAATCTGCAATTCGGTTCAAGAATTGTTTTTGATAAACAAGGAAACCTGTTTGTAAGTACTGGCGATCGCAGCGCCGTTGAAATGCGTGTCAAAGCACAAGACCTCGATGCGGCGACCGGGAAAATCGTGCATATCACAAGAGACGGAAAGCCAGTTCCCGGAGGGCCATTTGCACAGAAGGCTGGCGCATTACCCGAAATATACGCCTATGGCTTAAGAAACCCCGAAGGGATGACCATTAATCCGGCTACAGGAGATATATGGGAATCAGAGTTTGGCCCTCGTGGAGGTGATGAAATTAATATCATTAAGCCCGGTCAGAATTATGGCTGGCCTGTCATTACTTACGGAATTGAATACCGGGGTGAAAAACTTACGATTGGAGATGGCATTCAACAGAAAGAAGGGATGATCCAACCTATCTATTATTGGAACCCAAGTATTTCGCCATGCGGTATAACCTTTTACGAAGGCAACCTGATTCCTGAATGGAAAGGTAATCTATTTGTCGCTTGTTTAAGTGGCGTTCATATCATCAGGCTTATCATTAAAGACGATAAGGTGGTCGCAGAAGAACGATTATTAAGCGATAAGGGCGAACGTTGGCGTTCTTTAGCCACAGGAAAAGACGGTGCATTATATGGGGTTACCGATAGCGGTAAACTGTATCGAATTGGTAAGTAAAAAAAGCAATAACGAAGCACTTTATATAAGTATTCTAAACGAGTCCTCATCAAAAAAATACACATTTTATGAAGAATTTCCTCATACTTTTTATTATTAGCTTAATAGTATATGTTATTCCTGGATATGTAAGCGCGCAAGCGGGTCGAGATTCAACTGTGGCAACTCAACCAGCACAAAGACAAGGCGGAGGTTTTTTTACAGGTGGTAGTGCTTCAGTAAGCAGGCTACCCGCAGTACCGGAAATTAACTGTGGCGTATCGAAAGTTAGTTTTCCGGCAGGTGTGCGTACCATATGGCATTCTCATGCTGGTGGACAAATTATTGTTGTAGTTTCAGGTACGGCGTGGTATCAGGAAAAAGGAAAACCTAAGCAAGTTATTGCTCAGGGTGAAGCGGTAATTTGTGCTCCCGGTGTCATGCATTGGCATGGAGCCACCCCCGATGGCCCCATGGCGCACACAGTAGCCACACCAAATTTAGATAAAGGTGGTGTTACTTCTGGTCCTCCGGTAACGGATCAGGAGTATAAATCTTCCAATTGATACTTTTGGGTCGGTTTGCAAGAGTATTCATTTTAAGAATAAAGGACAAGATTTCGATGCTAGCTTTATATTATAGAAATAAAATAAACGCTGTAAAAAATTTATATGAATACTAAATTATTCACATCTGTATTTTTTGTCTTTGTTGCTGCTAGCATAGCTTCATTCGTAGAGCCTGATACGGAGTCTGTAAAGATAACCGTAGGTTCAACTCATAAATCTCCGATAAAGCTCTATATTTTTGATTGCGGTACATTTGAAAATATAGATACTAAAAGACTTGGTTTGGAAAGCAATGAAGTAGCCATTAGCAGAATGGCTATACCATGTTATCTTATTGTACATCCAAAAGGAACATT
This sequence comes from Emticicia sp. GW821-FHT11C11, assembly GCF_058808615.1. Taxonomy (NCBI): domain Bacteria; kingdom Pseudomonadati; phylum Bacteroidota; class Cytophagia; order Cytophagales; family Leadbetterellaceae; genus Emticicia; species Emticicia sp. GW821-FHT11C11. The sequence continues at coordinate 414,086 of NZ_JBXARV010000003.1, forward strand.
AATGTGGGACACCGGAGCAGTACCCGATGCGTCCTGGAATTTTAACCGTTCTCCTGTTTCATACAAATTGGTTCTACCCAATGGCCAACGTGACATCACTTTGACCAAACCCCTTAAAATGCAATTGGCAGAAGTCGGCTATTCACCCAGTAATATAAATTATCTTGCCTTATCCCATTACCATTATGATCACACAGCGAACGCCAATGAATTTTCAACCGCCACGTGGCTTGTACGACAAAATGAATTTGATTTGATGTTTGCCAAACAACCTCCCGGGGCAACCGTACCTTCGACTTATTCTGCTCTCAAAAATAGTAAAACGCAAATGATTACTACAGATCAACATGATGTATTTGGGGATGGAACCGTTATTATTAAAGCCGCACCCGGGCATACATCGGGGCATCAGGTTTTATATGTAAAATTGGCAAAGACAGGAAATATTGTTTTATCCGGCGATCTTTATCATTATCCGGAAGAGAGGGTTTTAGGCAGAATACCAACAATTGAATTCAACCAGGAACAAACAAGGTCTTCCAGAAAAGATATTGATGCATTTCTGAAAAAGGAAAATGCACAGCTTTGGATTCAACACGATTTTGGTGCAAATGCTAAGCTTAGAAAAGCACCTGATTACTATGAATAGCATTAGAAATTCTAACACAGCAACAAGCTCATACTGACAGTATTGATGCATCCCAACTCCAATGTATAGCAATATCCGGTGCCAGATATCCGGCTACAAAGGGCGCATCTATCTTCTTGGGCAGGGGTATGGTGCCGCTTACTTTTACATTCCCTGAAATGCTTACACCTGATATTTGTGCAAGGCTGATTAGCGGAGTCAGAAAAAGTAATAAAATTAAATGCTTCATTTGATGGTCGTAATTTTGAATTATATTCTTATGTACATCGGCATGCACATGCAAATTAGCAACCCCATTTTGTAGAAGTTTTGAATTTATTGGAAAGTGATAGAAAAATGATGCTGATTGTTGGTGAAAGTATAAGTGATTAACCAGTTGTACCGATTACAGATTTCTTTAACAATAGATAAGCCTAAACCGCTATTGGGTGACTGAGCTGAGGCTGATACAAATCGCTTAAATAAAGTATTGTTATTTAATGATTCTGTACCGGAATTATAGACGTTGAAAACAGGAGCCTGATAATCAATTCCAATTATTCCGTTCTCATGGTTATGTCTGATGGCATTAACCAACAAATTAGTAAGCATGATTTCCAGTAAGTGTTTGTTTCCTTTAACTATAACCGGCTCTTTGATGAGATTCTCAATGCGGATTTGCTTATTCGTGGCATAGTCTGACAAGATTTCTATATTTTCATCCAGTAACTGATTTACGTGTACGCTTTGTTCATCGGCATATTGATGGTTTTCTATTTTTGCCAGCAATAAAAGATTTTTATTGATGCGTGATACTCTTGCCAATGGAGTATTCAGAGTTGAAATTAACTCCAGTTGCTTCTCGCCGAGACTTTTATCCTGTAGTAATAAATCTATTTTCGATTTTAATAATGCCAATGGTGTTTGTAATTCGTGTGAAGCATTTTCAGTGAATTGCTTTTGCTGATTGTAGACCGCAATGTTGTTATCTATCAGTTTGGTAAGCACCTGATTTAGCTCTTCAAATTCTTCAATATCTGAAGTTGTCAGTTGTATGGATTTATGACTATTGAGATCAAATATTTTAAGTTGATTCAATGTGTTTTTAAATGGTTGCCATATCTGTGTGGCAATTTTTCTGTTAAGAACTATAAAGCCGATAACCAGTAAACTAAAGAACAAAATTGTAACAATTGCTATGGCAATCACGGTTTCGTGGGTTTCTTCCACGTTGGTTTCAACCATTAAATGGTAGGCTTTGCCCTGAATATAAAAGTAGGTCGAAATTCCTCTGAAACGCTCGCCGATCTCATTTGCATATTTATTAGGTCTGATGACTTCATAAACGCTATCTTTCTTAATTTCAGAAGATTGAGCCGACCTGATTTTTATTCCTGGTTGAATCTGACTCCAGACATTAACCGCCTCATCAATCTGATCGCTGCTAAGATTGATACTTTTAAAGCCATCTTTTATATGCCCTTCAACAGTTTTATTATGAACATCAATTTCATTTAACCATATCGTATCAACTACCCAATAGTACGCCGGAATACTTAGGATAAGTATGATTAAAGCATAGAGTGTAAAAACGCGTAAGGGTTTATTTAATAATTTGCTCATATTTCCCATTTGTATCCAGTACCATAGATGGTTTTCAGATAATTTCCACAGCCCGCATCGGTGAGTTTCTTCTTTAGATTTTTAATGTGTGCATAGATAAAATCGTAGTTATCAAGCATATCTGCAATATCACCCGAGAGGTATTCGGCCAATGCACTTTTTGATACGACACGATTTTTATTGCCGATAAAAAACAATAAGAGTCCGAACTCTTTACGAGTCAGGTTTACTATCTCATTATTCACTTTTACCTCCTTTGCCAATACATCAATCTGTAGCTCTTTTTGTTCAATGATGTTTGCATTGTTGAATTGCTTACGACGCATCAACGAATAAATACGAGCCGATAGCTCAGGTAAATGAAAAGGCTTAGCAAGGTAATCATCTGCGCCTAATTTCAAGCCTGCTACTTTATCATCCAAGGCATTTTTAGCCGAAATGATTATGACACCATCTTGTTTATTTTGCTCTTTAATGGCGCGCAGAATTTGTAAACCATTCCCACCAGGCAGCATAATGTCAAGCAATATGCAGTCATAATCGTACAGATGTATTTTTTCGATTGCCTGTTCGTAAGTAGCTGCAAATTCGCAAAGATATTTTTCTGCTTCCAGATAATCGGCAATGTTTTGTGCCAGTTCTTTTTCGTCTTCTATAACCAGTATCTTCATACCGACAAAAATATAATCCCAATTCTGAATTAATTTAGAATATAAAGAAAAATAAGATGTAAACACATTGTTTCTCAATTATCTCAGGATTTTTTCAACAAAATACAGTTAGTAAAACTCTCTCTCTCAGTTAACGTTTCATAAAAGAAAACCAGATTAACAATGCGTCTTTTCTCAATCTTCATAGTATGCTTTATTGCCCATTCAGAATATATTCAAAATCTATTCAGACTTTCGCTGTGAATCAAACACACACACATAATGAAAAATTTACTTTTAAATCTCTTTTTATTTTCAGTTGCACACTTTTCATCTGCACAATCAGCCGTGGTGCCATCTGCCAATCAACAGCAAGACAGTCTTTCGTTCATAAAATCGAAACGAATGTCTGATGCTGATTTAGCCAAAAAGCGGGAAGGGAAATTTATTACAGGTATACCCGATTTTTCTTCAGACCCGGTAACAGGTTTCGGATTTGGGGTGAGGTCTAATCTCTATTGGAATGGATACAGGAATAATCCTCTGTTTGCCTATACGCCCTATCTGGTAAAACTAAAAGCCAATGCGGCGTATTATACCTCTAATGCAAGAGAGCTTATCTTATCGCTGGATGTTCCCTATTACAAAGGAACTCGCTGGCGCTTTAAGCTAGATTTTAAAGCCCAACAGAACCCTGCCAATTTATATTTTGGCTCTACAGAAAAAACACTCGGGTATCTTCATCTACCCTCAGATGAAAATACTGTTTTTCCAACTTATAAAGCTTATGACAGAGCAAGAAAAACGCTAAGACCGGGTGACGCTAATGAAGGGCGGCTTGTAACGGATGCGCTGTCTAACAGGTTCAGAGAAACAGAGTTTATGCTTAACCTGAAAGCTGATTATGCTTTGGGAAATGGCAAGTGGCGCATAATGGGTGGCTACGAAATTCAGCATTTAGATTATAGCACTTTTGAGGGGGAGGAAGCAGAAGCTATAGACCCCGTAACAGGACACAATACCAAAGCACCGAATGGGACATCTTTATTAAGGCGTGATTTTGAACAAGGTCTCATATCAGGATTAAAAGGGGGATGGGTTTCTATTATACAAACCGCGCTAATTTATGATACCAGAGATTTTGAACCTGATCCCACCAAAGGTACTTATATTGAGATTGCGAATGAATTTTCTGGGAAAGCCATTGGCTCACAGTTTGACTTTAACAAACTCTTTTTGCAAGGTCGTTACTACCAGAAACTACCTGTTGGTTCAAGAACTGTTCTGGCCGGCCGGGTAGGTATCGGGAATATTTTTGGTAAGAATGCCCCATTTTTTGAATTTCAGGATCAATGGAGTCCTGATGGCAGTATCAATGCAATGGGAGGGAAGCAGTCCTTACGTGGATTCAGAGCAAACCGTTTTCTGGCAAGATCCATGTGGTTTGCCAATATTGAGTTAAGAGCAAGATTAGTAGAAACCAAATGGGGTAAGCAGCGATTTGCTTTCGGACTTGCTCCATTTTTTGATGCAGGTACAGTCAGAGACAGATGGCAGGATTTAAATTTCAGGCAGGTCAAAACTTCTTATGGCGGAGGACTTAGAATTGCCTGGAATCAATCGACTATACTATCTTTTGACTATGGACTTTCCAGAGAAGACAAATTGTTTTTCTTTGGTATAGGACAAGCTTTTTAGAAGATTCACTACAATTGAATGAAGAAAGTCGTAAGGATTGACTTATACTTTACGACTTTCTTCTAATGAAGGCATAGCCTAGCTGTAAACCTGAACTTTATATTTTTACCTGCAAGCTTAAATAAAAGCTTCGGCCGTCTGAAGGCAAAATGCCTGGTCCCGGATAACCTGTTGCCCTGCGTGTAAAATACATGCGATTGGCTACATTGTTCACATTACCTTCAATTCTGAATCGCTTGAATTGATACGAAATACTGGCATCCATTACATCATAAGCCGGGATTAACCCAACTACCGCTGAGACTCCGCCATCAATAGCATTGGTCGCTTCCGAAAACTGGTCTGACAAATAAGTATACTGAAAAGAGGCTTTCAGGTTTTTATAGCCTAAGCGGATTCCGCTTTTGAGATTGACATCCGGAACAAATTCTACCTGGTTTCCAGCCACTCCGGCAATTTCACTTGCTTTATAAGTGGAGTGAATCAAAGCAATATTGGCGAACAGAACACCACTCAAAGATTGATTGATAGGCTTCAACAGCTTTATCAAATCTCCTTCTATGTAAGATTCCACACCCATGATAACAGCCTGACCGATATTACCTCTGCGACGCAGAACCCTGTTATTCTCATCATAAAACTGTACTTCACCAATCCTGTTATTATAATTCAGATAAAAGGTGCTGACATCAAAATTGTAAAGTGTAGTCTGCTGTGTTCTCACACCTAAATCTATTGAATAACCTTTTTCATCTTTCATATTCGGATCAATGACAGAGGAGGGATTGGAAATTCTCATATCGCTGAAGGTAATAGAGCGGTAATTCTGAGAGATATTGCTGTAAATATCTAGGTGCGAAGTTGGTTTATAACTCAAACCTATGCCTGCCAATACAAACTGACGACCATTGACACGTGTTTCATTGGTACGATTGGAAGCAATAATATTTCCTGCCAGATCCCGTAGGATAGTCCCATAAAAACCGTCGGCTTTGGTATGAATATATTCATAGCGAATACCGGGAGTGACGGAAAAATTATCATGGAGATAGAATATATTTTCAGCAAAAAGAGAGATATTATTATTAGGAAACCTGTAATCATTCGCAATAGCTTCTTCCTGATTAATGTAGGTAAAATCTGCATTTCTTGTCGTACTACCCAATCCTTGCACACTGTGATTGAAACCATGGTAGTAGCGACTTCCTACTAAAAGCACGGATAACTTATTCTCAACAAAGTATCGTTTCAAGAAACGGGCTTCTGTCCCCCAGTTGGTAAAATCTCCTTTAATTAGATCGCGTTCGCTGTTGTCATCCATGCTGGCTACCCGGTTAGGACGAAACCCTAAAGAATACCTGTAAGCAGACAGGCCGAATACGCGCAGATTAAATTCATTCATCGTGTTGAATTTATGGTCAAAGTGCGCGGCCATAAGGTTCCAGTTGACTTTAAACCAGTTCCGTTCCCGGTTGGTTTGCCTGGGGTCTTCTAGAAACATAGCATCTGTTAAGCCGCCTGGTTGATGTGCCAGGTAATTCATATGGGTAAAATCAATGCCTATACTGGTTTTTTCATTGAATTGATAATCTATATCAGCGTAATAATTATAGCTGTTAAAGTCTGAATTAGCCCGCCAGCCATTGCCACGTTTATACTGAAAAAAGGTATAGTAACTCAATTTCCCTAGGGTACCACTGGCACTAGTAAAGGCATTGTAAAAGCCGAAAGAGCCGACACTCTGACGAGCAGTTAATTCAAATGTACGATCAGTAACTGGTTTTTTTAATACAAAATTGATAAGCCCGCCGAATTGGGTTCCATACTGAAGCGATGCCGCCCCGCGCACAATCTGGATTTTTCCTACTGCTTCAATAGGAGGGGTATAATAACTTTCAGGATAGCCCAAGGCATCGGCACTGATATCATAACCATTCTGACGAACATTGAAGTTAGCAGTACGATTAGGGTCAAGTCCCCTGCCTCCAATGCTGAGTTGTAATCCGGCACCGTCATTTTCCCAGATGTTTAATCCTGCTACACGAGCATAGACCTGGCGGGCGTTATTGGTTGCCAGATTAGCCACCAGTTGCTCCGGTAAGATAACTTCGGTCTTTTTCCCTTCGTAAATACCCATGCTCTCGACAGCACGCATACGAGTAAAGCCGAAATCACTTTGTTTATCTTTTACCACCACTTCGTCAAGCGTGGTGTTCAGCAAATCTAAATAAATAGTTAAGTTGACATCTTTGTCTTGAATAGTGATTGTCTGCTGAAATGACTGATAGTCGGTCAGTGATATCAGCACTTGGTAGATTCCTTTGGGTAGATTTCTGAACCTGAAGTGACCCCGCTCATCTGTTGTCGTAAACGGAGATCCGGCATTGAGTACAATGCGGCAATCTTTAGCCACAGTACTGTCTTTTCTCAGACGTACAATACCTGTCAATTCATATTGTGCCAAAGAGGCTGAGACAATCAGACTAAGAATAAATGTATTAAAAACCTTTGATAGTGTCATTGAATGGTAAAATCCATGATTTATGTTGAAAAGAATCCTGCTCAATGGCCAAATCAGTAGTTGGGCTCACCAAAGGCTTACCCATACGACCATTGAGAGTTACATAAGAATCTACATATACCTGCGGTGACTCGAAACCGTGTCGGGCATAGTAATCACGCAGGAGGTGTGCATATTGCAGGAGCATATCCGGCTGCGTCGACATCATTTTTTCCTGCAATGGTGACAAGAAATCATTGTTATTCACTACCATCTGTTTGCCGCTTCTATCTTTTACTGTAAATTGGGCGTAGCCTGCTTTTTCCATCAGCATAACTCTCCATGAAAACCGATAACCTTGCTCAGTCCAGAATAACTCATCGGGATATAGCAGGTATCTGAAAGGAAACACAATTTGAAAAATGAAAAAGACTGTAAAAACAGGCAGAATAAATGATGATGGCGTGTAAGATTTTGTATTTCCGGTCTTTAAGTCAGAAGGGATTTTCAGCCAATGACTGATGCGCCGAATGATTGCTTCGTGAAAATTAGGTGAAAAAAAAACTAAAGCGGCCACTATCATAATATGCGGAAACATGCCGATCGGAAACAACAATGCCGTCAATACATGGAAAACAATGACGGCCAGATAAGCCAGCCAACGTGTAGTTGGACGCCATAATAAAAACGGTATGCTCAAGTCATATAAGCAGCCAAACCAGCTAAAAGCATAAGGTGTCCAGCCTTTATTAAACAGAGAACCAATAATCGGCATATCATTGCGAGCTGGCAACCATATTTTCAATGGTTGTGCATGTAGCAGCCAGTCAGAATTAACTTTGGCAAGTCCGGCATATAAATACAACACTGCTATCATCAGTTTAAGTGCGTCGATACACCATTGTGGAATATACCTGGCAGATAGCTCTCGGTTCCGGTAGGCATCAATGGAAAAATAGACGTGTGCAGGCAAAAAAATCATCAGGAAGCAAACCAAACTGATAAAATAGTAATGGTTGAGGTAAGTGGATTTATCCATCAACTCTATATAGGTAAAACTCAGGAACAGTCCTATAATTGCTATTCTATAAAACAAACCTAAAGTTACTAACAATGCACAAAGCCCACACACTAAAAACAGAAAATAGGTGTAATTACTGAGAGGTTTGACAAATTCAAAACCATAGAAAGGGAAGAAATACCTGGGTTGTATGTATAAATCATCAATCCATCCCTTGCTCCAGAACCGGATCATACTACCCAATAGCATCAAACCAAAGCCAATTCTGAAAATGGCTAAAGGGGCAGCAGCTATTTTTTGTTGAAAGTATTTGCGCAATTTGCTTTTCATTAAAGGATTTTGAGATAAGGGGTTAGGTTATGCCCTCAAATAGCGTGATAAACACAGGTCTCAATTACTATCATTATGCAAGAACAAAAGACCTTATCTCACACTTTGCCGTATCCATCAATCGCCATCATTATCAGTATAAGTAATGGTAATACTCATGGCAGAAGTCATATCTACTTTCAGCATCCGAACACCTTTTTGCATTTCAGTATAGACATCTTTCATTGCCTGATTATTGGTCTTTACCTCTTCATAAAAATTAGGCTTCAGCAAATCTATCTTGCCTTTGCTTAGCTGAAATTGCTCATTAATCAGCTGCGCTAATAATTTCCCGGTGCTTGTATCTTTCGCGCCTAATGCATCAAGATAAGTTTTAAACGAAGGGCCTTCTACACCTGTTTTAACTGCTTTACCATTAAAAAAATCCACATAAGCTTGATGGGCAGCCTTGGACAGTGCAAGAGAGAGGTCTTTTTTATAGAACGCTTCGACCTTTTCGGGAGAGACAACACCATTGAGCATAACACCTGAGGGAATACCAAATTTACCGGAGCGGATATAGCGTTCATAGTGAAGCACCAAACCATTGACCATCAATGAGGTTGACGAACCGATATCCAGCCCGGTTTTGGTGATAAAGGTTTCTCTATAGGTAGTCCAATCACTGATAACTTTGGTTAGTAGCGTATTCATCCGGCTTGTCAGTCGCTTCATATAAACAATTCTCTTAGCCGCATCAGGGGCAGTGGTATAAAAACCAAGAATAGCAGCATCAGTATTACCCAAGCCATTCAGCAGGTAATCTAAAGCGGGAAATCCCTGCTGAGGCGCAGAGGCAGGTATCTCTAAATTCGCAGTAGGATCGGCTATATTGTCATTAATTCCTTTTTCGCTGGCGGGGTAAATGTTGAAAAAATTACGTAAGGTCTGTCTTTCTGCGGGTCCAAAATCAAATAGTTCCACTTTCTGCCATTCAGTATAAGCATCTACCCAGGCAGCTCTGAATTCAACAAGCGTAGTATTATCAGGTTTAGCTGTAAAAGCATCTGCCTTTGTCAGCATCTGGTCAAACTTTACTTTAAAATCAGCATAGGCCGGAATAATGATGTTATCTGCCAGGTGGGTCAACAAGGCTTTTCTGTCTTTCCCTTCATCTACAGGTGTAGGAGGGTCAACAGTTTTTCCATTACCTCCGCAAGCCCATAATATAGTTGTTAATAAAAGTAACCAATATGACTTTTTCCTAAAATGAGACTTCATGATTTTAAAAATAAATGAGTGGATTGATAAGCTTAGTGTTATCAACCCACTTATGAGGAGAATGAATGAGTTTTTACAATTTGAATTTAGCATTGATGGCATCAACTGCTGCATTCACTTTGTCATTGGTCAAATCCCAGAAACCATTAGTAGAACCTACCAGGCTGGCAATAAGATCGTCAGAGAATTTAGCATCAACCCCGGTAACTGCACAGAAACGTAATGAGTAGATGAAACCTATTCCTTCTCCAATGGCATGGGCACGAGCTGCTTCAGTTGTACCAGTTTTCCATTTTCCTAAATATCCCACCGCTGAATAAGCAATCGCTTTTTCCATTTCAGTTCTGATGAATGTCGCCTGTGTTTTTAATTCAGTCATATCATTATTAACAATGGCAACACGTCCTCTCACAAATGCCGGGTGAATTTTAGCATAGGCTGCTTTATTATACTCCCAGATATACGAACCTAAGAATGATTCAGACGTACCACGAACAGCATCAGTTGAATTAATTAAGAAAACAGGATTTAGAGTAAGTGTGCCATAAGCTTCGTCCCAATTGTGTTCTAATTGAGAGTATTTTTTGCCGGATACCAAAGTTGTATTATCTGCACTTAAGCCTTTGTCTAATAAAACATTGCTTATATAATCTAATTGAAAAGCACCGATTAAAGATTTCTGAATAATCTGAACCACCTCAATGCCCTTCGCATCTAATAAATAGGTGCCAGATTTCCCGGCAACTCCTTTAGCCGCAACGGCACCAAAAGATTTACTGACTTCGGCCATTTCTCCAAAAGTTGCATCCATTTTTGTACGGATAGCATCGGCTTCAGTAGTTGCTTTCGAAGAAGCAGTAACGTTGCGTAATTGTACGCCTGAAGCATTCAGAGAAGAACCTGAAATATTTAAGGAAGGAATGTCTGTGAATGGATTGCCTGTATTCGCATACATATTTTTCATAACCGTTGCATCAAGCGCTTTGCTGTCTCTTACAGCGCCCCCCAGGTAATAATTCAATGCCTGATAAATTCTGTATCGGTCATTACCCGACTTCAAATCTACGGTGGTATCTCCCTTCGCATCTATAAAAAGGCTTTTGTAGGGCGTTGTTGCAGTTGCCCTGGAATACTCAATTTTTGTGCGGAGCGGAGTTATTTCGTCTGCTTTCTCGGTACATGAAGAAAAACCTGCCAGGAAAATACTACCAATGATAATGTGTGTTTTAGAAATGTTCATAAAATATTTACGGATTTTGATAGAAAATAATTAAGAATTGTATTAAGACTAATTCTAAATAATATTTTGAGGCAAAAAATAAACATAACATAGAGGGATAATCGGGTCTATATTATGTTTATCAAAGTATTGGCTCGAATATTACGTAGATTTCGTATATCTACTTAGTAATAGGTTGTACCTTGTGAAAGCGCAAAGAAAAAAATGAATTCTGAAGAAATTCTGAATTTTTGAAAAAATGCAAATTTTTTCTTCTGACTAGAAATTGAGAATCACCTTCGACAAAATCAGATTTTCTTCATATTTGATTATTTAATTCGCAAATATTTAAATGATAAAATCTATGTGGTGGTTCTATGCTTTATTATCTGCTTTATTTGCCTCATTAACGGCTATTTTTGCCAAAATGGGTATTGCGCATGTTAACTCAAATCTGGCTACAGCCATTCGTACCCTTATAATCCTGTTTATTACCTGGGGCATTGTATTGGGTAAAGGAGAGTTGAAGGAGATTAATACTATATCCAGACAAAGTCTGTTATTTCTAACGATTTCCGGTGTAACTACCGGGTTATCCTGGCTATTTTATTTTAAAGCATTACAATTGGGAAATGTCTCTCAGGTAGCGCCTATTGATAAACTAAGTCTGGCGCTAACCATAGTATTGTCAATAGTGATTCTAGGCGAAACGCTAACATTAAAAACGGCCATGGGTGCAATTCTAATTATTGCCGGAACAATAGTACTAATCTGGAAGTAAATTCTCTAAACTCTGTTAATTTGACTACTTGTTTTAAAAACTGCTTCAGGCAAAAAATTCAAATTTTCTACAGGATTGATGCGCTACTTGCCAACAGGAAGCTAATCTTACTCATGTTTAAAATTGCTAATTTGTAGGCTTGTGAAACGAAACGGATATATCATTATTAGAATAATTTTGCCATTTCTTTTTTTTATTGGGTCGTTAGGCATATTTAGTATAATTGCTCATGAGGTTGTAAGAGAAAAAGAAGACTGGTTTGATAGCGCGGTATTTACCTTTATCAATCAGTATTCCACACCATCTTTCATTGATGTTTTTAATTTTCTGACATTCTTTGGCTCAGGTTTATTTTTGTTTCCTGCTTATGCTATACTGACCTTCTTACTTTTTTATAGAGGCCGAAAAACAGATGCCTGGCACGTAGGTATACTTGCCCTGACAAGTACCATTGTCATTTATGCTGGCAAACTATTTTTTGCCAGACCCAGACCTGACTTGCCATTATTTGATAAACTGGATAGCTATAGCTTTCCAAGCGGGCATGCAATGGGTTCATTTGTATTTGTGAGCATATTGATTCATGAGATATGGGAATCTTCTATAAATAGAAGATGGAAATGGGTCATTAGTTTGTTTTTTCTTTTAGCTACGATCGCTATCGGAATAAGTAGAATCGTATTACGCTATCATTATACCAGTGATGTAGTAGGAGGGTTTAGTCTGGGGCTAGCCTATGTTCTTTTCTATTTCTGGGTACAGAAAAAATGGAGGAGGGTAGCACCTGATTGAAAAAATCTGTTCAGACAAATGATATCGTTTAAAGAAAGAACTTTCTTAATAACGATGTTAATTGAGCTCTCGATTTTACATCTGTCTTTTGATAGATACGATGGGTGTGATCTTTGATTGTTTGTACGGTCACAAATAATTTATCTGCAATTTCTTTATTCGTTTTACCATCGAAAATATAGTGAACAATTTCTGCTTCACGGGGCGAAATCATATATTTTTCAACAAATTTTTCGAATGAAGCTGGAATAAAAACAGCTTCCTCTACCATGACAGGCGAATGAGCTATGTAGATAAAATAAACTAAGATGGTGGTATGGCTTAGAAAGAATAAAAAGATAAAAACAATTTCTGTGATGGGTTTATCTAAATCAATTAATTGGAGCAAATAAATAATTCCTGAAAAAAAGATAAGAAGCATAAAAATCACTTTTTGCTTTTTTGTCAGATAGGCTATTTCAGAAAAAAACAGAATCGCCAAATTAAAAACAGTTAGCATAAACATACAGACTGCATTTATTTCACTAATATTTGATAATACTTCAAACCTTAAATAAGTGATATATACCAATACTATCAGAAAAGTAATTATTAAAGCCGCAGGTAGTATAAGAACGGGAATTTTTTTCTTTAGTAAGCTCAGACTCCACCAAACGAATATTAGTTTACCTGCCATTAAAAATGGTACCCCAAGCATGATGAGCAGATTAGAAACAGAGATTATATGCTCCAATGATTCATTAACGACCAGAAAAAGCTGCACAAATACTTTACTCCACAGGGAGTAAAATCCAAACGTATAAATTAATATTAAATAGTACTGTAGATACCGAAACGATGGCAGTTGTTTATACGTCTTATTTCGGAATAGAATAAGCATGCCTCCTGAGGTCAATCCCACACAAAAAATAAAACAAATCCAGACAAAAATCATTTTTACTTCCATGAAATAATCCTGTGTAATTTTCGATAAAAGTATCCGGTTTCAAATGTATGTCATCAATACTAAAGTAGTGTTTTTTTAAATGCCTACTTTGGTAGCTGTTATAATATTTACAAGTACCATACATTTGAGCATCAAATAAATAAAAAAATTAGAATGGAAACAGCTCAGCAATTAATCCCGGTAAGTGTAAGTAAATCTATTTCCTGGGGTTGGGAAACAGTGAAACAGTATTTTCTTCACTTATTACTGATTGTATTTGTACTGGCAATTCTGGATGCGCCCACAAATAACCTCAGACATCATATAGGAGATGTCTACGATTCAGGACAAATAGCCTTAGGAATTTTAGGAATAGCCTATATATTTCTGTTTTTGCCGATCATCGGGTATAGTGCCGATTTACTTTTTGTCCAGGCAGCCAGAAGGGAGGTTGTCGAGGTCAAAAATATCATTATAGGTTTTCAGAACTATTTGAATATCGTATTAACTAATGTATTAGTAACTTCATTGATAGGCATCAGTTTAATAGTGTTAATCATTCCGGGAATTATCGTAGCATGCCGATTGGCTTTTGTATCCTATCTGGTAATGGATAAAAAACTGGACCCCATTACTGCCATAGAAACCAGTTGGAAAATGACCAATGGCTATGCCTGGCAAATCTTCATACTTGGTTTTGCTTCTATCTTTATTTTTATTCTGGGCTTTCTGGCTTTAATTGTTGGGGTATTCCCGGCTATTGCCTGGATAAAAGCCTCATTTGCTTCTTTGTATCAGGCTATCTTGCTTGAGGCCGAATAAGCTGCATAGGTCTAAATGATTTATGGAAACCTAGTAATTCAATCAAAAAGACCGTGCCTAAAAGCCACGGTCTTTAAAACAACTACTAAAAAAAGCGTTTTGGCTGCTTTTTCCCTAACACTCGATTACCTTAATTCTCTACACTTGGTGCATTAATAAAATCGTTCCCTTGCTCTCTTCCTTTCTTAAATTCAAGCTTGCCAAATTTATAAGTAAAGCTAATACCGAATGAACGATAAGGCACCAGAACTGTATTATAAGAGATATAATTAGCCGTTTTGACCGTAGAAACCTGACTGATGTATTTGCTGAATGGATTGGTAGCGGTAAAGCCAATGCTTGCTTTTTTGTTCCAGAACTGTTTTCTGAAAGCAAAATTATAAGTAAACTGTTGTGGTCTTTTCCCTTGAATAGTATTGATGGCCGATGAATAATTACCAAAACCTTCCAGAATCAGGTTTTTAGGTAATTGATAAGTAAGGTTCAAATTGAAACGTGAATTAACACCATTGGTTACATTATTAGCTAAAAGCGTGTTTACTACACTTTTGTGGATAACCATCAGATTCCCTCTTATATTCAGGTGGTCTGTTAATGGTATTGAACCCGATAAGCTCAGCCCTGAATTGTATTCTATACCGATATTCTGACGTAAGGTTACTGATACGTTCTCATAAGTTGAGTCGCCAATTTGATACGTTGGATAAAACGTTGTATAAGGCTTGATGTCGTTGGTATTGATACGTTCTGTCAAAGCAATATATACATTACCCCCGTTTTTGAAAGATTTGTTATAGCCCAATTCGAAATTATTGCCAATTTCTGGTTTTAGTAGCGGGTTTCCGGCAGTAATATTATAAGGGTCACTCAGGTTCATAAATGGGTTTATTTCGCGATATTCAGCTCTTTCGATACGGCGTGCATACGCCAGTTTAAGTGATTGGTCACCTTTAAAATCATGAGAGAAAATCAAAGAAGGTACAAGATTGTTGTAAGAAGGAATAGAAGTATTCGGAAAATCAATTGTCACGTCCGTATGTTCAAATCGTGCACCGGCTTTTACATTCAGATAGTTGAATAGTGAAAACGTAGTAGATAAATACCCTGCGTACACATTCATTTTATAATCTAACTGATAAGATTGTGTCGGGTCATAGATATAGCTGTTGGAAGCAGGTCTGAAAACCCGTATATCAGCAATAGAATTAATATGCTGCAATACAGTTTTTACTCCGGTTTCAATTAAAAACTTTTTGCTGATGGGGTGAGCATAATCAATAGAAATATTAGTCTCTTTATCTGTGCCGGGCGTATGACCTAAAGTTCCTGAATTGGGTAGGAGGGCATCGGCATAGTTCTGAATCTGGCTATAGCTGTTATTAGGTTTACCAAAACTGGCACTATACAAAATATCCAGTTCCTGCTGTTCTTTTTTAAATTTATGCTTATAGCTTAAGCTCCAGTCAATATCTGTGATACCACCTTTATTACTTGAGTTACGGATAATATTGCTTGAAGAAATAGGGATACCTCCTTCAGATACAGATTGTTGAATATTGGTAATCCCACTACTGCTATTATTGAAATCATTATAGCCTACAGCTCCAATCAGACTTGATTTCTTACTCAAATCCCAGTCAAAACCTATTCCTGCTCTGTAACCACTTCTCTTAAAATCCTGATACCCATCCTGCAACAAACGTTGGGTAGTATTGGCATTGGTAGAGGTACGATCTTGCGTGCTGGGTGTACGAGAACTCAACTGCTCATTACCACTGAAGAAAGCATTCAAGCCAAAATTATTATGTCTGAAATTCAGATTCGCCGAACCATTCTGCAACCTTGTGCCGCCTGTCAGGTTTATACTTCCATTAATACCCTGTAAACGATTATCTTTCAGAATAATATTAATGATACCGCCCGTTCCCTGGGCATCATACTTTGCACCCGGACTGGTAATGGCTTCAATACTTTTAATCTGACTGGCCGGAATTGAAGCTAATGCATCGGAAAGGCTATTACCAAACACACTTGAAGGCTTGCCATTAATCAAAAAACGGATATTGGGGTTTCCCTGTAACTCTACATTGCCGTCAATATCTACCGTAACCATCGGTACTTTCTTCAACACATCAATGGCCGCACCACCTTGAGAAGTAATATCATTGGCGGCATTATAAACGATTTTATCAATCTGGTTTTCTACAATAGCTGCCTGGCCAACTATTGTTACTTGATCTAAAGCTTTTACAGAGGTAATCAGTGAAATAGAACTCAAAACTAGAGGTTTATCGCCTGCACGTAGAGCTATATCTTTCAGTGTCTTTTTTTGATAACCTACAAAATCAATATTGATGGTAAATGTTCCGGGGGCGATGCCTGCTATTTCAAAAGCGCCAGTCGCATCTGTAATAGTACCTGTAATCACTTTATTGGTTTGCTGATCAGTCACGCCGATGGAGGCATATTCAATAGGTTGATTTGTAGCGGCATCCACTACTTTTCCTGTAATTTTCAATCCGGTTTTAGATTGGGCATAGGTGCTGAATGAAACGAACAGTGAAAAAGATAGATAATAAATAAATTTCATAATGAGCTTTGATAATAGATACAGCAAACCTAATGCCCAATTCTGTAGAAATTTTGTGGAAATATTTTTTAAAATAGCAAGTAAAAGTATGGTAGGAACTGCCTTCAAAAAGGCTTACGAGAGGTTTGCATGAATACTTCCTGCGTAAAAACAGGAATTGGATTCATAATGTATCGAAGAATTTTGCCCAGAACCAGATTTTATTTTTTATAATGGAAACACTCAGGTATGGTTAAAAATCCAGAATCTATACAAAATCTTTTTACTATTTTGCTAAATGAAAGTTTTATTGATCGAAGACGAAAAAGCCCTGGCGACTACTATTCAGAAGTATCTGATTGGGGAAGGATATGTATGCGAATGGGTATCGAATTTACCCGATGCTGAAGACAAAATTGGGGTATATGAATATGATTGTATACTGGTTGATATTATGCTGCCTAATGGTTCTGGCTTATCAATTGTGGAGCAACTCAAAGCACAACAATCTCCAGCTGGTATTGTCATCATTTCAGCAAAAAATGCCCTTGATGATAAAATAAAAGGACTGGACTTAGGAGCAGATGATTATTTGACAAAACCGTTTCACCTGTCAGAACTAAATTCAAGGGTAAAATCGGTGTTGAGAAGAAGACAGTTTGGTGGAAATAAGGAACTTACTTTTGGTGAAATCAAAGTTATTCCTGAGTCTAAGGAAGTATGGGTTGGTTCAAAAAACATTATTCTTACAAGGAAAGAATATGATCTATTAATGTATCTGATAGCTAATCAGAATAGGGTGCTCACTAAGTCGTCTATTTCTGAACACTTATATGGCGATGAGATTGATCAGTCAGATACATTCGATTTCCTGTATTCGCATATCAAAAACTTAAGAAAGAAAATGCTCGAGGCCTCGTGTCCTGACTATATCCAGACATTGTATGGGGTTGGCTATAAATTCAGCCTTGTATGAAATTAATTAATAAAACTACCCGTTCGTTTCTATTTGCCTGTTTGATAGCTTCGGTTGTTGGAGGGATTCTCTGTTATATCTTTTTACGAAAAGTACTGGACGATGAAGTGACCGAGCAACTAACACTTCAGAAAGTAAAGATTGAAAAACTGGTGGAGAAAAATGGTGCTTTGCCTGATAAATTCTTATCATTATTGGATAGTATCTGGATAAATCCTTCCCTTGCTCCGATACCTGTACAAATAAAAGATACTACATTTTTTGCTGCAATAGAACACGAAATGCTTGATTGTAGGCAGATTTCTTTTGGGATTAAGACAACAAAGGGTTACTTCAAGGTCACTATCAGAAAAACTCTTTATGAGTCTGATGAATTGATGGTAGCATTATTAATCGTCTTTACCGGAGTAATGCTTTTGCTGGTAAGTCTGTTGTTTTTTGTCAATTACAGGGTTTCCCGTAATATCTGGCAACCCTTTTATAAAACGCTCGATTTATTACAAACCTTTAAGATTACCCAAAAGAACTCTCTCATTTTTAATACGACTGACATTCAGGAGTTTCAGACGCTTCAAAAAAACCTATATTCATTAACTGAGCAGGTCAGAAGAGAATACCAGAGCCTTAAATCTTTTACTGAAAATGCGTCTCACGAATTGCAGACTCCTTTGGCGGTAATTAGCTCTAATTTGGAATTGTTGTTGCAGGACAATAACCTTACCGATGGGCAAATGCAACAAATGGGGTCTTTGATCGAATATCTGGGTAAGCTTTCAAAATTGAACCAAACCTTATTGTTATTGACCAAAATAGAAAACAGGCAATTTGATACAGCACAAAGCATTGATTTTTCCGTATGCCTGAATGAAAAACTCAATTTATTAGATGTATGGATTCAGCATAAAAATCTACAGATAAATACTTCCATTCAACACCATGTCACACTTCGGATTAATGAGTTTTTAGCGGATGTACTACTGAATAATCTACTGAGTAATGCCATTAAGTATAATCAACAGGAAGGTAAAATAGTAATAGAATTAACTAGGGATTTTTTTATGATTAAGAATACAGGCGTACCTCCAACTATACCCACAGAGCAACTTTTTGAGCGATTCAAAAAAGACAGTTCACATGCTGAGTCAATGGGATTAGGTCTGGCTTTGGTGAAACAGATTTGTGAAACTTATAATTTTGAGGTGACTTATTTTTACAAAGCCGGCTGGCATATTATAACCGTAAGCTTCTGATAGTTTCAATCAGCATAATTAAGAAACATTTCTCTATTCAACTCAATTCTCCAAATTCTCTACAAAATTGACCCGTAATGTTGTATTGTTAAACTAAAATAACTTGCAACATGAAACGCAATAAAGCATCGCTTACAACACTTGCCATTGCATTAAGCACGGTAGTTTTTGCTCAAAAACTTGCAGCAGATAAAGTTCCGGCTGCTATCAAACAAGCCTTTGCTAAAGCTTATCCAGCAGCCAAAGCTGTAAAATGGGATAAAGAAGGTAAAGATTACGAAGCCTCATTTGAACAGGGAGAAGATGAATTATCTGTGGTCTTTGATGAAAAAGGGCAGATACTAGAGACAGAAAAAGAGATTAAATTCTCAGAACTTCCTGTGGCCGTTCAACAAGCATTGAAAGGTAAAAAAGTAAAAGAGGCAGCCATCATTATAAAAGGCGGCAAAACTATTTATGAGGCAGAAGTAGGTGGAAAAGATTTGATGTTTGATAGTGACGGAAAGTCTATCAAATAAACACACCAGATTTGAAAAGGTAGAGATGGGATGCTGTCTCTACCTTTTCTATTTATTTCTAAGGCAATGATTTGTCAAAAGCTAGTGTAATAACACATATATGCTAAATAAACAGAGATTTATTTTTTATCACCAAAGTGCCCTTTTTTAGAAGATTAGTTAGAAGAACCAAGGCCTTTCTTGAATAAAATCCACATGCCTGAAGCTTGTTGTATACAAGGTGTTTTGGATTTTATTAAAGTGTTTGCTTGAAGTATTTATCTAATCAGGAAGAGGCCAATGAAATGTTGGATGAAGGTTTTCTGAAAGTATTTAATAATCTGAGATGTTATGTCCTGATATAAGTTTCAATAATAGATCCACTTGAATGGCCTATTATTGAACAATACATAACAGCTTTTTCTTCATTGATTGCCAATCTGGTAAAGGAAAGAATGCAGGGAAAATCCGTTAGTTCACCTTAAAATTATTTGCATTATAGGTTTGACAACCAGTTTGTCAAGAAGCAGCATCACAACGGTTTTCTCAAGACTAAATCCAATATCATGACTAATCGTTCGCTTATTTAATTGCCTACTAGAAAAGTTGTAAGTACCACAAAGCTGTTCCTTCAAAGATTAAACTAACTTATATTATTGACATTCAAAAATACTATCTAAAAAAGTTAAATTGGGTATTAAGGGTTTGATTATAAGCCCACTCAGTCGCAAAAAGCACTCAGAGATGAGTGCTTTTTTTGTTTCTGTAAATATTAGAATTCTTGTTTAACCAAATCTACAATCCTTGTTAATAAAACTCTTGTTTCGCTCAGAAAGGCAAGAAATATTTTAAAGAACATATACTTTCTTTTGGTACCAAGAATTTTAAAGGTTCTTATTTTTCCGAATACAGGCAATTCACCACTATACAACTCTATACTCAAAACTCTTTTCATTCGGTTATTAAAAGCATTAACTACTCCTCCGCCAAGAATAAATTTCTTTTTCATTGCATTTGCATCAAACAATGATCGGATTAATATCATTAACCTTTGAACTTGATTTGTATGCGTTTCAAAAAGAATAAATGTAATTTCTGCGCAATCTTCCTCTTTATAACCTAACCTCAAGAGGCTGTCACGCTGTTCTGAGTTAAGAAAATCATAATATCTTAGACTCGGATTTTGATTCGTAGTTGAAATGGCATAACCTCCTAAAAATTTGTTATTGGCACCATAAAATGTCCTTACTTTGGCGTTTCGCAGGTAACTTAAATTCTTGGTTAAATTACCCGAAGCTTGGTCATAGGATTTCGCAAAAAATAAAACATCTGATTTGTTTTTTACTAATTTGTTTCGCATTTGATTGAAAAGTTGATTGCCAATTTTTCAATGCGAATCTAAGCCTATGTCTGTCTTAAATATTTTAGCACTTTATGATCCAATAAGGAGTTAAACTACGAGATGTTTCCTAAAACCTGACTCAAAAGTAATGGCTATTGTTATAAGACACGAATGTTTTAATGTAAATGGTTTAAGAGTATGTCTGGAGGTTATTATTAGGGATGGAATTACACAAAACAGTTCTTTTTCATCAATATTGCTATGCTTTTAACGCTTATAATCTCCGGGTCATTGAAAAGTACTCTCCCTTTTTTGATAATTCTTTTCTTTAGGGTATTGATTGTTCCAATCTGGTTTTTGAAAGCTGTTGCCAACTCAGAAGATTTAATATTTGGATGGTAGGCCATCTTACGTATAATCCTTATTTCCTGAGCACTGAAGAATATTTTATTGGACTCAAAATATAAAGAAGCGTTTTTGCGAAGCAAATCTTCTAAATTAAACATTTTGTCTCCATTGGCATCTAAAATTCTTGGAAATAGTTCAGGACTGATATCTTCAAGATAAGGATTAGTAACTGTAAATTCATTGAAGTAATGGGTGAGTTCCTGACGGATTAAGTTGTTCCTCCATTGCCAAGGGCTTAATGCTCTTTTACATAGAACATAATGACCCTTTGCATGTTTTAAAGCAATGTCAACTACATATCTTTGTTCTCTGAAACCTACCCGGAAACCCTTAGAACTTACAATTTGGAAAGTTATTTGCGCTAAATGCGTTAAAAATTCTAAATAGCTGGGATGAATAATGCTTAGGTATCTTTCGAGAGTAAAATCTCGCTCACTATAGCCCAACCATTTTTCAAGCCCATAGATATGTTCAATTCGACTGTCAGTAGAAGAGACAACGAAAAAAAACTTTTCGTGTCGTATTACTTCTTTCATAGACTCAATCTCTCTTTGCTGTTCATCTATACTGACTGCTTCAGGTAAGTCGTCGTATTTTTTTCGAGTAATCGCCTTTTTAGCCTGTTCAATCTGATCGATTTGTGTTTTATGAGATAACATAAAGTTTTTGTATCTAAGATAGATACAAAAATATAAATATTCAGAAAAATACTTGTTCCATTAAATAAGTTCTGTTTAACTTTAAAATGTGACAAAAAATATCTTCTAAATAATATTTTAGAAAATTCTTCAATTGCTAATGAGGAATAATATATAAAATACGTATATCCATAAGGGTTTATTGTCTGGACTGAATTGTGACCTAAAAAAGAAGTGAATTTTCAAGATTCTCAGTCTGACATCATAGCATGCAATACATTAATATCCAAAACTTATTTTTAGAATCGATGAGCTATTTTTTATATGGTGCGAGCGTACAGGGCATCCAAAATTTTATATTCCAGACCAATAAACTCAAAGAAATTGGTGGTGCTAGTGAATTGATAGAGCAAATTTGCTCCTCAAAATTTTTTAAAGAGGCAGATATTAAACCTGCAGATGGTAACATCATTATTAATGCGGCGGGCAATATTAAATACCTTTTTGATGATGAAAGCAAATGCAAAAAATTGGTCAGGGAATTTCCGAAGATTATTGCTGGATTTGCTCCCGGTATCACTATAAGTCAGGCCGTTGTTAAGCTTGATGAGTCTGAAGATCTTTCGAAAGCTATAGATAGGCTTGAAGAGTGGTTAAAAGTGCAAAGAAATGTAGTTCAAAGCCCGGTAGAGGTTGGCTTTATGGGTTTAGAAAGAGCCAGAAGAACCGGAGGGGTAGGGGTAGATAATCTTGCGGAAGAAGGAAGAGACGCTTCTATTCTGAAAAAATTGGACGCATTTGAAAGATCCAAGTGCGAGCCTGACTCTCAGAATTCTGAAGTCTATCCTAATTTGTACCAGAAATTCTTTGGCGGCTCGTTGAATGTTGACAAGATTCCTTTAGATCTTAACCAAATGAACAAGGATTCTTCAAATCCCTGGCTCGCCGTAATTCATGCTGATGGAAACGGCTTAGGCAAGTTGGTTCAGCAATTGGGTAGTCAATTAAAAGAGAAAGATATTGTTGTGACTAAAAAGACATTTGCAGATTTTTCAAGGAAATTAGATGAAGCTACTCAGACTGCCGCAAGAAATGCCTTCGAGAAATTAAACGTAGACATATCTAAGGAGGAGAGATACCCCCTACGACCGATTCTTTTAGGTGGCGATGACATCACCCTTATCATAAGGGCAGACTTAGCTTTTGATTTCGCTGTAAACTTTTTACAGGAGTTTGAGAGGCAAACCCAAGAGAGATTGGCATTTCTCAGTAAGGATTATAACCTGAGCGACTTTAAAAATGGCCTGACAGCCTGCGTGGGTATTGCCTACATAAAATACTCTTACCCTATTCATTATGGGTTGCATCTGGCAGAGGAACTTACTAAAAAAGCAAAGAAAGCCTCAAAAAGTATAGTTCACGACGGAGGATTGGCTCCGTCATGTTTGTCATTTTATAAGGTTCATTCTTCGTTTATTGAAGATCAGGAGGAAATAGAGAGGAAGACCCTGACTGCTGGTAATGTCAGTTTTGACTATGGCCCTTATTCGCTTAAAAAAATCGGAGACCTTCCTATGATTAAAGATTTATCAGACCTTATTGAAGTATTAAAGGAGTTTAAAGACGACAAATCAAAAGGCGTTTCAAAACTAAGGCAATGGATTTCAGAACTATATAAGAATGAATCAACTGCTGATTTTATGATGAAACGTATGAAAGCAGTTGATGAAAAGTTCTATGAAAAAATGAAGCTGGATACAGCTATTGTAGAGGAGGAAATTATTAAAGTGGATGACAAAACAACTAAGGTTAAAAGAAAGACAATTATTTATGATGTACTTCAACTATTCTCTTTTATATAAGATATGTTAGCAATTACCTACAAAATTACATTTTTGAGCGATTGGCACATTGGTTCCGGGCTTGCGGGTGGGCCAGAGGCTGATGCCATTGTTTTGAAAGATAAAGATAATCTGCCCTATATACCCGGCAAAACAATCAAAGGGCTTTTGCGTGAAGCTCTAGAAGATATAAAGCAGGAAAATGACCAGGATATCACTATTGATCAATTTTTTGGCGGAAAAGACGCTGACATCCGCTCCTCAGTTAACTTTTCGAATGCAGAGCTAGGCAATGAAGAAAAAAGAGAAATCGCCACCAATGAACTCAGTGAATTCTTGTATCGGAACATAGCCTCTACTGCCATTGATAAAAACGGAGTAGCTAAGCAAGGTGCCTTGCGGGTTATGGAAGTATGTATTCCGCTCGAACTTAAAGGTACTATCTCAAATATCAGTAACCAGGCAATGAAAGATAAGTTCCTGCAATGTTTAAAATGGGTAAGGCATTTGGGAGTAAACAGAAACAGAGGTCTTGGCCGATGTAAATTCACTGAGATTTAAAAACCGGAAAGAAATGATTGATATATTATATACATGCACGCTCTTGACAGACATTGTCTTAAACTCGAAACTGGCTACCGAAGGTAATATTGAGACTCTGGATTTTATTCCGGGAAGTAACTTCTTAGGCATTATTGCTAACGATATTTATCAGAACCATAATTCCGACGAAGCCTATGATATGCTGCATTCAAACAAGATTTTATTTGGCGATGCCCATATTTCTAATAACCCAAAATTAAAAAGCTACGCCATGCCTTTGGTGTTGTTTAAAGATAAACTAGACAAAAGCAAAACATGGGTTCAGTATGCTATTGACAAAGATACTTACGAGCAATTCAGAAAGGATGGTGTTCAATTGAAGCAAGAAAGAAAAGGTTTTTTTTCTGAGACAGGAGTATTTTTTAAAGAAGCTGGAAAAAACTTTGCTTTAAAATCGGCACAGGATCGAACAACCCGGAGTTCTTTAAACGGACAGATGTTTGGTGTCAGTTCTTTAGAAAAAGGGCAGATTTTTACCTTTACTATTAAATATGAATCGGAAGATTTACAGAAAAAGATTGAAGCGTTTCTAATTGGCGAAAAACAAATTGGCAAATCGAAAACAGCGCAGTTCGGGCAAATCAGAATTGAATTTAGTGGTATGGCATCCAGTGTCAACCAGATTCAGAATAAAGGCTACCATATAGTATATGCGGAAAGTAATCTCTGCTTTTTCAATGATTATGGTCACCCCACTTTTCAACCCAAGGCCAATGATTTAGGCATAGTTGGAGGTGAAATCTGCTGGGCGAAATCTCAAGTAAGAACCTACAGTTATTCACCCTGGAATTTCAAAAGAAATACTCCCAATGCACAAAGGCATTGTATTGAGAAAGGTTCTGTTTTCTATGTGGAGGGTGGGGCAATCAATAATCCTGACAGTATTGTCGGCGAATATGCCAATGAAGGGCTTGGGAGAGTGTTGTATAATCCTGCTTTTTTAAAAGCTAATTCAGATGCTATATGGGATTTTAGCCTAGAGCTGGCTAAGGAAGAAGATAATAATAAGACTTCTGCTTCTATTAACTCCACTCTGGGAAAATTTCTGAACAAGAGAAAAGAAGAAAAAGATGAGTTTAAAACCATAGCTAAAGTCGTCCATGAAGCTGTTTATGGCAATAATAGTCATGATAGCCTGAAATCATCAGTCAGCCCAAGCCAATGGGGTGCAATTCGTGCAGAGGCTTTTAAAGGTGGATCATTAAGTAACTTAAGCAACAGGCTTTTCACAGATGATGAGGCAATTCTGAAATCGGGGGTTTCTGCAAAGAAATATTGGGACAAAAACCGGAACAGAGAGAAATTTGAAACAATAGTGAAAGAAAATAACCGCCTCGGAACTGTTTTCGTTGCGAGATATGCCGAAGAAATGGCTAAGGAAACCTCAAAACGTAAAAATGATGAAGATGGAGAATAATCATAGATATATTGCGCGAATCGTTATGGAAGCCAAAACAAGCCTTTTTGTAGGCTCAGGCGAGTCATCCTTACTGAAAGACGCCATTGTTCAGAAAGACCATCTGGGCTTACCGATTATACAGGGCACATCTTTAGCCGGGGTGTTGAGTCATTCATTTTTTGACCAGTATAAAGATTTTGAGGAGTTTGATGAAGCAAAAGAAAAACTCATTAAACTATGGGGGTATCAGTTGCATGGTAAGGAGAAGAAAGCTTATGAAGCTTATTTTAAGAAGAATAATACCGATATAAAAGAAGATAAAATACCGAGTGGCTATGGCTCAAGGATTAAAATAAGCTCTGCCTATATGCTTTATGAAAAAGATAAAGTAGCCGAAGGTTTAGATAAAAGTCCTATTGAATCGGTTCTTTCAAAATTTGAAAACTTGCCTGCAAGGCAGCACGTCAGAATTACGGATAAGGGTGTGGCAGAGTCCCAAGGGTTATATAACCATGAAGTAGTCTACGCAGGAACCCGTTTTATTTTTGAAATAGAACTAATTGGCAACGAAAGCGATAAAAATACCTGGACAGAGATTCTTACCCGCCTGCATCAACCCACGTTCAGACTGGGGCAGGGTTCTAGAAAAGGCTTTGGTAGTTTGCAAATAAAAAGGATAAAACATAGAATTTATAATCTAACAATCGAAAAAGACTTCGATGATTACCGAAACTTCGATCCATCATTTAATACGCAGAACGAAGGCCTGATAGAATTCAAAGCAACACAGTCGGATAATAATTTATCGGGCTATACTCTTGAATTGAAACCTGACAGTTTTTTTATTTTCAGTGAAGGCTCCGGTGATGCAGAAGTAAATAATCGCCCGGTTATGGAAGACATTGTAGTTTATGATGAAAACGGCAGGATTGAACTCAAAAATAGAACCCTGATTCCTGCTTCCTCGATCAAAGGAGCGATAAGCCATCGGGTAGCATTTCATTATAATAAACTTCTTAAAAGATGGGCAGGAAGCGGTGAAGAGAAAACTGGAGATGAAAATGAAGCGGTAAACGCTTTGTTTGGCATTAAAAAGAACGATAAAAAAGGCCAGAGAGGGGCTGTGATTATAGATGACGTCTATTTCGGTGAAGAGGTAAGCAATGACAAAATATTCAATCATGTAGCCATTGACCGTTTTACTGGTGGAGCATTGGAAGGGGCTTTATTTTCAGAAAAAGTATCTGGCTTTACCAATAATATGGAAAGACTAAGAATTGGGATTTATCTGGAAAAGACCGTTTTCGGAAATGCACAAATTATAGAAGCCTTAGAATTGGCACTCAAGGATATTTGCAAAGGACTGTTACCCCTCGGTGGCATGACCACCAAAGGACATGGAGTTTTTACAGGTTCACTAATGAGAGATAAAATACAAATTTTCAACTATGAAGCTTAACGCACTAACCGAAATACCTGATTACGAATACGAAGGGTACGTATGGCTGTCAGACGAAAAAAAACCTGATTTATTTAAAAATAAGCCGTTTGATGCTAACAGATACCAGCAAAACCCATTCATTATTGAGGGCTTGTTGTGGGCTAAGAAAGAACAAGTATCAATTCATATCAGGCACACGGGTAGGTATCTAATCAGCCTTATAGAGATAGGTAAGTTGCCGAAAAATAGTGTTTTTGAAGATGTTTCATACTTATCTCATAAGATTGAAGGCATTAAAAACCTCAAATTCAAACAAGTATGGGAGCCTGAAGCAGACCCCCTTTGCGAAAACATGGAGGTATTGAAAATGAAAGCGTTAATATTTACCGGCTTTGTATCTGAAAACAATAAATAATTATGGTAAAGTCACCTTATAATTTTGTTCCGGCACCTGAAGAAGGAGAAGTATATAAACCTCATTGGGCAGATTTTGTTAGCCACGATGTTCCATTTGAAGATGGGGAAAGCGGAGAGATAACCGTGAAAATCACTGCAGAAACGCCCATTTTTATCAGGAATGGTTACGCAGAAGGGAAAAAGACTAATGAGTTTTGTCATGTCTGTGAGGGTAATGATAAGAAATATTTTATTCCTGCTACTACTTTTAAAGGGTTGATTAGGAATACTTTAGAAATAATTAGTAAGTCTGGAATGAAACAAATTGATGATGATAGGCACTCTATTCGACAGATAATGCGAACTAAAGGTGTGGTTATGGATGAAGGTTATGAACTGACTAATAAAAAAGATGAAATCGATTGCGGATATTTAATAGAGAAAGATGACAAATATTGGATTTACTCATGTGGCAAGCCATATAAAATCCGATATTCAGATCTTGATAAAATTTTTAATGAGGGATTCTCAAAAAATTTCGAGAAAAGAGTAAGTACTAACTTTGATGAACGTACTGGAGTTTTCAAATATGAGAATATTATCCAAGGAAGTGAACTGGAATATGAATTTGAAGAACATCCACTTGATGAAACAGATAAGCAAAAGGCATGGGTAAGCGTTTTTCAGCCATTAAAGTATGTGCGCCCGAAATCCGTTGATAAAGATAGCTTTTGGGGAAGAATTGTTTGCGTGGGGCAAGCTAGTGAATATTCGGCAAAAACCAGTAGGAGAGGAGAGTACGTTTTTAAAGGTAGAAAAGAGGAAGTACTGAACGATAATAGAAGGAAATTAGAGGTGTTGCCAGAGCAGATGGATACTTTTTTGTTTTTGAATAGGGATGGAAAAAAAGATTCTGAAATACTTAAAGATTGGAAGTATTGGAAAACTAAAATTAAAGAAGGTGTTCCTGTTTTTTTTAGAAAAAAAGACAATAGCTTAATAGACTTTGGTCTAACTTTCATGTATAAACAGCCCGTAAGGTTTACGACAAAAGATATTTTAAGTTATAAACCCGGCTTAGATTTGGCTGAGTGTATATTTGGTACTACTCAGAAGAATTACGAACTAAAGGGAAGAGTTTTTATTTCTGATATGAAAGCTAAAGGAGAAGTAGAACCTTTACCTATTCAAGAAAATATACTATCAAGCCCTAAGTCTTCTTATTCCCCGTTTTATTTAAATCAAAATACCAAGCAGCAAACCTTAACAGAATATAATACATATCATGTTGGGAGCCCAAGCCTACGTGGTTATAAGCGGTATCCTGTTAGAAAAAACGAAGAAAAACAAACCATTGATATATCTAAACTAAACTTAATATCTGAAGCAATTCCTTTACCCAAAGGAACGACTTTTGAAGGTAAAATCAGATTCCATAATCTACGAAAAACGGAAATTGGAGCATTAATATCATCACTAACCTTACACGGCTCAGAAAACATATTTTATAGTATTGGAGCTATCAAGCCTTTTGGTTTTGGCCGGATCAGGATTGAGATAGACACAGATTCTGATAAAAATGCATTGATGAAAGAATTTGAAAAGCTGATGAGAATTCATAACGAAGTGTTTTGGAAAGAAAATCTAAAAGAATTGTTAGCTATGAGTAGTATTGCTAATGACGAAAATCAATTAGGTTACATGCCATTAGAAAATTTTCAAAAAGTTAAAGAACAAGGTTTATGTCTAAAGGAATATTCTAAAATAAGTGGCTTTAATAGAAGTATTAATTTCTTGGCAACAACTCAGGATGTTGATGACTTTAAATTGACTGTTCAGAAAGAAAAGGAGGAACTCGAAGAAAGGAAGACTGGTTTTTTAAGGTTAGCTCAAAATCTATTAGACAAAGATGAATTTGAAGCATCAATCTTGAATTATAAAAAGTACACTGAACTAGATAAGAAATTTGATTTGAGCATTACGCTATCTGAGATTGAAAAACTAAAAGAGCTTTTCCGGAAATTCACAGAATTAAATCAATCAGTAGACCTTGGTATTTTACTGAATTCTTTGAAAGAATTCAGCAATACTAAATGGCACCAACTTTTGCAAAGCAAAATACAGAGTATAAAGAATGATTTAAAGCAACAACTTGCATATGCAACTGCAAATGAAAAATTAAATCTAGACGATTCTTCTTTCGAGAAAA
The DNA here is from genome assembly GCF_058808615.1 of Emticicia sp. GW821-FHT11C11. Classification (NCBI taxonomy): domain Bacteria; kingdom Pseudomonadati; phylum Bacteroidota; class Cytophagia; order Cytophagales; family Leadbetterellaceae; genus Emticicia; species Emticicia sp. GW821-FHT11C11. The sequence continues at coordinate 443,904 of NZ_JBXARV010000003.1, forward strand.
TAAAGGTAGAACTAAAAAGATTTGAGAAAAAAAATGTCACCTTTTCGGAGGAGCAAAAGAAAACGATTGAAGAAAGTCTAAAGAGGAGTTATTATAATGAAATTAATAATAAGAAATCAGACTGGTTAAAAGGGCAGTTTCCAAAATATCCATGGTCTGATATAATCAAATGGCTTGGCCCAGACCAGGCAAAAGCTTTATACGACGAACTAACCAAACCATGATAAAATATAAAATTACCAAAGCCGAAAAATGGAATTTGTTGGAATTTGCTTTGGAACATAACATAGAACCAGCTGATTTGAAAACCATAACACTGCCGGATTTGAAAGACTTCTACAATAAAGGCGTGGTAATTTCCGGTCGTGGGCCTGTGTGGTTGTATGGAGTGTTGATTCATCATTTTCACCCCACCCGCTTTATTGCCACTTTCGAGCCCCGCCTCAATGCAGGGGTGGTGATTGAAACACACGAAACTGAATTTTATGTTGGAGATTTGGTAAAAGTATAATCATTAAATGATGTCACTATGATTAAGGAATTTCACCATTTCATTATACAAAAATACTTGTCCAAAATATTCTTCTGGATTGTTGTGTTTCTAGGCTGTATAATTATAGCTATTAAAGTTAATAAGAGAAGTGATTGGTGTGTTCTTGCTGGCTGGTGGACAGAAGTCATAGATCCTGTAATTACAATATTCGGGCTTGTGGTACCTGTTTTGTTATGGATTTTTCTGTTGAGAAATGAATGGGAAGATAGCCTGGATAAGAAATTGACGGTTCATTTTAAATTCAAAGATTACTACGTGATGTCTTGTTTTGAAGTGTATCTTTCAAGTGCATCAGATATACGCAACTGGGGGCAGCAAATTGGGCAGCAAATGAACAGTGGATTAATTTCGTTTTATCCTTATCTGAGTCAGAAAGGACCGGAAATAAAAGTAGACCAGCAAAAGAAGAAGTCTTATTTGCTTTACGAACTTACAATTTATTTAAAGTTTGATGAAAGCGGCAAATATATTTCGCTAACAAGTGGTAGGGATGAGCTTAACACTGATCAATACAAAATATGGTTTGACCTTGATAGTGAAATTGCCGGCAATGAAACATTGATTATAAAGCCGCAGAAAGTGTTACCCACCTTAGAGGAAGTTAAGGCAGAGCACTTCCGAAGGAATCTTTAATAACAATATATGTTAAGTCAAATCATCCCTTCTATTCTGGTAAGATTCCTGGAGTATGAGCTCCGGCCTGACCAGATACAGGATTTTAAAACCAAAATTAATAAAATAGTAGATGGACAGATAACCGAGTTTCATAATCATATCGCTCACAGCGAACAGACCAGGCTGCGGTATCCATATATACAGTATCGTTCTATCAAAACACCGATGCAGAATGATTTGGGTGACAGGAAAAACTTTAATCTTGCCGGGTTATTTGGTGTGGCCGATGGGGTTGATTTGATTCTTGACCTGCTCAACCGGATCTATCAGACGGGCAAACCCCGAAATTTGTATCATTTCGAGGTAGAAGAATTTCTTACGTCTGTTATGATGACCGAAGCCCCACAGAAATATAAAATCAATCATTGGCTACCACTTAATACGGTTTTTAGAAAAGAGGAGAACGAAAAAACCGATAATTACGGAAAGTGGAAATCAGCAATGAAAATGACCGACAGAATTCATTTTTTAGAAAGTATTGTAGCGGGGCATATCAAAGATTTTTGCAGTGAAATAGGCTTTAGAATACCCGAAAGACAATTAACCGTAAGCCTGCTGGACTACCGCACACTAGGTAAAGTAAAGTATCCGAACAACGATCATCATGAGGTAAGATACGAGGCCTTTGATGTAATTTATGAGGCCAACATTCAACTGCCAGAGTATCTGGGATTGGGCAAAGGCAAGAGCAAAGGCTTTGGGTGGCAAACCACAACGGAACACCATCAACTGATTGACCCGCAACGATTGAGGGACTATGAGAAACAAAAACAACAAAAAAACTGGCGACGGAGCAGCTGATACCAGATTAACAGTTCTTTGACATACCGGCAATATATTATTAAAGTTAACTGTATTTATCTGATGGCTTTAAATACCGTAGAAATGAAGACCTTTTCAAGATAGGATTACGACAATACTTTGAGAATCTCTTCCCAGTTATCGTTCGTGTAGAAATGAAGACCTTTTCAAGATAGGATTACGACTTTCGCGCTTAAACGGGCGCGTTCCGTTGCGATGTAGAAATGAAGACCTTTTCAAGATAGGATTACGACTTTCCTAAATAGGTAATTAGAAAAGGCATTCCACGGTAGAAATGAAGACCTTTTCAAGATAGGATTGAGACATGCTACTTCCCTCATTATTGAGGTCAGCAACATGAGTACAAATGAAGACCATTTAAGTATAGGATTGCGACACCATAATGAAACCCACGGTACCGTCGTCTTTCCCGTAAAAATGAAGACCTTTTCAAGATAGGATTACGACATTTGCTTAACTTGCTTTGCGCAAGCATTCAGTGTTGTAGAAATGAAGACCTTTTCAAGATAGGATTACGACATCAAAACGGTTTGGGTACCAATATTCATACGTGTAGAAATGAAGACCTTTTCAAGATAGGATTACGACTATATAGGCAACGGTGCCAACGGTGGCGGGGAGATAGTAGAAATGAAGACCTTTTCAAGATAGGATTACGACAATCCAATGACTATGGCTGCTATAGCCACTCCTGTAGAAATGAAGACCTTTTCAAGATAGGATTACGACAAGTATGGAACAAAGCATATGAGACCAATTATGGTAGAAATGAAGACCTTTTCAAGATAGGATTACGACATTATTTGTTTCAATATCAGTATATTCATGTATTGTAGAAATGAAGACCTTTTCAAGATAGGATTACGACTTTGATTTGTTTTTTACTACAGGCCTTACCGATGGTAGAAATGAAGACCTTTTCAAGATAGGATTACGACAGAAATAAATGTTTTCAGACATATTTTCATCCGTGAGTAGAAATGAAGACCTTTTCAAGATAGGATTACGACATTGATATAACTCGTAATTATTAACGATTTGGGAGTAGAAATGAAGACCTTTTCAAGATAGGATTACGACTGTTGAGCATTGCCAGTAGTAAACTGTTCAAGAGTGTAGAAATGAAGACCTTTTCAAGATAGGATTACGACAGTAAATACAGCCGACAATAGTAACTGCAATACTAGTAGAAATGAAGACCTTTTCAAGATAGGATTACGACATGAACATAAATATTATCGCTACAACTAATTCAGTAGAAATGAAGACCTTTTCAAGATAGGATTACGACTGTCCTCCCTGATTGGTTGCAATTATTGACATGATAGGTAGAAATGAAGACCTTTTCAAGATAGGATTACGACTTTTGAAGCTACCTGGTTTTATTGTGCGTAGGTGTAGAAATGAAGACCTTTTCAAGATAGGATTACGACTTTATATACGAAGGGTCTGAAATAGCTCTACGCGGTAGAAATGAAGACCTTTTCAAGATAGGATTACGACAGACGTAGCCTGGGCAAACGATACCCCTAAGAAGTAGAAATGAAGACCTTTTCAAGATAGGATTACGACCTTTTTGTCATCTATGTAAGAGGAATCCACGCGAGACAGTAGAAATGAAGACCTTTTCAAGATAGGATTACGACCTTGTACCAATTCTTTCTGGTTTCTTCCAGACGACTGTAGAAATGAAGACCTTTTCAAGATAGGATTACGACATTAGCTGCATTAGCTTGAGGTTGAGTTGCCATTTGTAGAAATGAAGACCTTTTCAAGATAGGATTTTCGTTCGTCTGGATGTTTCTCTATTAGAATTATGAAGGGCTAACTGATAGTATTTTCAATAATAAAACCAGGATGTATCATGATAATGCTTTGTTTTTCAACCGAACAAAATACTACCAATCTTATTCCGGCTATTCAAATCAACGGAATCGAAGAAATAGTAATTATTGAATCAGCAAAAGCTGAAAGCCTGAAATGGGCTGAAGGCATGATAAGCGTTTTGAAAAAAAGAGGAAAGAAGACGAATAAAATCAGTTTAAAAGCTGGTGATGGAACAGGCGGTGAAGATACGCAAATACACTGGGTCTTACAGAAAATCAATGAGTATATACAAGCTAATACAAAGGCAGATGATACTATATACTGGAACATCGGCGGGGGGCTCAAGCCTTTGATGCTTGCTATGTATCAGTCTTATGTTCAGAGAGGCAATCCTGATGATAAGATATACTATGCTAATCCGTTTAACGCGAAGCCCAGTATAGATTTTGTACAGAATGTTAATGGTACGCTTTGCAGTAGTAGTGAGGATATTAATATTGATCTGAGCGCATACGAAATTATAGAGACTTATGGGTTAAAAATCAGTAGTGCCAGGCTTTTTTACAGCAAAAAGAAGCCGCCTGAAGCTAATGATCAATTTCCGGATTATTTTAGATTTAAAGAGTTCAGGAATTATTTTTTTGAGCTACCTAAAGCAAGAATTATTGATTTGACAGGAGATATTAATTTAGAGGATTTAGCAGATATTTTTAGTGAGCCTCAAAAGAAAGCTTTTTTTATAGATTCTATCAGAAGTAGTGTAAGCAAATACTTTGGTGATAATAATGTAAACAAAAAAGAGATTACAACGGCACATGATGCTATGCTTGCTGGAGCAAAAATAAAGCAACAACATTTTTTTGAAGGCGAAAAACTGAACAAATTTGTTGATAATCTGCGTTCGCTCGTTATAAAAACAAAAAGAGAGTTTCATGATTCTCTCATTGCTCAAACGATTAGGCATCAGAACAAAATTGTTAAGATTGACATTAAAAACACAGAATTGCGTGACCAGTTAAGTACTACAATCATTAATGTTGATGATGCGCTTCTGAAAAGCCTGAGATTTAACAAGCCAGGGAGTTATTTTGAGGGTATTCTTGAACAAAGGGTTAAGCAATTGCTGAGTTCAGGTAATCATAAAATTATAGAAGCATATTCTAATGTGAGCGTTGCCAGCAACGATACTGTAATTGCCGAGTATGATGTCCTTTTGGTTACTAATCATGGTACTGTCATTGCGCTTGAAGCCAAAACATTTGATTTTCCGCAAAAAGACATGGATGCAAGACAATTTAATCTTGAAAAAGCATCGAGCAGAATTGTAGAAATGTATGTTGTGTTTCCGTATGACCCGGAAGACTTTAATGAAGACTATTTTCCTGAAAAACTTGCAGACTTACCTTTTAAATTAAAAGAAAGGAAGGTGAATTTTTTGGTTATTGCCGATAGTGTCCCCGGCAATAGCTTTCGCATTACGCGCATAGCTAATAAGCTATCAAGGGTAGAGGATGATGGAATTATGATAAATAAATTGGAAAGCTTTTTAGATAAATTAAGGAATTAAAGAGTTTTGTGTGGCCATGAAAAGATGATTGAGAATGAAGTGAATGAATACAATTTTATGAATAATAGACAAGAATAAATATTACTAAGGTAACTGTAGAAATACCTTAAGCAGCATCCGCGGATGATAACTGTTAGTTCCGCCACCTTTGTATTGGGAAACTTCATTCCTATATCTAGTACATCAACTACTATCACATCCTGAAATATCAATAACATATAAGAGGATTTTTTTGCCTCAAATACCCATTAAGGAACTTGTACGGGTTTGACAGAACTTGACATGCGTTTGCATACCCGAACTTGAGATGTTTTAGCAATATTTACCGTAGATTGTAATGATCTAAAAATGAAAGCTATAACTTTTAAGTACAGAAAAAATTATGAAAAGCTTAAATCGCCTTTTACTGGTTTTGTTTTTTATTAAACCATTATTTGCTTTTTCTCAAACTACCGCAATTACTGGCATGCTCAGAGATAGTACCGCCAATAGCCCACTGCCTTTTGCTACTATCGGGCTTTTTAAGAACAAAGCCACTCAGCCTGTCAAGGTTACATTTAGTGATGAAGCCGGAAAGTTTTCCATTCCGGCTGATACCGGCGCTTTTGTAATCGTTTGTACGTACATAGGGTATGTCGAAAAAAGAATCCCGGTAACTATCACAAGTAATGAATCAAAGAATTTTCAGACAATCTTTTTAACTCCCTTAGCAAAATCTTTGGGAGCCGTAACAGTAACGGCAAGTAAACCTTTGATTGAACAAACGGATGATAAAATTATTTTTAATGTCGATGCCGACCCTTCAGCAAAAACCGAAACGGCCTTAGACATATTGCGAAAAACCCCGTTTGTTTCAGTTGATGGTAATGATAATGTACTTGTCAATGGACAGTCGAACTTCAAAATTTTACTAAATGGCAGAGAAACAGGCATGTTTTCACAAAATGTTTCGCAAGCATTGAAGAGCTTTCCCGGTGCCAGCATTGTAAAAATTGAAGTGATTACCAACCCATCGGCAAAATATGATGCTGAAGGAATAGGCGGCGTCATCAATATTGTAACCCAAAAGCAAATCATCGGCTATAACGGAAATGCTTCGCTCACCCTCAGTTCGATCCATAATACATTTGGCAATCTTAATTTTAACCTTAAAAAAGATAAGGTGGGGGTATCGCTTAATTATTTCTATAATGCAATAGGTTTGTTGGGCAATCAATACCCTCCATATCTGGTCACTTCAAAAACAGATGCGTTTAATTCTCAGACCTATAGCAGCAGGATTCTCAATGGTATTACCGTCCAAACATTGTTTCAGAATTTTGGGAATGCAGAAATTAGCTATGATTTAGATGCTTATAAGACAATCAGTGTTTATGGATCGGTCGCTGGAGGGTTCAATAATCTGGCAACCTCTACAGATATTCAGACTATTTTTCCTAATACTACAAGCACAAGTTTTCTTACTTTGCAAAATAAGAATGATAACCCCAATTATAATATCGGCTCAGATTTTATCAAAAAATTTAAGGACATTCCCGAAAAAGAATTTTCAATAAAACTGTTTACTGAATATTCGAAGAACAATCGTTTTCTGGATAGCTATCAGGATAACCTTGAAATTGACCGATACATAATCAATAATAATTATGCGCACAATACCCAAACAACCCTGCAGACCGATTATATCCTGCCCATGCAACGGAAGCAAAAAATAGAAACAGGCTTAAAGTTAATTTTGAGAAGTGCAACGTCTGACTACGAAAGTTTAATAAAAACAAGCCCGACAGAGGAATATACAGTATTGCCCGGCAACACAAATAATTTCAATTATCAACAACAGGTTTACAGTGCCTACGGCAGCTATAATTTTGTATTAAAAAAATGGCCGTTTCGTGTCGGTTTAAGGATGGAGCATACCGAAGTAGACGGGAATTTTAACGGTACTGAAACAGCCGTTACACAAAGCTATACTAACTTGATACCTAATATTCAAACCTCTACCCAGATTACCAAAGATTACAAAATTGTTTTAAGTTATGGCCAACGGATACAGCGTCCGTTTATTAATAATCTGAACCCATTTATTAATAATAACGATACCCTGAATATCAGCTATGGCAACCCGGCTCTTAAACCTCAATTGATTCATAATTTTACTCTTCAGAATAATTTTAGCAAAGGGAAAGTATTTGCAGGGTTTACACTGGTGGGTACCTATAGTAACGATAAGATAATTCAGATAAGCAGTTTTAATAAGGAAACGGGTGTAACAACAACCGTAAGCGAAAACCTTGGGAAAGAATCACAGTTAAGTTTGAATGGAAATATCACAGTCAATTTTAGTAAAGCCTGGAACATGTCTGTCAATTCGAATCTGAGCTATACGTACATAAAAAATAGTTCTGATTTAATGCAACGAAACAGTGGATTATCGGGCTTCTTTGGAGTTTCAAATAATATAAAGGTAAATCCGAAGTTTACTATTTCTACTTTCTTCGGAAACTTCAAACCTCCCATCGGTATACAAGGGTATACGTCAAGCCAATGGTTTTATAATATTACACCCATGTATAAACTTTTTAAGGATAAAATCACCATTACCGTTGCCGCAGCCAGATTTTTTACGAAGTATGTAACCGTGAAAACCATACAGAATGATGTCAATTTTCATTCAGAAAATTTAAACTCATTTCAGGCCCGGAATTTCAGGTTGGGCATCATCTGGAATTTCGGTAAGCTAAAGGAAAATGTTTCCAAGAAAAAAGGAATAAATAACGATGACGTGCTTTAAAAGCGGTGGTAGTCGACCGATAAAAAGTAGTACGGATTTCCGCTTTAAGCTATTAAAAAAACTCTGAAGATTAATTGGTCTTCAGAGTTTTGCTTTGTTTGAAAGATTTATACTTTTTTGTTTACTTTTTCATAACAATATACGCAGGATATGATTCACGGTTAGGTAAGTCAAATGCTTCGTCGTATGGTTGTGTTCCCTCATTATTGTTATATAATGCCACCCGCTTTACACCTGTTGCCGTGCTACCGCCAATACCATTGATAACGTTTTGGATTTGTCCCGGCCCGGCAAAACGAGTGATGACCATTTTTTCGAGCGTCACATTCGGGCTATTGGGAACTTCAAAGCCATTTTTCTTATTTACATTCCCATCAGTACCTGTAAGAACCGCGTAAGACCCAAATCCTATACTATGATGGTCTTTTACAGTATTAGCTACCTTGAATGCTGCATAACCATCAACTCTGCTTCCTTGGCTACTCCAGCTCGCCTGATTGGGCGCATCGTATGGCGGTTCGTTTTGCAAGAAATAGGTTCTACCTCGTTCTCCCAGCCATAGCACTTCATATTCCTGATAGTGTTCGGCAAACAGGCCATAAAGCGTAACATCATTGCCGGTAACAATAAGTCCGTTTTTACATCTGTCTCTTATCCAACGGGCTTTCCCACCGGATTGCGAACCATGATCGGCACGCCACAACCAGAAGTGGTCACCCACCACATGATTGCTGTTGAGCTGCATGGAAGTATGTATCTGAATATTTTTTGATTGAACTCCACCTACTCTGCAAGTAATGTCTGTGAGCAGGATAGGATTTGCAGAATGGTCTGCATTGACTCCTTCGTTACCAACTCTGATTTGATAAGTTGTGCTATTGAATGAATCCATCAAAAGTCCGGCAATGATAATTCCATCCTTGTCGTCAGCATAGATACATCCCCAGGTGTTTTTCTCGGTAGGCTCCAGTGTTACCGAAGCTATACCGGCCCCTAAAAGTATTGCATCTTTTCTATTCACCTGAATAGGTGCATTCAAGGCGTAATGCCCCGGTGTGAAAAATACATTTTTGCCGGCTTTCAGTGCCTTATTGATTTCTACATCGGTATCGCCTTCCTTGGCAACATACCAGTCGGTAAGCAAGTCCTGAATTTTGCCTTTACCCATGTCGGATGACGACCAGGAAACTCCAACTCTATCTTTTTGCCATGTAGGAACAAATACTTTGTATTCGCCATCGCTATCTATAAAAAGAAAAGGCTTTTCTCTGATAATAGGTGTAGTGGGAATAGGAGAGTTGGCGTCATTAGCTTGCGGAGCGTCGACACAACCTTGCCAAACCATATTATAGGAACCACCCATAGCCCCCGAGCCTGAAGGGAAAATAGTGTTTCTGGTGTACCATTGTTGTTGTCCACCCCAGTTGGGTCTGGTTGTTGTATAACGCGTGTCGGCAATAAAACCACCGCTACCCCAAAAGTTGTTGCTGCCAACATCTGAAATATATTTCGAAGTACTTTCAATCTGCATTCTTCGCGCACTGGTTGATTGAGAAACCGTCCAGGCAAAATCGCGCATCACTGTCACATTTTCCATAGAACGCCAAAATGTACAAGTGGCATTTGCACCACCCGAAAGGTGAGGTCTTGTAAATACAGAGCCCAATTTAACGTCTGTTGGTACTTTACCCAAACCTCCAATGTGCGAGTAGAATCCTAATTCTATTGAATTAGCCTCTGCCGATGACGCAGAACCCTCTCCACCTGAATCGTAAGTCTGACCATTAATATTTGCTTTGAAATAATATGCCTGACGCTTCGTTGTCCACTCTCCATTTGCTCCGCTCCGGCCAGTAGCACCAAAATGCAAATTGATTTCATTTCGTGCAGTTTCTGTTTTTTCATACTTTCTATCGTAGAAATACATGTTGTCACCGAAAATCTGGTTCTCTAGCGAAAGTATCATTGTGATAGAGTTACGAGTAATTTTATAATAGTTTTCGTATTTATCTGCATTTGGCTTGTTATCCGTGAATTTCAATTTAGAAGTAGTACCCACTGACACAAAATCTGATGCCAGGCGGCTGCCCCCTCTTGTGATTACATAATCTCCTGAAGAGCCAAACGCCGGCCATGATAAGGTTATGCTATGTTTCTTCTTGTTGTAAGCAATCTTGCCCTCTATCTTATTCTCATGTTTTTTTTCATCAGTCGAATCGGATGTTACAAAGCTGCTTAGAACCAATGTAAACGAAAATGCTATAAACGCAGAGATTACTTTTGTACGCATAAGAATATTCTTTTTAATGATTTCTATTGATTGTTGTACTATTAACGTGAGTTCGATATAAACCTTGGGGAAACATTATAAAAATAGTAGAGTTCAGTAATTTAAAGTGTTTACTTTTAAATATTTAACTAACAATCTGCTATGATTTCAGATACAAAGATGAATCGAATTTTCTGTTTTATAGAAGATTTTATAAAGGTAATTTACTTTGAATTTGAAAAAGCTCATCATAGTTACCTTATTGAGAAACAGGCTTTCAAAACTATCTTTATTGGAAGCAATTAAATTAATAGTAGGTTTTATAATATCGAATTGTCGAACCGTATATGATTTACAAATTTTCCTGAAAATTGCGAGCTAAACCAGCGAGGTACAACAGAACACTTAATGGAAAACCAGCTTCCTGAAAATTTTCTACCGTAATCATTTTCTTTCAATGTCTTTGGCATAGTATACAAAATTATGTAGTTAAATCCTTTTTGTGTCCGACTTTTAATTACCCTAATACCATAGCCAAAAATTCAATTTATTATTGAGATAAATATACCATTGGCTTACAGATACTAATAGGAAATTTTATTGTCAAAAAAAGTAATAATTGTATTTTTCAATGAAGTGTGGCCAAAAGATAAGATTATCTTGATTTTGTGCTTTTTAATATTTTAACTTTAGAAGACAAATTTATCTTTAGAAAACAAAGTTCTGATAAACGCTGCAAATGGCTTCTCTAAGAAGAAAACTACCTAATTTAATTGTTTAAATACTAATCTGTAGATTTTTTTTAAACCTATTAATCAATAAATAAATTGATTTTAAGTATTTTGATAAACAATAGTTTATATTATTTTTAATTTTGTTCTTCGAAGCGCGTAAATACCTAATTTTAATAGGATTGGAACGAACAGATTTGGAAAAGCAGTGATAATCATCTATTTAAAACTAATTTTAATTAGCAACAAAACCAATAAATGCTGATGAATAACAATGAATTGAATTTTTGGGAGGAAAAAGAAGATGATTTTAATATACGGGTGTTTTTTATGAAGTACTTCCGTTATTGGTATTGGTTTATTATTTCATTAGTAATTACTATCACTATTGCTTTCTTGTATCTTCGTTATACCACACCAATTTATCAGGTAAGCTCGGTCCTGTTAATCAAAGATGAGAAAAAAGGGGGGATGGCCGGAAACGACATTCTAAAAGACCTGGAGCTATTCTCTGGAAACAAAATTGTGGAAAATGAGGTCGAAGTATTGAAGTCCAGAACTCTGATAGAAAAAGTTGTAGATGAATTGAATCTTACTGTATCTTATTTTCAGGAAGGAGCTATCAGAGATTTTGACGAAATCGCCTATGGCCTTTCACCAATCTGGGTTCAACATGGCAATTTAAATGAAATTGCGTATGAGGAGCCATTGTTTATCAAAATACGAAATAAACAAAAATATGAATTGTTGAACGAGAATGGAGAATCTAAAGGAGTCTTTGACTATAGCCAGAATATTAAAAGTGAGTATGGATTATTTCGTGTTTTTCTCCATGATTCTCTATATCGTAAAGATAATGACCTGATTAAGATAACCTTTGTCCCCAAAGAAGACTTAATTGAAAAGTATCAAGAGAATCTTGAAGTTGAATTGTTAAATCAAAAAAGTTCAGTTTTAAAATTATCTGTAGAAAATGCAGTGCCGTCAAAAGGGAAGGCTTTTTTAGCAAAATTACTTGAGGCATATACTTTCTCTGCTTTAAATGATAAGAATAGAGAGGCAACTAATACCATACAATTTATAGATGAGCGCTTGAAGTTGATTACTAATGAGTTGGGTGACGTTGAGAAAGATGTGGAAGTTTATAAAAGTAGCCAGGGAATTACAGATTTAAGTGCAGAAGCGAATTTGTTTCTTGAAAAAGTGAAAGAAACTGACTCAAAACTGAATGAAGTGGATATTCAGTTAAAAATACTGGATGGAGTAGAATCTTATTTAAGAAGTAGCCAGACAGGTGTAGCTCCGGCAACATTAATGGTTACTGACCCAGTCTTGACTGGCCTGTTAGGAAAACTTAATGAACTGGATATTCAAAGAGAAAAATACGCAAGAACTACGCAGGCAAGTAACCCATTATTGGAAACTGTTAAAACGCAAATATCTAATATAAAGGGAGCTATCAGTGAAAATATAGCTAATCAGAAGCAAGGCTTGTTAGTTACACGCTCAAGTTTGAAAAATCTGAATAATAAATTTGAGTCTTCGATCCGGACTATTCCTAAAAAGGAGCGTGAATTTGTGAATATTAAGCGGCAACAAGGAATAAAAGAAAGCTTATATTTATTGCTTTTGCAAAAGCGTGAAGAAACAGCAATATCTTATGCATCTACTGTAACAGACAGCCGAGTGGTAGACGACCCATACAGCACTCCCAGGCCTGTAAAACCAAAACGAAGCATTATTTATGCATTAGCATTATTAATAGGATTAATAATTCCGGCTGGTGTAATTAATGGTAAAGAATTAATCTATAATAAAATACAGTCCCGTAAAGAGATTGAAGCAATTACTGGCCTTAATATTATCGGAGAAATCAGCAAAAAACCTAAAGATTTGCAGGATAATATACTGAATCTGGCAAATAAAAGTTTTATATCAGAGCAGTTCAGAATTTTACGTACCAATCTTCAATACATAGGCTCAGCAACTGAAGGAAGTAAAACAATTTTATTTACATCCTCAATAAGTGGTGAAGGTAAAAGTTTTGTCAGCCTTAATTTAGCAGCCAGTATTGCTTTATTGGATAGTAAAGTAGTTATTATCGAATTAGACTTGCGTAAGCCTAAAATTTCTAAATATCTGGGCATATCAGCACAAAAAGGTCTCTCTAATTATTTGATTAATCAGGCCAATGAAAAAGATATTATTAACAGCACTAAAATAAGCAATAATCTTTTCGTTATTCCTTGTGGGCCAATTCCACCTAATCCGGCAGAATTATTATCTAATGGAAGAATGAAAGTCTTAATAGAGACACTTAGACAAACCTTTGACTATATCATTCTTGATACTCCTCCGGTAGGTTTAGTGACAGATGCCGCAATTTTAAGTCCACATGCAGATGTTTGTTTCTATTTGGTAAGACACGAATACACACCTAAAAGTTATCTTAACTTATTGGCAGATTTGAAGAAAACTAATAAGTTCAAATCATTGAGTGTAATATTCAATGATGTTGATTATAGGAATAGCAGTTATGGATATGGTTACGGATATGGTTACGGGTATGGCTATGCTTATGACGACGAAAAGAAAAAGAGAAAATGGTTTGGGTTGAGGAATTAATGGAGCAGGTATTGATTTTTCCTGTGAAAGATAAGAATTATTAAGCTAAAGTAGGTTCAATTTAATTTAGACAGACTTTATGATATGCAGCATAATTATTAGAGCTTTTAATGAGGAAAAGCATATTGGTAAGCTAATTCGTGGTATTCAAAGCCAACTAACGAATCATGAAGTAGAAATAATTTTAGTTGACTCCGGTTCTACAGATCAGACGGTAAAAATAGCAAAAGAGATGGAAGCAAAAATCGTCTCTATTTTGCCGGAAGATTTTTCTTTTGGTTTTTCTCTTAATAAAGGATGTGAAGCAGCCAGGGGTGAGGTGCTATTATTTGCAAGTGCCCATGTTTATCCGGTCTACGTTCATTGGATTGATAAAATGTTAGAGCCATTTAAAGATAGTAAAGTAGCTCTGGTGTACGGTCGTCAGATTGGGTATAAAGACAGCAAATATTCTGAGCATCGTTTATTGGCAAAATGGTTTCCAGCCTTTTCTAATTACAATCAACTCCATCCTTTTTGTAATAATGCTAATGCTGCTATCAGAAAGTCACTCTGGCAGGAACAAAAGTATGATGAAACCCTAACGGGTTTAGAAGATCTGGACTGGTCTACTAAAGTTTTAAAAAAAGGCTATAGATTAGTTTATGAGGCAGAAGGTATAATTGTACATGTTCATGAAGAAACGCCGGGAAAAATATTTAACCGGTATTACCGTGAGGCCATAGCATTTAAAAAGATAGTACCCTACGCGAAGTTCGGGGTTTGGGATTTTTTCTATTTGTCTGCATCAAATATTATCAGTGACTATTATTTTGCGTTAAAGGACGGTATTTTTTTAAACAACATTTTTGATATCCCTGTTTTCAGACTGTTGCAGTTTTATGGTACATTGAAAGGCTATAATCATTCAGGTAATCTGGACAATTCTTTGAGAACAAAGTTTTATTACCCGACTAATTTTTTAAAGAAGCAACAAATACCTATTATTAAGGCCCCTCAGATAGAATATTCTGATTAACTAAAAGTTCAAATCATAGTTTAAAATCTATTGTATGAAATATAAGATAGTAGCAATTGTACCCATGAGAAACTCTAGTGAAAGGGTAAAAGGCAAAAATTATAGAGATTTTGCCGGGAAACCGTTATTTCACAGAATAATCGACAGTTTACTTTCAAGTAAATCAATAGATAAAGTTGTAATTGATACGGATAGCCCCATAATAATGGAGCAGGCCAGAGAAAAATATCCTGATGTACTAATACTTGAAAGACCCGAGCATTTAAGAGATGGAACCATTCCAATGAATAATGTTCTGCTGAATACTTGCGAACAGATTGAATCAGAATTGTATCTGCAAACCCACAGTACGAATCCTCTTCTTTCTGCCGAAACAATCGATAAAGGCATTGAAGAATTTATAAGTTTATATCCTATCTATGATAGCATGTTTACTGTCACTCGTCTGCAAGTCCGTTTGTGGGATCAACTTGCCAGAGCTGTAAACCATAATCCTTCTATTTTATTAAGAACACAAGACTTACCTCCAATATACGCTGAAAACTCTTGCATGTACCTTTTTACTAAAGAAACACTGGTAAAAAAGTTCAACCGTATAGGCGACCGACCATATATGTACGAAATTCCTGAGATAGAGGCACAGGATATTGACGTAGAATTAAATTTTAAAGTAGCAGAATTTTTATTTAAAGAACTCTATCCCTGGAAATCATAATGAAAGTATTAGTTACCTGCCCTCCAATGCTTAAGCGTATCGACGAATTTCGTTCATTGTTTGAAGAAAAAAATATTGAATTGGTTATTCCTGATATCGTTCAGACATTAACGGAAGAAGAGCTTGAAACGATTTTGCCAGAAGTAGATGGATGGATTATCGGAGATGATCCGGCAACAGAAAGAGTATTTACTGCTGGTAAAAATGGAAAACTTAAGGCAGCCGTTAAATGGGGGGTTGGGGTTGATAATGTTGATTTTGCAGCCTGCAAAAAACTCGGTATACCGATCATTAATACACCTAATATGTTTGGTGCAGAAGTAGCTACTATTGCTACGGCGTATGTACTAGGTCTTGCCCGGCAAACCTATTTGATAGACAGCGAGGTAAAGAAAGGAAATTGGATTAAACCTGCCGGGAGATCATTATCCGGAATGCAGGTGGCACTCATCGGATTTGGAGATATTGGTAAATCAACGGCCAAATTCTTAAAGGCATTTGACATGAAAATCAATATTTATGACCCCTATGCTTTAAAGACTGAAACAGATTTAATCAATTATGAATTCTTCGCTTTTCCTGAAAATATTGAAAAAGCCGATTTCGTCATTACAACCTGCTCGTTGACTCCTCAAACTAAATATATGATTAATGCAGATGCCATCAATTTAATGAAAGACGGCGTTTATATTATTAATGTTTCGAGAGGGGGTGTAGTTGAAGAAAAAGCTTTAATTGAAGCACTCAAAAGCAGAAAAGTTGAAGCTGCCGCTTTAGATGTTTTTGAAACAGAACCTTTTCCGATTGATTCTGAATTAAGAAACTTTGAAAAATGTATTTTTGGTACACACAATGGCTCTAATACTATTGAAGGAGTTAGAAGGGCTACCAAACAAGCAGTAAATCATTTGTTCGAATATTTAGGCGTATAAATATGCAAAAGAAAATACTTATTACAGGTGTTATGGGTGGTATAGGAAGCGCTATTGCACGAATGTTTAAAGAGCAGGGGTATTTTGTGTATGGTCTTGATATTCGTTCAAAAGAGGTAGATTTTGTTGACCACTTAGTAATATTTGATCTTAATAAGTTTTCGTATGATTCCGTATATCGGAGCGATTTTACAGATTATTTTAATACTCATATTGAATCTCTGGATATTCTGGTTAATAATGCAGCAGTTCAGATTCTGGATAAATTAGACGACCTGAAACTGCAAGACTGGCAGGAAACAATCAATGTAAACCTAACAGGGCCTCTATTACTAAGCCAACTGTTTCTTAGCCGGCTAGAGAGGGTTAATGGGTCTATTATAAATATTGGTAGTATTCATCAACAGCTAACCAAGCCTCGTTTTATAAGCTATGCTACCTCAAAAAGTGCACTGATTGGACTTACTAAAGCCCTGGCTGTGGACTTGGAAGGAAGGGTAAGAGTAAATGCCATAAGCCCGGCTGCTATACAAACCGAGATGTTGTTATCTGGTTTTGATGGTAATGAAGAAGCTTTAAATCAATTAAGAATGATTCATCCGGTGCAGAGAATAGGCTATCCTAATGATGTAGCCAAACTGGTTCTTTTTTTGGCATCCGAAAATTCAGGATTTATTCACGGGGCAAACTTAAGTTTAGATGGTGGAATTAGTTCTGTTTTAAAAGATTTATAGATTCTATAATATGATATTCTGAATGAGATTCTTTTTTGCAATAGCTTTTCTTTTACTGGCTGCTGATTTTTCACAATCTGGCTATTCTGTCTGGATTGGTTTTCTATCAATCGGTATATTAGCTTGTATAGTTACCGTTAATTATAATAAAATCAAGAGACTTTTATTAAAGAACAAAAATCGATTACTATTCATTGTAATTGTGTTTATTGCATTGATGGTTATAAGCTATTTCAGGACTAATTTTAAAAGTAGTATAAGCTATAGTATAGGAAGAGCACTTAAATTAATACTTACTTTTGGAGGGGCTTTGGGTTTTTTTATTCATATCACCCGACAAAAAATCTATAAAGACACTGATAAGGTTTTTTTTAGTATAATAATGGTTCCGCTTTTATTCATTTTAATTAATCTATTGTTTAAATTACTTTCATTGGATGTCCTTGGTGTTATAAAAAATAGTCCTGATTTAGGGATAGCTAATACTTTATATTCTTTAACTGGAATTGAAATTAGAAGAATACCTTTCCCTTTAACTGGTGGGCTGAATACGTACGGATCATTTTTAGGTGCAATGTCAGTACTTAGTTTATCATTTTTCATATCCTCTACCAACAAGTTATTAAAAGGATACTCTTTATTTATAAGTGTTATAAGTCTGATTTGTCTTTTGCTTATAGATACACGATCTGCTTTGCTGGCAATACTTTTAATTACAATAAGTACTATAATCCTTAAACCGACAACCTATCTGAATCATTCCCGAAAGGTAATTTGGTTAATAGGAATATTACCTTTAGTATTAGTATTAACAGGTTTTTTATTAAAAAATGCAGATTTGTTTTCATTTATATCTCGTAACGAAACGAATGATATCGCAACTGGTAATAATAGAAATATAATATGGACATTCTGTATACAGGAAATAATGAATTTTAAATTAATTCATATTATTGGATTTGGGGAATTTGGACAGGTTGGATCTAAAATTTCTAACCTATGGGCCGAAGACTTTTCTTTATTTAAAAATTCTCAATATACTTCTGCTCATAATACTACACTGCAACTTTTTTTAGATATTGGTTATCTGGGAGTAATTGTTTATTATTCATTACTTATTATTACATCTAATTATATTTTTAAATTGTATAAGTATTCAGGTGATTCTAATTTAATCATATTTCAGAATTTCCTTATTTACATATCTTTTATTGGAGGGACAGAGGCTGTAAACGCTATTTCTTCTACTTTTTATCTATTTATTATAATAATTGCATATGTAGTTTTATATCCAAAAAGAATTATGATTCTGAAATAGTATTAATGTATAATACTTAAGTGTAGTTTATAATATTGATTTAGGGAAAAAATAAATAAGAAAAAAGGAAGATTTTGGTCCGTCTTATTAAGTGAAATATGCTATAATTTCGAAATTATATTGCATTTTTAACTACTAAAATACCATTTGTACTTTTTTCTGATAGTATATGTACAATAGAATTCAGCAACTAATTTTAAAAGGGTTTCATTCAGCTACTTTAAATACTTGGGCAAGTATTGCTGTTCGAACATTAAACTTGGTTTTACTTCTTCCTTTTATTCTTAAAAAATTTGATGCAGCAGAAATAACACTATGGTATCTGTTTACTGTTATAACAAGTTTTAACCTTGTTTTTGATTTGGGTTTTAGCCCCACTTTTATAAGAGCGATTGCGTATGGAATGGGGGGGGCAAGTTCATTAAACTCGAAGAACACTAGTGGCGAGCCCAATATTCTCTTTCTAAAGAAGATATGGCAGAATATTCGGGTAGTATATCTTTTTTTGACTCTGGTAGTATTACTCTTAATATCATCACTGGGTAGTTGGGTTGTCTATAAGCCTATAAATCTATTAACCAATGAAAACGAAGGTTGGTTATCATGGTGTTTTGTTATTCTCGGAACCACTCTGACATTTTGGGGCAGTATTTTTTCCATTTACTTACAGGGGACAAATAAAATCACCCTTTTCAGGCGTTATGAGACTATTTTTGGTGTTTGCTCAATTATTTCGAGTATTATTGTCATACAGGCTGATCTGGGATTTGTTAGTCTGGTTATTGTAAATCAGTTCTGGACTGTCATGTCTATTGTGCGTAATTTATGGATTTGCCATAAAGATGCTATCTATGTTGAAATAGGTAAAAGATTCTCATTTGAAATTGATAAAGAACTAATTAGCGAGATATGGGGAACATCGTGGAGAAGTGCCATTGGAATATTAATGTCGTTTGGAATAATTAATATCAGTACTATCCTGATTGCACAGTCTGACGATTCAGCCGGTACGGCATCTTATTTATTTTCATTAAGAATCTTACAGGTAGTAATAAACTTTTCCATGGCTCCGTTTTATAGTAAAATACCTTTGCTTTCCCAATTGTACGTTACTAGCGATTATGACGGGCTCATTAAAATAGCCAGAAGGAGTATGCGGTTTTCTCATTTATCTTTTATAGTTTCTGCAATAGCCATAGGCTTTTTAGCTCCGTTCATTATTCAACTTATTCATAGTAATATCAATTTTGTAGATAAAAAAATCTGGTCAGCTTTAATTTTAGCCTATTTCGTCGAGAGGTTTGGAGCAATGCATATGCAATTATTTAGTATAACAAATACAATAGTCTGGCACATTGCTAATTCAGTTACAGGCATAATCCTTTTCTTGTTATTGTATTTTTCAATACCAAAATTGGGGCTCTATGCATTCCCGTTTTCAATGCTTATAGCCTATTTATCTTTTTATTCCTGGTATCCGGCTAAAAAATCGTATTCTCACTTTAAAATTAATATCAAGGATTTCGAATGGAATACTTCGTTTCCAGCATTGATATTGGTATTAATTTATGTTAGTTATGCTTATTTTTTTTGAAAAAATAGTTTTTTTATTAAATTCTGGGTAAAATAAATGTATGGGAAAAATAATGAACTTCATTAGCAGTTCTGTAAAAAAGAAATTCGATTTAATAACGAATAAGAAGATTATTCTGATAATTAATGAAGATGTTTACAGTGCTTCGCTCGAAGAAAATCTGGTGAATCGGTTTGAATTTTATTTCCGTGATAAACAAGAACTAAAAATAGTTAAGGGAGGAGAGTTACTTTTTTTCTCTATGGTTTTTAAACCTTGTATTAAACTTAATTATGGATTTACAAAATCTAACAGAAAATTAAGGTATTTGCTGAAAAGGTTTTTGTTTTTTGATGTTGATTTTAATAACAATGAAGAAGATGGCTGGAATTGGCATAATGCATTAACAGCTTATACATTTACCGAATCATCAGAAGATACTGAGATTGAGCTGAGCAAAAAAAGACTTATTAGTTATACTAGCTCTATTGAGAAATTTGAAAAATCTTATGCGCTTGGTACAGGACCTTCTCTGGCCAAGGCTATAAACATTGATTGGGCCGATGGATACAGAATTGTTTGCAATACCATTGTAAAAGATCCGGAGCTTTGGCATCATATAAAGCCCCATTTTATTGTGGCAGGAGATGCCATTTATCATTTTGGGCATAATAGTTTTGCTAAAGCATTCATAAGTGACTTAAAGAACAGACTTAGAGACTCTTCTACTGTATTTATTTATCCATTTTATTATCATAGTTTTCTGAAAGAAGAGTTAAATGAATTTAAGGAGCGCCTTATTCCGATTCCGATAAATGATTCTGATTTGATTCATATTAGTTTATTTGAAGATTTCAGCATTCCTACTAAAATAGGGAATGTATTAAATGTACTATTATTACCCCTCGCTACTTCATTATCTAAAAATGTTTATTTGTATGGATTTGACGGCAGATCTCCGGATGATAAATTGTTTTGGGCGAATTCTAAAAAGCATTCTTATGGAGAAAAAATAAGCGAAATTCAGCTACACCACCCTAAGTTTTTCGATTTTCATGTGCCTAAGGATAATCAGAATAAATATGTTGATGATGTGCATGGTCAAAAGCTTGAAAGAATTTTATCTATAGCAGAGCAAGAGGGATGGTCGTTTACTATGATGCACGAAACATGGACCGAAACCCTAAAAAGAAGATATAAGCCGAATAGCAAGAATATTATTGAGTCTTAAGTAATTACATTTCTGTGTTCAGAATTGTATGTCATAAAAGTATTTCACGCATCGGCGGATGATTTTTTAAAATTAGATTAAGACAAATGAAATATTTTGTAGTTCAGGAATGAAAAAATACTAAAGAAACACAAATTGGGAATGATATAAAGCATTTGTCTTGATTGGAAATAGGAATCGTATTGCTCCTGGCAACAATCTTTAAGATGGAAATATTTTCTTTTTGATAAGTTTCTTAAACTTTCATGAAACTATTTAATAATTAAACTTTGCATAAGACTTATAAAGCAAGTCTACTAATTGGTTTCAGAAAGCATCAATAATGAATGATAAAGCAAGAATATTCTGGTTGACCGGGGATTATTTCTTTGATGTGGATTTGCCTGTGGTCTCTGAAATTTCAAAGAATTATAAGATCGACTGGCATATTTTATCGGGGTATAATTTTCACTATAATGAGCCGGCAATAATGAGCACATCATTTCCGGATAACCCCGACATTCAGGTGTACCCCCACAAATCAAAGACCCGAATGAGAAGTCCTAAGAGAATAATGGAGTACATGAATTTAATAAAATCGATTAAACAAGGGCACTATAGTGTTGTTTATATTGCCGTAATGGATTTGTACCTTATGCCATTATTATTATGGTTTCGCATTAAAAATGTTGTTTATGCCTGCCATGATTTTAAAATACATGTAGGATTTGAGAACGGAAGAATTTTCAACCTTAATCAAAAGTTGATTTTTAATCTTTTTAATAATTTTCAATTATTTAGTAAAGAACAGTATCGCTTATTTAAAAATGAATATCCTTCAAAAAATGCTTTCGTAGGAAAATTAGCATTAAAGGATTTTGGAAGCTCTCATTCAAAACCTCCTGAAAAAAACGTAGTGTTTACTTTTTTTGGTACAATCAGAGAAAACAAAGGGCTGGAGTATTTGATTAGGGCCGGAAATGAATTATCTAAAACGCATAAAGGTAAATTTATCATTAAGATCTGTGGCTATACTAAGAACCCGGAAAAGTACATTATATTAGTTGAGGACCCGGAATCTTTTTATTTAGATTTTCGGGAAATTCCCAGCGAAGAAATTGCAGATATTTTTTGTTCATCCCATTTTCTGGTTTTGCCTTATTTAGATGTTACCCAATCCGGGCCTTTGCTAATAGCTTATAATTATAATTTGCCAGCTATAGCTTCTGATTTGCCCGGGTTTAGAGAATATATTGAGGATGGAGCAACTGGTTTCTTATTTAAATTGAAAGATTTCAATGATTTATCCGCAAAAATGGCCTATGTTATTGATCATAGCGAAGACTATACTGGTATTAAGTTGAATTTGGAGAGTTTCATTAAGGAGAATTGCTCGCTGAAGAGTATATCAAATGAATATTTGAATTTTTTTTCAAAATTCAGGTATAATTAAACACATTTCAATTCGGGTTTGCTAAATGGAAAATTACCTGATTCATTCGTAATTTAAAAGTAGCTAATTAGATAGGACGGAGTTAGTATGGACCTGCCACTAGTTTGAAAAACTAAACATAAGCCAAATTCACATATTATAATTTAACTCAAATTTGTTTTAAATAAAAAAGATATAGATTCCAGATGAAAGTTCTTATAGGGAGTTGGACATGGTATCCGGTTGGTGGAGATTGGACTTACGTTGAAAATATTAAACGATTATACGAGAAAAAAGGCTATGAAGTAGTTCCATTTAGCACAATTAACGAAAAAAATGTACCGAATGCCTATCAGGAATATTTTGTTAAAGCATATGACTATAATAAGCTTAATCAAAACAAAAGCTTATTGTCGGGTTTTAAAGCGTTAAAAAACTCTATCGTTTCAATTGAAGCGATGAATAACATTGATAAACTTCTAGATGATCATGAGATATCACTGGTACATTTACATCTCATACATCATTGGATTACCCCGGCAATAATCTGGAAGATTAAGAAAAGGGGCATACCTATTATATGGACTTTACATGAATATAAACTTTTATGCCCTCAGGGTACTTTTGTTTCTAATGACCAGATTTGCGAAAAGTGTTTTGGTGGGAAGTTCTACAATTGTGCTATAAATAAATGTAAGAAACAATCGTTTTTGGCAAGTGTTTTGGCAAGTGCAGATGCTTATTTTTACAAATGGTCTGGTATTTATAATACAGTTGATGCCTATTTGTGTCCTTCACAATTTCTATTAAATAAGTTTGCAGAATTTGGATTCGAAAGAGAAAAGCTGAAACTCACTAATTTATGCTACGACATTGATGTAATAGATAGCTACTTGTCAGAAAGAAAAGATACGACTGATAATGATAATGAAAAATTCATTCTATATGTTGGAAGAATTGAAAAAATAAAAGGTATCAAGACCTTACTAGAGGCGGTTGAGGGAACTGATGTTAAACTGAAAATTGCGGGTACAGGCTTAGCTTTGGATGAGATGATAAAATATGCCAATGATAAAGGACTGGAAAATGTAGAATTCATTGGATTTCAGAGTAAAAAATCTGTTTATGACCTGACAGTAAAATCTATATGCGTTGTTTGTCCCTCGGAATGGTACGAAAACTACCCATTTTCAGTAATTGAGAGCCTGCTTCTATCTAAGCCAGTTATAGGATCAAGAATTGGAGGAATACCAGAGCTAGTGATTGATAATGAAACAGGTTTTTTACACGAGCCCGGAGACGCTATAGGTTTAAGAGAACAAATTCTAAAAATATGGAATGATAAGGATTTAGAGATTAAGCTGGGTAAAGGAGCTCGTAAACATGCTTATAGTAAAGTTAATTTTGAAACACATTGGGAAGTTATAGAGAATGTAATTTCTGGATTGAAAATTAACCAATAGTTTAAAGAAGTAGAAAGTTAATAAAGCGAGTAGCATAGTAATTGAATTTATTCATAAGAAATGCATTAACATTGAAGCCTTGTTTTCTATCATGAAATCATCAGAACTGTACAATCTTTTTGATAATTTCCGTACATAAATTACTTTGGCAGAAAATTTGCAATGCAGAAGTTGGTAGGTTTATTGTTTCCGTTTAAAAATAGGTTGTTTTGGCTTCCTTATTTAAAAGTGGTGGGGTATTGAGATTTTATATAAAGAAATAAGCTAATTAATTTGCTACGGGTAATTAATCTATTTGGATGAGTAAAAAAATAAAATTAGCAATTGTTGGAATAAGAGGGTTGCCTAATAATTATGGAGGCTTTGAAACACTTGCAGAATATTTGGTAGAATATTTGAGTGATGAAATGGAAATTACAGTATACTGCTCTTCTAAAGATATGCATACCCGAATTGCTGAATACAAAGGAGCTAAACTTAAGTATATTCCGATTACTTCCCATGGAGCACCAGGTATTATATATGATAGCATCTCTCTTTTGAATGCTGTTTTTACGAACGATAAAGTATTATTCTTAGGATTTGGTGCCGGATTCATTATCCCCTTTCTTAAATCTTTTCGACATAAAATCATTTTGAATATTGGAGGACTGGACTGGAAAAGAAATAAATGGTCGCCAAGAGCCCGGAAAGTCATAAAAAAAGCGGAAGAATTATTAGCTAAGAATAGCGGGCATATTATAACAGATAATGTAGGCATACAAAAATATTTTGAAAGCGAGTATGGGTTGGAAAGTACCCTTATTGCCTATGGCGGAGATCAGGCAAAAAAAAGACCTGTTACTGAGGATTCGTTGATAAAATACGCTTTTCTCAAGAACAAATATGCCTTTAGTGTCATTAGAATCCAGCCGGATAATAATATTGACATGATGCTTGATGCCTTTGCCCGTCAGAGTAAACTACCTCTGGTAATGGTTGGTAACTGGAATAATTCAACTTATGGTAAGGACACAAAAGCAAAATATGAGAATAGAAATAACCTTGTTCTATTAGATGCAATTTATGATAGAGAAATATTAGACATTTTACGAAGTAATTGTTTAATATATATTCATGGCCACTCTGCAGGTGGTACTAATCCCTCTTTAGTAGAAGCTATGTTTTTAGGACTTCCGGTTTTGGCATATGCCTCTGGATACAATGAATATACTACACTCAATAAAGCTCTTTATTTTGATTCATCAGAACAGCTTACTGATCTTGTCAATAATTATGAGAGCTATGAGTTAACTAAAATAGGGTCTGATTTATATGATATTGCTGCAAGCAACTATCGTTGGCAGTCTATTAGTGATCAATACAAAGAAGTAATATTAAGTAAATAAACAGAATATGCTAAAAGCAGGAATAATAGGTTTAGGTAAAATGGGGCTCTCTCATGCTGCGATAGTGGGTGCTCATGCAGATGTAGAATTAGCAGCAGTTTGCGATACCTCAACTTTAGTAATAGATGCTTTTAAGAAACTCAGTAAGGTTGCCACCTATAATGACTCAAAAAAAATGCTGGATGAGCAAAAACTCGATTTCGTAGTAATTGCCACTCCAACAAAGCTTCATTATCCAATGGTAAAATATGCACTTGAAAAAAATGTGCATGTGTTTTGCGAAAAGCCTTTTAGCCTTCATTCAAATGAAGGAGAAGAGTTGGTTGCGTTGACTCAAAAGAAGAATCTCAATACACAAGTGGGCTATCATAATCATTTTATTGGCACATTTCAGGAGTTAAAAAGACTTGTTAATTCAGGCATTTTAGGAGAAATAGTAAATTTTACCGGTGAAGCCTACGGCCCGGTTGTTATTAAGGAAAAAGTAGGCACGTGGCGTTCGAAACCAGAAGAGGGTGGGGGATGTCTTTTTGATTATGCTTCTCATGTGTTGAACCTTATTCAAGAGATTCTGGGAAGACCTAAAGAAGTCATTGGCGGAATATTAAAGAGTATTTATTCCAATGGTGTCGATGACGCAGTTTACTCTCTATTGTTACTTGAGAATAACATCAGCGGCTCTTTATTGGTTAATTGGAGTGATGATACATACAGAAAGATGTCAACTTCTCTTACAATTCAAGGAAAGAATGGGAAAATTATCTGTGATGCTACGGAGATAAAAATATATCTTAAGGAGCCCAACAAAAAGGAAAATCTGGACAAAGGCTGGACCACAAAGTATATTACAGATTTTGCTATACCGGTTAATTTTTATTTAAGAGGAGAAGAATACAGCGCACAGATTGACTATTTCGTAAAGCATGTTCTCACTAAATCAAAGCCTGAAATTAATACGTTCGAGCAGGGTTTGTATACAGATAAAGTAATAGAAATGATTTTACAGAAATCAAAAAGATTGTAATTAATATATGGATAAGGTATTATTTGGGGATAATCAGTTTTTTGCTGTGAATCATATTTCAGACGAGAAATCACGTGCACAATCAGTTCGTTTCAAGGAAGACTCAGCTATTATAAAGGTGTTGGATCAGGCCATTGAATTAGGAATTAATACATTTATGTGCACAACGCATGATAGAATAGGTAATATCTGTGATTATATTCGTCATAATCCTTCAAAATATTCTGATTTCAAAATTTATCCTTGCATGCCCTATGCACATAAATATGCTAATGCAGTAACTGAATTGGGGATTATGGGTACCATTAAACAGTATGTTCCCGGAAACATCTTTGGCACTTTTGCAAAAGGTGGTCTGGCTTTTCTTAATAAGGATTTTATTAAGATTATGGAACTACTTGTTGACGCAGAAATGAAAATGTTTAAAGGAATTAATACTCCGGTTATATTTCTTCAAAACGTTTTAGTAGATATGATCTTGGGGTTGGGGATGTACGAAGTATTTAGCGAGTATGACGCATATATCCGGAAAAAGTATAACGCTGAGCCTGGATATATCACAATGAATATGCCTGCATTGGTTGATGTTTTACACTCAATCGGAATATCGAATCCCATTGTTTGCTCTTCTATCAATAAAATTGGTTTCAGGATGTCAGGAGGGAAAGACCTATATGAGAAATATCTGAGAGAGAAACAATTCAGAGCCATTGCCATGCAGGTGCTGGCTGCGGGTGCACTGCGCCCTAAAGAGGCTATCGCATATATCGGAACTTTACCCAATATTGAATCAGTATTATTCGGAGCATCTTCAAAAGGGAATATTGAGGAAACAAGCGGATTAATTAATAAGTATGTCTAAACTTATAAAAATTGTATTTATATAATAAACAAAATAATTTGTTTAGAGGTTATATTTTTATAAATACCGGGTTTTATCTTAACCTGTAGCAATTCTTAAGATATTTTCTGGATTTAGGATTTTATTAAATTTGTACTATTTAAGTTGTAATCAGAAAAACTCGCATATGGGAATGGAATTGAAAGTACTGAAATGGCTGGAAATAATTAAATCTGTTCGAATAAATAGAAAATATATTTCCTTTGCTCCTCCGGGACATTTCTATTCTCCGCTACCGTCTATTAGTGAGGTCGAAAACTCTGAAAGTGTAATATGGCCTGTTGAAAATATACGAGAAATATCTGGAATAGACCTGAATTTAGAAGAACAAAAAGAATTTATTGCCAGTGTTGAGAAGTATTATCATGAAATGCCCTTTGCCGCGGAAAAAGTAGAAAATTTAAGATACTATTTCAACAATCCATATTACATGTTTTCTGATGGTATATTTTTTTATTTTATATTAAGAAAATACAAGCCGTCAAGAGTTATAGAGGTAGGTTCTGGCTATTCTTCTTGTCTCTTATTAGATACGAATGAAATATTTTTTGATAATTCTATCAAGTGTACTTTTATAGAACCTTATCCTGAACGTCTAAAGAGCTTGATTAAACAGTCAGATTTAGATAAGAATACTTTTTTGCAAAAAAACTTACAGGATATTCCATTAAATGTGTTTCAAGAATTAAATGAAAATGACATTCTTTTTATTGATTCAACACATGTTTCTAAAATAAACAGTGATGTAAACTATATATTTCATCAGATACTCCCAATTTTAAAGAAGGGAGTCTTAATTCATTTTCACGATATTTTTTATCCTTTTGAATATCCGAAGGAATGGGTTTATGAAGGTAGAGCATGGAATGAAATATATATACTGAGTTCGTTTTTGCAATTTAACAGTCAGTTTAAAATTGTGGCCTTTAATACTTATTTGCAAACTCTTTTTAAAGAAGAAATGCAAAAGAATTTTCCTTTGTTATTTAAGAATCAGAATATTTATGGGAGTATCTGGATACAGAAAACAGCATAAATAGATATTTTCTTATTCAAATAAGAAAATATCTATAGATTCTTACTATATTCGTAAAGTAAATGAAATTATTAAGTTAGAGCCCTCCGTATTAGGTAAGCATTAAAATACGTTTAAGAAATGAAATGTGATGAGGTTGTTAATTCTAATTAATCTGAATGCTAGAATTTCAAACTTTTAACGTGAAAAGATTCGGGGAATAACTCTCATTTGAATAGTTAAGCAATACTATAAGTAGAAACACAGGCACATGAACAACTATAAAAACAGAACATTTTTAAAATAACTATGTTCTAAGTAAGCTACGCCAAATTGTTTTACTCAAATCTGCTAATCGAAATATTTTGTGTATCGATGATTTTGAAAGGATTAAGGTTAATAATCAGAAGATTTTATTTTTTTAATCGTAACCCATATAATAATCGTAGATGTTCAACTATCGTTTATTAAGCTAAGTTGGTTTAAACCCAACAACAAGCAGGATAATAAGGTTAATAAATTCTATTACCCAGTTTGTAAAGTTAAACGATATAATATTTGTTATTGATTGATATTGTTTATTACAGCGGAAATAAATAAATAATCACCTACTGCTGAATTGATCTGTATAATTCTGGAAACTATATAAAATAGTTTTATTAAATACGAAATAAAGAATTATTAGGTCTCCAATTGTAAACTTGCTGGGCTACTATTTGAAGATCACCTTCCTTGATAAGTTTACAGGAAGAATATAAACGTGCGCAAAAAAAACTCACATAACTATATGGTTTCTAATTTAAAAAGAATATATCATATAAGATTGTTAACAGATTTTATCTGTATAATTTTTTGTTTTGGGACGGCTCAGATACTAAGTAACCGATCTTTTGGCAATATTGATTTTTTCCTACTATTTCTTCTCTTGGTAACCTGGTATTTTTCGAGTAGATATACTGAATTATATGATGAGTTTCGTACGGTAAAATATGTAGACGAGTTTCTGGTTCTAGTACCTAATATCATAGTTCAGGGAGTTATTCTGATGGTTTATTTATTTCTTTTAAACGATCACTTTTATACCCGTAGATTAGTATTCTGGGATATTGTACTTGTTTCGATGCTTATGACCTTGCAAAAGTATCTTTTCAAAAAAATTAGTTTGTTATTATATGAGAAAGGATATAAGATAAAGAATGTATTAATTGTAGGTACAGGCGATAGTGCCATGTCTTTCTATAAAATTTTTACTGATGCTCCTCATTTTGGTTACAAGGTTACAGGATTTATCGACGAGCATAAGCCACATTTTCTCAATGGGAAGTACAGTGGTAATTTAGAAAGTCTAGGCAGCGTTCTTAAGGCGAATTCTATTCAGGAGGTAATAGTAGCCTTACCTACAATCAATAAGAAATATCTGGAAAGGGTTATCCAGATCACTGAGAAGGAAGGAGTAACCACCAGAATTATACCAGAATATGGCCAATACGGAATTCAACAATATAAACTTGAGTTATTCGGGGGGAATCCGGTACTTACCCTTCGAAAAAACCCTCTGGAAGAATGGCATTTTGGAGTAATTAAAAGGGTATTTGATATATTATTCAGCTTAGCTGTGATCATATTTCTTCTTTCATGGCTAACTCCTATTCTGGCCATTCTTATCAAACTTGATTCTAAAGGCCCGGTTTTTTATTTACAGGAAAGATGGGGTAGAAATAATCAAAAAATTACGTGTTTTAAATTTCGGTCTATGTATAACGATAGCTCAACCTGTAAAACAGATGGACTTTTTTGGCAAACTGAAAAAGACGACCCTAGAATAACTAAAATAGGTAAATTTTTGCGAAAAAGAAATCTGGATGAATTACCGCAGTTTTTTAATGTATTATTAGGCAATATGTCTGTAGTGGGGCCAAGACCTCATGCAGTTCAACATAATATCGAAAGTAAAGAACAGATTGATAATTATTTGTTACGGCACTGGGTCAAGCCGGGAATCACAGGATGGGCTCAGATTAATGGTTATCGAGGCGAAACTAAAGATATTGCATTAATGAAGAAACGGGTAGAGTTCGATATCTGGTATATTGGACACTGGAGCATCTGGCTTGATATAAAAATCATCGTCGCTACTGTTTATAATATGATTAAAGGAGAGCTGATAGCCTATTAGTTTTCATGGAAAATAAAAGCTTATTCCTAAAGCATTTCATTAAGAAATGCTTTATTTTTTAGTAGTTTCATGACTTTTGAATCCCTAACTAATTCATTAAGGTGGGTTAGGTGTCGTTCATGATGTAAATCAGTTCCAACAAAATCGATTAAATCTGCCTCCAGAAGTTTGATGGCAACTTGCTTTGCTTCCTTGCCATAATAACCGCTTAATGATAAAAGATTCAATTGTAACAGGCATCCGATATCGTGTAAATGAGCTATTTTATTAAGATTATTCCACCAATAGCTGTATCGTTCGGGATGAGCCATAATCGGGGCATATCCACTTGTTTTCAACAAAAAGATAATTTCGTTTAAATTAGGAGGGGGGGCAATAAACGACATTTCAATAAGTAAGTAACCTTGATCATTAAAACTCAGAAGCTCCTTTCTTTTAAGGATATTTTCAAATTCTTCGTCCAACAAATACTCAGCGGCTGCTTCTATAGCTATCTCAATATTCCGGGCTTTTAATGCCTCCCGGACTTCACTCAATGCCCTTGTAATTATTTCAGGTGTATTAGGATATATTCCTGCTTTAACGTGAGGGGTCGTTATAAACTTTTTATAACCTAATTTACTCAACTCCTGAATATACGTAATGGTCTTTTCCATATCAGTAGAACCATCGTCTATTCCGGGCAGTAGATGAGAGTGAATATCCGTTTTTAAGAATGAGAATATATCATTAAGCGATTTTTTTCGACTAAAAATAGAAAACATAAATCTTGAATTTTGGTGCCAGACAATTATGGTATAGCAAATCTAATAAAATGATTTTCTTGCTTTGCCTGCTAAATAACATGTTTAAAACAAAACAAGTTACAAGTGGCCCTTGTAACTTGTTAAACTATTTTTTTATTTATAATAAAACATTAAATAGCCTTTTTCTGATTAAATACTACTTGAATGCTAAATTCAGAATGAGCACTAGCGTTGTAGCAATACCGGTAAATACAGGAATTAACTGTAGTGCTTGTATGCGTTGATCTGTATAAGTGACCTTACCTTTGCCTATATCAATGTAAATTACATCATTATTACGAATGTAATAATACGGAGAATTAAAGAAATCTCTTTTAGTTAAATCTATTCTGACAACTTCACGTTTTTTGTTTTCGGTACGAATTAACATTACATTTTTTCTTAAACCATAAATGGTTAAATCGCCTGCCATACCTATTGCTTCCGGTAGTGTGGTATGATCGTCAACTAAGTTAATAACGGCTGGCCGGTTTACTTCTCCTATGATAGTAAATTTATGATTAAGGAAACGTACATTAACTGTTGGCTCTTTTAAGTAACTCAAAAGCTTTGTTTTAATAGTATCTGCAGCTTGCTCTAAACTCATTCCGACTATCTGGATAGTCCCTATCAAAGGCATATCAATCTTTCCCTTAGGGTTTACCAAATATCCCAAAGGTTGGTTACGTGCCATACCATTGCTATTAGTACCCGGGAAATTAGTAGTTGTAAGTGGATTAATGTTAGGGAAGTTAAAAATTACATTTGACTCCTCACTTAAACTACTCACGGTAATTGCTAAAATATCATCGGGTTGAATCAGCGTAATAGGAGGAGTAATGGAAGGCAGAGTCTGATAAGATAATGTATCATTACTCTGAAAATAGGTAATATCCTTTGTCGTGATCCGGACGCAAGAAGAAGCAAATAAAATTATAGTGCAAAAAAAAAGTAAAGAGACAAAAATCCTATTTAAATTCTGTTGTCTGTTATGTGACATAAAGTACTTGATTTTAATATCAATTATGAAAGACCATTCATTAACCTCCTACTTGATAATAATACAAAAATAGGAGAAAATTTACAATTTTTGTAGCTTGGATTGATGTAATTTAATTAAGCATTTTACTCTATTTCTCATTTGGTCTTTCAAGCGATTAAAGGCTAATAAATAAGACTTGCAGAAAGATAAACTTTGTGATTTACATAGCTCTACAGAAAACAGAATTTATGTAAACCTTAAGCAAATATAACAAAAAAAAAGATGTAAGGTTTACGTAATGACTATACTTGTTCTAAGAATTTACGCAAAAAATTATTTGACGGCATTATGCGGTCTGAATAATTAAAAAATGGAATTACAATCAATTGAAACCATTCACTTAAACAAGAAAAATCAGTAAATGACTTATTTTTTATTGAAAGGTTATAACAAAGTACATGATAAGAATTACCCATAATGGCCACAGATAAATAAGAGGGAATGCTGGTCTTTTGTAAGGTTTCAGGGCTGATATTAACCAACCCTGAGCAGTAGAAACAAATTGTTTTAGGGCAAATGAATTTAATCGGATATTTATTTGCAAAACCTGTCAAAAGATCCTTCCAAATCGTTCCGAATCGCTATCAGGTTACCCCAGCCTTCGCTTGAGTATTGCAACTTTTTGGTAAAGTGTTTCCACTGATGCGCTCTGCCGTATTCAATAATCGGAAACCACTCTGAAAGAATAATAGTGTAGCCTTTATCTTTTAAGAAATTATACATTTCGGTAGTGGTATAGCCCAACGGAATCGTTTTTTTATCTTCAAATTCGCATACAATTACTCTCGGATGAGAATGATTTTCCCAATCGAACCCTTGTAGTACAAATAGATCGTGCCCTTCGGTATCAATTTTTAGAAAATCAATCTTAGGTATTTTCGTAGAGTTAATATAATCCTTTAAAGTAATAGTTTTGACTTTATGGGTTTCTTTATGAGAATGATGAAATTTAGAAAGCCCTGAAATACCCGTAGAAACGTCGCTCGTAAAGAATGCCAGCTCTAAACCACTTTCGTTTGTAACAGCCTCTGTAGATAAAAAAACATTGTTTCTGCCTTTAATTGTATCTAATAGTTTTTCTCTGTTACTAGGGTCCGGTTCGAATGCATGTATGGTCCAATTATCATTCATAAAGGGCTTCAATGAACCGCCAAAATGGGCGCCGACGTCAATCATTATCCCATTTTCTTTTTTAAGAACATTGTAAACTATTTCTACTTCATCTACCCTGTGATATATATTTTTTTCTATATTGAATCTTAAGGAAAAAGGTAATTTGCTGACAAGATATTTTATTTTGTTTTTCATTATTTGAAAGCCTGTTTATAATAGCTATAAAGAGATTAATAGGAGCGTCTAATTATTTAAAAGAAATATATATTCGATTAATTGATTAGATGCCGATGGCAATTTATCAAAAAAACATTAAAGAAAGCGCAAGTATATTGGCGAAGTGTTTGGAATTATATTAAATGGTTATCAAAAGAGAATGTTTGGAATGGTATAGCGTAATTACGTGCAGATTAAGCGGGATGTACAGGATTGTAAACTTCTGATAAGATACTGCTTTTATTCTATTTCTCATTTAGTTTTTCAAGCCATCAAAAGCTGTGTAAATAAGGCTTGTAGAAAGATGAATTTTATGATTTTCATAGTTCTACAGAAAACAGAATCAATGAAAATATAACGCGGACATGTGCTAAAGCCACCACTAGGGCTCTATTTTTGAATATCCTAAAAAGATAATAAATACAATCTCTGGCATACCAGGAAGAAATAAAATACTATTAAAATTTATCTATGCCTCATTTTTCCACTTCAAGAAAAATATTAGCACTAAACAAATTAATCTTGCGTAATAAATTCGCTGTTTTCTTACGAAAAGCTATAGATGGAATTAGCCCTAAAACCCTTTCAGATAAAACAACAATTCTCAAATAAAAAGAGCCCGTCATTTTTTTCTGCGTTTCAATTCCAAACCCTATAAATTTCAATACTTGAGACACCCCTGTTTTCTGTAAAATATCCGTAAGTTTATATGCATACGATATTTTCGTAAAACCACTTTCTTGGGCTACTTTGATAAGCTCACGGAATGTATATTCTTTTAAATGCATTCCCTTGGGCGTTGCACATCCAAATACAGAAGAAATATCGAAAGGTCCGGAATATGAATGAGGCGTGCTAAATATATACCTGCCTCCCGGCTTAAGGATTTTGAAAGCTGTTTGAAAATGTACAAAGATATCGTCAGGATGAAAATGTTCAATTACCTGATCTGAGAGAATGAGGTCATATTTTTCATCTTCTTCAAAAAGATCTAAATGGACACCGTCAGTAGTGACCCACTTGACATTTGAATCGGGAGACACAAATACTTCCCCTCTTTCGGAAGTAACCTCAGTTCCTGTACAATGATGGCCACATTTTGCAAGATATTTTATCATTGTACCTTTTCCCGAGCCAACTTCATATATATTTAATGGCTTCTCTCCTATAGCATCCACCCATCCGAAATATTGTTTTTGAGGATCAGTCGGCAGTGAAGTATGTACTAAATTATTCAGCCATTCCAATTCATGATACAACTTCCCGTAAGCTCTTTCAAACGTTTTCCAACGATTTTCAGGAGTAGATTGAATTAAATCCTGTGTTAATTGTTTTTCCAAATCCCAATGGGATAAGATCATTTCTTCTGTTACGACTGCTTCAGCGGGAATGCTATAATTTTCCTTATATCTCCTTATTAGTTCTTCTCCTCTTGGCTCTTCTTTAGTATTTGTCATATCAGTTTTTAGTATTTTATCAGGAAATTCATTAATTGGAATGATAAAGCAAGCGGGCTTTATCCATTACTTTTAAATTTCTGTTGAATACCCTTTTTATCTTTGGCTATTGATGTAAATAAAATAAACTTATTTCGATTTTCCAACATTGCTGTTACTGTCACGTCCTGAAATAGGCCTGTAAATTGAGAAACCTTTCTGAAAACAGAGAAGCCCATTTCAAGTGTATGAATGGGCTTCTTCTTTTTTATTCTCGCTCTATCTATCAGGTCTATTCCAAAATGAAACCGACCTGAGTAGGACATGATTATTTTGTATCGTTTCCGAACAAACTTTTCCAGATAACATTATATACATCTGTGGCAGCTATGTCTTCTGTAATTCTTTGATTACTTATCAATACCGGATAATACTCTTTGCCGATATCAAGTGTGCCGTGGGAGCCTTTAATAAGGTTGGCATCAAGCGGAATCACATCCATTCTATATCTGAATCCCGTTAGCTTACGAAGTAGTTTGTAGGCTGCTCTTAATTTGATGAAAGGATTAGCCGGGTTCATAAACATTTCTACCGGATCATAGCCCGGTTTGTTATGAATATCAACACTACGGGCAAAATCAGGGGCAACCTTATCATCAAACCAATAATAATAGGTAAACCAGCTATCGGCCTTAGCCATTAAGACTAAATCGCCCGCTCGTTTATGATTGATGTGGTGTTTTTGTTTTTCTTCTTCATCCATTATCAATGCAATACCATCAATTTTAGACAAAATTTCTTTTATTCGTTCTTTCTGGCTTTCATCGTTGATATAAACGTGGGCAATCTGGTGATCGGCAGCCGCAAAAGCTTTTGAAGCGCCACAGTCCAGTAATTCCAGTCCGCTTTCTACACGAACAGATAGTAAACCATTTTCGCGTAGAATTCTATTGATGTGGATAGGGCGGCTCACATTGTTGATACCATACTCCGAAAGCAGAATAACATTAGCATTGCGTTGTTCGTAATAGTTGACCAGCTCTTCCACCAGACTGTCAATTTCATGTAAATCTTTAGAAATTTTATTGAAATCAACGCCAAATTTTTGCAGACAATAATCTAAATGAGGCAGATAAATCAGCGTTAGTGTTGGGTCTTCGGTTTTGTCGACTTCCAGAGAGGCATCGGCAATCCATTTCGAACACTCAATGCTTGTGTTAGGCCCCCAGAACTTGAATAGGGGGAACGTACCAAACTTTGCCTGTAGCTTATCTCTTAAATCGGCCGGATAGGTGTAGCAATCAGGTACTTTTACACCATCTGAGTGATATTGAGGGCGTGGCGTGGCTGAAAAATCTGCTGATGAATACATATTATACCACCAGAACATCTTCGAAACAGTAAAATCCGGGTTTTCACGTCTGGCGGCCTCCCATATTTTCTCAGCCTGAACCAATTTATTAGATTGCTTCCAGAACTTCATTTCGCTCGCCTCATGGTCATACCAGCCGTTTCCTACAATTCCGTGCTCGTCAGGGTTTTTACCCGTAATATAGCAACTTTGTGAGGTAGTAGTAACAGCCGGGAAAGCCGGCTTAATATGCGTAAGCGTATTTTTAGCTATGTATTTCTGTAAAAATGGTGTGTGTTCACCAATTACACTGGTGCTGAGACCAACAATATCAATAACTACAGTTTTTTGCATTTTAGTCGAATTTTAAAGATTCTTATAAAATTCCTTTTACCCAATTCAATTCTCTGATAATTGACTCGTTGAGCGGTGCCTGAAACTCTTTTGGCAAAACTCCCCAGGTATAGGTCTCTACTTCAAGGTGGTTAGTAAAAGGCTTTGTTTTATGCACACCAATGGTATTCACTATATCAGACTGTGTAGAACCCAGTAAACCATACTGCTCTAAAAACAAGGGTACATGAAAATGCACTCGCCATGAGCTAATGCTACTATCAAAACCCGCAATGGCTTCGCTAAGGTCAGGGTATTTTAAGAAACTGCCATCGTGTTTTTGTGCAACCACCTGATGCAAATAAATGGGCTCGTTATATTGAGCTATCACTTCCAGTTTTTGCTGAGCTTTATCAGCAAAATCAACTTTCAGAGCAGAGCTTATTTGTATTTTCCCGACTTTCAGATTCTCTGCCTCTAGTTTGGCGATTACATCTTGCGGGGCTTCAAACCCAACGGCAAAATGACAAACATCATAGCATAGCTGAATATGCGTTTTAATAGAATCAGTGGCTTGTTCCGGCGAGAACCCTTTTGCCGCCAATTGCTCAATCCCGATTGGGAGTAAATAATTGTTGTACCAGTTAATGAACTCTTCGGAGTTTTCCAGAATCCCATCCGGCTCCGGTTCAATATCAAGGTGCAGTGTTTTACCGCTGCTTTTTTTTAAGTCTATCAGCGCCTCAACTACCGCAATCATGTTTTTGGTAGCCTTAATGGTTGCTTCCTCTAACGAGGCTTCATTCAGCCACCAGAAACGGTAGGAGAGAGGCGAAGTGGAAATTCCGCCCTCATCTAAAGTATCAGGCAATAATCTGGCAAGTAAGTTAAATAACCTTACAGTATAATCCAGCCTTTCCTGAGTTGTCCAATCTGGTGCATGAACTTTATCTTTCACAACCGAATGGTGGAAGTTGCCGAACGGGAACCCGTTCATCGTAAAAACATAACAATTCTGCTCTGTTAACCAGTGTTGGAAACTTTCAAAATTTTGTTCTACAGATAAATCAATGCTGGCCTGATTGGCTAGCCTTAACCCTATGCCCATAGACGCATCAGGACAGATAGCTGCCTTAATTTCCGGAATACTGGTTTGTAAAACTGCAAAATGTTCTTTCCAGTCTTCACCGGGATGAATATTACTGCAATAACTTAAGTGTCCGTATGGAGTCTTCATAATTGATCAAGGGTTGATTTCAAACGGTCAACGGCCAATTTCATCAAATCAAAATTCACCTCATGAATTTCTTTGCCTTTACCGAGTTTCTCTAATATAGTGATGGTCAGTCTACCGCCCAGGTGTTCTCTGAATTCATTCAGACCTTCCCATAGATTCAACTTGTCGTTTTCTGCGAGTGAGTCATGGTAAAGCGTAAACCCTAAAGTTTTCAGCAGACGGATAATACGGTCTGAATCTTCTTCTGAAATTAATCCTGATAATTCAGAATAAACAGAATCCAGAGCAATACCAATGGCAACGGCTTCTCCGTGTCTGATTTCAAAATTACTCAGATATTCTAATTTATGTGCTGCCCAGTGCCCAAAATCCAAGGGTCTTGCTGAACCCATTTCAAATGGGTCGCCGCTTGAAATATGATTGGTATGTAAAGCTGCCGAACGGAAAATCTGCTCATTCATTACCTCCATCTCCCGGTTTGCCATAGCTTGTGCATTTGCTTCCAACCACTCAAAAAATGCTAAGTCTTTGATTAAGGCAACCTTTACAGCTTCGGATATTCCTGAGCGCCAGTCGCGGTCTGAAAGAGAGGTTAAGAAAAAAGAGTCATTAAAAACCGCTACGGGTGGCGAGAAAGTGCCGAGGAAATTCTTTTTACCCAGAAAATTGACGCCGTTCTTAACACCCACGCCTGAATCATTTTGTGAGAGAACCGTTGTCGGGATTCTGATATGCTTTACACCACGATGCGCGATGCAAGAGGCGTAGCCAACCATGTCAAGAAAGGCTCCGCCACCAATAGCTACCACAAACGAGTGTCTGTCGATACCGTATTGATTGATAGCCAATAATGCTTTATCAAGATATTGACTATCATTTTTAACGAGTTCTCCGCCCGGTAAAACCAGAATTTCGTCAACTAATTGAATCTGGCTCTGACCCTGAAAATATTGTTTGATTGATTCAGGCAGGTATTGATGTTTTTCGGCAACTCCGGCATCTATTAAGAACAATATCTTTTTCTGAAAGCCGGCTTCACCGAAGTTTGATAAAAAATTGATAAACTCTTTATTTTCAGACGAAAAAAGGTTTTGTGTAAAAACAATATTAAAAGAAAAAGGCACTTGAAAGGCCTGTTGAATTACGTTCATTGGAAAATTAAATAAATAAGAACAAAGAAAACTATAGCTACTAGGTAACTGCAAAAAACTTAGCCAAACTGATAGAAACAGGTAACAGACAAAGCACTGCCAAAGCCAATACGATATTACCCGAAACGCTCACCCATGCGGCATTCATAACTATTAACGACAAAACCCCCGCTTTTACTGCCTTGCCGATATTTGGCCCAATCGGATTGGTTATTGCCGTAAGCAAAGGTTTAAAAATAAGATAAATGTGCAAAACTACAAATGCAGCTGCAATTAAGAGGTTGTTTAATTGGTACGAAACATATAATTGTGCCACGCTCACCATAATATAGAGAAACGCTGCAAAGTACAGAGTGTTTTTATTACCACCGTGCACTTCTCCGCGACTAATCATGGTAATAGCGGCAATATAACATACCGGCAAAAGGCCAATGAACCACCACTGCTCAATTGAGCTCTCGATTATGCTCATACCAAGAATCAGATTTCCACCCCTGCACAAGCCCATATTGATTGGCCCTAAGAATGAATGATGTTTGCCGAATTTGTCATATACTATGGCACAGATGGCCACTAATGCGGCAATACCTGCGCTAATTGGGCTATTGAACCAGGCGGCCACAATCCCCAGCAAGAGTAGTAAAGAGCCAAAAATAATTGCATTAGTCTTGCTCACTTTCCCACTTGGAATCACTCTTTCCGGACGTTCGACCCGGTCTAACTCCAGGTCAAAAATATCGTTAAAAACAATACCTCCGCCATAAAGACCGATAGTTGAAATGCATAAAAACACCACATTCCAATAATTAATCTCTTCTAATGAAAAGGAAAATCCGGCAATAGCAACTCCAGCCAGAATATCAGATATGGCCGTGATTACGTTTGCAGGTCGGGTGAGTTGTAGATAGGGTTTTATATTCAAGGCTTTATGCTATTATTTAAGAGATAATAATTGAATTTTTATCAACTCTCGGAATCTGACCACCTCTCAGTACCGTGTTTCCGTTGAATTTCAAACTCTGGTCAATTACCATCGGGTTTTCAAAATCTGCAAGGTCAATCTGCCCGCTTTGTGCAAAAGCATCAATGGCATTCTGATAGGTCACCAGTCGGATATCTTCGTCTGAAATCCCTTTTATTTTCATCAGTGCTGCTGTCTTGGGCACAGCCAGTGGATCACTGATACCCCAATCAGCGGCAGAATTAACCATTATTCGTTCTGAACCATATTTTTTTACAATTTTTACCATGCGCTCGTTCCCCATTTTGGTAAACGGATAAATGGTAAACGCAGCCCAGAAGCCTTTATCAAGCACACTTTCAACGGTTTCTTCGTTGTTATGGTCAATAATTACCATGCTTGGATCAATGCCAT
The DNA here is from genome assembly GCF_058808615.1 of Emticicia sp. GW821-FHT11C11. Taxonomy (NCBI): domain Bacteria; kingdom Pseudomonadati; phylum Bacteroidota; class Cytophagia; order Cytophagales; family Leadbetterellaceae; genus Emticicia; species Emticicia sp. GW821-FHT11C11. Next base: position 484,702 of record NZ_JBXARV010000003.1, read on the forward strand.
GTTCTAAAGCGATAGCCATACTCAGCTCAGTACCTTTTTTCTTGTCGCGGTGTGGCGTATGTATCTGAACAGGAAGATTGGCCTCTTTAGCCAGTTCTAACTGAAGCCGGTAATATTTTTCTTCAGCCGCGGTCTGGTCGTCAAAACCAATTTCGCCCACACCCACAACGCCTTCTTTATAAATAAATACGGGCAATATTTCCATTACCTGCTCGGCCAGTGCTTCATTATTTGCCTCGCGGGAGTTCAGACCGATGGTACAATAGTGTTTAATACCAAATTGCGAAGAGCGGAATCTTTCCCAGCCAACCAAACTGCTGAAGTAATCTTTAAACGAGTCTACTCCGGTTCGTGGCTGTCCCAACCAGAAAGCAGGTTCTATAATGGCAACTACTCCGGCATCAATCAGGGCTGTGTAATCGTCGGTAGTTCTTGAGGTCATATGGATATGAGGATCAAAAAACTTCATTCCTTTGATGTACTCGGTATAATTAGCCTGAATCTCAGTTGAAGTTTTAAGCTCTTCGGGACTAACTTCAAAATGCGACGGATTCTGTGCTATTTCTGTATGTTTCTGACACATAGTCTTTTGGTAATTTAAAAATACTTCTTTGTTAGTTTTCTAACATCTGCCAGTTGAGCGTTTCGTTTTGCAGTCTATCATGCAATTCTTTATGGCGCTTTAACTCTTCTTTAGCGGTAGGGAAATCTGATTCGCCACATATGAGTGCAGCTGCAATTCTATCAGGCTCGTTCTCTGTTGAAAACAAATGCTTAATATCTTCTAAAATGGCCTCATTCATAAATTTACTTACCAAACGCCAGGCTTGCGACGGAATGGTTCTGCCTGCCGACCAGCGTTCATGGGCAAGGTAAGAAATTGAATTGGCTAATTCCTGATTGGCTCTTTCTTCCAGACCTTCGATTTTATGAATAGGCTTATCATTAAAAATGCATTTTAAAACCAATTGATTCCATGCCAGCTCAGAAAAATGAATTTTAGGAAACGGGTTTTCGAAAGCGATAGCGTCAAAAACGGGCCCGATGTTTGATCTTACGGCGTTAGTTGCTCTTAAAAGCCAATAGTCAGGGAACGCTAAAAAGGGGAGGGCCGCAATTAAAGCAATAGCTTCGTTGTTTTCGGCAGTATCAAAAAGAATGTCGAGGGTCTTCGTGTAGGCTTCTTTGTCGGTACTATCAAGATTTGACAATAAATAAACCCTGACCAGTTTGTCGAGAAGCCAGTTATTGAAAGAAACACCGTTAACCGAATCGGTAGATTGTACTATGCTTTTACTGATAAATCTTGGTGTGGCAACAAACGCTACTTGTAATGATTGTAAACTACCATTACTTTTTGACTCAATCCAATTAATCTCTTTATCAGATGCCTGAAGTTTGATTTTCTCAAGCAACAGTGAAGAATAATTCATAGTGTTAGGTGCTTTGTAATAATTGGAGACAAATCTAAAGAAGAATTTTGAGCTTCTTATAGTATTTATACCAAAAAACTGATTAAAATAGACAACACCGACAAAATGTAGATGAACTGTTGGGAGGGTTTGGCTACGTGGCAATCGCAGTTATTGGTAGCTGGCATGCAGGTTAAAGCTTAATACAAAGACCATTCAACAAGTTAGTTATTGGATGGCCTTAAACTAAATACTTGTTCTTAAATTTGTTAACTTATATTAGGATAAGACAAGATAATAATTCTGAAAAATAGTTGAAAGAACTTTTGGATGATCTAAAATATCACAACAATGAATAAAACTATCATTATATCGCTTTTAACCCTTTGTTATGCCTGTGTTGTTCCCAAAATTGAACTTACTGAGCAGGAAAAGAATTTAGAAAGTAAACTAAAAAAAGAGTTTGCTTGCGATGATTTTGAATTTAGACACGATTACCACGCTATCAAAGGAAATAGCAACAATGCTATGTTTATGGTTACACTTTGCGATAGCTTTTGTACTAAGGATAGTCTGACACTTTACAAAGAAGTAATCGCTTTGGCCAAAACAATTGAACCCGTTCTTTCTCATAAAAATGATTATGAGGGGATTATTTTCTTTACAACTATTGTAAAAGAAAATAAGGAAAGAAATTTTTCAATTGAAACTTGTAGTAAAACAATTAAAGTCTCATTACGAAACCTTAAAGTTATTGGGAATTCAAAATAATTATTGGTCTGTTCGTTTGTATGTTGTTGTCCATAATCTTTTCTCCCCCAATGGATCAACTCCATCAAACCTCCCGATACTCGCATTGTATGTTCTGGCGCCAAAGCTAATTCTTCGCAAATTAAACGTACTTTCCTTTTCTTTATTTTGATATTCAAATCTGTTTGGGGAAGGTTTGGGTAATTAGCAATTCATTAATAATAGAAAGACCACCCAACAAGTTAATTATTGGATGGTCTAAAACTAAATACTCGCACTTAATTTGTTAACTTATTTCAGGACAAGACACTTTCATTCGTCATAATATCGGTACTACAAATAAACCTAAAATTAGGAATGGGCTAATGACATTTAGGAAAAGAAAGTATATGAGTGAAATTTCTCTTTTGTATTTTCCTATTTCCGAGGCCCCAATCAATATTTCCAATATAAAACCAGAGAAGTAAAAGATATTTGTTCCAATTATATAAAATAGTAACAAAGCAAAGTGGAAAAAATTTATCATTTCAGACTTTATGATATAAGCTATACTGGTGGCTATAAAGAGCCAAAAAATCTGTATATACATAAAGTATAATCGATTAGATTCCCACCATTGAAAAGATGATAATTCATTCCTAAGCCTTAGGTTTTTTTTCATTTTTTCTGATTTTTGTTTTATAATGAATCCCCGTTTTAATTGCCCGCTTATCACATTGAGCATATTAGAAATCCTCATTAAATTGAGAACCAAATTGAGTTGTTGAATAATCGATTCATCGTATTACACCATAAAAAGTTTCCAGCATCTAAAGTATTATAAGCTCTATTCCTTCCCATGATAAAAAACCTAAGGCTTAGACTTGTAAACACCATCTCTTCCATCAATTCCATCATGGTTACCATCGGATAAATATTTCACACCGAAATCCATTTTCCCTAAAACTTATTCTTTTTGAGCGAATAGAAACCTATCAATCATACTCATCGTTTCATTCTACTGTTAAAAAGCCATCCAATAAGTTATTTATTGGATGGTCTTAAATTAAATACTCTTACTTAAGTTTGTCAACTTATTTCAGACGAGACAGGGTTATAAATAAACAATAACTCTTTCTGCAGTACCCTATTTTCTAATATATCGTCTATTGTCCGGTTCTCTTTTAAAAAAACGTTCACTCTTTCTCCTAAATAAAGTACATCTCTACTTATCGGAACTCTATGAAGTTCAACCAAAGGGAGTATTTCAGGTTCTTTAGGACAATAGATTATAACTTCAGGCATCATCTTTTGTTGAACTTGTGATTTAAGCTCTTCATAGGATTTGATTATTGAAGAGGGCTTCCTACTTCTAGATTTTAGGTCAATTGACAAATAAATACTAACACTTTCTGTTTTTAGTGTTGAAAGTTCCTTAACGCATTTATTGAAAATTTTTACCGATGATTCTAATATATCGGCTTCATTAAATAGGTTAACAAATTCATCAATGTGTGCATCAACTACTAGATTTGCCTCTAATACTTTCTTTAATGAGCTATCTAGCCATTCTCTGATATTATAAATCCCATCCATATTTTTTTAGAAAATCTGTTACTTTTTGCAAAATTGTATGTTGTTGTCCATAATCTTTTCTCCCCCAACGGATCAGCCCCATCAAACCTCCCGATACTCGCATTGTAAGTCCTTGCGCCGAAACTAATTCTTCGCAAATTAAACGTACTTTCTTTCTCTTTATTTTGATATTCAAATCTGTTTGGGGGAGGGTTGGGTAATTAGCATTTAATTTAATAGCTTAATAAAAAGACCACCCAACAAGTTAATTATTGGATGGTCTTAAACTAAATACTTGTACTTGAATTTGTTAACTTATTTCAGGATAAGACACAATCTCGACTTTACCTACAGATGAAAAAAAATCAAGTTTTACATTTTGAGTAAACTCTAAATAATAGTAATTTCTGTCTAATTCATCCTTTTCTAAGAGTTGTTCATTGGCTAAAAACCTACCTCTGTAAAAATTGTCTATTATTAGCTCTGAATCTATTCGAAATTGTACAACATCAATACATTTTATTTCAACATTTAAAAATGTCATAACTACATTGAGATTGTGTTTCTTGAAAAAAATCTCGAGCTTTTCATTTGAAAATATTATCTTTTCGAAATCATAGTCATTATGTAAATCATAATGAGTACTCTCCACTTCAAAAAAAAGCAAGTTTTCAAATAGAGGATAATTTGTGATGTCTAAAATCATTGTAGTTTTTCTAAAAATTTACGAATTGCTCTTATTTCTGCCTGAGTCATTGGAGAAGCATTTTTACTTTCACGTGTAACACTTTTTACTACTCCGTTTACTGTATTATTTTTATATTTCTGAGAATGAGGTGTATCCACTCCTGCGTGAGGTTTACCAGATAAATCATATCTTGTTTGTCCTTGAGTTGTTTTAACAGTAACAGAGTTTTTATTCCCATTCAAGGTGGTTTTTATTTCTTCTGCCTGCTCTTTAACGGTTTTAACAACCGTACTTGCCGTAGAAGCTTTCGTTCCGGTCTTAGCCAGTAACATTCCTGTACCAGCATTACTGCCACCTGAAGGTATTGCTGTAGTTAAAACTAATGTACTTGAAACAACTTCTTTTGTAACTTCACCTTTTGGTACTACTTCTGTTGATAATGTTCTTTTACCATTTTCGTAAGAGGCATTTAGCCTTTGGGTTTTAGTGTCTCCAAACAATGACCCTACAAAAGTACTAACAGTTGTAATACTACTGGCTAAAGCGTCTCTTGTACTCCAGTAAATATTCTCCACCATTGTCATCCCGTTGCCAATACCATCAGCACCATCTCCACAGCAAGGTTCATCCAAAGTACCATTAGGGTCTAAACGATTAAGAGGGTTGTTTTGTGCAAAATTGTATGGTGTTGCCCACAATCTTTTATCTCCCAAAGGATCCACCCCATCAAATCTCCCAATACTCGCATTGTAAGTCCTAGCTCCAAAGCTAATTCTTCGCAAATTAAACGTACTTTCTTTCTCTTTATTTTGGTATTCAAATCTGCTTGGGGAAGGATTGGTACAATCAGTGGTTTATTTAATAGCTTAATAAAAAGACCATCCAAAATGTTATTTATTGGATGGTCTTAAACTAAATACTTGTACTTAAAGTTGTTAACTTATTTCAGGACGAGACACCTTGATTATACTTTGCAATAGTAATTAAAAAGATAAATCCTATTATCAACAAAATAATGAATAAGCGTTTTGCTTTTTTTATACTTTCTTCGTTCTCTTCATTTGTCGAATACCTGTCTACTTCTTTTAATTTCCAAGTAAAAGAGTTTAAAGGAAAATATAACATTATAATTATTAAAAAGGCAAATAATCTTCCTTTGGGGAGATAAGAAATAATATTAATTCCACCAAATGCATGTTCTAATAATCCAATAATTGGCAAAAGCCAAATACATACTAAAACACAAAAGGCTAACTTTGAAATAAAAAGCCTCATCTTACCTTCTGAGTATTTCATATTTTTTTGTTTACTCCGGTAAATAGCTACAATCATTTTATTTATTTCATTCATTTTATTCTTATTCTAGAAGCATCTACTGTTTGAGTATTTATTACTTTATTTGACCGAAAATTATCAATTTTGTTGTCGATTGCCTTAAAAAACGCATCTTTACTTCCCGAGGCTCCCCAAATCCCATCAACTACTCCAACTAGAGGTTTTGCTAGGAGTGCCTCAGGCGCTACAATTCCAACTGCAAATATCCCTACATCTAAACTTGCTTTTAGTATATTACCAGTAGTCGGATTATTATACGCATCTATTGATGAACTTACTGCTCCTGTAAAACCAGTAATGTTACCCACTCCATCTAATCCTTTTCCCACTGCTTTAAAGCCAGCAGCACCATCACCTGCTTTATCAAATGATTGGGCAACATCCATTGTTGTACCGAGAAAATCACCAGTTATTCCCGTTGCATCGTTCAATCCCATAGCCTGATCGGAAGCTGACATGCTTGATGCTGTTTTTGCAGAAACAGTAACCTCACTTAGCATGGTTGAACTAGTAGCTGTACCATCGGCATTAAGGTTTACCTGATTACCTTGTCCATTCATATAAACACCTGACTTCCCTAAGTCAGTGGCTCCGCTTTCGTATTTGGCGGTAGCTTGAGCTTGATTGTTTACAGACGCATCGAATTTTACATTGCCATCTTTTAGTTTTATCCAGTCAGTTGCGTCTTTTCCATCAGGGTCAATGAATCTAAGCGGATTATTAAATGAATAATTATAAGGATTAAATCTCCTCATTTTCTCCGCCAGCGGATTCACTCCATCAAACCTCCCAATACTCGCATTGTAAGTCCTTGCGCCAAAGCTAATTCTTCGCAAATTAAACGTACTTTCCTTTTCTTTATTTTGATATTCAAATATGTTTGGAGAGAATTAGCTAGTTCTGAGTCTCTTAGGACAATGTCCAAAAAGCATAATGTTCTTTGCCATTGATATTGCAATAGCAAAAAAGCGTTTGAAAGGTACCCTCTCAAACGCTTTGCAGTTGGCTCAGTTAAATATTAAATCTATCTACACTATTACTTTAATTATCAATTTTTCTCGCAATAATTGGCTAATCAAAAAAGCAGCTACAGCAACAAGGTAAATCCAGCGCTGTTGCTCGTAGATAATTGCACAATAAATAAATGGGCTACTAACAATAAACCATTCGATAACTAATTTTAGCATTAAATGTTTCTGATTGAAAACAATTAAAAGTAAATCCAGCGCAACCAGTGCAACTATAAAACCTATCCAAAGTATTATCCCATATAAAGCAATTAAAATTATACTAGCTAAAATAGCTTGAAGAAAGTTTCTTGATACGCCGTCATCATTCGTAAGGCTATAAATAACAGAATACAAAAATACTGCTATAAACACGAATACTATGTTTATCCAATTTGTTAGTATGATTTTCATAAATTTTTTATTTTATAGAAAAAGATATGCCTGGAACTTCAGGTATATATTGTTAAAGGTTAATTTTTTATTGCAGGTGTAGATTGCATCATTTTATTCCAATCTGAAACACTATATGTAGTTGCGTTTTTCCCGCTTCCTACAACTACGCCCGTAAATGCTCCTTTTTTATCCATTGTAACGGTAAAATTAGCACTCATCATCGGTCTGTTATTGTCTCCTGGTAAACTTGTATAAGGACCGCCAACAGCGGGGCTAACACCTATCATAAGTTGGTTTCCCTTTGTGTCTCCTATCATTGTCTCGGCAGATGGGAAAGCATCTCCTGTTTGAGTTACATTCACACCCAAAGTACCTGCTTGTTTGTTTTCCGTCAAAGTAAAATTAGTTGTAACGTCTATGTCTGAAGAACCTGGGATTAACGGATTATGTCCAGACATTTTTGAAGTCCACGAAGTTGTAGTACTTCCATCTTTGTTATTAGAATAAACAAAATTTGATATGCTTCCTTTATCATCCGTTGCCATTGCCGTCCCTAATACTGGGTGTGAAGAAGGGCTTGATGAAGTTTGTAAACCACTATAAGTATGATTATCTGTATTCATTGTAAAAGATTGAGCAAGTCGTGATGTTACATTTTGAGAAGTAGAAAAACTTCTATTATCTCCTGCAAACCAACCACCAAATTCTTTAAATGGTGCAAAAGCTCGAATAGTTATTGGATATGGGTATCTCCCATCGGGGTCGATGAACCTTAATGGGTTATTTAGGCTAAAAGCATAAGATGATGAGAATAGCATCTTATCCGCCAACGGATCCACCCTATCAAACCTCCCGATACTTGCATTGTAAGTTCTGGCGCCGAAACTAATTCTTCGCAAATTAAACGTACTTTCTTTCTCTTTATTTTGGTATTCGAATCTGTTTGGAAAGAGTTGATGTAATCATCGTTTCATTTCACAGCTTAATAAAAAGACCATCCAACAAGTTATTTATTGGATGGTCTTAAATTAAATACTCTTATCTTAAATTTGCTAACTTATTTCAGACGAGACAGGGTTATAAATAAACAATAACTCTTTCTGCAGTACCCTATTTTCTAATATATCGTCTATTGTCCGGTTCTCTTTTAAAAAAACGTTCACTCTTTCTCCTAAATAAAGTACATCTCTACTTATCGGAACTCTATGAAGTTCAACCAAAGGGAGTATTTCAGGTTCTTTAGGACAATAGACTATAACTTCAGGCATCATCTTTTGTTGAACTTGGGATTTAAGCTCTTCATAGGATTTGATTATTGAAGAGGGCTTCCTACTTCTAGATTTTAGGTCAATTGACAAATAAATACTAACACTTTCTGTTTTTAGTGTTGAAAGTTCCTTAACGCATTTATTGAAAATTTTTACCGATGATTCTAATATATCGGCTTCATTAAATAGGTCAACAAATTCATCAATGTGTGCATCAACAACTAGATTTGCCTCTAATACTTTTTTTATTGAGCTATCTAGCCATTCTCTGATATTATAAATCCCATCCATATTTTTTTAGAAAATCTGTTACTTTTTGCAAAATTGTATGATGTTGCCCACAATCTTTCATCCCCCAACGGATCAACCCCATCAAACCTCCCAATACTCGCATTGTAAGTTCTCGCGCCGAAACTAATTCTTCGCAAATTAAACGTACTTTCTTTCTCTTTATTTTGATATTCAAATCTGTTTGGAAAGAGCTGGTATAATCATCGCTTCATTTTACAGCTTAATAAAAAGACCATCCAACAAGTTAATTATTGGATGGTCTTAAATTAAATACTCTTACTTAAGTTTGTCAACTTATTTCAGGATAAGACATCTAGTTAATTTTATAGAAAACTAGTTTATCTTTACCATTAACTAAGATGAGTTTATCATTTTTTAGTTGATAATTATATTTTTTTTCAACTGAGTCTTCGTCAAAGATTTGCAGTTCATTTGAGTAAACAGCGTATCTCTTCTTAATAAATTGCGAATCCTTTTCAATCAGTAAACTATCGGAAGAATAAAAATGAATTTTAAAATTATTTTTATCTACTTCTTTAGTCTCCCAAATACCTTCTGGGACACTATGTTCTTTATTCTCAAAGTAGTATCTTACTACATATATGACAATAAAAAATAGAATTGAGATAGCTATTGTATTTTTTTTTGTTCTAGAATTCATAATATTAATTCATTGTTTTTGACTTTGTTTCCTCTGTTGCTGTTGTGCTAACAGCACTAACACTTACATCTACAGTACCATTTGAAATTTTAACTGTCCCTTTAAGAGTGTTTGATTTCTGTTCCTGTGCGGCTTTTACAAGTGCTTTAGCTGCTTTATTTGCTTCAGCTTTTGTGATTGTTCCAGGTGCAGCACTACTACGAATTTGCTTAGCCAATTCTCTTTGGGTCGCTCTAATTTCTGTACGCGACGCTGGCTTAAACATTTCTGAAAGGCCGTTTTTGATGGAGTTTTTAGCTATGCCTCCAACTGCCTCACCTGCAGGGCCTAAAACTACTTCCGACATTCCGAATGCGCCATTTAGGACAACTTCTTGTGCACTGAATTTACTGCCTTCATCTAGCAAAATTTTAACACCTTGCTCTGCGGCATTTCCTATTAACCCTCCAGCTACACCTGATGCCAAGGTAATGTAAGAAGCCCCTGCTCCACCAAGAGCCTTTATACCACCCGCAGCAGCTACAGCGGTTCCTCCCAATCCTAATGTAGCTCCAGTAACAAAACCACCAACTGTTAAGGCCGCTGTTTGTTTCCAAGATTTACCTGTAGCTACGCCATAAATTAATCCGCCTGCTGCTCCAATGGCTCCTGTAATTAATGGTAATGGTATTCTGCCATCAGAATCAATGTTATTAATTGGATTATTATTTAAAGAATTATAAGGTGAGTAATGAAACTGTAGCGGGTGGTCCGCCAACGGGTCAACCCCATCAAACCTCCCGATACTCGCATTGTAAGTCCTTGCTCCAAAGCTAATTCTTCGCAAGTTAAACGTACTTTCTTTCTCTTTATTTTGATATTCAAATCTGTTTTGAAAGAGTTGATGTAATCATTGTTTCATTTTACAGCTTAATAAAAAGACCATCCAACAAGTTAATTATTGGATGGTCTAAAACTAAATACTTGTTCTTAAATTTGTCTACTTATGTTAGGATAAGACAATACATACTATTCTATGTACGGAAACAGTTTATTACTAATTTTGAATACATACTTTGAGGATAAAAGCCAATTTGCTTCTTCTATCACATTTTCGTTAAGTTGTTCGTCTTCTACTAAAGAATTTACATTCTCTATTTTATCAATGAATACAACTGTCATACCTAATTCATTCAATCCGGCTTCTATTATATCGGGTACTTCATTTATTCTATCACTTATAATTAAGATATTGCCCCAAGCTCCTATATATTCTTGAGAATCTGTATCCTCCAAATCAAGTAAATCATTGAATCTTATTCCTTCTTTTGCTCGGATTTCAAGATATCCCAGCCATACGTTTTTATACATGAGTTTGTTAAAGTTAAAAATTGGTATAATCATCGCTTCAATTTACAGTTCAATAAAAAGACCATCCAACAAGTTAATTATTGGATGGTCTAAAACTAAATACTCGCACTTAAATTTGTTAACTTATTTCAATACGAGACAAACATCATTATTTTATAGGTGGGTTAAATGCGACACGGCCAAAATCATTTAATCCTAAAATTTTCTCAGTAGGAGCTATCTCTTGGATACTATTGTCGCTTAAAATCTCGAAAACCACCTGTTTCCCATCATATATTTCCACTCTACTTTTGGTGAAATTGAAACTTTTCTCAGACTTTGAAGATTTTAAATTTGCAAATCTCTTTTCCAATTGTTCGTTTTTATACCCAATGATTATCAATTTATTATCTTTCTTAAAATAATACTTGCTTTTAATATTCTCAATCGTTCGGTGAGGTGTTATAAAAACATAGCTTTTTGCTTCTGATTCTGTAAAATATACAGTCATATAATTGGGATACGGTACACTAGCGAGAATAGAAATCATTGTTTTATCTAACTTACTTTGAATATAGGCACTTTCAAGATATCTATTCCCTTCTGTATTTCGGCTACAAGAATTTGTGTAAAACAAAACTACTAGCCAAAAGCAACTTTTAACGATTCCCTTTAAAGTAATCATATTTTTTAAATCTACAGTTTTAATATTCATTTTTGTATTTTCACTTTTTCTATTAGAATGAAAATATTCTTTCATATTCCCATTTTCTAGAGAGATAAAAAATCTGGGAAGCATCGACGTCGAACGTCCAACACTATTTAGTGTACTTGTAGCTATATTTACATCCTCAATTGATGGACTTGTAACATTCCCATTATCTAAAGGGCCATCATGATTATGGATATGAAAAATTAAGTTTAAGGGGTTAATATTTATTTTACTAAAGCTAGTAGAAAGTAAGTCATGGCTTGTTGATACAGAATAGCTTGCTTTCCCTTTCTCCATCACCCCAGTTAAACTAAACTCTATACCTCGTGTAGTATTATCATTCATAAAATTGTACAAATTTACAGCATCGGTGGCGTTGTTTGTTTTACCTATGCTGAAACCATCTGCATCGCTTTTTGAAAGTTGGGAAATTATGCTTCCGCTCGAGGCGGTTGGTTTATTAATTTTTATCTCTTCACTGTTTGATGCTGTTAAACGATCAAATTTGTCATCTGTTTTCTTAATGAGTTCAACATTGCCATCGTCTTTTAGTGCATAATCATCAAAAGCTCCATCAGAGTCAATACGCAAAAGTGGATTATTTTGTACGTAATTATATGAAGTTAACCAATTTCGTTCATCCCCCAGCGGATCAACCTCATCAAACCTCCCGATACTCGCATTGTAAGTCCTTGCTCCAAAACTAATTCTTCGCAAATCAAACGTAGTTTCCTTTTCTTTATTTTGATATTCAAATCTGTTTGGAAAGAGTTGGTACAATCATCGTTTCATTTTACAGTTTAATAAAAAGACCATCCAATGAATAATCTATTGGATGGTCTTGAACTAAATATTCGTACTTAAAATTATCTATTTATTTAAGAAGAGACATTCTGACTGTTTTTATTATTTATAATACTGACTTGGATACCACTTGTTATAAAGAGCCATACTTACAGATAAAATAATACTTGTTATCAGTAAAGAATAGAACAGCCAAGTTGCTTTTTTAATTTCGTCATAGTTACGTTCATCCGAAATGTAGGCTTCGACTTCTGAAACTTTCCAGGTAAAATGATTTACAACAAAATACAATGGTAAGAGAATTGCTATGTAAGCAAGACGACCTTTTGGAAGACGGCTAATGATAACAATTTGATCAAAGTTTCGTTCAACAATTAGAGCAACAAATAATAACCAAATAAATGGAAGCAAAGTGAATGTGAGTTTTGCAATAAAAAGGATAGTACGTCCATTAGAGTATTTAATTGTGTCTTTATTTCGTAGAAACAATGCAACTATCATTTGATTTACATATTTCATTTTATTCTTATTCTCGAAGTATTTACTGTTTGTGAATTTATTACTTTATTGGACCGAAAATTATCAATTTTATTGTCCATTCATATAAACACCCGCTTCCCTATGTCAGTGGCTCCGCTTCCGTATTTGGCGGTAGCTTGTGCTTGATTGTTTACAGAAGCATCGAATTTTACATTGCCATCTTTTAGTTTTATCCAGTCAGTTGCGTCTTTTCCATCAGGGTCAATGAATCTAAGCGGATTATTAAATGAATAATTATAAGGATTAAATCTCCTCATTTTCTCCGCCAACGGATCCACCCCATCAAACCTCCCGATACTCGCATTGTACGTTCTAGCGCCAAAGCTAATTCTTCGCAAGTTAAAAGTACTTTCTTTCTCTTTATTTTGGTATTCGAATTTGTTTGGAAAGAGTTGGTACAATCATCGTTTCATTTCACAGCTTAATAAAAAGACCATCCAATAAGTTGTTTATTGGATGGTCTTAAACTAAATACTCGTACTTAAATTAGTTAAACAAGACACTTTTAGAACTTTGTAATTTTAATGCTGTCTCGAATTAGCTCATTTTTGCTATGCATTTCATAAACTCTCCTTACATAATTATAATTTGTGTCTACACGAACCAGATTTTTGAAAGAATCATTGTAAAACTTTGGAATCATTGTATCCATGAAAAGATTTAAGGTGTCATTTTTTATGTAGTACAAGTATTCCGTTCGTATTCCCTCAAAAACCAGATCTTTTTTAATGTCAACAAATTGAGAACTATCTCGAGAAACAACAATTGCAGCCTTATCTGCAGAAACACCCCAAATTGCTTTTTTTATAAATATTGATTTTTGTCCAACATTTACTTCCATAACGGACAAACTCTCATATTGGTTGTTATCCTCATTTGGTATCTTGAAAGCAAAATAAAATAGAACAGCTGATAAGGAAATAGCCATAAGTATTAATAGATAAAATGATTTGGAATTTTTCATGTCATTTTTTGTGAATTATCATCAGAAAAAGAATTTATTAGTGTTTTATTTTCTGGTTCTACTGCTGCCAGAGGGTCAATTAGATTAATAGAACTATTAAATGTATATTGATATGAGGATTGGTCATATACTAGATTTCCCAATAAATCCACCCGATCAAATCTCCCAATACTCGCATTGTAAGTCCTTGCGCCGAAACTAATTCTTCGCAAATTAAACGTACTTTCATTCTCTTTATTTTGATATTCAAATCTGTTTGAGGGAGGGTTATTATAAACATCGTTTCATTTAACTGCTTAATAAAAAGACCATCCGACAAGTTAATTATTGGATGGCCTTAAGCTAACAACTCTTATTTGAAGTAGTCACCTCATTTCAATATATAAATGTCTTTCTTATCATTTATATAAGACTAAGTAAAAATGGATTTTCTATTCAAATCCCAAAAATCACATTCAACCATCTCTAATTTGTCTTCAAAGTCATTCCAACCATTTGATTTTACAAAATGGTATTCTTCGCTCATTATAGGCATCAACCAAATAAAAGTAGTTGGTGGTATAGAGCCATCAAATGTATCAAATTTATCTTCCCAAAAGACGGGTATTGAAACATATAGGGAATTTGCCCTTACATCAGAAATTAGAGGTTTTTCTCCAATCACTTCACCCCTTAGTAATGCTATCCCTTTTTCAATGATTGATTCTGAAAAAGTTAATAACATTGAGGCAATGTCAGATCTATCAAATGATTTATGAGCGGCAAAAAGATACTCTTGCTTGTATTTTTTCCCAATATCCGGTCTATGTAAATCAAATTTACTAACCCCTAGTGTTAAGTAAGTAGTTACATCGGGAATCGGGGTATTCAGAAATTCTAAAGCGTGTATACTTATTTTGTCATTCTTTAAATGAAAGCTTTTAGTAATTTCACCCAAATAGGTTTCTATGTGTTCAATCATGCTCATGGATTTTGATTTCTTGGATTTTTTTCATCTTTGTTACCTCGACTTCTATTGCAACTTCTACATTCTAATTCGGTGCCTCTATTATAGTCATCCAAAACCTCTTTGCGAGTTGCGTCAGGTGGGGTTTTTCTTTTTGACCAAGATGGATTATGAGAAACGTCCCAACCGTTTTCACCACCGCGTCCTTCACCATTATTAGGGTTACTCTCAACATCTTTATCGCAAGTGGGGCACTTTTTGGTGTTCGGCTTGGAACCGTCTGCTGCACCATCCCAACTATCTTTCACGGTCTTTTTTTAAAGGAACTTGGGCGTTTTGTAATGTCCTTTGCACCATCAACAGCACCATTAGGGTCTAAATGATTAAGAGGGTTGTTTTGTGCAAAATTTTATGGTGTTGCCCACAATCTTTTATCTCCCAGTGGATCAACCTCATCAAACCTCCCGATACTCGCATTGTATGTTCTGGCGCCAAAGCTAATTCTTCGCAAATTAAACGTACTTTCTTTCTCTTTATTTTGATATTCGAATCTGTTTGGAAAGAGTTGATGTAATCATCGTTTCATTTTACAGCTTAATATAAAGACCATCCAATAATTAACTTGTTGGATGGTCTTAAACTAAATACTTGTTCTTAAAATTTGTTAACTTAATTCAGGACAAAATGCTAAATATTAGGGCTTTAAGTCTTGGCTTAATAATACTATCTTGGGATTCTTCTTTGAATATGCTATCTCAACTGTATCTCCAATTTTGTGTTGTTTATAAAATTCGGTAGTAATCCCAGTTTTTAACTCATATTTTTTGCTTTCAACATAATACTCTATATCTACACCTTTACCTTTATAGGTTCTCTTAGCGGTAATTATTCCTTTCGTGTAAACTGGATTTGCTAAGATTTCTGCTCTAGTTTCTTCAAAATCCATATCCATATATTGCCATATTGCCAAAACTATTACACTTGTTACTGCTATTGCAAAAATAATCGAAAGAATTTTCTGAAATATGCTCGATTTAATATCCAAATAGTTTTTTGACTGCATCGGTAAATTTATTTTGGTATGTGGTTTTAACTACTTCTCCAACTGCTGATTTAGAAACCTGAGCTGTAGTTGATACTACTTTTTGTTTGACCGTAGCAGCAGTAGCCTCTTTCCCTAAATTAGTTGCTAATGTTTTAGCCCCTTGTTTGTTTGTCTCTGTGGCATAAGATTTAGCTATTGAAGAAGCTCTATTTGCTGTCGTTGCTTCGGCAGTTAGTTTTTTAGCACTCTTTTCAAGACCTGATGTAATTGTTCCACCAATTTTACCAGATACTTTTCCTGCAACAACATCAGCGGTCGCATCAAAGGTCGCTTCTCCAACACTTTTACTTCCGTTAATAGTGGTTTTTACTCCGTCTTTTTTGCTTATATCTAAATTGGCTTTTACTGCAATACCTCCAACTTCCATTATTCCAGAAGTAACTGCACCAACTCCTGACCCTATAATAGCACCCTTAACTGTTTCAACACCTACATCAGCCCAGTCAACTTCATTCAGACTTTTACCGGAAAGTAATTGACTTCCTAATTCTATTCCTCCTTTTAATAACGCACCACCAAGCGCAGTAAAGCAATTAGGACACTTTCCATCTGGATCAATATTTTTAATTGGGTTATTCCATGCATATGCGTAAGGGCTTTTATCTATCTGCTCTCTTTCATCCGCCAACGGATCAACCCCATCAAACCTCCCGATACTTGCATTGTAAGTTCTGGCGCCGAAACTAATTCTTCGCAAATTAAACGTACTTTCTTTCTCTTTATTTTGGTATTCAAATCTGCTTGGAAAGAGCTGGTACAATCAGTGGTTCATTTTACAGCTTAATAAAAAGACCACCCAACAAGTTAATTATTGGATGGTCTTAAACAACGTACTCTTACTTAATCAGTTAATTTTTTCAGGACGAGGCAATTAACATTATTGGAATAAAGCATAATTTCTTCGCCAATATTCACGAATAAAGTCAAATTTATTCTGTTTTTCTAATACTGTTATTGGATTTGAATCAATTCGCACTTTACTTGTATTATTGAGTTTATAGATGTTTATTTTCTCATCCTTATTTCCACATCCATTCACTTCTATAGAGCCAATATTAGTTTCTTCAAAATTTTCGATTTTACTAATATGGCTTTCCCAATTCATATCTCCGCAGCCTGTTGAATTGTAAGAATAAAAAAGATTCGTGCCCCTGATTAATTCAATATCCAGATAAGAATTCGTAATCTCTTGATAGCTATTAGATTTTTTATCAAAAAAATAGTTAATACATTGGTTTGGGGTATTACTATACACAAACACACGAATATCGCTATAACCATCTTGGTTGATGTCTAGAAATTTAATACTGTTATAGTAATCATTAAATTTTACAATAGTATCACCATCAGCCCTTAACAAACATCTAAACTCATTGTCTTCTGAAAATTTAATTAATGGTTCTTTATTAACTATTAAAGTATCGAGAGTTAATATAGCATCCTCAAGTTTTATGAGTTGCTCATTTTGTATAGAGTCTTTACTACTCCTGTCTTCTTTTTTTGAAGTTTCACAGCTACCATTACAGAAAGCAAGTCCTGCTAACAAAAAACTAGCTACAAGAGACATAAATCTTCTCTTTTTCATGCTTATTATTCATTTAAATTTTGAAGCATTCTGCTTTATTTCTCCTCTAACGGTTCTTAAATTTGTATATAATGTTTTACCAATTATTGAAGTAGCTGATATTTGATATCCAGAATCTTTATAAGTAAACCCTTCAACATCCCCCCAAAGGTCAAAAGAGGTTTCAGAGGTCTTAGTCAATGCAGGACTGCTTGCTTTATAGGTTACAGATGTATTTCTTAAATGGTCAATATAATCATATTCTCATTTAACTGCTTAATAAAAAGACCATCCGACAAGTTAATTATTGGATGGTCTAAAACTAAATACTTGTTCTTAAATTAGTTAAACAAGACACTTTTAGAACTTTATAATTTTAATGCTGTCTTGAATTAGCTCATTTTTGCTATGCATTTCATAAACTCTCCTTACATAATTATAATTTGTGTCTACACGAACCAGATTTTTGAAAGAATCATTGTAAAACTTTGGAATCATTGTATCCATGAAAAGATTTAAGGTGTCATTTTTTATGTAGTACAAGTATTCAGTTCGTATTCCCTCAAAAACCAAATCTTTTTTAATGTCAACAAATTGAGAACTATCTCGAGAAACAACAATTGCCGCCTTATCCGCAGAAACACCCCAAATTGCTTTTTTTATAAATATTGATTCTTGTCCAACATTTACTTCCATAACGGACAAACTCTCATATTGGTTGTTATCCTCATTTGGTATCTTGAAAGCAAAATAAAATAGAACAGCTGATAAAGAAATAGCCATAAGTATTAATAGATAAAATGATTTGGAATTTTTCATGTCATTCTTTGTGAATTATCATCAGAAAAAGAATTTATTAGTGTTTCATTTTCTGGTTCTGCTGCTGCCTTGCCAAGAGGGTCAATTAGATTATAACTATTAAATGTATATTGATATGAGGATTGGTCATATACTAGACTCCGCCAACGGATCCACCCCATCAAATCTCCCAATGCTCGCATTGTAAGTTCTTGCCCCAAAGCTAATTCTTCGCAAATTAAACGTACTTTCTTTCTCTTTATTTTGATATTCGAATTTGTTTGGGGGAGGGTTGGGTAATTAGCATTTCATTTATATAGAAAGACCATCCAACAAGTTATTTATTGGATGATCATAGTTAGTGGCTGACTTTAAGTGCTTTATTCAGAGACACTGTAGTGGAATAACTGTTATGGTTAGATTAAAAGGAGGGTAATGCATAAACATATCTTGCATGTACTGGACGGCTTCATGAAATCCGTAAAACTTATAATTATTTGAGTCATATAAATGAACAAAGCCCAAGCAATCGGGCTTTGTTCGTGTTGTGTCTTTCTATGATTTGCAATAAGACAAGATTTCTAGGGCAGTAGACTTTGTTAACCTGCCATTTACTACAGGATCTGTTAAGGTTTCAACTACATCTTTAAAGCCCTCACTTTCAAACGCTATCTTGTCTGACAATAATAACGCATCTATAATATAGTAAACTTGATATTCGGAAAGTTCGTCATTTATAAATGCTTGGCTTAATGCAGCAATCTCAATTTTGCCCACCAATAAGTCTATATCTTCAATTAGGATTATTGGTGCGCTTCCGCCTTTCTTAGCTAATGAGAATTTGTAATCATCAACCTCTTTTTCAATAAGCTTTTTAAACTCACTCATTGATATCTGCCTATTTAATACCTGTTTTATCTGACTAATTTTCATTGTTATATCTATTGTGGACGACCTTCTGGGCCGCCTCTTAAAGGTTTACGGCCTTGAAATTTATTACTCCTATCATAACTATCCTTATATGTTTTAACAGTCTTTCCTTCCCCGTTTTTGTATGTAACATATTCAGCCCTTGATTGACCGGGGCCTTTTCCAGGACGCACTTCAGTTTTTTTAGTGAATTTTTCGCCAACTGTTTCTACTGTTTTGCTTTTTTCTACTTTGGATAGTTTTTGAGAACCTTCCCCAACCGCTTTAACAACAGTGCTAGCCGTAGAAGCTTTCGTTCCGGTCTTAGCCAGTAACATTCCTGTACCAGCATTACTGCCACCTGAAGGTATTGCTGTAGTTAAAACTAATGTACTTGCAACAACTTCTTTTGTAACTTCACCTTTTGGTACTACTTCTGTTGATAATGTTCTTTTACCATTTTCGTAAGAGGCATTTAGCCTTTGGGTTTTAGTGTCTCCAAACAATGACCCTACAAAAGTACTAACAGTTGTAATACTACTGGCTAAAGCGTCTCTTGTACTCCAGTAAATATTCTCCACCATTGTCATCCCGTTGCCAATACCATCAGCACCATCTCCACAGCAAGGTTCATCCAAAGTACCATTAGGGTCTAAACGATTAAGAGGGTTGTTTTGTGCAAAATTGTATGGTGTTGCCCATAATCTTTTCTCCCCCAACGGGTCAACCCCATCAAATCTCCCGATACTTGCATTGTAAGTCCTGGCTCCAAAGCTAATTCTTCGCAAATTAAACGTACTTTCTTTCTCTTTATTTTGATATTCAAATTTGTTTGGGGGAGGGTTGGGTAATCATCGTTTAATTTTGCAACTGAATAAAAAGACCACCCAATAAACTATTTATTGGATGGTCTTAAGCTAAGTGTTAGTAATTAAATTAGCTAGCTTTTTCGGGACTAGACAGTTACCAGAAAATATAATCAGATTTACTAGAATACATCCATTGATTATTGGTAAAAATATATTCAATAGTTATATCTTTTCTCTTTATTGGCTTTTTTTGAGAAGTATCCCTATCAAAGTTTGGTTTGCAATAATCTAGTATTGTGCCTGTAAATTTAATAGTGCTATTTTTATCATTGAAATTGTAAAGAAAACGGTTCGGTTTATATACAATACATTCGTCATTACGGAAGTATCCAATCTTTAGGCCGTATTCTCCTTGTTTTCTGGAATCTAGAATTATTTTTAAACTATTATCTTTTAAAGCATAAATCAAGTAATATTCAAATTCTCGTTTACTATAAACACCACCAAGCATGGGAATACTATTTATTTTATACGACTGAAGGTATTCTATAGGAATCAAATAAGACTTATTATCTTTTTGAAAATATATTAAAGAATAGAAATTATTAAAGCTATTGGCATGCTCACCATTAAATGAAATTTTGAAAATACTCAATAGGTTGGCTGAGTCATCAATTTCTTCAATTTTTATATCTGTATTAATTCTAAAATAATTTTCATTGAGCCATTTCCTTATGGCCATTTGTTTGTTAGGATACTTTTTTAGATTAATAGGTAATTCTAAAATTTCACCCTCATTTGTTTTGGATATATAACTTACGTTCTCATTTCTTTTGTAATTACAAGAGATGAAAAATATTATTATAATTAGCTTACAGAAAAGAAGTTTCATTTTTTTATTGAGTTATATATTTTATATACTGTTTCTTTATAATTGGGCTCTCTCTGCCCAGGACCATATTTCTCTATGGCATAATCCCATCCTTGAAAATTCTTAGTTTTACCGTCAGACGAGCTAAAGGATTTATAATATAACCATCTTAAACCCCATTGCGTACTTTGAATGGCACCACTTCCATTTTGTACATTCTCTATACTCATTCCCATTTTTCCTTTGTCTCCATAATCTCCTATATTAAACATGCTAAATATGTCACTTGCATTCGTTGACTGGGAAACACCCTGACCTAATCTAGACTCCTTATAAGCAAGCGATTTTACTAAATTTACATCTAAGAGCGTTGCATTGCTGCCTAATTTATAACCTTTTCCAATAGACAAGGCGTTTTTACTTATTTGTCGATTAATTAAATGCGTAGCAACTGCAATAAGTTTATCAAACTGGTTATATTTACCTGATGATGGATTTTCACCTTTATCGAGAGAATAAGTAATTGCTCCGGGAGTTTCTGCCTCTAAAGAATGATTTTTCAAGTCGTTAGCATGAGCTTCGCTCAAAACACCTCCCCAATTAACAGTTGTATTTGCTTTGTTCGGTTGAAATCCATCTTTTAAAACAAAAACTCTCCCATCTTCATTTTTATCCTTCCCCAAATGAACTCCTTGATTATCATAGTAGTCAGCAAACATTCCATCAGGGTCAACAAAAATTAGAGGATTGTTAAATGCATACGCAAAACTTGTTGTCTTTCTGTCTTTTTCACTCAATGGATCCACCCCGTCAAATCTCCCGATACTCGCATTGTAAGTCCTTACCCCAAAGCTAATTCTTCGCAAGTTAAACGTACTTTCCTTTTCTTTATTTTGATATTCAAATCTGTTTGGGGAAGGTTTGGGTAATTAGCAATTCATTAATAATAAAAAGACCATCCAACAAGTTAATTATTGGATGGTCTAAAACTAAATACTCGCACTTAAATTTGTTAACTTATTTCAATACAATACAAAGGCAATGTGAGCATCAGTGAGTAAGTCTCATGAATAAAAACATCCCTATTGCTACAATACCAATCATGCAAGTGCAAAATAAAAATGAAATAAATCCAATCAAAACATCTTTACGGGTCGGATCACCTCCAAAATTCTTGAGTATTTTTTTATGCCTATCATTTTTGATGTAATAAATATCTGACAAATACCATGACAAGAATACTAAAATTAGAATCAAAACATATAATGCGGGTAAAGTTGGCCTAATGTTTATTAATCCTCTTTCAAAAATATAACCCCAGAACTGAAAAATGATTCCAAAAAGTGGCGCTGAAAATAGCATAGATATTAGCCATACTACATCATCAACTCTATCACTTGTCTTTCTGATTTTCATCAAAAAATGATAGGTACAGTAAAATAAATAATCAAAATATTTGGCTATTCTTTTCATTTCTGTAAGTTTGGATTGCTTATACTAAATCTTGGGTCATTCGAGAATTGTTTATAAACCGCATCAAAGCCGCCATGTGCTTCAATAGCGCTTAAAGCAAAACCTATTGCTATTCCACCCAATCCACCTGTTGCAGCACTTACCACACCTATGGCAATTGCTACACCAACTTTAGCAATCCCTCTGTTTGAATAACCATTATAGTCTAATTCGGCAGCATTCATAAAAATATCTGCTACAAATACCCCTTTACCTAAGGTTTTTACTGTCTTCAAAGCTTTAACAGATTGAGCCATTGATGCTGTCCGCCCACCTGTATACTGATTTCCACCCCAACTTTGAGAGTATTGAATACCATTTTTCCCAAACCACATCCCTTGTGATGCTGTATTTAAGGCTTCTAAACCATCTTTGGCTAATCCAGCGTAAGTACTGCCAAGCCCCCATCTGTCAAAATATCCTTGATGTGGATACAATGCACCCCACTCCACACTTGAAGTTTTCCAGCGACCGTTTTCAATATTTCCATTAACGGTTGGACCATCAAACAACAAAGTTGAGCCATCTCTTAGGTTATATGAATCACCGCCGCCATTATTTTCAAAAGATATAAACCTATCTATTTCCTCTCTTGTTGAATTATTGCCATTTGCAGATTGAGCCTGCAAATAAGTCATAAACCTTGTGATATCCTCTTTATTGTCGGTTGTCAGATTACCGTTTTTGTCCGTTTCCCATAAACCCATAAAATCAGCATATCGAACAGGGTTATTAAAACCATACCTGTACCCTGTTAATTCATAATTCATTTCCGCCAGCGGATTCACTCCATCAAACCTCCCAATACTCGCATTATAGCTTCTGGCACCAAAATCAATTCTTCGCAAGTTAAACGTACTTTCTTTCTCTTTATTTTGATATTCGAATCTGTTTGGGGGAGGGTTGCGTAATTAGCATTTCATTTATATAGAAAGACCATCCAACAAATTAATTATTGGATGGTCTTAAAATAAATACTCTCACTTAAGTTTGTCAACTTATTTCAGACGAGACATATTAAATTGGATTTACCACTTGGCTTATAGCCCTTAAAATAGAAGATAGTCTATCCAAATCAGAGCTTGATACTTCTCGATTCTCACTTACTAATTGACAAAGAAAGTACCAATCATCATTCAGAGAACCAACCTCAGGAGAACCGTCTTTGCTAAAGTCAGTCCATATATCACTCCCTATTAACCAATAATTATCCTCTGAAAGATTTATTTCATCAGGAATGAAGTCAATTATTTTACTGAAAAATTGCTTCAATTCATTCTTACTAATTTTAATCATAAATTTCGGGTTTTAATTTCGCTATTAATTTTTTCTAGTTCTCCTTCTTGTTTTTTTATTTGCTTATTTAAAGCGTCAATTCTTCCTTGTAAGAATTTTTTTACAGCCTCCGCCCCTCCTTTCTTGGCTTCTTTTAATTTATTCGGATTACTTTTCTCTAGTGGATTGGACTTAAAATCTGATAATTTGTCTCTATGCTGCTTTATTAATTTTTCATAAGTAGATTTCGAACTTTGAAGTTGTTTATCATTCATTTTGGAATAAGGATTGGCCTTTTGACCATTACCTCCACTATTTGTTCCAGTTGAATTTAAATTATTAAGGGCCTTAGAAATAGTTGCAGCTCCATTTGTAGCAGTAGCAACAGCTGCAGCTCCGGCAGGTAAAGCTACTGGTATAGCACCTCCTAAAGTAACAAGTTCTGCACCACCTGCACCAAGAGTTCCTAATGCACCTACAACTACTTGAACCCCACCACTAAGAATTGATAAAACATTTCCTGCTTTTCTGCCATTTTCATATGCACTACCTCTATATCCACCACCATCTAACTTAGTTGGTGCCGGAGAGTTGTTATCAATAAATGTCAATGCAGCACCCGCAAAAAAATCTACAACATTTTGGCAACAACCCTCACCCATTAACCCATCAGGGTCAGAAAAACGGACAGGGTTATTGAAAGAATAGTGATAGTTACTTAAAAATTCCTGTCCTTCAACTATAGGATCTGTTCTATCAAAACGTCCAATCGTCGGATTATAACCTCTTGCACCTAAGCGGATATAATTCAGATTAAAAGTACTTTCTTTTTCCCGATTTAAAAACTCAAATCTATTCTGATACGAATTTAACTGATTTATTCCATTTAACACAATCCCCCAAGGGTCAAATGAAGTTTCTGAGGTCTTGGTCAGAGCAGTGCCGTTTGTTTTGTAGGCTACACGCGTGTTGCCTAGATGGTCGGTATGGAAATATTCATAAGACCAGGCTCCACTTTGATAAACCCCCCGCCCCTCGGGCGTGGTCAGTTGATACAAAGCACCATTCTTGAAAACCAAACCGTCCAGATACTCCCAGTATTCTCCTGTAGAATAACTAGTTTTGTATAGCCGGCCTTTGCCATCATATAAGTTTTTAATCCATCTGCTGCCGGTAAGCTGAATTTCCACAGGCTGATTGTCATAAGTACTGTAAAGAATATCGTTAATGTCTTCATTCTTATCAGTTTTCAACGCTCCGTTGGCGTAGTAGCTGTAGTCATCACCTACTGTATTACGGTTAACAAAATCCACAGTATAATCACCTGTTACGGCATCTTCCACTTTTGTTAGTCTGTTACCAGAGTACGTATAAGTCAGGTTATCCATTAAGCCAAATGTACTGGTCAGTTTACCATTCCGTTGCAGACTGGTGATGTTACCGTTTTTGTCGTAGTTAATGGTTGGCAATCCATAACTTTCAGAGCCGATTCCGGTATAAGTAGCCGACTTTAACCTTGAGGCCGCATCATAGGTAAAAGTATAGGTTCGAACCCCCGCGGGAGCATTGTTAGTACTGGCCTGCCAGTATTGTTTACCAATGTTGCCATTATAAAAACCGGCTGTTTCATAATCCAACTTGTAGCTAAACAAATCACCCTGGCTGGCGTTCGGAACCGGATTGCCGGAGCCATCCAGGTTAATGCCCCGTAGCTGTCCTCTTAAATGATAAGCATAATCTGTTGTCTGTAAACCGCTAATCGAAGTGCCATTGGCGGTATAAGTACCTGTAGCCCTTATTTTGGCCTGTTTTAAACGGCCTGCTTCATCATACTCTGACCTTCTGACTTCTGATACAGCAGCGTTGATACCATGTGATATTTTCGTCTGTCTGCCCGTATTATCATACTCATAAGTAGCAAGGGTTTCTGTATTCGACAAACCGTCTACCTGATACAACACTTTCTCATTGATTACTTCACCGGCAAAATTATATGCCAGATTTGTAATCACCGGTTTAGCCCAGGGAGTAGCTCCTCCCTTGTCGTGGGTACGGAAACTCTGCATCATGCGGCCTTTGAAATCGTAGTAGGAGGTAGTGAAGTACGATTTGGCGGGGTCGTCCTGGCTGCGGGCACCGAATCCTACCAGAAGCCCTCTGGGGTTGTTGTGGTAGTTGCCTGAATTATAGGCAATGCCCGAATTGAATGACCATTCTCCGGCAATCCACTCATAGGTGTCATAAATGTTCAGGGTCTTTTCGGCCGTTGAGCTATAGCTTATCGGAAAGCTGCTATTGGTATATCCATACGGGCTGGTCCAGCTTTCATAAGTTGTCGACATGCCGTCAAAACCTGTTTGCAGTGTAGTCCGGCTTGAAGTATTGTCGAGTTCTCCCATCACGACAGTCCGGCCAAATCTGTCATATTTAGTAAATGACCATTTGTTTAAGGCAGTCTGGCTGGCATCCTGAGTCATCACCGGAAGATCGTTCCGGTCATATACAATGTATTCCCATCCACCACCGGGGGTGTGCTTTTCGATGACCCTTCCTGCAGCATCATAAGTATAGCCAAATACCCATTTGCTCCAGTCGCTTGAGTTTTTGGTAATGCTTAAATTTAAGGCATACCCTTCCGGCTGTATAACCGCTCTTAGCCTTTGCCAGTCGTCATACACATAATAGGTAACCAATGTTTCAGTTCCAACAGGCTGCTCACGTTGAATCAGGTTGCCCGACTTATCTTTTATTTCAACAGTTGTATTGCCCTGCTCATCAATCACCCGGGTTTTATACAGGCTATTAGCCGGGAAACTTCCGGATAGTGTAATATTACCCGTAAGGTCTGAATTATAAAGACGTACAGTACTGGCTATCTCATCAAAAATCTGAGTATTTTTGGTATTGGTTCGCCATGCCTGACCGGGGCCGTATTGTGTCCGCAGTCGGTTCATCGGCGAATTATCAAAGGCAGTAACTTCACTGTATGAATAACTGTCTCCGTAAAAAGTAGTCGCAAGACTAAACGGATTAGACTGGTATTCTCCCGTTTGCACAGTTGTTGGGGCAGTCAGAGCCGTTCTAACAGGGCGGCCTAAGATGTCGTAGACTTTCCCTTCAAATACGATATCCTTTGCCGTAGGAGACTGTTTATAACCGACAGTTTGTAGTGGCCGACCCAGACCATCCATGTATTGTATCGATATCAACGCTTTCGTTGCGTCGCCGGCATCACCGGTTGTTGCACCACTGACGCGGAACGAGCTGTGCACAATGGCGTTTTTATGAGTGGTAATGGTTTGCCCCCAACTACATAGTGGAAGCAAAAGCCATAAGATGATATTTTTTTTCATTGGATTTGTGGATTTAGAACGGTGTCCCGTTAATGGTAATATTGGTAAAAGTTGTCTGGTTAGCGTCTCCCCACACGGCAAAGCCTATATAGAAGTTACTGCCGAAATCGAGCGTAGTAGGGCTGTTTCCGGTCAGGCTAAAGGAGTCATTCCAGGCATTGTTGGCCTCAGGATTACTGTTGGTGCTGTAGTATCCCTTGATTGTGCTTCCTGTCTTCACTACTTTTATCCAGGTCTGGTTCAGAGCAGAGGGCGCAAAACTGTAAAGATTACCAATGCCGCCGTTCACATCACGCTTCAGCTCACCCACATGGCCATTGCCATCCTGAATCAGGGTGTAATATTTGGAATTAGCAGTGAGATTACTCCTGATCATGAAACCAGATCTGTCGCCGTCATCTCCTGGAATCGAAGCAATTTTAGCAATGAATGTTACATCTCCGCTAAAGGGTGCATATATCCAATGAAAATTCTCAGAAGCAGTACCGTAAGGGCCATAACCAAGCATGGTAACGGTTCCTGAAGAAACCTGAGTACATCCGGGCGAAGAAGGTGTCCCGATGTCCATCGTACTTCCGTTTAAAGGTATTACTGGTACTTTTAAGGTATTGGAGGCCACACTTTCACAGGTTCCGACTTTGCATTTGGCAGTATAATTAGTTGTTGTAGTAGTACCCACAGAAATGGATGAACCGATAGCTCCGTTTGACCATTGAACCGTTCCGGTTGTGCAACCTGTAGCCGTAAGCGTAACCGAGCAAAGCGTAGAGCCTGTTATTGATATTACCGGTGCTGACGGAGTAGTGCATGACTCTGTAGTTGTAGCGTAGAAGTACCTGTAAAGGTCTGTCAGGTTTCCTGCATGGTCTTTAACAGCGCTCAGCCTGTTGACACCATCATATTCAAACGTGTTTTTTAGTCCGTTAGGAGCAGTAATCTGGCTGAGCCCAGCACCTGATTTCATTACGCCCGAAGTTACCATCGCTGATGGAAGACCACTTCTCAGGTTTGTACCAATGGTTTCTACATTAGCAGCTGTATAAGTGTCTGCCACTGTTTCCAGGCTGCCAATCACACCTTCTACGTTTGCTACACTGGCGTTTTGTACAGAGGCAATAGGGTACGAATGCTTATACCCCCAAACATAAGTAGTAGGCGGCTGGTTAAGCCTTTTTATCTCTATCGGGTTCCCCTTACTGCTATACTTTCTGGTTTCAAACAGTTTAAATTCAGGCAGGATATAGAGTGCCGGATTGTGTGTAAGCGTAGCCAGTGAAGCATTTTCATAACGATATACTTCTATTGGATTCCCCTTGGTGTCACTTTTAATCATTACTCCGTCAACTGTTTTATTATCGACATAACGGATAACTTTCAGCGGCAAACTAATAATGTTTTTGCTTTTCAACTGATCAATGTTTGTACCGGAAATGTTATTGAAATCATTTGCATAATAATTGACAGTCGAGTCTGCTTTATTTTTACTGTTTAAAGTTTTGGTGCTTCTGGAAAGCATTTCCGGCGTATAAGCGTAATTGACGGTATTACTTAAAGCTGCACCTCCTGAATATTCTGTAGTAGTAGTAGACTCTAGCTTGTAATGATCTGTAAATACAGGGGTAATTACATGTGTAAAGAAATCATAATTGAATCCCGTTGAAGTATACTCTTGTGTACAAGCCATGATTCTTCCGGCTTTAAATCCGTATCGAGTAACGGGAATAGTAGTTTTGTTGTTATAGACATTTGTTACCTCCTTTGCCAGTGTGTAAGTAGAGGTGGTTTTCTCATAGGTCTGTTCTTTTTCAAGATTTCCACTTCGCCAGGTTAAGTTCACAGTAGCGGCGTGAGGGGGTTCAGAAATCTGAGTGCCTTCATAAGCATTACCTTTAAACGTAT
This sequence comes from Emticicia sp. GW821-FHT11C11, assembly GCF_058808615.1. Classification (NCBI taxonomy): domain Bacteria; kingdom Pseudomonadati; phylum Bacteroidota; class Cytophagia; order Cytophagales; family Leadbetterellaceae; genus Emticicia; species Emticicia sp. GW821-FHT11C11. Next base: position 513,454 of record NZ_JBXARV010000003.1, read on the forward strand.
ATACTTTTTTTCCGTTTGCTCCAGTACCACCGTAAGTCTCAGTTACTTTTCTGTATTCTATCTGGTACCCATCCCAGTTATAGACATTATTCTCTGAAACAAAGTATCTTGACCCACAGGATGAACAAGGAGCCGTTGGCCATGGAGCCTTACTTATTAAACCTGACTCGATGGCTGTAACATAGTAGGGTACAGCCAGAAGACTAGCCTGCTCGTAAGTGATAACTCTTTCGTTGGCCTCAGTAGTACCTGCATTATCTATAATACGTGATACGCGGTTGCCACCTATCTGCAATCTGCTGCTATCTCCGACAACGGCTTCAGCTGTTTGTGTTTTTAAAAAGAATGGAATTTCTGACGTTTTGAAGGTAACTATGTTGGGTTCATAGAATATTTCAGTATACCCTTTTGTTGGATAATTAATCTTTTTCAACAACCCTATTTTTGAATAAGTATTATCAGCTCGCCTGTCAGCAGATCCGAAGTTTGTTGAATGGGTTGAGGTAATCAGAGAGTAATTAGCGGCCGGAATTTTATCTGTACCACCCAGTCCATTGTAATAGCCCCAATGATCTACAGCGTTGTTAGCAGGGCGAGTCCCGCTTGGTGTCTTAAGAGAGGGGATTGGAATATTTTCACCGCTCTTTTCGTAATATTCAAAAGAAGTGGTCTGAACAGATGCATACGGGCTTTTGTTTTCAATAAAAGATACCGAATTCAGTTTCAGACGGTCATTTGTCCCGATATAGCCGTAGTTGAAACCAATCCGGTTAGTTTCCAGACTCGCTTCATCAGACACAACAATTGCCGAGAGAGCCTTGGCTTTCGCGCCCGTAACGCTAATCAGGTCATTACGATCAACGAATTGAAAATCTACCGTTTTGCTCTTCCATGTAATATTATCCAACAGGTATTGTGCGACACCTATATCAGTACTAGTTGCACTTGGGGAAAATCCACCATTATATAGACAATTATCCCCTCCTGTCCATCCGGTAGAGTAGGAAGTGCCCGTAACACTGGTTCCGTAAGAAATATCCTGATAATAGTTGAAATTTACCTCAACCGCATTGGGCGATGTTATTTTTGTGAGATACCAAGTAACGCTACTTAAAAAGGAGGGGTCACTAACCGGATGTACAAATCCGTCTGAGAAAGTTCCGCCATTAGCTAAAGACAAGGTAAAAGCAAACTGGTAACCTTTTTCATCAGTAATCGTGAATGCATTAGACGCATATGCAATTTTCAGAGGCATTTTGCTCAACAGAATAATACTGTCGCCATAAAAGTAAAACTTACCGCTTCTGCCAAGAATATTGAATGAAAACAGGTCATATTGAGAGTCTTTCAGACCATTAAGTACTTCCGTTAAATAGTAGTATTTATCAGGATCAGACATCGTTCCATTCAGATAATTCTGCATTTGCGGACTTACACCAGGGGTTTGTAACCCATTACTACCAAAATCAGATATACCATTAACGTTCTGAACTATCGTTCCGCCAACTTCCAGGTTCCAGCCATTTCCCACCCATGTGGGTACATCCTGGGGTTTGAGGCCCGTGTTGTTATACGCTAACTGAATAGGTATAGTTAAATTTTCGTCTACCTGAATCTGGTAAAGCGGCATGTTGTAATTCAACTGGCCGGTGCTGAAATTAACCGGAAGGTTTCCGAACTCCTCCGTTTTGGCAGCATTGGGAGGCAATAGCCTTAATCTCCCTGAAAGGCCCTCAAATGGCGAAACAAGGGAAGAACCTTGTTGAGCCATCGAGCCAATGGAGAGGCAGATAAAAAAAACTAAAATGAGTGGATTTTTCATGAGCATTTCTGCGGATTTAATTAATTAATTGAAAGAAATTGAACCATTAAGGCCATAGCAAAGCCCACCCAATTGTTATTGGGGGTTATCGAATCAAAATATTCGGAATTGGCAGGCTTTAACGCTTGTTCAGCCTATGCGATGACCTACAAGAAGATTTGATAGTCACCAGAGCCGGGATGTGAAGTGAGTTTTGTTTTTCTGGTTGTCATGTGCAAAAGTGATTTTTTAAGTGCTTGATTTAGTTGTGGTATGAATCAAATAAGACAAATCAATCCTTACGAAATAGAGAAAATGTTATGAAATTACTTAACGGTAATTTCCCTGTCTTTCCCTTCATCTTTTGGATTCTGACATTGTCCCTTATTCTTTATATCAAAATTAACAGATTAATATGTCATCTCATTTGATTGAGCGATAAAACAAAGCCAACCCTTGCTGATAGTGGCTTTACATCGGAAAATACCTAATTATCTACCGAGTCTTTGGTTTTTTCTGAGCTTCAGATTAGTTAATTTAGAGGAGAAAATTTAAACGTTTGCTGTCATTTAGAAGGAGTACGTCGATGCAATGTCTTGCTTCAAGCGCCATTCGGAATCAACTAATGTATCAATGAAAGAGAGTTCTTATTATCTATCTTTTATGAAGGCATAAACTTTAAATTTTAGTCAGCAGTTCATAGAATTTTTTCACGGCCTTCTTTTCGTAGGCTTCTTTGAGAGAAATAATCATAATAGTTCGCCTCATGTTTTTTCCTTCAATGGGTATACCTACTACTTCGGGGTCATTTACACTGGTATCACTTAATATGGTGTGCCAATGCCCTGTTTTTACAATTTCAAACAGTGTAGGTATATCGTTTATTTCCATACAAATGTTCGGATTTAAGTTTTTTTGGCTGAACGATTCCACAAAAAACTGTATTGTACTATAACCACTGAAAGGTAAAGCCAATGGCAACTCGGCCACCTCATTAAGTGATATACTGCTTTTTTGAGCCAACGATGATTTCTTAGCAGTTACCAATACCATATTTGAGTTGAGAAGTGTCTGGTATTTCAGATGTGGTTCTTTGGTTTTTTCATGGAATGACAAAATAAAGTCAAATTGATGCAAATTGAGTTTTTCGAGCAGGTCTTTTGTAGTACCAAACACAACCTGTATTTTGATATTCGGATACTGCTTTGCAAATTGTATCAGTGTTTTGGCAAAAAGAATACGCATGGAGTAAATCACACCAATGGTTATTTTTCCCGTGTTCAGATTTTTCAGATCCTGTAGAAGCAATAATCCTTCATTGGCTCTATTGATACATTGCAAAGCGTATTCGCCAAACAGCTTACCGGCTTCGGTCAATGTAATTCGTTTTCCGATACGGTTAAACAAAGGAACATTCAATTCATCTTCCAACTGCTTAATTTGCTGTGATAAAGTACTTTGGCTGATATTCAAAACTTTTGCAGCTTCCGTAAAATTCAATAGCTCTTTGGCTTTCAGAAAATACCTGAGTTGTCTTAATTCCATATTTCTAAATCGGTTTTTTCGATTGTTTTCATCGAAAAATAGCGTTTTGTAAATATAGACACTATATAGATATTTACAGAATAATGTTTTGTATTGAATGTTTTATCACTTAAATAAATTACCTATGAAATTTAAACTAATAGTATCGTTTTTTCTCTTAACCACTTGCTTGGTTGCGTTTAGTCAAGAAAAACCCAATGCGGCAGTTGCTGAAAAAGGCTTAATTAAAGTATCTGTTATGTACCCTTATGCTGAAGGTAAAACCTTTAATATGGAGTACTACGAAACCAAACACATGCCCATGGTGGCAGGGTATTTAGGGTCAAATCTGGTTAAATACACCATTGAAAAAGGGCTTGCCAGTGGTATTCCTAACCAACCACTACCTTTTATGGCTATTGGCACATTTTATATAAAAAGCTTAAAAGACTATCAGGCTGCTATCGGGCCGAACAGAGATGCCATTCGAGCAGATTTCCCTAATTATACCAATATCAGTCCTGTTATTCTGGTGAGCGAGGTAGTAAAGTAAGCATAGCCTCTTGGCATCCTGCGCATGAACTGGTGAATGAGCCTCATTCACCAGTTTTTTTCTGCTCAAGTCTTGTCCCGTCCGGATCGCAAAAAGCACCCATTGCTGAGTGCTTTTTTTACTTTCCGGGTTGGTGATTGGGAATCGTAATCTAAAGCGTCTGACATTAAATACTAAAAAACTACTTTCATTTTTCCTTTCAGTTTCTTCTGAAAAATCTTCAAGGAATCAGTTCCTTTTATATCCAAGCGCTGTAATTCATAAACATCGCTAAATGACCTGTTCAACCTGTTGCCTATTCTGAAAGCCATAACAATTCCCATGGCCCGCATTTTTTCCTTCATCTGACGAAGTACGATTTTATCTTTAGGTCGCCCGCCATAAGGATAAGCAAAAGCAGGTACAAACAGCAAACCATTCTCAGTAAAATACCGGATGTTATTTTTCAAGTCGTCTGCTATTTCAGCAATATTCAGTGTTTTATAGTTTTGGTGTGCGTGAGAATGTAATCCAAAAGATATAAGGGCAGGGTTTAATGATTTTAGCTGATCGATACTCATTAAATCGTCGGCTGCTTTATCCCAGCTGCTTTTTTGGCCGATATAATTGGTGGGCAGAAAAATGGTGGCAGGTACCTTGTATTTTTCCAGTATAGGATAGGCGTACTTAAAATTATTCAGGTATCCATCGTCAAAAGTGATGAAAACAGCCTTTGCAGGTAACTCTGTGTTCTCTGAAATACTGGCTGCCAGACGTTCCAGTGGAAGAACCTGATACCCGTTCAATTGCAGGAATTGTAAGTGTTCCTCCAGTTGAGCAACACTTACTGTCAGATCATCCGTGTAATCTGGTAAAACTTTATGATACATTAAAACCGGAATACCTCTTTGGGAAATAGTCAGCAGATACAACCAAAGAAAACAAGCTACTGCAATAGCAATGAAAGCGTATGTCATCGAAGCTCAGAGTTAAAGTTTTCGTGATTAATCTCATGCAGTTTGATATACTTGATAGTCGTACTGACAGCCTGCCCAAATGACCAGACAAAACCACGATAGCCGTTCAGAAAATTTAACCGGACCAGGTATTCAATAAAGAACTTGACAGGAAACTTGGTCACTATTTTTAAAACAGACACCTTTTTATCTGCTTTGTGTAATTCAACCGCTCCTTTGGTTGTATAATGGTTTATTTTAGTTAAATAATCGCTCACATCGGCATAGCTATTATGCAAAACATGATTTTTCAGCATTCCTCTTTTTCCATTCAGTATAACATCTTCATGAATCTCGCGGTCGTTGTAATTGCCATGTTTTCGGTTAAATAACCGAAGATGCGGCAGTTTATATTCCCGGCCAAACCGCAAGGGCTTACCTAAGAAAATCAATGTGTTCGGGATCATGAATCCCTCACAATCAGGATTTTGAAATACATTCAGAATCTCTTCCCTCAGTTCATCACTCACCACCTCATCTGAATCTACAATAAAAACCCAGTCGTGTTTGGCTTTTGAAACCGCATATGCCTTTTGTTTACCAAAACTATCGAATCTGCGGTAAATGAAATTTGCCTGATACTTCCGGGCGATGGCTTCGGTTTCATCGGTGCTTCCGCAGTCTAAAACTAAAAGTTCATCAGCCCAATCTGCAACAGATTTCAATACGCCGTCTAATGTTCTGGTATTATTAAGTGTAAGGGTGATAATAGATAATGGAATTTTATTTGTAGTTTTTTTCATATTTGGTTAGTACATTAAATTAAACATAGCGTCGCATTATTTCAGGTGTGGACATACAATAGCCATCTTATCTGTTCAGATAATGGATGCGCATGTGGATAGAATGAGCTGTTAATAGGAATACCCCATATCAGAAACAATAATGCATTCAGCTAAACCAATAAACATAGCTTTAGCGCTTTATCGTAATTGATAAAAACAGGAATAAACAACCATGAAAATTTTGACTGCTAGGAAATGCTTATACAAATTGTAGTCTGCATAATCTGTGGACATCTGTTCTGTTTCGAACGAATGAGCGGAGGCAGGTGCTTCTCTCGAAGACCCGGAGAAATTAAGAGTAAATTCTTCATACGATTACGTTTAAATAATAGGATAGTAATAATTACGAGACAAATTTAATTAACTGAATTCAATTCAGATAAAGAAAAAAATTAATTATTGATTAATAATTATCAGCCTTTACCTTCAGACGGCAGCAGTATTGATAGGGGTAAACGTAGAATGTATAGCCGCATACGGTATTCTGCTGTATTTTTTATATATTTTATATGAGTATATCAATAGATTTGAAAAATATTAATCTACTTGTTTGGTAGATTATATATAATAATATTAGTTTTGTTTCAGATACGTTTCAGTTATTGATAGCCATGAAGAATAATGAATGAAACGAATTCTGTTTCGGGCAATAGTTTAATCAGTCAGGGGGAGTCAGAACCCGATTGATTAAAGGATTTCAAAATAACTACCCTTTTTATCAAAAATCAGAACAGATAAAATATGTTGCTTTGGGAATACCGGAGGCAGGAAAGCTGAAACGATTGCTGGTGATACTTTAATACCACACAATATCTATAGAAAGCCTAAAAGTGCCACTCTTGCGGGAACAAGAGTGGCTGGTCAAAAAAAAGGCTCATTTGCGGAATGATTCAGGCGATTGCAGAGCAATCGGCCAGGTACCTTATTTTTTAATTTAACCAATGCAAAGTAAATGAAAAAAAACTTACTTGTACAGTTTTTACTGGCTATTCTGCTGATTCCATCTGTACTTTTTGCTCAAAATGCAGATGCCACAATTAATTCTACACTTTCGGGAAAAATTCTGGATGGAAAAACGAACGAACCGCTCATTGGGGCTTCTGTTCAGATTAAAGGCACCACACACGGTGTCATTACCGATGCTGAAGGCAAGTTTTACTTCAAGACCGGCCAGCGGTTTCCCTACATACTCATTGTCAACTACATTGGCTATGAGGTAAAAGAGGTTGTGGTAAACACAAGTACGGTTACGGTGTCTTTGAATGCCGACTCTAAGCAATTAAATGAAGTGGTAGTGGTGGGCTACGGCACACAGGAAAGAAAAAACCTGATCGGCTCTATTACCAAAGTTGACCCGACAGAGGTAAACGCGATTCCGGTCGGAAGCATCGATGCCCAATTACAGGGCAAAGTTTCCGGTGTACAGATTTCGTCTCCCACTGGCATACCCGGCGAGGCCGTTAATGTGAGAGTCCGTGGTGCTACTTCCATCAATGCAGACAACGACCCACTCTATGTAATAGACGGCGTTTTTATCAACAGCAACAGTTTACAGACTATCAGTACCGGTGGTAAGGCCACTTCTCCGATTGCCGATTTGAATCCGGCAGATATTCAGAGTATCGAGATTCTGAAAGATGCCGAAGCCACTGCTTTGTATGGTTCAAGAGGGGCAAACGGGGTTATTCTGGTAACCACCAAAAGAGGAAACTTTGAGCAGGCACCTAAAGTAAACTTTAATGTGAGTTACGGGCAGGCCAAGGCCGTAAAATTATGGGAGCTAACCACCGGCCCGGAACACGCCCAGTTGGTTAACGAATGGTGGATAAACACAGGAAAAGATACGCCTTCATTAAACAGAACCGCTGCTAACCGTCCGTTCAGGCCGGTTTCAGAAGGAGGGAGAGGGCTGCCGGAAGAGCAACAGACTTATGACAGGCTGAGCGAAGCTTTCCGTACGGCTGCACTTCAAAGTTATGATGTGTCGGTAGTTGGGGGGACCAGAACAACCAGATACTATATAGGTGGCGGTTTCAATTCTCAGGAAGCCATCCTGAAACCCATTACTTTTGACAGGGCAAGTTTCAAGGTAAATCTTGATCAGAAAATAAACGACAAGGTTCAGATAGGCGTAAGTAATTCATTTACCCGCACTTACCGTAACCAGGGTCGGGCAGGTGATGGCCCACAGGGGGGTATCTTACAGGCTGCCTTGCATACACCGACGTATCTGTCGCCTACCGAAAACGGTGTACTGGTGGGCCGTGCCGGTTTCGATAATCTCACTTTATTGCTTGAAAACTACGATGTTCACTCTACCAGCTTACGCTATATAGGTAATATATATGCAGAAGCCGAGCTGCTGCCGAATTTAAAACTCCGGTCGAGCTGGGGAGCTGATTACAACAATTACAACGAATCTGAATACTGGAATACCTTCCTGCTGTTGGGTGCACAAGGCGGGCTTGCCACCTCGTCTATCAGCCAGTACACCTCTCTACTGAATGAACAAACGCTTACCTATCGCCAGAAAATCGGTAGAAAACACGCATTGGGTGTAGTAGTCGGAAACACGCTTCAAAGCGATGTGTTAACCCGAACCTATGCCGAAGGCCGTGGCTTTGCCAACAACTCATTCAAAATTATTTCTTCGGCCGCTACTACTATCAGTTCTCAGAGCTGGAGCAAGAGCAACCTGGCCTCATTCTTTGCCAAAGCCGATTATGGTTTTGACGGCAAATACCTGTTTAATGTCAGCCTGAGAGCCGATGGCTCCTCAAGATTCGGTTCTGATCGTAAATGGGGGTATTTCCCGGCTGTAGGTGCTGCCTGGCGAATTAAACAGGAGGGCTTCCTGAAAGATGCCGCGTTTCTGAATGATTTAAAACTACGCACAAGTTACGGAATTGTCGGTAACCAGAATGGCATCGGAAACTTTGCGGCTCAGGGTCTCTGGACGGGCGGTGCATCGTATCAGGGAAGCCCCGGTATTGCACCACAGCAATTGGCTAACCCTGACTTGAAATGGGAGCGCACCAATCAGTTCAATGTAGGTATTGATGCCTCTCTATTCAATAGCCGTGTAAACTTTGAGCTCAACTATTATACCAAATACACGCGCGACGGCCTATTGCAGCTGGCATTACCAAGCACTACAGGTTTTGCCAATTACTGGAGCAATGCAGCTGAAATCAGCAACAAAGGCTTTGAGTTGAACATCAACACGATCAATTACGAAAGAGGTGGTTTCAGATGGACAAGCAGCTTGAATGTGGCTCAAAACATCAATAAAATCGAGAAACTGGAGAATCCGCTTCGCTACGGCAGCCGTGAGTTAATTCTGCAACAACAAGGCACACCGCTGTATTCTTTCTGGGTCTATAAACAATTATCTGTCAACCCTGAAACCGGTAATGTAGTGTATGAAGACGTGAACAAAGACGGACAGATTACAGTAGCCGACCGTCAGATTATCGGTAGCATCTGGCCGAAATTCTTTGGTGGGTTTACCAACAATATCAGCTATAAAGGTTTTGATCTGTCGGCATTTCTTGCTTTCCAGTATGGCAACAAAGTATATAACCACAACAAATTTTTTGGTGAAGGCGGTGGTGCCAGAGATGCAGCCCGTGTGATTCTGGCCAGTAATAATGCCAGATGGCAAAAGCCCGGTGATATTACCGACGTACCGAGACCAGACGGTGTAAACGCCAATAATTATCGTGACGGCGGAAGCCGCTGGCTTGAAGATGGCTCATTTCTGCGCCTTCGCAGCCTGAATCTGGCTTATAATTTTCCGAAAGCAATTGCCGGTAAGTTAAAGGCCGATGCGCTCAAAATATACGTAAACGGTACTAACCTGTTTTTATTAACTAAATACACGGGTCTTGATCCGGAATCAAGTGCCAGCAGCGAGCAGAACGCACAAGGCATTGATTTAGGCACGCCTCCCCAGCCGCGTAGTTTTCAGGCAGGGCTAAGCATAACTTTCTAAGGATTCTCCAAAACTTTTCTGAAAACAAAATTGAGACAAATGAAAACATTAAAATATATACTATCTGTCGGTCTGTTTACCTTGTCGGCTTCCTGCAGCAAATTTCTGGATGTACAGCCCGCAGAGTCGATTTCTGATGCACAGACCATCTTTGATAAAACTTCGGCTGAAACAGCGCTAAGGGGAATTTACTCGGCATTAAGCAACGGAAGTTATTACGGAACCACTTTCCAGTCAATCGGTTATCTGTCTGGTGACAATATCCAATGGACAGGGTCGCAGTCGCAGGTGCAGGAGTTTATCAATAAAAAGGTGAATCCTGAGAACGCAACGATTTCCGGAGCCTGGACGGCCATCTACCGTACGGTCAATCGCGCCAATAATGTCATTGCCAAAGTGCCGGTTGTTACTGACCCGCTTCTGACGGAAGCACTGAAAAACCAGATAGTGGGCGAGGCCTATTTCATAAGGGCATTGTCTTATTTTGACCTGGCACGTACCTGGGGAGGCGTGCCCATCATTACCAAGCCAACAGCGAACCCTACCGAAAACAGAGGCATAAGCAAAAGCAGCCAGGCAGAAACGTATGCCCTGGTGCTGAAAGACCTTGAAACTGCCGAGCCGCTGCTACCTTCAACTACAGACCGTTACCGCGCTACCCGCAAAACTGTATGGGCATTGCGTGCGCGCCTGCACTTGTATCTGAAAGAGTGGGCAAAAGCCGAAGAATATGCTTCAAAATTGATTATCGATACCAATTACAGACTTCTGAAACCTTACAGTTCTTTTTTTGCTAACGATGCCAGAGGTACGCAGGAGTCGGTTTTTGAGATTTTCTACAGTGCTAACGAACAGAATGCACACAGAGGCCAGTGGCAACCGCAGACAAACGGGGGTACCCGCCAGTGGGCACCTAATGATGCCTTAGTTGCCCTTTTGAATGACCCGAAAGTAGGGGGTGGGCGCAGCGCGCTTGTGGCAAAAGATAATCAGAACCGCTGGTATGGCAACTTGTATTACCGTACGCCGGCAACTGACCCAAGCTATGTTTTTCGTATTGCAGAATTGTATCTGATTCGTGCAGAGGCCAGAGCTAATCTGGATAAAATAACGGATGGCCTTGCCGATTTAAATGCCGTGCGTGACCGCGCAGGAATAGACCTAAGCGCAGCATCTACAAAAGAGTCACTTCTATTGGCCATTGAAAATGAACGCAGAGTTGAATTTGCGTTGGAGCCGCATCGCTGGTTTGATATTGTTCGCACGGGTCGCGCCACGCAGGTTTTCAGTGTTACCGATCCTAACAGGCTTTTGTTGCCGATTCCGATTGGAGAAATCCAGATAGATAAGGCTTTGGTTCAGAACCCGGGCTATTAAGCAAAAAAAGGTCGAACCTGCAGAATAACTGAGTTTTGCAGGTTTGGCCTGACTCATGATTTGTACACTTACCTAAATTCAATTATTATGTCAAAAATTCATGAACTTAATCCCCAAAGAGAATGGAGTGATACCGAAAAAACAGTTTTCAGGTTTTTCGGTATTTACTTTTTTCTGCAGGTGTTGCCTATAGATGTACGGTTTTTCAGGCATCTGTTCTCTACCAATTGGTTACAGATTCAGTATGGCGATATTTTCTATCTTTCAAGGTATTCGCCGACTTTCACAGGCGACGACAGCTTCATTAACTGGATAATTATTGCTTTGCTGGCTGCCACAGGTACCTTTCTTTGGGATAAGGTGTACACCAAGGCCATCAATTATGACCGGCTCTACTACTGGGTTAGGGTTTTAGTACGTTACCGCTTAGCCGTGGGGGTTATTGCCTATGGTTTCCTGAAGTTCTTCCCGATTCAGGCGCCGTTTCCTTCCATCAGCAATCTGAATACCGATTATGGAGACTTTACCGCCTGGAAATTATTCTCTCTGGGTTTAGGTGTTGTACCCGACTACCAGTCTTTTCTTGGCTTGGTTGAAATCGTAGCCGGTTTACTCCTGCTGAACCGCAAAACAACTACTGTTGCCACGCTGATAATCTTACCGTTTGCCGGTAATGTAGCCATTTCAAATATTGCTTATGAAGGAGGCGAGTATATATACGCATTTTATCTGGTCGCTCTTGCACTTTATCTTTTTGCTTTTGATGCTGTTCGTTTGTTCAATCTGGTGTCGCTCGAAAAACCAACCGCACCCAATCGTTTTCAACCCGTATTTGATGGTAAATGGAAGCAATATCGCATTGCTTTAAAATCGGTTTTCATTTTATTCTTTGTGGTGCTATATGGCTTTAAGACCTACGCAGGCTATAAAAAAGGAGGGTATCAATTCCCCGGTACAAAAGGAATTGAAAACCTGAGCGGCTTATATAATGTGAGTGAATTCAAATGGAATAATGAGGTGATTCCGTATTCAAAAACTGATTCAACCCGCTGGCAGAATGTAGTATTCGAGAAATGGAATACCTTGAGTATCCAGTCAAATAAGCCGGTTATTATAGAAAACCTGCCGACCGAAGAAATCTATAAAGCCGATAACGAGCGCATTTACGAATTGGCGGGCTCACAGGGTCGTCATTATTACAGCTATGATTTCGATTCAACAAAATCTGCCTTGTCGCTGCAAAACCGCAATAAAAATCATCCATTAGATAAGTTCTCTTTATCATTTAAAAAGTTGAACGATTCAACCATTGTGTTGTCTGGAATAAGCAACTCAAAAGACTCAGTCTATGCAGTTTTGAATAAAATCAATAAAAAGTATCTGACAATTGAGGCGAAAAAAGCAGGTCGCAGAAATGCACTAAAACTATAATTCTAACCCATTCAAATAAAAAAACTATGTCGGATTCAAACTTAAAGATTGTTCGGGAAGACGTGGATACAACATTGCCCGGCGATCAATCGCAAGATAAAACAAAAGCCACGGCTAAGCCCTGGAAAAACTGGCAGAAAATAGCATTTCGTATTGCTTTCGTTTTTTTTGTGGCCATGACATTGCCTAATACGGCTGAATGGTATACAGATATTTTTAGTTTCGACTGGCTGCATCTGCATTATCGCGACTTGTATGACATTGCCCGCTTTGGTTCGGGGCTCAATTTTTTTGGAAACCGGCTTTTCAGTTCTCCTCTCAATGGCTATGCCGTCTGGCTCATTACTTTACTTTTTGCTATTGCGGTCGGTCTGGTCTGGACAGCCATTGCGAAACTCAGAAAGAAAGAACGCACAGAATACAACTGGCTTTACTATTGGTTGAACGTAATTGTGCGTTATCGTGCTGGTATCGGCATTATCGGTTTCGGTTTCACAAAGCTGACCCCAACCCAGTTGCCGTATCCGTCATGGGGAATTCTGAATACAGATTTCGGTGACTTAACCCTACAAAAAATATACTGGTTGTCAATTGGTATTGTGCCCTGGTACGAGGTCTTCACGGGTATTGTTGAAGTGGCCGCAGGTGCATTGTTGTTTTTCAGAGCTACCACATTCTGGGGAGCTGTGCTGCTTTTCGGAGCTTTGGCTGATATTGTCTATGTCAATTTTGAGTATGATGGCGGCGTTCATGTATACAGCTCATACTTCGTTTTGTTTTCAGCCTTTTTGCTGATTGGCTACATTCCGAGAATCTACAATCTGCTGATTCTTGAGAAGTATACCGTACCATTTGTATACTATCCGGTGTTTGCAAAAGCCTGGCAGAAAATAACCCGTGTTACACTCAAAACTGTGGCCATTGTTTTGTTTCTACCGGTTTTCCTTTATCTGGCAATTGTCAATTTTTTATATGACCCCTACAAGCAACCGGCCTTGAAGGGCATCAGACAACTACGGGGAAACTATCAGGTAACTGAGTTTAAGCTTAATAATCAGCTGATACCTTATTCGCCGCTGGACACCACCAGATGGCAACAGGCAACTTTTGAAAAATGGACAACCCTCACTTTCAAAACCAACAAGCCTGTCGAGCTGGATTTATCAAATGGGGGAGGCGCCCCGATGCGGGATATTAACCGGACATTCGAACTGACAGGCGTGGCCGGTGGCCAGCGGGTGTTTTACTACGAAGCAGACACGGTGAATCAGGTATTGTATTTACAGGATAAAAACCGGGGCAACCGGCAGGAAGGACGCGAGTTTTTAGGTAATAGAACAGATTCCGGTGGCGACAGACGCACCAATGCCCGGACAGGCAAGAAAGGTGAAAAGGCAAAAACCGATAACTGGATTCCGAAAGAAGCACTGGCCGTGATAGGAGCAGAAGATGCTAAAATTGAGCCTATTGCTTACTCAGCTCGCCGTACCAAGGGCATTGCAGCAGAAAGCCGTCCGGCTAAGCGTAATCGTATGGTTTTGAAATATACTGTACAGAACGGAGGAGACCGGGTGATTCTATCGGGCATTAACGAAAAGAAAGATTCAATCCACGTAGTTCTGGACAGATACAATAAACCGTATGCCTTGACAAGAAGTACGCTTGAAGCAGGGAAATATGATTAACAGTACGCTGAGTGGTGTGTTATCTTCCGAGAATTAAATAATCCAAAAACTGTGGTTTATATACAAAAAACAATCATAAAGCTGGTATTGCCGCTTGTAGGTGGCATTTTCTTAAAGGTGGGTTATCATGCCAGAGAAAACGAAATAAGTGCAGATAAATATCTGACTGATACCTTCAATCAAAGCATGCCAGCAGATACTATTCCGGCCTCTTTCGGATTGGGGAGAAAAGCCACCCAAGCCGAAATCGACCGTCTGGATATTGATGTCCGTCCGGATGGAAAAGGCTTGCCTGCGGGTTCTGGGATAACTTCAAAAGGTAAACTCATTTTCGAAACCAAGTGCGTGGCTTGCCATGGTGCGGGGGGAATCGGTGGGCCAAATGGCTCTTTGGTAACCAATAAAGCACCGAGTAACGTGCGCAAAGAAAAAACCATCGGTAATTACTGGCCTTATGCTACCACAGTTTTTGATTATATCCGTCGGGCCATGCCGTTCAATGCACCGGGTTCTTTAAGCAATGAAGAAGTATATCACCTGACGGCTTATTTATTACAGGCGAACGGAGTTATTAATGAAACTACAGTAATTAATGCGCAGACCTTGCCCAAAATTGAAATGCCAGCCAGAAATTTATTTATACCCGACGACCGCAAAGGAGGGCCTGAAATCAGATGAAAATGGATAAGATTGTAGAAATAACACAGCGATTTCCGAAGAAATTGTCCAGAAGGAAATTGTTGGGAGGAGCCGCCACAGCAGCCGTTGCTATTATTCAGACCGCCAAAGGTCAGACCATACAAAAAGGGGTTGCTGAGAATGTAATAGATGACGACCCCACGAAAAGGTTTGGTACCCCCGCAGGAGAATTAGGCACCCGGTCGCCTTTTGCGAAATCGGTTAAAAAGCCTTCAGATATTTCATCGAGGTCGCCACTGCAGGATTTTTACGGTATCATTACTCCTTCAGACCTGCATTTTGAACGGCATCATGCCGGGGTGCCTGCCATTGATCCTGCAAAGCATGAGTTGTTGATTCACGGATTGGTGGAAAAGCCGCTCATTTTTACACTGGCTGATTTAAAACGGTTCCCTTCGGTTTCCCGTATTGCGTTTTTAGAATGTTCGGGGAATTTCAGAGGAGGAAAAGAAAACCTTACCCCGCAGGAAATTTGCGGTTTAACCAGCCAGAGCGAATGGACGGGCGTAAAACTATCTACGATTTTCAGAGAAGTGGGTGTCAAATCTAATGCTACCTGGTTTTTGGCCGAAGGAGGAGATGCGGCAGTAATGACACGGAGTGTTCCCGTACAAAAAGGCTGGGACGACGCCATTGTTGCCTATGCCCAGAACGGCGAGCCGCTACGGCCTGAACAGGGTTTTCCGGTCAGGTTGTTCTTACCGGGTTGGGAAGGCAACACCAGTGTAAAATGGCTGCGCAGACTTGAATTATCTGATGCACCCTATTATACCCGCGAGGAAACCTCAAAATACACCGAGCCCATTAAAGATGGCAAATATCGTATTTTCAGTTTTGATATAGATGCCCGTTCTATCATCACTTTTCCATCGTATCCGCAAAAAGTCGAAAAAGGCTGGATTGAAATCCGCGGCTTGGCGTGGTCGGGCAGAGGGAAAGTCATTAAGGTTGAAGTAAGTACCGATGCCGGTAAAAACTGGTATCCGGCGCAGCTTAATGAACCGGTTTTAGATAAAGCGCATGTGCAGTTCAGGTATTTATGGCAATGGAGAGGGGAAGAAACCGAGATTCTGAGCCGGGTAACTGATGAAACAGGTTACACTCAACCAACACTGAAACAATTGTATGAAGCAAGAGGCAGCGAAGGCGGGTATCACATGAACCCGATTACTGCCTGGCAAATCAAAAAAGACGGTGCCGTTTTGTTTAAGCCGGAAACATTCAGGTAAGCGGTATTGTAGTACAAGATACATAGGTTATTCTATGCCCATATAAAACCAAAAGAGTGAGGTGTTAAAGTAGAAGATTACTTTAAAGCAGAAACAGCCGTTTGATTCAGGCGGCTGTTCTTATTGCATTATTTACAAGTTACTGAAAACAGAGAATTATAATCAGACGTTAAAATCACTTTAAATCATCAGAAACATGAAAACGAGACTTGCCATTTTAATTGCAGCAATCACTTTGCTTAATTTGCCTCTGTTTGCACAAACACAAAAGGAGGAAACCTTTACGGTTGAAGGATACTACAGGGTCAAATGGGGTTATCAGGCTGAATTCTTAGAATTGTATAAGAAAAATCATTATCCTTTATTAAAGAAGGCCATCGAAAAAGGCGACTTGCTAAGTATCAAACTTGAAAAACCGCTACAGCATGGCACTGAGGAAGGCCGCTGGGACTACAGAATCACCTTGGTATTTAAGAATGTGCAAGCGGCTTTTGACCCCAATTTAACGGAGCCTTATAAAAAGACACTTTATCCTGACCAGGCCAGATTCAAAAAAGAAGAAGCCCGGCGCTTCGAAATTCTGGACGCCCACTGGGATGTATCAACCGGTGCTGAAAGCCTTGACAAATGAATCAAGGCTTTCTAATTGATTAAAATCCTTTTATTTTCTATATACATGAACTGAATTTGCCCGGTAAGGAAACTCAGTATTTACAGTATTGTATCAGCCAAGCACCAGATATTCAAGGATAAGAACGCCGTTATCGAACACCTGCGATTGTTTGAGTTTGAACTTCTTCAATTCCAGATTATCATCAAATAGCCTCAGTCCACCACCAACTACCACGGGGATTATCATCAGATGTAGCTCATCTACTAGATTGTGTTGCAGTAGTGCTTTCACAAGCGTGGCACTCCCATAGACGAGGATATTACCGCCATCAGATTCTTTCAGCTCAGCCACATCCTTAGCCACGTCGCGGAGGATGTGGCTGTTGTTCCACTCCGCTTTTTGCAGGCTACGGGACACAACATATTTCGGATACTGATTCATACGATCGGCAAACTCGTTGCCGGTCTGACCGGGCCAGTAGTTGGTAAATGCTTCATACGTGTTTTTGCCCAGCAGCAAGGTGTCTACACTGGCAAGCTCATCCATTTTGTATTTTCCGCCTTCAGGAGCTCTGTATTTAGCTTGCCAACCGCCATGAGGGTGCGGGGTTTCATTGCCACCCGGTGCCTCAACTACACCATCGAGGGTGATAAATTCGGTAACTATAATTTTTCGCATAGCCTTTTTTTTGTAAAACTAGTGAAAGTTATCTAATCAAACAGGGTGAGGAAATGACAATTAACAGGGGTGAATACGGCGGGGGGGAGGGACAGTGGGATTGGGAGTTCTAATAGGTAAAGAGGCTAATAGTTATTTTGATCTGAATGGTTTTATCTTAGAAAAAGGGATTGTACTTGTTGGCCGGAAAACCAATACACCTATTCAGGAGAACGACATTCCTATTGACGATATAGACAATATGCTAACTATTTCAAGGTATCATGCAACAATAGAGTTTTCAACAAAGACAGGCCTATGGTTTATCAGAGACGGGCAATGGAGAATAAATAAAGAGGGGCAGTATATATGGCATTTGTCAACGAATGGTATATACGTAAATGCCAGAAAGGTCGATTCTATGGGTCTGGCGATTTTTCCTGATGACATCATTTTAATAGGCAATACAACATTGAAAGTAGAGTTTACCCCTTATCTGGAATTATAGTCTTTATTTACTGAGCTTTTCGGTAGATACTTTAACGTGTTGAACACGACCATCTGCAATGGTCAAAACCACAAATGTTAATGTCGGTGATTGTAAAAAAGGAATAATCAGGAGAGAACCGGAATGCTTTCAGCTACGCTTTGATTATATAGTTCCGTAAGGATTTTTACATTATATTTTGTGTCAAAACCCTGTTCTTCCAGCTGTTCTATATTTTCCTCAACGGGTGTTTTTGCTTCAATTGACATTAGTTTGTTTGCCCATAGCTGAGCGTCATCGTTTAAGCTCATGAAATTGACAAGAGAGAATCCTAGATCTACTTCCCGTGGGATGGAATCAGAAATCAGCGCGGGTAGTCCGATCGCCTGGCTTTCAATTAAAACCACACCGAATCCTTCGAAGAATGAGGGCATTAACATTACATCGGCGCCTGCCATTATCTTAGGAACATCATCTCTTACCCCCATCATGATTATATCATCTGTTAACCCAAGGTTAGCAATTTCATTTCTGATTTCATGTTCTAACTCACCCTGGCCTACTATGAAAAACTTAAAATTACTCCCTTGATCCTTTAATTTTTTCATAATTTTCAAAGAAAAGGGGTAGTTTTTTTGTAATACTAATCTACCAATCTGAACAAAGACTTTACAGTGCGAATCTAATTTATACTTATCCCTGATATAGTCATTGAATTGCCTGCTTATCGCATAATGCTCTCTGACATCTATCGAATTATACATAACAAGTGCATTCTTGTTATTTCTGAAAAGAAATTTGGCTGCGTCTTTGCCGCATGCTATAAAATGAGTAGCACTTTTGTTAATCAGGAAAATCGACAAGTACTCATATATTGCATAAAGCGGAGAGTTATGCAATTGGCTTTTTGTATTGTGAGAATGAGCTATCCGGAACGGAATATTTGCCAGCTTGGCGGCCAACAGACTAAAACCTATATTTAGAAGTGTATGTGCGTGTACAATTTTGTATTCTGTATGCTGTTTGAAAAAACTCAGTAACTTATAAAATCGTTTTATGGTATTACTTTCATCGATTTTATAAATGATACCACCCAAAGCAATTATTTCGTCATCAAAATCACAAATCTTGTCCTGAAAATAAAGAAAATCGAACTGAATTTCAGAACGATCTATGTTTCTGTATAGATTCATTACCACAGTTTCTGCTCCGGCTCTGTCCATTCCACCCACAATGTGTAAAACACGCTGCATAATATTCTAGTAGTTTAACGAGAAATTTTCAAAGGATTAGTTACTAAATGCTTATAACATTTAAGCACAACATTATTTCTTGAACAGTTCTCATTAGTAATTTACATTTAAGTATTGGTATAAAGAAATTTTATGGTGGTTTGTGGTTTCAATAAAACGCATAATATTAACAAACTATGCTCATATACAACGTCAATTCTACAAAGCAGTTTATTTTTATACAGCAATCTAACTAAGTTGAATCTTACATCAGCAAAAAACTGATAGCAAGTTCTTAGCGAACCGTAACAACTTTTACTATTAAAAATGAAACAATTACCCAATAAAATAGTTAGCTTCAATTTTAAAAGAAGTGTGATTGATTTAAACTTCGTAGGCTAGATTTACAGTTTCATTTGCATTAACTCATTGGGTTACTTCTAGGCAAGCAACTTTCATTAAGGTAATTTTAGGTTATTAAATTGTTAGTACTTTAAAATAGCTCAAATTGTCAAGCGCAAATATAATTACAAAAAACTCATATTGGATTTCAACCGGAATAAAATAATTTAGATTGAGTTAAATTTATTAGTTTATTATATTCGGCAGAAGAAATGCAGAACAGAATATTTGCCTGGTAACTCATGAAATTTTAGAATCAGACCTGGGAGATAACAAGAAACAATAACCTGCAGATTTACGACTGCTCATTCTGGTTTTTCAGGCAATCATATTATTTTTACAAGTATTAAAAATAACGATGGTCAGTTTGAATTCTTTTGCATTATGATTAGTTTTCGGACTGAAAGTTTTACCTACTCATGTTAGCAGAATTATATTACCCGCACGCCTTAGAACCCGCCGATTTGGATGCGCACCTGGAGGATGGCTGGTTCAGAATGGGGCAGGCTGTTTTTACCACTAACTTCCTGAAATTCAAAGATATAATTTACAGTGCTATCTGGCTTCGGGTAGACCTCAATGCTTTTGAGCCCTCAACTACACAGCTAAAGCTTCAGAAACTCAATTCAAGATTTACGGTGCAGATCCGCGATGCATTTGTGGACGAAACCAAAGAACTGCTTTTTGAAAAATACCAGAATCATGTGTCGTTCGATACCGCACCTAATCTGCAACAGTTGTTGTATGGACATGGCGATAACAATATTTATGACACCCTCGAAATTTGTATTTATGATGGCCCTCAACTGATAGCCTGTGGTTTTTTTGATATGGGTGATAATACCTCTGCCGGAATTTCCTGCTTTTATGATCCTGCCTACAAAAAGCATAGTCTGGGTAAATACCTGATGTATCTGAAAATGGATTTTTCGAAGAAACAGGGACTCACTTTTTTCTATCTGGGATACTTTGCACCGGGGTATCGGCTATTTGACTACAAACTGGATTTGTCAGGAAAAGCATTGCAGTACCTTGATCTGGCAACTGATGTATGGCTGCCGATTCAGAACTTTAGCTATGATGCCATACCGCTCGATTTGATGAAAATCAAACTCTTTGAATTGCAACAAGTGCTTCAGGAAGAAGCAGTTGCCAGTGCTTTTCAGTATTACGAATTCTTTGACGCCGATTTAATCAACACGCTTAACGGCCTACGACTTTTCGATTTTCCCGTGTTTCTGTTCTGTTTCGGTATCAATCCTTCAAACCCGATCGTGGTTTATGATTTGCGAGACAATAAGTATCACTTAATTGCCTGTCATTGTATCTATCAGACCATGTTTGAGCAAAAAGACCAGAGCCGTTTTAATACCCATCTGCTGCAGACGTCGAGAGTTCTTTTTTCTACTTCTTCCATCGAAACCATGGTAAAAGTGATTACTACCGCCTTAAGAAAAAACACCAGCGGCGAATTCTACGTTTTTGAACTGGTGCTTAGGGGGATAGCGTAAGGCAGCAGTATTGAAAAGGGAGAAAGCAGAAAGGAGACCGGAAGAGTATTCTATTGAGGTTGAGGAGTTTTTTGGTTTCGGTGATTTTGCTGGTACGTTATTTTAGTATTTCATTGTTAAACTAATTGAAACGTATGAAAACTAAATCACTTGGCCTTTTACTTGCTTTGGTGTTGCTGTGCCTGCAATCGGCCTACGGACAGGTGCCGGTATCTGAACTCAGGCTTGAAAACTACAAGTATCCTTTCCCGGTGCGGTATCAGCCGATAACCTTGCAATATGATACCTACGAAATGGCCTTTATGGATGTGAAACCGGAGAAAACCAATGGCAAGGTGGTAATGCTGCTACACGGAAAGAATTTCAACGGGGCATACTGGCAACAAACTGCCGAGGCATTGGCAAAGGCGGGCTACAGGGTGATTATTCCTGACCAGATAGGTTTTGGTAAGTCGTCGAAGCCTTTGCATTATCAGTATTCGTTTCATGACCTGGCTAAAAATACCAGATCTATTCTTGATGCGCTGGATATCACTAAAATATCGGTAGTGGGGCACTCAATGGGAGGGATGTTGGCTACCCGCTTTGCGCTGATGTATCCGGACCTGACCGAGAAATTGATTCTGGTGAATCCCATCGGTCTGGAAGACTATAAGCTGAAAATACCTTATCCGTCGCTCGAGGCATCTTATCAGAAAGAACTGAAACAAACGTATGAATCGCTCAAAAAATACCAGCAGACCAATTATTATGATAATCAATGGAAGCCCGCCTATGAAGAGTGGCTGCTACCACTGGCAGGCTGGACACTCAACAAAGACTACCCCGTAATTGCCTGGAACGCAGCGCTTACGTCTGACATGATTATAACTCAACCGGTGGTTTATGAATTTGATAAAGTGAAAGCACCGACACTATTAATCATTGGTCAGCGAGACCGCACAGCCATTGGTAAAGATACTGCGCCGGAAGAAGTAAAAGCAACTATGGGGAATTATCCGGAGCTAGGCAAACAAACAAAAGCAAAAATACCGAACAGCAAACTGGTGCCTATTAGCAACGTAGGTCATTTGCCGCATATTGAGACATTTGACCGGTTCATAAAACCTCTGCTCGATTTCCTGAAAGAATAGTCCATCTCCGTTTGTATGAAGTATAGCTATGAAATAAAGATATTGTTAATAATTGCTTTCCGACAGGTTGAGAAGTATTTATTAACTTTATATTTACGCTCAGATTTACACTAAACTCCCCCTATACTTCGACAGCCTTTATGGAGACAAGAAGAGAATTTATTCAGAAAGCAGCAGTGCTGGCTAGCGGAACAGGCCTTGCAGGCATGTTGCCCCCGGTAATTCAGAAAGCCTTAGCCATTGACCCTAAAACAGGCAGCACTTATCTGGATGCCGAACACGTGGTGATTCTGATGCAGGAAAACCGTTCGTTCGACCACTCCTATGGCACCTTGCAGGGTGTACGCGGCTTTAATGACCCCCGGGCTATTACCTTGCCCAATAAAAACAAAGTGTGGTTGCAACCCAACGCTTCCGGCCAGACCTATGCACCGTTCCGGCTTGATCTGAAAGATACCAAAGCTACCTGGATGAGCTCCTTGCCGCATTCGTGGGAAAACCAGGTGGACGCCCGAAATGAAGGTAAATATGATAAGTGGCTGGATGTAAAACAGTCGGGGAATAAAGACTTCAAGAAAATGCCTCTTACCATGGGGTATTATGACCGTGAAGACATACCGTTTTATTATGCTTTGGCCGATGCTTTTACCGTTTGTGACCAGAACTTTTGTTCGTCGCTGACGGGTACTACGCCTAACAGGCTGTATCTGTGGACGGGTGCAATCAGAGAAGAAGCCAATGAAAACTCAAAAGCCAATGTAAAGAATGAAGACGTAGACTACGGCAGATGGGCGAAATGGAAAACTTACCCTGAGCGATTGGAGGAAAACAATATTTCGTGGAAAATATACCAGAATGAAATCAGCCTTGATACAGGTTTTGAAGGCGAGGAAGACTCATGGCTGGCCAACTTTACCGATAATCCGATTGAGTGGTTTGAGCAATATCATGTGAAATTTTCACCGGAGTACTACCAATATCTGCAAAAAGCGGCGAAAGAATTGCCAGCGGCTATTGAAGCCGTAAAAACCAAATTAGCAGGCTTGACCGCCGGTACTACTGAGCATAATGCGGCCAAAAGAGAACTAGCACAGAAGGAAGAGTATCTGGTGATAGCTAAAAAAGATCTGGAAGAATTCAAACCGGAGAATTTTGAGAAACTGTCAGAATTCCATAAGAATATTCACAAAAAAGCCTTTACTAACAACCGTAATGATCCGGATTACCATAAGCTGACCACGCTTGAATACGAAGACAACGGTGTGCAACGCAAGCTACAGGTGCCTAAAGGTGATGTGTTGCATCAGTTCAGAGAAGATGTAAATACAGGTAAGCTACCGACGGTATCATGGATTGTTGCGCCAGAGAAATTCTCTGACCACCCCGGCGCTCCATGGTTTGGTGCCTGGTATCTGTCGGAAGTAATGGAGATTCTGACCAAAAACCCGGAGGTTTGGAAAAAGACAGTCTTTATTCTGACTTATGACGAAAATGACGGTTATTTCGACCACGTGCCACCATTTGTACCGCCGAATCCGCATGTGCCTAATACAGGCAAGGTTTCAAAGGGAATCGATGCCGGAATAGAACAAGTGAGCATGGCGCAGGAACTGAAACGTAAACGTGCCAATCCAGAGCGTGATTCCCGCGCCAGCCCGATCGGACTGGGTTTCCGGGTACCGATGGTAGTAGCCTCTCCGTGGAGTCGCGGAGGTAATGTTTGTTCGGAGGTATTCGACCATACATCGGTGCTGCAGTTTCTGGAGAAATTCCTGAAACATAAAACAGGAAAAGAGATTAAAGAGACTAATATCAGTGAATGGCGCAGAACTGTATGTGGTGACCTGACCTCTTCGTTTGAACCTTACAATGGCGAGAAAATCAAATTGCCGGCCTTTGTGCAGAAAGAGGCTTTTATCAAAACCGTATATAATGCCAAGTTTAAAGGGTTACCTTCTAACTTTAAAGAGTTGAGTAGCACCGAAATAGCACAACTGAACGAAGGCAAAGACCTGGGTATATTGCCAAAGCAGGAGCCGGGTATCAGAAAAGCGATGCCGATTCCGTATCAGTTATATGCCAAAGGTAAACTGAGTGCCGATAAAAGAACTTTCGTTATTGATCTTCATGCATCAACTGAGGTGTTCGGTAAAAAATCAGACGGGGCGCCATTTATTGTATATGCGCCGGGCAAGTTTGCCGTACGCGATAAGAATAATCAGAAAACGGGCTTTGAAAGTGTAAGAACCTGGAATTACGCCCTGATGGCCGGTGACCGCTTAAGTGATGAATGGTTGTTAGAAGATTTTGAAAATGAACAATATCATCTGATTGTATATGGGCCAAACGGTTATATGAGTGAATTTAAAGGTAACGCACAAGACCCTAAAGTGACAATCAGCTGTGAGTATCAGCGCGTAAAAGGAAATACTGATAAACTGACAGGCAATGTTGAGTTAAAGATTGCGAATACAGGTCCTCAGGCAGTTACGATTGAGATTATTGACCAGTCGTATAAAAGAGGTAATCATAGTAAAATTGTTTCTGCCGAGGGCAACGCTACCATCGCGCTCGACCTTTCTAAGAACCATAACTGGTATGATTTCAGTGTGAAAGTAAAAGGAAATAACACCTTTGAAAAACGCTTTGCCGGCCACGTAGAAACCGGGAAAGCCAGTTTTACCGATCCTGTGATGGGTGGGGTGGTGTAAGAAATAGTTTGTAAATTACAATATGTATAGTCCTGTAATGATGATTACATTTTAATGTATCGTACTTACGGGACTATTTAAGTTTGATGCACTAAATAGCGAATTTGGTAGAGCCACATTGCATGTGGCTTATGGTTGAATTTAGTTAATCACGATTTTATTTTTTTTGAGATGATTACAAAAAATAGTTTTACTGAATTGATAACTCCCTGAAGACGCACGCAGTGCGTCTCTACGAAATTTGGTTGAAATAGATGTAAAATACACAGCAAACCATCAACAACTTTTGGCACCAAAACCCCACCATTCGTCTATAATCTGCTTGCCTGATTGACTTACTGAGATTATTTCTCTATTTTCGGAGGTAGAATCATCCAAACAAACTAATACTATATGAATCGCCTTCTACTCCTGTTCCTGTTACCGGTTTCATTATTTGCCCAGCAGTTTTCATCTACCGAAATCAAGCGTTTGGAACAGCAGGCGCAACGGGTTACTATTATCCGCGACAACTGGGGGATACCGCACATCTACGGTAAAACCGATGCTGATGTAGTGTTTGGCCTGCTATATGCACAATGTGAAGACGATTTTAAACGGGTAGAGATGAACTATGTGGAGAAGCTGGGCAGAATGGCTGAACTGAAAGGTGAAGTCGAGTTATACAATGATTTACAGATACGGATGCTCATAGATACTACCGAAGCCATTGCCGACTACAATAAGGCAGAGCCCTGGCTGAAAAAACTGATGAACGCCTATGCTGACGGTATCAATTATTATCTGCACAAGCATCCTGAAATAAAACCTGCATTATTGAAGCGTTTTAAACCCTGGTATACACTGCTCTGGACAGACGGGAGCATAGGAGCTATCAGTACGGCTGATGCCACTATAGCCGAATTGAAGAATTTTTACTCGGGCGATAAAGTTTCTTATACGGAGCCACCCAAAGACCCTGAACACCAGACAGGCTCCAATGGTTTTGCCATTGCACCATCCAAAACGGCATCAGGCAATGCTATTCTGTATATTAATCCGCATGTAACGTTCTATTTCAGACCTGAGGTGCATGTAGTGAGTGAAGAGGGGTTGAACGCATACGGAGCCGTAACCTGGGGACAGTTTTTTGTGTATCAGGGTTTTAATCCATACTGCGGCTGGATGCATACCTCAAGCGCCGTGGATGTGTCAGACCTGTACACCGAAAAGGTTACCAGAAAGGATAATCAGTACTTCTATGAATATGACGGCCAACTCAAGCCCGTTCAGGAGAAGAAGATAACAATCCGGTATCTGAAAGACGGTCAACTGCAAAGCCGCACGTTTACTACTTATTTTACGCACCATGGCCCTATAATGGCCAAACGCAACGATAACTGGCTGAGCCTGAAATCATATAACCGCTCGATGGTGAGTCTGGTGCAAAGCTGGAAGCGCACCAAAGCAAAAGGTTTTGACGATTACAAAAAAGTGATGGATCTGAAAGCCAATACTTCAAACAACACAGTGTTTGCTGACAATAAAGGAAACATTGCCTACTGGCACGGCAACTATGTACCTGTGAGAGATACAAGACTGAACTGGGCTAAACCAGTAGACGGAAGCACCAGCGCTACAGAATGGAAAGGTTTGCATGGGGTTGATGAAACCGTGCATTCGTATAACCCCGTAAGCGGATGGCTGCAGAACTGCAATTCCACACCGTTTACGGTAGCGGGAGTGAATAGTCCGAAAAAAGCGGATTATCCGCCATATATGGCACCGGACGGTGAGAATTTCAGAGGGGTGAATGCTGCGCGGGTATTAGGCAAAGGCAGCGCTTATACCATTGATAAAGTAATTGAAGCAGGTTATGACAACTATCTGTCGGCTTTTGAGGTGCTGGTGCCGGCATTGGTGAATTCGTTCGAAAAAAATGTCCGTTCGGCCGATTCACTGTATATACTACTGGCTGAGCCGATTGCCTTACTGAAAAAATGGGATTATCGCACAAATCTTTATTCGATACCTACCACACTGGCCATTGAGTGGGCACAGCGGTTGAGCGGAGCCATACAAAAAATTTACATTGATCAGGGTGAGGACGATCAGGTAACTCGTACGCAGAAATTTGCAGAAGTGGCCACAGCCGAACAGCTACTCAAGCCTTTTGCGCAGACTATTGCCGATTTAAATAAGAGATTCGGAACCTGGCAGAAACCCTGGGGAGAGATTAACCGTTTTCAACGCCTGACGAGCGACATACAGGGGAAATATGATGATGCGCAGTCGAGCCTACCGATGGCTTATGCCTCGTCGCTGTGGGGGATGCTGCCTTCCTATAACAGCCGGGTGTATCCGGGTACGCAAAAAAGATATGGCATCAGTGGTAATAGTTTTATCTGTGCGGTAGAGTTCGGGCCGAAGATTAAGGCTAAGTCACTACTGGCCGGTGGACAAAGTGGAGACCCTGCTTCGTCACATTTTAAAGATCAGGCAGAAATGTATACCGTGGGGTTGTTTAAGGATGTATTATTTTATAAGGAAGATGTGCTGCAGCATGCCGAAAAAACCTACCATCCCGGCGAATAGCGTGAAGGTATGTTATGAGATTTTAATATTCGGTAAATAGTATTTGTGTGTATGAAAAAAGTATGTTTGTGGAAGTAGATGCACTGCATCTCTGCCGGAAGATAATTTTGTTCATCAAACCATCTATACCATGAAATCCATCAGAAACTTTTTGATGATTGCCTTATTGATAGTTTCATTGACTGATGCCCACGCACAAAGAGTGGTTGTTATCGGCCTTGACGGCTTCGGTGCCGAGGGTTTCAGAGCCGCCAAACACCCTAACATTGATGCCATGGTGGCCGAAGGTGTGTTGTCTTTAACCACCCGCCCCGTAATGCCTTCGGTAACCATGCCGAACTGGACCAGTCATTTGTCGGGTGCCGGGCCGGAAGAACATGGTGTTACCAGCAATGCCTGGACGCTCGAAAAACATGAACTACAGGCCATTGAGGTTGACAAAGACGGCTATTATCCGTCTATCTTTAAATTGCTGAAAGACCAGGTATCAGGCGCTAAAATAGGATACTACTACAACTGGGGTAATCTGATTAAATCAATCAACAGGAATTATCTGGACGATGTGGCGTTTGAAAATGACTACGGATACAAGGGCAATTACCAGAAAGCACATAATTTTATTGTGCAAAATCAGAAAGCGCCAACCATGGTATTTTTATATAGTGTACACACCGACCACGCCGGACACACCTATAAATGGATGTCGCCTGAATACATCAGGGCAATTGAAGAAGCCGATGTGGTGATAGGAGAGTTTCTGAATCAGCTAAAGGCAGAGAATCTTTATAACGATACCCATTTTTTATTGATTACCGACCACGGCGGAATCCCTACAGGGCATGGTGGAGTATCAATGTCTGAAATGCAGATTCCATGGGCGGCAACGGGGCCGCAGATTAAAAAACTGGGGTTGGTTGATTTCCCTAACAGCAATAAGAATACGTCGCTGGTGGTAGCCAATATATTTGGTTTGAAAAATATCCCCAACTCATGGTCGGGTGTGTTGCCTGAGTTGATGCTGAAGAAAAAGGACAAGCATTTGAAAAAGTATTTCAGATAAAATACGCGATTTACGCTGTCATGACCGGAAGAATGACATGAAAGGTGGCTCCACCATTCATGTTGTTCTGTACACTGATGTCGCCGTGGTGATTCTGGGCTATTTTCTTGCACATGGCCAGACCTATACCAGTTCCCTCATATTCAGATTTGCGGTGAAGGCGCTGGAAAATATGGAATATTTTTTCAGCGTATTCAACCGGAATCCCAATGCCATTATCGGCAAAACAGATATTGTGGTAGGCATGGTCAGGAGACAAACCATGCGTGATTATCTCTTCTTCTGTCAGAGGTTCAGTGCTTATGCGGATTACGGGGTTTACACCTTCCCGTACAAATTTCAGTGCGTTGCCCATTAGATTGGCAAATAGCTGGGTCATTTGTAATGGTATGGCTTTAATAACGGGCAATTCTCCCAGATTGATAGTAGCTTGTTTCTGCTCTATCAACAAATCATAATCAGCCAGTATATTTTCAAGTATCAGATTGAGGTTGACCGCTTCATACGTTTCATGTTCTTTTACCAGCTGTGAGTACATCAGCACGTCTCTGATGAGAGCGGTCATCCGATTTGACGAATTCTGTATTTTGGCCAGAAAATTCTTTGATTCATTGACGGCGTTGTCTCCCAGGCTTCTTTCCAGCAGTTGTGAAAATATAGTGATTTTGCGCAGCGGTTCCTGTAAATCATGAGAAGCGATGTAGGCAAACTGGGCTAATTCGGCATTGGAATGCATCAGTTTGGTATTAGATTCTGCCAGTTCTTCTACGGTAGACTGTAGCTTTTCTATCGCATCGTCCAGCTCTTTGGTTCGTAGTTTTACTTCGGTTTCCAAGGCAAGCTGCATTTCGCGCTGCATGGTTATGTCTTGCGCAGTGCCACTCAGAAACGCAGGAGCGCCCGCGGCATCATAAAACACCTGCCCTTGTGCGCTGATGATTCGCACCTGCCCCGTAATACGGTTTACAATCGGGTGCTCAAATTCATAAATACCCGTTCCACCGGGTGCAATGGCGTTTTCAACAAGCGCCGGTACTATTTCCCGATAGTCACCGGGTAGGGGATTATAGGCGCCGTCAAGATCTTTGGTGTCTTCTGAAAACCCGAGCCATTCCATAAATCGGGGCGAATACTTATAGGTCTGATTCTTAACATCCAGTTTCCAGGTAACCAATCCTGCCAGTTCTATGGCACCTCGCAGGTCGGCCTCTGCTTCTTCCAGCGCCTGCTGCGCTTTTATTTGCTCGGTTACATCAACCGCTATTTCCAGTATGGCGCTTACCTCACCCTCTGCATTGAATACAGGTGTATAGGTAATGTTGTAATAGCTGCTGGTCATGATGCCATTCTTAACTATTTTGGCCAGTGAGCCGAAAGAATGGAATTCTCTGCCTGTAGCCAATACTTCATCGAGTATCTGTAAAAAAGGCTGATTCTCTGTAATCAGTTCCGGCATTACTTCCCGCAACGGTTTCCCTGCAATGTCAGAACCCTTGCCCATCAGTTCTATAAAAGTGTGGTTGGGGTTCTCTATAACCAGATCTTTACCCACATACAAACCAATACTGGCAGGTGCCGAAGAAATGATAGTGCTCAGTTTGGTTTCGTTTTCTTCAATTTTATTGCGCGACACCACCTGCTCGGTTATATCATTGGCCACCACGAGCACGCCTACCACAGCATCGCTGCCTTCATGCCTTGGCTGATAAATCAGGTCAACATAAATGGTATCAAGATTACCATTACGAACAATTTCTACACGTACTTCTTTGGCAATATAAGGCTGTCCGGTTTCTATTACGCCTCTAAGCAGATCATCAAACCCCTGGCCTTTCAATTCGGGCAGGGCTTCCATCAGCGGCCAGTTAATCAGTTCGTCGGGTCGTCTGCCTACCAGTTGGGCATAGAACTTATTTACATTTCTGAACGTCAGGTTCTCTTTGCTGATAATGGCAATGGCAACCGGTGATTCTTCAAATGAAGATAGCAGTTCTTTTTGGGTTTCTTCAATGCGCTGTTGTGCCAATACCTGTGCGGTTACGTCTGTGGCCATATCCATAATGGCATATACCTCGCCGTTGGCAGTAAAAAGGGGCTGATAGGTAAAATCAAAATAATACGTGCCCAGAATACCATCTACCTCCAGGTCAGCCCGCATGGCTTTGGCTTCATAGGCTATTCCTGTATTGAAGATGTTGTCGAGTATATCCAGAAAAGGTTGACCTATCAGCTCTGGTACGGCTTCGGCAAGTGGTTTTCCTAAAGCGGCTAAACCTTTTCCCCAGAAATGGAGCATTTTTTCGTTGGCTATCTCAATAACCAGTTTTCGGCCCACAAACAGGCAGGTGGCAATAGGGGCTTCTTCTACCAAAGCCCTGAAACGCTGCTCGCTTTCCGACAGATTCCTGAAAGATATCACCTTGTCGGTTGTTTCTTTGCAGATTACCAGCACACCTTTCGGGTCTCCGTTCTCATCTTTGATAGCACTATACGAGAAATCAACGAAAACGTCTTCCGGGTAGCCGTTGCGGTTTACCTGCCGTTTAAAATCCTTGAAAAATACAGGGTTTCCGTTCAGCGCTTTATTGAATAGCACCGAGACGGTGTCCCATACTTCACTGAAAGTTTCACTGGCGCTGATACCCAATGCATGCGGATGTCTGTTTTCGCCCAGAATAGCACTGAAGGCATCGTTGTATAATTGAGTGAACTCGTTTCCCCAGCAAATCAGAATCGGATAGGGCGTGTTGAGTGTTGTGGCTGTTAATTGTTTCAACTGAACAGGCCAGCTGCCGGGAGAGCCGATAGGGGTCTGGCTCCAGTCCTTATGTTTCATCAAAGTGCCCATCTCACCACCTCCATCAAAAAAAGGATAATCGTGTAGGATAATCTCGGATGTTTTCATAGGTGGTTTCAGTAGATTAAGGGCTTCAATAAATCAACCAGCTGGTTAAAATCACCGGGTTTCGTGAGAAACATATAGGCACCGAGGTCTTTTATCAGTTTTCTGGTAGCGGGGTCTGACGAGGTCGACAGAACAATAACGGGTATATGGGCAAGTGTTTCTTTTTGTTTAATGTGCAGTAAAAATTCCTGTCCGCTCATCACCGGCATATTCAGATCAAGGAAAATTACTTCCGGAGCTAATTCTCCTTTCAACAGTTTTTGTAATGCTTCTCTGGCACTACTGATGGGGGTATACTGAACAGTAGCAGATATTTGCGTAATGGCGGTCAGGAAAATTTCCTGATCGTCGTCATCATCGTCTATTAATAAGATGTTGCTGAATACCATATTGCAAATGTACAAGTAACCTGTGCTTAGTTAAATCTTATAGGGCTTTAAAATGTCAGATTTAGTGTAATTGCAATACCCAATGCATAAATATATACATAAAAGTAAAAAAACAAAAATTATTGAGAGGTAAGTGTATTACCCATAGACAGACACGAACAGACTTGTAGAAGGAAGCTGTTCTCAAAAAGTAAGGATTGAACTCAGTCGTTTTTAAGTGATTTGACCGGATTCAGCAATGCTGCCCTGATGGTATTGTAGCTTACCGTAAACAAGGCTATCAGAATGGCCAGCAATCCGCCTGTCAACGGCATCCACCAAGCAATATCAATGTGGTAGGCATATTCCTGCAACCAGGTATTGGCGCCCCACCAGGCTACAGGGATAGCCACAATGATGGCGGCCATTACCAGTTTCAGGAAATCTTTTGTAAGCAGAGTGGTAAGGCTGAATATGGAAGCCCCCAGTACTTTTCTGACCCCGATTTCTTTGATACGCTGTTCAGCGGCATAAGTGGCCAGACCGAACAAACCCAGGCAGGCAATGAAAATGGTAGACAATGAAGCCCAGATAAGAATCTGCTGTCTGCGGGCATCCTCTATATAAAACAGCCGCAATTGCTCGTCGAGAAAATGGTATTCGAAAGGATCATCTTTATCGTTGCTTAGCATGACCGCCTTCAGTTTTTCCATTGTACTCTGAATATTGATGCTTTCGATTCTGGCGGTGTAATAATCTACATTATGGATCGGGTTCTGAATATAACCCAATATAAGTGGCTCAATTTTGGTTTTGAGCGACTGAAAATGAAAGTCTTTCACGATTCCGACCACACGAACAGTAATGGGAGCATCAAGCGTATTGAATGTTTTCTCTCTTGAGATAGCGGGGATGGTAACCAACTGGTTACTGGCTTCTTTGATATTCAATGCTTTGGCGGCAGTTTCGTTCAGAATCACAGCTCCTGAGTCTGCCGACTGCTCAAAATTGCGTCCGTTCAACAATTGGACATGGAATGTTTCCAGAAAATTCTCATCAGCTGAAAAGTAGAACGATTCTTTTTCTGAATCCAGTCTGGTGCCCGGATATGCCTTCACTTTTCTGTAGGTTTTCCATTCGCCGGGTACTCTTGAGGTAGCCGATACGCTTTTTACACCACTTATTTTAGCTATTTCGTTACTGATGCTCACCCTATTCTTTCGGGCAGCCCCTGTATTGACATCAATAACTACCATCTGGTCTTTTCTGAAACCCAGATTGCTGTTGTTCAGAAATTTTACCTGCTCATAAACCACCAGCGTACAGATAATCATGATGGTAGAAATAGTAAACTGTGTAAACACCAGCCCTTTGCGAAGATTGGCAGTGACGCTGTCTTTCATTTTTAGCCCTTTCAGCAGGTTCAGCGGTTTGAAACCCGATAGCAGGAATGCCGGATAAAGTCCCGAAAACAGGCTGATAAAAATGCAGGCGCCAACAGACACAAGCCACATTCTGTAATTGGTGTTGAACCCAAGCGAGAGGTCTTTATTGCAGAACTGATTGAAGAATGGCAGGATTAACTGCAAAAGCAGCACCGACAAGACAAAAGAAATGGCTGTAATAATAAAAGCTTCTAACAGAAACTGGGTTATGAGACTTCCTTTCTCGGCGCCTAATGATTTACGCACACCGATTTCCTTGCTGCGGTTTGACGCCTTGGCAGTTGAGAGGTTAATGTAATTGATACCCGCTATGAACAGAACGAATAGTGCAATGTAAATGAATATTGTTATGTACAGTGGATTCCCCTGTGCCATTTCTGATACGTTTGAGTTGCGTGCGCCATCATAAATACCTTCTGATTGCAGGTGAATATCTTTCAGGTTTTGGAGCGTAAAACGGAACGATGTTCCGGCCTCCGGCTTATAGTTTTTCAATACCAGATACTTCAGATTGGCAGCTACCTTATCGGCGTTCGATTGTGGTTTCAACAATACATAAACCGAGAAATTAGTTGACAGCCAGTCGTTTTGCATCAATTGCTGAAAATATTCGGTATTACGGTTAGTGGCTTCCGACAGTAGATTATTGAAGGCAAAACTAGAGTTTTTCGGATGGTTCTTTAAAACTCCCGTGATTTTCAGCGGAGCATCAAGAAAGCCAAACTGAAGTGTTTTGCCTACTACTTTGGTGGTGTTGAACCGGTTCAGTGCCAGTTCTTCGGTTATTACTATGGTATTAGGCTCGTTTAATGCCGTTTCGCGGTTGCCTTCTATGAGCGGAAAATCAAACACTTTCAGGAAATTCTCATCTACGAAAGTCACATCCTCCTGAAAGTTGATTTCGGGTCTCTCGGGGTTAATCAGATTAGCCCTGCCGATCCGCTTCATCCGGGTAGCATTTTCAACTTCGCCGATTACCTTCTTCGATTCTTCCGCAACTTTATAGCCTCCACCTGCAATGATGGTTTGTTCGCCTTTTACATTTTTATGTTCAATCAGTCTGTAAATCCGGTCGGCGTTGCTGTGTTGTTCGTCGAAAGTGAGTTCGTCAAAAACATACAGACCAACAAGAAAGAAGCATATCAGGCCAAATGTAAGCCCTGCAATATTGAGCAGACTGTATAATTTGTGTTTGAAGAGAGTTCTCCAGGCGATTTTTATATAATTGCGAAACATAAGCGTAGGTGTTTAAATGATAGGCAGTATATAAACCCGAAAAATCGTACCAAATGAATAAGTAATTGATAGTCAATTGTTTATGAGATATTATTGTTGGCTTTTGTCCGAAAATGGACAGCAAACGTCCGCTTTTAATACGTCGTTCCGCATAGGTTCTCTGCACAGAAAAACGGCTGCTGAAATACCCCCAAATTGGGTGACATGACAGAATTCATTATATTCGTACATTAGCGGTTCAATTCGGGCGTATGTTAGTAAGACTATCTGTTTTTTTCTTTTTACTCAGTTTTCGGCTTTGGGCTACGCCAACGCTTGACCAGATCGGCCTGAAAGAAGGGCTGAGCCAGAGCGAGGTGCGTACCATTCTGCAGGATAAAGAGGGCTATATGTGGTTTGGCACGCAAAACGGGCTTAATCGCTATGATGGCGCCCAGATGAAGCATTTTTACAACAATCCGTTTGAAAAAAATACGCTCTCGAATGACGATGTAACTTTCCTCTACGAAGACTCACAACAGAAACTCTGGGTAGGTACCAAACACGGGCTTAACTGTTTTAATAAGATTTCGAAAGATTTTGAGCGATACACCGATTTGTTTGGCAAAGACAAACCCGATTACTCGTATATAGTAACCGGCATAGTGGAAGACCAGCAGAAAACGCTTTGGGTGAGTACCTACGACGGTGTCTGGCGACTGATTCCGAAAGGGAAAACCTATAAGGCGATTCAATACAAGCATGATTCTACCAATCATAAAAGTCTGGGTGGCCATGGTGCCGGTTATGTGATCAAAGACAAACAGGGAGGAATATGGCTCACCACCCGTATCGGGCTGAACAAAATTCACATCAAAAATCCTGATAAGCTACCCGAACACCAGCAGGTAGAGTTTTTGCATGCCAACAATGCCCCGCAGGATTTTTACAGAAAACTGAATTTCCCGATTCAGCGGATATTTTGCGACAAGCAGAATAATTTGTGGATAGCCGCCCAGGAAAAACTGTTCAGACTGAATATTCAGACCTCAGAACTGTATGAGTTTACCGACCAGTTGGTAGAACCCGATGTGTTTATATCGGCCATTATGCTCGACCGTTACGGCACCGTCTGGGTAGGAACCATTGCCCAGGGAGTGTTCAGATACGATTTAAAAGGCAACAATCTGGCACTGATTGAACACATTGCCGAAGATGGCCTGAGCAAAAAAGGATTGAAGAGCAGCACCATTTTTTCTATCTATGAAGGCAAAGAGGCAAATGAAGACATTGTCTGGATAGGCACCCGTGAGGCAGGCGTGCATTTGTTCAGTCATTCAAAAAACAGCTTTAAGCAATGGGATAAGATTCTGGCCAGAGAAAATTCGATTGCGTCTACCTCGGTTTTCGGCATATGTAAAGACAGCTATGGCGATATCTGGGTGGGTACTTATGATGGCTTGTTCAGAATAAACTCACATACCAGTCTGTATAAGAAGTATACGATAAGCCGGACTAATACCCGGATGAATACCCATCAGGCGATTCTGGAAGATTCGGATAAGAATCTATGGCTGGGGAGCAACGAGGGCATGTTCAGATATAACCGCAGAACAGATAAGTTTGACCATTTTCCGATTCCGAAAGTGAAGGGGCATGAGCCCGCGGTGATGAAAATGATGGAAGACAAAGACCGTTCGGTCTGGATAGGCACGAGCGGCTATCTGCTGCACATCAACGGAAAAAATCTGAAGCAGTATGATAAAACACCCGACGGGCTGTTTCTGTCTGTAGCAGCACTGGAACCCGATAATAAAGGGAACCTGTGGATTGGTACCTATAACGGGCTGATAAAGTTTAACCTCAAAAGCGAGACCTTCAAGACATACCAGAGTGACCCGAACCAACCCAAAGGCCTGATTAATGACATGATATTGTCGGTATTATACGATAGGAATAATCAGCTATGGGTGGGGAGCCCGAAAGGTTTGAGTAAACTGGTGATAGAAAACGGCAAAGAGCGTTTTGTGCATTATACCGAGAAAGACGGGCTGCCCAATAGTTTTGTATATACCACTTTGGCCGATGGCAAAGGACGTGTGTGGATGAGCACCAACAACGGGATTTCATGCTATGACCCAGTGGCTAAAACCTTTCAGAATTATTCGTCGGACGATGGACTGTCGAACCGGGAGTTTAATTCCGGCGCTTATTTTCAGACTAAATCGGGCGAGATTTTCTTTGGCG
Source organism: Emticicia sp. GW821-FHT11C11 (assembly GCF_058808615.1). Lineage (NCBI taxonomy): Bacteria > Pseudomonadati > Bacteroidota > Cytophagia > Cytophagales > Leadbetterellaceae > Emticicia > Emticicia sp. GW821-FHT11C11. Next base: position 550,087 of record NZ_JBXARV010000003.1, read on the forward strand.
GGCTGGGGGTGCTGGTCAGTTTTAATCCGTTGCAGATGACCAGTAACAGGCACCTGCCCAAAACTGTGATTACCTCGTTCATGAAGTTTGAAAAAGAACAGAACCTCGACAGCCTGCTGATGAAAGACGGGAATATAAAGCTGGATTACGATGAGAATTTCTTTGCCTTCCGCTTTGCTTCGCTCGACTTCACGAACCCTGAAAAGAACCGGATTGCCTATAAGCTGGAGAACTTTGATAAAGACTGGATTGACTACGGCACACGCCGTTATATCAACTTCACGAACCTGAAAGCGGGCAACTATGTGCTGAAAGTAAAGAGCGCCAACAGCCAAGGGTTCTGGAACGAAAAGGATATACTAAGCATAGCGATTTCGATTGCGCCGCCATTCTGGCAAATGTGGTGGTTTTATCTGCTTTCGGTAGTAGTTTTGGGTTCTCTGGTCATGACTTTCTATCGTATCAGGATAAACCGCGTTCTGGAAATTGAGCGGGTGAAACTGGAAGAAAATGAGCGCGTAAGAAAAATAGCCGCACAGGATATGCACGATGAGTTCGGTAATTCATTGACACGTATTTCGCTGCTCACAGAGCTAATCAAAAATAAACTTAAAAAGGCAGAACAGGATGAAGCCCTGCTATTGCTTGCCAAGATTGGCGATAACGCCGGGCGTTTGTATCAGGGAACCAAAGATTTTATATGGGCCATAAACCCTGAGCATGACAATCTGTTTGAGATTGCCATCAGAATCAAGGATTTCTGTGATGAGATTCTCGACAAGCGCGACATACGCTTTGTGTGCGAAGGGATATCGGAAGATTTTGAAGCCATAAAACTACCGATGGGTGCCAGCAGGCATCTGGTGATGCTCTTTAAGGAGGCTATTATGAATACGCTGAAGCATGCCAATGCCACAGAGGTGAAGCTGAGTTTTATGGAAGACAGCAACCAGATCAGCATCTGCTGGCAGGATAACGGCATAGGCATACAAGCCAACAAGAATACCAATGGCAACGGCCTCGGGAATATCAGAAGCAGGGCCGAGAAAATTGGCGCCGAAGTAGAGATTGTATCAGAAAACAACCAAGGAACAACTGTGCAGTTGATCATCAACAAAATAAGAAAATGAGCTACCAGAACACAAACCTTATCAGAATCTGCCTGGTGGAAGATGATAATATTATTCGGGAAGGATTTGTAGTGCTTTTAAACGAAAATCAGGGATTTAAGGTGGTGAGCGCCTATAATAACTGTGAGGATTTTCTGAAAAATGTGCAGAACGACAAGCCCAATGTGGTATTGATGGATATTGAGCTGCCGGGTATGAATGGAATTGAAGGCATTGAGCGCACCAAGAAGCTGTATCCGCATGCGCAGATTATCGTGGTGACGGTCTATGAAAACGATGACCTGGTGTTTAAGGCGCTATGTGCCGGGGCAGGAGGGTACCTGACCAAAAACATGCCGTCGCAGCGATTGGTGGAGGCCATACGGGAGATAATGAATGGTGGAGCGCCTATGAGTACCAACATTGCCCGGTTGGTGGTGGCTTCGTTTCAGAAGAACCACAATTCTCCGCTTTCATCGAGAGAAACAGAGGTGCTCGAATTACTTTCGCGTGGTAAAAGCTACAGCAATATTGCCGAGGAGTTGTTTATTGATAAAGAGACCGTGCGCACGCATATCAAGAATATCTACTGGAAACTGGAAGTTCATTCGAAAGCTGAAGCTATTGAAAAGGCTATGAAGGAACGGTTGATTTAGTTTAATGATTTCATACTTTTTATTACTTAGTAGCTAATCTTCTTGAAATAGATTTACTTCAGTTTTTTGGTCTTCTGTTGTTACTTTTTTTTCCTGAAAAAAAGTAACCAAAAAAGCAGGCATCATTTAAACTCGTACAATTAAAGATTCGATGTTCTTCTGCTTGTCTTCATGTCTTTAGCATAATCTTTAATTGTACTCAGACAAGAAATGATGTTTTAAGGTATCTTAATTTTAGTTGTTATTTTTTTCTTTTGGTGCTCGGTATTAATTCACTGTGAAACTCTTATTGTGAACCATTGTGCATTTAGTGTACATTGTGACTAAAAATTACTCCTGATTTTCCAAGCCTTTGATTGCTTGCTATTAATTCATAAACTTGCAATGCATTCATTAAGATACCTGCGCTATTCATGGAAAGACTACGTAAACACATTGAAGAGATTTCTCCTTTAACAGACGAAGAGTTTGATTACATCAAAGCGTTTTTCTCGCATAGACGAGTGCGGAAAAATCAGTATCTGGTGCATGAAGGAGATGCGGTAAAATATGAGTATCTGGTGCTGAAAGGGATATACAAGGTATTTTATGTGGACGGTGATGGAAAAGAGCATATCATACAGTTTGCACAGGAAAACTGGTGGATGTCTGACTACACTGCCTATTTCAAACAAAAGCAGGCCAAAATGTTTATTGAATGCATGGAAGACGGAGAGGTGATTTACATGGACCTTCATGCAAGAGAGAAGCTGGCAACTGATTTGCATAAAATGGAGCATTTTTTCAGAGTAAAGCTCACCAATGGTTTTGTGGCCTTGCAGCAACGCATCATGCTGCTGCTTTCGAGTACTCCGCAGCAGCGTTACGAAGAGTTTTCAAGATTGTATCCGGATATGTTGCAACGGATACCTAAAAAATTTATAGCCGAGTATCTGGGTGTAAGCCGTGAGACACTCAGTCGCTTGTATTCTACCGGAAAATAAGAACTGCTTCTGCCATCGTGTGATTTGAATCACACGTTTATAGTGATTTGTGTCCTTCGCCTGAGGGGCATCTGTGTTCTAATTTTGTAACAGAAATTAAAACACAGCAATCATGGACTTACTACTTAAAAACAAACAGGTTTTCATATCAGGCTCAACTGCAGGTATCGGTTTTGCCATCGCCAAAGGATTTGCCAAAGAAGGTGCCGTTGTACACCTGAACGGTCGGGATGCGACTAAAGTTGAAACTGCCGTAAACAGAATACAAGCCGAATTCCCCTCGGCGCAGTTGCATGGCATTGTGGCTGACCTCGCTACTGCGGAAGGTTTTGAAAAAGTGAGTCAGGAGCTGCCGGAGGTGGATATCCTTATAAACAACCTCGGCATTTTTGAACCAGTCAACTTTTTTGAATCTGAGGATGCCGACTGGTGGAAAATGTTTGATGTCAACGTGATGAGTGGCATTCGCCTGACCCGCCATTTCATGCCCAAAATGCTTGAGAAAAATTGGGGCCGGGTAATTTTTATCTCCAGCGAATCAGCCATTCAGATTCCCACAGAAATGATTCACTACGGCATGTCGAAAACTGCCCAGCTCTCTATTGCCAATGGTTTGGCTCAATTGACCAAAGGCACAGGTGTTACGGTTAATTCCATATTACCGGGGCCGACCTTCTCTGAAGGCGTGGAAAGATTCATCGGAGACCTTGCCTCACAGCAAAACCTTACAACCCAAGAGGTGGAACGCCAATTTTTCACAGAAACCAGACCTTATAGTTTATTACAGCGATTCATCACGCCTGATGAAGTGGCCGCTACGGTTCTGTTCGTGTCAAGCGAATGGTCTGCTGCAACCAATGGCGCAGCCATAAAAGCTGACGGAGGTATTCTGAAAGGACTGCACTGATTGTGATTTGCATCACACTTTTTTAGTGATTTGGCTCCTTCGCCAATCGTGTAATCAATACTAATTTTGTTCTATCAAATCAATATAAATCATTTACTATTAAATAATTACGAAAATGGAAAAGAGAATTTTAATCATCGTTTCAAACGCCAATGCCATTGGCCCGAACCACAGAAGAACCGGTACATTTTTACCCGAAGTAGCTCACCCTTATGCTGAATTCGACAGAGCCGGTTATGAAATTGATTTTGCCAGTTTAACCGGTGACACCCCATATCTGGATGCGCTTCATCTGGCAGACGACCCTGACAACCTGACTTTTCTGACAGGCAGAGGCTGGGCAGCTATGCAAAAAGCGGCCAAACTTTCAGACGTAGATGTAAGCACTTATGATGCTGTTTTTACACCGGGTGGACTGGCTCCAATGGTAGATATGCCCGAAGATGTTCTTTTGAAGAAAGTGATTGCTGAAACATACGAACGCAATGGCGTGGTAGGTGCCGTTTGTCATGGTCCGGTATCTTTATTGAATGTAAAACTCAGCGACGGGTCTTACCTCGTTAATGGTAAAAACGTAGCATCGTTCACCAATGAAGAGGAAGAAAATTATGCTGCCGCAGATGTGCCTTTCCTTTTGCAAACCGCGCTTACCAATCAGGGAGCTATATTTCATGCAGCTGCTGCGTGGTCTGCTAACAGTATTGCCGATGGTAATATAGTAACTGGCCAGAACCCGGCTTCGGCCAAGGGTGTAGCCGAAAAAATGATTGCCATATTAGAAGCTTAATAGTAATAATCACTGGCCTCTGCATATATGCATAAGAGGCCAGTGATTACATTGACAGAAAATCAATAATATCTAAAAAAATTAAGAAGATGAGCCAAAAACCCATACATGTATTTGCCAAATGGCAGGTAAAAGAAGGCCAGTTAGAAACTGTGCTCAATCTGCTTGAAGATGTTGCCGTAAAAAGTAGGGAAGAGACTGGTAATCTCTTTTATCAGGTTCATCAGAGTAATACAGATGCGCATATCATTGTATTGTTTGAAGGATACACCGGCGAAGAGGCCGTTGCCAAACACCGTAACACGGCGCATTTTCAGGAGATAGTTATAGGTAAAATTGTACCTCTACTGGAAAGCAGAGAGGTGATTCTGACGACTCCGGTTTAGGATATGTAGGTAGGTGCGGTTAGAGAATTCCTGATGGTAGAGACAGAGCATTGCTCTGTCTACTTTATTTATATTATTTTATCTGCTAATGTTTTCGACTTCAACCCACCGGCGTAAAAACATGGAAAGTGGCGCCTTTGCCGGGTTCTCCGACGGCGGCCATGAACCCCTGGTGGTTCTGAATGATCTTCTTGCAGATGGCTAGACCTATACCTGTACCCGAGTACTCGTTTTTATTGTGCAGGCGTTGGAAAAGCTCAAATATCTTGTCGGCATATTGTTGATCAAAACCTATGCCGTTGTCGCTGATACTTAGTTTGTGATATTTTTGTCCATCGGTAGCACCAAATTTCAAATAGGATTTGCCGGCTACTGTCTGCGATTCAATTTTTACTTCCACAGGTACATTGGGCTTGCTGTATTTAATGGCATTGCCGATGATGTTTTCCAGCAACTGACGGAACTGGTACGGAATCACGTTCAGCTCGGGCAGTGTTGTATAAGCAATACGGACCTGTTTTTCTTCTATGCTCTCTTTGAGCGAATTCTTCACCTCGTCCAGTATATAATTCAGGCTGGTTTTTTCAAAGATATTGTAAGCAAGCGTAGCGCGCGAAAACGCCAGCAAATCGTTGAAAAGCTTTTGCATCTGATCGGCTGAAGAAATAATGCGCGGCAGAAACTCTTTGGAAGTGGGCGGTAAAACGTTGAAATCTTTCTCGTAAATGCGGTTGCTGAACAGCTTTATTTTACGCAGGGGCTCCTGCAGATCATGACTGGCAATGTAGTTGAATGCCGTGAGCTCCTCATTACGGCGTTGCAGTTCAATGTTCTTTTGCTCCAGTTCCTGATTGATATGGAACTGCTCGGTTACATCCTGGCAGGTACCAGCCAGTTTAATGGGATTCCCGAATTCATCTACTATCACCTCGCCCTTGCCTTGCAGAATCCTGATAGTGCCGTCGTCCCACCGGATGTGTAAAACGTAGTCGTCGGCTGTATGAGTAGCCAAAGCCCTCTGGATTTCATCAAGCCTTCGTTCGCGGTGGTCGGGGTGCACCAGGCCGATGAATCTTTCGAAATGTATTTCTTCAGACTGCGGCTCAATCCCGTAGATTCTGTACATTTCGTCGCTCCATTCAATTTTATTGTTGGGTATGTCCCAGGTCCAGTTGCCGATGTGTGTCAGTGCCTGCGCCTGCTTGTGCAACTCTATGGTTTCTTCCAGTTTTTGCATCATCAGGTGCCTCTCGGTTACATCCATCACAGTGCCCCGCATTTTAAGCGGTTTCCCGTTGCGGAAACTAACCACCCCGCACGACCATATGATTTTCTCTTCACTTTTCTGATACCTGTATTCACATTCATACCTGCCCTCGCCGGTTATAGCTTCGTTGATGGCGCTTGTCAGTTTTATCTGGTCGGCCGGGTGTACATATTTCAGGAATGATAAATAATCAAGTCTTTCTTCCAGATCAAATAGTTTCATCATCTGGTCAGATATAAGCGATTCGCCTCCCTGCAAATCCCACTCAAAACTTCCCAGACCCGCTATTTCGTAGGCTTCGCTCAGTTGTTGTTCACGCAATTGCAGTTTCTGTGTCGATTCCTTTTCATCATGCACATCTAAAGATAAACCGATGATCTGCCAGGGAGTGCCGTCGTTTGTTCTTTTGAACAATGTTTCGTAGGCGCGTATCCAACGGAAACGTCCGTTTTTATGTTTTATCCGGTATTCAATGTTCCGTATTTCGCCGTCGCGTGCGTTTGCAAAACTCTGAAGATGGTCTAATCTTTTATCGATATCATCTGGGTGCAGCTGAGAAGTAAACATTGACCCATCTATATCGGCAATTTTGCCGGAGTCATAACCCGGTATATCCTGATTGTTACTGGTTGAATAAATTTCTTTCTGTTCTGGCAGGTCGTATATATAAATAACACCCGGCAGCGTATTGTTGATTTTGTCAATAAAGTACAGATGCTCGTTTATGTGCTGCTGCTTGAGGTTGAACAGTGTTTTGTACGACCGGTCCTCAACTGTTAATATAAACAGGTCTACTTCATTTAAAATATCAGCATACAGGTTGAAGTCGGTAGTGTAAGCTGACAGAAATTGCCGGAGGGCTTTTCGACGGGCAAAATTAACGGTCGATATATCGCGGGCCACAATTTCATCATTCTGAATCAGCGGCAGCTGGTTTTCAGTCCACCTTTTAAGCGAGAACTCAATAAATTCAGAAACCTTATTGGTAGCAAAGTAATTCAGGAATTCGCTCGTTCCCTGTATCGACAGTTTTATGAGTTCTTCTTCCGGCATATTGTCGAAGAATCTCAATAGGGGTACTTCTATCTCCCGCGAGATAGTAAGTAGCGCCTGTGTGAAATCTTCCAGTTTGTGGTCGAGAAGATATTGAGCATAGGCTGGTAAATATATAAAATTCAGTGCGTCAGGCTTAAAGGCCGGGTTTTCAGAACGGTTCTCGGCCGACTTGTCTTTCGTTAGAGACATGCTTCAGAAGTTTAATACTTTAAAACAAGTTCCTGATTATATATTTTCAATTCATATTCTGAGTAATGCAGCGTAAAAACCTGCTTCAGCGGAATTCTCATTTTCAGATATGTGTCAGGCTCCGAAACACACAGCCCGCTTCCGGTCTGAAAGGGAGAATTGACACTGGCCATGTTTACGCACTTGTTCTGATCTGCTGTGTCTGTGTTCAGATAAACAACACCCGGGTTCATGTCAGCAATACCTGCCTGTGCTTTTTCGAAAAACTCACTCATGTTGAAGAAACCGTCGGCGGGTGGGATATCAGAAAACCGGTATACCTGTTCTGTTTCGCTTAGGGTAATATCGGTCGTAAGTGGTGTTATTGAATAGGGGGTTTCCTTTTTGAAGAAAAACTCCAGGCCTTCATCGTTTTCGGTTAGAGCAATACGATAATATTGTTCAGTCATGTAGTTTTCAAGTTTATTAGTCGGGTTAGCTATCGTTATCAATCCTGTCTCCGGCACAAAAGTTACAACATAAACAGGCCTGAATATTTGGAAAGATACACTAAAATTAAACATTTTCGTTAAAAGACCTATACTTTATTTTGAATTTTCACCAACCGGAATGAAAACTGACACTAAATAAATGACAGAAAATGGCATATATGCAAAGCAATAAAACTTTTCTGTTGAGGTCCGGTATCGTTAAAATGAGGGTATTGTGAGCGATAATATTTAAAGACCGTATATTTTTTTGAAACCTTACAACCATTTGAGGGCTACCTAAGTCAATAAGAAAAAAAACTTAAAATAAATGAAAAGAATTCTGAGTATAATCTTACTTTTGACGGTATTTGCATGCGAAAACCTGAACATAAAGCATGGCCGTGATTTCGACAGAAGCTATGACGCGTGGCAGGACTTTAAGAAATCTTCCGGCAACTCATATCAGTATACCGTTACAGAAGGTTCATGGATCGGGTCGTCTTGGAGTACAGACCTGGTGATTACTAAAGGGCAGGTTACTGAACGGCGTTTCAGGTATACTGCTTTTCATGATGTAAGACGCCCGGACGGAGGATGGGACGAAGAGAGCATCGCAAAAATATTGGCCAGTATGAAATTATCTGCGGCAGATTTTGAGAAAAACTTCGGTAAAAAGATTGAGGATGCACTGGGATGGACAGAAACGGGTGCGAATCTGGGAAAGATTACGAATACCTCAGCAGCAGAAGTGAGAACGCTCGACCAGATTTATGAAATAGCCCGAACCGAGTGGCTTATCAGAAGAAGTGGCGCTGCGATATATTTTGAGGCAGAGAATAACGGTATGATTTCGAGTGCCGGCTACGTGCCGGATAACTGTGCAGACGATTGTTTCCACGGTATCAACATATCAGAAATCAAGCGATTGTAAACGGATTGTGTGTAGAGAGCTGGTTATTTCTGAGGCATTTAAATGGAGTATTCAACCTAATGATAATAAATCAGCTCTCTATGAAACGTATGATTAACAAAGGTATCGTTTGTTCTTTTGTTTTGTTGTCTATTGCTGCCACTACGGCAAATGCACAAACAGGTGTTGGCACCAAAGCCCCTAAAGGTGCGGTGGTTTATTTTGATGGCACCCGCAAAATGCTTGATGAAAAGTGGACTTACTGGGAAGGCCCGCGTCTGGCGGCCACATTGCCCATTAAATGGTTTATAGTTGACGACCCCGCCGGCAAAGGCACGGCAGTAAACACCAACGACCCCGCCGGTGCCGGTGGTAAATATGGCGCAGCCGATATTGTAACCAAGGATACTTTCCGTGATTTCAGAGCGCATGTGGAATTTTATATCAGCAAGCCCGGTGGTAATAGTGGCGTATATCTGCAAAACCGTTACGAGATTCAGGTGCTGGATGGTGACTCAACCTCACATGGTTTAGCGGCTGTGATTAATGAGTCGAAGTCGCCCTATTATGCCTATAACGGTGTCGGTAAGTGGAATGCGTATGATATTGTGTTCAGAGCTGCCCGTTTTAAAGACGGTAAGCTGGTAGAGCAACCGATGGTAACGATGTACTTCAACGGTAAAAAAGTGCATGTGAACCAGAAAATCAGTCAGGTTTGGGGTGGGCCTAATTCAGGAATTGACGGAGGTAATGATGGTGGCAAAGGGATTACTGACACCCCCGGAGGACTGAAACTACAAGCTGAAGGGCATGAAGTGCTTTACCGCAACATCTGGATCAAACGCATTGACATAAAAGAAGCCAATACGGATTTTTGAGAATTGAGTGAGTTAGTGATTGAGCGAATTAGTGATTTGGCTTAGAGTAAAGATAAATGAAGCAACCATTCTGTCGTTTGATGGAGTGGTTGTTTTGGTTTCGGGCTTGAGGCATGAAAAATGAGTAAAGTGCTTATGGAAAAGGAGTTACTTAAGTAGCGCTAAGAAGAAAAACAAAGTGCAATTTTTTATTTTTTTACAATTTTCATTATTTTTAGTATCGAATTATAACTACTTACTTTTATGATGAAAAAATTACTTTTTATTCTGTCGTTGTCTTTGATTGCATTTGCATGCAAAAAACAGACAGAGCCTTCACCTGAAAATACTGCGTTTTTTGAGGCGCTCAAAAGTACTGCGTATGGCGAAAATGCCAGTGTATCAATTGCGTTAAAGGCTTTTCCGTACAAGCATGTAACTGAAGTGAGTGTAGACTGGGGCGATGGTAAAATTGAAAGCTCAATGTTTGATCCGGAGCTGAATTCGGCTAAGCTGGTTTTTACTTTTATGCATAAGTATGCTACTAATGGCACCTATAAGATCACTTTTAAGGCTATTAATGCAGTAACAGCCAATTCGGTAGACACAGAGGTGAAAATCTCAAACAAAGAACCCGAGCCGGTAGCCGATTTTGCATATGAAGTGTTAGATAACGGTAAAGTCAGGTTTAAAAATCAATCGCCGGGTACGGTTGCCTCATATTATTGGGGTGATACAAAAACACAGAACAGAAGCCGTATGGCGAATCCTGAGTTTATTTTTGAAAGAAACGATAACTACTCAGTTTTTTTAACGGTTACAGATAAATTCGGGCAGGCTACAACGATTCATAAGACGATAAAAGTTACTAATGCGATTCCGAAAGACATTGCCTATTTTAAGGGCACAATTTTGGGCGAAAAGTATGATTTCAATGAAAATGACAAAAATTGTAAAACTGTACTTTCGGAAGCAGACCTTGTGTCGACCAAGATTACCAATTCTATTGTTTTAAATGGCGCAGATAAGAAAATAGATATTGGTTTGGTGGGAATGTTTTTTGTGAAAGGTTCAGGTAACCCTGAGTTTAGTATCACAGAACGATTTGACAAATTCAGAGAGTATCTAACGCCGGGTACCAAAAAAGTGGGTGTTCAGACACATGACCAATGGAATGTGGCCGTGAAATATGAGACTAAGGATGGCGCAGTAGTAAAACTATTTAATGAGGTACCGAATTCGTTGGTTGAAATTATGGATGTGAAGGAAATTGAACAACCCGAATTGTTTGATGGCTTATACAAGCAATCATTCTGGGTTACGTTCAGACTAAGAGCCGATTTTCAGGGATTAGGAAAAATAGACGGTACCCTTAAAATCAGGTATCTGGTTTATAAAATGATCTGATATAGCACTTCCGGTGCCTGAGCATAGCCGAAGGCACCGGTATAAAGTTTCTTCCCTACGGAGTAATGTATTACCTCTTCAATCGTCTTTCGGATAAGCTGCTTATGCGGGCAAAAAAATAACCGGATTTCTCCGTAACCTTTTCTGTATACAGAAGTTTTCAGGCAGAGGGCATCAGCCATTTATCATGTTAAAGTGCCTTCTACGAAATATTTCGTAATTAATTTGGAGATTGTGAAAAGGGTAAATATATTTGCTACGAAATTATTCGTAGTTAAAAAAGTGTTAAGCATTGTAAAAAAATGTTAAACGCAAATTGGGTGATTCTAAATTGCTTTTTTATTATTTATCTTTGCAGCCACACCGCATAACCGGATGTTGTTTATTAAGCCAATGTGTCTTTGGCATTTACAAAATTACTGAAAAGCTATTTTTAAAAATTATGAAAAATCTGTTACTCGTATTGCTCCTTACGGGCGTAGTGCATCTTCTGCATGCCCAGAATACAACTTTTTCGGTGAAAGGCCAGGTAAAGAATCCACAGAATGAAGTGGTTTCGTTTGCTACTATCTCGGTTCACATGGCCAAGGATTCTTCTCTGGCAAAGGCTGATATTGCCGATGAGAACGGAGGTTTTAAAATCGGTAATCTGGCAAAAGGCAGATACTTTGTTAAAGTAAGCGCCGTGGGTTTTAGTCCGTTCAGTTCTCCGGTATTTGAGCTGATCGACCAGGATATTGAATTTAAGCCTTTTACGCTGTCGGCAGATACCAAACAATTGAGCGAGGTAAAGGTGGTAGCTACCAAACCTTTGATTGAGGTACAAAACGATAAAATTGTATTCAATGTGGAAGGTAGTATTAATGCTACAGGGCAGAACGCGCTCGAGTTGCTGCAAAAATCGCCGGGAGTACAGGTTGACAAAGACGAAAACGTATTAGTGAAAGGTAAGGCCGGGGTGAGAATCTTTATTGATGGCCGCCCTTCGCCCATGAGTGGTCGGGATCTGGCATCTACCCTGAAAAGCATGAACTCGTCTGATATCGAAGCCATTGAGGTGATTACAAACCCATCAGCCAAGTATGATGCCGCAGGAGACCTGGGTATCATCAACATCCGCTTGAAAAAGAACAAAAAAATTGGTACCAACGGCAATGTGAGTCTGGGTAGTATGTTTGGTATTACGCCTAAATTCAATGGCTCGGTGAATCTGAACCACCGCGACAAGAAAGTAAATGTATTCGGTAATTACAGCTACAATCAGGGTGCGTGGCACAACCGCACGCTCGACGACCAGATACTGAATGGGGTTGCCTATAACAAAACCTGGCGGGGTATCTGGCGTGATACTTCTCACAATGCAAAAGTGGGAATGGACTATTTTATCAATTCAAAAAATACAATCGGATTTAACGCCAACGGCAGAGCAAGCGACCACAACGGAGGCGGCGAAAGCCAGACCCTGATTGGTAACCGGTACAGTGCGGTTCCTGATTCAGCGATTTTGAATTCGCGGACATCGAATCCGGAGAAAAACAAAAACCTGAACCTGAATCTGAACTACCGCTATGCCGACACTACCGGACGCGAGTTGAATATAGATGCTGACTACGGTATTTTTACCTCACGCGGGGTAAGCTATCAGCCGAATACCTACGAGTTTCCGAATTCTGACCGGCCGTCGTTCAGTCGTAATTTTGTGAGCAAGACACCTACTGATATCACCATTAAATCGTTTAAGGTTGACTACGAGCAACCGCTTAAGAAAGGGAAGCTGGGCTATGGGATTAAGCTGTCGGACGTGAAATCAGACAACACCTTTGATTTCTTCAACGTGCTGAACGATGTGGAAATACGAGACATTGAGAGGAGCAATAACTTTGTGTATACCGAACGTGTATATGCAGCGTATGCCAACTATAATGTATCGCTGAATAAAAAATGGGATTTACAACTGGGTCTGCGTGCCGAGCGCACCAAGTCGTTGGGAGAACTGACCAGCTATAAACAAAATGACCTGAACAAGGTAGATACCACATATCTGAACTTGTTCCCGAGTGGGGCGATTTCTTACAAGGTATCGGAGCATCATAACCTGAACCTGAACTACAGCCGCCGTATCAATCGGCCGAGTTATCAGAACCTGAATCCGTTTGAATACAGGGTTGATGAGCTGGTGTATTCGAAAGGGAATCCGTTCCTGCGCCCGGAGTATGCCAATAACTTTAAGCTGACACACATTTACAAAGGCAAACTGACTACTTCATTGGGTTACTGGCGTACGCGCTTCCCGGTGGTAGGGCTCCGGATGCCTTATGATGCGAGCCGAACCTACTTTATCGCTCAAAACCTGGATTACACCCAGGGATTCAGTCTGGATATGAGCCTGGCGACAGATATTACCAAATGGTGGAATATCTATGTGAATGTGAGCGGATACAACAACTTGTGGAGAGGCGACCTTGACAATGGCCTGAAGATTAATAACAGCACCATTGCCGCCAATGCCAATGCACAGAGCACATTTAAATTGAAAAATAACTGGACAATAGAACTATCGGGCTGGTATAATTCACCATACCGCCGGATTGATTACAACAGTGGCATGGGAACCATGGATGCAGGTGTGCAGAAGAAATTCATGAAAGACAACGCCACTCTGAAAGTGAGCTTCACCGATGTGCTGCATACGGGTAGGGGAGGGTATCACTCTGAATACGCAGGGGTGGCCACTAATCTTCGTTTCAAATGGGAGTCGCAGCAGTTGAGAGTCAACTTCACTTACCGTTTCGGTAGCAATGAAATAAAGGCTGCGAGAAATCGTCGTACCGGTTCAGAAGATGAACTGAATCGTATTAAAGGGGGTTGATAAAGCATTAAGCCAAAGAAAATTCAGAAGCCGGAAACAATATGTAATGTTGTTTCCGGCTTTTGGTTTATGGGGCAGTATAAGAAATACAAATGACGCAGTATTTTTGGCCTTTCTAAGAAAGGCTAACACACTGGTTAACAAGGCCATTGCGGAGGAATAATCAGCCGAACTGGGAAATAAAAATAAACGGAATACGCTTCTGCATTAGCTTTTGCCATCTTTAAATAGTTGTAATAATAGTGCAGAGGTACTAATGCCGTTCGGAGAACGGCTGATACTCCGACTGAATAGATATTCAGCCGAACGGGGGCTCTGCGCGTTAGTAGTATTATCGAAAACACAGACGATGAACAGTACGATGCAACTAAAGACGGCGGCGATTCTTACATTGTTTATCATAGTAATTGTTATGGCGGTTATTTGAGAAGGCTGATAGATAGTGAAGTAAAAATAAACAAAATACTTTTCTGCTTTAGTTTTTGCTGTCTTTAAATAGTTGTAATAATAAGTGTAGAAGTACTAATGCCGTTCGGAGAACGGCTGACACAGCGACTGATTATAGAATCAGCCGAACTGGGGGAAAAATGAATGTTCAATTGAATCTCAGAGAGACTTATTTTGAATATACCGTCCTGATGGGACTCAGTTCATTCGAATTTTTGCTTTCTACTGATATATCGTCCCTGGCAGGACTGCAAATCATCAACCCACTATATCTGTTATTGAATCACGTAGTGATGGTATATCTGTAGAGATTTAAACAGCGCAAAACGAGAGTCCTGTAGGGACGATATATTTAAGTATGCCATCCCGATGGGACTCAGATTCTTTGTTTATCTTTACTTTCTACTAATATACCGACGCTGACGGGACTTAATTATACTTAAATACTCGTTTTATTTTTCGTTAGATAATATAATTATGACAGATACACCGGAATTCATAGCAGCTAAGCAATTTGAGATTATTAAGGCGAAGAGTGTCCGTGAAAGATTTGAAATTTTTGACGGAATGATGTCATTTGTCCGCCAATTAGCTATTAAAAGGATAAAAAAGCGTTTGGGAAATGATGTCTCTGATACAGAGCTAAAATATGAACTTATTAAGGAATATTATGGGCATGAATTGGATGAAATTCAGTTGGGTGAAATAAAAATAGGACTGCTTAATTATGAAAATGAATTAAGTAAAGCATAGCTGTGTACTCTTAATCCAATTATACTTTGTTATGGTTCGGAGAATGGCTGTCGCCGAAGCAGAGGCCCCTTGCTTAGTTTAGGCAAAAACGCACACAGGAGACTCTGCTTAGACATCGTATACATCGAACTGATTCTTTTCAAGATTTAATTCCGGTATCTTCTGATTGCGTGGCTATAAGCAAGGCAATGCCACAAAAAGCAAGGCATACAAAGGAACTGATAATATCATTACCGCCATTAAGAGGGCGTTGAAAGGCATAGGGAATATGAAGTAAAAGCAGCCATAGAAATAGCATAAGCGCCAGCAACCGGGCTACCAGATGAACCCGAAACTTGAAGCCAATGGCGAATCCGGAGACTATGAGCGCCACTCCTGTAAAGTAGGTCCAGAAACCGGGCATAGGTATCCAGGCAGGCACCAGTGTGTTTACGAATGATGAATACAGGAAATGGTCGATTCCGAAAGCAACAAGCATGAAAGCAAAAAGGTAAACTCCAGATCTTGCTGCTATATGCAATGGTAAAAACAAGCGGTTATTGGTACTATTGTCATTATTTGCCAAAATAAATGCACCACCTGAGATGGCCAATATCTTGATGGCGTCTGTCCATGCCCCTAGGATTTCAGGATTGAATCGGAGTCGATTTGGTAAATGCCCTAGTAGAAAAAACAAAAAAAATACAAACCCCAGTAAGTCTGCTACGACTTTGATGCTCTTACCTGCTATAATCAATAGCCCCGAGGCGATAATATAAACGCCAATAGCATAAATTAGTACTTGTATACTTTCAGTGTCTTCAGCAGGAATAGGTGCTAACAATGGCCTGAATCCATTAAAAAAGAAATGCATGATTCCGATACCGGCAATGCCGGCTCCGTAAAAAATCCTTCCGGTAATTGATAGATATGACATTTTATTAATTAGGTTATGTTGCACAAATAACCTTTGGAAATTACTGACCACGCAGTCAAAAGCTGTTCAAAATCATGCAAAAACTAAAGAATAATAATCACGAGAGGGTTTGTAACTATCTATTAGCAATGCTCAGAGTTTGATGGACAAATAGTATATGTAATTGATTTTGAAGATTGATAATTTTGTTACTTGTAAGAGTTCTTGCCCACATCTCCCCACTTTTATCTCCACTTATACCGAAATCATCTGATTTTTAGGTACTTAATGTCATTTTATATTAAATTTGACTGACTATTAATCAGCAAACTATTGCCCATGAGAAAAACTCTTTTAACCTCAACAATTACCTTTTTTACTGTTTTATGCCTGCAGGCGCAAAATAGCCTGCTGCTTCGTCAGCCGGCCATTAATAAGGATGGCTCACAGGTGGCCTTTTCGTTTCAGGGCGATATCTGGACAGTACCCGCCTCGGGTGGTAAAGCCACTCGTCTCACGATTCATGATGCGTATGAATCGAACCCCGTTTTTAGTCCCGATGGCAAGCAGATTGCCTTTTCGGGTGCACGCTTCGGTAACAACGATATTTTCGTGATGTCGGCCGAGGGCAGCATGCCTAAACGCCTGACGTTCCACTCAGGTGCCGATAACATTTCAAGCTGGACCCAGCCCGATAAAATTCTGTTTTCGACCAGCAGGGAGTTCAGACAGATTGAACGCCCGGCCGAGGTGTATAGCATCAGCCCGAAAGGAGGTACCGAATCAAGGGTGCTGGATGCTGTAGGTTTCGATCCTGTGTTGTCGCCGGATGGTCGTTTTCTGGCTTTTGTGCGTGGTGATATTAACCCGGTAGCTCGTCAGGCCTACAAGGGAAGCTCGGATCGTGATATCTGGATTTATGATACCAAAAACAAAACGTATCATCAGTTACCCGGTTTTGAAACCAACGATGTTTTCCCGCAATGGGGCAACAGCAGTACCCTGTATTTTCTGAGCAGTGAGTCGGGCACATATAATATTTATCGTCTGAAACTGGACACCAACGGCAAAGCGACAGGCAAACCAGAAAAACTGACCAACTATAAGGATGAGTCCATCCGGGCATTCAGTGTTTCGGCTGATGGCGGTTCTATCGTTTTTGAAAAAGATATGAACCTGTATACCTTGAAAACCGACAGAGGCTCAGCACAAAAACTGAATGTGGTAATCAGTGCCGATGATCGTCTGGATGCTACCGAGCAAAAGACTTTCACCAGCGGTGCTACCAGTTTTGCGGTGTCGCCCAATGGTAAATTGCTTGCTTTTTCGGTAAGAGGAGAGATATTTCTGAAAGAGGCAGATAAAGAAAGAACGAGGAGTATCAATGTATCGGAGCATGCCTACAGAGACATCGAACCTACATGGTTGAACGACTCTACCTTGTTGTTTACGAGCGACAGAGCCAACGGCAATTTTGATATCTACATGGTGCGTTCTATTGATACCACACAACGCAATCTGTTTAAATCAATGAAACACAGTGCCGTGCAGATTACCAAAACTGCGGGCGATGAAAAGAATCTGACGGTATCGCCTGATAACAAGAAGATTGCCTACGTGCGTGGCCGGGGTACATTTGTGGTGGCGGATATCAGCGCAGACGGTAAGCTGAGCAACGAAAAGATACTGAGCGATAGCTGGGATAGCCCGAGTGGCATTGCCTGGAGCCCCGACAGCAAATGGCTGGCTTACTCTATCAGTGATTTATACTTTAATGAGGAAATATTCATTCAGGCAGCAGATAACTCAACCAAACCTGTGAATGTAACCATGCATCCCCGTTCAGACTACAGTCCGTTCTGGAGCGCCGATGGTTCTAAACTCGGATTTATTTCGGGTCGCAGTGCAGGACGCAGCGACGACATTTGGTTTGTATGGTTGAAAAAAGAAGACTGGGAGCGTGAATCGCAGGACTGGCAGGAGCAGGATAAACCTGAAACACCGGCACCCGCCAAACCTAATGACAAAAAAGCGCCAAAGCCGATAAAAATTGATTTCGATAAAATTCATGAGCGCATTGTGCGTGTAACGAGTTTTCCCGGTGATGAAGGTGGCCTGGTGATTTCTAAAGACGGTGAAACGTTTTATTACACCACGAACTCGAACACCGCGCGCGGCAGAGACCTGTATAGTATTAAATGGGATGGCAAAGACCTGAAAGAGATTACCAAAGGCGGCACCAGTCCGTCGGGTGTAACGATGGACCGCGAAGGAAAATACCTGTATTTTGCACGTATGGGTGGAGCCTTGAGCAGAATAGATATAAAAACCGGTGCAACTGATGCGCTGCCCTATCAGGCCAAAATGAAAATCGATTACAACGCCGAGCGCACGCAGGTATTTGAAGAGGCCTGGCGCACCATCCGCGACGGTTTCTATGACCCTCAGTTTCATGGTAACGACTGGGTGAAACTGCATGACAAATACAAGGAACGCAGTATCAGCGCCAGCACGGGCAACGATTTCAGAGATATGTTCAACCTCTTGCTGGGCGAGCTCAACTCGAGCCACATGGGGATGACCGTAACCGACCGTATCGATACCCAAAAAGAAGCTACCGGACTATTGGGTACTGAACTGGTACCTGTGAGTGGTGGTGTGAGGGTGTCGCACGTGGTGCCGGGTACTCCTGCCGACAAAGAGAAAAGCAAGCTGAATGCAGGTGATGTAATTACGGCTGTGAACGGACGGTCCGTGAGTGATAACGATAACTTTTATGACCTGCTGAACGGCCTTGTGAACGAAAAAATATTGCTGAATGTGCGCGGTGCAGACGGCAATAGCAGAGAAGTGGTGGTTCGCCTGACGGCCAGTATTCTTAATAACCTGTATGAGGAATGGGTAGAAAACCGTAGAAAACTGGTAGAGAAATATTCTAAAGGTCGCCTGGGGTATATTCATATTAAAGGTATGGACTTTCCGAGTTTTGAGGTGGTAGAAAGAGAATTTACCGCAGCAGGTTTTGGAAAAGACGGGCTGGTGATAGATGTACGCTACAATGGTGGTGGCTCAA
Organism: Emticicia sp. GW821-FHT11C11; assembly: GCF_058808615.1. Lineage (NCBI taxonomy): Bacteria > Pseudomonadati > Bacteroidota > Cytophagia > Cytophagales > Leadbetterellaceae > Emticicia > Emticicia sp. GW821-FHT11C11. The sequence continues at coordinate 569,108 of NZ_JBXARV010000003.1, forward strand.
CTACCGACTACCTGATGACGATACTGAACTATAAACAACACGCCTACACCATACCGAGAGGTGCCAGTGAAAATTTAGAAAAAGACAAGCTGAAGTTTAAGGATTATTATCCGATAGGAGAACGACTGGTGTATGCCGCCTGGACCAAGCCGTCAATTGCGCTTTGTAATGAGGGTAGTTATTCTAATGCCGAGATTTTCTCTCATGCTTATAAATCATTGGGTATCGGTAAGTTGGTAGGTGTGCCAACCAATGGCTCGGTGATTTCAACAGGTGGAAAGAGTCTGATGGATGGCTCGTTTGTGCGTCTGCCGGGTCGTGGGTGGTTTACGAAAGCTACTGACAAAAATCAGGAACTAGGGCCTGCCATACCGGACATTATTGTTGAAAACCAGCCGGACTGGCTAGCCAAAGGTACCGATGACCAACTGAAAGCAGCGGTTGATGAATTGCTGAAGCAGATTGATGGGAAGAAATAGTTATTTTTAATATCCGATTCTGCGTAGAGCCAGGGCATTGCCCTGGCTCTATTTTTTTTGCCAGCGGGATGTTTAAAGAATAGCTGATATACTGAATAGTTGAATAATCCTCTAGCCGGGACATAAACGATTCCGTGTTTTAGTAGAGCCACATTGCATGCTTATCGCAGAATTGGGATGTCCGAGAATCAGGATATATGTAGAATTGATTTTTGATTATCAAACATTATTTCAAGGTTCTTGCAGGCCCTTGGAGCCGCACGCAGTACGGCTCTACCAGATTAGGAATTCTCAATCAAAACACCATGAGTCGGAACGTGAAGGATTTTGTGTTTGGTAGAGCCACATTGCATGTGGCTTATCGCAGAATTGGGATGTCCGAGAATCAGGATATATGTAGAATTGATTTTTGATTTTGATTTCCAAACATCATTTTAAGGTTCTAAAAGACCCTTGGAGCCGCACGCAGTATGGTTCTACCAGATTAGGAATTCTCAATCAAAACACCATGAGTCGGAACGTGAAGGATTTTGTGTTTAGTAAAGCTACATTGCATATGGCTGGTCGTAGAATTGGGATGTCTGAGAATCAGGATATATGTAGAATTGATTTTTGATTTTGATTTCCAAACATCATTTTAAGGTTCTAAAAGACCCTTGGAG
>NZ_JBXARV010000003.1:570345-737181 GCF_058808615.1 Emticicia sp. GW821-FHT11C11
GAGCCGCACGCAGTACGGCTCTACCAATTTTTGTCAAAACAATGAATCCTCATTCCATTTTAGCGGATTATCAATAATATATTGTCTGATTTTTGAATAATCGGCTTCGGAACGAATAATGTGTTCGTGGTATCTGGATTGCCATTCAAATTCGATATTGTTTTTTAGAGCATAGCTTGTTACTGCCGCCTTAAATCCTCTAATAATTGAAGCCAGATTTTTTGATTGAGGAGAAAACTGGTTTTGGGTTTCACCTATAGAAATTGATTTATTGAAATCGTTTCTACCAATGATTATAATGCAATGAATATGATTAGGCATTACTACAAATTCACCTAACTCTATATTCATATCAGGCCTTAGTTCCTGAATTCTGAACCATTCAGTATGGGCAGTTTTGGCTATTTGAGTTGATATTAATTCGCCTCCTGCAATATCTCCAAAATAGTGTTTTCTATTTTTAGTACAGATAGTTACAAAGTAGAATCCTTCAAATGCATAATTCCATGATTTTAATCTGACCGTAGGGATTCGGTATTTGTTATTAAATAATTCGCTCATAGAATTAATATTTGTCCCTAAAAATAATTATTCTATTCAATTTTTCAATACAATTATTTTAAAATATTGGTAGAGCCACATTGCATGTGGCTAGTCGTAGAATCAGGATGTCTGAGAATCAGGATATATACAGAATTGCTTTTTGATTATCAAACATTATTTCAAGGTTCCAATAGACCCCTGGAGCCGCACGCAGTACGGCTCTACAAGATTCGGAATTATCTATCAAAACACCCGGAGTCGGAACACAAATGATTTTGTGTTTGGTAGAGCCACATTGCATGTGGCTATTCGTAGAATCGGGATGTCTGAGAATCAGGATATACAGAATTGCTTATCAAACATTATTTCAAGGTTCCAATAGGCCCTTGGAGCCGCACGCAGTACGGTTCTACCAGATTAGGAATTATCTATCAAAATACCCTGAGTCTGAACACAAATGATTTTGTGTTTGGTAGAGCCACATTGCATATGGCTAGTCGTAGAATCAGGATATATACAGAATTGCTTATCAAACATTATTTCAAGGTTTTTGCAGGCCCTTGGAGCCGCACGCAGTACGGCTCTACAAGATTCGGAATTATCTATCAAAACACCCTGAGTCGGAACACAAATGATTTTGTGTTTGGTAGAGCCACATTGCATGTGGCTATTCGTAGAATCAGGATGTCGGCTGATTAAATTGGAAATGGATAATCCCCCTTACGGCAGGGTCTCCTGCTCTGCTTGGGTTGACACGCACGGAAATGCCCAATCCGAAAACCCTACAAAAAAATAAAAGCAAAATAATTTGCGCAGTCAAATGGCTGCATTATATTTGCAGTCAGATAGCTGCATAATATGGAAACACGTAGAGATATATTTCAGGCAATAGCAGACCCCACGCGTAGAGCAATATTGGCTTTGCTGGCATTTCAGGCGATGACCCCGGGGGCAATTGCAGAAAACTTTCATTCTTCAAGGCAAACCATTTCAAAACATATTCAGATTCTGACAGAATGCCAATTGGTAAAGCAGGAGCAAAGAGGGCGGGAAATATATTATCACTTTAATCCGCTGAAAATGAAAGAAGTGTCAGATTGGGTTAGTCAGTATCAGCAATTCTGGGATAATAAATTGGACTCGCTGGAAACTTATCTGGCTAAAATTCAAAACAAGGTGTAAACAAAATGGAACAGTATAGAACATTCAGACAAGAGGATAACATTCTTATTCATAAAAGGCTTCTTGATGCCCCAAGAGATTTAGTCTGGGAAGTATGGACCAACCCTGTACATATAAAAGAATGGTGGGGGCCGGATGGGTTTTCATTAACCACTAAATCAATGACTGTGGAGCCGGGCAAAGTCTGGGACTTCGTGATGCACGGTATGGGTCGGGACTGGGATAATAAAATTGAGTATGTAGAAGTAAAAAAGCCTTCGCTAATAAGCTATAAACACACCGGTGAAAGAAGCGAAGATTACAACTTTACCGTTACCGTTTTATTGGAAGAGATGGAAGGAAAAACATTGCTTACCATGAAGTCGGTGTTTAAATCAAAAGAAATTATTGAGGAATTAAACAGAAAGGTAAATGCCATTGAAGGTGGTAAGCAAACATTAAACCGATTGGAGAACTACCTTACAATAGCTATTAACAACCCATAGACAACAGTAAAACAGAAGAATATGAGAAAGGTAATTTCATTTATGCATATATCGCTTGATGGTTTTGTAGCAGGGCCGAACGGAGAACTCAACTGGGTGAAAGTTGATGAAGAGATTTTTGATTATGTAGGTATTCGTATAAGCAAAGGTGACACGGCATTGTATGGACGAGCAACGTATGAGATGATGGAAAATTACTGGCCCACCGCAGGAGACAAGCCGGGAGCGAGCAAACACGATATTGAACATTCAAAGTGGTATAACAATGTTCATAAGGTTGTTTTATCAAAAACAATGAAAGATTCGGGTTTGACAAACACAACCATTATCGGCGACAACCTTCCGGAGAGAATTAATGAAATAAAACAACAAGCGGGTGAAGATATTCTAATTTTTGGCAGCCCGACGGCCACACATGCGCTTATTGAACAAAACCTGATTGACGGCTACTGGCTGTTTGTTAACCCTGTTATTCTTGGGCAGGGCATTCCGTTGTTTAAGGATATCAAAGACAAAATAAAACTGAAATTATTGAGTACCCGACCATTTAATAGTGGAGTAATTGAACTGAATTATGTGGTAGTGGGCGAGGAATAATAATGGAGAGCCGTAGAGCCGTATTGCTATACGGCTCAGGGGGTTATCTGACCGATTGAATGAAATTTTGGAAATGATATTTCGTCCTTTAATCATTTGGCTGATGATTGCAAAGACCGTCGGAGCCGCATTGCAATGCGGCTCTACTAATATCGTGAATAACCACTTACAACTCCTTCACCAACTTGATATGCATATAAGGTGCCCAGACTTTTTCTTTATTGAGTTGCTCCCACACACCTGAAAAAACGGTATCATTCTCACTGAAACCACCACGGAATATCAGAGATTCTCCTTTAAATATCCAGAGTTCGTCCATCAATGTGGCAGTCATCAGTCCCGAATTGCCCTTGTTGTCGTAGTGCTGTAGGGTATAATGGTTGGCGGGTTCGTCAAATCCTATTATTTCAAGAGTTTCTACTTTGTCTTCTCCGATTTTCACAGCTACCTTATGCAACAGGAAAAACTCACCCGGAAGCCATTCGTAAGTATCTGTTCCGTGTATTTCTATACCGGCACTGTTATGCGTTGGCAGCACTTGTCCTTCAGTGTTCCATATGCCTACAAATTTGTTCAGCTGTTTGTGTGCTATTTCCATGGTTTCCATAATAGTGCTAATTTATTAAAATATGACAATTAAACATTCATGCTAGGCGCTTTGTTTGAAACCGTGATTGATGAATGGTTTGGACTCGGTTAATCGCCTCACCGCATCAAAGTGCCTGCTTTGGCCTACCCGAGCGGAGACGCGCAATTGGAAGAACCTTCTGAGAGATATTACAATACCTTTGTTCCGGATAAATTTTAACGACTGACTTTCGTCGGTCAATAAAACAAAACCATTCCTTTGTTAAAATAGCTGCCGAATTCATTCGGTAAAGCAATGGGCTTTATTTTTCATCCAAATCCGTTCATCCAAATTCATTACCGCTCATCCAATATCCCCCAATATGGGTTAAGACAGGTTGCTCATCTCTTTTTAATTTTGCCTTACGATATGAAAAAGCGTAACTATGAAAAAGCTATTAACCGTTTATCTGTTAGGTATTACTGTGCCTGCTTTTGCCCAGAGCCCATCGGGCAGGGTAGAGGGACAGGTGAATGATGATCAGAAAAAACTGGTTGAGTTTGCCAATGTTACACTTCACCGGGAGAAAGACTCCACCCTTGTAAAAGCGGCCATTACTGATGCGCTGGGCAATTTCGGATTTGAGAGCATTGCCGACGGACGCTATTTTGTGCGGGTGTCGCAGGTGGGTTATCAGAAATTCAAGTCGCCTGCTTTTGGGCTTACTACGGACAATAAAACCATTAAACTTTCGGAGATTCAACTGCAGACCGATGCCCGGGCATTGAGTGAGGTAACGGTTCGTTCGAACAAGCCATTCATAGAGCGTGAAATAGACAAAATTGTGCTGAATGTAGAAAACAGCATTACTTCGGCCGGAAGCAGTGTCATTGAGGTATTGGAAAAAGCCCCGGGCGTAACGGTAGATGCCGACGGCAATGTATCGCTGAAAGGTAAGCAGGGAGTACTGATACTGATGGATGGCAAGCCGACTAACCTTTCGACGGCTGATCTGGCGAATATGTTACGTGGAATGGCCGCCAGCCAGATTGAAAAAATTGAGCTGATTACCAATCCGTCGGCAAAGTATGATGCCACGGGAAACGCCGGAATCATCAACATCAGAATGAAGCGGGATAACAAACTGGGCGTGAATGGCAGCGTGAACCTGAGCGTAGGACAGGGATTGCGATTCAAGCAGAATGCAGGGGTGAACCTGAACTACCGCGACAGGAAATGGAATGTGTTCGGGAATCTGACACAGGTTAACAGGGCAGGAGAGAACCGCTCGGTTATTAACCGCAACTTTACTGCAGATGGGGTGGTAGTATCTACGCTGACCCAAAAACCTACACAGGTGCCGCATTTCAATTCTCAGAATCTGAAAGTGGGAGTTGATTATTTTCTGAGCCGCAAAACTATTCTGGGGGTTAATCTGAACGGTACGTTGAATAATATACTGGTAGAAGCCGATACCCCCAGCGATTCGAGAGATGCCGATGGTAATCTGACCAACAGCAATGTGACCAGCAATTCGAACCGCGACCAATGGCGGAACTATACCCTGAATCTGAACCTGAAACATACCTTTGACAGCACCGGTAAAGAACTGACGACAGACTTTGACTATGCCGGGTATCACCAGCAGGTGATTCAGCATTCAGCCACCGAAACTACCTATACACCCGGACAGGCGCTTACACCACCGTATATTTTAAGAGGAGACCTGCCGTCGATTATCGGAATTAAAACCATTAAGCTTGATTACACGCATCCGCTAAGTAAAGAAACCAGATTTGAAATAGGCGCCAAAAGCAGCTGGGTAAGCAACGATGGCAATGCGCAGTACTACCTGAAACAGGAGGCCGGCGAAGTGATTGACGAGACACGTACTAACCATTTTATTTATGAAGAGAACATCAATGCCGGGTACATCAACTTCAACACCCGGTTGAAGAAAACCGGTGTGCAGCTGGGCTTGCGCGGAGAGCAGACCATCGCGCAAGGGCATCAGTTATCAACCAATGCAACTTTCAGCCGTAAATATTTCCAGTTGTTTCCAACCGTTTTTGTGCGTCAGGAAATCAACAAAAACCACGAATTGAGCCTGAATGTAGGCAGGCGTATCCAACGCCCGAATTATCAGGATCTGAACCCTTTCAAGTTCTTTCTTGATATTTACGTGTATCGGGAAGGGAACCCCGAACTGCAGCCCCAGTTTACCTATAATTCTGAGCTCACCTACACCTTTAAACAGCAGTACAGTATCACTGTTTACCGCAGCCGCACTAGAGATATTATATCGACCGTATTGATTCAGGATGATGCCACAAAAGTAGCTGCACAGTCGCAGCGAAATTTAAACAATCTGGAAACCATTGGTTATAATATCTCTGTACCTGTGAAATACACCAAATGGTGGAATGGTACCCTTTATTTTGAAAACTACCGGAACAAGTATTGGGGGCAGTTTCTGAATGGTGAATTTAATCAGCAACTAACCACTTTCTTTGCCAACACTACCAACACCTTTACACTCGGTAAAAGCTGGTCTGCCGAACTGACGGGCTACTATCAGTCGCCGTTTTTATTTGGCACATTTAAGATACTCTCTCAGGCACAGGTGGCAATGGGAGTACAGAAACAACTGTGGCAAAGAAAAGGAACGCTGAAAGTGAGTGTAAACGATCCTTTCCTGACTCAGCGCAACAACATGATTGTGCGTTACCAGAATCTTGATATGACCCTGAAACGCCGTGTCGACAGCCGCTTTGTGATGGTGTCGTTCAATTATCGTTTCGGGAAATCAACAGTAACCCCTGCGCGTAGAAGAAACGGTGGACTAGAGGAAGAAAACCGCAGGATTCAGACCAACGGATAATCCCTCAATTTTTTGGGGCTTACATACAGTTTGTTAGTTTAAAGTCCTGGCCGGTTGTGTCAGGACTTTTTTTTGGACGCTGGTCATTGTATTTTGCCGTTCATCTAAATCCCCCAAAATGGGGTAGGAAGTACTAGTCACTTTTGACTATATTTGAGATATTGATTATGAAGAGCATTACTATGAAAAAGAAATTTACGGTTTCCCGGCCGGGTACAGCCAGAGCTGCGTGTGTGCGGCTTCTTATGGATAAGGCCCTTGAAAAAGTAAATGAGCATGTAAAAAGGGCGCATCTGCCGGGGTATACACATAACAACGGATATGCATCTGCCGGCGCCGGATTAAATTCTATCGTTTTTTTTAGTGACTCTGCAACATACCTGACTGAAAACCCGTTGTTATCAGTACAAACGTATAGTATTAAAGACACACACGTATACCAGCAGACGCTTACAGCTGCACAGTTTCATGGCAGTTCTATAACGGAGGCGACTGGTTTGGTGTTTTTGCAGACTGATACAACTCTTATTATTATTCAACAAACAAAGACAGATTCAGAGGATCCGGGTGCAGGTTATCGCTCCTGGAAGGAGTGTGCTATGAGCTAGTAATTTATACTTAGTATCTGGTTGTGGCATAGAGGCAAGACGCAGAAGTTTTTGATTGTATCAACCAAACGTATTTACTTTGCCAAAGCAAGCAGACAATGAATAATAACTGCAAGGCAGACAAAGTCTGTTCAGGTTATAGAAACCAGCAGATAATTGTCTATACAAGTGCTTAGAAAGTTGGTTTAGCAGAAATCCCAAAAGGCGGATATGACAGTTTTGAGCAGGCAGAATTTTATACCGGAATGTGTATACTTTGCCAATAGCGATTTGGGGTTTTTCAGATAATAGAAAATATAAACTTTGCCGCTTTGTGAGTTTCGTAAATTGAGGATTGAAAAGACCCGAGGGTTTTCGAGAGTAGATTTAGGAAAAAAGAACGGAACGAAGCGCAGCAAAGAAAAAGAATTTATACAGTTTAGTTTAGTTTATTGAATAAAAACCGGCCACTTTGAGCTCGGTTTTTTTTTGTGCCTATGGTACGGAATCCGGCAGTCAGTTAGTGGTTTTGTGGCGTAAAACCTGAAAAACTGGTGCCGGTTATAAAAATTAACGTTTTTTTAATGTACCGGAATGTATCAGCGAAAAGAGATTAAGTTTTTTAAACTGTTGATTCTGTTTTTATTGAACACTAAGGGTGTCTTTCTACACGTTTATTCACCTGCAAGATCGGGGGTGGGAGTTCCGACCATGGGTATTTTAAACTTAGCAGAATACAGACTTCTATTCTATCCTTTTTTCATTCGTCTTTCACCATCCCACGTCCAAAGGCGTACATGATATTGTCCGGAAATGGACATGAAAAAATATTCAATGCCTCATTTTGAAGCGGAATAATGCATTTATCAGTTTGGAATAGTATTTGCTATACAAATGAGTAACATATAAACCCTGAGTATGAAAGGAGATCAATTAGGTGAATTTGAAGAACTGGTTTTACTAACAATTGCACTGCTCTACGACGACGCCTACAGTGTAGCGGTAATAGAAGAACTAAGCCGAAGACTTGAAAGACCCATGAGCCTGGGCGCAGTACACCGCACGATGCAGCGGCTCGAGGAAAAAGGACTGGTGCTTTCGCGCTTTGGAGAGGCGTCGGCAGAAAGAGGAGGGAGGCGTAAGCGCCTTTTTACCGTAACCGCCTGGGGTGAGCAGGCTTTAAGAGAAGCAAGAAAAGTTCGGGAAGAGTTATGGGCTGGTATTCCTGATCTGGCCTTTGGAGGGAGCTTGTCATGAAACACTCTCCACAACCCTACCGATGGGCTACCTGGTTGATAACGAAACTGGCAGCCCCGCACCTGAAAGAAGAATTACTGGGAGATCTGGACGAACTGTTTCATGCAAGGGCACAGCGGCTGGGTTATTTCAGAGCCAGGCTGTGGCACTTGCTTGACATCCTCCTGCTTGTGCATCCCCGGCTCTGGCGGAAGCAAAAAACAAATTATGATATAAAAGCTATTATTTCACCCATTTATTTACATCCTGGTATGCTACGTAATTATTTCAAAATCGCGCTTCGGAATCTTGTCAAGAACAAGACCTATTCATTGATCAATACGGGCGGCCTTGCCATAGGCATAGCCTGTTGTCTCGCTATCGGCCTTTATGTGTATGATGAGTACAGTTTCGACCGCTTTCATGCCAACGCCCCGAACATCTATCGGGTGGTGGAAAAACAGAATCAGGCGGGTACTATTTATGATGTTGCCTCAACCCCTGCGCCGCTTTCGTCGGCATTGAAAGCCGAGTTTGCAGAAATTAAAGACTATTGCCGTTTTGACCGCTACTGGGGCATACTAGAACACAACACTACTATGCTTGAACCCGAAGATATGCTGGTGGTAGATCCTTCGTTTTTCACCCTATTCAATTTTCAGTTGGTGCAGGGGAATCCGCAAAAAGTATTGCAGAATCCGGACGAAATTATTATCAATGAAAGCATGGCCGAAAAATTCTTTGGTAGCAACTGGCGAAGCGCAACCGGACTAATCGGGCAAACATTTAAGCTCAAGGGGAAGGCTTTCAGGCTTACGGGTATTGCTAAAAATGCACCGCATAATTCTCATATTCAGTTTAATGTTTTGTTCCCGTTCCGTTTAATTGAGCAGGATACCGAACGCTATCAATGGAACAACGATAGCCAATATAATTATCTGTTGCTGGACCCTGAGGCAAATGTTGAAGCGCTGAATAAGAAAATATTCGGTTTTATGACTAAATACCGACCTTTTGATAAACCAACTCTCAGCCTGCAACCCATGCTTGATATTTATCTGAACCCCGATTTTGATTTCCACACCGACTGGCCCACCAAAGGCAGCCGTTTGTATATATGGGTATTCATGGCAGTGGGTTTGATTGTATTGGCTATTGCACTTTTTAACTTTATGAACTTGGCCACTGCGCGGGCAATGAAACGGGCAAAAGAAGTAGGTGTCCGGAAAGCCATTGGGGCCGTTCGTGGGCAGCTGATTGTTCAGTTCATGGGGGAATCTTTTCTGATGACATTGCTGGCAATGTTGTTTTCATTGGCTCTGCTGATTTTGTTTTTGCCATTGTTGAATAATGTATCGGCAAAAGAGCTGGCCGTACCTTTTGCAAATCCAATTTTCTGGTTGATTTTAATAGCCTTGAGTATAGTGATCAGCCTGTTAGCAGGTATGTATCCATCCTTTTATTTGTCCAGATTTGTACCCGTTAAAGTATTGAAAGGTGTGTTTGATATTTACTCTGGTAAGTTATTCCGTCGAACGCTGGTAGTAAGTCAATTTGTGATGTCGGTTATGTTAATAACAGGAGCCATTGTTATTTACAGACAACTGATGTTTATTCAGGACAGAAATCTGGGTTTCAATAAATCGCAGCTATTGCATGTCTGGATTCGTACTGAACTGAAAGCCAAGCAGGAACTGATTAAAACCGAATTGAATAACCATAGCAGTATTGTACAGGCATCGCTGGCCACAGGTAATATGGTTGACATGGGCAATTCAACCTATGATTTTGAATGGGAGGGTAAGGCAAAAGAAGAAGGATTTGTGATAACGCACATGAATACCGACCCTGAGTTTCTGACTACTACCGGGCTGAAACTGGCAGCAGGCAGGAATTTCAGCCCTGCGATTCAAACTGATACTACAGATGCGTATCTCATTAACGAAACCGCTGCCCGACGCATGCACTGGACACCCCAACAGGCACTGGGCAAAACGCTTACTTTCTGGGGTAAAAAAGGCAAGGTAATAGGTGTGGTAAAAGATTTTCATTACAAGCCGCTTACTGCTGCAATTGAGCCGTTTCTGTTCAGATACTGGCCTAAAACTTTCTATACAGCTTTTGTGATAAAGACACAACCCGGTCAAGCCAGAGAAGCCATTGCGGCTGTTGAGAACATCTACAAAAAATATAAAAGCGTGTTTCCGCCTTATTACGGATTCGTAGACCAATCGCTGGATGCGCTGTATCGTACCGAGCAACGCACAGGGCGGGTAGTATTGTATTTTTCAGTACTGGCCATACTGGTTTCCTGTCTGGGTCTGTTCGGATTGGTAACCTTTACAGCCGAGCAGCGTACGAAAGAAATAGGTATCCGTAAGGTACTGGGGGCTACTGCAAGCCATATAGTGGCACTGCTTTCTAAAGATTTCCTGTACCTTATTCTGTTGTCTATCATTATTGCAACACCCATTGCGTGGTATGCCATGAATCAGTGGCTGGCCGATTTTGCCTACAAAACCAGCATTGAATGGTGGGTATTTGTGCTTTCGGGAGTTTTGGCGGCAGGGGTTGCCATGCTGACTATCAGCTTTCAGGCGGTTAAGGCCGCGTTGATTAATCCGGTTAAAACGCTTAAAAGTGAGTAGGGGGGTGTGATTGAATGAGTGATTTGGTGATTGAATGAATTGGCGATTGAGTGGTGGCTGAAGACGAGAATGCCGGATATATGGTTGGTAAAAGAACTTTGAAGATACCAAAGTTCTTTTGCTTAACTTTTGGTTTGGTTTAGGAGAGCGTCAACAGGTTTTTACGCACCGCGTTTCAATACCTGTTTACTTGTCAGACGGTCGCCATCAATGATTTTCAGGATATAAACTCCTGCCGGAAGTGGTGTCAGATCAAGCGTATAAGTCTCAGAAACGACCGACTTACCTTCTATTTTGTGCAGGCTTTGTCCTTTCACATCAAACAGCTCAGCGCTTACATCGCGGGCTGAATTGTGCAAAGGGAAAGCGATACGCAATAGATTAGTTGTCGGGTTCGGGAATACCAGCACACGCAATTGCGATTCGGTACCCGGTTCAACCGAATTAATGACATTATCACTAATGCCAATCACAAACCATCCTAAATCCTGCAGCGAGCGCAACAACAGATCACCCGGGGTATGGTTAACTTCGGCTGCTCTGATACTGGGTGTCATCAACGAATTAGCACTTCCGGCAGGATAGGTGCTTTCGTCAAAATGAGATATGCTCGAGCCCTCATTAAAAGTGGTGGGAGCATATATTCGGGGCAGGCTGTTGGCAAGCTTGGTGTTTTTCAGACCAAAGTATAAAGCATTGCTTGTTAAGGCATCTTTCAGGTCGGTAGAAGGATTGCCGTAAACACCGGTATCAGTCAGTTTTATATTTTCGGCGTTCTGCAAAAAAAGGTCATAAATATAGCTACTGCCCGACTGCCCGTACTGACCCTGTGTGCTGTTGACGATTTTCATGGACGACGAGAACCCCAGCCCATGTGCAATTTCGTGCATCACCACAGTGATCAGATCAAACCTACCTGACTGCGCTTTGCCGTCTGTTCCTAAATACCAGTTCATGCTGTTGTTGATCTTCATTTCTATCTCAAAGTCGCCGTCGTTCAGGTCTTTGCCTGAAATTGCCTCAGCCAACGCCACAGGATACCATACATTGGTGTAGGGAGCGCCACTAAAGTTTTTATAAATACGGGTAGAGCCAGTTACGGCCAATACACCTGACGCTAGCGAGGCCCAGGTGGCTTTGATACGAATCGGCTGGCTGGAATACAGGTATTCTGTCCACCGGCTCATGGCTTGTTCATAAGCAGCCTTGGCGGTTTCGGGGAAATCAACATACGTAACCACAATGGTGGCAGTAGAAGCGATTCGGGCATTTCCGGACAGGCTCTTGTCGGGCAGTATCTGCGTAAAACTGTCTTCTTCCTTATAATAACATATAACCGGCTCGGCAGGCATAGACTCCTGCGCAAACAAGGTATAAGAAGATAACAGTAAAATAAAGGTTTTCCCCAACAAACGCATGTTCAGATATTCAAGAGGTAATCATCAATAAAGACGAAAGAAAGGTAAAAAAAATTGCATGGGCGGTGTTTCAATTATTGCGCCATTACTTTTGAGACATAGTCCCAGCAGACAATTCCGACCGTAACTGCTATATTCAACGAGTGTTTGGTGCCGAATTGCGGAATCTCAAGACAATTATCGGCAGCAGCGATGGCGGCGTCATTGACACCGAAAACCTCATTACCGAAAATGAAAGCGTATTTGCGCGAAGCATCCGGTTGAAAATCCGGTAGTTTCAGACTGTTTTCAACCTGTTCTATGGCCAGTACCGTATACTCGTTTCGTTTCAGTTCTTCAATCAGCACTACTATATCTGTTCTGTGTTCCCATGCTACCGAATCAGTTGAACCAAGAGCTGTTTTTTCTATTTCACGATGTGGCGGAGTACCCGTAATGCCACACAGATAGATTTTTTCAACCAGAAAGGCATCGGCAGTACGAAACGCCGAACCTACGTTGTTCATGCTGCGTACGTCGTCCAGTATCAGGCAGAAATTCTTCTTATCTACCTCCTGAAACTCCTCAACCGACAGCCGGTTCAATTCGTCCATTTGTAGTTTTCTCATCATTCACTTTTTTTGTAAAGGTAAGGGGTATTTGTGGGTAATCAGGCATTTGAGGGAGAAAAGGGTGTGATGAACTTCCTGCTAAACAAAAAAAAGTACCTGCTGATAAGGTACTTCTTATACATCTATTTTTTCAGAAAAACCACCTTGTTATTTTTCAATAGCCATCTGCGTCTGAATTGACTTTACAAAATTGATAGTCACGTCATTATCTTCTGCTATTTCTTCTATTGTCAGCTTACCTCTTTTCAACGCTTTTTTGATTGCCTCTGTTTTAACTTCTTGAATTCTCTTTTTTTCTGCTTTTACTGCTTCGGCATTAGCAGCAATTCTTCTGGCAAAAGAAGCCCTTTCTTCTGGAGTCATTTTTCGGGTGTCTAATTCCTCAATGGCATGCTTAAGCCATTCTTCATTCCAGAACGAAGGATACTGGCTCGCCTCGGTTGTTTTATGTAAGGTCTTCATCGTATAAACTAGTTTTTCTAAATCTGTCTGAATATCGATCAAAGCTTTATCAAATTTAGCTAATTCTATTATTATAAACGTCATTTGGCGGTCAATAATTTCACCTTGCTCATTTCTTAAGTTAGCAATTGTATAAAAACCTCCTGCAGGGAGGATATTTTTTTCCATGAATGCAATGGTATAGAGCTTCGGGAGTTCTTCATAATCAAATTTACCTTTTTCGACCAATATATTAAATTTGTGTAAGGCGTAGAATTTCATGCGCTGTATAAAGTAAGGGGCATACCCCAATTGCATTTCAACAATAAACTGATTGCCTGCATCGTCGGTACAAGATAAATCGAAAATACCGCTTCTGCTGTCAATAGTTAATGCTTCAAACGCATTCTTATCAAATCGGATTTCTGTAATCGGTCGTTCCGATTGGATAATTGCTTGCAGAGATTTTCTTAGAAATAAAGTGTTGGATTCATTGCCGAAAGTAGTTTTGAATCCATAGTCAGAAACGATAGGTATGTATATCTGATTATCAGGATAGATAGAGTGTTCCATTCAATGTATATTGAGTATCTTAATTAGTAATTATTGATTGAGGTGAAATCTGAATTTGTCGGTTTGTGCATTTCGTTAATTCGCCAATTCCCAAAAATAAAATTATATGCCTGATAATAAAATTATTAATAGAGAATTAATTCATTCATTCATCTGCAAAGCAGTTTATAAATCCCAAAACACTTTACTTTGTGAGATTAAAAAAATGATAGGTCAAAAGTCCAAAACCATCTGAATATGTTTATGTCTCTTACCATTGTGCGTTATCCGGCTTATGCTATTCCGCTGGCTTTTATTGCAATGGCTTTGTTCAGGCTGCCACTCCTGTTTACCCGCGGACTGACGTTCTGGAAGCTGCTGGGTTGCGGCAAGAACGGTTCTTTCGATATTGAACCTGACCTGAAACAATGGGGGCTGCTGGTTGTATGGGAAACTGAGGCAGATTTTGAGCGATTCAGGAAGGATTCGTGCATACAGAAATGGTGGAAGCTGTTTACAGATGAACAATGGACTATACTTTGTGTACCGGGTGAATCGCACGGGAAATGGGGTGGAAGAGAACCATTTGGTAATAGCCCGGCTACGAATCTGATGGAGGGCAAGGTCGCCGTATTGACCCGGGCCAGTATTCGGGTTACAAAACTGCGGAGTTTCTGGCGTAATGTGCCGCCCGTAGCTGCTCAGGTAAGTGAGGCGCCGGGGTTCATTACTTCTTTTGGTATTGGCGAAATACCGTTTATCAGGCAGGCGACTTTTTCCATTTGGGAGAGCCTTGACGACGTGAAGCAGTTTGCCTACCGCCAGCAAACACATGCTGCTGTAATTAAGAAAACCAGAGCAGAAGACTGGTATTCAGAAGAATTGTTTGCGCGATTTATACCGCTTAAAACGTATGGAACGCTTCGTGGGCAAAAGCATCTGTAGTATTACATAAGTTCGCGATTGCTCGATAAGTAGGCGAAATGCAGAGGTAAGTAATGATATTTTTACAGGCTGTCTGAACCGACGGCCTTTTTTTGTAGTTTTGCTGAATATTGAACATTTAATCCAATAGAGATATGAACATGGGTGATATTTTCGGGCTGGCTGGCAAAATGAAAGAAATGCAGGCCCGTATGCAGGAAGCGCAGGAGAATCTTGAAAAGATAATCGAGACCGGGGAATCGGGCGCAGGCATGGTGAAGGCGACCGTAAACGGTAAAAAGCAGGTTTTGAAAATTGAAATAGATGAAGACCTTCTTAAAGGCAGCGAACGTGAAATATTGCAGGACCTGATCGTGGCAGCCACCAATAAAGCGTTGGAAAAAGTAGAAGAAAAAGCCAAAGAAGAACTTAAAAAAAGCACCGAAGGCCTGATGCCGAATATACCGGGCATGGACCTGGGGAGTATGTTTGGTAAATAATTGAGTGATTGTGTGAATAAGTGATTGAGTGAATTAGCGAATGGCGAATTTGTGAATGGGGGATTGAGTGAGTTCAAAATGTACATGTAACGTTTGCTGGTTTCAGGTTCATGCAGTCTGTTACTGTTTGATAGTCAAGGATAATCACTAACTCACCGCAGCAATAGTCGTTCAAGCATCAATTCTCTATTGACTAATTTCGACAAACACTGCCTATTCATTCACTCAATCACTAATTCGCTCATTCACTCAATCACTCAATTCTTATTCATGCCAACAGTTGCGATCGTTATTCTTAATTACAATGGGCAAGGGTTTCTTGAGAAATTCCTGCCTTCTGTTATAAAAAACTCGGTGGGTTATGAAGTAATAGTGGCCGACAACGCTTCTACGGATAACTCGGTTGAGTTTATGAATCGCAACTATCCACAGGTAAGGTTGATCAGATTACCCCATAATGGTGGATTTACCGGAGGCTACAATCAGGCACTGGCGCATATAGAAGCCAGGTATTATGTTTTGCTGAATTCAGATATTGAGGTTACGCCTGATTGGATAGCGCCAGTGATTGAACTGATGGATGCTCACCCGGATATTGCAGCCTGCCAGCCCAAAATAAAAGATTATTACAAACCGACTCATTTCGAATACGCCGGTGCCGCCGGGGGCTACATAGATTGGTTGGGATATCCGTTTTGCCGGGGCCGGATCTTTGATACTTGTGAGATTGACAACGGGCAGTATGACGATACCCGCGAGGTATTCTGGGCTACAGGCGCCTGTATGTTTGTAAGGACAGAGGTTTTTCACCAGCTGGGTGGTTTCGATACCCGCTTTTTTGCACACATGGAAGAAATAGATTTGTGCTGGCGCATGAAAAACGCGGGCTATCGTGTTTTATATTCTCCGGCATCAACGGTGTATCATGTGGGCGGGGGTACCCTTCATAAATCGAATCCACGCAAGACTTTTTTCAATTACCGCAACGGGCTGGCCATGATGTACAAAAACCTGCCTGCCGGTCAGTTATTCACTACTATTTTTTTTCGGTTGGTGCTTGACGGTGTCTCGGGTGTTAAATTCCTGTTGGCCGGTTCATTCAAAGACATCTGGGCTATATTGAAAGCGCATTTTGCCTTCTATGGCATGATTGGTAAACTAGAAAGGAAATCTCCGCCGGTACAGAAAGACATTTATCCTGAAAGTATTGTGTGGGCTTATTTTTTTAAGAAAAAGAAGACGTTCACAGAGTTAACAAGTCAGGACTGATCGCATATTCCATTATCTTTGCAATACATCAATCTTTCATTATTGTGCTTAAAATAGGTATCACCGGTGGCATTGGGTCAGGTAAATCCATTGTCTGCCAGATGTTCGAAATCCTCGGGGTTCCGGTTTATTATGCCGACGAGCGCGCCAAATGGTTGACCAATCATGATTTGCAACTGCGCAAAGAAATAAAGGAATTGCTGGGGAGGCAGGCGTATGATGCGCAGGGGAAATATAACCGCACATGGGTGGCTGCTCAGGTTTTTGATAATCCGGAATTACTGAAAATGCTCAATGCGTTGATTCATCCACGGGTATTTGCCGATACCGACCAGTGGTTTCTGCAGCATCGGCATGAGGCGTATACTCTGAGAGAAGCCGCATTAATGAATGCCGCAGGCGACAATAATGATTTTGATGCTGTAATTGTGGTTAGTGCGCCGATAGAATTAAGAATAGCGAGAACTCAAAAAAGAGACCCTCACCGGAGCCAGGAAGAAATCAGGGCCATTATAGCCCGCCAGAAAACCGAAGAACAGTTTGCCGCTGTGGCCAATTACACGATTCTGAATGATGAAAACCACCTGCTGATACCGCAGGTGCTGAAACTACACGAGACCTTGAGTAAAGGAGAATTATTTACCGAATAGCTTTTTCAGCTTATTGACAGTTCCGTTTATTTCCTTATTTGTATCCATGAGGTCGTTCACGGTCTGAATGGCGTGTATTACCGTACTGTGGTCGCGTCCGCCAAAATGATATCCAATCGATTTCAACGAAAGATTGGTCATTTCTTTGGCCAGATACATGGCTATCTGCCGTGGCAATACAATATCTCTCAGGCGGCTTTTGCCTTTCAGGTCTGGGATTCTTACCTTAAACTGCTCTGTTACCGCCTCTATGATGGTGTCAATCGTTACTTCTTTTTCAGTATCTTTTACCAGGTGGCGCAAAGTAATTTTAGCCAGGTCAACATCTATTTCTCTGCGGGTTAAAGAAGCCTGTGCTAATAATGAAATAATTACCCCTTCCAGCTCACGCACGTTGGTATCAATGCTATGCGCCAGGTATTCAATTACTTCATAGTCGAGCGAAATACCCTCGGCCTGTGCTTTTTTCTGAATAATGGCTATGCGTGTTTCAAAATCAGGTGTCTGCAAATCGGCAGTAAGGCCCCATTTAAAACGTGACAACAGACGGTCTTCTACTCCTTCCAGCTCACGTGGGGGGCGGTCGGAAGTCATCACAATCTGTTTGCCGGACTGATGCAGGTGGTTAAATATATGGAAGAAAGTTTCCTGTGTTTTTTCTTTACCCGACAGAAACTGCACGTCGTCGATAATCAGGATATCTACCTGCATATAAAAACTCATGAAGTCCTGCAGGCTGTTGTTTCTGATGGCATTGATAAACTGGCTGGTGAACTTTTCAGACGAAACATAGAGCACAAACTTATTGACAGCTCTGTTTTTCATAAAGTTACCAATTGCCTGTACCAGATGCGTTTTGCCCAGCCCTACTCCGCCATAGATCATCAGCGGATTAAAAGACGTAACCCCGGGCTTGGAAGCCACTGCAAAACCAGCCGCACGGGCCAGACGGTTACAGTCGCCCTCTACAAAATTATCGAAAGTATAATTCGGATTCAGATATGAGTCTACATTCGGCAGGTCGAGGTCTTTCATCATGAAAGGGTTCCGCACCTGATCGTTCATTTGATTATTATCTGTTCTGTTGCTTACCGGTGAGCTATGCTGTGGCATATTCACGGCAATAGGCGGCTCGTTTTTCTTCTGATTCCCACTATCTACTATAATAGAATACTCCAGCATGCCGTCTCTGCCGATGGCATAATCCAACGCTTTTCTCAACAACTGCACATAGTTTTCCTCCAGCCATTCATAAAAGAACTGGCTCGGAACCTGTATGATCAGTTTCTTACCCTCAAGTTTACCCGGAACAATCGGCTCAAACCAGGTCTTGTAACTCTGTTCTGAGATATTCTCGCGGATAATCTTCAGGCAGTTCTGCCATACTAACTCTACCTCTCGTTGTATCTTTGGTGTTTCTAAAATAGTCATAATGGCCAAATGATGGGATTCTAAGGGGGTGCAAAGATAATAAAATTAGCTTTGCAACCAAGAAGTGAATTTTGAGATTTTTGCTGGATTTTCAAAGTAAATCCAAAACATTATTTCACCAAATTTGATTTGCCTTATAAAAATACAAAATGTACCTTTACATTTGCTTTGTAAGTAAACTTTTTCACCGAAAAATGCAATTTATCAATGAGGGAAAAATTCTTTGAAGAATTTCAGGCAGCAACAAAAAAAATTTGGGAAGCGCAGGCTGTAAAAGATTTGAAAGGAAAAAGTTTCGAAGAAACGCTTGTCTGGAAAACCCCCGAAGGATTTTCTGTTCAGCCATATTATGCCGAAGAAGACCTGGCCGGTGTGCCGTTCAGAGAAATTCAGCAGGCGCAGGCCGGCAAAAAAGGTCCGAATTGGCAAAACAGGCCAATAGTGAGGTTTTCTGAAGAAAAAGAGACAAACAGGATTATAATTGATGCCCTGCAGAATGGGGCACACGCCATAACCATTGATTTCGAAGAAGCGGATATCAAGGAAGTTGACTTTACCAGATTATTGGATAAAATAAAACTGAGCGAAACCCCGGTTTATTTTAGAACCAATAATTATGAAGTGCTTCTGCCTGCCCTGAAACGGGTTGTGCCGTATCAGCCCAAAGGAGGCTTAATCTTTGATTCGTTAGGAGATTTCTTTAACGGGCGGGGTGTTGCGGATGGAACAACTTGGAAAAATGCAAAAAGCATTATTCAGGAATGTGCCGGGTATCCGTCATTTTATGCCCTCACAATCCGTTCGGAAGTATTTCATAATGCTGGGGCCAATGCCGTGCAGGAGCTGGCCTTTACACTGGCTACAGCCGTTGCTTATCTTGACAAACTAACTGACGAAGGATTACCTGCTGACCAGGTGGTGTCGAAGATGGAGTTTTCATTGGCAGTAGGTACCAATTACTTTATGGAGATAGCCAAGATACGCAGTCTGAAATATTTGTGGAGTAAGATTATTGAGGCTTACGGATGCACCGGTGCAGCTTGCCGGGTACACTGCCATACCTCTTGGTTCTATGATGCCACGCCAGATGCCCATACTAATATGCTGCGCGCCACTACCGAGGCCATGTCGGCAGTTATTGGTGGTTGCGACTCCCTCAGTATTCATGGCTATGATGCAGTCTTTAATGATGAATATAATGCCATGAGCGAGCGGATTGCCCGCAATATATCAATTCTGCTGAGTGACGAAAGTTATCTGGGCCAGACACAGGATACGGCCGCCGGTTCTTATTATCTCGAAAACCTCACTAACGATTTATCTGAAGCTGCCTGGGGTTTGTTTCTGGCCGTTGAGCAAAAAGGTGGAATATTACAGGCCTTTGAAGAAGAATTTATACAAACTGAAATCGAAAAGGCCTATCAGGAGAAAATAAGCCTGTTGCAAAACGGGAAAATTATGGTGGGGGTTAATAAATTTAAAGCGTCGGATGAAAAAACGGCTACAGCAACTCCCCAACCAACTATTGATAAACACTTTTTGGCCAAAAGAAGAATTTCTTCCGTTTTTGAATGAAAATACTCTTAGCACCCGATAAATTCAGAGGCTCGCTTGATGCACAACAGGTTTGCCAGGCCATGGCGGAAGGTATCAGCATGGTATCTGCTGACATTGAGGTCGCCAGCCTGCCCATGGCTGATGGGGGAGAAGGTACGCTCGACCTGCTGCTGTGGTATGCAGGCGGACAAAAGAAAACAGCACAAGTGCAAGACCCGCTGGGCAGGATTATTGATGCTGAGTATGGTATTTCGGCCGACGGCAAAACCGCTTTTATAGAAATGGCAACGGCCTCGGGTCTGAATCTGCTGAAACCCGAAGAGCGAAATCCGCTGCTTACAAGTACTTACGGCACCGGCGAGTTAATCAGAATTGTGACAGAAGCCGGAGTGCATGAGGTTATGCTAGGTATAGGCGGCAGTGCCACTACCGATGCCGGCATAGGCATGGCCAAGGCTTTAGGTTGGGAGTTTCTGGATGAGGCAGGGCATGAAGTAGAAGCAATAGGAGGGAATCTGTCTGCTATAAAAAAGATTGTTCCTTCATCGCTCACTTCACGTTTACCGGCATTCAGGATTGCGTGCGATGTCACCAACCCTCTTTATGGCCCCAACGGTGCGGCTTATGTTTATGGCCCACAAAAAGGAGCTGATGCCAACGCCGTAGCAATACTAGACAAGGGCTTGCAGGATTTTGCGGGTATCACCGGTTTGTCGGGTGATGTATTGAATAGTCCCGGTTTTGGAGCGGCAGGCGGGCTGGGTTTCGGCGCGGCCTTTTTTCTGAATGCTACACTTCATGAAGGTGTAAAACTGCTGATGGATTTTTGTGATTTCGACCAACACCTGAATGGGGTTGACCTGATTATTACGGGTGAAGGGAAAATTGATAGCCAGACACTACAGGGAAAACTGATTAAAGGAATTACAAGCAAAGCGGGACAAATTCCTGTGGCCGCAATTTGCGGCACATTGGATGCCACCCCCCGGCAAATGAAAGAGATAGGTATCAGCTATGCTGCTTCTGTTCTCAACCGCCCTCAAACGTTAAACGAAGCCTTGCAGTCAGGTTACGAAGGGGTAAGAGATGCTACTTATTATCTGGTGAATATGTGGTACAAAAAATAGTGTTTTTTTATTTCTGATATGGTTCGCAGTGAATAGGGGCTTTACGGATTCCGGTTGTCTTATCAATAATTAAACCAGGAAATAAATGAGCGCTAAAAGCAAACAAACAGTATTGTTTTCCCCCTTCCTTATCATTGCTATCAATTTTGTAGTTGCCTATGTAGCCGGCCGGTTAATTGGTAAATGGGCTTTTATTCCCATTATTTTAATCGAATGGCTTTTGTTTGCTTTCTTTATTCTGAAATACGGGAAAAAAGAATCGGTTCGCCAATGGTTAAAACCTGCTGCCGGTGGTATGGGATGGATAGTCGCCGTGTTGTTGGTGGGACTGATTCCGCTACCAATTTTTCTGAAATACAATCATTTACTGACGGATTGGGAAATCTGGCTACCGTGGATACTCCTTGCCATTGTTAATCCCTGGTTGGAAGAGTTCTACTGGAGAGGGCTCCTGTCTGACTTTACAAAAGGATGGAATACCACCGTATCCATCATTTTTACCAGTCTTGTATTTTCAGTCAATCATGCGGTTTTTGGGGTAAACTCCGAGCTCTTCAGAGGGTTTGAAGTGCTGGTATCTACCTTTGTGATGGGTATCGTTTGGGCCATAACCTATAAGAAAACCAATAGCCTGCGATGGGTGATTTTCTCTCACTTTCTGGTCGATTTCTTAAACTTATCTGCTCCTTCTTTTTTAGATATGTATGAACCCGGCTGGTGATATTTCTCCAGATTGTATCATGCCCGGATACCCTCTCAGCAGCGCATTTCGGCAAAGGAGTCAGACTTTCTAATGGCAACTTCACATATTTATCGCTTTGTTTGGTACAGTAAAATCTACCATAAAACTGAAACATCCCCACAGGTTTTATGTGCCCGATTCATATTTTCTGCCCGTTTGCTGAATCCTTAAACTTTAATCGTTTAATTTTGCAAAAAATGATTGTATGGAAGAGAATGATAACAACCCGAGCCCACGTACCTGGGTTAAGTTTACGCAGATTGGCCTGCAGATGATTCTGACCATCGGGCTGGGTACCTGGTTTGGTTATTGGCTCGATTCGCGTTCGGCCAATAAAACACCGGTCTGGACACTCGTCTTGTCACTTACCTCCATCGGCGTCTCTCTTTACAACGTTATCAGACAGCTTCCGAAACAATAATACTGTGGCTAACAACCCGCTATGGCTTTTATGACAAAAACTTTACTGCTCACCGGAGTATTCATAATTGTATTTTTTTTAGCTGCACCACTTGGTCTCGGTTATCTGCTGCACCAGCAAAAATGGGTAATTCTGAGCTTTTTTGTGGCCTATTCCTTTCTTTTTAACCGGATAATGGAATTAGGTTTCCGCGAAAAACGTAAAAACTTTATCCAGTTTTATCTCGCAACAGTTGCTTTACGTCTACTTCTGAGCATTATTTTCATCGGCATTGAATTATATGCAGGTTTGCAGCAGCAGGAACTGTTCGTTGCCAACTTTTTTGCATTATATTTATTTTATACAGTCTTTGAGATTTGGAATTTAAATAGTAACTTGCGCCAAAATTCAGAAAAGTGATTATCCCGAAACGTTGATTGACCGAATCATTTAAAAATTATGTTGCGTTCACTAACAAATAAAGCCTTACTAATAGCCTCATTATCAGTCTTTTCTCTTACTTTTTCATTTGCCCAGGAAGCGCACGACAGCCATCACGAAGCAAAGGAAAGTGCTACACATGAGGAAGAGAATTTCGACATCGGTAAGATGATCATGCACCACATTTCCGATTCTCATGAGTGGGAATTTTCGCATGGGGCTATCATTCCGCTTCCGGTTATTCTTTATAGCGAAGACAGAGGCGTTGAAGTATTCTCATCTGCCCGTTTCAAAGAAGGAAACGGTATCTACAACGATTATAAAAACGAACACGAACATATACACAGAGTAAAAGCTGACGGCTCAATTGATGAGGCTGTTCACGTATGGGACTTATCTATTACCAAAAACGTGGCATCGCTTATTCTGAGCGCCGTTATTCTTATTGTGTTGATGTCGACCGTTGCCAAAAGCTTTAACACTAACCGTGGCAAAGCGCCTAAAGGTATACAGGCGTTTATTGAACCGGTTATCTTTTTCATCAGAGACGAAGTAGTGAAACCGAATATCGGCCCTAAATATGGTAAATACCTGCCGTATCTGCTTACTTTGTTTTTCTTTGTATTAATCAACAACCTTTTGGGGCTGTTGCCGGGTGGTGCCAACGTAACAGGTAATATTGCCATTACCCTGATTCTGGCCCTTATTACTTTTATTATTACGCATATCAATGCCAACAAACACTACTGGTTGCACTTAGTGAAACCTGAGGGCGTACCTGTGTTGATGTTGCCCTTAATGTGGGTGGTTGAGATTGCCGGTGTATTCATGAAACCGATGTCGTTAACGATACGTCTTTTCGCTAACATCACTGCCGGTCACATTATTATCCTGAGTTTGCTGGGTCTTATCTTTATATTCAAGAGCTTTGCAGTAGGTGGCGTGGTAACCATCTTTACGTTGTTCATGAATGCCATTGAGTTACTGGTAGCATTCCTGCAGGCGTTTATCTTTACCTTGTTGTCGTCAATGTATATTGGCAGTGCCATTGAAGAACATCATGAGGCTGACCACGGTCATTGATAACCTGAGTTTGTATTTATTTTTTTACTAATATATAAATTGTTAAATCATGTCTTTATTACAAGTTCTTTTACAAGCAGGTGCTGATGCAACCCGCGGTTTTGCAGTAATGGGCGCAGCAATTGGTGCTGGTCTTGCAGCAATTGGTGCTGGTGTTGGTCTTGGTCGTATCGGTGGTAGCGCACTTGAGGGTGTGGCTCGTCAACCAGAAGCGGCTAACAAAATCCAGACTATGATGATCATCATCGCTGCCCTTGTAGAAGCCGTAGCTCTTTTTGCAGCTGTAATCTGTCTTTTGATCTCTTTCAAATTAGTGTAAGAATCAAAAGTAAACGACTCTGATTAAGATCCTGTACTACTCGCATTAGGCGTTAGTACAGGATTCTATCACACATCGGCGGTCGGTATTGTAAAGCAGTTTATGGTAAATTAGTTGCTGTAAACAGCAGGCCTTTACTAGTCAAATAATAAAAATATAATTTTAAAACTGATATGGAATTACTAACCCCCAGCCCCGGATTGATTGTCTGGATGCTTTTGGTTTTTGGTATTTTAGTTTTTTTCCTTGCAAAATTTGCCTGGAAACCCATCCTGAGCGCATTGAAAGAGCGTGAAGAATCAATTGAGTCGGCTTTGAGAATGGCGGAAGAAACCCGTGCAGAAATGGCGAAATTGAAATCTGATAACGACAGAATTATTGCTGAAGCCCGTGCCGAACGCGATTTGATTATCCGTGAAGCGAAAAAGGCATCTGATAACCTATTGGCCGAAGCAAAAGAAAAAGCAGTGAGTGAAGGAGTAAAAATTATTGCTGATGCCCGTGAGGCCATCCAACAAGAAAAAGCAGCTTTAGTAGCGCAAATGAAAAAAGACGTGGCTGCTTTCTCGATCGAGATTGCCGAAAAAGTTTTGCGTAAAGAATTGACTGATAAAAAAGCACAGGAGTCGCTGGTAACAGACCTGATTTCAGAAGCTAAATTGAACTGATATCAGCGCTAGGCAGGTTCATTCTTAATTAAAATACTTACGTTTTGCAAATTTCTTGTTAAGCTTTTGCAAAATAAGTGTTACAAAATTTGTTTTTTTGGTAGAGTCGGTTGTACTTTTGTAGAAATATATGTTGCAACCGAGAATTTACTTCTATATAAAAAGAAATGGCAGATTCAATAGTTGCATATAGATACGCTAAATCGTTGTTTGATTTGGCAATAGAAAAAAAAGTTGTGGAAGATGTGAGCAAAGACATGTTCTTGTTTCAACAAATCTGCGACGAAAACAGACAGTTTGCTGTTGTGATGAACAACCCGATTGTGCGTCATGACAAAAAATTAGGAATACTGAAGAATATTTTCGAGAATCGTGTAAGCGATGTTACTTTTTCGATATTCAATGTATTAACAAAGAAGCACAGAGAGAACTTGATTTATTCAATTGCAGAAGAGTTTCAGAAACTGTATAACGAGCAAAAGGGTATTCAAAAAGCTACTGTAACCACTGTTTCTCCGTTAACCGATACGCAACGTAAAGATTTTACAGCTTTAGTAGCAAAAGCTACAGGAAAAGAAGTAATATTGGAGGAGAAAACAAACCAAGACCTGATTGGTGGGTACGTACTGAAACTGGATGACAGACAGTTTGATACTTCGATCAGAAAGAAATTAAATGATTTAAAAATAACATTAGCATAAGGAAATTTGAGAATGTTATAAAAATATTAGTTTTCATGGCTATAAAGTTGAGAAATACCCCCGAGCTTCGGGGGTTTTTTCTTTATAGACCATCTGCTATATCAATTCTGTTGAGGGGTTCCAGAAATGCTTGTCGAAATCTGTAATCTTGTCGTTGACTACCTTTATTCCCTCGTTTTCCAGCAACTCCTGCATGCGATTACCACCGAAATGCGCTTTGCCACTTAAAACCCCGTTGCGGTTCACTACTCTGTGCGCGGGCACGTCCGGCTGGTTATGGCAGGCGTTCATTGCCCAGCCTACCAGTCTTGCTCCTGATTTTGAACCGATATATGCTGCGATAGCACCATAGCTGGTTACACGGCCTTTGGGTATCATACGTACTACCTGATATATCTCATCAAAAACGTTGTCTATGGAGGGTTTCATTTGGTGGTTGAGTGAGCGTTGGTTTAATATTTTACTGTTTTTCCCAATCTGACGATTCCCCGAATGAATTCGGGGGCTACAATAACATAGGATTTGATTTTAGTTAAGACCGACTTAAGTCGGTCGAAATAGACATTAATATTCCTTTGTTCTGATAGCCGGTGAATTCATTCGCCGAATCAGATAAAGTGAAATTATCATGAAAAATTGTAAGCTTTGTGAGTATAGTAACAATCGGTTTGCATGCAGTGAACTGAAAGTTCACGCCACAATTAAACAATTCGACAATCGCGCGGCGAACCGTCTGCATTCGAAAATCGACAATAAAAAATCATTTTTCTTCCCGCTCTTTTATTTCTTTATCGAGTGTGTTGTACCATGCTTCACCGTAATTTCTTATCAATGGTTCTTTCAGGAACTGATAGACCGGCACGCCGAGTTTATCGCCTAGTTCACAGGCATCGCTGCAGATAGTCCAGCGGTCGTAGTTCACGGCGTGGAAGTCTTCGTATTTAGTAATACGGATGGGGTATAAATGGCAGGAGATGGGTTTTTTCCAGGATATCTTCCCATCTATATAGGCTTGTTCAATTCCGCACTTCAGAATGCCTCTGTCGTCATAAATGGCATAGGCACATTCGCGGTCATCGATGGTTGGCGTAGAGAAGTCGCCCTCCCAGTCTTTAATGTATTTTCCCTGTGTTTCAATAGCCTTAATTCCTTCGGCAGAAAGGTAGGGTTTCACGGCGTCATAGACTTCTTCCAGTATCGGCAATTCAGATTCTTCCAATGGGGCACCCAGGTCGCCTTCTACGCAGCAGGCGCCTTTGCATTTTTCCAGATTGCAGACAAAGAACTTCTCTGCAACGTCATCACTGATACAAGTGTTTTCGATTAAAATCATTGTCTATTTTAAATAATACCCCATTTTGCCAAAGGCCGGGTCGGCATGCTTCATTGTAAAAAGCCCCTCTGCCGGTAAGAAAAGGCAGAGGGGACTAGTTTATAAGGCTAAGTTCAATTACTCTTCTGAGGCTCAGTAAAAGTAAATGCTGAACTGTATGACTATTCGGTTTAAAACTCCCGGTCAGACTATATTTTTCTGATAACAAGTTTCTGCCCTATTCTAACGCTGCGATCGCGCATATTGTTCCATTCCTGAATTTGTTTCATGGTTACATCATAGCGTCTTGAAATACTGAACAGGGTTTCGCCTCTCACTACTTTGTGTGACTTAGCCAGCGATTCGCTGCGTTTCTCTTCTTTGGCGGTGTTTGCTTTCGCCACGTTTTCTTTGGCCGGTTCTTCTTTCACAGTGTTATCGGTGTCGCCCTGATACCCAACAAGTAGCCTCTGGCCTGTTTTTACCCTTTCTTTAGTCGAGAAATTATTCCAGTCGGCCAGTTCTCTTACGGTTACATCATATTTACGGGCAATGCTGTAGAGGTTTTGTCCTGGAGCAACTTTGTGAAACACCTTTTTAGGCGCTGCATTGGTTTTAACTACTTTTTTGACTTCCGTTTCGGCAGGTTCGTTATTAACGACAGAAACGACCGGTTTATTAACAGATTTAGAAGGATTGACAGATATTGAATATTCTGTTTCGTCTTCAATCTTAATTACGGGGATATTGTCGCCGTCGTCAGATGCTCCACTGTTTTGTGTAGCGATAGCGGTTGTTTTCGACTCCTTTAGCGGCTGTGGCTGCGTTTGTGGCTGTGCCGGTCTTTTTGTAGATCGTTCAATCACCACTGTTTCTGATGGCAACTGCTCTCTTACTCTTTCAGGCTCCACAGTTTTTGCAGGTTTCTCTTCTGTCTTTGCGATAACTTCCGGCTTTTGGGTAGCCTTCTGCTCGTATTTTTCCATAAGAGGCAATTTCTGCTGCGGAACAACAACCTCGGGCTTGCGTTGGTCCGTATTAAGTTTCAGAGCCAGGTCTTTAGGCCTTTTATGCTGCAAATACACCAGTTGGCCTTCCGCAATATCAGCAGAGGCCTTCATCCGGTTGAATTTCAACAAAGACTTTAATTTAACCCCAAAAGACTGTGAGATGCTCCACATCGACTCGCCAGACTTCACCTCAAACTCACGTACGGGACCTTTACTGTATTTTCTTTGCAGATAATACACTTTCCCTGTCTCTACCACGTCGGCGTCGCTCATGTCGTTGTACATCAGGAAGTCTTTTATTTTCAGCTTACCTGCTTTTGCCAAAGAGGCTACGTTGTCGCCCGATTTAGCAAGAATACCTTTCATTTCATTTATTTCATAGAAAACGGCCTCGTCGTCTTTGCTTGTCTTTTTGGTTACACGTACTAAAACGGGGTATCCCATGTGATTGGTTTCCTCTTTTGCGGGGCGTTCTTCTTTAACTGCCGTTAGTGCCGGTGTTGAAGAAGCACCGGTGGCAGTTAAAGTGCTTTGCCCGATTGCCTTTATCTGTACCAGGTCTATTTTGTTGGCAGGCACAAACAGGGCTACCGAGTAATTGTCAGGAATGGTACTTACCTGCAACCACGAGTTATGTCTTTTCAACTCGATAAGATCAATTTCAAAAACGGAAGCAATCTCTGCCAGCGTTTTACCTTTTCCTTTGGTGTATTCAAAGAAGGTCCAGTCGTTTTGTTTCATGCGGTTCACGCGATACTCAAAAGCAAGGCGTGCCGCAACGGTTTTAATCAAATAGCGATCAGTACGACCTGTGAATGCTACCGACGATGCGTTTGTCCATTCGGCCGGTACAATTTTACTGATACCGCCGGCTCCGAGCAAATAGGAGTAGAGCGCCGATATCCAGTTTTTGTAAATCTGATTGTTCCGTTTCAGGTATTTGGCTGCTGCCCGGGTTGAGGCATAGATATTCTTTCTTTCGTCAATGTTGCTATCAACGCGTAAGCCAAATTCCTGAGCGGTGGGGGCTTTCATTTGCCAGAAACCAACCGCATTTGAGCTGGAAACGGCATCGGGCAACAGCGAACTTTCTACTACTGCCAGATATTTGAAGTCGTCGGGTACTTTTTCCTCAGCAAGAATACGTTCTATAACCGGGAAGTACCACTGAATACGCTGGAGTTTATCCTGAACATATCTGTTTTCGGGTATCAGCAAAGCCGATACTTCTTTCAGAACGAGTTCCTGGGCATCTGAATCCAGATTGACGGTTAGACCCGCAAAAGTCACTTTTTTGGGTACTTGTGGCAAGCTGGCCTGCTGTGCAAGCGCCATCTGAAAACCTGCCACAAAAAACGAAAGCACGAAGAGTTTTTTCATGAGCTAACAAATTATTAGTAAAAGCACAACTTTTAAACACGTTTAGATTCTGTTCTCCTGGCCCCTCGCGGAAGCGCAGAAGATGGGCAATTCTGAATCTTTTCAGATAAGAAAATGATTCGCTTACTTTTATTTATAAAGTACAGCAAAATACTCGCAGCAGTTTGTTCCCGATGTGGGAGTGTTGATAAGATCGATTCTATTAAAATTCAAGCACTTATTTCTTTCTCAGCACCATCAGCCCGTCACGGATGGGCAACAGGATATTTTCTACGCGGTTATCCTGCTGAATCATCTCATTGAAAGCTCTGATAGCCAGCGTGTCTTTGTCTTTAGAAGTCGGGTTGCTTACTTTCCCGCTCCACAAAACATTGTCGGCAATGATATAGCCTCCTGCACGCACTTTATCGAAAACCAGCTCATAATAAAGATGATAATTCAGCTTATCGGCATCGATAAAAACCAGATCTATCGGTTCGGTAATATCGGGGATTATTTCCGCCGCATTACCAACCCTGAAATCTATTTTATCATTTAATGAAGACTGCTGAAAGAAACCTCTTACGAAATCCTCCAGTTCTTCGTTCACGTCAATAGTAATGATTTTTCCGCTTTCTGTCAGGCCTTCAGCAAGGCACAGGGCCGAATACCCCGTATAAGTACCGATTTCAAGAATAAGCCCTGGTTGGATCATGTGCGACAACATAGCAAGAAAACGCCCTTGCAGATGACCGGAAAGCATACGCGATTGCAACACTCTGGCATGCGTTTCACGGTTAAGTTTGCTCAGTAAGTCGTTTTCAGGTGTGGTGTGATCCAGGCAATATTTGTCAATATCAGAAGGAATAAATTCCATCAGGAAAGCATTTTTATACAAAAATAGAACAAATTTCAAAAAAACGAATAAGAAAGGGGCTTTTTTTGCCCCTGTGTTTTTTTTGCAGCTATTTTTTTTCTCTGTTTTATAGTTTATTGCTCTTGCTCCGGAGGCTGAAATCGGCCAGAACAAGCGCTGCCATGGCCTCTACGATAGGTACGGCTCTGGGTAATACGCAAGGGTCATGCCGCCCTTTGCCCGACACCACCACTTTTTCTCCGGTGTCGTCCACACTGTCCTGATCCTGCATAATAGTAGCTACAGGCTTGAATGCTACCCTGAAGTAGATGTCTTCGCCGTTGGAGATGCCTCCCTGTATACCACCCGAATGATTGGTACGGGTGTGTACTTTTCCGTCGTCACCTACATAAAACTCGTCGTTGTGTTGTGAACCATACAACTCTATGCCATTAAAACCGCTGCCATATTCAAAACCTTTTACGGCATTGATACCCAACATGGCTTTGCCCAGCTCGGCATGCAGTTTATCGAACACGGGCTCTCCCCAGCCCACAGGCACGCCTTTAATAATACCGGTGATAATACCACCGATTGAGTCACCCTTCTTGCGGGTTTCGTCAATGAAATCGAACATCTGCTGTGCTATGGCTTCATCGGGGCAGCGCACGGCGTTATCGTCTGTTTTGCTCAGGTCAAGCTCCCAGTACTCTTTATCTAATTTGATTTTTCCGACCTGCGACACATACGCCTGAACGGTAATCTGCTGTGCAGACAGCAACATTTTGGCCAGCGCACCTGCGGCTACCCGTGCGGCTGTTTCACGGGCAGAACTACGCCCGCCACCGCGGTAGTCGCGCACGCCGTATTTGGCAGTATAAGTATAGTCGGCATGTGACGGCCTGAACTGATGTGCTATATGGCTGTAATCTTTAGAGCGTTGATCTTCATTAAAAATAACCATAGCAATGGGAGTACCCGTAGTTTTGCCTTCAAAAATACCTGATAGTACCTGAAACTCGTCGGCTTCCTTACGCTGGGTTGTAATACGCGACTGCCCGGGTTTGCGGCGGTCAAGTTCATGCTGAATGTATTGTTCATCAAAATCTATTCCGGCGGGGCATCCGTCAACTACTACACCAATCGCCTTGCCGTGCGATTCTCCGAATGTTGAAATCTTAAAAATTGTTCCGTACGTACTACTCATGAGAGAAACCTGGGTTATGCTATGCTTCTAAACACCGGCAAAATTAAGATAAAATGTTGGTCTATGAATATATATTTTGAGTTTTGATAAGAGGCAATAAGAAACCTCAATACCCGAATTTCTCTTTCCAGCGGTTGATGGGTTTTTCTATCAGATACCATGACAAGGTGGCTACACCAATGGTAACGGCATACAGAAAAATGAATCTGAGCGGTAAATTATGGGCTAAGAAGGGGAGTTTGTTCAGCACCCTTATGGTTGGGTGCAGCGGCCCTGAATGATAGTAATTATAAATGAAATTATGATAGATGTAGATACCGTAGCTGATGCGCCCGAGGTAAACCGCCATTTTGCTTTCGAGTATGGTTTTAGCGATGCCCCCAAAATTGTAAGCGGCATTGCCGACCAGAAAAAGAGAGAGGAGGGATTCGAACAAGCGCAGAAAAACGATGGTTACGATGTTCTGCCCTTCAGAAATGGTTCGGCTTAGTATAAGTATGCCGATGTACATCAGAAGACTTAGCAACAGCCATATCTTGTTGGTGATGAATGCTTTTACCTTTTCGTTTTTCTGATAGAAAAAATAGGCCAGTAAACCACCCATGCCGAATGCATCGAGGCAGGTAGGCATGAGTACGTATGAGGCCATCCAAGCCACCCCTTGTTTGTATAGTACAAACCTGAGCAATACTGACAGGCCAATGAAACCAAACAGAACTTTGACCAGATAGCGCGATGGAATAAAAAAGATAACGAAGGGGAAAAACAAATAGAATTGCTCTTCAACCGCCAGCGACCACAGGTGATCAATGACACCTAACCATGATTGATAGACGGCTATGTAAATATTAGTTGAATAGGTAAGGCACCAGATGATTTTATCACGTACGGGCGCCACATTCAATACATAGAGTATAAATATGGTCAGGTAATAAACCGGGAAAATACGGATGGTACGGCGGATGTAGAATTGTTTCAGCGAGAAGCCATGCGAACGGTCGAGGGCCTCGTCTTTGTCTTTGGCATTGAGCAAAATGCGGGTAATCAGAAAACCGCTCAGCACGAAAAACACACAAACACCCAGAAAACCAAGGGGGATATTCAGTTTTTCGTCAGACCAGTGATCTATTAGCACCAATGATACTGCTATGAAACGAATACCGTCAAGCTGTTTTAAATAGGAAGTGTTTTGTGCCGACATCAGAAATTGAATTCTTACAGGAAATTACCAGTTTTGTTTTGATTCCGCTTTTTTCAGCGCCTCGATATTGATTGATTGGGTGGTCCAGATTACTTTATGCTTTTGGTCTTCTATCCGAACAATACCCAGCTGATAGTTGCCGGGCGCAATCAGGAATTTAGAAACATCAAACACAAAGCTAGTTGTCTTCTGTTGATTTCCGAAAAGAAAACTGATTTTTGGAGAATCTTTTGATGAGATAAAACTCGACGAGTTGATTCTCGGCGCATACAGATATAGGTTTTGGGCTGATCGGAAAAGAAGGTATTCCCAGGTATCTGCCGAACCGGCACTCTGTCCACTTGTCTGCTTATCGATCAAAATAAACCCGGTGTCGTTTTTTTCGATGATAATTTCGGTTTTGACGGAATCCCGGCGCGATAACAGGTCGGGCATCAGGGTATCATAAAATGCCGGAGCCGGCTGTTGTAATCGGGCATGGATACCTGTTGATGGCATCTGTTTTTCGTTATGCTGAGCATAAAACTGCTCAGCCACCCGCGATCTGTGCAAATAGCTGATGTTTCTCAGTTCGGCAAAATAGGTGTAGAAATAGAAAACTACCGTAACGACCAGTATTATTTTAATCAGTAAGTCTCGTTTAGATTGATTAGTGAAACTCAGCACGGCAAAGTAGCAAAGGCAAAGAAGCAATGCTGAACTAATTTTGTATTTGCTGGAAAGCAAAAACTCGATGCCGTAGTAAGAAAGCCGGGCGGCGGCTATACCGGCACAGGTAATACCCAAAAACAGGAGGCAACTGATTAAAAACAGGTTGTTGTTGTGCTGCTTGATATTATATTTTCTAAAAAATAACTGAAACGCCAAAAAACCGGATATGATAAGTATCACCATGCCTACACCCATAGGCAGCAGTAGTTGCGTAGCATGTGCAATGTGAGATACATCAATGCTATTACCGAGGGTAGTAAGTATGCCCATTAGTAATAACTTTGGTTTCGATAAATCTATTACGGCTACGTTATCGGGCGGTTTGCTGTAATTGAAAAAGAATAAAAACAGGAATAAAACTGAAGCACCTGACCAGATGCCGAGTTGACGGTATCTCTTCTGAATCACAAGCACAAACAAACCGACTACGGCAATCAATATGCCGTTGCTGCTGGTGAAAATGCCCAGAAAGCAACAGGCAATGGCTAAATAGAAATATGATTTATCTGTTTTATCGTACGAATAAACAAGAAAATAAAGGGAAAGAAATGTCAGCAGGTTGATCCAGAAGTTTTGGACGGAGGCCATTCCCCAGAAAATGTTTTCGCTATTACTGCTCAAAAACAGCATAAATGAAACCGGTGCAAGCGCTAATAAGGAGAAGTTGTTGCGTTTGCCGACATTGTAGAAAACAATCAGGATACCCACCAGAGCCAGGTTGCCAAGAAGCATGAGCACTTTCAGATTCAGAGTACCTGTGAACAGATAGGTGAGCAAGGCAAAAACGCGTGTAAGAACAATGCGGTGCTCGTTATGCTGTGCAAAAAGAATCCTTATTTTTTCTGTCAGGCTACTGGTTGTGAGAAAAACCGCAAGAGAGTTTTTTACTCCGTGGTCGTCCCAATGAGGTATGTTGACTGCATATTTCTGAAAAATGTATCCAAAAAACAGGATGGGAATCAGGATAAAACAGAGCGCTATAAGCCCCTGTTCAGGTTTTTTCTTAGAAGGCATAAATTACAATTTCAAAATTGAGAATTCGACCCTACGATTCTTCTTTCTGGTTTCTTCCGAAACATTGCTGGCAATAGGCCGTGATGGCCCCCAGCCTTTGGTCTGAATATGGCCGGGATTGATTCCTCCTTTTTCTACCAGATACTTTTTTACTTCGTTGGCCCGGTCTTGTGACAGCTTCACGTTCAGCATCAGGTTGTCGTCTGCACCGTCGGTGTGGCCTTCAATCAATACCTCCATGTTAGGGTATTCTTTCATCAGTTGAATGATGCGGTTAAGCTCGGAGTAGGAGGGCGGCAGGATATCATATTTACTCTGGTTGAAAAACAGATTATTCAGTACAATTTTTTCTCCTTCCCTGATGGGTATCAGGTTGATATTCCGTCTGATTTCCCTGAAACGGTTGTCGCGGCTTAAATCGATATTATCGCTTACAGCAATGAAACCCTTTTTAGAAGCACTGAGGCTGTAGTTTTTTTTCAGGGGTACTACAAACTTGAATTCTCCGGTTCCGGGGTCAAACTCCGATACAATTTTTTCTTTCGAGTCGATGAAAGTAGTATCGTGGATAATTTCCAGAAACACATCGGCG
This sequence comes from Emticicia sp. GW821-FHT11C11, assembly GCF_058808615.1. NCBI lineage: Bacteria > Pseudomonadati > Bacteroidota > Cytophagia > Cytophagales > Leadbetterellaceae > Emticicia > Emticicia sp. GW821-FHT11C11. The sequence goes on from NZ_JBXARV010000003.1 coordinate 605,169, forward strand.
GCAATTGGTTTTTTATCTGTGGCATTGAACACAGTACCCGATATAATGGCTACGGGTTCCGGCTTGATTGATGGGAAAAGCTTGATCCGGAAGATGTCTTCACCGCCGAGAGATTTCTCGACAGAGCTCAGATAGGCGAATTCACCTGACGCCGGAATGGTAAAGAAACTGTCCCACTTGGGTGTATTGATGAGCGGGCCTATGTTTTCAGGTTCACTCCATTTGGTCCAGGTGCTGTCGAGGCGGCGGCTCAGAAAAATATCGTTGTCTCCATAACCCGGGAAACCCTTTGTTGAAAAATAGAGGGTCTTTGAGTCTGCCGCAATAAAAGGCCCGGTTTCGTCTTCTATCGTGTTGATGTCGTCACCCATGTTCAGCGGTTTCGACCAGGTGCCGTCTGCATTCAGAAATGAAACATACAGGTCTTTGCCACCTTGTGTGTCCCGGCGTTTGCAGGTCATCACCAGCACCCTGTTGTTGGGAGCCAGAGAAAACTCGGTGAAATCGGCCAGATTATAATAGTCATTGATTTTTACTTCTTTCGGAAACTCCCAGCCCAGCTGTGTTTTTTTTGAGGTAGATAAGCCCTGTGAAAGTGAACCATCAGGCTGGTATACATTCAGCAGAAAGATGGTTTTACCATCGGCCGATACAGAAGTTACTGCGTTGTTCTGTTCTGTATTGATAGGTGCTTTCACGTTTTCGGCTTCACCCCAGGTGCCGTCTGGCTGTAGTTTTGATACCCACACATCCTGCTCTTTCAGTTTGCCAATGTTGCCATCATGCAAAATACGGGTAAAAAACAGTGTTCTGCCATCAGGGGTAATAATAGGCGCCAATTCACCGAATTTTGAGTTAACACCCCGCCCAAGATTCTCTTTCACAATTTCTTTGGGTATATTTTTAGCCAGATTAATCTGCGCCTCATAAGGTATGCTCAGTTCAGCTATCCCCACGGCATCAATCTGATTATAGCCACGCACCAGCGAGGGGGTCATCACCAGTTTTATGGCATGTACTTTAAAGGATGTCTGCGGGATGGTGATGTTCCACATACGCCCCGGTACTTTGGGCGCGTCACCTATGTTTTCGTAAATCAGGTGGTCTTTGTTGGTAGAGTCATAAGCAAAGACCCGGATAATAGCGCCCGGGTTATGGTTTTCGGCAATAGACACCTGTCTGATTTTCATAGGTCTTTCGAAGCCGACCGTTATCCATTCGTCGCCATTGGTATCAGCACCGGCAGGCGACCAGGCAACTTTAGAGTCACCGGTTTGGGGTAGTTTGTTGGGTTTACCCAATATTTGAACTGCTTTGAATTCTTGACCCTGCCCCATAGGGTCGGTGCGTTCGGAAGAAACACCCAATACCTTGCTGGCCCATTGAATGGGCTGGGCCGAAATATCAAAACAAAGCAGAAATACGATAAAGAACCCCCCAAAGCCTGTAATACATTTTTTGAAACACAACAGCGTTCTGCGTTTTTTTGGGGTAGGTAATGCGTTCATACAATTTTAATTTGGGTAAACCCTGATAGCCAGTATAACAGCGAAAGTAAAGTAAAATCAGGAAACTATCAAGAAAATGCATGCTACGGGGTATCATGATTTATTAACAGCCTTTCATTTTTTGTATTTAACGTTTTATTAACAAAATACTATATTAAAAATTTAACTAATTCTTTCTTCATAACGTTTTGTTTACGTATTTAGCGGAAAAGTTTTCCGCTCGGACTTAAGTATAATTTTAATATTTAGATTTACCAATGAAAAAAACATTCCTGACCATTGCCGTTGTGCTTGGTATAGCCTCTGCTTCAAAGGCTCAAACCAAAATACCACCGGATATTGAAAAATTATTACAAAAAAATACCTGTCTGGCTTGTCATAAAGTAGATACCCGTTTAGTAGGACCAGCCTATAAAGACGTTATGAAGAAGAAAAAATACAAAGCAGAAGAGATTGTAGAGTTAATCTACAAGCCGAATCCTGCTAACTGGGAAGGGTATCCTCCAATGGCTCCGATGACACAAGTTCCAAAAGAAGAAGCATTGAAAATTGCAAAATGGATTACTACTTTGAAGTAATAATCTGAATATATCAAATAGAAACCCCTCCGTTGGCCAGGCTGACGGAGGGGTTTTTGTTTAAGGCTGGTTTATTCCAGTATCCGTACTTTCAGGTGGCTGGCGTTATTCTTTTCGTGATACACCTTGTGGGTAGCCGTCTGGAAATCTGACGGGTCTGCAAAATGTATATTGGGCAGGAATTTCTGCGGATTACGATCGATAATCGGAAAGAATGTGCTTTGTACCTGTACCATAATGCGGTGGCCCTTTTTGAAGGTATGCAGTACATCCTGTAATTCGAAAGAAACTTCGTCTACACTGCCGGGTTTGAAGGGTATCGGTGTTTCGAAACTCTTACGGAACTTGCCGCGCATGGCTTCACTTCTGACCATCTGCTGATAGCCCGACATACGGATATGCTTGGCTGTATTGGCGTTATCTTTGGCGTCGTCAGGATACACATCTATTACTTTTACAATAAAGTCGGCATCGGTTCCTGTGGTTGATACTTTCAGGCTGGCCCAGATGTTTCCGGCAAGGGTGATGTCTTTGTCGAGCACATCGGTCTGGAAAGTCAGTACGTCCGGACGGCGGCTGGCATGGCGTTGGTCGTCTACCATGTATTCGCGCGGCATACCTGAAGTGATGTAGTCTGACGATGGCACAGGTTTGCTCGGGTCTGATAGATACTGGCTGGCACTTTTTGCATCAGCCGGGGCATCGAAAGTCAGTTTGCCGTTTGCACCGAAGTAAAGTTTTTGTTCTTTAGCTGCTTTGGGTGGCCATTCGCTGAAGTTGCGCCAGCGGTTGGTGCCGGTTTCAAACATTTGTGCTTCTGCAAAAGTATTGTCTCCCTGGCCTTTCAGGTAGTAGTTAAAAAATTTGCGTTCTATATTCTGGCGGTAATGAATGCTGGTTTTTTCGCCGAAACTCACATTGCCGAGTACGTCTCCGTCACCTCTGGCCCAACCGCCGTGTACCCAGGGGCCAACCACAAAAATATTGAAGATACCCGGGTTCTTTTGCTCGATCGACTGGTAGGTTTTGAAAGTACCGTAGAGGTCTTCGGCATCATACCAGCCGCCCACTACCATTACCGCGTGTTTAATGCTCTTGTGATGGTTCAGAATATTACGGCTTTTCCAGAACTCATCGTAGTTAGGATGGTCAATATTGGCACGCCAGTAGGGGTCTTTGCCCAGGCTTTCGGTATAATTGAGCGAGTTTTTCAATGGACCAAGATTGAGGTAGAATTTGTAGCCGTCAGGCGTGCCGAAATCAAAGCGCTTGCCAAAACTCTGGGTAGGCTTGTTGTCGGTACGATTGGTAAATGAAGGGTAAAACCCAAAGTTATGCGGCAACATAAAGGCACCGTTATGATAGCTGTCGTCGCGCCATAAGTCGGCCATAGGCGCCTGTGGCGATGAAGCCACCAAAGCAGGGTGATTGGCCATAAGACCCGCTGAAGCATAAAAACCCGGATAGCTGATACCCCACATGCCTACTTTACCTGTGGTGTAGCTGAGGTTTTTCAGGAGCCATTCGATGGTATCATACGTATCGGTCGATTCATCGATCGCTTTGCCGTTTTTGGTGTCCAGATGCGGGCGCATTTCTACAAAATCTCCTTCAGACATCCAGCGGCCGCGTACATCCTGATATACAAATATGAAGCCGTCGTGCATCAACTCTGAGCTTGGGCCTACCTGGGTTTTTAGTTTGCCTTCGCCATAGGGCGCTACAGAGTAGGGCGTGCGCTGCATCATGACAGGATATTTTTGGGTGGAATCTTTCGGCAGATAAATGGAAGTAAACAGACGCACACCGTCGCGCATGGGTATGTACACTTCCAGTTTTTTGTAGTTTTCCTGCACATAACCGGCATCGGTGGTCTGGGAAAATGCTGCCCCTGAGCAGAAAAGAATAAACACTAAGATAAAGCTTCGCATAGTTTGCTGATAAATTGAATACAGTTTGGAAATTGATTGATTAGTAGCTGTAAAGATAGTGAAGTGTAGGAAAAGTAGGAAACTGTTTAGAATTAAATAAATGAATGAAAATAATTGAAAATATGTTATATTTAAGTGTTAATAGATTATTTATGATAAAAGAAGAGATAATAACTGAGAAGCGCATACAGGTTAATGCACCTGTACCCCATAAAATAAAAAAAGCCATTGAGTTAAAGAAAAAATGGGTAAACCAGGTTCAGGCAGGAGAAATAGAAATACCTAAAAATGCCGACCGGAAAAGAGTATTATAAGACTTATCCCGTATTTGTGATTTAAAGTTGGGAATGCAAACAATAGATTTATACATAGAGCTACCACCTATGTATTTGAGGATTATGAATTAATACTCGGATTGATTTCAGTTTTATGGGATGAAAACTTCGACAATTACTTTAAGCAAATTGAAATCTTCGAGGAGTAAGTTTATTCTATCGCCCGATTTTGAACTTTTTCAATATTTTTTTACTTTTGTAATAGATAAATACTCTGAATAGTTGGTATATGGAAAATTTAATAGAACGAGTAGAAACCGCTTTAAATACAGTAAGACCTTATCTGCAAACAGACGGTGGTAATGTGAAAGTAATTGAGATTACTGACGACTATACCGTAAGATTGGAATTGCTGGGTGCGTGTGGCGCATGCCCGATGTCGTCGATGACTTTTAAGGCAGGGCTTGAAGAAGCTATTCTGAAAGCTGTACCAGAGATACAAAAAGTAGAGGCACTAAACCTTACACCTGCGTTTTAATAGGGTTTTCGACGTAAAATAAGCTAAAAATATACTGCCACTTGCATTTGCAAGTGGCTTTTTTATTATCTTGCATGCACTTTTTGATTTCAGGCACTACGCTAAACGAATAATCAGTTCAAGGTTTAAAATGGCAAGTAAAATTAGAGTCGGGATTTTCTTTGGCGGACAAGCCCGGGAAAGGGAAATATCATACTTAGGCGGGAAAACAGCTTTCGAGCATATCGACAAAGCTTTGTTTGAGCCGGTTCCGGTATTTGTTGACAGTTTAGGTCATTTTATTCAAATCAACCCTGAGCTGCTTTATGAGGAATCTATCAGGGACTTCTTCCCTTCGAAAAATCTGAATCGTGGGTTTAGAGTATATATAGAATCGTTGGGTGAACTAAACGAAACCCAACTCTATAAACTGATTTATAAAGTCGGCAAGCAGATTCAACCCTCCGATTTCTCGCAGATTATGGATTTCGCCTTTACCATCATGCATGGCCCGCAGGCCGAAGACGGTAGCGTGCAGGGTTTGCTGGAATGGTACGGGATTCCGTATATGGGGCCGGGACTGATAGGCTCGGCAGTGGGTATTGATAAGCCCATGCAAAACCAGCTGATTTCGCTCGTGACAGGTCAAAAGAAAAAGATGGTAACGTTTACCAGAGAAGAATGGGCTACGGCCGACCGCTCGAAACTTTTTACAGAACTGATTAATAATATCGGCTTCCCGTTTGTGGTGAAAGCCCCACATCAGGGGTCATCAATCGGGGTAGCTATTGTCAGGAAAAGAAGCCTGGAAGAATTTACAAGGTCTGTTAACCAATGTTTCTTTGAAGCGATTTTCAAAAAGAATGACTGGGAGAAACTGACCGAACGCCAGAAACGGCATTTGATGGAGAAAACCTCAAATCTGGATGAAGGCATCGGGTTTCCGGTGATGGTAAACGGCAAGATATTGTCGCACCCGGCTGATCTTATGGAGGAACTGGATGCTGTTTTGTTTACGGCCGATACCGCCACGGTGGTTTCGGTAAATGCCGAGGATTATGTGATGATAGAGGAGTTTATTCAGGGACAGGAGTTTTCGTGCGGTGTGATTCAGGAAGATGACGGCAAAGCCATTGCCCTGCCCCCTACAGAAATATACGGAGAAATACAGACTTTTGACTTCAAGTCGAAGTATAAATCGAATGTGACCAAGAAGCGGATTCCGGTTGATACAAGTATGGAAAATCTGCACAAGATTCATGAGAGCCTGTTGAAGACTTTCAATACACTGGGCTTTTGTGTAGTGACGCGCATAGACGGCTTCCTGACGGCTGACGGCCGCGTGCTTTTGCATGACCCGAATACGATACCGGGGATGTCGCCCTCTTCGCTGATATTCAAACAGATGGCAGAAATCGGGCTTACGGTTACCCAATCAATTACCTATTTTATTCGTCAGTCGGTTCGGGAGCGTATCAGAAGCGGAAAGAACACTGTGCCATTGCGCCAATTGCTGGAAAGGCTGGACGCCATGATTGAAGAGCGCGTAACTACTACCCGCAAGAAAGTGGCGGTGGTATTCGGAGAATCTGACGAGTTGTATAAAAAAGCACAGAAGAAAATAGGAGAGTATTCGGCCTCGCCGGTTTACGAACCCGTGCCTGTATGTGCTGCGAAAAACGGACAAATGTATAAGATACCGATGAACCTGATGTTCAAGACCGATATTATGGACTTCGGGCAGTCAGTCGGAAAACCGAAACATCCGTTCATAGCCGAAATTATAGAGAAAGCCAAGGACATTACTACGAAATATGCCGGTGAGTTTGATACCCAGATGAAGAAACTTTCAGAGGCTGAACTGGTTGAAATGGCCCAGTTTATCTACCAGTGTGATGCCGATACGCTGGTGGAGTTGTAGTATATAAGGAGCAAATTCTTAATAGCAGAAAGAGTTTCAAGCAACAGCCCATTGCTTTAAATTCCGCCTTAAGGTGCTTCTTTTTCTTCTCGAAACTTTAATGACTACATCGTTCGGGATTGTAACTGATTCATTCGACAAAAGTGATGAATCGGCATAATTCATATTAATCAGATACTTCTTGTGGATTCGTAAAAAACCGAAGTCTTTCACCAAAGGCTCGATTTTTTTTAGTGTCACAGCAATTATTAAAGGTTTTTTTTCTTCGAAGTGTATTTTAGTATAATTGGCAAGTGCTTCTAAGAGCATAATTTCATTGACACAAACCCATGTTTTTTTATTAAGAAAAACGATTATGTCTGAACCAAGCAGAGAGGTAGTCATAGCAAAAGTGTTTTGAGCGAGGTAATAATGCTTAAAGTAAGCGTATTAAATTGAAGGTTTCAAAACTGACTTAACCAGGCATGGGTTGTGTCTTATAAAGATAAGGTTGTGTTTAGTGAAGCAATAGAAGGATGTAGTTGAAGCCAGGCTTTGGTTGAATAGACTCTGCTGAAACGGAAAGCAAACAAAAAAGCCCTACCTTATGGCAGGGCTTTGACAGTATATCAGTAGCAATGCTTAATTACAGTATTCACGTATTACATTATAGGCTGCCGAGTAGCCAAGCTCGCCGGCACGGCTCAGGTCATAGCAACCGCCGTTTTCATCGCCCAGCGCGTGTTTGATAATGCCTCTCACATAATAGGCTTCGCCGTATTTGGGGTTCAGTTTAATGGCATTGGTACAGTCTTGCATGGCTTCTTTCTGAGCGTTCATCGATGAGCGCACGAACCCTCTGAAAAAATAAGCCTCGGCATAAATCGGATTCAACTCAATAGACTTGTTCAAATCGGTAATGGCACCTTTGGCATCTCCGTTTTTGAATTTGGCTATGCTGCGGCTGTAGTAACCTTCTGAGCGATCTTCTGAAAACTCGTTGATTTTGCCCTTTTCCTGAACCATATTGCGGAGCTCATCCAGGACATTTCTTTTGATGCGTCCATGATAAACTATTTTCGATTCAATGTTGTCGTTATTGATTTCGATGGCTTTGGTCAGGTCGTGAATGGCGTCTCTCTGGTTATTGAGTTTGCTGTAGCAAAAACCACGGCCGTAATAGGCTTTCGTATTTTGATTGTCGAGCGCTATGGCCTTGTCGAAATCGCTGATAGCACCCCGGAAATCGTCTATTTTAGTTTTGCTGAAACCACGGTTATATAAAGACTCGCCGTCTTCAGGATTTAATTTGATGGCTTCGTCGAAATCCTTAATGGCGCCGGTATAATCATGGATTCGCAGGCGGCTTAAACCCCGGCCGGCAAATGTCTGCGATCGCTTGGGGTTCATGTCTATGGCTTTGGTAAAATCCAGAATACTTCCCTGGAAATCATCCAGACGCGATTTACATACCGCACGAGAATAATAGGCCTGATATTTATTGACATCCTCGGTATTGAGGTCTAGTACCTTACTGAAATCCTGAATGGCCCGGTGGTAGTCAAGTAATTTTGCACGGGCTGTACCTCTGTATAAATAAGCCGTGGCGTCGTCAGGGCTTAGATCGATGGTACGGTTGTAATCTTGCAGGGCAGAGCGGTAATCATCCTGTTCACTTTTGCTTTTCCCCCTGAACAGGTAGGCGAGTGCGTTTTTTGGGTCAAGGTCGATGGTTTTATCAAAATCCAGTATCGCTCCCCGATGATCTTTGAGTTGCTGCTTAGCCAGCCCTCTGTTGAAATAACTGTTGGGATTGTCCGGATTCATGGAAATGGCAGTACTATAGGCTTGAGAAGCGCCTACAAAATCACCGGCCTTACTTTTAAAAACGCCAATGTCAAAATAATCGGATGCAGTTTGCTGGGCAAATACTTGATTAATACCCATCACTGCCGCCAGAAAGCAGAAAGGGAGTAAGCGGTTCTTCATACTAAAGTTCGGGTAGTTAGGAGAAAGAGGTAAGGTCTTTCTAAAAGAGAAATTCTTTAGCAAAGATAAATTTTATGGTGATTTACCCAACATTTTTTCGGAAAAGATTTTGTTAAATCTACCCTTGTAATGAAGGGCTGTAAATATTTAATAAAAATCTTGCGATCATTATATGTTTTTTAGGAACTTTGTGCAATTCCGGATTTTAAGAAACCTTAAAAACCACCAACTTACGTTGCTATCATATTATTAATTTATGAAACTACATCGACTTCTGGCGATGGCAGCACTGGGTATAGTGCTTGTCGCCTCCTGCAAATCATCAAAGAAAACATCAGAGAATGCGGCAAATGGCCGTAAGAAAGACCCGATTGCCGCAGAGGCCGCTTTGAGGATCGGCATCATGCTTGACAAACTGGCTAATGACCTGATAAGCGCTACCAGTGGTAAGGCAGATATTGTGCGCACGGCTGATGGTATTAATATAACGTTTCAACCTGATTTTTACTTCGAGTCGAGTTCTGAGAGACTGACAGCCGATGCCAGAGGTGTATTAGGCGATATATCAGGGGTGTTGAATCAATATCCGTACACAGAGATATTTATTGAAGGCCATGCCGACAGCAGTGGTAATCAATTGAAAAATAAGACGTTGTCAGAGAATCGTGCCAAGTCGGTTGCTTTATTTTTGAAGACGAAAGGAGTATTGGCTGAGCGTATGGCCGTTGCAGGCTATGGCGCTACCCAACCCTTGGCAAGTAATGCAACACCGGAAGGCCGCCGGAAAAACCGCCGGGTATTGGTAAAAATACGGGCTAATGAGAAGAAATTCCTGGAGTCGAAGGCCTCGATAGTGAGCCAGTAGAGGATTAAATGGTGATTGAGTGATTTAGTGAATGAGTGATTTAGTGAGTGAAGCATTTTTGGTTGTTTACTATAAGGCACTGTATATATTGTGAAATTATATACTAAGGGCAGCAGATTTGCTGCTCTTTTTTTTTGCCTATAAAGCGGTAGAGACGGGGCTACTCGTAGGATATAAAATATTTTTTGTCTCTGAAATACACCCTACAAAAACAATTGACTGATGCCAAACAGGAGCACGAATGCCAATGTTGAGAGTGACATCTGTTTCAGCATGGGGTCGGGGTTCGGAAGTTTGGAAACCTTAATGGCATTGATAAAAAACAGAGGGAAACATAACACATATAGTATTATGTATTGCTCTTTAAACAGACTGTATGCCAATATGCTCAGCATGCCTGCCAGTAGTAAAAACCAGTGATATTTAATGGCGGTTGCACGACCCAGCCTGGCCGGGATTGTCTTCTTACCTGCACGGGTATCTGACTCGATATCTCTGATATTATTGATATTCAACACCCCCGTGGCAAAGAAACCACAAGTAAGCGCCGGAAGTAGATTGAGCCAGTCGAAGGTTTTGGTGTACAGATAATTACTGCCTAATACACCGACCAGTCCGAAGAAAATGAGTACAGATACATCGCCCAAACCAGCATAGCCATAGGGTTTTTTACCGGCAGTATAGGTATAAGCCGCCAGCATACACAGCAAACCCAGACCCAGAAAACCCCAGAACTGGTTAGCTGCGGCATCTCTGAAAGCAAAGTACAACAGCGAAATACCAAAGGCCAGACAGATAACGGCCAAAACAATAATACCGCGGAACATCTGCTGTGGTGTAATAGCACCCGACTGAACCGCTCTTTGCGGACCAACGCGACCGGCAAGGTCGGCGCCGTTCTGGGTGTCGCCATAGTCGTTGGCAAAGTTTGAGAGTACCTGCAAAGCAATGGTAGTGAGGCAGCAAAAGGCAAAAATGAGCCAGTTGAACTGTCCGGCTGAGGCAGCTAGAAAACTACCCATCAGAATGCTTGACAACGATAACGGTAAAGTGCGCGGGCGGGCAGCTGAGAGCCAGTTTTTCATATCTTGTAGCTATAAATAACAAAAGAGTGAAGCCGGTTCACCCTTTTGCAAAATTACAGAAATATATTTAAAATTCAGAGGTCGCTCAATAAAGAAGCCTATTTTATGAAAAGTGTTCAGTCATTCATTATGCACTATCCCTTCAGATTTTCACTCCGCGTAATCTCAGCGAATTGGCAATAACCGATACAGAGCTGAAACTCATGGCCAGTGCGGCTATCATGGGTGACAGCAGGATTCCGAAGAACGGAAATAATAAGCCTGCCGCTACGGGTATACCCAGTGTGTTGTAAAAGAAAGCAAAGAACAGGTTCTGGCGGATGTTTTTCATGACCTCATGGCTCAGATTTTTAGCTTTTACAATGCCTTGTAAATCTCCTTTTACCAGGGTGATACGGGCGCTTTCTATGGCTACATCGGTACCTGTACCCATGGCAATGCCAATACTGGCCTGTACCAACGCGGGGGCATCGTTGATACCATCTCCGGCCATAGCTACCACTTTGCCCGCATGTTGCAGTTGTTTGATTTCGTTCAGCTTATCTTCCGGCAGGCAGGAGGCCTTAAAGGCAGATAGATTCAATTCTTTTGCAACGGCCGCGGCTGTGTTCTCGTTGTCGCCGGTGAGCATAATTACTTCAATGCCTTGTTGGATTAGTTCCTGAATGGCGGCTTTGCTACTTGGTTTAATGGCATCAGCAATGCTTACAAAACCTGCTACCACGCCATCAACAGCTATATAGGAAACCGTTTTGCCTAGTTTTTGCTGTTCAATAATGTTGCTGTCTATATCCGGGTTAATTTGTGCGTGGATATCCGTCATCAATGCTTTATTCCCCAAGGCTATTTGTTTCCCGTCCACGTTGCCTGTCACCCCCTTGCCGGTTACGGCCTCAAAGGCCTTGGCCTGTGGCCATGAAACATGGCGCGCTTTGGCGAAATTGACAACCGCCTGTGCCAGCGGGTGCTCACTGTTCTGGTTCAGGGCAGCTATGTACGCCAACGCCTCAGTTTCATCATATTGCCGGGTGAAAATTCTTTCTACCGAGGGTTTACCTTCGGTGATGGTGCCAGTTTTGTCAATAATCAGCACATTTACTTTATCCATGTCTTCCAGTGCCTCGGCGTTTTTAATCAGCACACCCGACTGCGCCCCTTTACCCACACCCACCATAACAGACATAGGCGTAGCTAAGCCCAACGCACAGGGACAGGCGATAATCAGCACCGCAATGGCATTGATAAAGCCATATACCGAACGAGGTTCGGGCCCCCATTTGGCCCAGATAAAATAAGTAACTACCGCAATGATAATAACCGTAGGCACGAAATACCGGGAAATAGTGTCGGCCAGTTTCTGAATAGGGGCTTTGGAACGGCTGGCGGTATTGACCATGTCAATGATTTGTGCCAGCAGGGTTTCGGAGCCTACTTTTTCAGCCACCATTACGAACGATTTATTACCGTTAATGGTACCCGAACTTACGACATCGCCCGTTTTCTTATCGACAGGAATGGGTTCTCCCGTAATCATCGACTCGTCGATACTGCTTTCACCTTCAGTTACTTTTCCATCTACCGGTATCCGGTCGCCGGGTTTAATGCGCAGTAAATCGCCGGGTTGAATGGCATGAATTGAAACCTTTTCGTCTTTGCCGTTGCGTACCAGTGTGGCATCGGTAGGGTTTAGTTTGAGCAGTTCTTTAACGGCAGTACTGGTTTGGGTGTGGGCTCTGGCTTCCATCAACTGGCCGAGCAGGGCAAGGCTCAGAATAACAGTGGCGGCTTCAAAATATAAGGTAACCGAGCCATGGCCGGTTCTGAATTCGTCAGGGAAAATACCGGGAGCCAGCACACCAACCACACTAAACGCAAAAGCCACTCCTGTTCCCAGTGCAATGAGTGTAAACATATTCAGATTGCCCGAAGTGACAGACCGCCAGCCTCTTGCAAAAAACAAACTGCCTGCATAAAAAACTACAGGTAGCGAGAGTATCAGTTGCACCCAGTTCCAATACTGCACGTCCATCAGTTGCAGCAGCGGGTTATGGGGTATCATTTCGATCATGGCAATCAGAAAAACCGGCAGGGTAAAAGCCGTTGCCACTATCATTTTTTTGCGGAGGTCGAGGTAAACCCGGTTGTCGTCTGTTTCAGAGGGCATCATAGGCACTAAATCCATGCCACATATCGGGCAGCTGCCCGGCTCATTACTGATAATCTCAGAATGCATGGGGCAGGTATATTGCGTATGCGTGGCCAGTTCGGGTAGTTTTTCCAGATTCATGCCACATACGGGGCAGTTGCCGGGCTGGTCGTATACTTTGTCGCCCTCGCAGTGCATGGGGCAATAGTATTTGCCTTTGGCATTTTGTGGTGCCGGCATTGACTGGTGATGGTTGTGGTGGGCATGGTGGTCATGATTTGCCTGAGCAACCGGAGGCGTGTTTTCAGTGCTGATGGTATATTTACCCACTGCCGATAAAGCTGCTTGTAGCTCGTCAAGCGGAATATGTTTTTGCATGTGAACAACTGCCTGCGGAGGCTCGAGGCTCACGGTGGCGTGTACACCTTCTATGGCATTGAGGGCTTTTTCTACTTTTGAGCGGCAACCGTCGCAAGACATGCCCTGTATATAGTAAGTATGTGTCATGGTGGTATTCAGATTATAAAGCAAGAGAGAACTTTACAGACAAGGCTTGTCAAATGTTATTATCCTTCAAACACCAAAAGTAGGGACGATTGTTCGCCTGTAATATGAGAAAAATCAGAATTAGGGATGATATGGGAGATTGTCGAATCGGGGAAATACAGTCTAAGTTTAAAAACTTTATATGGCTATAAAAAGATACGCAGATTTGTTCGCTTATCAGCAGACCTTAATAACTATTCAATAATTATAAGAACGACATAAAGCGGCTGTATCAAAAAGATTTTTTACCAAATTACGTTTGGCAAAACCATGTGGCATTCGCCCATTCCAACCCTTCCCTACGCGGGTCACCCCAATAGTGAGGGAAGGACCTAAAAGCCTTTCCCTCACTATTGGGGTGAGGACGCGGCGCGATTTAGAGAGTGGGGTTTTACAATCACAAATAATATTTGTAAGTTTTCTTTTTGATACACCCTCTTTACGTGTGTAAAGTTTGAAAATATTTAATATGACATATAATAGAAATACAAAATTGCCAGTATGACGGCACTTATAATCAACGTTATAATTTTTCTTTTATCGAAGACTGTAAATCCTTTTTTTATTTCTACATATCTTATGATAAGAGCGGCTACAAAAAATATGAGATATATCCCAATATTATAAACCTTAAACAAGAATAGCCAAAATATTGCCATCAATATGACTACTCTAAGTACTCTAGTTATTTGAAGTATTTTTTCCATAATATGTTAATGACATCCGATTGCTTGTTGTCTACAGTATTCCATTGCGGCGGCGGCTGATGCTAAACACAAAGGTACTCCAATCCCAGAAGTGAAAACAATACAGGCAGCCCCACCAGCAACAGCAACACTTAAGCAGGACTCATATATGGCCCGGCAATTATCATCTTCTTTTAAATTTGCGCTTCGTTTTTTTACAAACTCAGAAAGAGCTTGTTCAAGTATAAGTGGTTTACTTGATAATTCAGAATATCTCTCATGAAGGAGAGTTTTTAAAACTTCTAATCTGTCTAATTTTTCTGCAAATAATTTTTCACTTGAAAAGCCAAAAGAGACACTCATTTTATGATAATCCATATCAGACAGACTTTGTTTATTTGACAATGATGATAAATACTGCCTTGAAGTTTCTACCTCTTTTGTAGTGAGGTTTTCTAGGTAATTTGAATGTCCGGTAAGCATCTGCATTGTTAATGAAGCAAATTCATTAAAAATAGCATCGTTTTTAAGAGTTTTAACACTTAAAGTGACAATGGGGACTTTTGTTCCTTCTTTTTCGCAAGAGATTATTAAAAAAGATGATAAACATAAACTGAACGAAATTCTTAAGGCTAAATTTTTCATTGATTTGTTTGATTTAGTTTGAAAATATTAATTCTGAAAACCTACACCAAATTTATAGTTAAATTCCGTATAATAAATACGTATTTCTACGCATTTTGCTACGTATAATTACGTTTATACTGAAAGTTGTTCAGAAAAAATATATACGATAAATCATTGAAAATAAAGTTCAGATATTAGTTTTAAATTTTGCTCACTTCTTTAGAAACTATTCAGGAAATGTTCTATCGTCAGTTTAAAGCAATTATATAAATATAAATACGTTGTTAGTCGCTCTAAGAGAAAAGGTTATAGATTAAACGAATGAACTGTCTTTAAAAAAATATGGGCAAATTCATCCGCCAGTCAGAGGTCAGAATGGTTCGTATGGTTTCAACATATTCACTGAAATTGATGGGCTTGGTCAGAAACAGATTGGCTCCGGCACGGTAGGCGGTTTCTTTAATGACAGGATCCTGGCTGGTGGTCAGGATAACCGAAAAAGTACTGCTCAGGGTCTTATCTTTCCTGATTTCCTCCAAACACTCAATGCCATTCTTTTTGGGCATGTTGATGTCCAGAATAACAATGTTATAAGTGGGCGAATCGGGAGATTTTAGCATTTTCATTAGCTCATATCCATCGTTCACCACGGTCAGCAGGGTAGGGATGTTTACCTCTTCCAAAGCACTGTTAAATATTTCCTGATAGTCTTTATCGTCTTCAGCCAGAACTACATTCAATGATACATGCATACTATTTAATCTTTAAGTGTGGTGAATGGGATTAAGCGAATATTGTTTATCAAACCGATGAAGAATATTCCGGACCAATTAAAATGTTTGTATTAAGAAAAGCTGATTTTCTTTAGTGCACTTGCGTGGTGCCACATCTGATTTATAAAGCACGAAGCCGTGTTTTCATGGGTTTTCTGACAAAATTTCTGAATCGCTTGTCAGGTAAATAAAACGATTTGTTCTACTGAATCAGTAAAGTATTTATAAATACAGGTATTTTCTTCGTTAAAAACTGGTATAAAGTACCTGAAATCCGGTTTTTAACAATGATTTAATAAAGAGCGACCTGTTTACCGGATAATTTTATTAAAATATTATGCCAGCCTGAATCCGGATAAACTGGTAAGGAATCAGTGCTCTGTTGTAAGCAGTCAGAATAATTAATGTGAATCAATAATGGTTATATTGTATTAATACAACCAAAAGGGTGAAAAATAACCTATTTAGTCTACATTTGTGAGATTTTTTTTAAAAGTGCAGTTTCGGAGTGAATTTTAACATTTGTATTGATGGCAAGTACCCACGAAGAAAAAGCGATAAAGGCGACCTACTTCAGTATTTTCGGAAATATTGCCCTGGCTATTTTGAAGTGGCTGGCCGGTTTTTTCGGAAATTCCTATGCGTTAATAGCAGATGCCATTGAGTCTACCACCGATATATTCGGGTCTATTCTGGTATTGCTGGGCGTAAAATACGCCAGCCGGCCGGCAGACGATAATCATCCTTATGGGCATGGGCGTATTGAACCTCTGGTTACTTTTCTGGTAGTAGGCTTTCTGATTTTTTCAGCAGGTATTATTGCCTTTGAAAGTATAAAGAATATCAGGACACCCCATGCGCTGCCAAAAGCCTGGACGCTGATTGTATTGGGGGTGATTATTCTGTGGAAGGAGATTTCGTATCAGATTGTGATGCGGCGCAGCAAGGAAACCAACAGCTCGTCGCTGAAAGCTGATGCCTGGCATCATAGAAGTGATGCCATTACTTCAGTGGCGGCATTTATCGGTATTTCTATCGCTTTGATTTTGGGTAAAGGGTATGAGTCGGCCGATGATTGGGCGGCTTTGTTTGCTTCCGGCCTCATCTTATATAACTGTTACCTGATTGTGCGCCCGGCTTTGGGAGAAATCATGGACGAGAATATGTATGATGATGTAATTGCGGTTATCAGAGAGAAGTCGCTGGAGGTAAAGGGAGTAATAGAGACAGAGAAATGTTATGTACGCAAAGCTGGTATGAAGTATCATGTCGATTTACATATCATTGTAGATGCACACATTACAGTAAAAGCCGGACACACGGTGGCGCATAACCTGAAAGATTACCTGCAGGCACAAATGCCTGAGCTCGACCAGATACTGATACATGTGGAACCGCATGAATAATTTGGAGATTGTCGATTTTCGATTTCGGATTGTCGAATGAGGTGAAGGATTGAGTGAATTAGTGATTGAGTGAATGAGTGATTTTTTAATTGTGAATTGGCGAATGACAAATTAGTGAATAATTAAGATTGAGCGATTGAGTGATTGGGTGATTTTTTAATTGTGAATTAGTGGATGGCGAATTAGTGAATAATTAAGAGTCAACTTGTTTTAGGATAGCACATTGTGTCAATCGACATTCTGCAATCGAAAATCGACAATATCCCATGATGTTATACGAAGCTCTAAATAAAATAGGCCGGTTCACGGATGATGAAGTTGCGTTTGTGGCTTCAAAAATGGTAACGAAGCACTATAAAAAAAATACACTGTTGCTCGCGGAAGGAATAGTGTGCCGATCTATGAGCTTAGTAGTGTCCGGATCTGCCTATCAATATACCGTCAACGACATTGACGAAAATGTAGTTGATTTATATATTGAAAAAGACTGGGTTATCAATTATCCGAGTTTTGTTGGGCAAAGACCTTCAACTACATTTATAAAGGCTTATACCGACTGTGAAGTAATGGAAATCTCCATTCTGGCTGCCCATGATCTGATCGGAAGCTCGCCGGTGTTTTTCCAACTGGGTAAAGTTCTGGAACAAGGCCTTGCACGCACACATTATTCTGATAATGCGCTCAGCCCTTTGCAGAAATATAACTACCTGCTCGAAACCAAACCCCTTTTGCTGCAAATGTTTCCTCTCAAAATGATTGCTTCTTATCTTAAAATCACTCCCGAAACGCTCAGCAGAGTAAGAAGTATCTATTGATAGCCTGTATTTCTTGATTTGAATCAAGTGATGGTCCGGTGGGTATCCTGCAATTTTGCAGGGTATTCAGAACCAAACATACTTATGGACAATCAATTCAGAAAAACAACAGCTTTATCGCTCTTCATTGGCTCATTGCTGGCTACTATTACGATGATACTGCATCCTACCGGCGGCAGTATGGAGTATATTCATCACATCAGCGGTGTTATTATTTTTTCACATTCACTGGCTATCATCTGTCTGCCTTTTATAGGTTTTGGCGCATGGGGGCTATCAGAATTGCTGTTTACTCCAGGCAGAGTTTCAATGCTGGGCTTTTATGTTTTTAGCATGGGGCTGGTAGCAGCCATGATTGCGGGCGCTTTTAATGGTCTTATTTTGCCCAATTTCGTAGTCCGTTATTTCAATAGCGGTACCGACGAAGAAGTACTGAAAGTGATTATGCGCTACGGATATTTTGTGAATGCAGCCATGGCTTATATTTTTATTGCTGCCTGCACCTTTGCAGTAGGTTTGTGGTCGATAGTTATCATTATGACCGGCAGATTACCCAAATGGATAGGTTACTATGGATTGATTATTGTGGCTATGGGCTTAATAGGGGCAGTAGTAAAATTCAATTTTATTAGTGTGTGGGGCTTCAGAGCATTTATATTCGGACTGGTAAGCTGGTTGGTGCTGGCAGGGATTATGATGTGGAGGAGAAATGATTGAGGGAGGTAACTATTGAGTGAATGTGTGAATGAGCGGCAAATTTGCAGAATGAGTAATTTTTTATTGTGCAACCTTGTGAGATTCGTGTACATTGTGGCATATTTGGCGGAGTGAATAAGTGTATCTGTCTAAAGATAGATGTGCGTTAAATAGCTCATTCACCAATTCACTCAATAAACATGAAGTTGACGATTTTATTCAGGGATTTTTTTGACAGTGAAAAAGCAGGCGGACTGATACTGATTGCCTGCACAGTGGTGTCGTTGATACTGGCCAATTCCAGTCTGGCAGAAGGCTATCAGCATGTATGGCATACGTCAGTAGCTGGGCATCCACTGGAATACTGGATAAACGACGGACTGATGGCGATCTTCTTTCTGCTGATTGGTCTGGAACTGGAAAGAGAGGTATATCTAGGGGAGCTTTCGGATGTAAAAAATGCATTGCTACCTATTTTTGGGGCCATTGGCGGTATGCTAGTACCTGCCGCTTTATATATGGCTTTCAATTTTGGTACAACCACCCAGGCGGGGGCAGGAATCCCGATGGCTACTGATATCGCTTTTGCCCTGGGAGTTTTATCTTTACTGAACAACAGAGTGCCCGCTTCTCTGAAAGTTTTTCTGACAGCCCTTGCCGTGATTGACGACCTGGGTGCTATTCTGGTCATTGCCGTTTTCTATACCAAGACTTTGCTGTGGAGCAACCTTTTGATAGCGCTGGGGATTCTGGTCGTATTGTTTACAATGAATCGGTTAAAGGTAAAAAGCCTGATTCCTTATCTGATAGGTGGTGTAGCCATGTGGTATTTTATGCTGAATTCGGGCGTGCACGCTACCATCACAGGGGTGTTGGTGGCTTTTGCCATACCTTTCGGGAATGGAGATGAGAAGTCAACCTCCTATGTATTACAGCATTTTCTGCATAAACCTGTGGCTTTTCTGATATTACCCGTTTTTGCTTTGGCGAGCACTGCTATTACCCTGAGCGGAGATGTAGGCGACATACTGGCACAAACGTATAGCAGAGGTATTGCCGCCGGGTTGATTCTGGGCAAGCCGATTGGTATTTTTTTACTGGTTTTTGCGGCTGTGAAACTCAGAATCTGCAAGCTACCCGAAGACCTGAGCTGGAAAGCCATTGGTGGTGTAGGTTTTCTGGGGGGAATTGGCTTCACGATGTCGATATTTATTACCCTGCTGGCATTTGATGACGCCGGAATCATCAATCAGGCCAAGTTTGTGATTCTACTTTCATCGCTAGTGGCAGGTATAATCGGGTACTTATTTCTGAGAATCGTTTTGAAAGAAAGGGTGGAGGAGTAATGACAAACAACGATATGGCTTTGTTCTTTATCCGGATATCGAGGTTTAACTGAACGGAATTCAGACTTATTTGCTAATTTTATTACTGCAATAGCTGATACCCAATGAACTATAAAACCTTCTCTCCTGATACCCGACTGTCGGCATACGTTAAATGCTACTGGACTCTGGAAGCCCCGGCTGAGGCAGCTCCTCAAAAACAGCGTATCGTGCCCGACGGCTGCATGGAGATGATTTTTCACTTCAAAGATTTATACAGACAGTATCTGGAAGATGGCGGCGCTATTGTGCAGCCGCAATGCTTTGTGTTCGGGCAGATAACCCAGGCTTTGGATATTGAGCCGACAGGAGAAACGGGTATTTTTTCAGTGCGGTTTCAGCCAGAGGGTTTCACTGCTTTTGCCACTATGCCCGTCAGTAATATGGAAAACAGGGCCGTGCCACTGGAAGAATTGTTCGGTGTAGATGGCCTTCAACTGGCAGAAGCAGTTCTGCAAGCGCAAGCAACAAAGGAGAGGATTGAACTGGTAGAAACATTTTTAATAAATCGGCTGATTACGGAAGAATCGGTGCATGCATTGATAAAGTCAAGTGTAGAAATGATTATACAACTGAAAGGGCAGGTATCTATTGATGTGCTTTCGGATAATTTACTGGTAAACAGGCGACAGCTGGAACGAAAATTTGCCAGTGCGATAGGGCTCAGCCCGAAGCAATTGTCAAAAATTATCAGGCTGCAATCGGCCTTGAAAATTTTATCTGGGCAATCGTTTGAAAAGCTCACCTCGGTAGCCTATGAAGGTAATTATTACGATCAGGCACATTTTATTAAGGATTTCAAGGAGTTTACGGGGGTGAGTCCGAAGAAATTTTATGCCGATAATCTGAAAATGTCGGCACTTTTTATCGGCACCGAATGAACTGTCGCAATTTTACAATTTTGATTTCGGGTTTTCGGGCAATTTTGTGCAGGTGAGAAGAATCGCCCTTATCTGTAAACTCTAAAAGTAAACACAATGAAAACTATTATCAGTGCATTTGTTCTTATTATGCTGATGTCGTTCTTACAGACAGACAATCTGCATGATATACATTTTCTGGAGGGAACCTGGAAAACCGAAAACAAGGAAAACTATGAAATCTGGAAAAAGGCTGCCGACAGTTCTTTAGAAGGACAAGGCTATAAAATGAAAGCCGGTCAGAAGGTTATCAGTGAATACCTGAGCATTAAGGTTATAGATGGTAAAGTAACGTATCAGGCAAGAGTGCCCGACCAGAACGATAACCGGACTATCCCGTTTATACTGAACCGTGAGGTAAAAACTCTATTTTCATTTGAAAACCCTATGCACGATTTCCCTAAGAAGATTCAATACAAACCACTGGACGATAAGACGATACAGGTAAGTGTGCTGGGAGAGGGAGATAAGGGATTCAGCTACAAAATTATAAAGCAATAGTTATTATTGTCGATTTTCGATTTCGGATTGTCGAATTTGGTAAAAAATTAGCATGAATTTAACCGTGCCACGCCCTTTCTCGACAGAGTATAGGCGTGGCACGGTTGTTTTTTAGTGTTGTGGTTCTATGATGTGCGGTTGTTTTAGTATTAATCTCTTTTTTTAATTAACCGATCTTTCCTGATAAATAATCTGCGGCCTTCATAGGTTTCATAAAGTACATAGTTTTGTTTAATGAAAGAAACCAGCGAAGGCAAAACCACTTCGAATTTTTGTGGGACCAAAATATGAGGTTTGCTAATTCCATCGAGAAAGAAAGCGGGTTTGTTTCTGATAATCTCATTCATATATTCCTGTCGAAAGAATAACTTATACCTGCCTGTTTTAAAATAAGTTGTAACGTGGTTTTGTGATGTAGCCTGAGGTAATTGCGTTTCTACAAAATAATGGGGGGTATATCCCCAGATGGCCATTTTATCATTTGGTTTTTTGTGTCTGTTAATAGTTTCAGACAGGGGATGTTTTTGTAGTGTTATAGTTGCTTCAATACTTTCTGAAGAATTTAATCTGCGGTGAGCACGGTCGAGGGCAATGTAAGAAATTAATAGGGCGAGCATTAAAACAGTATTCAACTTATAGGTTTTATTATAAATGGAGTAAATACTGAAATAGAAAATTAAAGGCAGGAGGTAAAGATAATAATGGCCATAAAATCTTCCGGGCTTGCAAATTGAGTAGATTGAGATTACAGATAATCCGACAAGAAACCAGAAGAATTCCGGATTGGCTTTCAGGTTGTGTGAATAATTAATCAGGAACAAAATAAAAAGTGCAAAAAATATCCATGTAAAACCAACCGACCTGAAAAATTGCACTGTATTACCAACGATACCATTTATGAAGCCATGGTGGTCTAGCATGAGTTTTAACTGACTGTTGAAAATACTCCATCCATCAATACAATACAGGTACGCGATAACTAAAAGTGGAAATGAAACAGCGCCCAAAAAGTAGTAAGATAGATTTTTTGTTAAACTAATTGTTTTGAATTTATAGGACAAATAGAGTACATAGAGACTAATAAAAGAAGTAATTAGGACACACTGAGGCTTAGTAAATATTGCAAAGCCAGCTAAAAAGCCTACGAGGTACAATTGAGCAATTGATGTTTTTTTGCTGGCGGAGATTCCGGCTACCAGATAAAGCATGACAGCTATGATAGTCAATGATACTTTTTCACTTGCATAATGGAAAAACAAATTCCTGAAATTGCCGTAATCTGAATACTGTGAAAGAGGGTTTTTCGAAAATACAGATTGCAAAACAGCACTTTTGTTGATAAGCAATGTGTAATACGAGTTAGGGTTTAAGAGCAACACTACAACCACTACCAGTATTGCTAATATACTTTTTCGGAATCCGAATTGTTTTTCACCTGCTTTGAACAAAAAAAATAGCATGATTAAATCAAGCAATAAAGACAGGAAATGTACGGAAATATAATTAGACGGAATATTGAGAATGAGGCAGAATAAATAATAGGCATAGGTGTTTATCGGGCCGGATGTAGTAGGATTGATGTCTTTCCATATAAGTAAACCGTTTTTCAGGCCGATGGCCTGCCCCATGATTTGACTTTCATCCAAATCCATTTCGGAATTAAATAAGACGTATGGTAATCTCACAAGCACAGGAATAACGAATACTAACCCGAGAATAATCCGGTTTGTGTTTTTGGTTTCCTGCGTTCGTAAAAGAAGCCACAAGGAAAGAGCTAAAAGAGGAACGATAAAGAAATAGTAAATCGTAGAGTACAGTACAAGTAAAGTCATTTGATTGATAAGGGAAAGAGAAAAACCAGTGTCTCTTTTTAAAGAGTCATTATTCGGCTTGAAATCAATTATAAGTTAATTACCAAATACATTTGCTGGCATTAACTATTACTAGCTTTTAATATATAGGAACTGTCATGCAGAAACATTATCAGGCCTTTTCTGTTAAGCCTGGATAAAAATGTTTTAACACTAATCATTACTATATTTTTTCGTATAAAGGCATAGTGTATATGAATGGGCGCGAAGATAATAATTAGATAATAGCTTGTTCTTTGGAGCAAAGCAAAAGGTTGTAGTTTATTCATTTAAAAATGAGTTTCTGTGATTTTTACAGTCTATGCAGAACTGACAGCAGGTTGACATGGTTGTATTTTTATTGTTTTTTCAAGTAATTGATGATGCCAATAATGCCCTTTTTCACAAGCTGAAAGAAAGCAACTAAATGCTTTTCAATATGATTTTCAGGTTGCGGTTCTATGATGTGTTGTTGAGCTCTCATGATAGCGTTTGTTTTGTTTTAGCAAATAGTATCATTTCTTAATTAATATCTTTTTTTAATGCAAGCGGTCTTTTCTAATGAATAGCCTGTGACCATCATGTATTTCAGAAAGTACATAGTTTTGATTAATATAAGGTATTAATGAAGGTAGAAAATTTTCGTATTTCTGATTAGTTAATCCTGTTTCGAGGAAGAAGGCGGGTTTGTTTCTGATAATCTCATTCATATATTCCTGCCGAAAGAACATCCTATACTTGCCTGTTTTAATATAAGTTGTAACGTGGTTTTGCGATGTAGCCTGAGGTAATTGGGTTTCTACAAAATAATGGGGGGTATACCCCCAGATGGCCATTTTATCATTTGGTTTTTTGTGTCTGTTAATAGTTTCAGATAGGGGATGTTTTTGCAGTGTTATACTTGCTTCAATACTTTCTAAAGAATTTAATCTGCGGTGAGTACGGTCCAGGCCAATGTATGAAATTAGTATGGCGAGCATTAAAACAGTATTCAACTTATAGGTTTTATTATAAATGGAGTAAATACTGAAATAGAAAATTAAAGGCAGGAGGTAAAGATAATAATGGCCATAAAATCTTCCGGGCTTGCAAATTGAGTAGATTGAGATTACAGATAATCCGACAAGAAACCAGAAGAAGTCTGGATTGGCTTTCAGGTTGTGTGAATAATTAATCAGGAACAAAATAAAAAGTGCAAAAAATACCCATGTAAAACCCACCGACCTGAAGAATTGCACTGTATTACCAACGATACCATTTATGAAGCCATGGTGGTCTAATATGAGTTTTAACTGACTGTTGAAAATACTCCATCCATCAATGGAATATAGGTACGAGATAACTAAAAGTGGAAATGAAACAGCGCCAAAAAAGTAGTAAGATAGATTTTTTGTTAAACTAATCGTTTTGAATTTATAGGACAAATAGAGTACATAAAGACTAATAAAAGAAGTAATTAGGACGCACTGAGGCTTAGTAAATATTGCAAAGCCAGCTAAAAAGCCTATGAGATATAATTGTGCAGGTGATGTTTTTTTGCTGTCGGAGATTGAGGCTACCAGATAAAACATAACAGCTATGATAACCATTGATACTTTTTCGCTTGTATAATGGAAAAATACACTCATAAAATTACCATAATCTGAATAATGGAAAATAGGATTTTTGAAGAATGCAGATTGGAAAATATCACTTTTATCGGTA
Organism: Emticicia sp. GW821-FHT11C11; assembly: GCF_058808615.1. NCBI lineage: Bacteria > Pseudomonadati > Bacteroidota > Cytophagia > Cytophagales > Leadbetterellaceae > Emticicia > Emticicia sp. GW821-FHT11C11. Next base: position 629,872 of record NZ_JBXARV010000003.1, read on the forward strand.
AGAAAAGTGTAATAAGAGTTAGGGTTTAAGAGCAACACTACAACCACTACCAGTATTGCTAATATACTTTTCCTGAATCCGAATTGTTTTTCACCTGCTTTGAACAAAAAAAAGAGCATGATTAGATCAAGCAATAAAGACAGGATATGTACTGAAATATAGTTAAGCGGAATATTGAGAATGAGGCAGAATAAATAATAGGCATAGGTATTTATCGGGCCTGAAGTGGTAGGATTGATGTCTTTCCATATAAGCAAACCGTTCTTCAGGCCGATGGCCTGCCCCATGATTTGACTTTCATCCAAATCCATTTCGGAATTAAATAAGACGTATGGTAATCTCACAAGCACAGGAATAACGAATACTAACCCGAGAATAATCGTGTTTGTGTTTTTGGTTTCCTGCAATCGTAAAAGAAGCCACAAGGAAAAAGCTAAAAGAGGAACGATAAAGAAATAGTAAATCGTAGAGTACAGTACAAGCAAAGTCATTGTTGGTAAGAAAATGTAAGTAAGAAATATTTAAGGTCTTAATTTTTGAAAATTTGAACCAAGATTTCAACGAAGCAAATATAATCTATAGTCACAGTAAAGTAAAAATAGTCGGGAGTAAATTTACTGTAAATTAAATGATAGCTCTGAGATGGAAGTGCGAATACTGATGAGGTCTTTTATTTTTTTGTATGAAGGATGATTCCGAATAGATTATTATGTAATAATTCCATATCTACTGAAATCATCGTTTTTTGTTATAAGGTTGTTAAAAACCTAATCTACCCGTTGCATAATCAATAGAGATAACGGCTTTGGCTACTTTAGTTTGTAGCGAGATGAGTTTTTGCTGGGCTTCGAAGAGTTTGTTCTCCCGGCTATTGACTAAGAACAGGCTGCTTTCGCCATTGTTGAAGCGGGTCAGTTCGGCCTCGTACATACGTCGGTAGTTGATAACTGTCTGTTGATAGATGGCCAGCTGGCGTTGCAGCTGAACGGCATCGTTATAGTATCGGTTTACCTTGTTTTGCTGTTCGGTAAACAGCAGGCGGTTCTCCCAGGTTTGCTGAGTTATTTTGAGGTTGGCCTTGCGATATTCGGCACGGGCCTCTCGCAAAAATAAGGGTATACCCACCGTAAAGCCCCATTTGTAATTATTCTGAAACAGGTTGGGGTCGGCAAAAAAGGTATAGTCTTTGTTCAACAGATTATACTGCACATTAAAGGTGGGCAGCAAGCTCTGGAACTTGAGCTGTTTCTCAATGCCCAGTACGTTGGTCTTAATTTGCGCCTGTTGTAGTTTGGGGTGGGTAGCTACAAAACTCTGGTAGGTACTCAAATCCTGCAGAGTGGGTGCTACCTGCATGGCAGCAGGCGTTACAAAAGCAGGTAATTGGTAAGCCTGCTGGTTGTCTTTCCATAGAAAATTTCCGAGTTCTATACTGGCATTATTGAGTGCCTGCTGGGTTTCTGCCTGCAAAAATTCAAAACTCTGCAACTGTGTGAGTGTCTCTACAGTATCAATGGCTGGTCTGTCGCCTAATGTAAAACCGCTTTTGATGAATTCGTAGCGTCGTTGATTTACCTGTAATAGGCTGTCGGCCAGTAATTTCAGAAAAAAAGAATTCTGCCATTCGTAGTAAGCGCCTGTTGCTTCATAAAGCAATTCGTTGAGCATCAGGCGGCGCTCTTCGTCAGAATACGCCACCATTTCACGAGCCTGTTTCACCACTGCACGGCGTTTATCAATCAGTAGCCCTTTGGCCAGAGGCAGCGATACCCCTGCAAAACTGCTGCGGCCTTTGGTGAGTTCGGTGGCGGTATATTGCCCCTGATTGTTTTCTGTACCGGCCTTGAAATCGACTCCATACCAGGTGGGTACTTTCAATTCTGAGGTCAGGTAAGTATAATAATGTTTGTTGCCGAATTCCTTTTCGTTTTTGTTGAAATAGACCGAGGGCTCAAATGCTCCACGGGCACTCAGTAATTCGGCCCTGGCCATGTCGGTCTGCAGAGCAGCCTGTTGCGCTACGGGATGGTATTTTCTGACAACGTTAATGAACTCATCATAAGTTAATTTTTCCTGAGCCTGCGCCTGTAGCGCACAACTCAGTAAAATTACTATATATGGCAGTATTTTGTGCATTTTCTGTTAATTGAGTGATTGTGCGAGTGGGTGACTGAGCGATTAAAATTCATGCTGATTATTGCTAAATACCGACGCTCAATTGTTTCATTCTATTTTTTGGCGGTTTTCCCTGCGTTTTCTTCTACGTAGTACTCGGGTGGGAAACCGTTGATATTACGCCAGATTTCGTAACCGAGTGGTACATCTTTCAGCAAAATGAACGTATCGGTGGCAGTGCCGAGCCGCAGGGTATTAGGCCAGGGGCGTTCTTTGGGGTCAGGTTTTACCAGTACCCTGAAATTCCCGCTGGCATCAACGGTATTCGAGATAGCAGTTATTACACCTCTGAACGTTCCGTACGACTGTTTCGGCCAGCCACTGAACACAATGGCGGGGATACCGTCGAAAATCACGTTTACCTTACTACCGTCTTGCAAAAGGGTAATATCAAGCGGCTTTACGAAAATCTCAATGGCCATGTCTGTGTGGTCAGGTACAATCTGCGCCACTTCTTCGCCCTCTTTCACAATTTCGCCCAAACCTGCCTTGATGGCCCGTGTCACCTGCCCATTCTGAGGAGCTATTACAAAGTATAGTTCATTACGCAGTTTATAGCTGTCGTACTGGTTTTTGAGTTTTTCAATATCTGCTTGTCCGGATGCAATCTGCGACAATGACTGGTAGCGTTCTCCACGCACTTTCGACACTTTCTCTATGTATTCCTGAGTGACAGTGTTGAGGTCGAGCGATAGGTTAATTAAATCCTGTTTTGAATTCATGAACTTAATCTCGTTGCCGGTACGCTTGGCCAGTGAATTCTGATAGGCCTGATTGCGCTGCTCGTATTGGGTGAGAGACACCAGCCCCTGGTCGTAGAGTTGTTTCTGGCGTTTCAATTGTTCGGTGGCTATGGCAAAGTCATTGCGTGCCGCGAGCATGTCCATACTGTCGGCCTGAATTTTAGCTTTGGTTTGCACAATTTTGTTTTGCAACTGGGCTATTTTCAAACGCTGGGCTTCGGTCATGGCCGAAGTCTGGTCGTCGGCAGTATTGGCTTTGTCCTGATAATTGCGATTCGCCAGTTCTTTGGCCACAATCTGCTGGCGGGTGCGATCAAGCAAACCCGGGTCGAGGTATTCAACCTTTACTTCCTGCAGGCGGGCAATGGTATCGCCCTGCTTCACCATATCGCCCTCTTTTATATACCATTGTACTACTCTGCCGGTAATGGCGCTGTAAACTCCCTGTTGGCGTTGTTCCTGGCGCAGGGTGGTTACCTTTCCGCGACTTTTGATGTTCTGTGTCCAGGGTAAAAAGGCCGCAAGTATCAGTAAGCCTAACAGGCAGTAGGTCCAGTATTTTACTGTGCTTTGTTTGTTGATAAAATAAATATCACGAAACGACTTGGGCTTTTTGCTCAGATCCTGGTCTTCGAAAATGGTTTCTAAGTATTTCATGGGTAATTTATTTCAGCTCGATGGTTTTTGTAAAATGAGATTTGATTTCGGGTTGCTCAGACGACACAATGACGGTCATCGGCAATTTGCTTATATACTCAGCCACCTTTTGTCGCTTCATGGCGCTCAATCCTTTAAATGGCTCGTCGAGTACGAGTAACTGGCAAGGCTGAACAAAAGTACGCAACAACAGGATTTCCTGAATGAGATGCGACGATAATTTGGCGCCCTTGGTGAAAAGCTCGGTGGCAAAGCCATGTTCAAACTCTTCAATGAATCCGTCAAAGCCTAATTCTCGGATTAACTGCATAACAGCCTCAGGTTTTACATCTGCGTTGCCGATTGTGATGTTGTCCCAGAGAGAGCCGTTGAAAACCTCGTTCTGGCCACTCAGGTAATTGACATTCTTGCGGTAACTCAGCATTTCATAATTATCAATCGGCACATCGTTTATCAGTATGTGCCCTTTGTATTGGGTGAGGTTATTGCTGATCAGTTTCAATACTGTACTGGTACCAACTCCTGAAATGGTTTTGTGCACCAGGGCTTTTTCGGAGGGCTCAACCACGAAGGATAGATTATTAAGAATGGTTGAATGGCTGGTATACGAAAAACTGACCTTCTTGAACTCGACCCGTAGCGGTTTCTGATTGTTGAGCGATAGTTTACCACTCGACTCCGTTGGCCGTTGCAATACTTTGTTGAGCTTCTCAACGGCAGTGAGTACATCGTATACGACATCGATATTGGTTATCAGTTTTTCTACCGAAGCAGTGATGGCAATGATTACGATTTCGGCTGCAATAAACTGACCAATATTGATAAGCTGATTCAACAAAAGCACGCAACCGATGATAAGCATGGCCGCTGTGAGTACTACCTTGAATACCACGAGGCTCCAGTACTGGGTTTTCAGGATACCAAAGTGGCGGGTACGGTTTTCAAGATAACCCTGGGTGTATTCGTCGGTTTTCTGAATATTCAACTGGGTGTATTCGAAATTCTTGAATGTGTTCTGTGTACGGCTTATTTCCTGCAGCCAGGCCGCAACTTTGTATTTATAATCGCTTTCTTTCAAGCTGGTTTCGAGGCCTTTTTCTGAACTGAGCCTGAAAATGAGATAAACAATGAGCAGCAACAGTGCGCCGAAGGCAATAAATATGGTATGGTAGAATGATAGCAACAAAATACCGAATAGTATCTGAATGAAGGCTGTGGGTACTTCTAACAAGAGTTTCGACAGACCTTTTTGCAGGTTGACGGTATCAAAAAAGCGATTGGTCTGCTCGGGCATATAGTAGCCTTCGGTGGCTTCGGGGCGAATTTTGGGTAATACCTCGGCATACGAAAAAGCATAACGGACGAATATCTTCTGCTGGATTTTTTCGCTTAGTTTCATCTGATTGATTTGCAGAAACCCCGCAAAGAAAACGCTGATAATAACGAGCGCGATGAGCACAATCAATGAAGTAGAGGCGGTGTTGTACATCACAAAGTTAATGATGGACTGGATACCGAGTGGCATAACCAATTGGATGATCCCCGACAGAATGGCATAAAAGTAAAGGGAGCTGATATCTTTCTTATCGAGCCTTAGCAGGTTTATGATTCTAATAAAAGGATGGATAGTATGAGTTTCGGCCATTGGAACAATTTTTCTGCAAAGATAATAAACTTATTTTATGATAGTATTACTATTATTTAATAATGTAAATATATTATTTATTGTATAGTAACTATTATTTCTTTATTTTTGTTCAAAATTCGCACCGATGGAATACCAGTTAAATTTTAATGTAAACGACAAGATATACCTCAGAGACCCGGAAAGTAGTGAATTGGGCCGGCAGATTGTTAAAAAGGCTATTGACCTGATTTACGAGGTAGGCTATGAGCACTTTACATTTAAAAAATTGGCATTTGAAATCGGTACTACCGAGGCGAGTATCTACCGTTATTTTAAAAATAAACACCTGCTGTTGGTGTATATACTGAACTGGTACTGGAGCTATCTGGAATTTCTGCTGATGTTTCAGTTAAAGAATGTAACTGACCCTCAGTTGAAGATAAAGACTGTGATTCAACTGCTTACCCGTGAGCTACCTGAGAATGCAGGCAAAATGAAGTATAATATTACGTATCTTAACCAGATTGTGATAACCGAAAGCAGCAAGGTGTATCTGGTGAAGGAGATTAACGAAATCAACCAGGCTCAGGTATTCAGACAGTTTAAAGATTTGTGCAATACCATTGCCGATATTATTCTGGAACTGGACCCTCAATATCCATACCCGCATTCGCTGAGCAGTATGCTCATTGAGACCTCGCATAACCAGCAGTTTTTTAGCTCACATCTCAAAAGACTGACCGACGTAAAAACCGATGAGGATGCCTCGGTCTACGTAGCGGCTTATCTGGAAGATCTGGTATTCAGGGTGCTGGGGTAGGAGGAGTTAGTGATTTAGTGAATTGGTGATTTAGTGAATGATAAATATACTATTGCTATAAAGGTTGAATAGCTATTTTGGCTGAGTACCGTTCAGAGAATGATTGATAAAACGACTGATTGGATATTCAGCAAGACATGCGTTTTTAAGTTTAATTCAAAACAAACGCGTTACCATAGCCGTTCTTATATGGCAAACCTTATAAACACAAACAGGGCATGAGAACCATTACAGCAATTTTATTGATACTCACACTGATAACTGCCATTACCTGTGCGGATTCTGATGGATACACCGGCGTGATTGAAAGTATTGAAAACGGGAAGGATGGCTATGTGGCTACGTTGAAAGATGAAAAGGGAGAGACCTTTGAGGCTATTTTCTCGATACCGAATATGGGAGCGGAATTTAAACGCTGGGAAGTGGGCAATGAGGTATGCATTAAGGGAGACACCATACATATTAATAATACCTACCGTGTAGTTGCCAGAAAGGCAGAGGGGAAGAAATGAGCGATTGGGTGATTTAGTGAATGAGTGAGTTAGTGATTTAGTGAATGAGTGATTAATGCATTGTAATAAATCACTCATTTAGTAAACACTCGCTTTACGCTCAATCACTCATTGCTTCAATCAGTAAATGTCATTCGCACGCATCAAATTCTGTAATTTTTCAATCACTAAATCACTAATTCGCTCATTCACTCAACTGTACCTCAATTCCCTTCTGCATAGGCTTTAAAATTGTTTAGTATGGCCTGCCAGCCCAATTGTTGCATTTCTATGGGATTTTGGTTTTCAGCGTCAAAAGTTTCTTCTACGTAGGTTTCAGTACCATCTTTATCGTTGAAGATAACACTTACTCTTCTGCCGTCGGCCATGGTATATTCTATTATCTGATTTTCAAGAATGTTATCATATACACCGCCAAAATCAAAGCTGAAGCTTCCGTCTTTAGCGGCCATGGTGTATACAAACTCACCACCAACGCGCAAATCGTTTTCTGCTTTGGGCGTATGCCAGTCTTCTGATGCGTTGTTCCATTGCATTACTATCTCCGGCGTATTGAAGTACTTCCAAACTTTTTCAATAGGGGCGTTTACTGTGGCTGATACAGTAATTTTTGTTGGTTGATTGCTCATAGTTTTTCTTCGTTTAATTGGTTATGGTTTGTTATACCTGGACACCTGTAGCCATAGGCAGCTTATGCTTGGTGTATTTACGGCGTTTGGGGCGCTCAATGTATGCCAATGGTTTTTTGTATTTTTTGCCCTTACCGGCCAGCAGGTAATCGCCAGATACCTTGTATTTCTCTATTAGAATGGTAAGCCACTCGAGTTGCAGAATATCGCGGCTATGGTCTTTGCGAAGCTGGTAAATATTGCGGCTGTTGATGTTGTTTTCTGTATAGAAATCGTTCATGAAGTGAATATGACCCATCTCCACGAGTTCGTCCAGAATTTCGAAGAAACGCCGGGTCACCTCCTGACTTTTATCAGATTGCATGTTAGTTAAGTTTTGGTTATACTAACAGCAAAGTTAATGAATGCCGGCAATGAAAAAACAAAAAAATGAGGATAGTTGATGGATTTCGATTATCCGGCAGTTTGTTTTGTCTGATAAAAACAACTCTTAGAAATAAGAGTCAGTATCATTGTTATAGGTTATCCTCAAAAAGACCGTTTAATTACCTTAAAAATCTTGTGCACGTCGTTCAAAGATAGTTTAAAATCAGCGTATTCGGGGCTGTCATTGCGGCTGTGGCAGGTAATGGTAGCCGTTTCTTTGTCGAAAGCCACAATATCTTTAAATAATACGTTCCGCTTGGTGAGTATAACCCATCCGAATTTCGATTCGCCGAAACCATCCATCCATAAATCCATCGGCTGCTCTTTGCCCAGCACAATGGCTCTGTCGGGGGTGTCGTCAATCAAGCCACCATTCATGCTGTCTCCCGAAATACGGAATGCAATGAAACTACCCCTTTCTATTTTGTCTACCATAAAAGGCACCATCTCTTCCGACTGGAAAGCGCCTGCTTCGCTGATTTCGTCGAGGTACCGCGCAAAGGCTTCAGAAGTAAGTAAAGGTGCCTGCACGATCAGGTCGCCGTTTTCATTGCTAACAAAATTATGAACGTTTCTATTCTTGTTACCGCTTTGCTCTACCGGTTTTTTATAACTGAGAAAAACTTCTTTGATTGTTCGCTCTGCCAGGCTGGACACATTCCTGTCGCCACTTTCCCACAACTGCACGGCTCTCATGGAAACACCAACAAGTTCGGCGAACTCTGTCTGTGAGAGCTTATTTTTCTTACGGAAACTCCTTATTTCTGTTCCGCTTACCAAAGGGATGCCTATGCTCATGATGTGTGTTCCGTTTAAAAAATAAAATTTATTTGTATATTTACTTGTATAATACGAACATGTTCGTTAATTTTGTTCATCATTTTACGAATTAGTAAATATTTTTCAACAAAAATACTGAAAATACGTAAATGTGCAATAAAAATTTTAAAAAATTCAGCCTTTTTGCTCTGAATTCACACAACAGATAACGTAATAGTAATGGCAGCCGGGTTTATCCGGCTGCTGAATGCCGCAGAGCCGGTCTGCCACGGCAGACCGCTTACAGGCAAATGAGTGGCCGCACAAAGAGATGATATGGAGAGGGGGAGCGAAAATAGCGGACCAGGTATTGAAATACCTGTAGAGGTGCAAAGTGCCAATGAAACTTGCCGGGTATATGTACTGAAAGACGGTGGAGTACCCGAACGAAAAAGCGAGTGTGAGGCTAACCACCATTTTACTGCCTCGCACCGGTTGCAGCAGAGAATTAATCACTGGGCAGAAATGGCACTGCTGATTAACGATGAGTTTGAGCAATCACCTGAAGGATTCGGTTTTCAGGTGAATAGCAATACACTGATGTGCGGTTTTATTAGTGGTTTTGACAGAGACAAAGGCGATGCCCGGACACCACCCGGCGAGACACCTGTTTTAGGGGAAGTGATACTGAAGTTTACTGCCGAAACTACCGCAAGAGAGGTTTACAGGTATATTCAGGAGGCCGTTGCATGTGCCAATGACGCATGGCAGATGATGGAAACATGAGCTGCGCAAGCGATAAAGAGATAGCTGTGATTAAAAAGACATGTCAGATTTGACGCGTGTGTTTGATTTAAATCCTCCTCCGGCTGGAGGAGGTATTTCTGAAAGAATACGGTTAGTTAAGTTTAATAGGTCTGAAAATCCCCTCCGTTTGGAGGGGCATTTTTACCAGACCGCTGAAAAGACGACCGAATGATATTTTGTTTTTAGGGTTAGAATAGATAGGACGATGAAAATACTCCCCCGTTTGGGGGAGGTATTTTTTAACCCGATTTAAGGTTGCAAAGGTAGTTTAGGTTATACATTAGTTTTAGGAACGATGAAGAGAAACCCTCCTTCATTTTGAAGGAGGTGTTTTTATCAGGTTTAAAACAAATAGGCGAGTAACCAAATGAATAAGATAATATTGAAAATAAACTATAGCCATGAATTAAAACATTGAAGAGCACAATTACAGATTTTATGAAATCATGTAAGCAAAGCCGGTAGATTTTACCGGCAACAGCCGCGGCTTATCGCTATACTTTTGCTGTGCGTATAGAGATAAGGGGTGGAAACATCTGCCTTTTTTGAATCAATCTTTTGCCCGTGACAATCGCTTCCCGGTTTGATTTCAGCATAAGGACCGGCCATCAATTAACCTTTTGTTAAACTCCAATCAATATAATTATGACTCTGTTTCGTAACTACCAACCTGCTGATTTCGAACTGATGCTGTTTCGTAACGTGAAAATTATCCAAAGAAATAAGCTGGTTATCAAGGGGAAGATACAAGACGTGATTCCGGATGAAACCAATAGCGGCTTGCACAAAATCAATATTCAGCAGGAATTTGTCTGTTCAGGCAAAGTGGGGAAAATCGTTCGGGAGGTCCGCCTGGCTGTCGCAACGGTCTATGTAAAGAATGTGGTAGAGATAGAGCTGCTGGATGACTGAGTTGGCCCTGAACACTGGTAACCTGATTGTTTTGATTTCATGAAGCCGACAGAGCATGCACGGGGAGGCTGCTATGTATTATGGCAGAATCGGCTACTATGCGAGGTATAATCAATGGAATCAGTTCAAGCAGATGAATCAGGGTTCAGACAGCCTCAGTGCAAGACAATAACCAAGGTGTGATGAATTATATTGACCTGATTAATCATTTCTGGCGTCTGGATGACGGTGTTCAATTTACGGGTTGGGAAACCAAACTCTATTTTTATCTGATAAAAACGGCAAATGGTTTGGGCTGGATAAATGAATTCTGGCATTCAGACAAACGAGTGTCTGTCAATGTCGGGATGAGCATCAATACGATGAAGACTTCGCGTAACCGTCTGAAACAGGCCGGGTTAATAGATTTTGTGCCGGGGGGCAAAGGACATGGCAACAAGACAAGGTATCAGATTCTGCCACCGGAAGCATGGATGAAAGGGAAACCGGAAATTATGAATAAGAAAACAGGTTCGCCGAAGAAGTATAGTTCCGAAACACCTCTGTTCAATACATCTGATGAGCCGGAGCAGCAGAATCTGACACCCAAGCTGACACCTGCCCCGAAGCCGGCATCTATGGTCGCAGATATTGAACCTCTTCATTTTGTGGAAGAAAACCGGATGCAAGCGGCAAAGCATGTTGCCGGAACCTTTACCAAAGAGCAACTGAAGGCCGATTTGATGGACAGTGAAATTTGTAAGATGGCCGCCAAAAACAATGAGATTAAGCCGGAAGAATATGGCAAGGCAGTAGAAAACTTTGTGGAGGTAAAGTTTGGGCTGGGCAAAGAAAAAAACTGGAAAGACATGAGTAATGCACGCGAGAACTTTATGTACTGGCTGCCTTACTATAAATCTAATCTGATTGACAAAAATGGAAAACGTAATACCTCAAAGACGACCGGTCGACAGATTGTCGAAGAGTCAGTTAACGACGACTCCGTTGTTGAACCGGGAGCAGACGGAGTCTTACGCCGAATTTCAGGAAAGGGAGTTCAGACCTTTGCAGGATGAGTTGTTCAGGGCGATTTTTCCGGTGCTGACCCAAAATGAGCATACAACTAAGCTGAATGAAACCATGCAGCAGGAATTTGTACAAGCGCTGGCCGACCGGCTGACGAGCGAGTATTTCTCTAAGGCATTTGAATATCTGAAAAAGCAACAAAAGCGGGAAGCCGCAGAAAGTGCTCAAAGGCAATTCGAGCTGAGAGATACACAGATTAAGGCGATGAGGAATGTATCGCCGGATGATTTCAAAAGCAGGATACTGGTGAATCTGGACAGACTGGTGCAGGAACGCAACCCCGGCAGGAAATTCAGGCTCGATAATTATTGTATCAAAGCCTTTGAGTTATGTCTGGGGTATTTTCATTCGGGCACAGGCTCTGTGATGGACAGAAACAAAGGTATTTGTCTGCTCGGCAGAGTGGGTACGGGTAAGTCGACACTGCTGGCAGCTTTTCAGGATAATCCGTTGGCTTCTTTCCGGATCGTGAAGGCGCAGGAAATTGTAGAGAGCTATGTAAATAATCCGGAACAGACCATGGAGCGGATTCTGACTGAGAAACCGGTTGCTGCTGATGAAAACATATACGGTTTTACGAGATACGACTTGCTGATTGAAGAAATAGGCCGGGAACAACTCATGGTGAATGTTCGCGGGGAATCATATAAGACCACGCCCGTAAATGTGGTAGAAAAAATACTGATGGAGCTTTACGACCATCCGGATATCAGGGTGCATCTGATCTCCAATGCTGAAACACCTGAAAAACTGGCTGCCCTCTACGGCGAAGCCGCCGCCAGCCGAATATACGACCGCTTCAATGTAGTAACCTTCGACCCCAAAGCTCCGAACAGGCGGTTTGTTGGCTGAGGGCATGGGGCGCGTGGCAGAGGGTTTTAGGGTGAAATGTAGTTTGTAGTTTTATAACCCAGAATAGCGTTTATTTCGATACTTTAGTTATACGGTTCATTGTGAAAACACGCTTTTAAATTATATTTGTGCCGAATTTATAGTCTTTCTTTGTGTTATATCAGTAAGCAGATATGCAATGATGTGAACTATAGCTGATTGACTATAAGTCTGAATTACCTGAACATAAACCGACACAGCCCTCACTATGTCAGCCACAAATACTTTATCCATCTCTAAATCTGAGAAGAGAATAGCATCAGTTTTACACTGGATGCGTTTTTTATTGGTTGTTACTGTCTGGACAAGCGCCGGGCTTTTCGGACTGTATATTCTGGCCTTTTATGCGGCGGCCTTGTATCAGGGTAATCTGGAGCGGTGGAATGATATGCTGCCCGGTATTTATTCCAGAGGGGCTTCGGCAGCTACTACCGGTATAGGGGTGCATTTTGCCATGGGAGGAATTATTCTGGTATTGGGGAGTATACAGTTGATTGACGGTATCAGAATCAAGTATCCTGCTGTTCATAGATGGATAGGGCGGGTATATGTAGTGGCCTGCTTGTTGGCTGCTGTGGGGGGTATGGTTTTTATTGTTGCCAAAGGTACTATTGGTGGTACGGTGATGGACATCGGCTTTGCCTTGTATGGCATTCTGATGTTTGTCTGTGCAGTTGAAACGTACCGGCATGCCGTGGCCGGAAGAAGCGAAACGCATCGTGCCTGGGCTTTGCGCTTGTATGCGCTGGCCATTGGCTCGTGGTTATACCGCATGGACTATGGGTTCTGGTTTTTGCTGGCCGATAAAGCCGGACATACGTCGGCATTCAACGGGCCTTTTGATTACGTGATGGACTTCTTCTTTTATATTCCTAACCTGTTGGTGGCCGAAATATTTATACGTGCCAGAAACGAACGCCGTAATTCAGTTGTACTGAATCTGGTTTTTATTGTTATCTTATTTGTGATGACTGCCTTCTTGCTGTTGGGTACTTACTTCTTTACCAAATTTTACTGGGGGCCAGCTATTATAGGCTGGTTGTTCTGAGGAAAAATGTAATGAATTGTTATGATAGAGACACATTGCTATGGGTCTCAGATGGGCAATCTTAACCTATAGATTATCTTCAAGAATTATTACAAAAAAACAAGCTTGTCGATAAGCCGTATTGCAATACGGCTCTACCAGATTATCGAACCTGCAAACCTGTATTTGCGCAAACCAAAACAATACCGTATCTTTGCAACGTAATTAAACCTGCAAGTAATGTAAGATACTAAGTGAAGAGCGCCTTGCTCTGATGATTCCGGAAAGGAATGTTTTGATAAACCAATTGTCAATCCGTTGATGGCTCCGCACAGGTGTTGTTAACCAACTTAGTAATCCATGTAATACCATTTTATCATGTTGGCCATCTGGCTTTCTGACAGCAAACCCGGTTTGCGTGTCTGGTTATGGTCTATTCTTCACATTTACATTATTTTATTCATGAGTATACTGGTAAACTCATTAGCATACCGTCATGCCGATCGGGAAATGCTGTTTGAAAACATCAGCTTTTCGGTGGGCAGAGGGCAAAAGGCTGCACTGGTCGGTAATAACGGAACTGGTAAATCTACCATTTTACGAATAATAGCCGGGCATTTACCGGCATGGGCAGGTGAAGCGATACCTGCCGAAAGACCTTATTATGTACCACAGCATCTGGGGCAATATGATGCGTTCACGGTGGCAGAAACCCTGGGCATTGCCGAAAAGCTGGATGCCTATGAAGCCATTTTAGGGGGGGATGCTTCCGCAGAGAATTTTACGGCGCTAGACGACGACTGGACAATTGAAGAGAGGGTGCAACAGGCATTTGACTACTGGCATCTGCAACATGTATCGCTCAGGCAGCCCATGCACCGGTTAAGCGGAGGCGAGAAAACCAAGGTGTTTCTGGCCGGTATTCTGATTCACGAGCCACAGGTTGTGCTGCTCGATGAGCCCTCGAACCATCTGGATGCTTTCAGTCGCAGGTTGTTGTATGATTTCATCGGCAAAAGCAAGGAGACGGTTCTGGTTGTAAGCCACGACAGAACGCTGCTGAACATGATGGAAGTGACGCTGGAACTAAGCAGATCGGGTGTTGAAGTGTTCGGAGGTAATTATGATTTCTATAAAGCGCAGAAAGAGGGCCAGCTGGAAGCCCTTGAAGCGCAGCGCGATGAAAAGGAAAAATCGCTGAAACAAGCGCAGCAGAAGGCGAGAGATATAGCCGAACAACGAAGGAAACAGGAAGTGAAGGGGAAAGCGCATGGGCAAAAACAGAACCTGCCGAAGATTGTGGCAGGGAATCTGAAAAGTAAAGCAGAAGTGAGTTCGGCAAAAATAAATGATACCCATCAGGAAAAAATAGGTGAAATAGGTGAAAGTCTAAAGGAAATCAGAAGCAGGATACAGGAGCGGCAGGTGCTAAAAATAGACCTTAGGAAGTCGGACTTACACAAAGGCAAAATTCTGATTGAGGCAAAGGAGGTGAACTTCGGGTACGGTGAGTCGTTGTTGTGGCCGCAGCCTTTGTCGTTTCAGATTCGCTCGGGCGACAGGGTAAGAATTGAAGGGAATAACGGTACAGGTAAAAGCACCCTGCTGAAACTGATGACAGGCATGCTTGAACCTTGTGCCGGAGAGATTTACCGGGCAGATTTTCAGTATCTGTACATAGACCAACATTATTCGATAATTGACGATAAGCTTACGGTTTTTGAGCAGGCAGAAAAGTTTAATTCCAGACTTTTGCCTGAGCATGACCTGAAAATGCTCTTGCATTATCACCAGTTTCAGCGGGAGACGTGGGACAGGAAATGTGAAGGATTGAGTGGAGGCGAGAAGATGAAACTGGTGCTGTGTTGCCTGGCTGTAAGTAACCATACACCTGACTTGCTGATTCTGGATGAACCCACCAATAATCTGGATGTTTACAGCCAGGAGGTGCTCACCGGGGCTATGAAGCAGTTCAGTGGTACCATGCTGATTATCGCACACGATACCCATTTTATTGAAGAAGTTGGTATTGATAAGCGGATTGAGTTGGGGATGGCATAGGGCAGAGAGCTTGGGGCAGAGGGGAAAAGGCAGATGGCAAGGGGCAGAGGGCATAGAGCATGGGGCATAGAGCAAAGAGAGGAGGGTTTAGTATTTACTGCTGAAAGTGCCAGCCCATCCATCAGGCACAAATGGTGTTCGGGTGTCGCTGTAGTAGCAAGTGGCCAGTGGTGGGCGTTGCAGGTCGGGGGACGTTCGCTCATAATTGGGCTCACGGCCTAGCATGCCATATCGTATCGGCGCAGTGGTGGCGTTTTTTCTGTCGAGCCAGTACAGCAACTTTTTAGAAGAACTGGCCATAAAGTAGCCTGCAATTTTCTCCTCAGGCTTCTTCATGTTTTTAACGTTACTAATAATGGTAGCGGGTGGTGGGTCAACCAGTGTGCCATTGTTCTGGTTTTGTTCCAGCAGTATTTTCAGGTACTGATAGGCACTTTTAGAAACATTGTATTGGTTTATTTCAATCAGGCAGCCTTCGGTTGAATAGTAGGGTATCTGCGTAATTAGCTTGTTAAGGAGCATTTTGCCATTAAAAAAGACATCGCTCATCACAATGGGTTTCGGATTTTTGAAAATCTCCCAGCAACTGCCGTTACAATTGTAGTCGAGAGTTCCATAAGATGGATACGGCTTGCAGCCGGGTTGGGGAGTCAATTCGTAGCGGCTTTGGTCGCAACTGGCGCAAATGCTTTGTTTTTCCCAATGTGTCCAACTCCATACATAATTGTTCTGGCTTTTAGCAGGATCTGCTACATCAATGTAAATATTATGAGCGGGTTGAGTTTTACCGTCTCTATCGGTTATGCCTTCAGAAGCGAAGGTGTCGTGTATTTGGGTAATGGCGGGTGCCTCCGGTACTTGCTCAACTGTTGATTCATAGGGTGTTCCGTCGGGCTTCCAGAAAAACAGCTTGTAGTTATGCCCTACTTGTGTGCGGAAGTTTTCAGGGAAATAATAATAACCCGAATACCCTTCTGTTAAATAAATACGGTTGACCTCATTAACCTGCACCTCTACCCGTAAGCCTGTTACCCCTTTAGAAGTAACATTGGATTGGTTATTGACAGACCAATAAATTCTGACATGCTGTTGCTGAGGTAAGTCGCTTAGGGTTGCATCAACCGTCAGAATCTCCGCTGTGCTTTCTAGGTTCAGGTTAAAAGGTTCTACGCAGGCACTTAGCCAGCAGGTAAAAAGCGTAATCAGTAAAACCGGTTTTCGGATAGTGGCAGGCATGTCACGGCGTTTTCGATGAAAATGAAACCGGAAGAAAGTTCGAAAACAAATATATGAAAAAGAATGTTTGCCTGACAACTTTTAAGTCAGAGTCAATCGGCAGTTTCAGCAGCCTATCGATACAAGAAAAAAACAAGGTGTAAAACACCTTGCTTTTTGGTCGTTTAACCTCTCACATTCTACCTTTAAAATACACATTTAATTTATTTTCTCTTCGTTGCAGGTATTACCTGCGGCGAATATTTATTGGCGAAGGATTGATACTCCACATATAAATCCTTTCAGGATCAGCGCATGCGCCTGTTTTGCAACAATCTGACTATTCTGAAGTGCAATACCAACACCGGGTATTGCCTGAAACAGTCTGTAGAAAGCCATGACCAACCAGTTAAACTGGCGGAGGCATTCATTATTCTTACGTACTTATGATTGCAAAAAAACGGTGCAACAGAACAAGCGCCTGCGCTGAAACTGAAAAGGGCATAAATAATAGGTTAATTCTAAATGGTTAGAAATACGCAAGCAAAGATAGGAGAAATTCTGAAATCTGAATGAGGGTAGAGGCGATATTTTTTCAGGTCTTGTCTGTGTTTTATTTTATGACATGTATCATGTTTTTATGTAAGGGTTGTCATAAATTAAGAAGAACAGCGTCACTAATTTTGAGTAGCATAATGAAACGCAGGGTAATGACATCACAGATTTGGTGAAAGATGTGCATTCCTTTTTTTGATTAGCTCATGTATTGAAGCGTGAAAAATTTGCACAACAGAGATATTAAAGGGCTTGTCGAAGGTTTGTAGAATTAGGTTCTGACAAATATGAAAAAGACAGGTATTGCCTGTCTTTTTTCTGAATCAGGATTGGCGAAAGACAGGAGATTTGTTATTTATGAATAGGAGCTGGACCATATCACGATGTTCAGAATAAGAAGGAGACAGGTACTGCCTGTCTTTTTTCCAAAAGCGACTGTTCAGGCTTGTTTAT
This sequence comes from Emticicia sp. GW821-FHT11C11, assembly GCF_058808615.1. Taxonomy (NCBI): domain Bacteria; kingdom Pseudomonadati; phylum Bacteroidota; class Cytophagia; order Cytophagales; family Leadbetterellaceae; genus Emticicia; species Emticicia sp. GW821-FHT11C11. The sequence continues at coordinate 647,206 of NZ_JBXARV010000003.1, forward strand.
AAACAAACGCAAGGGTTTTCTATATTTTAGTATGTAGTAAATAGTCGTGAAAGATTCACACAACTCCTTTTAGGGAAAGATTTTTTCTAAAGCTTAGAATTAGAACAGTCAGGTTCGAAAAAGACGGGTATTGCCCGTCTTTTTTCTTGTATACAACCAGTTATGGCTCAGTGTTTACCCTTTCATCAGGTCTCACATTTATGCGGTACAGGTTCCGTTTTTATGATAAAACTACACTTCAGATTCGCTGTAAATGATGTTTTCAATAATTGCTTCGGCAAAAGGATGGAAACTATCGGCCTCAAGCGGTCTGGTGGCTTTCCAGCAGGGTACAGTATTGGCTATCTGCATGCTGAACAGAAACAACTGGCGGTTTTTGTTCATTTCATGCACCCATCTTCTGCCATAAATATTTTCATCGAGTTCCTGTACGATGGCAATGTGCCCCAATTGCTGAATGTCGATGTCGTTTCCGTTTTTTTCCAGAAATACAATGCCTGCTACCTCCACTTTTTCGTCAACGAAATCATCAGCAAAGGTAAAAGCGTATTTATCCATTCCTGTTTTGAATGGTTTCTTGTCTTTCTCATCATATATATCCTGTACTTCTACCACTTGCTGCCACAGCCTTGTTTGTGGGTAAGATGCCCTGGCGTAGCATTTATTGTCTTCAATGGTGAGTAGGGCGGTATCGTCGGTAAAGATGCGGTAGCCTTTCTGGCCCAGCATAAGTGCTGTAGTAGATTTGCCGGTTCCTGATGGCGCTCCGAAAAGCAGTACTTTTCCCGTTTCGGTAAATACACCGGATACATGCAGCAGAATAATATCACGTTGGAGCAATACTGCCGCCATGGCATAATTATAGGCGTAGACGAGCACCTCTTCTCTATTCTTACTTATAGGCTCTATTATGATATGCTCTCCGCCTGATACATAATAATGAGCCACATCCGTTACTTTTATGATTACCTCTTCGTCTGTCAGATCGAGAGTGGGTCTTTGAATAATTACGTTCCCTTTCAGTTGTTGCGGCATTTTACCGATGCTTACCCGTATGGGTTTGTCGGTATCAATTTCATCTTTTGCCGGGGCGAGGTCAGGTAATTCAATGGTTGAAACAACAGTAATTCCGTAAATCTGATATCGGTATTCCATTCGTATTTTTATTACAGCAGTTTCCTTTCAATCTTCAGATTCTTCGTATAAATTGAGCCTCTTTTAATTTTCAACTGCAATGTTTAATATATGAGTCATTATTGGGGCTGCGTCCGGCTGTCGTCCGCATTAGATACAAAAAGTGTCTATACAAAGATGCACCAAAGTATGGATTTCTTCAAGTCTGACGCCCATGTTTTTTTCGAATCTGCCGACGCTATTTTAGCCAATGAACTGCTGTTTACTACACCTGAGGCATCGAATTATCCCCATTTATGCCGGAATGAGCGGTTTGTACTGGTGGCTACCGTGAGGCTCGATAATCGTGTAGAACTGGCAGAAAAACTCAAACTGAGCGATTCACAAGCCGACCACGAGTATCTGCTGGCTGCCTTTACCGTTTACGGCAAAGATTGCGTAAAACATCTGTTGGGCGACTTCTCTTTTGTAGTCTGGGATACACAGCAGCGAACCCTGTTTATGGCCAAAGATCATCTGGGTATCAAACCGCTGTTTTATTATCAGGACAACGAAAAGCTGTTGTTTTCAACATCCATGCAGGCAATTAAAGCGGTAATAAAACCGGTGCTTAACCAACGCTACATAGCCATTGAGCTAAAAAACTATAATCCGGAAGTTGAAGAAACATTTTTTGACAATATAGTACGGCTGAAACCCGCCCATTATGTAATGGCCGATGCAGAACGGGGGCTTGGTAAGGTAGAAAGATACTGGGAACTGCAGGCAGTAGATATTTCGGCCTTTGCAAGCACCGAAGCCATTTATGCCGAACTCGGGCGACTTTTTACTCAGGCGATTGTCTGTCGTGCCCGAACTGATAAAAACGTAGGTTGCCAGTTGAGCGGAGGGCTCGACTCGTCGGCCATTGCGGTTTTACTCGCAAGGAATATCCCGAAGGAACGCCTGTTTACTTATTCGTTTGTGTTGTCGGATAAAACCCGGCCGTATTCCGAACGGGGTATTGACGAGCAGGGTACCCAGCAGGCGGTAATGGATTATGCAGGGCTGTTGCCTACCAACCACCGCAAAATTGAAGACTTCCATTTTAAAGATGTATTTGAAGAACTGGAATACTCCGACCTCGTGATGGGTGGCCATGCCAACTCTGACTGCCTCTGGCAGGATGTTATCTTTAAAGCCGGAGCGGCAGATAAGGTAGGCGTGATGATGAGCGGGTTTCCGGGCGACGAGTGCGTCTCTATCGGCGGTGCACAATATTTCTTTGAGTATCTGGCCAATCGCGACTGGAGAGCCATTGGTAGCTATCTGGCTAAAAACCGTCTGAAAGGCCTTAGAACCATTGGAGGTTATTACCGCTCGAAAATGAGAGGGTCTTATATGCGTAGCTATGATAAAATTCAGGCACGGCGAAATCTGCTGAAAAAAAACTCAGCATGGCATGGTTTATTGAACGACGACAGCTTTAAATTTTATCCCTCGTTCAAAGAATCTATCAAAAACCTGATAGGCAGGCCACATACCTGCCTGCGTACGGAGTCAGAGGGTGCCTATGCACAGATGCATGGTGTTGAAACGGTGTATCCGCTGGCGGATATCAGGCTGATAACGTTTGTGTATAGTCTGCCTGCAGGTATGTTTGAGCCCCGTCCTTACTCACGTGCAGTTTTCAGAAATATGTGTAAGGGCATATTGCCGGAGCAGGTACGTATACAACCTAAGTTCAGCGGAGCCATGACACTCGCCTTTGCCGAATACTGGAAGAAGAGGCGGATAAAAGACTTTTCGGGTTACCGGGTTACGGATGCACTTGATATGTTGATTCCGGCTAGTGAAGTAAAAACAGAGGAAGATCTGGATTTGCTCGCAAGGCGTATTTTGTATTATTCAATGGATTATTACATCAATAAATATACACAACAACAAACTGTGCCCGAACCGCTTGCCTGAATGACCTTATCGTGAGAAGAGATGTAAAAAATAGCCCGACTGATTTACAGCCGGGCCTGATTAATATTATTTGTCGTAATTGACTCACTTTTACTAGCCTAAATTGACAGAGAATGGATCAAAGTACAGATTTTTCGTTTCTGTAGAGTCCAATCCACTCTTTAATACAATCTTTTTCATTTGGGGTTTTACCCACTTTCTTTTCTTCGCGGTTACTTTCATATATAGTGATTAGTTTTTAAGACATATAAACGGTAAAAAAGCCGGAATACGCCCGCAATAGCATGACAAACAAAGTGAGATAATCAGACAGATTAAACCCTTTTAGTATTTACCATGATGCGCCGTCCGGACCAAACATTGAATCTTCTTCAGTACTATACAGGTAGCCGTTTTTCAATACAATTTTTTCCATTCGTGGAGATACCCATTTTCTTTTTGTAGTGGATGCTTTCATATAGTTAAGTGGTTTAATGGTAATGTTTTATATAATCTTCAAATATAGTACGATTTTATTAATGTATAGGGCTGTTGTGCTTAAGAATTTATTAAAATTGAGTAATTGGAATTGATAAGGGAAATAAAAAAAATCCGGCTGGTCACAGCCGGATTTTATCGTGCTTTAGAAGAGTTTTAGTCTGAAACTTGCAATTAACAACACTTTGCGTTTAAGGCAAGTCTACGCCGCTTGGGCTATAGTTTGAATCTTCATTAGGGTCTACCCAATACCCGCCTTTTAATACAATTTTTTCCATTTGTGGTTTTACCCATTTTTTTTTCTTCGCAGTTACTTTCATCAGTTTAGCAGTTTGATATTAACAATTATTTTTAAAGAGGTGCAATGCTAATTTTTTTTATTTCGTACTTGTTGTTTTAGAATTTTTACACAATAATCAGCTGCCAGACTATCATTCATAATTAATAGGATTGAGAGTATGTTTGTTCAGCTGAAAATTTAAGATTACCGGTTCTGGTTATTCAACAATATAGCTTTTCTGCAGCAATTCACTTACGGCCTCTTCTACTTCGGGTTTGCATTCTTCTTCCGTAATGTCATATTCTTCGCAAAGATTTTCTATGATTTCCGGTAGTTCAAGGCCATCTTCAATGCCTTTCAGGATTCTGTAGATAGTTTCATTAAGAGAGATGTAATCGTTGGTTTCCAGATCAAGAAGAACGCCCTCGTCACCCAAGGGTGTTAATAAAATTCTTTTTTCGTTTAGTTTGTATTGCATCAACATCAGTTTTTAAATTCCTTATTGTGTCATTTAAGGAGTCTGTGAATTAGAAAATATCTGCGAAATAAAAATAAAATGAATTTAATTGATAGTTTCGTTCTGTTTTTTTTTAGAATGCCCGCACTTTCGGATTTATCAGGATAAAAATGTTTATTTGATAACGCCAGTTTACAGTTCAGGCCTCTTCGCTATTGGGAAACGAAGAGGCCGGAAAAATATTTACAGATAAGCACTTACACCAGCAATAGACCGCCATCTACTACTATGGTACTACCTGTGATATAGTCTGATGCTCGACTGGCCAGAAACAAGGCCGCATTGCCGATGTCTTCAGGTTCGCCTATGCGCTGCAAAGGCAATGACTGAATAAACTGGGCTGTTTGTGCCTGCATGGCTTCCAATTGTTCTTTAGGAATGTTGTCGCCGGCCATTTTTTGTATGCCCGGTGTGTTAATGCCTCCCGGAGCGATGTCGTTTACGGTAATGCCATATTTGCCAGCTTCTTTGGCAAAAGCCCGGGTGAGCATTCTGACTCCACCTTTGGATGAATCATACGGCGACAGATTCCCGGTAGGTTTCAGGCTGTCGACAGACGAGATATTGATGATTTTGCCGCCATGTTTTTTCTCAATGAGGGTATTCACAAAGGCTTTTGACAGAAACGCCACCGTTTTCAGATTCAGGTTAAGGGTTTTGTCCCACATGTCTTCGGTCAGGTCGGTAATGGGCATGTATTTGAAAATACCTGCATTGTTAACCAGGATATCGACATCGCCAAATGCACCGAGGGTGTGTTCTATCACCGCCGTGAGCGAAGCGGTGTTGCTTAAGTCGGCCTGATGGTAGGCAACTTTACCTCCGTTCAGTCCGATTTCGGCCAGTGTTCCGGCGGCTTCCTGCTCACTTATAATGTCTACAATCATTACCGAGGCACCCGCCTGCGCCAATCGTGCGGCTATGCCTTTGCCAATACCCATTGCACCACCTGTTACAATAGCTGTTTTATCTGTTAAGTCGAAAAGTTTCTGAATTGCTGTATTCATTGGTTGTCTTGTTTATCTGATATTGTTCTGAACTGATTATGATGCAAAGCAACAGCGCGAGCAAATGAAAAATTATGAGCGAAATCAGAGTTGGGAATGACGTTGCGCAAGCGCAGGCCAAAAACTGATTTGAATCATACCCAACGCTGTTGTGGGTCAGGGGCCAGCCGGAGAATATCCTGCAACTTTGTAGTGTTAAACAACCGTGTTACTATGAAAAAAATACTTTGCACTACCGACTTTTCCAGATCAGCTTCTAATGCTTGCCGATATGCCGCACAATTGGCGGCGCAAACCAACGCGCAGTTGTACATACTGCATGCGTCGCATCCGTCGTATACTTACACGCCCGATGTACCGGCAATGGTTTTTGACGATACAACCATACGTAGTTACTATGAAGGCAAGTTGAAACGACTGGCCAAACGCCTGCAGAAACAAGCCGGTGGATATGTATCTGTTGAGGCCATCAATAAAGATGGGCTTGCGGTAGATGCCATTATAGAAACAGCCACGCAACTTGAACCCGATATGCTGATTATGAGCACCGTCGGGCAATTGCCACGGAGCTCGGAACTGTTTGGAAATGTGGCAAGTGAAATGCTGTTGAAGTCGCCGGTGCCGTTGATGCTGGTGCCGCATAAGGCTAAATTCAAGCCGTTTGAAAATGTGTATCTGGCTATGGATGTAAGCGAAAAAGTAGACGCAGTGGCACTCCAACAAGTGCTTGACAACCTTAAACCGTTTAAAGCGGTTATTACTGTTTTCTCGGTAGTGAAAAATCCGGAAGATGCGGAGGTGAAAGAGGTACTGGTAAAACTGAGGGAATTGCTCAGAGAGCACCCGCATGTGATTGATGTGCATGAAGGTGAGAATTTTGTGACTGCGTTTCTGAACCATGCGCAGGCTAATAGAGCTGATCTGATGGTGGTGTTTCCGAAACATCATGGGTGGTTTGAACGATGGTGGAAGCTCTCGAATACAGAAGAATTGATGTTCAGAACTAAACTGCCTTTAGTGACCATAGCCTAATGGCACAGGTAATAGAAATTAACGCGCTTTGCGTGTAATCATAGTAGTTGAGTAGTAGCTTAAAGGCAGTATGAGGTTTCGTACTGCCTTTTTATGATTTTTGTCACGTCGAAAGTGGCGTTTGCTCATATTTTTTTTCCGGTGACAGGGCTAGCTTTGAATGCATATAGACTGAATCAAACAACATTAAACAATGAAAGTAGCAAACAACTATAGTTTATCTCCGGAACAGAAACTCTGGCAAAAAGAACTGGAACTACTTGCCGAAGACAACGATTTCCTGCTGAGCTTGCTGGCTTCTCTGCAAACCGAACAGGTGGTTACCCACAAACACGACGAGAAGATGAATATCTTCTTTAACCATTTTCAATACTTTTTCCATCGGACACGCCACCTGAAAGAGAGCCTTAGCCTGATTGAAAAACAAGAAGCAAGGAGGAAAGACAGATACGGATATATAAAAGAAGATGTGAGTTGCCTTATTGAGAAATTTGAAGTTTTTAAAGATAACTTCATGGCGTTTCTGGATTCTCTCACCGTTCAGAAACCGGTAGTTACTTATTATTGAAAATGAGGCTGTGCCTGCCGTAAAACAATTACTCCTTATTTGTTGAGCGTCGGCGGAAGTACTAATTGAAAGTGCAGCGCCTGATAACAAAGTTGTTAGTGCCGGCTAAGGCAGAGAAGTATGAGTGCATTTTGTTAAGACGAATCGGTCTTTAGTTAAGATATAATAAATATAAATAAAGATAAAACTCCATTTTTTAAAGATTTAATTTTGAGATTAAAAAAAAATGAAGATATTGCGTTAAGTTTTTACGAAAAATAGGTGAGAAGTCAAAAAGTTTGATTAAAATTGTTAAATTTCTGCTATTGAATAATACGAGCCTTTCATGGAATTAACAGATTCGTGAAAGAAAAATAAACAACTTTAGCTATTATACGTTAAGTAAATATTGTACGTTAGTGTAGTATAAAGGTGCATTGCCCAATTAGCTGATGGCATTTTAGCAATTACAAATAGTATGAAACGGTTTCTGCAGAATAATAGTATAAACAGAATCGGAGCAGAAAAGTATATAATAGCGGAATTGCCAAAAAAGCGGAGGGTCAATGGGTTTATTTATCTGCAGCTGAGCCAGATATAAACTGCTGATATTAGATTTAACAAAAAAGTATTAACCGACACTTCATTTACCCCATTCAATTTACACACTGTGAGTCACACCAGTCGGAGACTAACGCTGTCAATAGATGATAGATAAGACTCTGCCAGTGTTGATGATTTAAAAGGCAAATGTGCATTTAGGAAGAGTTTTTGGTTGCAATGGCAACAGGGCTGCTGTATAACAGATATTTACAATTGAATTAAAAGTTCAGGCATATTTTATATGAATAATTATTTAGCGCCCGTAGCTCCGAAAGGAAAAACTTTTGATACTGAGCTAAACCATATTTTGCGCACAGGCTCGGCAAAGGAAAAAGAGCATGCCTTATTGAATGTAGCCTTACTTGGAGAAAACAGTGAGAAGACCCTTGATTTATTTCTGACTTACATCAAGGATCCGCAAATGGAGACAGTGGCCTATATGTGTCTTCAGAAATTGCTTGGAAACCTGACGGAGTTTACACTTCTGAAGGTGCTTCCGGTGCTTATTGCAGGTCTTAATCATGAAAAGGAAGCGATCAGGTATTCGTGCCAAAGTGGTTTAGACAGCCTGGTAAAACCAGCCAATCTGAAAGAAAGCTCACTTGCTTTCGGGCCTATGCCTTTATTATTGAAGCAGAGCTCGGTTAAGGAATATCTGCAGTCTGAGTCAGCCGAAAAGATTATAACTGCCTTGCTGCACATATTTTACAGGCCGCATAATGATGCCGAGCTTTTTATGATAATGGAGCAACAACTGGCTAAGAATCTGCCTGCTGTTAATTGCATAGTAGGTGCTATTATTGATGTAAAATTATCAGCTATTGTTAAGAATATCAGTGCGCTGAGCGAGCTAAGTCTTAAGTCTTATGCTATGGCGCAGAATAACGGCCTGAAATCGAAATCATCGTGGGTTTACCGACGGTTTGATTCTATACGTGAGCTGGCAAGAGAGCATCTGACCGTAATGAAGGGTGGGGTAGTAGAGAAGTGAGTCTGATGTACAATACATGCCGACAGGAGTTTTAATTATTTAACCTAACCATAAACAATTGCTCTGAACATGGGGTTTTTTGACATCTTTAAAAAGAAATCAATTGAAATTCCTTCCCAGCAAGCACCCGATGAAATTGTTCCTAATGAACCGGCTTTACAATCTGTGAGCCTGTTTTATGAAAACAAGCCGGAAATGGATAAAGAGAAAATTCTTGCTGTGTTAGAAACAAGATTTGAAAATGTTGATTCAGCAGATAATGAATCGTCATTAGCTTTTTTTTTTCCTGATTACATGATTCACTTCACTGAAGGTTCGGTGCCTGCCCAAGGAGCGATTCTTGAGATAGACAGTGCCATTGATCTGAACAGGTTCACAAAGGCTTTTCAGCAGTCGTGGCATTGGAGTGAGGCCAAAACCGTGATGGAAAGCTGCCAGTACGAAATCAACCTGATAGACTTAATGTCGAGAAGCCTGCCGCATCAGCAAAGGTTAGATTTTTTTCAGAAGTTTGTCTGTGCGGTAATAAAGGCGACAGAGCCGACCGCTGTTTATTTCAGAAACAGTGAGAAACTGATAGAACCGCACGATTTCCTGAAAGCCTGTGATAACGAACACCCCGCTTTTCTTCATGGCGCCATGAGCGTACGCCTGTTCAGTTTGGGCAATGGCGAAATGCTGATGGATACACTCGGCCTGCATGCATTTGGGATTGCTGACTTCGAGTGCAGATTCAGTAACTATGAACCCGGTGAAATAGCAGGAATGCTAAGCGATATTGCCTATTATGTATTTGATACTGATGATATAATCAGAAACAATACTACGATTCAGGGGCTCGGGCAGAACCCGACCTGGCAAACCAGCTACGAAGATTCTAAAGCCGAACCGGCCAGATTAGTGGTCAACATTATTCCGAATTAGACAGATAATTATGCCACGCCCGGCACTTATGTCGCGGGCATGGCACTGATAAGATTACCTCCACCTGCGGTTAATGTACGCCGCTTCCCAGAAATCATATTCCAGTCGCGACGAGGTAATGAAAGCCTCTGTCATTTTAGCCTGTATGTCTGTTGTGGTGTTGGCAGCGTTGCTGTCGCATATAGCAATGGCAGCCTTTACGGCTATGCCGAATTCTTCTCCGGCATAGGTGTCAATCCATTTCTGATACGGATTATTGCCACCTTGCTGATGCTGATAAATATAGTCGCCAACGGCCTTGTAAATCCAGAAACAGGGTAATACGGCAGCCATGCCCACCTCTACGGCTTCGAGCGCTGCGGTGCTTTTCAGAAAATGTGCATAATGATGGCAGGCAGGCTGGATGCTGTCTTTGTCAACAATGCCAAAGTCTTTAAAGTATGACTCGTGCAGCGCGTTTTCTACAATAATGGTGGTTTCGGCATAGCGGAAGAACGCCAGCATGTCTGGAATAGTGTTGGCTCTTGCCCCGACAATAGCCAGCGCGCGACCGAAGTGTTCGAGATAGATGGAGTCTTGCAAGAGGTAAAACTGAAATTTTTCAAGAGGAAGTGTACCGGCTATCAATTCCTGAATAAATGACATCTGTAAAACAGATTCGTAGATAGGTTCTATTTGCTGCCAGGCTTGTTCAGACCATTTCATTTTTGATTAGTTTCTGAGGGTTAAAAAAGTGATTGAGGGGGCCATTACCATGGCCAATGGCTACGTCGGCACCATGCCTGATGGCCTGATGCACGTAGGTTTGTGCCAGCAACACGGCTTCAAACAGATCTTTGCCTTGCGCAATATAAGCGGCAATGGCCGACGACAACGTACAACCCGAACCGTGCGTATTGTTGGTTGGGAATTTCTCGAATTCAAACGGATGTATATGTCCACGGCCGTCGAAATACAAAGACGTGATGACAGGTGAATTGAGATGTCCGCCTTTGAGCAGCACCGATTGGCAGCCCAGTTGCAGAATTTTTTCTCCGGCTTCGTACATGTCGTCTAAAGTGCTGATGGGCATTCCGGCCAGAATAGCCGCCTCGTCCATATTAGGTGTAATAACCGAGGCTATCGGAAACAATTGCTCTATGATGGTCTGTATTGTGGTGTCTTCTATCAGTTTGTGGCCGCTTGTGGCCACCATTACAGGGTCGAAAACGAGTGGTACGGACGGATATTTCTGCAATGCGGCCACTATGGTAGCTACGAGTTCGGCAGTATGTACCATACCGATTTTAATGGCTCGTGGGAAGATGTCGTCCAGAATGGTTTCGATCTGTTCAGCTACTGCCTGATAGGGGATAGGGTAGATGCTGCGCACCCCTTGTGTGTTTTGTACAGGCAATGCCGTAAGCACTGAGGTAGCAAAGCAACCCAGAGCCGAGAAAGTTTTTATATCGGCCTGTATGCCTGCCCCTCCGCTTCCGTCGAATCCTGCGATTGTCAGTACTGACGGATAGGTATATTTTTTATTCATTTAAGTATTTCATTACGTAGTTCGTAGGCTGCTTTTTCGGGGTTTTCGGCTCCACAAATGGCCGATACCACAGCAATACAGTCGGCTCCGGCATGCATTACTGCCGAAGCGTTGGTGATGTTCATGTTACCAATGGCAATCAGCGGTTTGTTAGTCAGGCCTCTGATCTGCTGTATACCCTCCAGCCCCCATTCGGTTATAGTATCGGTTTTGGTAGGGGTAGAGAATATGGGGCTGATGCCCAGATGCCCGGCTGTGTCTACTTCAAAGGTATTCAGTTGGCTCAGGTGCTCAATAGAATACCCGATCTGCAGACGATTCCCCCATCTGCTGCGTATCTCTGTCGGCGGAGTATCACTCCGCCCTACGTGCACACCGAAAGCTTCAATGGCATTGGCTACTGCTATGTTGTCGTTGATAATAAGTGGTACGCCATATCGATCGGTGACTTCTTTGAGTTGTCGCGCTTTTTCGATGAATGTGGGAGTATCGAGCATTTTTTCTCTCAACTGAATAATATCTACTCCTCCGGCAATGGCCAGCTCAGCTACTTTGAGGAAGTCGCGTCCCAGACAGGCGGCTTCTGAAATAACGAGATATAACTGATATGGAAATTGCGGATGCATGAGCGTTATTCGATTTTCAAGGTTTGCAAAAATTGTTGTTCTGTTATGGTATGTAACGTATCCAATAATTGTACCTGCAAACTTCCCGGACCGGCGCATTGCCGGGCAGCTAACTCTCCGCTGATGCTGAATAATGCCATTGCGGCAGTTACCGCTTCGATTTTGTTTTCGATAACCGCAATAAACGCGCCAATGACAGCCGTAGCCGAACAACCCAAACCGGTAACCCGGGTCATCAGGGCATCACCATTGTTGAGATAAATGAGGATATCCTTACCCACTATGATATCGGTCTTGCCCGAAATGCACACCAGGGTATCGTATTGGTCTACAATCAATCTGGCAGCATCAATGGCTTCGTTGCTTTCGGCGGTGCTGTCTACACCTTTGGTAGGCGTGGTATTGGCTTTGGCCAGTGCGAGTATCTCTGAGGCATTGCCCCGGATAATGGTAGGCTTATAAGCCAGTAATTGGCTCAGGGTGCTGTCGCGGTAGGGGGTTGCTCCGGCGCCTACGGGGTCTAGCACCCAGGGTTTGTTCAGTTTTTGTGCCTGTGCAGCTGCCAGCAGCATTGACTGCACCCAGTATTCATCCAGTGTGCCGATGTTGATAACCAGCGACTGACAGATGGCGGTCATGTCTTCTACCTCGGCATGTGCATGCGCCATAATGGGCGATGCCCCCACTGCCAGCAAGGCATTGGCAGTGTTGTTCATTACTACAAAATTGGTGATGTTGTGCACCAGAGGCGACTGTGCGCGGACTGCGCTGATGTGTTTCCAGAGATTGTTTTCCATTGCTTTTGGTATTAAAGTACAATGGCTAAAGAAGATGATAAAAGAGGATAAGATATGCCTGTGTGCAGCTATATATTATTCGCTTTTCCCTACGTCGGTATCAACCGTATCAGGTTCAAAGGGACTCTCTCAATTCTTTTCAGAATACCCCTAAAGCCGGGGCAAAGATAGGGCTTTTTTGCAGAATGGCAAATGTCGATTTTCAGTTGCAGATTGTAGATTTGGGGCGAACTTTTAGTTCGACTTTATTGGATAGCTGTGTTTATTTGCATATTGACTAAGTTTTGGTATTACCTGCAAAGTTTTATAATTAGCATGAAGATAATGAAAAGGTAAAACTGACTCGTTATCTGAATATTCAGTAGTTGGATAGCCCCCTGCGGCAGAGTCCCCTTACTTGGCTTATGGCCGACACACACCGGGAGACTCTGCCGGGACATAACTTAATTTTAATCTAACCCATCTATCCACCCTCCGCCTTTTCACCATTTCAGGTGCGATGAAGAATGTTCAGCCCTTGGGTATAGAGAAGCCTATTAATTAATATCTTGCAATTAATCACCCATCTATCTACTTTTGTTGCTACTAATATTAAATCCCATAACATGAAACAAATTTTATTGCTGCTGCTGGCTTTTGTATTTTTTGGTTGTCGTGATGAATCTCCTGAACCTGATTTGTCTGCCGGGATAAAGGGAACTTATCAAGGGTATGTTGTTATTATCGATTCGCAGGAATATCCGTTTCCATTTGGTGATACCCCTTTCATATTCGAATTAATTCCGAAGAGCGCAAACACGTGTATCCTGAGAACATCGGCTATATTCCCCAATACTTCTGATACAGGTGAGATTGAACTTACTTTGGTGAATAGCGGAAGTTCAATAGAGCTATTGAAAGAAGAACAAAAATTCGGACTTGTGACGGGGAATATCTTTGAATTTTACTTTGTTGATTATGATGGCACGAAGGTGACCGTTAAGGCAAAAAAGATGTAGGAGTCGAATGCGCCTGTTGATAAATTCAGGATTTAACTGTTAATGATAGACCTCCTGCGGCCGAGTCCTCTTGCCTGACAAAGGCATGCGCACGCGGGAGACTCGGCCGGGACAGCCCTCTATCTCTCACCCCTGCCGTTTTACCATTTCGTTTATCCATATAGGAGCGAAGGGGGAGGTGCAACCTTTGGAAACGGGGTAGTCGCGGTAGATGCCCAGTTTTTCTCCTATCGCTACGGCACGTGTTCTGAGGTGTGGATGACAGATGCCTATTTGCGCCAGTGCCGAGTTCATTGTCCATTGTACAAAAGGATCAGCCGTGGGCATTTCAGTTTCTAATCTGTCAAGCAGGGCGCTGAGGTCGAACCCTTCCGGTTCTCTGGCAATTCGTCCGCTAGTAAGGCTCCAGCCGTAGCGAGCTACTGTTGGTTCGGCAGATTGCATCCACTTCCGGCGGAGCTCTTCTTTATCCGGATGTACTTTGATGACGTAGGAATAAAGCCAGTCGGCCAGTTGCGGGAACTTCTCCGAACGTGCCAGTTTGTCCAGTTCGTCGGTCGATAAATTCTTAGGTATCATTACCAGAGTTGCCAATAGTCTGGCTTCAATATTGCCTGTGGCCCACAATTCGAGTCCGAATGCATGATTCGTTTTTATTCTGTCGGCTATCTTTCTAATGTCACCCATTTTTACACCAAACTGGTTGTCGGGGGCACCGTTTTTCTTGTTCATCTTGTGCACCTTCTCGTTCGAGAGTGCTTTCAATTCGGTCAATATCTGGTCGACTGTCATAAGCTACATAGTTTTGTGCCCGAATTTATTCAATCTTTTTTAATCCGGCTATACCGACCGGAATAAATGAGGCATTGATGAGCGATTCTGTATCGGTAAATTAAAGCCTGGTCATTATCATGTCGATAGGTTTTCTGAAAGAATGCGCTACCTTAAATGTTTCTTTATAATGCCCAACGGCAATATACATGATCGGAACGATGTCTTCATCCATGACGGTAACCTCCTTGAATGCCTTCTCGGTGTCTGCCGTGAAACTGTTGTTTAAACAGCAGGTTGCTAGCCCTTTTGCATGCAGACTAAGCAGGAGTGCCATGGCAAACATTCCTCCATCGATGTACACCTGGTTGCGTTCGTATCGCCAAAAATGGCTTAGTTTACCTGTTACAACAAGCAGGGTATCAATGTTTTTACCGAATCCCTTATTTCCATTTTGAATAGACAAAAATTTCGATTTCAGGTCTTTCGTATCATTATTGACCACATATACTTTCCAGGCTTGTCTGTTACACACCGAGGGCGCATGGATTGCTGTTTTGATGGCCTCCTCAATAATCTGAATATCAACAGGGTCGGATGAGAAATCTCTGACGCTATGTCGGGAGCTCATGAAATCATCGAACGCAATGGTTGCATGCGACAGAACGTCTTCCCTTGCGAGCTCTTTTATGCCACCTGTGAGCGTATCGTCCTGCTTGTGTGATTCAATAAAGTTTTCAATGTGTTTTATCAGCGGATTGTCTACCTGCCAGTTTTCTTTGTTATAGCGCAGATACGAGTACAGGGTGTCTGTCGATACTTGAGTGAAAATATCATTACCGTACTTATTCAGATACGTTTCAAGAATCTTTATAAACCTGCTGATGCGCCTTTCTCCAAACGCTGTCCGGGAATCGGGGAGTGCTAATCCTTTTTCAATAGCATGATATTCTTTGATTAAAAGCGCCATATAATGATCCTTTTTTGCGAGGCTCATAGTGGCCGAATATTGATGGAATTTTTTCAGATCATACAGGTAATCTTTGCGCAAACGCAGATAAATGATAGCCGGTAATTTGACAAAATAAGCGAAGAAGGATATTCTGAGAGATAATATTTTAGGTGGAATAAATTTCTTTATTCGTTCTTTACGGGTCATAATTGCTGTGTTTTTATAGGATTACATAAAAGTACAAATAATTCTGTGTTCACAAAAATGTGCCAGACTGTTCGGCTCTTGGCGTAAGCATATAGTTTTGAGATGCAAAAGAGCCGGTTATAGTAAATTCTACCAGTTTTTCTTGCTTTACTTCTGACACTGACTTAGATTTGTTATTTAGAAAGCTTCTAAATAGTTTCTGGACACGGAAACATGAACCAAAATACCGGAACAATGAAAAAGAACATGTCTTTAATAATTGCTTTGTTTCTGACACTATTATCAGGAGCGTCGATGGCACAGAGTAATCCTTTCGGGGAGTCGGGGAATGCCTATACTTTGCCTACTTTCACCAAGAATAATCAGGGAGAACCCGTTTTGTACTGGACAGAAAAAGATAATGCTAACGTGCTGAGCCTGTATTTTACGGTGTCGAAAGACGGCGGTAAAACCTTTGGTGAAAAAAAACTGATTTATGCGAGCCCCTCGATAGGTAGCAGCCGACTGATGCGTCCGAAGCTGCTTTTTAAAAAGGATGGTAGTATGGCTGCCGTTTTTTCTTATCGCAATGAAGTGGCAGTGCTTGCCCCTGTAGCGCATGAAGGTGGCCACGGTAATCATGAAAAGCCTGCTACTCCGGCACCGAAGGCGAAAAGAGATTTGCAGATCAGATATACGGTTTCAAAAGATAACGGCACCAGTTGGACAGCCCCCGTATCGGTCGACTCAGATACTTCACGCCTGGTGAGAGGTTTTTTTGATGCCGTTGTATTGGCCAACGACGAGCTGGCAGTGGCGTATCTGAAAGACGTAAAAGGCAGCACGAAGCATGAAGAAAGAGACCTGCGCATGGTGATTACCAGAAACGGGGCGTTTCAACCCGAAAAAGTGATTGACCCTGTGGTGTGCGATTGCTGCAACATCAGTCTGCTGGTTGATAATAAAGGTACGCTGAATGCATTCTACCGTGATAATAATGATGATATCCGTGATATTGCCCGCATGACCTCGGCCGATAACGGTACTAGCTGGTCGAAACCTGCTATTCTGCATGACGACAAATGGGAGATTAAGGGCTGTCCGCATACAGGAGCTACATCTGTGGCTACCGCCAACGGCGCGCTGATTACCTGGTTTTCGGGTGCTAATGTTCAGGCAGGTGTTAGGTTGGTTACCTCAGACGGTAAACTATTGAAAGTGCTGAATGCCAATGCTAAAAACGGCACCGTAACTGCTGACGACAAGCAAGGTGTTTTTGTATGGGAACAAACCACCGAAGGCGGTACCAGCCAGATTCTATATACCAAAGTAGCAGGCGGCAAAGCGCTTGACGAACAGGTACTGAAAGGCTCTGACTACGGCCAGAATGCCACTACGCTTTTAGCGAACGGCAAACTACTAATTGCCTATGAAGTAGCTAAACCTAACCAGAAAACAGCTTTGAGCGTGAGAGTAGTGGAATAGAATATGAATGTAAGATACTGGGAGCCGGTGCGAAGCGCCGGCTTTTTTTTTGGTTAATGGGTAAGGTTTTGATGGCCTCTGCGACAGAGTCTCCGTGCAGGGCTTTGGATACGTTAAATAATTTTTTTTTATGCTTTGTTTATAAATTCCTTTATTTGTAAAACTTACGATTAACTCTGCGTACTCATCTGTGAAAATAAAGCTAATTTGCTGTGTTAAACTTCTGGTTTTGCCGATTTTGGGTATGGCACAGAATATTGAGATTACCCATAAGCCACGAATAGCCGGTTTGAAATTCGGTATTACTTTGACTACCTTTTATAGAGACATGAAAGATAGATGGCTGCCTCCGCCCGAGAATCCGAATGTAGGGTATCACGTCGGATTAGTTGCAGATATCATCAACACAAAAAGATTTACCAGCCAACTGGAGCTCACGTATAACCTGAAAGGTGCGTCTGAAGTATTTGAGTCACAAAACCAGACTACCAGAGTCCGTACAAAATTAAACTACGTTCAACTCGATATCATTCAGGTTGGTATAAAGCCGCTGGGTTTCCGGCCTTTCAATCCTTATATATCTGCAGGCGCGTACTATGCCTATCTGTTTTCTTCAAAAATCAATTATGAATTTTTATATTTTTGTTTTACAAGTGCAAAGTAAAAGCCAAGCCCCGAACCGTTGTGTGCAATACCGCAAAAAATTGTTGACAAAAAAATATATTGAATGTATAATGGGCTTACAAAGGAGATTTTATGGACAATGAAACTAAACACCAACAGAATTTTATAACAATCCAAATATTAAGGGCAATAGCGGCCTTAGAGGTAGTTTATACGCACTGTGCCAGTGAAGGTGGTTTTACTAATATAAAAAATACCGGGGGATGGGGTGTTGATATTTTCTTTATTATTAGTGGTTTTATTATAGCCTATACTGTTTCGAGAGATACCAGTAGATTTATGATAAAACGAATATTCAGAGTTGTGCCGTTGTATTATATTGTGACATTGTTAATAATACTTGTTGCTTTACTTTTTCCACACTTATACCATGGCACTAAAATTACCACTGAAAAGATTGTAAAATCATTGTTTTTTATCCCATATAAAGATGAGCTCAAGGGAAATTTGCCGATATTGGGGCAGGGATGGACATTAAGTTTTGAAATGTTTTTTTATATGACAATGGCTTTCTGCATTTTTATTGTAAAAAATAAAAGGTATTTGGCAGTATTTTGTTCACTTGTATTGATTATATTCTTAGTTGTTTTAAATATCTTCAAGATCGACTCCTTTGAATTGGAGTATTATAGGACAGGATTATTTCCTGAATTTATTTATGGGCTTTTATTATTCCCTGTCTATGAATGTATCAAACAAAAATCGGCTCATTGCCCTCCCCATGTATTGCGTATTAAAATTATTTGTTTGAGTATTGCAATTGTATGTTTTGCCTATTTGCTAGGCAGTGACATTATGGGGTTTTCTTTTTCAGAAAATAGAAACTTACAAAAAGGAATACCATCATTAATTCTAATAATAGCATTATTGACAATTGAAGATTATATAAACAAGAAAAATGTAACAATAAAATTTCTGATTTTGTTAGGGGAGGCAAGTTATGCAATGTATCTTTTTCATACTCATATAATAGCATTTCTTTATCGTGCTATATTCCCGAGAATCATTGGAGATATAAATATATTCTATATACAAATAGTAAAACTATTATTTACACTAATGGTTACAATAATACTAAGTATATATTTATATAAATTGATTGATATGCCAATACAAAAAAGTTTAAGAAAATTGATAAAAAAATAATTGTGGTTGCGGTACTGCACATAACTGGACTGTATGTGCTTCGTGGCCTAAAGGCCTTCGCACTGGTGCGTGTCTTCACGCACCGGAATAAAATTTTGTAACGTCCTAAAATAGGTTGACTATTACTCATAAATAGCCATTTGAATTCAATTAACTTAAACTCTTGGCTTGACTTTTGTTTTAAAGGGTTTCTATTTCGTAGAGGAAGGCATGGATGCACGGCCAATGCGAGGTATTGGATGGAAAGAACCAATCTATATTGAACGGATTGATGGAAAGTAATTTTAAAAACCTTCGCCATCAGAGTCCCCTGGCTTGGCTTTAGGCTATAGCACACGGGAGACTCTGATGGAACAATAGGTGCAAGCGTCCTGGAGACTCTATCGATACTCCGGTGTTTTGGAGTGTTTTAAAGGCTTGTTTTATTTGGCTTGGGCGAGCTTGGAATTCGCGTCATATCCGAAAAATTCGTAATCACCTGGCCATCATATTTATAGAGGCTCATGTTTTGGCCACTGATCCAGATGTTTCCGGTTCTGTCTTCAAAAATACCGGTGAGAGCCATGTTTTTCAGAATACCTGTCTGGAATTGCTTGAAAGCCTTGCCGTCGAACTTTACAATACAGCTCTCTTTCCTTTTTTTATCAGGCAGGCGCGCGCTTCCCAGCCACATATTCCCCTTTTTGTCGGCCATTGCGGCGGTGAGGGTGTTTAAGCATAAACCGTCTTTTTCAGTATACTGCTGCACGTTTCTGTTGTGTACGCGATAGACCCCGTCCAGCTCCGTACTCAGCCAGATGCTGCCTGTTTTATCTTCAATCATACTAATAATTTTGCCTTTTATGCGGCCGCTGTCAATGAGACTGGTAGTAGTAGTGCCGTCAAACCTGAATAGCCGCCCGCCAGCTGTTGAAGTGAACAGGATATGCCCTTTTTTGTCAACCATCATGTGGCGAACCGCATTCCCGTAAATATTACAATTGATGCGGTTATAGGTGTCGGGCACAAAAGATTTCCATTCGCCGGCTACGTAGCGGTAATTGGTGAAGGTGTGTCCGTCATAACGGTAAACCCCTAGTCCGGCTGTACCAAACCAGATATTGCCTGCGTTGTCTTGCGCTAAACTAAGCACGGGTTTGTACCGATACCAGAACCGGACAATGTTGGCAGAACTGATGAGGTTGTAATTGATATCGTCAAGCCCCGGCAGAGTAAAATGATTGAACTTGTGGCCGTCGAAATAATAAACACCTTCGTTGGTACCCACCCAGATACGCCCCTCGCGGTCTTCCAGCAAGGAAAAAATAATGCCATTCATCAGCCCGTCTTTTTCAGTATAGCGTGTAAATGTCCGGCCATTGAAACTATACAAACCCGCACCCGTAGTGCCGAACCAGGTGCGTCCGGTTCTATCCTGCACCATGCATTCTACATTAACTTCGGGCTTCATTCCCTTGGGTCTGTCTATGGCAACCGGGGCCTTTATAACCGGGATATCCTGTGCTATACCGGCAGTGGCTATAAGTAGTAGCAGGACTAAAAGCGTAGGTATTTTATTAAGAAAGCTATTGATGCGTTTCATGTATGAGCTGTTTAATTTTCTGATTTCACCCGGCACGGCATTGCGTGCTGTTATTGCTTCGTAAATGTAGGCTATGCCGGAGAAACGGGTGATGTGAATTATGTAAAAGATATGTAAAACCTTGTAAACGCATTGTTGACACAGTTATAGGGGTTGCGCGGGGCCGACAGATACAGCTGGCGGCAGGGGAGAAAACAGGTAGTTGCGTCCGCCCAGAAACGGACAGGCGGGTGTCCGATTTCGGACACTTCGATTTGAAGGAACTGACCTGCAGCATGCCACAGAGCCGTTTTTATACTTGGCATTGCATTTGTTTAACAAATAATAATGAAATAAAAGCCGGGAGAGTTTTGGGAAAAGTGTGTTTGTTGGCTTTATTTGTTTAGCAAATAATAATGAAATAGAAAATATTATGGGAAGACCCTATTTAGGAGAATTCGAAGAACTGGTTTTGTTGACCGTAGCGGTGCTTGAGGGAGGCGCCTATGGTGTTACGATAGCGACAGAACTCAAAAAACGCACCGACCGGGTCATCAGCCTGAGCGGGGTGCATGTGGCACTTTACAGACTGGAAGAGAAAGGCTTTGTGCAGTCGGCGCTGGGTGGAGCAACCACCGAAAGAGGTGGCCGCCGAAAGAGGTATTTCAGTATCACCGGCCTAGGTAAACGCACGCTCGACGAAATGCGCGATGTACGCAACGAACTCTGGAGCGCCATACCGAAACTATCATTTAATTGATTGTCGATTTTCGATTGCAGATTGTCGAATTAGGAAGATACCGAATAGTGAAAATTTCTTAATTAATCACTCAATCACTAATCCGCTCAATCACCAAATAAATTATGAAAAAGCATCCTCAGAATATAACCCCTCCGAAACTGGCAGATAAACTGCTGATGGCGCTGCTGCCGGACGATCTGGCAGAAGAACTGCAGGGCGATATGCACGAGCAGTTTGAGGTGATGGTGGAAGAAAAAGGCGTCACCAAAGCCCGATGGCTGTATTTGTGGGAGGTGCTGCGATTCTGCCGGCCGTATTTTCTGAAACGGCGATTGATGCGGAAAACGAACGAATATAACTCTGTTCCCATACTTTCAACAATTATGATACGCAATTACTTTACAATCGCTTTACGAACATTGGCCAATAACAAGGCTTATTCTTCTATTAACATTATAGGTTTAAGCATTGGCCTTGCAGCAGCTATGTTGATTCTTCTTTACACCAAAGATGAAGTCAGTTATGATCGTTTCCATGCCAATAATCCAAACATCTACCGCATCGCTTACCAGTCGTATGCACCTACGGGGGGTATGATTTACCAGACAGGGATCACCGGTTATCTGCAAGGGCCGAGATTTACTGCCTCAGTGCCGGAAATACAAGCCTATGCCCGATATGAAGGAATGAGAAGAGACATTAAATTTGATAATGAAATTGTCAGTCAGGAGATATTTGCAACAGACCCTGATTTCTTCCGGATTTTTTCGTTTGAGATGCTAAGCGGTAACCGTGCAACCGCATTGAAACAACCGGCATCAATTATACTTTCTGAAACGATTGCCGAGAAAAAATTCGGCACTGCCAATGCTCTTGGGAAAGTGGTGTTGCTGAAGCTGAACGATAAGTTTATGCCGTATACGGTAACGGGTGTTGTCAGGAAATCTCCTCAGAATTCATCTATCAAATTTGATGTGTTGATTCCGATGATACCTGATAAGGAACAAATGGAAAGTGAGGATAACTGGTTCAGTGTTTCTTTAAACACTTTTGTGTTGCTGAATCCGAAGGCTGATGCCGGCACGATAGCTTCTAAAATAAATCGTGTTTATCAGATTGAGTCGAAAGAAGCCCAAAAATTTGTGGCTGAAAAATATGAAATGAAAGAGAACTGGGTGTATTCCCTACAGCCTCTTACAGATATACACCTCAACAGAGATCTCAATGCCGACAATGGCATGGTTGATGCCAGCAGCCCTGTTTTTTCTTATATTCTATCAGGCGTTGCCTTGTTTATCTTACTGATAGCCGTTATTAATTTTGTAAACCTGACCATTGCCCGATCTGTGAAAAGAGCCAAAGAAATTGGCGTAAGAAAAGTAGTAGGCGGCGGAAGAATGCAACTGATAGCTCAGTTTTTGGGCGAATCTTTTTTATTGGCTTTTGTGGCATTTTTATTTGCTATTCTTTTGGTGTGGCTGGTTTTACCAACTTTCAATCAGTTAGCTGATAAAATTCTTACAATTGAATATTTGCTTGACTCAAAACTGATATTAGGCTATGCGGGCCTTTTCTTGCTCACAGGTTTGCTGGCAGGGGTGTATCCGGCTCTGGTTTTATCTAATTACAGTCCGGTTCAGACCCTCTATAATCGTTTCAATTTATCCGGCAAAAACTATCTGCAAAAAACACTGGTAGTAGTGCAATTCTCTTTGGCTTCTTTTATGATAATCAGCGCTATTACTATCTACTCGCAATTAGATTACCTTACTAATAAAGACTTAGGCTATGATGACCAACAGGTAATAAGCATCAGAAAGCCGAATCTGACACGCACGGAAGCACAATTGTTGAAAGATGAAATGCTGAAAAATCCTGATATACTGGCGGTTGCACCAAAAAACAGTGGTTTCTCGGCTAACGGTGCTAAGGTTAACGGAGAGCAGACTGTAAGTTTTGGGTATGAAACTATCAATGAAGCCTTTCTGCCTTTGTTTAAGATTCCGGTTGTGGCGGGGCGTAATTTCTCTCCTGATTTTCCGGGTGATGCAACACAATCGGTACTGGTGAATGAAACTTTTGCAAAAAATGCCCAATGGAAAAATCCTATCGGTCAGATGGTGCATTTTTCGTTCGACAATGACGAGAAATACAAGGTGATAGGTGTGGTGAAAGACTATCATTTCCGTCCGTTGAATTACGAAATTAAGGGGCAGGTATTTACCATGCGCCAGGCTAATGAGTATGGGCGTGCTTTTATTAAAGTGAAACCCGATACTGAAACCGCCAGCCTGCAATATATTGAAAACACTTTCAAACGACTTTTTCCGCTTAACCCTTATACTTATGATTTTGTCGATGAAGCCAATCAGGCTAATTATGCGACAGAAGCCAAATGGCGGCAGATTATGTTCTTCGGTGCGGTGCTTACCATATTTGTGTCATGTATAGGGCTTTTCGGGCTGGCCACTCTGACTGCTGAGCGACGCACGAAAGAAATCGGTATACGCAAGGTATTAGGGGCATCGGTGAGTAGTGTTGTGCAATTGTTGTCTTCTGATTTCATAAAACTGGTGGGATTATCGTTCATTTTTGCTTTTCCGATAGCCTACTATGCCATTGATAACTGGTTGCAGAACTACCCGTACAGAATCAGCATCAATATCTGGACTTTCGTCATCACCGCTTGTATCTCTATTGCTATCGCTTTTATAACTGTAAGTTTTCAGTCCGTTCGGGCAGCGCTGATGAACCCGGTGAAGAGCCTTAGAAGTGAGTGATTGAGTGAATTAGTGATTTAGTGATTGTCGAGTGTCGATTGCAGATTGTCGAATGAGGTAGAAGATTGAGTGAATGAGTGAGTTAGTGATTGAATTAAGTCTTGAACTTTGCCGCGACGGCGTACCGTTTTAACTGATTAACATGATTAGTATGATTTTCATTTGAGGGCTAATTTTAAAGAATGAATGATTCATAATCAATGATAAAATCATTCATAAAACAATCAGTGAAATCCTAAAATCAGTTAAAACGGTACGCCGTCGCGGCAAAGTTCAAGACCAAATAAATTATGAAAAAGCATCCTCAAAATATATCACCCCCCAAACTGGCCGACAAGCTGTTGGTGGCTTTTCTGCCGGATGAACTGGCAGAAGAACTACAAGGCGATATGCACGAGCAGTTTGAGGTGATGGTGGAAGAAAAAGGCGTCACCAAAGCCCGGGTGCTGTATGTGTGGGAGGTGCTGCGGTTCTGCCGGCCGTATTTTCTGAAACGGCGGCTGATGCGAAAAACGAATGAGTATCAACCTGTTTCTATATTCTTAATTATTATGATAAGCAATTACTTTAAAATAGCGTGGAGGAACTTACTCAAACACAAAAGCTATTCGCTCATTAATATCGGCGGACTGGCAGTTGGAATGACCGTCACAATGCTGATTGGTCTCTGGATTTATGACGAGTTATCGTTCAATAAATCGTTTAAGAATTACGACCGCATTGCTCAGGTAATGCAAACACAGACTGTGAATGGCGAGAAAGGTACAGGTGTGGCGGTGCCTATCCCGACAGCTGCCGAGCTCCGCAATAATTATGGAAATGATTTTAAGCATATAGTGCTTTCGTCGTGGACAGAAGGACATACGATTTCGACGGGTGATAAGAAGCTCTGGAAAGATGGAAACTATATAGAGCCAGAAGCAACAGAGATGTTGTCGCTCACGATGTTGAAAGGAACAAGAGCAGGGTTGCAGGAGCCCAACTCAATCCTGATTTCGGAAAGCATGGCCGAAGACCTTTTCGGTAACAGTAATCCGCTGAATCAGATACTGAAAATTGATAACCAGATTCCCGTAAAAGTAATGGGCGTGTATGAAGATCTGCCCTATAATACGCAGTTCAGTAATATGGACTACATGGTGCCGTGGAAGGTAAATGTGGCGATCAGAGACTGGGTGAAATTCTCTGAAACCAAGTGGGATAATAATTCTTTTCAGGTATTTGTGCAACTGGCCGATAGGGCTGATTTAGAAACCGTATCTGCCAGAATAAAAGATTTGAAATTACGGAGAGTGAACAGTTTTCAAGCCTCATTTAAGCCTGAGATTTTTCTGCAACCCATGAGCAAATGGCATTTGTATTCAGAGTTTAAGAACGGTGTTAATGTGGGCGGACAGATTCAGTTTGTATGGCTTTTTGGTATAATAGGCATTTTCGTGTTGTTGCTGGCCTGTATCAATTTTATGAATCTCAGCACGGCTCGTTCTGAAAAACGCGCCAAAGAAGTAGGCATCCGCAAGGCTGTCGGCTCGGTGCGTGGTCAGTTAATCAGTCAGTTTCTGAGCGAGTCGTTACTGGTCGTTTTTATAGCTTTTGCCATTGCGTTGCTGGGTGTGCAGTTATTGCTGCCGTTGTTTAACAAACTGGCCGATAAACAAATGATTATGCTTTGGGGCAACCCCGTTTTCTGGTTGGTGAGCTTTGGTTTTTGTCTGCTCACCGGGTTGGTTGCCGGAAGTTACCCTGCTTTTTATCTATCTTCTTTTCAAGCCGTCAGCATACTGAAAGGTACTTTTCGGGTAGGGCGTTTTGCGACCGTTCCCCGTAAAGTACTGGTAGTTGTGCAGTTTGCGGTATCTGTTACTCTGATTATCGGAACTGTTATGGTTTTCAGACAGATTCAGTTTGCCAAGAACCGCCCGATAGGCTATAGCCGGAGCGGATTACTGTATGTGCAAACCACTACCGCCGACCTGCATAATCACTTTGATGCTTTCAGCAGAGATTTGAAAGCGTCAGGAGCGGTAACTGAAATAGCGGAATCGGAAAGCCCGCTTACCGGCGTTTGGCATGTAAATGGAGGTTTCGACTGGGAAGGCAAAGACCCTGGTCAGAGTCCGGATTTTGCAGTAATCGGGATATCGCATCAATTCGGCAAAACCATAAACTGGCAATTGAAAGCCGGACGTGATTTCTCGAAAGAGTATAGTTCAGACTCGTTGAGCCTGATAGTGAATGAAACCGCCGTGAAATTTATGGGATTGAAAAACCCCATCGGAACAATTGTGAGAGAGGGCAGCGGTGAAGGGATGCTTCGGTATAAAATAATAGGGGTCATAAAAGATATGGTGATGGAATCGCCTTATACACCCGCGCGACAGACATTCTTTTATCTTTCAAGGTCATATAGCAACTTTATGAATTTCAGAATCAATCCTGACATAAGCGCAAGCGAAGCGGTGAGCGCTATTGAAACGATTTTCAAGAAGTATGACCCAGCTTCAACATTCAATTACAAATTTGCCGATCAGGAATATGCCAGAAAATTTGCAGCAGAAGAGCGCATAGGCACACTCGCCTTATTTTTTGCCGTGCTTACTATTTTTATTTCCTGCCTGGGTCTCTTTGGTCTGGCTTCGTTCGTGGCTGAGCAACGCACCAAAGAAATAGGGGTGCGCAAAGTGTTAGGCGCCAGTGTACTGAATCTGTGGACTTTGCTGTCGAAAGATTTTGTAATGCTGGTAATCATTGCCTTTGCCATTGCTACACCTATTGCCTGGTATTTTCTTGATAACTGGCTGCAAAAATATCAGTATCATACAGACTTATCGTGGTGGGTTTTTGCTATGTCCGGTGCCGGATCTCTATTGATTACTTTATTGACCGTCAGTTTTCAGAGCATCAAAGCAGCTTTGATGAATCCGGTGAAGAGTTTGAAAAGCGAATAGGATTGTCGAGTGTCGATTGCAGACGGTTCGCCGCGCGATTGTCGAATGAGGTAGAAGATTGAGTGAATGAGTGATTTAGTGAGTTAGTGATTGTGTGATTGAATTAAGTCTTGAACTCTGATTTAGCTGATTGACCTGATAATTATGATTTTCATTTGAGCTCTAATGATAAAGAATGATGACTCATAATCAATCAATAGGTGCAAGTATAAAACAATCAGTGAAATCCTAAAATCAGTTAAATCACAGTTCAGGATAAAGTTCAAGACAATATAAATGATGAAAAAGCATCCTCAGAATATAGCCCCTCCGAAACTGGCAGATAAACTGCTGATGGCTTTTCTGCCTGATGATCTGGCAGAGGAGCTACAAGGCGATATGCACGAGCAGTTTGAGGTGATGGTGGAGGAGAAGGGTGTCACAAAAGCACGGGTGCTGTATGTGTGGGAGGTGCTGCGGTTCTGCAGGCCGTATTTTCTGAAACGGCGATTGATGCGCAAAACGAATGATTATAACCCTGTTTCTATATTTTCTACAATTATGATAAGCAATTACTTTAAAATCGCGTGGAGGAATCTCCGCAAAAACAAAACCTTCGGGTCAATTAATCTCTTTGGTCTGGTAACGGGCCTTACTACCTGTTTGCTGATTTTTCTGTATGTGAATGACGAACTGAGCTACGACCGCCACTTCGAAAATTCAGACAGAATCTACCGGATTGATAACGAGTTGAAATTCAACGGTAACCATTATAATCTGGCGGCGAGTCCGGCCAGCATGGGAGCTACTTTTAAGCGCTCGTTTCCGGAAGTTGAAAACTCTGCCCGTATCCGATGGCTGGGCAGCTTGCTATTCAAAAAAGACGGACAATCGCAAACAGTGGAGAGAGTGGCTTATGCCGATTCTACTTTTTTTGATGTGTTCAGTCTTAAAACCCTTGCGGGCAACCTCAGCACAGCCTTAGATGAACCTAACGGCATTGTATTGACTGAAAAAGTAGCTCTGAAACTATACAACAGCGTGAATATTGTAGGCCAGAGCTTTGTAACAAGCTCTAAAACTTTTAGAGTCACTGCCGTTATTGCCGATATTCCGAAGCAGACGCATTTTAGTTTTGAGGTGTTTGTGCCGATGTCGAACGATGAACAGAGCAAGCAACCTACCTGGCTGAGCGAAAACTACAATACCTATCTGCGGGTAAGAAAAGATGCTGATCTGGCGTTGCTGCAAAGCAAGATGCATCAAATGAATCATGAAAAATTGTCGGTTGAACTGAAAGCCGTCATTAACCAGACGCTGGCAGAATTCATGAAAGGAGGCGGACTGGCCAATATCAGCCTGATGCCATTGACTGATATTCACCTGAAATCGAATAAAGTGAGTGAACTGGATGCCAATGGTAACCCTGATAACGTGTATATTTTTTCAGTAATAGGCTTTCTGATACTGCTGCTGGTGAGTTTCAACTATACCAATCTTTCTACGGCAGTGGCAGCAAACCGGGCTAAAGAAGTAGGTATGCGCAAAGTGATGGGCAGCTCAAAACTAAGTATTGTGAGCCAGTTCCTGGCAGAATCACTGGCACTTTCGTTTATAGCGCTGTTTATTTCATACTTGCTGCTGTTTGCACTTTTACCTTCATTCAATGAGCTGGCAAGTAAATCGCTGGCTTTTTCAGATATATTGAAACCCGGCCTCCTGTTGTCGTCGTTTGTGCTTATGCTCCTGTTGTCGTTGTTTTCAGGGGCTTATCCAGCGTTTTTTATCTCTTCTTTTGTGCCGAGCCAGGTATTAAAAGGCAAGGTTTCCAAAGGTTTCAAGTCGGGCTGGTTCCGTAATTCGCTGGTGGTGTTTCAATTCAGTATTACCATTGTTCTGCTGATTGGCACCATTATTATTTACCGCCAGTTAGATTATATCAAGCATAAAGACCTGGGGTACGACCGCAGCCATGTATTGGTTTTGCAGAATGTAGGTTCTCTGGGCGACAGGATTGAAAGCTTCAAGAAAGAACTGCTGGGGCTGTCGGGTGTTGAAAGCGCTTCAATCAGTGATTTTCTTCCGGTTAATTTTAACCGCTCTAATAACACCTATTTTAGTACGCCAACAGCCGATGTGGAAGGTATGGTGTCGATGCAGAACTGGTCTGTTGATGAAGATTACGTCAAAACCCTTGGTATTCAGATAGTAAAAGGCCGTAATTTTTCAAAAGCATTCGGCACTGATTCATCGGCGATTATATTGAATGAAATAGCTGCCCGAAAATTCGGTGGGGATGCCATTGTGGGTAAGCAGATTTACACCTTTGTTGATGTGAATGTAAAAAAGATAGGGACCTATACAGTAATAGGCATTGCCCGAAACTTCAATTTCAGTAACCTGCGGGAAGAAATCACACCTTTAGCCTTGGTGTCTGGCAGGAATGCCGTAAATATTGCATTGAAAGTATCCTCTCAGGATTTTCCCGGTTTAGTCGGTCAGATACAATCCAGATGGAAAGCACGTGTGCCGGAAGAGGCTCTGAGTTACAGTTTTATGGATGAAGATTTTAACCGACAGTATGAAACCGATCGCAAAACCGGCAGTATTTCCACAAGTTTTGCCTTACTGGCTATTCTCATTGCTTCTCTTGGATTATTAGGACTGGTATTATATGCAGTACAACTGCGCACCAAGGAGATTGGCATCAGGAAGGTGCTGGGGGCGAGCATCAGAAGTGTGTATGCCTTACTAACCAGAGAATTTATAGTGCTGGTAGGTATTGCCATGCTGGTGGCGTTTCCGATAGGGTATTATCTGATGAATTACTGGTTGCAAAATTTTGCTTATCGAATAGATATTGAATGGTGGGTTTTTGCTGTAGCAGGGGCATTTACTATTGGCGTTGCTCTGCTGACAGTAAGCTATCAGGCAATTAAGGCAGCGATGATGAATCCGGTGAGGAGTTTGAAGAGTGAATAGTGATTTTCGAGTGTCGATTGCAGATTGTCGAATTGTCTTGAACTTTGATTAAACTGATTTTAGGATTTCACTGATTGTTTTATGAATGATTTTATCATTGATTATGAATCATTCATTCTTTAAAATTAGCCTTCAAATGAAAATCATACTAATCAGGTTAATCAGTTAAATCACAGTTCAGGACACAATTCACCAAATAAATTATGAAAAAGTATCCCCAAAATATATCACCTCCCCGCTGGACAGATGCGTTGCTTGAAGCGATGCTTCCGCCGGATTTATATGAAGAACTGCAAGGCGATATGCATGAGCAGTTTGAGGTGATGGTGGAACAAAAGGGCTTAGCCCTTGCCCGGGTGCTGTATGTGTGGGAGGTGCTGCGGTTTTGCAGACCTTATTTTCTGAAACGTAAATTATCAGCCAAGGCTGAATCAGTGAACGACTATTACTCTTTAATAAACCCTGTTATGCTACAAAATTATCTCAAAATAGCTTTTCGTAACCTGATGCGTGCCAAAGGCTATGTGTTTATCAATATTTCCGGTTTGGCTGTGGGTATCGCTGCCTGTACGCTCATCATTCTCTGGATACAGAACGAATTGCAATACGATCGCTTTTACAGCAAAACCGACCGATTGTATCAGGTATATAATAAGGACATTTTCAGCGGGACACCAATGGTGTGGGAATCGACACCAAGACCTTTAGCACCAACTTTGAAACAGAACTATCCGGAGGTAGAGGAGACGTCCCGATTCAGACAGACGGGCTTATTATTAAGTGTAAATGATAATAAATTGAACGTTGGCGGGGCTTTTGTTGACCCGTCATTTCTGAAATTATTTGATTTCCCCTTAAAGTCAGGCAATGTGCAAAGTGTGCTGGCCGGCAATAACGGAATTGTGATTACGGAGTCACTGGCAGAGAAATTATTTGGTACAAAGCTGGCAGTAGGCAAGGTAGTGCAGATTGAAAATAAAGAGAGTTTTGCAGTAACGGGTGTGTTGGAAGATATACCGGACAACAGCAAATTCGGTAATATATCTTATTTTTTGCCTTACAACTATTTTGTTACGCTGGGTTGGGGCTCTGATGCCTGGGAGTCGAACAATGATTATACCTATGTTTTACTGAAAGAACACGCCGATGAAGCAACAGCAAATCAGAAAATCAAGAAATTGACGGCCGAGCATCTGAAAGGCGTTATTGAAGATGTGAAAAACCGCGAGATTTTCCTGCATCCTGCCAGTAAATGGCATTTGTATTCGAAGCAGGAAAACGGACAACTGGTAGAAGGAAGAATTGTAACTGTGCGTTTGTTCGGATTAATCGCAGTTTTTATTCTGTTGATAGCGGCTGTTAATTTCATCAATCTGAGTACGGCCCGCAGCGAGAAAAGAGCCAAAGAAGTGGGTGTCAGAAAAGTAGCAGGCGCACAGAAAGTGTCGTTGGTTTTACAGTTTATCGGCGAGTCGGTGCTGCTTACCTTTATGGCCGGTATCGTTGCCTTGCTGATTGTTCTGATCGCACTGCCTTTCTTTAATGAGTTGACGGGTAAAACGCTTTCGTTAGATTTCACCTCCGGTTATTTCTGGTTGGCAGCCCTGGGTGTTTTATTATTTATAGGTTTGCTGGCGGGCTATTATCCGGCATTTTTTCTGGCGAATTTCCAACCTATCAAAGTTCTGAAAGGGACCTTCAGTTCGCAAAGAGCGGTTTTTACTCCAAGAAAGGTTCTGGTAGTGGTGCAATTTACTTTTGCCATTGTACTCATTGTGGCAACGCTCATTATTAACAGACAAATTGACCATGCCCAGGCGAGAAGTAAAGGGTATGACCAGAACAATTTACTTTTCACCTACCTATCGGGTGATTTGCCTGATCACTATACTGCCCTGCAAGAAGAATTGATGCAAAGTGGGGTTGCCGTATCGATGAGTAAATCTTTAGGGCCGCTAACCGAAATTAATACGCGGCAATGGGGTGTAATATGGCCGGGTAGTACGCAAGCTGATAAAGATGTGGAATTTGATAAATTCGGCACGGACGCCAATTTTCTGAAAACAACGGGTACCCGCCTGGTGACGGGAAGAGAAATAGATATTAGTAAATACCGGACCGACTCTACTGCTGTAATGCTGAACGAAGCCGCGGTAAAAAAGATGAACCTGAAAAACCCTATCGGCACGACGGTTCGTATTCAGAATGCCGACTGGCGTGTGGTAGGGGTGGTAAAAGATTTCATTTTTGCTTCGCCGTATGATCCTATTAATCCGGTGCTGATTGAGGGGCCGGGAGGAACAGTAGCTAAAAACTGGCTTAGTATCCGATTGAATAACAACAACCCAATGGCGCAAAATCTGGAAACTTTGGAACGGATATTTGCCAAATATAACCCGGCGTATCCGTTTGAATACAGCTTTGCTGACGAATCGTATAAGGCAAAGTTTGCGGATGAACAACGCACCGGATCGCTCACCGGATTGTTTACGGGCCTCACCATTTTTATTGCCTGTCTGGGTTTGTTCGGGCTGGCGGCTTATACAGCACAGCAGAGAACAAAAGAGGTAGGTATACGCAAAGTACTGGGTGCTCCGGTGGTGAGTATTGTGCAGTTATTAACCAAAGATTTTATCCGGTTGTTGCTGATTGCCTTTGCCATAGGAGCGCCTATCGGCTGGTATGCCATGGAGCAATGGCTACAGGGCTATAACTACCGGATTGGTATTGGTGCAGGGGTGTTTATCCTTACGCTGGTGTCGTCAATTATCATTGTACTCATCTCAGTCGGTTTTCAGGCCATCAGGGCAGCATTGGTGAATCCGGTGAAGAGTTTGAAAAGTGAATGAGGTAAAGGATTGAGTGATTGAGCGATTGAGTGAATTAGTGATTATTTTTAATAACTAGTTTAACTGATTTATATATGTTACGACTAAACAATTGTTCACTCTAAGACATCCGTTTAGTAAATTTATTCACTAATTCACCATTTGCTAATTCGTCATTTTCCAATCACTCATTCACTAAATCGCTCAATCACTCAATAAACAAATATAAATGACCCAACCCGAAAACATATCGCCACCACGCTGGGCAGATAAACTGCTGATGGTTTTTTTGCCGGATGATCTGGCGGAAGAATTGCAGGGCGATATGCACGAGCAATTTGAGTGGATGGTGACAGAAAAGGGCTTAACCCAAGCCAGATGGCTATATGTGTGGGAGGTTCTAAGGTTCTGCAGACCCTATTTTCTGAAACGACGGTTTTTCCCAAAAACACCAGATATTTATTCTAATTCAGTTTCTATATTCTCACTAATTATGATACGCAATTACTTTACCATTGCCTGGCGAAATCTGATTCGCAACAAGGCGTTTTCAATTATCAACATTTTCGGACTGGCGCTGGGAATCTGTTGTTTCATGCTCATTGCTGTGTTTGTATACGACGAGCTGAACTATGACCGGCACCCTGACAACGCCGGGCAGATTTACAGGGTCAATGTAGCTGTTACCGGCAATGGAAATATTGCCACTTACCCCAATGTAGATTTTGCGGTAGGAGAAGGCATGAAAAGTTCATTTCCCGAAGTAAAGGCCTATACCATGGTATCGCCGGCTACTGACTTTGTGAAGTATGAAGACAACCATTTTAAAGAAACCAAGTTGGCTTTTACCACAGCTAATTTTTTCAGGATGTTCTCTATCCCTTTGCTGGAAGGAAACCCTGATAATGCTTTGACAGAACCCAACACAATGGTGATTTCAAAGGCTTTGGCACAGAAATACTTTGGAGATACTGACCCTGTGGGAAAATCGCTGGAGATTGGTACACAGCAAAGAGCTTATAAGATTACGGGCGTGTTTGATAAAATACCTGACAATTCACATTTTCATTTCGAGGCTTTGCTGAGTATTGTAACCTGGCATATTCAGAATGCAACCTGGAGCAATCTTGGGCCCCATACTTACATTGAGCTGAACAAAAATACCGATGCCGGAAAACTTGAAGCGAAGTTTCCGCAGCTGGTATTGAAATATGTTGTGCCCGAAGTGCAGCGCGACATGGGCGTGAGCTTAGAAGAAGCCCGCAAGTCGGTAGATACATTCCGGTTTTTGCTACAGCCGCTAACCGATTTGCATCTGTACGGAGGCACCAAATATGAGCTTGAACCGGGGGGAGACATCCGGTACGTCTATGTGTTCAGTGTGTTGGCAATGTTTATTTTGATGCTGGCCTGTGTCAATTTTACCAATCTATCGACGGCGCTATCTGTGAAGCGCTCTAAAGAAGTGGGTATCAGAAAAGTACTGGGTTCAGTAAAAAAGCAACTGGTGATTCAGTTTCTGGCTGAATCAATATTGTTGACATTCTTTGCCATGATTTTCGCTTACCTGTTTATCTTTTTATTGCTGCCTTATTTTAATCAACTGGCCGGTAAAAACCTGAGTTTCGCTTTTTTCCTGAACTACCGGGTGATTGGCGCCTTGCTGCTGGTTAGTTTCTTGTCAGGCATTGTTGCGGGCATTTATCCGGCTTTCTTTTTGTCGTCGTTCAATATTATACGCACGCTTAAAGGGGCTTTGTTTAACAAGAACCGCCAGAAAAAACCATTGCAAAGCAGCCTGATTGTGTTTCAGTTTACGGTTTCCACGCTTCTGATTATTGCCACCATAGTGGTGTATCAGCAGTTGCAGCACATGCAGACTAAAAAACTGGGTTACGACAAAGACCAGGTTTTGTTTCTGCCCGATACCCGTGTGTTACAAAGTAACCAGCAGGTTTTTCAGGAACAATTGAAGCAGGATAAACGCGTGGTGTCGGCGAGCATATCGCGGATGGTACCGGGTAACAACAATCTGAACGGCACGCAGGTGTATCCAAAAAATGAGAAGTCGAACGGGGTGGAGATACACATTGATATTTTTAATGTCGATTATGATTACCTCAATACGCTCGGCATGAAAATTATTAAGGGTAGGGCTTTCTCGAAAGAGTTTTCGACCGATTCTGCCGGAGTAGTTATTAATGAATCGGCAGTGCGAGAACTGGGATGGAAAGGGCTTGACCCCATCGGTCGTACCATTGTGCGCTCGGGGCAGCAAGAGCTTAAAGTATTGGGTGTTGTGCAAGACTTCAACTATACTTCGGTAAAACAGAAAGTGGCGCCTGCCATGATGCAACTGGGCCGGAACTACGGTGGAATGGTAATAAAAATGAATACGGCAGATATTAAGGATTTTCTGATTGATTTGCGAAAATACTGGGATGCTTTTCATCCGTCTGCGCCACTCGAATATTACTTTCTGGATGAGAATTTTGCCTCGCTCTATGCCGGAGAACAACGCACCCAGCAGATATTTTCAATATTTGCCATGCTAGCGGTTATCATTGCCAGCCTTGGGCTATTTGCGCTTTCAACCTTTATTATTGAGCAACGTAAAAAAGAAGTGGGTATAAGAAAAGTACTGGGGGCTTCGGTGAATGGTATTGTGCAGTTGTTGGTGAAAGATTTTATCATGCTGGTATTGATAGCAGTGCTTATTGCTTCTCCTCTGGCCTGGTATGCCATGAACCAGTGGCTGAAGGATTTTGCTTACAAAATTGACATGCAATGGTGGATGTTTGCATTGGCAGGCTGTGTAGCTGTTGCAATAGCGCTGGTGACTGTGAGTTATCATGGCATTAAAGCCGCGCTGATGAATCCCGTGAAGAGTTTGAAGAGCGAGTAAAAGATTTAGTGATTGAGTGAGTTAGTGAATGAGTGATTGGGAAATGACGAATTAGTGAATGGTGAATTAGCGAATAGAGATTTCTGGGTTTTTGTAATCTTAGGGCTGTTGGGCCGTCTATTATAGCAGCCTGTTAAGTCTGCATAGAGCAATTCCATGGCTACTCTGATAATTAATTGGTGCCGCTTAGTGCTTTTGGGAGCATTGAGCGGCACTTTTATATAAAATAGGATTAATTCAATAATTATTAAAATATTTTAATAATAGCTTATTTATTTTACAATTTTTTAATAAAAAAGCGTTGTAAGTAATGTGCAACGCACGTACTTTGTAAAAAAGTAAAAATCAATTGTAATTAAAGCAAAAACCCCCTTCATTTAGGGGCTTTTTTGTTTGTGGGCGGGGGGATTTTATTCTGTTTTTATGAAATGATGCGTGTTCTCTTATCTATCTTTAATTCTCTTGTTTTATCTCTGTTATTTCCTGATTTTCACTATTTTGCACCCTTATTCTTTTGCAACTTATAACTGTGGCATCAATGAAAAGTCTTTTCCTTTTATCCTTTCTTCTGCTTACTTCTTTTACAACTTACTCACAAAAAACTGAGATACCCATACGCTGGAAAGCGGGAGATTCATGGACTTACGATTTACAGAAAAGGGAACGGAGCCGATGGACAGATGGCGATGAAAGAAGCCGGATGGGCTTTCGGTTGAAGATTCTCGATGAGACCCGGGGCGAAGCAGGTGACTACGAGGCCGAATGGCAGTATCTGTATTATAATAGTCCGCAGACGGATAGCCTACCGAATAGCTGTATTGTTATACTACGGAAATTTTTATTGCAGACACCCCTACGGCTACGTATCAATAAAGAAGGAGCATTTGCAGGTTGGACTGAATTACCGGAACTTAGGAAAAAACTACTGGCTTTATATGATGACGAACGTCGGAAAGCAGGAGTTGCTATATGCGACTATAGAGTGCAATGGTTGACGCAGATAAGAGAAGATTCGAAAGATTTCCTATCGGGTCATGTGCCGGAGGTGGGTCAATTTTTCAAGGCTTTTTTGTTGTTACGGGCCGATTCTGATCTTACCAGAGATACCGTCAGGGTATTAGAAAATGAGTTAGCCGGTAAAGTGCGGGTACCAAAAAAGGTGAGCCGTAAGGTAAAAGAGTCAGCCGCAGAGTATGAGGTTAGCTTTGAAACGGAGCTGTCACCTGCCGAATACAAGAAATATCGTACAGCAGGTTTTGAAAAGGCCTGGATTGAGATGGGAATGCCAATAGAAAGTCTGGAAAAAGCTAAGGCTAAACTGGAGAAATATCAGCCGGTGTGGAAAGAATTGTGGCAGGCAGTTTTTGATAAAAGCAACGGAGCGGTCACCCGGTTTAAGTACCAGCGTGAAGAGCTGGCTGTTACAGAGGAAAACGAAATATTTGCCTATGAGTATATCTGTATAAAAGATAAGTGAGCGTGCAATGCCAATACTAACCGTGACACGCCCTTATGCTTGCGAGGACAGGCGTGCCACGATACCTCGGCTATTTGTCCGGTTTGCCCCCTTATTTTGGCGTTTTTACACCTTTGTGGTGTGGTTCAGATAGTATAATTTTGTGGGGTAAAAATAGCTTTCCGATCAATGCAAACAATAGAAATGAGCCAGCCTAAAACTGCCGATAAAAAACTGAGCCGCATGGAATTTATTGCCATGATGGCCTGTATAGAATTACTGACGGCTCTGGCCATTGATATCATGCTGCCTACTTTTGCCGATGTACGGGCGCATTTTGGCTTGGGCAGGGAGTCTGCTGCTACGGCACGGTTAGTTACTTTTTTCTTTATGGGGCAATTCTGCCAATTGATATTCGGTCCGTTGGCTGATAAATACGGGCGTGTGCCGGTTATGCGGGTGGGCTTTGTGTTGTTTATCAGCGCCTGTGTGGGCGGAGCTTTGGCACCCAATATCATCTGGCTGTCGGCTGCGCGCTTTGTGATGGGCATGGGGTCGTCGGCTATGTTTGTGAGTGTGCTTGCCTGTGTACGCGACCGCTTTGTAGGCAATGAAATGGCACAGACCATGTCGTTGATACTGACCATCTTTCTGATTGCTCCGGTGCTGGCGCCCTTGCTGGGGGCTGCTATTTTGTCGGTTTCCAACTGGCAGGTGGTGTTTCTTACTCCGGCTGCATTTGCCATAGTGTTTTTCTGCTGGTCGCTTCGCCTGCCTGAATCGGCACCTGCCGAGGGGCGCAAGCATACGGATGTTTTTGGTTTGATGCGGTCGTTTCGGACCGTTTTCAGCAACCGGCAGTTTGTGCGTTATACTGCCATTACTACTGTGCTGTTTGCGGCGTTTAGCTCTTATGTGGGCAGTTCGGAGCGCATCATTGGCACGTTATATGGCCAGCCTCACTTGTTTGTATACATTTTTGGAGCCATCGGCTTTTGCATGAGTGTTTTTACTTTTATCAACTCCCGTTTGGTTGAGAAACTCGGGGCGAAACGAACGCTCCGGCTGTTGCTGTTTATCTATGCAGGTGGGGCGTGTGTCTTGTTGCTGCTTACGGTTGTTTCTCAGGCTCCGGTGCATTTGTTTTTGCTCTTTGCCATTATAGGACTATTACAGAGTTTGAATGTGGCTATTGAGCCCAATAGTAGTTCACTGGCATTGGAGCCGATGGGTGATAAGGCCGGAATGGCAGCTTCTATTTATGGTACTTCGTATCTGGTTATCGGTGCGTTTCTGGGCTCGGTGATAGACAGCCTGCTGGCGCATTCAATTACTCCACTGGCTATTGCTTATTGTATTGACGGTTGCCTGGCATTGGGGCTATTTTTGTGGTGGAGAAAGTGATGGGGATTTTCGAATGTCGATTTTCGATTGCGGATTGTCGAATTGGATTATTTGAAATTGTGTAGCCTTGTGCCGGAATAATCTATTTGGGGTTGAGGCGTAGATAATTGATGGAGAATCGAATCAAACCTGCTTCAGTCTTAAAAGTGGGTGATTGATGCCGTTGATTTCTTTCTTGACAACTTCGTATTTATCGAGGGTTTCTAATAGTTTGGATAGCGTTTTGAAGCCGTAGGTTCTGGAGTCAAAGCTGGGGTCAATTTTTCTTAACGAAAGCCCAATGTTCGAAACAGAGGTTTCTTCTTCACTTGTAGATATTTCAAAAGCTTTGTCAATGATACTTTCGTCGAGTTCAGAGATTTTCTTTGTGTGCGAGGTCTTGACTATTTCTTTCTGGTTAATTTTGCTTTGTTTGGCAATTCTTCTGTCCGGGACGGAGTTGTCTGTTATTTCAGATTCGGCCATCAGGTTCTCTGAAAAAGTAAAGATGTCGCAAGAATTAACAAATGCGGCTGGCGTAATGGTTCTGCCGATTCCCATCACGAAAAGTCCTTCTTCTCTGATCCTCTTGGCAAGGCCGGTATAATCGCTGTCGCTGGACACAATACAAAACCCATTAATACTTTTACCATGTAAAATATCCATGGCATCAATAATAAGCGAACTGTCGGTTGAATTTTTGCCGGTTGTATAAGAGAATTTTTGTATCGGATTAATAGAATACTGATTCAACACGTCTTTCCAGCTTTTCATGCCGGTGTTTGTCCAGTCGCCATATATCCTTCTGATAGTGGCCTTGCCATACTTGGAAACCTCGGATAATATTTCCTTGATTAATTTTGCCTGAGCATTGTCTCCATCTATCAGGACAGCAATATTAAACTGATCTCCGCTCATGTGTTTTCAATAGTTTGTTGAATATATCAATTATCTCTTTTTTCAGAAATAATGGCATCTGTATCCGGGGTTTTTATCTGAACAAATATAGAATATCTAATCTGCACTTGGCTGATAAAGTACAAATAAGATTTTGTATGCGGTATAACCGCCGGGTATGGCATAGATTTTTTTGTTAATGCAGCATCCACACATCTAAAAAAATAATGCTATGAAAACTATTAGAATTCTCGGATTGGGCCTGATGGCCATGTTTGCAATGCAGGCCTGTGAAAAGGAAGTTGAAGTTTCGGAAGGCTCCGCGCGTATATCAGAACTGACGTGTCCGGGTGCCGTTTTTTCGGGTACGGCTTCGGCGGGTGTTACTTATAACGGCGTGTTTACGGTACCTTATTCGGGGGGAGACGGCAGCACATATACTTCTAATAGTGGCGTGTCGTCCATCGGTGTTATGGGTCTTTCGGCTATTCTGGTTCCCGGTACGCTTGCTACCGGTTCAGGTATGCTTACTTATTCGGTGGCAGGTACCCCTGCTACAAACGGTATGGCGTCATTCGTGGTAAATTTCGGCGGACAAGTCTGTACGGTTTCCATGCCTGTAATGGGTTCTCCCAATAATCCTGAGCCGGTGGGGGAATAGATGCCCATTCGTTATATAGCTTACAAGCCTCTTAAACGAGGCTTTTTTTATGAACTACGCCAGCGGATTCAGGTTTTAAATCTATTTCTGTTTCCCCGGACAACTCCTGATTACGGCTCATGCCATTGGCCTAGTGCTGAATTATTTGCCGTAAATACCCCTGATTCAGGTACTATATCCCCGTGATTTTGTGGAAACACTACCTCTTAATCAGTATGGCATGGAATTTTTAACCTTTAGATACGTACATCAAAAAAATGAATGTTATGAAAATTATTAAAATTTTGGGTTTGAGTCTGATCGCGCTTTTGTCGTTGCAGGCTTGTGATGAAAATGATGACAATCAGGTTATTGTAGGAACGATTTCCGGACTTAACTGTACAGATGCTACTTTTGCGGGTAGAGCTACAGGAGATACCGCTTACACGAGTACATTCGATGTACCTTATTCCGGTGGTAATGGTATCACCTATACCACCGGCTCGGGTATTTCATCTACTGGTGTTACCGGGCTTTCTGCTACGCTAACCCCGGGTACACTTGCTCTGGGTGGAGGTCATCTTACTTTTAATGTAACGGGTACACCTTCTACCGGAGGTACCGCTTCATTTTTGATTAATTTTGGTGGCCAGAGCTGTACTGTCGCTATGCCGGTAGATTCAGCAACTACCACTCCGTAAGCTTTAAATAAAAAGCAATAATCAGGAATTTGTTTAATGAAAGCCTCTCGTATGGGAGGCTTTTGTGTGTTTGGGCATCAACCGAATTTAAGACATGTGTTGACGAATTGCCTGATTTGATGTATTTTTATACCAATACAGGTTTTCTGGAAAATCTTAAATACGGATTAATATGGCTACTTGTCTTTCTTTTCTACGGGTACCGGATGTGGAGCAAACGCTTCAATGGTATCTGAAACTGGGGTTTAAATGCCTGGGTACGCATGCCGAGCCGGGCTGCGGAATGGATTGGGCTTTGCTCGACTGGGAGGGCGCCCGGTTTATGCTGTATCCGGAGGGCAACGAGGATGCCTCGCTCAATAAAAATGCCGGCCTGTACTTTGATGTTGATTCTATTGATGAACTGATAGCCCCCATAGAAGCCATTGCCGAAGTGATTGAGGTAAATCCTGAAACGGAATACGGTAAAAAAGAGATTGTCTTTAAAGACCTGAACGGCTTTCAGGTTACGTTTGGGTGTGAGGTGTGAACACAAAAAAACCGTCGGAACAGATATCCAGACGGCTTTTTGTGTTCGTTTCTTCACCAGATTCAGTCTTATCCTGCTACGGGATAATCAGTAAAACCTACGGCATCAGGCGTATAAAATGTATTGGTATCGGGCTGGGCAAGTGCAATGCCATTAGCCAGGCGATTCGGTAAATCAGGATTGGCAATAAAAGGTGTTCCGAATGATATCAAATCGGCTTCCTGATTCTGCAGGGCTTTATCGGCTCTTTCTCTGGTATAGCCTGCATTCAATATCAATGTTGATGTAAATTTAGTCCGGATATTTTTCAGTAATGCACGGCCTTCTTCTGTAGCCCTTGCTGCGTAGTCAATCACATGCAGATACGCGATGCCCAGCTTGTTTAGTTCTTCGGCCAGGTATTGGTAAGTTGCCACGGTTTCTTCATACGCGGGCATGCTGTTAAAGTTGTTATAGGGCGATAAGCGTATGGCTGTTTTATCAGCACCTATCCTTTCAGCTACGGCTTTTGTCGTTTCAATCACAAAGCGGGCTCTGTTTTCCACACTTCCGCCATATTCATCTGTCCGTTGATTTACACCCGGATTCAGAAATTGTTCTAACAGGTAACCATTGGCACCATGTAGTTCGACGCCGTCGAAACCAGCTGCTACAGCATTGGCGGCAGCCTGTGCAAATTCTTCAATGGTGGCTTTAAGCTCTTCGGTTGTCATGGCTTTAGGTGTCTCGGTGGTTTGCATACCTTGGGTATCAGTCCACATGGGGCTTTCGGCGCCAACGGCTGAGGGCGCCAGTAACTGTGCACCAGCCGGTAAATTGGCGGCATGACCAATGCGGCCTACGTGCATTAACTGCATAAAGATAACTACGCCTTCGGCATGTACTGCCTGCGTAACTTTTTTCCAGTTTTCGGTTTGTTCGGGGCTGAAAATACCCGGAATGCGTGCATAACCCAAACCATTGGGGCTGGGGGCAGTTCCTTCTGTAATAATCAGCCCGGCCGAGCTTCTTTGTTTATAGTACTCAGCAATGAGGTCGTTCGGAGTATTGCCTATGGCCCTGCTGCGTGTCATGGGGGCCATTGCAATTCTATTTTTGAGTTTAAGTTTACCCTCGTAAGGCGTAAATAAATTAATTGTTTCTGACATGAACCTATTCGTTTAGAAATTATGTTGCAAATGTGCAATGAAGCAGATTCAAAGTCAATAAGTCAGAAAAATATGACCACTACTACTACCGGATTAAACTTTAATAATGTATGCCCGATGGATGGTAACGTAACAAAATGCCATGCGGAGGAAGTATTGAAATTGCTGACAGGTAAATGGGCGTTGCAAATTCTGTTTCGTCTGCATTTTTCAGGTACAACCCGTTTCAGCGAGTTTCTGAGAAAAATCAAAGGTGCTAACAAACAAACGCTGTCTGTGACGCTGAAAGACCTGACCGAGAATGGTTACATTCTGAAAACCACCATACAACTGAAACCACTGCACATTGAATACAGCTTGTCGGAAAAGGGTATTAAGCTGATACCTCTGCTGAAACAATTTGAGGTTTTTAACGATAATTGAGCTTATTTCTATTTTAGATATAAAAAGAGTTGATCTTAAAAGTTTAGTTAAGACGAGTAATACTTGGTACTACGATAACCCCACTCTCTAAATCTCTCTCCCCAACAGTGGGGAGAGAGACTTTAAGTCCTTCCCCACTGTTGGGGAAGGGTTGGGATGGGGTTTTGCCTAAAGATTATTTAGTTTGTTTTTTTGAGACGGACTCTTTTTGCGCAACCGGATCAGCTGTAATATTTATTCTGTTTTCTGAGATTTAAAATAGTGATTTACCTTTCAACCGGGCAATAGTTTTCTTGAATTTAGCCGTATTATCGGTTTTTGGGGTTGTTCTGCTATTCGGGTCATTGGCAGCATAAACGGCAACCAGGCCAAAGTCGGAGTCGACACTAAGAATGATTCCGTACATTTTGCTGTCGTCAAGAAAAACAACATCGCCATCTATTACTGAATACAAGGGGTACCTTTCCTTCAGGAAAGTAGCTACTTCAATCATAACTGCGTTTGTTGAGTTAAAGACCGGGCCGCAGACATCTAGCTTATTGTTAATAAATGAATACAATACCAATTCGACACTGCTGTTTTCACCTTCATAGAGCAGATTATCCGTATCCTCATAAATCAGTTTCCGTTTTTCTTTCAACTTGATTGTCTGCTTACTTTGGTTGAAATCCAGCGCGGGTTCAGTATAGAGTGTGCTGTAAGGGGTAATTTCAACACTGGATTTGATGGTGCCATTTTTGGTAGCTGCGGTTATTTCGGCTTTACCGATTTTACGGCCGGAAAAATTGCCGGTGATGTTGACGGTGCCTACTTTTTCGTCACTGCTTTTCCAGGTGATTTCAGCATTGGCAATGGGTGAAGTGCCTTTTTTTATAGTAAATTGATGTTTGCCGTCGTATTTCAGTTGAATACTGGCGTCTGAAATAATCATGGGATCTTCTTTTTCAGCACAGGCAAAGCAAAGCACAATGAAAAGAGTTGTGAGTTTTTTCATGATAGAGATTTTAATTGATTGAGTGATTCGTGTTGATTTAATTGGTCTACAGCTAATTTGTTTCAGAATAAGGATATTCAGACTCTGGTTGCGGAGATTGT
The DNA here is from genome assembly GCF_058808615.1 of Emticicia sp. GW821-FHT11C11. Classification (NCBI taxonomy): domain Bacteria; kingdom Pseudomonadati; phylum Bacteroidota; class Cytophagia; order Cytophagales; family Leadbetterellaceae; genus Emticicia; species Emticicia sp. GW821-FHT11C11. Next base: position 690,838 of record NZ_JBXARV010000003.1, read on the forward strand.
GTGGATACCCTAATTTGGCAAAGTTGTAAAAATCTGATTACTGATTCAATAAAAATCTATTTAACGGTACCCCGGATTTTAAGGATAAATAGAAAAGCAGGCTTTTCTGCCAAAGCCCGCTCCGGCTAGCATTTATATTTTCTTTTGTTGCTCCAGATCTGCAACGGCTTTCTCTATACGTCGACTGCGGGTTTCGGCAGTTTTGGCCTGTTCTATACTGCCGATGTAATATTTCTTGTTACTGTTTGAGATGCCTTCGAAAAACTGTTTCGCCGCCGGATTCCCGTCTAAAGCATTTTGGAAATCGGTCGGTACTTCAATAACTCTCGGCTGGTTGTCGAGTTCAACTGTTACTTCAATAATGTCGCCTCCTTTGATACCCGCGTTCTCTCTTACCTCCGCACTTACAGGCAGCATGAATAGGCCATTCATAACGGCCACAGTGCTAGGATAAGTATAGTTATTGATGGTCACTTTTACAGGTGGGCGTTTGCCTGTGCCTAATTGCTCGACCACTAAAGGAGGAACTTCAAGTCCGGTGGCCGTTTTTCCGGCTGTTAACAGTTCGGTTGCAAAGGTTATTTTCGGAGTTTCCATCGTTGCATTTTTTTATTTACAAAGTAAATGCAATATACGCAAAACTCCGGTGCCTGAAAACGACAATCTGTGGGGCTGTTTGGGACAAAAGCGGGATAGGCTAGGGCATGGGGCAGAGGGCAAAGGGTAAAAAGCAGATGGTAAAGGAGAACAGTTGCCTTATATCTTATAAAGGATATGGAATGATAAGAAGCTGTCTCAAAAAGAAAAGATGCAAAATAGTATTTGGTGCCAAAACAACCGCAGCGGCGGCCGCCCCACTCTCTAAATCTCTCTCCCCAACGGTAGGGAGAGAGACTTTTAACTCCTTCCCCATTGTTGGGGAAGGCTGGGATGGGGTTTTCTGCCCAAAATTATTTGGCTTGAATGCTGTTTTTATTCTTGAAGCGCTCCTGCGTTGATCTGAGACTCGGCCAGAGAGGTAAGTTTTTCGTCTGCGGCACTTTCTTCATCTAAAACAGATTGCAGTACTTTAGCCGCATTACTATACCCCAGCATGCCTGCCAGATTTCTCAGCGAGCCATAAGATGCAATTTCATAATGCTCTACTTTTTGAGCTGCAATAATCAAACCGCAGTCTCTTACAAAAGTGCCCTTTTCGGTTGACTCCACTATTTCGTTGCCTTCTTCAATCAGGCCTTCCATTGCCGGGCAATGTTTGGCTTTTGCCTTTTCTCCGATTTCTTCAAACACTTGCTCTACTTTAGTCACGTGGCCTTCTGTTTCTGTCAGATGAGATTCGAACGCTGCTTTGAGGTCTTCAGAGGTAGCGGCTTTGGCCAACTTTGCTAAAGCTTTCACTAAATGTTTTTCTGCCCAGTAAATGTCTTTCAGGCTATCAACGAACAATTCTTTTAGTTTTTCACCGTCTTGTTCCGACAGCGCAGTTGAGGGATTTGATTTTGTGTTTTTCATTGTATATGGTATAAGAGAATTTATTAAAACTACTGCATTTAGTAAACAAAAACGTGTACCATTAGAAATGAACCATTTTTAGTTGATTATACCCTACTTAAGGGTAAGCAATGTATGCAGAAGCAAAATTGATGTGTAATGGATTCTACAGAATCGGGTGGTCTTCTTTTTTATTGCTATAAACCGCATAATTGTAATTAAGGATACTCAAATTAATACCCATGAAAAAGGCGTCTTTTTTGAAGAGAAACGGTCTTTCTATTGCACTCTTGTCGATGTTTTTATTGTTCTGGGTCGGACAGGCGCTGACAGGCTGGCATGTTTACAATGAAGAACTGGCAGCAGATGAAGCACCTCCGGTTACGTTTTTTCATTACCTCCAAAGCGGGCATTTTCTGTCGGCCACGTTTGAAAACTGGGAGAGCGAGTTTCTACAGATGTTTGTATTTGTGGTGTTCAGTATTTTTCTGTTTCAGGTGGGGTCACCCGAATCAAATTCCATGAGTGGCGATGAGCCGTCAGACAAAGTGCCTGACCGCAAGCGCAGCCCGCACCGGATGGTGAAGAAAGGAGGGGTGTTTTTGTGGGTGTATTCCAACTCGCTGAGCATCGTGTTGTTTTTGTTTTTTATTTGTTCGTTTGCGGCGCATACTTTTGGCAGCTACCGGTATCATCAGAAACAGGAAATGCTTAAAAACCAGCGGCCTGAATCTTTTGCTGATTTTATACAGGGCAGCGATTTCTGGTTTGAGTCGTTCCAGAACTGGCAGAGCGAATTTCTGGCTGTTTTTGTGATTGTTTATTTTACTGTGTTTTTACGCCAGCAGGGGTCGTCGCAGTCGAAACGTGTAGATGCGCTGGATTCAGAATATGAATAACGAATATACCACTATGAATTTATTTGATGATACAAGCCTGGAGCTTATCAGAAACACACTCATAAAAAAGAAGGAAACGCTGGCAGTGGCCGAAAGTGTTTCTTCGGGTGCTTTGCAGCTTGCTTTTTCGACCGTGAAAGACGCCTCTCAATTTTATCAGGGGGGCATAACGGCCTATAACATCGGGCAGAAGTTTAAGCACCTGCATGTAGAACCTATACATGCCTTGGCTTGTGATTGTGTATCGGCCAAAGTAGCGACAGAAATGGCACTAAATGTGTGCCGCTTATTTGAAAGCGACTGGGGGCTGGGAATTACAGGATACGCAGCACCGGTAGCTGAGGGAGACAATCAGTTGTTTGCCTATTATGCCATTGCCTACAAGGGTAAAATTGTGAGCGAAAAAAAACTGAAAGCAGAAAAAGACGACTCATTTAAAGTACAGATCTGCTACACCAATGCACTGCTGAAAGAGATAAGGAAGCATCTGTCTGCCTGATGACCCCGGCAATTGGTGTACTGCATTAGTGTTGGTTTTCTGGTGGTGGGGTATTCGTATAAATTAAATCTACTGACCAATAATTGAAAATAGATTGATATTATCTAGTTTAGGGGTATATAACAATTTAACTAATCCCTTAACGGATAAATGAAAACCGGCAAATACCTATTTGGAGCGCTAAGAAACCGATTGAGATTTGGATTTGATGGCCTTGTTTTAGTTACGAAAACATTATTGAGTAGGCAAAAAATACTCCGGTTTTCGTTTCATAATTTAAAATTGCCGTTTTACTTAAGAAACAACAGCACAGATTTCTCTACCTTCGCTCAGGTGTTTTATAAGGATGAATATGACTTTCCTTTTCAGAAGAAACCCAGGGTTATTGTGGATTGCGGAGCAAATGTTGGTTTGGCTACAATTTATTTCAAAAACAGGTTTCCCGAGGCGAAAATTATCGCAATTGAACCTGACGATGATAATTTTGAAATGCTGCTAAAAAATACGTCGGGCTATTCTGATATTGTTTGTATTAAAGCGGGCATCTGGAGTTCGTCGACAAATCTTGAAATAGTTGATTGTAATTTGGGTGCGTGGGCGTATCAGGTGCAGCCCATTAGTGAAACTACTGAGTCTGCCATCAGAAGCATTACGATTAAGGAAATTATTGATACCTATAATTTAGAAGCAATTGACTTACTGAAATTGGATATTGAAGGCGCTGAAAAAGAAGTATTTGAGATTGGGCAAGACGAATGGCTGCCTTATGTGAATACCTTAATTGTTGAAACGCATGACCGGTTCAAGAAAGGCACAGCGAAAGCTGTTTTTAATGCCCTGCATAAATATAATTTTGATTTTGAAGTAAAAGGAGAAAACCTGTTGTTTGATATGGTGAGGTAGGGGAGGGATGCTTTGATTATGAATAATAAGTGTGATCTAAAAAAAGAGTTTACGTATAGCCATTACTTTGTCTGCCTGGTGGTACCTGTAATGGGTATTGTTTAACTACCATTTTTCTTCTGGTTGTACTAAATTTATTTTTTCTTAATCCAGAGAAAATGGCAAATAAATTGAGAATGGCTATCTTCGACGCTTACTGCTAAAAAGATATAATCACACAACTGATAATAATATGAAGACCAGTAAATTCCTGTTCTATGGAATAAAAGACCGATTGCGATTGGGTTTCGATGGCCTTGCTTTGATTGCGAAAACATTGTTGAGCAGACGGAAAATACTCCGGTTTACTTTTCGCAATTTGAAACTCCCGTTCTACTTAAGAAACAACAGCACCGATTTCTCTGCTTTTACACAGGTGTTCTATAAAAACGAATATAATTTTGATTATACAAAGAAACCCAGGATTATTGTTGACTGTGGAGCAAATATCGGTATGGCTACAATTTATTTCAAAAACCGGTTTCCAGAAGCAAAAATCATCGCGATTGAGCCTGATGATGATAACTTTGAGATGCTGCTAAAAAATACAGCGGGCTATTCTGACATTGTTTGTGTTAAAGCAGGTATCTGGGGTTCGGCAACAAATCTGAAAATTGTAGATTTAAACTATGGAGCTTGGGCATACCGATTACAACCTGCGGATGATTCAGCCAAGTCAACCGTAAGAAGCATTACGATTAAAGAAATTATTGATACCTATAATTTAGAAGCAATTGACTTACTGAAATTGGATATTGAAGGCGCTGAAAAAGAAGTATTTGAAACTGGGCAAGATGAATGGCTGCCTTATGTAAGTACTTTAATTGTTGAAACGCATGACCGATTCAAGAAAGGCACGGCGAAAGCTGTTTTTAATGCCCTGCATAAATATAATTTTGATTTTGAAGTAAAAGGAGAAAACCTGTTGTTTGATATGGTGAGGTAGTCCTGATTTTGAATCCGCTGCACATTGAAAGATTAAAAAACTTGGAAATATTTCTTCCGTATTTTACTTTGCAGTATAATTGAACAATAGCTGTGATTTTTAAAAGAAGCTACGTATAGCGAGTACTTTGTCTGTCGGTTTCCGCGGAACAATCATCCGATTGATGGCATCATAAAATGATGAGATTTTGCACCTACCGGCAAGCCCTGAAAGGCTTCTCACAATTTTATATATTTTAACTATTAACACTTATGCTGAAAAAAACACTACCACTTTTGCTTGTAATGATTGCTGTTGCCTGCCAGAAAGATGTTGAACAGAACCAATACGTGGGTACAAGCTGGACAACCACCGACGACATAGCCGAGTTTATCTATGGCCCCACCTGCACTACAACCATTGAATTTTTAACCGAAACCACCTGTCAGGAAATTGACATCAGAAAAACCAAAAATTTTGGCTCGGGAACTACATCCGCTCAGGGTACTTATTTTGTAAGAAATGATTCTGTTTATTGGAAGATTGATAAAACAACCATAGGTGGCATAGCTAATGGTAGTGTGCTTTCCACCAATATGGGCAAAATTTCAGGAGGTAAAAGGGTTTATACGAAAGATAAGTAGTGTGAATTTAGTCGGCTGCATATAATGATATCAGGAGCGCCGTTACACCCCAGCCGCAATGCATTGCGGCTCTATCAGAATGGTTTTTTTGGTAGAGCCGTATTGCTATACGGCTCAAAGCCTATCCTGTGGCTTATCTGAAATGGCGATATTATATGTAGAAATCAGATAGTGCTTAATTTCAATTCCCGCTTGCATTCTAAGAACGTCTGATACGCCGACAAAATAGATATTTACCGAACACGGAAAGCCTGTTTTTAGTATGTTCAAGCAGGAGGCAGTAAAAATATATACTCAGGTTTTTATTTGTACCCAAATTTGATGTAATTAGCGAATCTGTTAATTGAAACTGCAAAACGCTGTGCTACCAAGCAAATCTGAAATGATGTATGTGACTGTCAATCAAGCCATTGCTCGGGGCAAGCAGATAGTAAACTATCCGGCTTACGCTATCATGGCCCTTTCTTTTGGGCTTTTCGGTTATCTGATTTATCTTGAGATTCTGCCACTCTGGTTTATAGCGCTGGCATTTTTTCTGCCGTATGGCCTTGGCTGGTTGTACTGGAGTTTTGCCATTACCCAATGGCGCTTGTGGGCTTTTGAGAACGTCAGAAATGTACATGAACTTAAAAAACAAGCGGTATTGAACAAACTGATATGGCCGACTGGCAGTTTCTTTGAAAAAACAGAGATAAGGACTACGGCACAGCGGAAAAAATGGAAAGAACTTGAGCAGAAGTTCACAGAAGAAGATGTATTTTATGATGATTTCAATGTGCCTGCAGAAACGAAGATTTACCATGTAAAATGGATAAAATGGGGTAACGTTGGAGTGGGTGTCGGTTTACTGGGTTGGGGGGCTTATAATTTATTGATAGAACCTGATTACTTCTCGGGTATTATAGGTATTGTTCTGGGGCTGGTACTTATATATGTGAGTTACAGAGATGCAACAGATGGCCGCCCCCAAATTATTATCAATGACAAGGGAATACAGACTGTTTCTATGGAATTTGTGCTCTGGAAAGACGTAATCGGAGAAGAAGTACGCATAGAGAGAACAGGCAAAACAACTAATAACTATCTGATTTATTATCACCCGAAAGGTTCAGAAAAGATTAACATCGGCGAGTTAAAAACCAGCATAAGTGACCTTACGTATCTGTTGTCGATTTACAGAGGCAGAAGTCGGAGGAAGAGGTAGTGTTATTCAGAGGAGAGATTTTTCTTTTATGCGTTCTAAGAAAGCATTTCATACTGACTAAATTTATATTTAGTCGAACGTGAGAGTAAAAAGGAATTATAGGAGAACTTTTCGAAGTAAAATTTTAGAATAAATTAAGGCAAAGTTATATGAGAGTTATCACTTTACTTTTCTTAGTAATCCTCTTTGGTTGTAGCAAGCAAAAGACAAATAATCAAATTCAAATTGATGATTATGTTGTTTCGATTCCCAGTGACTGGTCAAAAATCGATTTGCAAGGTATTGATGTGGCTGTATATGGTTATACCAATCAAGAAGATACAATTTTTATTAGTTATGGCATGTATGTTGGCGAATTTACTGACTTGGAAGATTCCAAAGAAACTTTTGATACTTTAAGCTCATATATTGTTCAAAAAATAAAGCCGAAGTCCGGCAATTTAGGTCTTTGGGGACTTTATATAGGAGGAAGCAAAATCAGTAATAAGTTTAACATAACATCATCAGTAACAAATGAGAAAAATGTCTCTGTGGTAAAAGAGGTTTTTTCGTCATTGTATATAAATGAAAATTGTAATGGAATTTGTAATCCTGATGTTATTGGAGAAATAATATATGAAAGGCAATGCTTTGGTTGTCATGGCAATTTTAAAGAGGGCTTTGCAAAAATATCCTTGGAAAATCTGATTAAAGATAAAAATGCTGATTGGATAAATGATTGGCTGAAGAGTGAGTCCTTTCGTAGTTTAAACAAACGCAGCTCATATAATACCTTTGAAGGGTTAAAGGAAATGGATTGTGTAATACCTGAATTCACTACTCAGGAGGTGGAAAGTCTGGTTGTTTATTTAAAAAACCAAGAGTGAAAGTTTATTTAACCTAGTGTTCTAGAAAGCTTTCCAAACAACAAAGAATAAATATTGGCTTTTGTAGAGCCGTATTGCTATACGGCTCAAAGCCTATCTGCTCTGTGGCTTATCTGAAATGGCGATATTAAATGTAGAAATCAGACAGTGCTTAATTTCAATTCCTGCTTGCGTTCTAAGAACGCCTGACACAGCGACTAAATTTATATTTAGCCGAACTGCCATTCATTTATAATACATAGGAGTGCCTAGCATCGGAGCCGCAATGCATTGCGGCTCTACAAAAAATTAATCAATCATATACCCCACAAAAAAAGACACAACTATCGTCGTGCCTTTTTCAATCTATCAAAACAATAAAAAATTATTCCATTGCCATTTCGGTGTGGGCGGGGGCTTCTATTTTCTTGCCTGCAAAAAGTAATAATAATGGCAGGCAGACTAAAAAGAACGCGCCTATCACCAGAAAGGTGTCGGCATAGGTGAGTACCAATGCCTGCTTCACTACGGTGCCATACATCATTTTGTAGGCTTTTTCGGTGGCGGTTACCAGTGCATCGCCCCTAGACATAAACATGCCAATGAATTGCTTCATGCGGTCGGATGAAATCGGGTTGTAAACCGAGAGGTTATCTCCTAAACGATTGGTATGAAAAACCGTACGTGTAGAGATGTACGTGGTCATGATGGCTGTACCGAAAGTACCACCCAACTGACGCACCATGCTAGATAGGGCAGAGCCCTGCGCCATCTTGGCGGGTTCGAGGTCGGCCACGGTGATGGTCATAAGCGGAATAAAAATCAGACCCATGCCGATACCGCGAATCATGAGTGGCCAGAAGAAATCATCCGGGCCGGTTGAAAGGCTCAGGCCGGATAAATCATAACAGAAGGCCACAAACAAGCCGAAACCGATGGCGGCATACCAGATGGGCGACATCAGGTTTTTACGCATGATAACCCCCACCACGAGCATGATGAAGCCTGTCATGAGCGAGCCGGGCATCAACAATAGCCCCGTCTGGCTGGCAGTGAAGCCCAGGATGGTCTGACAAAAAACGGGTATGATAAACACCGAAGCAAACAAACCAAAACCCAGTATGAAGTTAAAGAGGTTGGCTACGGCAAACCGTCTGCTGGCGAGGAGCCTTAAATCGAGTATCGGTATTTTGGCAATAATCTGGCGCCAGATGAAACCTATCAGTCCGACGGCGGCAATGATGCTCATCATGACTATGAAGCCCGAATCGAACCAATCTTTTTCGTGTCCTTTTTCGAGGATAATCTGTAAACCACCTACACCCATTACGAGCATCACGAGTGCGAGCCAGTCCATCTTACCTGCGGGTACAGGCTCGTCAGGTTCTTTGATATAGCTGAACGTGAGAAAGGTGGCGAGTATCCCGAACGGAATATTGATGTAGAATATCCAGCTCCACGAAAGGTGGTCGGTAATGTACCCACCCAGTGTAGGCCCGATAGAAGGCCCGATGATAACGCCCATACCAAAGATGGCATTGGCCAGACCCAGGTCTTCTTTCGGGAAGGTCTGAATCAGGATGGACTGCGCGGTTGTCAGTAGGCCTCCGCCTCCGATACCCTGTACCACACGGAAGAACACCAGCTCCCATACATTGGTCGATAATCCACAGAAAATAGAGGAAATCGTAAACACAATGATGGATGCGGCAAAATAATTACGGCGGCCGAGCCTGGCGCTCAACCAGCCCGACATGGTAATCATGATGGCGCTGGCGGCCGCGTAGCCCGTTACCACCCAGCTGATGTCACCCAGCGATGCCCCCAGATTCCCCATCATCTGGTTCAACGTAACGTTGACGATGGACGAGTCGATGGTCTGGAGCAGAGCAGCCGTGGTGACGGTCAGCACTATTATCCATTTATCAAATCCTAATTTCAACATAGCTTATTTCTTTTGGATGTCAACGGCTACTGCTACGCTCAGACCCGGGCGTAATTTGGCAAAAACCGGACTTTTCTTGTCTATTTCAATTCTTACGGGTACACGTTGTACTACTTTTACGTAGTTACCGGTGGCGTTGTCTGGTGGTATCAAAGAGAACTTGGCACCGGTGGCTCCGGCAAAAGATTCTATTTTGCCTGTCAGTTTTTCTTCACCGTAAGCATCAACCGTTATCTCAACCGGCTGGCCAAGCTGCATTTCGGTCAATTGGGTTTCTTTAAAATTGGCGGTTACCCACAGATCATCGTTGTTCACGATGGCACAAAGCGCCTGGCCGGGTTGAATTAACTGACCCACCTGCACTGCGCGTTTCGACACAATACCTGATGATGGCGCTATCACAACCGTATATGATAACTGCAAGCGTGCTAAGTCTAGTTCTGCCTGACGTTGCTTAACAGTAGCCTGTGCTACGCCAATCTGGCTGGCAATGGCTTTGCGTTGCGAGCTGGTAACGCCTGTCTGGCTGGTAGCGGCATTTACCTGCAACTGGGCAGTTTCCAGTTGTGACTGCGCGGCTTGTAGGGCAGCCTGTGCCGCGTCTCTTTCTGCCTGAATGTTATCAAACTGCTGTTGCGGAATGGTTTTTTCGGCCAGTAGTCGACTATAACGGTCGAAATCGCGGGTAGCTTTTTGCAGGCGAATCTGTGCGGCTGCTACGTTGGCTTGTGCAGTGCTTACCTGATTACGGGCTGTTTGTACATTGGCCTGTGAACTCTGAATGGTAGCCGAAGCAACACCTACATTAAACTGGCTCACTCCACCACCGGCTTCGGCGGTTTGCAAGGCTGCTTCTGCCTGTGCTACACGAATGCGGTAGTCGGCATCGTCAATTACAAAAAGGGTGTCACCTGCTTTTACAAACTGGTTGTCTTTGAAGCGAATGGCTTTTACATATCCGCCTATTTTCGGTGTTACCGGGTCAACGTCTCCATCAATCTGGGCGTCGTCGGTGGTTTCGAAGCGTTGCAGGTACTGGATCTCTTTATACCCATATATCAGTGCGGCAATCAGTACGATGCCCCCCACTACTCTGAAAATGATTTTGTTATTCATGATTCTATTATGAAATAATGTGTTTTGAAATGATTTGCCCTCACCCCAACCCCTCTCCCGGAGGAGAGGGGCTTTTTTGCGTTTGTTTTCGGGGTTGGCGGTCGGTTTTGCGTTTGTTTTTATTTTTTATAGGGTTAATTCCCTGCCGTGGCTTTTAGTAATTTCTGATAGGCCAGCCGGGCATCTACTTTTGAGTTAATCAGGTTTAAACGTGCCTGCAACAAAAAGCTATCGGCATCGAGCAACTCGGTGGAACCAACCAGACCATTGCGGAAACGCGATTCGGTCAGCCGATAGTTTTCCTGTGCCTGTGCCAATGCAGTGTTGATTACCTTTTGCTGTTCTAATGCCAGTTCGTAATTGTGATAGGCGGCTACTACCTCACTGCGAATCTGGTCGGTTTGCTGCTGGCCCTGCATTATGCTTTCGTTGATGGCTGCTTTAGCACTGTTGATGCGCCCTTTGAGGTTATAAAGTGCCCCGATATTGTAGGTGATACCCAGGCCGACGTTCCAGGCATTGATGAACGTATTGGCCTCGGGGATGATGCTCGCCGACGGATTGACATAATTATATCCTGCCGACAGCCCCAGATGTGGGTATTTATTGCTTTTCACCAGTCGTAGCTGAGCATCGGCTGATTGTTGTCGTAAAGCGTTGGCTTGCAGCTCAGGGCGCCGCTGGATGGCGTTGTTCTGAAAATCGCTCAGCGATTCAAGTGTTACTGCACCGTTGCTCAACGTAGTATCTACCGCTATAGCGCTGCTGTTTTCATAACCTATCAGCAAACCGAAGTTAAATAGGGCGGTCTGGCGGGCTTTATCTACCTGCAGGCGGTTTAGCTCCAGATTGTGTTTCTGTAATTGCAGTTTCAGCACTTCATTCGGTAATATTACTCCTTCTTTTTCGAGGTTACGGGCATCACGTTCGCGTTCGTCAAACTGTGCAATGTTGCGGTTGATGATGTCTGTGGTGCGGATGAGCTTCACGATGTTATAGTAAGACTCGGTAACGGTGTATACCAAATCCTGACGGTTGCGTTGGGCATCCAGTTTGCTGGCTTGTACCAGCAAGTCGGCCGATTGTTGGGCAGCTTTCTCGGCAAAACCGGCGAAAATCTCTTTTTTGATAGATACGCCTCCCATGGTGGCGCTGAATCCTCCGGCCGGGAGGCCTAACAATGGTTTGCCGTCTTCACCCTCGCCAAAGGCAAATGGCGTGATCAGACTAAAGCGGGAATACGTTAAGTTGGCGCCGGCTGTCGGCAAGTTGCGGTCTTTTGTTTCCTGAGCTTTGGCTTCGGCGGTTTGCACACGCAAGTCGGCGGCTTTCAATCCCTTGTTGTTTTTGACGGCCATTTCTATGGCCTGACTCAAGGGCATTGGCTCCGGCTGGGCGAGGGCAGAGCCGATGCTCAGGCAGCTTATTCCAATAGCTGTGATGTACTTTTTCATTTTATCTGGTTCTGATTTTTAACAAAAGTGTATTCAGTGTTTTTACTTCTTCGTCGGACAAGTGATTGACGATTGACTCGAAATTCTGAAATTCCAATCCCACTTGCTTCACAAACTCGTTCGATTCTTCCGTGAGCCGTAGCATTACCTTCCGGCGGTTGACGGGGTCTGTTTCGCGCACAATCAGGTTCTTTTTTATCAGCCTGTCGGTGAGGCGGGTCATATCGGGATTAGATTCGTGCATTTTACTTTTCAGTTCTCCGGCGTTCAGGCTATTGGGGTAGGCCTCCTGCAGTTGGCGCAACACACTATATTGCTGAACCGAAAGCTGAAAAGGGGCGAGCTTCTGGTCGAAATGATTGAAGATGTAGCCATCTGTGATATGCAGATTGGCTATCAGCTCGTGGTATTGATTTTTATACTTTTTTTCCATGTCCTGTTCGAAATCGAAGCAAATGTAGAGATGATATTCGTTTAAACAAATAACGTTTGAACAATGGTGTGTTCGAATAGGATTATGGAAAGATTAGTTAGATTTTTTTGTGGAATAATTAGAAACGAAATAGAGGCGTATTAAAGAATTTTAATGAAGTAAGTAATTTGTTATTAGTGGTTTGTGTTTTTAGTGTGATGGTTTTGTGAGTTCTTATTAAAATGTGATTAAAGTTGGATTGGGAGTGGGAATAGGGCAGAGGGCATGGGGCAAAGCAACCTGGATGTAGAGGCAGGGCATTGCCCTGTCTCGGCAATATTTAATACGGTTAATATTCCTGTCGGTTTAATGGAAGGTTCGAAATAGCCAAGAGACTATCAATTCTTGCAAACCATTCTTTATGCGTTCTAAAAACGCTTTGAACAACGGCTAAATAAACATTTAGCCGAACAGACCCTGATGTACAGGTTAACAATTCTATTGCAGATTATATATAGTAGGATAGGGGGATTATTATAATTGCTGATATCTCATTTTCCATTAATTTTATTTCAATTTCTTTATTGCCTTGTTTTCAAGCAAAGATTTCATTTGGGTTATAGCAACTTTATTGAGCTGGATAAGCCTTTCGCTTTGAGAAAGCCCTTGTCGAATGAGCAAAGCATTAATACTTTCCATATTACTTAGCACAACTAGTTGTTCCAATGTTGCATAATCTCTTATGTTTCCATCTTTGTTTGTGTTGCTTGTCCGCCATTCTTTGGCAGTAATTCCGAAAAGAGCCATATTCAATAAATCAGCTTCGTCGGCATACACGAAACCGGTTTGTTGTTTAGTAATTTCTTTGGGTATCAGGTTTTCCTTGATGGCATCGGTATGAATGTGATAATTTACTTTAGCTAATGTGCGTTGCAGGTTCCATTCTAATTTCAGACGGTGGTTTTCTTCCTCTTTCAAGCGTTGAAATTCCTTGATGAGATAGAACTTAAACTCAGCACTTAACCAGGAGGCAAATTCAAACGCTATATCCTTGTGAGCAAAGGTACCTCCGTATCTACCTGTTTTTGAAACGATCCCAATAGCATTGGTTTCTTCAATCCAACGTTTGGGCGTAAGTGAAAAACTGTTAGCGCCTGCCATATTTTTAATTCCATCGAATTCGATGGAATTAAAATGAGGATTATTAAAAGTTTCCCATAAGCCTATAAACTCAATGGTACTTCTGTTTCTCATCCAGTTCTGAAGAATGTAATCACTACGCTCTGCATCTCTATACCTCGCAATATCGGTCAGTGATATGAAATCTTCTTTATGATCCTCATACAAAACAATGTCAATGCCCTGAACTTCTATTCTCTTATTTTTTGTCATAAACTTTCATGTAAAAAACAAATATACAAAAAGGAGTTAGCCGATGCTTATATTATATAATCCTGAAATAGATTTACAAACCATGAATACCATTGCAATGTCCTTTTACCTGGCTGAGGCTTTCAAACATAGGAGACTCTGCTTGGGCAATATTAGGATGAAATGACGTTCTGAATCAACCAAAACCTATCTCTCGTAAATCTGTGCATTGCTTGTAAATGCAGTTACTTGTGGAGCCGTTTTTCCCGGAAATGCCTCGACTTTAATGGTTCTGTTGTCTATCATCTGAACCAGCAAAACACCTTCAACCGTATTGGCAGCACCTATTTTTATGGGTCCCTGATAGGTTTGCCTGTCCCATTGTCCACCAGGCACAGTATAGGTGAGGTCAGCCAGTTCATACTTCACCAAACCACTTGATGTTGTGACGCTTTTCGGATCGGGCGTATTTCCCTTAACAGCAAACTGCCAGCCGGCTCTTGCCTGATCATCAGTGGCGCCGGGCTTATACCATCTCCCGATGGATATCTCAACAGCATCAGGATCGAACGTATGATAGGCAAAAACCAGATGGCCACGCCAGTAGTCATATCCCTGCCCTGATGCACCGCTATAGCCATTGGTGTTCTGCAAAAACCAGGTGCCTGCCAGTTTGCCGTCAATGTCGTACCCGATTACACCACCTCTTGGCTCGGCAGTACGCGGGTTTTTGGCAAGCATCATGGCCTTTACGCTGGCATTGTAATAGACAAAAGGATCAGACACGAAAATCTTTCCTTGCTCGGTATAATGTTCAGGAACGATCCACTTTTTCTCCGGAGCATTCGTGTCAAAAACACCGACATCGAGCGATTGCCCGCCAACTTTTGCCACCTGCTGACCCGCAGTTACCTTAATATACATAGTCTTACTTGTTCCGGCGGGGATATTCCCGAAAGCCGCCGCCATATCATCAGGCAGACTCGTAATCAGAGAGAGATAAGTATAGGTGTTGCAAGAGTGCTGAATCATGATATCATAGTTATCACGGGGTGCCAGGTGCGTTTCAATTTGTGTTTGGGTATGTCCTACTTTTACTATGTAACCGTCAGCAGGAGCATATACGCCAAATTCAGGAGGATTCGGTGCCAGTAAGTTTTTAGGGTAATAGTATTGGTGATCAATAGGTGTAACGTGACCTTTCCACATGTATCCCAAAGGATAGATGATTTCAAGATCTTCGGTTTTCATGATGGGCGCTGTGAAAGTCACATTGCCTGTGCCCGGGTAATCTGTCGCATCACATAAGCAGCCAAGACTTTTACTAACGGCAGTTTGATTGGCGCCAACTGTGATGGTTGCCTTTCCAACCACATTATCGACAAAAGCCCGGATCTCACTCGTACCCGCCGCAAGTGCCGTTACCAATCCTGTATTGCTGATTAAAATCGGATTAGGATCTGTCAATGACCATTGAATTGTTTTTCCCGTCAGCACATTACCTGCCCCGTCTTTCACCTCCGCAACAGCCTGTGAAGTTTTTCCGATACGGTTGAGTTCGGCGGCAACCTTTATTGTAATTGAAGCGGTACCTGAATTTGATTTAGGCGACTGGTCTGTTTTTTTACAGGAGATGGTTAATGTAATGGCGAGAAGTAAGAGCGCAGCAGACGTATTAAAAGTGTTTTTCATCGGTCATAGGTTAATAATCAAATATAGAAATCACAATTGAAATCAACAAGATGCCCATGTAATTTATTTATGTCTGGGGCATAGGGCAGAGAGCAAAGGGTCGAGGGCGAAGAGCAGAGGGGGTGTTAAGAGCAAAGAGCATAGGGTGGTAGAGGCAGGGCATTGCCCTGTCTCTAACTATTGATGATTCACTTCACTGTCGGCAAATGTGGATGAGCATTTAGCCGAACAGGGAAAGTAATGAAAACTTCCGGACTTTATGACCCGCCCGAAACCTATTGAACCAAAACCTACCTCTCGTAAATCTGCGCATTGCTTGTAAAGGCAGTTACTTGTGCAGCTGTTTTTCCCGGAAATGCCTCGACTTTAATTGTTCTGTTGTCTATCATCTGAACCAGCAAAACACCTTCAACTATATTGGCAGCACCTATTTTTATGGGTCCCTGATAGGTTTGCCTGTCCCATTGTCCACCAGGTACAGTATAAGTGAGGTCAGCCAGTTCATACTTCACCAAACCACTTGAGGTTGTGATGTTTTTCGGATCGGGCGTATTTCCCTTAACAGCAAACTGCCAGCCGGCTCTTGCCTGATCATCAGTGGCACCGGGCTTATACCACCTTCCGATAGATATCTCAACGGCATCAGGATCGAATGTATGATAGGCAAAAACCAGATGGCCGCGCCAGTAGTCATTTCCCTGTCCTGATGCCCCGGTATAGCCGTTTGTATTCTGTAAAAACCAGGTGCCTGCCAGTTTTCCGTCAATGTCGTATCCGATTACTCCACCTCTAGGCTCTACAGTACGCGGATTCTTAGCGAGCATCATGGCCTTTACGCTTGCATTGTAAAAGAAAAAAGGATCAGACACGAAAATCTTTCCTTGCTCGGTATAATGTTCAGGAACGATCCACTTTTTCTCCGGAGCATTCGTGTCAAAAACACTGACATCGAGCGATTGCCCACCAACTTTTGCCACCTGTTGACCCGCAGTTACCTTGATATACATATTCTTACTTGTTCCGGCAGGTATATTGCCAAAAGCCGCCGCCATATCGTCAGGCAGACCGGTAATCAAAGAAAGATAAGTGTAGGTGTTACAAGAGTGCTGAATCATGATATCATAATTATCACGGGGTGCCAGGTGTGCTTCAATTTGTGTTTGGGTGTGCCCTACTTTTACTATGTAACCATCCCCGGGAGCATAGACGGCAAATTGCGGGGGAATCGGTGCGAGTAAGTTTTTAGGGTAATAGTATTGGTGATCAATAGGTGTAACGTGACCTTTCCACATGTATCCCAAAGGATAGATAATTTCAAGGTCTTCGGTTTTCATGATAGGCGCTGTGAAAGTCACATTGCCTGTGCCCGGGTAATCTGTCGCATCACATAAGCAGCCAAGACTTTTACTAACGGCAGTTTGATTGGCGCCAACTGTGATGGTTGCCTTTCCAACCACATTATCGACAAAAGCCCGGATCTCACTCGTACCCGCCGCAAGTGCCGTTACCAATCCTGTATTGCTGATTGAAATCGGATTAGGATCTGTCAATGACCATTGAATTGTTTTTCCGGTCAGCACATTACCTGCCCCGTCTTTAACCTCCGCAATAGCCTGCGAGGTTTTCCCGATACGATTGAGTTCAGTTGCAACCGTTATTGTAATTGAAGAAGTGATGCCGACTGCACCAGTACCCGTCCCTGTGCCAGTACCTCCGGTACCTGGGCCAGTGCCAGTGCCGGTACCAGTACCCGGACCCGGACCAGTCCCTGTTCCGGTGCCGGTTCCTGAATTTGGTTGAAGTGATTGGTCTTCTTTTTTACAGGAGATTGTAATTGAAATGGCAAGAAATAAGAGAACAGCAGAGGTGTTAAAAATATTTTTCATCGGGCATAGGTTAATATTCAAATATAGAAATCGGAACTGAAATCAACAATATGCACGGGTAATTTATTTATGTCTGGGGCATAGGGCAGAGAGCAAAGGGTCAAGGGCAAAGAGCAGAGGGCCAAGAGCAAAGAGCACATAAGGTGGCAGGGACCGTGCATTGCCCGGTCTCAATGGATTTATGTGAAATTCTATCAGAAGAGTACCATAAATTTGAGTAAGAGGATGTTAATTCTTGCACCTGTTCTTTATGCGTTCTAAGAACGCTTTACACACCGACTAACAATTCCATTGTGGATGAAAATTTAGCCGAACGGGGGAGCAGAGGGCAAAGAGCAAAGGGTCGAGGGTGAAGAGCATAGGATGGTAAAGGCAGGGCATAGCCCGGTCTCTACAGATTCACGTGATATAATTTGCCTATTGTTTGCATTTTAAACATGATATTCCCATTAGTTTAATGGCAATTGCAGTAATAAAAAATCCACTCTGTTTTGTTGAAATTGCACTTATCTTATTTATTTTTGTATATAAACCCTGCCTTTGGAATTCTATGAAAATAAATCTCAGAAAAATCGTGTACGTTGTTCTCGCACTTATTGCCCTTATTCTCGTTGTCGGACTGGCGCTGGCATTTTTCCCTGCCGAATCAAGAACCCATCATGTGGGTGTGTCGCCTGAAGAGGCTGCCCGTTTAAGAAAGAATTACACAGATGCCCATCAGGTGCTTACTACTTCTGATGGTGAAACGCTGTTCATCCGGCGATGGAATCCTGATAGTGTTGTTGCTGCCAAAAAAGATCTGGCAGTGTTGATTTTTCATGGCATTACGGCCTATAGCGGGGCGTATGACATGGCCGGGAAAACGATAGCCGCCGGTGGCTATACCACTTTTGGGCTGGATTATCGAGGGCACGGTCTGTCGGGAGGTAACCGGGCAGATGCTAAAAGCAAAGATAGGTTTACTGCAGATTTGACAGAAACCGTGCGATATATTAAGAGTCTCGGTTTCAGTAAAGTAGTGGTAATGGGGCATAGCCTTGGGGTGGTGTCGAGCATTGTGGTGGCTAATGCTATTCCTGACGAACTAGCCGGGTTGATATTGCTTTCGGGGGCTTATGAGAGACGCAAGGAGGCCGAAGTAGTGCAACCCTCGTGGCTGCAGAAAGCCAGAATTATTGCCAGCTCGGTTTTCCGGCCATCGCATCAGGCGGTTGAGTATTACCGTGAGGGCATGACCGTTTCTAAAGACCCTCTGTACAATTACAGGTATACGCTCCGGTTTGTGACCCTGGTGCCACCTAAAGAACTGAAAATATTCAAGGATACACATCTGCCGATTATGGTCGGCATTGGCGACAAAGACGAGTTGTTTACTGTTGAAAAAGCCAAAGAATTTTACGATCTGATACCCGGAAACCAAAAGGAATTTGTGGTATTGAAGGATACGTATCATGCTAAATTCCCGACTGAGAGCTGGCAGGAGTGTGTCAACTGGCTGGATAAGACGTTTGTGAAATAAGGGTGTGAATTTGCGATAGAATTTGGTAGAGCCACATTGCATGTGGCTCTCAGCATGTCTGTTCAGTAGATGATAAGCAATTGGGGAGGATATTCATTTAAAGTGTGATATCATCCCCTGGAGACGGATGCAATCCGTCTCTACGCCGAATAAACCTCTGTCAAAAAATCCTTCACAGAACCGGGTTTTCTGCCTAGTAATGTTTCTAAATCGGTTTCGGTAGAATCGAATTCTCCTTGTTTGAATGCCTCGGCGAAGCCAACTGTTACGGCTATCACTTCAGCAGGAAGGCCTGCGCCACTTAGTACTTGCTCAAACACTGCCGGTTCGGGACTTACATAAGCCACTTCTTTACCGGCTGCCTCGCCGATGATACGGGCGATATCATGGAACGTAACGGTTTCAGTGTTTGAAATCAGATAGTCCTGGTTTTCGTGGCCTGTGCCTGTCAGAATGTTGGCGGCTGCTTCGGCCATGTCGCTGCGTAGTGTGAAAGCTACCGCGCTATCATCGGCAGGGAGAAATACGCCGGTCTCGGTCACGTTTGGTCCTACAAATACCGGAATCATATCAGCATAGATATTATTGCGGAGAATGGTGTAGGTTAGTCCGTTCTCTTTCAATGCTTTTTCCGTCGAAAGGTGTGATTTGGCTACTAATGCTATCGGAGAAGTTTCGGTTTCGTTTTTACGGATAAAGCTGGTATAAACTACATGCCCTACACCTGCTTCTTTGGCAGCCTTTACTACATTTTCATGTTGTAGCCCGCGGTTTACTACGTCGTTGCCCGATACAAAAAGCAGTTTATCTATACCTTTGAAGGCTTCTACCAGAGAGGTGTAATTGTCATAATCGCCGGTTATGATATGGACGCCTTTAGCTTTTAAGTCGCCCGCTTTGGCTTCGTCTCTTACGAGCGCCGCTATTTCATTGGCAGGAGTGCCCTTTTTTAACAGAAAATCGATGGTTGCAGCACCGAAAGGTCCGGTTGCGCCTGTTACTAAAATCATGGTCTTGAATTTTTTCTTTTTGAAATGAACTTGTTGATGCAAAAGTATCTATATTTGCTATATAAAATATAGTTATATACTTTAGTATAGTGCTATACTAAAGTATAGTAGATCAAAAAAATATGGTACCGACTAAAATAATGGACTTTGCCGAGGTGAAAGCCTGCCCCGAGCAGTTTGTGCTGGCGCTGAACGACACCCTGAATGTATTGACAGGCAAATGGAAACTGCCTATACTGGGCTCGTTGCTGTTTGGTATTAAGCGGTTTACTGAGATTCAGCGGAATATACCTAAGATAACTCCCCGCATGCTTTCAAAAGAGTTGAAAGAATTGGAGCTGAACGGCATGGTGAAACGGGTGGTGTATGATGCCACCCCGGTGTTGGTAGAATATGAATTGACGGACTCTGCCCGCAGGGTATCAGACGTGATTGACAGCATGCTGATTTGGGGTTTGAACCACCGCAGAGTAACTATGAACGCCAATTAAAATATCAGAAGCTTTTCTTCTGCACTTTGTCGTGTTCTTTTAAATAGAGCGGCAAGGCTGCAGAGCCATACCAGGGGTATATTTCGGCTTCCAGTACTTTGGCTTTGATGGCGGGGTCGGTGTCGAGCAGTGTTTTTGCTTCTTCAACCGATGCGGTGTTCAGTACGAATATTCCTCTGTAATTCTTGTCATTCTTACCCAAAGGGCCGGCGATAACCAGTTTACCGATAGAAACCATGCGATCCATGTTCTGCATGTGTCCGCGAAACAGGCTGTCGGTGGTGGTCTTATTGGCAGTAGTGTTGCTTCCGGTTTTCAGTATCACGAGCGTATACATTTTCATACCGTAGTCGTCGGCACCGAGGGAGTCGGCCAGAGACTTGTTGTATTTGGGTTTTTGGGCGTAGGCTGCGAAAGTAAACGCAAGCAGGAATAAGGTTAGCAGATGTTTCGGCATAGGTCCGGTTGTTTGATGCAGTAAATATTGGAAAATACGCCATTATATGCAAGCAGATAATTACCAAAAAATACCCACCGGATTTGGATTTTCCGGTGGGTATTTCATAGAATTCAAGCGATAGACTTACAACTTGTACTCATATTTATAAGTAATGCCGTTGTCTTCATGCACTTCGGTAGGGTAACCTTCTTTGTCATATTTGAAAGTACGCTCAAAATTAACTCTTCCCGTGGCTTTGATTACATTGTTGGGGCTTTTGTTGAAAGCGCTTATCCATTGCGGGCGCTGATTTGCCCGATAATACGGATTGATTTTGTCGTCAAAAGTATAATAAGTTACTTCACCGCCGGCGTTGGTTTCTTTTATCAGATTTCCCCGGTCATCGTATTCAAAAGTAGTAACTACTGAATTCGTGCGGCTATCAAAAATGCTGTTAATAGATTGTTTCTCCACCTGTCCTTTGGCATTGTAGGTAAACTCTGTGGTAGAATTGGTTCTGACAACCTTTGCCAACTGCCCTTGGGTGTTGTATTCAAAAGTTTCTTCCGATTTGATACCCGCAGCCGGATTACATAACGACATAGTGCTCGAATACATGCTGCGCATAGTGGTTAACAACTTATGGATTCGTCCGTTGCGGTATTCGTAAGTGTATTCGTCGGTCGGGTTGGTTTCACAGATAATGAAAGAGTTTTCTTTCACCAACAGGTCTTTGTTGTATTCCAGTTTCAGGTTCGGCTTATCGTTGGCTGTAAGTGCAACCATTTTTTTACCCTGAATACCCAGTGTATTTTTATCGCTATCAACCGATTCTTTGGAACAGCTCATGCTCAAAACAAATACTGATAAAATAGCCAGTTTTTTCATTGTGTTATAAAATTTGAATGAAAGTGCGGAGAACTCTAATCAAATTTAATAAAAACCATGCAGAAAGGTGAAAAAAAATGCATTTTCATGATTTATCGGTTGGAAATTTTTTGTGAGGGTGAGAAGGGTTTAATTAGGCTGTCTCAAAAAGAAAAGATGCAAAATATTATTTGGTGCCAAAAGAACCCCACTCTCTAAATCTCTCTCCCCAACAGTGGGGAGAGAGACTTTAAGTCCTTCCCCACTGTTGGGGAAGGGTTGGGATGGGGTTTTTGCCAAAAATTATTTGGTTTAGAATCTTTTTGAGACAGCCTCAAATGAAAAAAAATAGCTTGAATTTTATTTCCCCAGCCGTTCCAGTATTTTTTTGCCGCCATTGTTGTTCGGATTAAGTTCTACTGATTTCCGGTACATCTGAATGGCCTCTTCTTTTTGGCCGAGTTTCAGCAGTACTTCTCCCAGGCTGTCATACACATTCCAGCTTTCGGGATACAGGCTTACGTTCAGGCGGAAGAGTGCCAGGGCATCGTGGTTGCGGTCTGTGCTCATAACTCTGTAAGCCCAGTCGTTCAATTCGTTTTCGTCAGGCTTGAATGTGGGGTCTTTTTTGCGTGCTTCTGCCACTACCTCCGGGGCTTTGGCGAAACCACGTTTGTTGAGCTCTACTCTGAGCAGGGTGATTGGGTCAGCCGCCGGAATATCAGGGTTATAGATGCCGGCCAGTTCTTCCAGAAAGTTTTCGGGCGACGAACCACCGAGATTAGTCAGTACGATGACAGCCAGGTTGTCGTCTGGGTATACCAGAAACGCCGAGCGACCACCGCCCGACATACCTATGGCCCAATGTTTGGCTCTGAATTTGGTTAAACCCCAACCCAAAGCTGAATGTGTGGGATTACCGTTATTGTATGTCCCTGGCGACCACAGCGTTTTCAAGGCCTCTTTGGTTTTTAATAATTTGCCTTGTTGCAAGGCTATAACCCATTGTGCCATTTCTCCGGCGGTTGTGTTTAAACCGGAGGCTGTTCTATGATAAGGTGCGAATTCCGCATAATTATTAGTCAGCCTAGGTTCTGCCAACGGATACCCGTCCATTGCTTTTTTGAAAGTGTAAGTAGGTGCAAAATGTGGAATCACATCCCGGGAGTCGCCAAAAACGGTATGCGGCATACCCACTTTATCAAATTGCAATTCCTGAAACACCTGTGTAAAGGGTTTACCGCGCAGTTTGTCGATTACTTTGGCCAGCAGAAAATAGTTGGTCTGGTTGTAACTATATTGGTCGCCGGTCGGAAAATCCATTGGCATGGTCTGTATTTTTTTCCAGTTGGCGGGTTCATTGGCACTACCGGCGGGGTCTTGTAGGCGAACAATATCGGGCAAGCCGGAAATATGTGTGAGCAATTGCTTAATGGTAATAGGTTGCCAGAGCGTAGGCAGGCTGTCGATATAGGTTGAAATAGGTGCTGAAAGGTTGAGTTTCCCCTCTTCTACCAGTTGCATGATGGCTACACCCGTAAACACCTTGGTACATGAATTGATGGCAAAAATGCTCTGGTTATCGACCGGAATGTTATCCTGCAAATTGGCTATTCCGTAAGATTTGTTGAACACTACTTTGCCATTTTGTACCACGGCTGCCTGCAGGCCGGGTATTTTCAGGTCTTTCATCTGCCTGAGCAGGAATGCTTCTGTTTGTTTCTCTTTCGATTGGGCGTAAGCCAGGTGACTTATCAGTACTAACAGGGTAATGAGCTTTTTCATGAAAATGTCTATGATTTTCATGTGGAAACTGCGGGTTAGGGGAAAGGTTACAGATTATTTGCAGTTTAAGCAATGGTGAAACATCGTGCAGCTTTGTGTACTTTGTGGCAATTAGCTATTAGCCACTACACTCACTATGTGCACGATGTTTACACAATTCTATTGCGGTAATATTTCACAATTTTTTCATTAAAAACTAACCTGCAAAAAGGCCCGGGCATTGAATGGTGTGCCGGGGGTGAAGTGGATTTCTTCTACCGGTTCGGTTTCGTTTTGCAGGCGGCTTTCGGTGGCAAACTGGGTTTCTTTCCAACGGGTATTGAACAGGTTCTGAATCGTTACGCCCAGTGTATATTTGCCTTTGGTGTAGCTGGCAAGGGCATCGGTAACGAAATAGCCTTTGGCGGCAATGCTGCCATCTTCATTGGCGGGGCGGTCGCCTACATAACGGTAGCGCAGGCTACCGCTGAATCCGCTTTTGTTTTTCAGGGTCAAGCCGCCGATGCTCGTGAATTTCACGGCCAATGGCAGGAAGTTTTGTCCTTCGGCTTCGCCTACCGCACGAGGCTTGGCCCAGTTGGCATCGAAGTCGGCGAATAGGTTTCTGGTCAACTGGTAACGCACCGATACATCAAATCCGGTTCTGACTGATTGTCCCGAGGGTTCAACCACACCGGCATCACCCACATATACAAATTCCTGCTGCATCCACAGGTACCAGTAGGCGGCATTGATGAGCAGCTTAGGGAAGGGCTTCCAGGTTGTGCCCAAATCGGTTCCGTAAGCCGGAGGAAGTATGTCAAGACCGTTTTTAGCGACTACTACGCGGGTATCGTTCGAGTGGAATCCTTTGCCCAGATTCAGATAAAACTGCAGGTTTTTGTTTTGAGTATAATAGAAATTCAGCTTTGGTGATACGATTGATGCACTGGCCTTGCCGGTGGTATAGTTATGCAGGTGGTCGAGGTACTGATTATGGAAATAGTCGAAACGGATGCCCACCGTTGCAGACAGGCGGTTGCTGAGTTGAATGCTCTCGTCGGCATAAATGCCTATGTTGGCCTCATTGATGTTACCCAGTTTGAAGGTTTCAATCATTTCGGTTCGGTTTCTGGTGTGCGACAACTCCGAATTATTAGTCATATCGTGGCGGTAATTCAGCCCGATATTGAATGTCGACTGTTTCTGACCTATGCCATGGGCAATGGAATAATTGCTGTTGTATCCCCACAGGTTACGGGATTCTTCTTGCTTGATCTGATCGCCGTTGATGGGGTCTTCCAGAAAGAAAGTAAAGTTTGAGTATAACTCGAAATTATAGTTGGCATAGAAAAACTGGTTCTTCCAAACATGATTGTGCTTCGTAAGCGTTACCAGTTCTGCATTCAGGTTAGTTCGGTTCGTTTGTCCACCCTCGTTAGGGTCAATTGCACCGAAAAAGCCGATTTGTCCGTTAGCCACTGCTCTGTCAGGTATTTGTCCTGATGCCAACCATTTGCTCCAGAAAGTAGTGGCCGTCAGGCTGAGGTTGGTATTAGCGCTTAAGTGACCATGGTATTTGCCTAGCAGGTTGAGGCGTTTGAAATGCTGAGGGGCATCGAAATAGGCATCAGAATAATTGTACTCTCCAGCCAGGTAGGCGTTCTGGTCGTTTTTTTTCAGCACATTGGCACCACCCACCAGTCGATAGGTATTGAATTGACCCGCCTCGGCCTTTACAAAATTCTGATCCAGCACCGTTTTGGTACGGAAATTAGCCCAGCCTGCCGTGCTGAAATTGCCCTTATCGGCATCGTATAAACCTTTCTTGAAATCTACGCCGTCAATCAATTCGGGAATAATGAAGTGGGCATCGGCATAGCCCTGACCGTGAGCATGAGAAACCATGTTGATCGGCATGCCGTCGACCGTCAGGCGGATATCAGTACCGTGGTCGATGTCGAAGCCACGCAGGAAAATCTGTTCGGCTTTACCGCCTCCCGCATGCTGCCCAATGACAACCCCAGGAATAACGCGAAGCACTTCCTGCGAATTATTGATGTTGCGGAGCTTGATATCAAGACCGGAAATGACCTGCTGATGCTGAGGGTTGGCGGCGGAAACCTGTATTTCGTCCAGCGATACTTCGGTATCGGCCAGTATGAAATTGACTACTGAGGCTTCGTCGGCTTTTACTTCTACTGCACGGGTCTGGCCTATGTAGCCCATAAAAGAGACCTCGACCGTGTATGGAGCAGGGGAGAGATTGTTTATCTGAAAATAGCCTGATTCGTCGGTGATAGCTCCCCGGCTGAGGCCAGTTAAAACGATATTGGCACCACGAACCGGCTGTTTGGTTCGGGCGTCGGTTATCTTACCCACAATGGTTCCGAGGTGGGCGAAGGCGGTGGTAATGGTTAATAATTGTAAGAATAGTAAACGTTTAAGCAATGTCATAAGTGGTGGTTTGATTGATGAAAATCAGGGTGATATCTACAGAATACAAAGATAAATACTTGTGAGTAAAGATGATGGACTATCGGAGCAAAAAATGAAATTAATGAGGAGAAAGGTAGTTTTACCGTTAGGCTGGATGCTTAATTAAGCCAAACCGAAGATAGAGAATGTAAGGTTTCAAGGATTACGGGTTCAAAAAGAATGGAAAAATTTCGGAAAGAAATTGCGAAAATTTAGAAAGCAAATACCCGGATTCGGAAAGTGCAACAAGTTTGAATCAGAGCTTATTGCTATTTTTGAGAAAGAGGATTAATAAGCATTTTATTGTCGGCTCTACCGGTGTGGAGGATTTATTCCCTCAAAAGATGCCCCGCTGAATGTTTAGTCCTAATTGTCTCAATAAATAACATAAAAGCAATCTTTATGAAGAAATATATACAAAACATGGTAATGGTTAGTTTGATTATGCTGTCGTCATGTGGCAAATCCGATCCAGCACCAGATGGCAATAAGCCGATAGATGAACCGCTGACTATTACAAGCATTACGCCCATGCAAGCCGTGGTCGGTGCAAAGGTTGTGATAATGGGTACCGGCTTTAGTAAGAATATCACCGAAAACACCATTAAGTTTGGCAATACGACTGCTGTGATTGACAGCGCTTCTCAAACAAGATTGGTTACCAGAGTGCCTCAGGGAGCACAGCGTGGGAAGATAAGCGTAATGGTTAATAACAAAACGGTTTCGAGTGCGACTGAATTTGAAGTGAGTGTTGCAGCGACACTGCCCGTTTTTGCTACCATTACAGGAGCAAATGCTACGAGCGATATAACAAGCGTTTCGGCGAAGGCAAAATCGACAATAGATAAGCTGGGTAGCGAGCCGATTATTCAGCACGGACATGTCTGGATTAAAGGAAATCAAACGCCGTCATTGTCGAGTAATACAGGCAAGACCGAATTGGGGCAATTGACCGGGAATGCACCTGTTAGTTTTTCAAGCGACTTAAAGAATCTGGACGCGGCTTCGACGTATACCGTGCGGGCATACGTAACAACGCAAAGTGCCACCACTTATAGTGATGCATTTGTGTTTACAAGTGCTACTTCGCCAGTTGGGCAAGTGGCAGGTTGTAGATTGTCAAAACTATTCGTATCTACTGTGCACAGTTCGGGGCGTAAGTCATCCAGAGAAATAGATTTCAAGTATGATGCCAATGGAAGGATAAGCCAGATGTCAGACAGTGAGGGAGCAACGAAGACGTATGAATATGACAATGCGGGCAGGTTAGTAAAAACGCAGCACCTATTTGACCCGGAATATGACGGCTGGTTTATTCATGAATACAGCTACGATGGCACTAAACTGATAGGATATACTGGCAAAACCGTGCAGCGTGGTTCTGTTTCGTATCATGACGAGTATAAGATAATCCTTAATAATGCGGGGTTTATCAGTCAAGTGAAAAATTTAGAAACCGGAGAGGAGATTTTCTTGTACTATGAAAACCAGAATTTAATTTCTGAGGAAGTTAAAGGAGGAGAAGATAATCTATCCATAAAATTAACATACGATCAATATAAGAATGCTTTTAAGTCTATTTTTATATCTGAAGCACATAAAATAGATGGTCTGGTAGGAGTTGGTGACGGCCTCAGTTATTTTGCAAATAATTGGAGTGTTAATAACATTCTGACATACTCTGGCTATACAGGAAACGTTCTTATGGGTTCAGGTATCTATAGCTATACGTATGATAGTAATGGTTACCCGACCAAGGCAATGGCTGAGATGAAAGATACTACTTATGGTACTGATATCATAACGCTCACTTTTGTTTATGACAAATGCCAATAGTTGTTTTTTATGAAATGCTGTTCAATACAACGCAACGCGCAATCCCCTTGCTTTGCGCATGCTCTCGCCCACGGGAGACGCTGCTGGTGCACATAAATGATTTTAATCTATTTGGCAGAGGGCTTAGAATTGTATTCTATCACCTGACTGAATGTTAACCACAATTCTATTGCTGATTAAAATTTTGCCGAACGTGAAAACAGAACAAAGTTAAATACTTATATTGAATGATGATAGGCTATTGGGTGTGATAGTATTAAACCACCCCGTCAATTTTCTGAATGCGTCAAGAAAATTGCCACCCTTCCTTGAAAAAGGGAGCGACCGCTACACGGGGGAAACAAATACGGAAAATAAGAATGTTGTAAAAATTCTCCTTTAGGGGTTAGGGGTATTATGAAAATCGCATTAGCGCAGATACGAGCCGTTAGAGGTAATGTGTCAGCCAATATCGAAAATCATTTGCGGATGATTCAGGATGCACTGGTAAAGGGGGCAGAGGCTGTGTTTTTTTCGGAACTGTCGCTGACTGGCTATGAACCCGAACTGGCAGATACGTTGGCGACTACTCCGGATGATATTCGTTTGGCCGTTTTTCAGCAAATGAGCAATGGGCAAGGCTTAACCATAGGTGTGGGAATGCCTATAAGAACAGATAAGGGCATTATCATCAGCATGTTGGTTTTTGAACCACATACGCCATTGCAGATCTATGCTAAGCAAAAATTGCATGCTGATGAGCAACCGTATTTTGTTGAGGGCAACCAGCAACTGATACTCTGGCCCGATAGCTTGCGTGTGGCTCCGGCTATTTGTTATGAATCATTACAGGCTAATCATGCCCGGCATGCCAACGAATTAGGCGCAAAAGTATATCTGGCGAGTGTGGCGAAGTCGCGAAAGGGGGTTGATAAAGCCTATGAACATTACCCCGCTATTGCCCGGCAATACGGAATGCCTGTGCTGATGGTAAACTGTGTAGGCTTTTGTGATAATTTTGAGAGCGTAGGGCGCAGTGGATATTGGAATGCAAATGGCGAATTGGTTGCACAGTTGGAGAATGAGGAAGGGGTTTTGGTGGTGGAAGTGAAAAATTTATCGAATCAGGTAGAGCCGTAATGCATTACGGCTTATCGGCGAATTGAGTTATTTCCGAAATGGTTTTGTCAGGTAGATTCCTCAAAATGATTTTATTGAATTAATAGGCCAACGGAGCCGCATTGCAATGCGGCTCTACCAAATAGGGTGATTATTCATCCACCAAATGTCCAATCTCCCAGTCCAGACCAAAAGGGTCGGTCAGGCGGCCGATTTTCCAGCCGTGGCCTATGCTGACGGGATATACCTCTGTGGCGCCTGCTTCCAGGGCTTTGTTGAAAACTGTGTCGGGGTCGACAACAGTCAGAATAATCCGTACCGCTTTTTGAGCCAAGGGGAGCGAGCCGGATTCATCGGCTTGGGAGGGGTCTCCGCTTATCCAGAATTCGGCACCCTCAACAGATAATTTTAATACCAGTCCGCCATCAGGCATTTCGAGCCGATAGGTTTCGGTGGCATTAAAGGCAGCTTTGTAGAAAGCTACGGCAGCGGAGCCGTCGGTTACCGATAGCCAAGGAGCCAGACTGGTTGGAATAGAAGGTATTGCCATTGCTGTTGAACTGAAAAGGTGTTTACAATAATAGCGTTTAATTCAAGAATTCGAGCAAAACTCAGCCTTTTTTTCTGAAGATAGATGTGATGTTGTCGACAGTAAGAATCGCCCACAAATAGTTGTAATAGTCAATTTCCTTGCCCGAATTGCGTGCCTGTATGCCCCATACGTATCCGAGGCTACCCCGAAGAAACGGTGTAAACGCATAATTGAGCCCGGCGTATACCCGGTTCTGGTCAAAAATATTCGGGTTTCCGCGCACCGCTTTTCCGAACTGAATGAATATCTCATCGTTTACAATGGCTGTGATGGGCTTTTTTAAGAAACCGGGCCTGAGCTGCTTTTCAAGCCGGAGCATGTATCTCACCCGCCAGTTGGGTTGAAATACACCGTTATTGAGTAAGTCGCGCTGCCGGTATTCGAGCCCGTAGCGGTTAAAGACACTGAAATATCTGGTTTTGGTTTCTTGTTCTATTCGGGCCGAGACGCGCCATTCTTTGATGGGGTCTTTGTCGACGTCAGATGGCTGGGCAATCAGCACCCAGCTTTCGAAATAACCGATGGGTGAAAACGAGATTCTGGTAGTAGTAGTAAGCGTGTAATGCAACCATGCCCAGTAACTGGTAAACTGGTCGGCTGCAAAGGCATTCAAATCGTTTTGTTCTATGTTTTGTCGTCTGTGTTGTAAGAGTATTTCTGCCCTCAGGTTTTTATTGATGGTGTCAGTCAATGCCAGCCTGCCCCACACCACATTGTGGTGGTATCTGGTTTGGGCTGAGATTTCAGCCATACCGAGCATGAGCAGAACTATAGTAAGGCGTGTACGCATCTGTCTGTCAGACTTCTTAATTGTTAAGGAGAGTTTATGTTTTTGTTAATTGTCTATTTATTTTATAGATAATGTCTATTACTGCTCAAAGTAAGAGAATTACCCTCTGATTGTCAAAAAATGTCTGTAAAAAATTATTGATTTACCAATACCCTTTTTTCAGGATAATGCCGCTTTTCCATCTTTTTAGGGTGCCATTACTTATTATATTTTTCTTTGGTTTATGCTTATATTGTAAGTGTAAATTGTTATATTTGTTATTAAATGAATCCGCATGACTGAAAAAGAATACTACCAACTACGGTCGAAAACCGGACATGACAGGGTATTCAAGACCCCGAAAGCCCTGATTGACGCCTGCAATGATTATTTCAAGTGGTGCATCGATAATCCATTGCTGGAAGAAAAGGTATTTCAGCATCAGGGCAGACCTGTTCCGGCTGAAATCAAACGGGTGAGACCGTTCACCTTAGAGGGGCTTTGCAATTATATCGATATCAGCCTGACTGCTTTTAAAACCTACGAAGAGCGGGATGATTTTAAATCTACGGCTGCCCGTATACGGCAGATTATAGATAATCAGCAGTTTGAGGGAGTAGCGGCCGGGCTGCTCAATGCAAATATTATAGCCCGCAAACTGGGTCTGGTCGATAAAAAGGATCATACGACGAGTGGAGAAAGTTTAAACAGAGGTTTTTTTGATTTTCTGAAAGAAACATCAGCAGGGGATGACGATGAATGAAAACTATGAACTGGCCGCTAAGGCCAGGGTTATAGCGTGGCGACAGGATTGGTGTTTGTTTGCGCGTGAGGCGCTGGGGGTACATCTGGATGTCGAGCAGGAGGCTATCCTGCGGTCGGTGCAGGTGCATCCACGTACCAGTGTGGCTTCTGGCACGGCACGGGGTAAAGATTTTGTGGCAGCCGTGGCGGCCATCTGTTTTATGTACCTGACCCCCAGGTGGAACGAAAAGGGTGATTTGATAGCCAATACCAAAGTGGCCATGACCGCCCCCACCGAGCGACAGGTGAAGAACATCTGCGTGCCGGAAATAGCCCGTTTGTTTAACCGTGCCCGCAGCCGCGGCATTGATTTGCCGGGTAAGCTGACAACCTTTGATATCCGGACAGATTATGAAGAATGGTTCCTGACGGCTTTCAGGGCTGATCCTCACCGGCACGAGTCGTGGTCGGGGTTTCATGCGGTTAATACCATGTTTGTGGTAACCGAGGCGTCGGGCATTCTGGATGATACCTTTGTGGCTATCGAAGGGAATCTGCAAGGGAATTCACGCATATTGATTGTATTTAATCCCAATACCACTATTGGCTATGCGGCCAGAAGCCAGAAAGGAGAACGATGGGAGAAATTCCGACTCAATTCGTTGACGGCTCCTAATGTGCTGCAAAAGCAGGTGGTGATACCCGGACAGGTAGATTACCTCTGGGTGAAAGACAAGATTGAAAACTGGTGCACACGCATACAGGAGCAGGATTATAATGAAACGCTGGACGATTTTCAGTTTGAGGGTGTGTGGTACCGGCCGGAGGATAATTTCCGTAAAAAAGTGCTGGGGCGTTTCCCGAAGGTATCGGAAGATAGCCTGATACCCGAAGTGTGGATTGAACTGGCACAGAAACGCTGGGTGGAGTACCACCAGTCGCATGGATTGGAATCTAATTATCCTGAGCCGCTGCGCCTGGGGGTGGATGTGGCCGGTATGGGGCGCGATAGCACCGTGTATTGTTATCGCTACGGTAATATTGTGAAGCAGTTTGAAATGAGCAACAGTGGTGGTGCCGCCGACCACATGAAAGTGGCAGGAAAGGTTGCCGCGGTTCTGGAGCAGGATGCCCGGGCGATAAGCTTGATAGACACCATTGGTGAGGGGGCAGGGGTATATGCACGTATAGGGGAGGTCGGTTACAGGTCGAGGGCGTTTTCATGCAAGTATAGTGAGGCAGCCACAGATGAGCGTGGAGAGAAACTGACTGACCTGACGGGCCAGTATACTTTTGCTAATATGCGGGCGTATCTGTTCTGGGCAGTGCGCGACTGGTTGGATCCCCGGAATAATCAGCAGGCTATGCTGCCGCCGGGATTCGGACTAACGGAAGAGGCTACCGAAATACGGTGGAAGTTTCAGAGTAACGGGTCTGTGATTATTGAACCGAAGGATGAAATCAGAAAACGCCTCGGCCGCTCAACGGATGCCTTTGACGCTTTAGCGAATACGTTTTATCCGGTGCGGATGAGTAGACAAGTGAAGAATTTGGGGAACCTTTTTTGAAATTGTCGATTTTCGATTTCGGATTGTCGAATTGTTGGAATTACAGAAAGAAGAAGATAAAAAATGGAGGGAAGAGGGAAAAATGAATATGTAAACCAGTTGCAGAACTATTATTATTTGATGAGCGATTTAGTGATTGTAAGCCTTGATAAGAAAGAAACGTCAAAATATCTATTTTAGACGCTAAAGCCCGATTTTGTCGGGCTTTAGCGTTAATTGCACATTTCGTTGATACAGTGGAGTGAATAAAATCCGAATTTTGAAAGTACTTACCCGGTTTTATTAAAATTATGAATTGGTTTTTTGTCAGAAAGTATAAGTATCTCCTCTTTTAGTAATTGTTACGATATCTTTGCGCTGTCCTTCGCTTGTCATCGTAGTTTGGAAAGATTTACTTGCTCCCGGCACATTGATTGTAACATAGCTGGTAGTTGATGTATAACCAGAATAATACTCTATCCATACCTTGTATTGACCATCGGGTGCGGTGCCCAGCCAGAAAATATTTTCAGGCCCAAATCCGTCAATATCATCTCTATCTAATTGTCCTCCCGTACTAGAATAATCATTCATATAGTATATTTCTGTTCCACTAGGATCTAACACATGCAAATCTATATCTGTATAGTTGGTATTCCAGGTAAGATTAACCTGCAAAGACCCTGAACCCAATTTTAGTACATCAACACATTGGCGTACAATCCTGCTTATTCGGTTGCTGCGATCATAAACACATATATTGACACAAAACGAACCATTCTCGGTCATGGTCGGAATACCTAATGGAATGTTTATGATATTGGGATTGTCTGTTGAAGCAGTATAAGGCACTTTAAAGTATATATTAGAGCCTTCTAATTGAACGTAGTACCCCTGAATGCCCCCACCCTGATTAGAAATATTAACGGTCAAAGCTGTAGTACCACCATTACTGGTTGTAACAGATGAATTTCCAAAATTAGTAATTACTGGCACGTTTTGTCCACTTGTTGTGGCTGGTATTTCACCATTCAATATCTCAGTACCCTGAGGCATCTTTAAAAATTTGCTTAGCAAATTAACATCCGCCGGGTTGATGCTGGCTGGCGTAATTTCTTTATTGCGCTCACAGCCAACAAATAAGAAAAAAGCTGATATACAGACGAATACTATTTTTTTCATAATTGCTTATTTTAGTTGTTTATTTTATATAAAAGATTAATCGTTTTTGAGTGAAATGTCTAGCTCTAAACAGCCATCATGAATGGGTTCTCTTACATCACTAGACTCTTCTTTAGTGCCGGTGTTCTTTCAGGCATTTAATACTAACAGCATGAAAATGGTAACAGGAAGATGTATTTTATTTCTAATAGGAGAGGATGAAGTGTCTTCTGTTGTGTAATACTAAAACTCCCACCCTCTTATTGAAAAGAGACTGGGAGTCATGCATGAGTGTTGGCGTATATAGCTGCTGGAAAGGTTGTAATTCTTACTCTTCTGCGTCACTTGCTTTTTTGAACGGGCTTTTATTGAATCGGTAGGATATACTGAAGAATAAATTAGGCCTGTAGGTGTTGCTATGCAACTGGTCGGAATTGAGATTTTCTTTTATTCTCTGATTTACATTGTATTCACCTTTCAGTGCCAGCGATTTAGTCAGGCTTACACCGCAGCTTATCAGCACGTTCTGCTCTATCACTAAACTGGGAGCTATAAAAATTGAAATATCATCCAGATTTGATCCCAGGCCGGATGTGAATCCTACGAATACAGGGTCAAGTATTCGTTTTTGCGGATAATATGTCAGGAATACGGTGGGATACACATTTCCCAATCCAACTTTGCTTCCTTTTTCAGTTATCAGATAAGTGCTGCCGGTATCAGCTTTTGAGTAATACTCTTTGTTTTTGCCAAATGCAGTTGTATTGAAAGAAAAACCATAGTTGGTTTCCCAGGTTCCTTTAGAACCTCCGGATATTTCAAATGGTTTAAAATCTTCCTTTGTGATACTTAAACCGGGGGTAGCTTCTCTGATGATTGTCAATGTGATTTTTTCACCAATTAACAAGGCATCATTACCTGAGCCTAATTCACTTAATGAAAACTCTTTTTGAGTAAGCCCCTTAATAAAAGAAAGACTCTGCTTTATGGATGGATCGCGTATTGCATTTTCTCCGCCGCACTCATGAATTTTTTTCTTCAATTCACGCCAATTTTCACCCAGTTTTATTTCAGTAGTAGATTTGTATACGTTTGTTAGAAGTTTTTCAAGGTCGATTGTACATTGATCTGCACCCAAAGGTCGGCCTTGTTTAGTCATAAAGTCGTCAAGATTAATAGGAGGAACTCTTTCTTGTGTTTTTTCTGCAATAATTGTATACTTTGTAAAAGGCAAAAGGTTCTCTATCCTTATTTTTAGCTCTTTCTTAGGCGTAATTTTAATTTTTAGATTCTGTTTTGTCTGGGCAAGGTCAATGATAAGCAGACCAGTTTTGCTATCATACGTTTGGCTTTGAGCAAGAATGGTGACGTAAAGAAATAAAATGGTTGTGAAAATGAGATTTTTCATGCTAGTAAAGTGAGATTAGTGTTTAAATGTAATTTTGAGAATACTTCAGTCAATTTTGATGCTTTTGCTCTTCTACGCGTGATAGGGTTCCCCTGTATGTGCAAGCCTACTGCGCAACCGGTGTTGGTGTCAATCCACAGCGCTCCGGAATCACCGAAATCGCTTAAAGGTGGGTTGTCTGTACTTCTTAATGTAATTGTAAATGTGTCTGGTGACTCGCCGTCTATTATTCCATAGGTAGATTCAGTTACGCATCCGACTTTGAAAACAGACATACCGTGCGCAGGAGGTATGATTCTTTGAATGAGTGTCGAAACATTGTCATGAAATATCCG
This sequence comes from Emticicia sp. GW821-FHT11C11, assembly GCF_058808615.1. Lineage (NCBI taxonomy): Bacteria > Pseudomonadati > Bacteroidota > Cytophagia > Cytophagales > Leadbetterellaceae > Emticicia > Emticicia sp. GW821-FHT11C11. The sequence continues at coordinate 726,221 of NZ_JBXARV010000003.1, forward strand.
GCCCAGTAGTTGATTCCGGTTACCATTCAATAATATAGTGCCTGCATCTAAGGGTAAATAGATAGAATGGGTAGTGCCTATCAAATCATTAGCACCCGGAAATGGTTGATAAATTCTATCTCCAATGGCTCCGACAGAGCCTTCTTTTAAATTATGCGCAGCGGTCAGGCCAAGTAAATTACCTGTTCCGACTTCTTCAAAGATACCGCCAAGTGTTCCGGCCATATTTAATGCAGGGTTAAAAATCTGGATTCCTCCTTGCAGATCATTAAAGCGCTGCTGTAATGGATTGGCGTCATTTACCCATGTGTTTTCTATTATGTCTGTCGGAATCCCGTCTATCTGCGAAGGAATTATTTCATTGGGTAGAATTTCTGATGTAGATCGTTTCCTGATCACATGCACTCTTAGAGCTATTTGTTCCATATCAATTTCACCATTGATTTCTTTGAAACCAATATCAACATAATTCACTCCTCTTATTCTACTCAACTCTTTGTAGATAGAACTGAACCTTTTCTTTGTTAATTTTTTCATTTTTTCAAAAAGAAGATTAAATGTGTCCGGTAATTCTATGCTGAATTTGAGTGTATTGTGGTTGAACCCAATGATGTGCTTATTTATCGGTTTGTTTTTTGAGTTATCGGTCTCCTATGGTTTGTTTCAGGGGAGTAAAGAGGTATGTGCGTTGCTGCCAAAACCTGACGGATTGGGTAATTATTATTTTCTAACAATGCTTACATTGTAAGCATAAATTTTTTATATTTACTGAAAAAACACAACTTACATGAAAGTATTTGAAATTACGGAAACTGACGACATTGAGGCATCGGTTAAATTCTTCAAAGGTGCCATAGAACAACCTGAAATCGACGAACTGAAAGCACAGTATCAGGTGGCCGAGCACCCTGTGTTTGATCTGCACAAACGCCCTGACCGCAAGGTGCTGAAGGAAGACGGCAGCTTTGAACGCTGGGATGCCGTGAACCGGCTGGGGTTGCCCATCCAGAAAAAAATAGTGGGGGCGTCGGTGGCGTTTCTTTTCGGGAATCCGGTGAAGCTACTTTGTCAGACCGGAAATGAGGCCGAGACACAGGCCTTGAATCTGGTAAGAAAAGTACTTCAGCATAACAAAATCGATAGCTTTAACAGGAAAATCGCACGTGATTTGTTGAGGGCTACGACTGTGGCCGAGGTATGGTTTGTGAGTGGCGAAAGCACAGACCGTAAACACAACGATTATGGTTTTGAGACCCCCTACAGAATAAAAACAATGAAACTGAGCCCCTGGGATGGCGACGAACTGTATCCCTGCTTTGACAGCTACGGCGACATGATTGCCTTTTGCCGTGGGTATGGTGTGTTTCAGAATGGTAAGGAGGTAGCGCACTTTGAGGTATATACTGACGAGGAATACAAGCTTTTTGAGAAAACGGACGATGGCTGGCAGGAGCGGGAGTCTGGCATTAACAGCATCGGGAAGATTCCGGTAGTTTTTGCCCGGGAAGAGCAGTCGGACTGGGCAGATGTGCAGACCGCTATTGAGCGGCTGGAGCACCTGCTGAGTAATTTTGCCGATACTAACGATTACCACGGCAACCCCAAGATTTTTATTGAGGGAGAGATTGAGGGCTTTGTGAAAAAAGGGGAGTCCGGAGCGATTATACAGGGAGAAAAGGGCTCTAAGGCCTCGTACCTCAGTTGGGACCATGCACCGGAGTCGGTCAGGTTAGAAATCCAGACGCTCTTTAAGGTGATTTATTCGTTTACCCAGACACCGGATATTTCGTTTGATACCCTGAAAGACCTGAAGCAGGGGATATCAGGTGTGGCACTTCAGATGCTGTTTATGGATGCACATCTGAAAGTGCAGGAAAAACGCGAGGTTTTTGATGAGTACCTGCAACGCCGCATCAGCCTTGTGAAAGCGTATATCGGCTGGTTGAAACCTGAACTAAAAATAACATTGGGGGCAATGGATATCCGGCCGGAGATTACTCCTTACCTGATTAATGACCTCGACAGCGCAGTGAGAAACATGCAAAGTGCCAACGGAGGCAAGGCGTTGTTGTCGCAGAAAACGGCTATTGAAAAATCGGGCCTTGTAGCCAATGCCGAACTGGAATGGGAGCGGATTAAGGCAGAGGAGAATGTGGAGTTTGTGAAGTAGGGGGTGATTTGGTTCAACGCTATTTTATAGGCCTCAACCACCCCATGCGTGTGTCAAAAACCCAATGAAGCCAAATAATATTTGATGTTAATACAACCCCACTCTCTAAATCTCTCTCCCCAACAGTGGGGAGAGAGACTTTTAACTCCTTCCCCACTGTTGGGGAAGGTCGGGATGGGGTTTTTTACCAAAGATTATTTAGTGAGAATTTTTTTTGATACGCCCTCACCCCTCCTTGAAAAAGGAGTAGAAATTTTTATAAAAAATTTCTACCTCACCCGCTCTCTTTCTTCATTATCCGTATTTCTATTAATACTCTTTGCGTTTTTTCCGAAACTGCGTGAGTAGGTCAGTCGGATAACCCTGTAGAATGCAGTTTCATCTTTATAGTTCGACTCGCTTCTGATTTGAAAGGCGATTGGCGTGACAATGCCAATGTGCGTGTAAATAGAGAAAGTCTGGAAAACATCGGGCATGGATAGCTGAAACGTGCCTTTGTCGCCTTTTAGTTTTTTGGCGATGCCCAGGTTCACTACGCCAAAACCATTGAGACGATTAGCTCCGTCAAAGAACGGGAAATTCTGCCAGCCGGATAGTTCTATCTCAAAGTTTTTCGGTAGGCTGATGGTCTGCGAAAAACTGAGGTTCTGAAACAGATAGGTTTTTTCTGCCGGACTCAGACTGTACGATATCTTGTAACGGCGCAGGGCGGTGGTGCTTCCTATGGTCAATTTCCACCACGCGGCCAGTTGAAATGGTGCGTTCAGCGAAAGGCTGATGCTTTTCTGGTAGTCGAGGTTCTGAGGGGATGACACACCGATGTCGTTCTGCGGATTGGCTGTTATCTGATAGCGGAGTATCGGGTGTAAATCATATTGAAATGTGAGTCCTGCGCTGTAGCCTTTATAATTGTATTCAGCTTTAAGGGCGTCGGTCAGGGTAGGTTTTAGTAGCGGGTTTCCTGAAAAAACAAAGGTGGCATCATTGTAAAAAAGGTTCGATATTAAATCAGTATAAGTCGGGCGACTGATGCGTCGGCTATAATTAAAACTCAGATTTGAATGATTGTTGGGTGAATACGTATACAACACCGAGGGGAAAAACTGCGCAATAGTAAAGGCGTATGCATAGGTATTGACAGACCTTTGCCAGTACTCATAGCGCAGCCCGGCCTGCAAGGTTGATTTGGCATTGGGCATCAGGCGGAACTGCGTGTAAGCAGCCATGATTTTCTCGGTACCGTTAATGTTGCTTTGCGTGCGTGGGTCAACTTCCCATACATCGCTTACTTTGCGCTCTACGTTGCTGTCATTGGCATTGCGGGTAAAGCTGGCTTTTAGACCTGCTTCCATTCTGAGTTTCGGGCTAAGTTCCAACGTATAGTCGGCTTTGAGCACACCCACATGAATGGTGGAGTGGCTCTGCCCGCGATTACCGTAATTAAAAATAGGATTGGTGGGAGGGATGTCGGTGCCGGTTTCATCATAATAACGAAAAGTGATCAGGTTAGGGCTGTTGTTTTGATAGCCAATATAGCTGGCATCAAAATTGAGCTGCGAGCGGGTGGATAGTTTGCGGTTAAAATAGGCTGATGCAATCAGGTTTTGCAGCTGGCTGGTGCCGTCGGAAAGACCCGTTGAACCTAGAAAACTGCTGTCGGGCATGATTCTATCGCCCAGGATTTTCACCAGATTATGATTTTTTGATGACGAAAGCGACAACTCTGTGCCGAAAGTAGTGCGGGTATCTGGTCGGAACTCTGACACCAGACTCAGGTTATGTGATTGCTGGTTCCTGTCGGTCAGGCCACCGAATTCGGTACTGTTGAAACCACCCATAAACGGAAAATTGGATGTGCCATGCCCCCGGTAACCGGAGTAACTGTGGTTGTGACCGAAAGAATAAGAGGCATTTAGGCTTGCCTTTTTGAATCCATGCGACAGACTGAGGGACGTCTGTGCTTTTTCGTGGTAACCGTATCCGGCAGTGGCCGATAGGTTAAGACGCGTGCCTTCGTTTTCATTCTTTCGGAACACGATGTTGATAATACCTGCGCCTCCGTCGGCATCGTATTGAGCGGTGGGAGAGGTAATCAACTCTATTTTCTCGATGTTGTCGGCAGGGGTGCTTTCCAGCAGGTTCATGAGCTCGTCCATAGACATCGGTACCCGGCGGCCATTGAAAAGGATGGTTACTCCGGCTTGTCCGTTCAGGCTGAACTGGTTGTTTCGCCGGTCGGATATCACACCCGGCAGTCTTTCCAACACCTGTAGGGCATTGCTGCCTTTGGTCATCAGGCTGCTTTGTACATTGATTACCTTGCCTAGCGGTGTGTTCTGAATGAGTTCCTTGCGGGCTGATACGCTTACTTCATTGAGTGCTTGGCTTTCTTCCAACAGTTGAATGGCCGGTATCGGCAAAGTACTGCCATTGAAAGTGAAAGCAGCAGATTGATAATTCTGAAACCCGATGCTGCTTACCCGCAGAAAAAAGGTGCCTGTTTTGTTTGGGTTCAGCTGAAAATTTCCGGTTTCATTGGTACTGGTGCCACCGGCGATGGTTGAATCAGCAGCCGACAACAGCACCACATTGGCAAAAGGGACAGACGCGGCTTTGGAGGTATTTACTCTGCCCGTGATTTGGCCCGAAAGATTGAATGAACAAAAGGTTGTCAGTAATAGTAATAGCGTTTTCATCAGGTCCTGAAATTTTATTCAAGTTTAGAAAACTACCATTTGTGTTTTTTTGAGAATTGATGAACTGCAGTGAAAGATTGATGAAACGTTTGTATTGTCGATTGTCAATTGCAGATTGTCGAATTTGTGGCGCGAACATCCTATTCGTAGCAACAAAAAATCGTGTAACATTCTATACATATATACATTGTGGTCAAATATGTAGCAGCCACAACGTACTCAATGTGACACAATAACTTCTATCCTAAAAGCTCTATAAAAACAATTCGACAATCCGCAATCGCAGCGGCGAACCGTCGAAAATCGACAATCAAAAATCTTCCTTGTTTTGGACACAACGCGCAGGGGTTTGGATACTGTTTATCCGGTTGATGCATGCGACCTTTGCAGTGTATTCAATTAAATAAAAAAATCATGACATATACATTGCTTACGGGGGCATCAAGCGGAATAGGCGAGGCCTGGGCCGAAAAACTGGCTGCCGAGAAACACAATCTTTTTTTGGTGGCACGTTCTGAAATAAAACTGAAAACACTGTGCGAAAAACTGAGCCGTCAGCACGGCATTTCGGCGCAATATATGGCTATAGACTTAAGCGAAGCAGGAGCAGACCTACGGGTTTTTGAAGAAACCGAAAAGCGCGGACTGACGGTCGAGTGCCTGATAAATAATGCCGGAATCGGCACAGCCGGAGATTTTATACAGCTTACCCTGCCCGAACAATTCGCCATGCTGCAACTGAACATACAAACATTGGTGGGACTAACCCACCGGTACCTGAACCTGATGCGGGCGTGTAACAGTGGCACTGTTGTAAATGTGGCCTCGATGGCGGCCTTTTTGCCTTCACCTTTTATGGCTACCTATGCCGCCAGCAAGATGTTTGTAAAATCATTTACTGAGGCCATAGCGGAAGAGAACCGCCCGTTTAATATCAGGGTTATGTTGTTGTGTCCCGGCGCTACCGAAACGAGATTCTTCGAAACTGCTAATATAAACGAAGCCGATAAGAAGGCCTTGCTCGGCAAAACCAATATTGAAACCCCTGAAATGGTGGCCGAAACTGCCATGAAAGGTCTGAAATCTAAAAAACTGGTGGTGGTGTCAGGCGCAATGAACCGGATTTTTGCTAAATTGTGCAACTTCGTGCCGAATTCGATGATTACGAAATTTATTGCCGATGGCGCGCGTTCTACCCTACAAAGAGCTTAATTATGAAAGCCAGAGCCAATAAACTGTTTACGATTGATTCGATTGCAACGCAACACTTGTTGATGGGTTTGCCGATTCCTCAGCACCCGCTGATGAGCATTGCCCGCTTTGAAGATTCGAAGGGAATGGCGGTCAACGAAACGGGGCATTTTATGAATAAGTTTTATTCGGTGGCTGTCAAGCGCAAATGCACCTGCCATACCATTTATGGACAGCAGTATTATAATTATGACCAGGGCATGATGTCGTTCTTTGCGCCTGACCAACTGCTAAGCTGGACAGCCGAAGACAAAATGCCTGAAGAGGGCTGGTCGATCGCTATCCATCCTGATTTTTTGAGGGGGCATCCGCTGGAACAGAAAATAAAGGAGTATGGATTCTTTCATTATACGGTCAACGAAGCGCTGCTTCTGTTGCCCAAAGAAGAAAAAATGATAGAGCGGATTCTGAAAAATATTTATGAGGAATACCATACGAATATTGACAATTTCAGTCAGGAGATTATTCTTTCGCATATTTCGCTGTTGCTGAGCTATGCTAACCGCTTTTATAACCGGCAGTTTATAACCCGGAAACACACCAGCAGTGATTTGCTGGTAAAACTGGAATCGATTCTGGCTGATTATTTTAACGGTACACAAATGGAAGAAAAAGGCCCGCCGACTGTGAAGTATATCTCTGATCAACTGAATCTGTCGCCCAATTACCTGAGCGATTTATTGCGAAACCTGACCGGACAGAACACGCAGCAGCATATCCATAACAAATTGATTGAAAAAGCAAAGGAATTGCTGGGGTCATCAAACCTGACAGTGAGCGAAATTGCGTATGCTCTGGGTTTTGAATATCCGCAGTCATTCAATAAATTGTTCAAAAGCAAAACGAAAATGACACCGCTGGAATATAGAACGGCGTTTAATTAATTATCGATTTTCGATTTCAGATTGTCGAATTAATGAATGAGCGATTGCAGGGAATCAGATATTTTATTGTGAGACATTGTGTGCTTTGTGAACTTAGTGGCAATAATTTTCATTTGTTGCCGACAGAATGTTCATCGTAATGGACCACAATTCGACAATCTGCAATCGAAAATCGACAATTCCTTCACTTCTCATCCAAATCATTGGCTTCAAACTCTGATTCTTCCCTTTCGGGTGGAGTTTTTTGGTCGTTGGCTACATAGCTGAGGGCATCTGTCTGTGGTTCGGGGGCTTCCTCCGATAAATCCTCATCTTCCAGGTTCTCGTCTTCCAGTATGTCTTCGTCGTCCACCTCTCCGCCGTTATAAGAAGTGCCGTCGCCTGGATTCATAAATAAATTAAAGAATCTGGCTGTGTACATCAGTGCGGGCATCAGCGTCAGTATGGTTGTTGTTTTCATGGCTATACTGTTTTATGAAGAATTCTGTTAAAAAAAATATGCCAGAGCCCCCCGCCCCTAAAGGGGAGCTTTAATAGCCGGAGAACGAGATATAGCAGTTCGTTTACCGGTTGTTTTTTACAGCCCGGGTATTGTTTAGTAATCCATATATTATCCGTATTTTTGTGTCTGGTATTTTCCTCTATAAACAGAAAAATAAAATAGTATGTCTGAATTTCCACCTTGTCCGAAATGTAAATGTGAGTATGTGTATCCGAGCGACGGCATGTTGATTTGTCCGGAATGTTTTTATGAGTGGAATCCCGAAGAAACGGAAGCAGAAACTGAAGACAGTGGATTGAAAGTGCTGGACTCCAATGGTAATGAACTGAACGACGGCGATTCGGTGGTGGTAATCAAAGACTTGCCCGTTAAAGGAGCTCCCAAGCCTGTAAAGGCAGGCACTAAGGTAAAAAATATACGCCTCACCGACGGCGACCATAATATTGACTGCAAAATAGACGGTTTCGGAGCCATGCGCCTGAAATCTGAATTTGTAAAAAAAGCCTGAGAATTGAGCACAGAGCCGGTAATCTTGCCGGCTCTACTCATTAATAAACAAACCATTCCCTTCCTTCTGAACCCGGAAAAATCACGGTTTCCGGTGTGACCTTTTGCCATTCAATAACATTGTTTTACGGGTGATAACAATCAAACGGCAGTTGCGTTGATACATATAATCACACAATGCATTATACGTAAACAGCCCATGAAACGATTGCTTATTCTACTGCTACTGCTGTCGGGCGGTGTGCATGCACAGACCGTCAGTGAGTTCAGGCAATGGTATTTAGACAAACAGATTACCAATGCAGCCCTGTTGGTAAATGCCCCTGCCAACCATGCGCTGGTGTCCTTTTCGCCGGGGCAGTATACCGTTAAATTCCCTGCCGATACGTTTACATTTAAGAATTATCAGTATCTGGCAGCGGGTACTTTTCACCCGTATCAAAGTAAGCACCATTTTGGCATGTATGTTTTCGGGCAGGAGCAAAGCGGCAATTTGCTCGGGCTCAACTATGCCTATGAGATAGAAGTAGGCAGGCATACCAACTTTGCTGCGGGCGTGAACCTGGGGGTGTATGATCCGCTTGAATTTAATGGCGGCAAGGTGTTTAGATACGGTGCCGGAGTAGCCTTACAGAGCAAAAATAAAGAAAACTATGTGGGTTTGTCGTTTCCACACAATGCCATAGGTATATACAGGGGAGACGTGGTACATGCCGCCTACCGCGCGCTGATTCTACAGGGAGGATACACGGTTTATTTGCATCGTGATCTGAAATTTATACCTACGGCGTATCTGCAGGTAGGAGTTTTTAAACCCGGCGGGTCGATGAGTCCGGCCGATGTGCTATCAACCGATGTGGCGCTCAGATACAAAGACTTCCTTTACATCAATGGGGCTGTCAGTGTGCAGGGCTTCCGGTTTGGGGAGGTGAAACTGCAACGTTTCGGAGCGGGTATAAAACCCTTGCCCTGGCTGATGGTCGGGTATCAGCGTGATGCACTGGATGAAACCGATTTTAAGTACCACAGCGTCTGGCTCAGGTATATTCTACCCCTAACCCCTAAAGGGGGATGAAGCATAACTGCCACCCCTGGCCCCTAAAGGGGGATGAAAAATAACTACCCCTAGCCCCTGAAGGGGAATACAATGGCTGGTATGCTTTTTTGCGATTATGACTAAAACTGAAGGTATCATGAAAACTAGAAAAGCATTCATACCATTTGCCTTATTACTGGCTTGCTTTGGTTGTAATCAGAAAACCAATTCGATGGGTTTGTGCAATGAAACCCCGCGCGACAGCACCATTTGTAATGCTATCTACGAGCCTGTGTGCGGTTGTAATAACAAAACCTACGGAAATGCCTGCGAAGCCAAAGCCCGTGGGATAACGAAATTTACGGAGGGGGAATGTAAACCCCCGGCCCCTAAAGGGGGTGTAAATAACCACCCCTAGCCCCTGAAGGGGGATAAAAATGCTGGTATGGATTTTGGATTATGAGCTAAAATTGAAGAGACCATGAAAACGAAAATGGCAATTTCGGTTTTGTTATTGAGTTGCTTATACTGCAATAAAAATTCTAGCACGCTCCGTATGTCGCGTCCTGTCTAAAATAAAGATATATAAAGGATTACTTTAGCAAAATGGGTTTCCTCGGATCAATTCAATAGAATTTTATGCTGGTATCGTCTTCATTTCCAAGTTAAAATAGGGTATTTCTACTTTGTTTACAGCTGTTCCATCATTCGCTCCGTCTCCACCGCGCTTAAACCTGTATATGCTATTATCTATTATTAGCTCTTTTGACTTAACTTTAACAAGCCATTCGTCAACGTGGCTACAATTCCCCCCCCCAAACCACCAATTGTTACTGAAGAAAGAATGTCCCTGAGCCAACATAATATCGGGGAATTCAAAATAATTCTCCTTCAAATCTGGATAACCGTCAAAATTCGCTTTTACCTCTAAAGTACCTAAGAATGCAAAATTTAACTCACCCGGGCTATGATTAAATGTGGTTTGATCACCATTAATTTTGTCTGAAAACCATTTAGCAACGCTTTTCGAATGTTTTCTTCCAACATCGAAACCAAAATAGTCGTCGTTAAAATTAATGTTGTGAACATCACCTGCATTGTTTTTATTATCAGGATCTTGCCCACTTGTAATACTGAATTCTTTAACAGTAAATTTTGCCTGCATCAATTCAATTCCAGTGACAATAGTTTTAAAGTAAACTTTGTTCGTGTGATACTTCATGATTTTTAAGATTTAGTTTAAACTCCTATATGGTGCGATTGTAACAGGCGGGGCAGATTTTAGACCTTTACAACAAGGGTAATTTCAATTCCTATATGGTGCGATTATGACCGGCCCGCACGGAGGCAGGTATTATATAAATAAAAAGTTTCAATTCCTATATGGTGCGATTATGACCAGCTATGGACACTAACAAGGATGGCAAGTTAACTGTATTTCAATTCCTGTATGGTGCGATTATGACTCGTTCGAGGTAGGCACAAACAAACTGGCTTATACAGCATTTCAATTCCTGTATGGTGCGATTATGACCAATATCCGGAGGCACCTACGGAGTAAACGCTAACTTGTTTCAATTCCTGTATGGTGCGATTATGACACGGAAAAGTTTCTGATTCTGGTTCGTCCAGACAAGTTTCAATTCCTGTATGGTGCGATTATGACCGCTATTAGTTCTGTTAAAAAACTTCATTTTCAGTTAGTTTCAATTCCTGTATGGTGCGATTATGACAATGACTTTTAATGGCTTTTGGGTCATGATTTACACGTTTCAATTCCTGTATGGTGCGATTATGACAGGAGAGTTGATACACAATACCAAAATAGCCATGAGTTTCAATTCCTGTATGGTGCGATTATGACACGGAAAAGTTTCTGATTCTGGTTCGTCCAGACAAGTTTCAATTCCTGTGG
>NZ_JBXARV010000003.1:737277-1074206 GCF_058808615.1 Emticicia sp. GW821-FHT11C11
GTATGGTGCGATTATGACGGTGAATACCTGATGCCGGTCTTTACTTTCATACTGTTTCAATTCCTGTATGGTGCGATTATGACAAATTAGTTTAATTTACTCCAAAATTCCTTACTAGTTTCAATTCCTATATGGTGCGATTATGACCACGCAAGTGCCTTTTCGTTACACGATGTTGGACATGTTTCAATTCCTATATGGTGCGATTATAACTTGAAACTGTGCTACTTGCTTACCCTTTTCTTTGTAGTTTCAATTCCTATATGGTGCGATTAAAACCTCTGCACTCTCATCATCCGTATGCACAACCTGAAAGTTTCAATTCCTGTATGGTGCGATTATGACTTTGCGAACATCGCAGATTCGTTATTCGGCAAATCGGGTTTCAATTCCTGTATGGTGCGATTATGACCTACACGGTTTTCAAAGTTTGCGCTTGTAATAGGTAGTTTCAATTCCTGTATGGTGCGATTATGACTATTCTAAACACAACTTATTAAAGGCAATCTAAATTTGTTTCAATTCCTGTATGGTGCGATTATGACTCACTACTACACGTCTGTAGGTGACCAATCGGCAATGTTTCAATTCCTGTATGGTGCGATTATGACCGTATGGGATAAGAAAACGGGAGACGTGGCATCTAAGTTTCAATTCCTGTATGGTGCGATTATGACCCGTTAAAAAAATGCTTTGTAGATGCTATTTTACGTGTTTTTATCTACAAATCCAAAACAAAATGTCGTCGATGTGTAATTCGATGATTTTAGCGGGGTACCGACGACTTATTTTTTTGGACAATAGTCATTGTCTATCAGGCTTTCGAGTAAATATACTTATAAATCGGTATTTGTCTCTGCATTTCATCAATTATTTTGTACCATACGTCAATCAGGGTTTGGGAACGGGAGGCATTCTCTGTATCTTACAGCTATTTAACCGACCGAAACATCCTGGATGCAAAACTGGTTTTTCAGATATAAACTTCACCACATACCGTTCTGGATTGGCTATCATCTGTTGTGGATGATGATAAACGTGGGCAGCCTGCCAGATGTCTACGCTTATCTGTTTCTGGGGCCGTTGCCTGTCAAGTTTATAGGCTATATTGTCTTTCAGGCGCTGGGGGCTTATTTTAATCTGTATTACCTCATTCCGCGGTTTTTGTATGTGGGCCGATACCGCACTTACATCGCACTGGTGATTCTGACGATAATGGCTTGCTCGGCATTTATTACGGGCGGTTATTATCTGGCTCCTTATTTTTCAGGACTATCGTTCTACGAAATGTTTCACCGTCAGCCTGATGAGTACCTGATTATTTTCTCAACCAATGCTCTGCCCTCTACAGCCGGAAGCATGACACTGGCCATGAGTGTGAAACTGGGCAAAAACTGGCTCGAAACTGAGAAAAAACGACTTACGCTCGAAAAAGATAATCTGGAAACGGAGCTAAAATATCTGAAGTCGCAGATTAATCCGCACTTTTTGTTCAATACCATTAACTCTATTTTTGTTCTGATACACAAGAACCCCGACCTTGCCTCGGAGTCGCTGGCGTCGTTTTCCGACATGCTGCGGTATCAGTTATACGAATGCAACGACCGCGTGATTCCGCTGAGCAAGGAATTGCTTTTTCTGGAGAACTTCATAGAACTGGAGTCTCTGCGGCTGAACGAAAACCAGACCGAACTGCAGTTTGAGATAAACCATGCATCGGCGCAGGGAGCAAACATCGCTCCGTTTATGTTGCTTCCCTTTGTCGAGAATGCTTTCAAGCATGTATCGAAAGGCAAAACGCAGAAAAACTTCATACGCATGTGTCTGGCAGTGAAAGACGCCCAAACGCTTGAAATGCATATTGAAAATAGCAGAAGCACAGAAACGGGCAAAGGGATGCCAGGTATCGGGCTCAGTAATGTGCAAAGACGTCTGAATCTGATTTACCCTGACCAGCATGGCTTAAAAATCAATGCGGATAACCATAGTTTTCGGATAGACCTGTCAATAGATTTGAAATGAAACTCAGGTGTGTAATTGTAGACGACGAGCCATTGGCCAGCGAGGGCCTGATGAAGTACATGGAGGTAATTGATTACCTCGAACCGGTGGCTGTGGCCGAGAATCCGCTGGAACTGGACAAAATACTGGAAAACGAGCCCATAGACCTTATTTTTCTGGATATTCAGATGCCTTACATGACGGGGCTGGATTTCCTGAAGATCAAGGCCAACCTGCCTATGGTGATTATCACCACGGCTTACCCCAACTATGCATTGGAGGGTTTTCAGTTTGATGCCGTTGATTACTTGCTGAAACCGATAACTTTCAACCGATTTTTTAAGGCAGCAACCAAGGCAAAAGACCTGCACTTGCTGAAGAACCGTAAGAATGAGAGCGTGGCAGTGAATCAGGAGCCGGATTACCTGTTTATCAAGTGCGAAAGCAAGTATGAGAAAATACTGATTAACGAGATTCTGTTTGTGCAGGCAATGCAGAATTATGTGGTGATATACACTACGCGAGGTAAGTACATGACCCTGCTGCCTCTGAAAACCGTAGAAGAGTATCTGGATGGCAGCCGTTTTCTGCGGGTGCATAAATCGTATCTGGTGGCGGTTTCAAAAATAGGCAGTATAGAAAACAATGACCTGAGCATCGGGACTCACCTGATACCCATCAGCCGCACCATGCGCGAGCAGGTGATTGAACTGGTGGTGAAAAGCAGGTTGTTGAGTAAGTGAAGTGCATAGGGCATGGGGCGAAGGGCATAGTGCAAGGAGCATGGGGCGAAGGGCATGGGACATGGGGTAGGGAGCATAGGACGTAAAATTTATACATTGTCCCTCTGCTCTCTGCCCTTAGCCCATTACTGATAACTCATCTCAACGGATTTTATTTCGCCTTTGGCGCCGGACTTGCCTGATACATTGAGACCTACCCTTGCGGCTCTATCCCAGCGGGGTAGCCAGATGGTATCAACCTCTGCCATCTTGTGGGTGGCGTCGGTTTTTTCTCCCTTTATTGCCCAGCTGAATTCGTAAAAACGGCCGTTGTAGCTTTGCAGTTTCAGTATGATGTCTTTGCTGTCTGGTGGTATGGTCTGTGTTTTTGTTATCTCATGCACGCCGTCTTTTATGCGCCACAATTCAACTGTGTTTTTACGGACACCGTAGCCTATGGCATTTTTGGCGTCGCCGTAAATCACAATGCTTTGTGTCAGCTCATCTTTCGGGTTTATTTCTGCCGAAAAAGCATAGCTGCCTTTTTTGATGTTGAAACCTATAAAATTGCCTGCCGGAGTACCCGGATTATTGTTTTCAATCTGCAGCGTACCGTTGTTTACGGTGTAAATGGGTTCCGGTTGGCGCACATCAAATATCCACCTCAGGTTGGGCATATTCTTACTGAAATCAATGGAAAAGCCAGAATAGTCGGCTACACTGGTTCCGGCCGGAGATTCCGCCTGTTCAGGAGTGGCCTTGCCGTATCTGAATACCGGCCATTGGGTGGTTTCGTCCCATACCAGTTCGCTTAGCACTGCTTGTCGGCCTACGTAAGTGAAATCGGCCGCGCTATAGGCATGGTGCAGGAAAAAATAACGGTTGTCGGGCGTGGTTACCACAGTACCATGGCCTGGGCATTTCCAGACGTCATCACTAACCAGCACCGGATTCCCGGCATACCTCACCCAGGGGCCCTGTATTTTTTCAGCCCTTGCCACGCCTACCATATAGTTGCATTTGCTTCCGCAACATGAGTTGCCCGAGTATAACATGTACCAGTATTTTCCTCTTTTAAAAATGGCCTGTCCTTCGGCGCCACCGGCCTCCCAGTCGTTTTTATTGGCGGTAATCATAGTAAATGCTTCGCCTATTACTTTCAGTCCGTCGGGCGATAGCTCCGCACCCAGCAGTTCTATAGTTTTGCCCTTGTCGAGGCCATAGGCTTTCCAGCTGATGTACAGCTTGCCCTTGTCTTCTACCACAAAAGCATCAATGGCCTCGCTTGTCCATTCAATGATGAGGCCGTGGTCGGTAAAGCCTTTCTTTAGGTCTTTTGTAGAGGCCACACCAATAAACGATTGCTTGTCTGACTTCCGGCGGGCAGTATAATACACATAAAAAGTGCCGTTGCGGTAGAATAACTCCGGTGCCCAGAAGCTGCCCATGGTCCATTCGGGTAATTGGTTAAAAACAGGCCCGAGATACTCCCAGTCGACCAGGTTTTTGGAGGTATACATCGGATACGCCGGTCCCCATTCAGACGAAGTACCTGCTGCATAATAGGTGTCGCCCACGCGTATCACCGATGGATCGGCGAAGTCCCCGGCAATAACAGGGTTTCTATAGGTATTAACGGGGCTACGTTTCTGTGCCAGGGTGTTTTCTGCAAAAAAGAGTGTGAATGCAACAAAAAACAGTTTTAATATTTTCATTAGGTTATAGATTGAATTGTTTGACGAAGAAAAGAAATTATTGTGATATACGAAACTATACACCGTTGATATTCGGATTGTGATGAGCCAATGGATTAAAAGATAAGGGGTGCACAAGGATAGAAACTGTCCCTATGCGCCCCTTTGTTGCGTATCAGTAGTACGAACTTACAATTTTAACCGCGCACCCAAATTGAGCAAACCATTGTAGCCGACAGAGGTTTCGCCATAGACTGACACTATGTTGCCCAGCTCGAAACCTATAGGGGCTACATTGAACGCAAAAAAAGTGTGATTGCTTTTGTTGCTCTGAAATTTCTGCGAGGCAAAGGACGCACCGGCGCCTATACCCGAGTACAAACGGAACAAGGATTTATTGACCCAGTAGTAATCGATACGGGGTATGATACTGAAATATTTCCCCTTGCTGTCGCCCATAAACTCGTTGTTGGCGTTGTTGTATACTTCCTTTGAGAATTTTTCAAAAACGAGATCGACCCCGAATTTAACTTTGCCTTTACCGGGTGTTCTGACTCCGGCAATGATTGCACCGCTGAAAGTGGCATCTTCGTAGCGGACATTCCCTCCGCTAATGGCAGTACTCAGAATATCGCTGAGACCCTCGGCAAACTGAGGCATGGTGAGCAGGCCGTATCCGGCAGTAATGGTGATTTTAGGTTTAGATTCCTGAGCAAATGAAATCATGCTCATGCTAACCACTAAGCCCAGAAGTAGAATAGTTTTTTTCATGGTATAAGTATTTAAGAATCAAAGCTGTGAAACAGGGTATGTGTTAGTAACCCTTTTGATGAAGTTAGAGATAAAGCGTGAAATTCCAAAGAATAAATTAAAAACTTTGCAGGAGGGGAAATGTATGTATTGCTGTGGATTCCCGGTTCAGGCTGATAATGACATTTGATAAGTGGCGCATTATTTCGATATTTGTTTTTATCAAAACCAGCAATACAAGAATCGACATGGAGAAAATCAATTGGGGGATTATCGGCTGCGGTGACGTTACCGAACTGAAGAGCGGGCCTGCTTTTAATAAAGTGCCCGACTCGGCGCTGATAGCTGTGATGCGGCGCGATGCCGCCAAAGCCAAAGACTATGCCCGCAGGCATGGTGTACCCCAATGGTATAGCGATGCGCAGGCGTTGATTGATAACCCGGCAATCAATGCCATTTATGTGGCTACGCCTCCATCAACCCATGAAGAATACACACTGGCGGCTATTAAAGCCGGTAAGCCTGTGTATGTAGAAAAGCCTATGGCAGGCGATTACGCCGCGGCATGCAGAATGGCCGAGGCCGCTGAAAAAGCTGGTATAAAGCTGGTGGTGGCGCATTACCGACGTGAGCAGCAGCGATTCAGAAAAGTAAAACAGTTGATAGCCGATAAAGCCATTGGCGATGTGAGATTGGTAAGGCTAGAGCTGGCCAAACCACCGCTGACACCCGAAGACCTGACTGACCCAAAAACAGTCTGGCGGGTAAACCCGGCTACAGCAGGTGGTGGGTTGTTTCATGACCTGGCACCGCACCAGCTTGACCTGATGTATTATTTCTTTGGTGAGGTGGAACGCATCAGCGGACTGGCCACTAATCAGGGTGGATTGTATCATGCTGACGACATGGTGGTGAGCAATGTGCTTTTTAAGAACGGGGTGGTTTTCAACGGAACGTGGTGTTTCAGTGCGGCACAGTCGGTTGATTATTGCGAGATACAGGGTTCTAAAGGCAAAATAAGCTTCACGGTTTTTAGTACCGACAGCATCACGGTAGAAATAGATGGTAAAACAGAGACGCTGACATTCGACCCGCTTTTGCATGTGCAGCAACCGATGATTGAAGCTACTGTGAAATATTTCTTAGGCAAAGGCCCGAATCCCTGCAGCGGCTTTGAAGGAACAGAGGTGATGCGAATGATTGAGGCTAGCACACAAAAAGGCTAGGGGATTGTCGAATTTCGATTTCGGATTGTCGAATGCGGGAAGTTTGGGATAGCTTATTTGTGTCACATGGTTTACTTCCAGTACTTTGTGGCTATCTTTTTTTTGCCACAATGTACACTATTGCTGCACTATGTTTTACAATTTTTCTCTGGCTGCGAATGGGATGTTCGTGGGGCTGGTTTTGCTACTTAACTATTACTTCTGTAAGGCCTGCGTGGCCTTTGCCATCTCTTAATAGTTGGTTAGCAGGTGTGGTTGGGTCGGCTGTCCAGTCGCCATCTACAATGTATTTGAAAAGGTATCTGCCCGGTGGCAGGTTCAGTTTGCATTGCCAGCCTCCTGTTACTTTGGCCAATGGAGTGCCAAACATATTCCAACTGTTGAAATCACTTGCGATAGAAACCGAACGGGCATTTTCAAACCCTTTCAGAAAAAAAGTGGTGTTCCCCTGCATGCTCGGCAGAATACTGATGTAATCTCGCCGGGGTAAGAGATTATCAGCCATTGCCACTTTATAGGCAAGATATGCAACTATAATGGCACTTTCTTTCAGGTCTTTTATGTTGACGTATTCGCTGACATCCATGGTGGTATGATGCACCGCCGAAATATAATTGAGTGGATCTTGTATGAACTGAAACGCCGGGATATTGAGCGCATCGAATAGCTCGTGGTCGGTCTGGTTGGCATTTTGCATGGTTACAGTGCCGTTGCCTGCCGTTGCAAAAGGTTGCAGGTATTCTTCCAGTAATGGTTTCACTTTTTGATTGCCCTGGGCGTAAATTCCTCTGATTTTACCCGTGCCGTTATCGAGATTGAAATAGGCCGAAATATGGGAGAAATCTTCCTGTTGCTTGCCATCAGCCAGATTCCCTACATGTGTATTTATATATTTCCGTGAGCCTGCAAACACCTGTTCTTCACCTCCCCACAGGCCAATTTTTATGGTTCGGCGTGGTTGCAGTCCGGCTGCTTTCAGTAGCCTGATAGCTTCCATCATTACGGCACAACCTGCTGCGTTGTCGACGGCTCCTGTACCTGCATGCCACGAGTCCAGATGTGCTCCGATAATCACCTGTTGTTGTGCCAGAGCCGTATCATGTCCTTTGATATCGGCAATGACATTGACGTTGTATGCCGGATTATAGTTAAATTCCGTTTGTAGGTTCAGCCTTAGCAAAGGGTTTTGACCTGCTTTTATCAGCCTTACAATCCTACCGAAATGCTCATTAGCAATTACAAAAGAGGCGATGGGCTTTATATCAGTCAATTTCCGGTAAGATGGCACATGCTGATTACCATCGGCATGGAGAATTCCATAAGGATAATTACTGGGTTCAATCAGGGCTAAAACACCTTCTTTTTCGCAAAAGATAAAAAAGTCTTTGAGGTTACTTCTTGCCGCTTCCTGATTTTCAATGGCCTGACTGGTAGACCGTCGGCTGTGATATCCAATCATCAGGTCGTTAGGGTCAGGATTATCAGCAGCTTGCTGCAAGGTTTCTTTTGATAATCTCTCTGATAGAATCTGTTGCGAGGCATTGAAGGATCTGTAATCTGCAGCTAATAATAGAATCTTGCCTCTGAGTTTTCCTTTAAGTTTCGACAGGCTGTCTGTATTAAACAGTATTACGACCTCTCCACTTACTATTCCCCGGGTACTTTGAGTATAAGCCAACGGATACGCAATGACATGCATATAGTTGGGGGATGTCATTTCCACATTGAATGATTTCACGCTCCAGCCTCTGTATTTTTCGTCGAAGGATTCGAAGTAGGCACTGTCAGTTCCGTAAGAAGTCAGTTCCTGTTTTGCCCAACGGGCAGCTTCGTAGTAATTGAGGGTGCCTAAAAGCCGCGGGCCGTTAAGGTCGGCGAAATTGCTGATGATATTCTGGAGGCGGTTAGTTTCAGCTGCGGCTCTGATTTTGCCAAGAACAACACTATCAGCAGGATTCTGAGCCCATGCAAAACCATTGAAAAGACATACAAAAGCAGAAAGAAAAACCAATAGGATAGTAGGCATAAAAAGGATTTAATGGAAAATAGAAGTTAATATCCTCCTCCTCAGTCAGGCGCTTATGTATAAACGAAGATTGATGATGGGAATTGTAGGGGAATTTAAATTCTGATAGAATAGGGAGTGTTTTCTGCCGCGATGTACACTATTGTAACACAATGTTGTACAATTTTTCTTTAGCTACGAACAGGATGTTCGCGCCACAAGATATCACCTCACTTCTATCACCTCAATTATAACTTTCTTGTTGCTGAATGGCTTACCAGGTTCAATCTTTGAATCATAAAGGTGGCCTACTTTGCAGCCGATTTCGTCGCGGGTGTGGTAGGCATAAATGCTTTTCAGCTGGCGGTAATATTCGGTCTGCCGGATACGCTTGAACGTAAGGCGATAGATAACATCTTTTGTGTGTTTCATGTGTGGAATCCGGGTTGATTGTGTAACTAACACGGGTATGTGTTATTGTATACGCTTATATTATAAGTGCAAAAATAATGTATTTATCTTTGCTAAGAACACAACATGATCATTTAAATTTTCAAAAATCCACACCTTATGTTATTAAAGGGGAAAATTCTACAAGCGTTGAAAACCAGATATAAACACCTGGGGTTTGGCGAAAAAGCTTTTGATGCTGTTGCCACCATGCTGGAAGCCACAGTAACAGATGAAAGTGAAGTTGACACCGCAACCGGAGGGGTAGAGGCGCTGCTGAAGGCGTTTCAGGGCGATGCCGACAAACGGGTAACTGATGCCATCGCCCGACAGAAAGGCCATAAAGAGAGCAATGAAAATGGCTTTACAAAGCCGGAAAATGACGATGTGCCGGGCTGGGCACAGGGGTTGATTGCGGCCAACAGGGCATTGATGGACAAAGTAAGCGCACTGGAAAACGGCAACGCCACTGAGTCGAGAAAGGCAACACTTGAGTCGCTGCTGAAAGACACGCCTGAGTCGTTCAGACAAATGAAACTGCGTGATTTTGTACGGATGAGTTTCAGGGACGAGAGCGAATTTGAAACCTACAAGACTGAGCTGGAAGCAGGGTTAGAGGAAGTAAAACCGCTGTTTGGTGAGCAAGGGTTGGGCAAAATTCCACAGCCGATGCCGGGCAGAACTGCCAGAAACGGTGTTTCGGTTGACACCCAGACCTATATTGAAGCCAGAAAAGCCGAGAGAGAGGGCAGGGGGAGTACACCGGGCAAGCCCGTTTTCGGTGCGGGGGCAGAGCCGGGCACTGTTAATGCAGGTGTCGGCAAGCAGGTTTTTCATTCTTAATTTCAAAATCTCATTATGCAAAATTTTCGAGAGAGCGATCCGGCAACGGATAAGGTTGCGTTCGCTACCAAGCTGGAAGATATCAGCGGAGGTATTACCATTGCGATAGCCGATTTTACCGACGGCGCGGTTGTTCCGGCCGGGTCGGTGGTTGGCAAAGACGGCAACGGTCTGTATCATGTGCTGAAAACCGCCAGACTCCATACGGCTGCGGGTAATTCGGCCACCAATTATCTGGTGTTTAAAGGGCATGGTTTTAAGGTTGGCGATTTCATTGCCGCGCTGACAGGTGCCAAAGCCTATGCCATTACAGCTATTGATACATCTAATGCCGACTACGACACGATTTCGGTAGGTACTACATTAGGTGTGGCTGTGGCGCAATATGCAGGTATTTTTCAGGCTGTGGCCGAGGCTGCCTCTAATACATCGGCCTTTAAGGTAACGCCAATTGCGGTTACCGGCCATGCCATTCAGTTACAAACGGGTGATACCAACGTGGTTGATGCCTGGTTGAGAGCCACCATTTATGAGGCGAATGCACCCGTGGCTACAGCACAGATCAAGGCGGCTTTACCGCAGGTATTGTGGGTGTAAGCGGGGCTTATTAGTTAATAAAACGGAAAGGGCTTAACCCCTCCCTAGCCCTCCCCAACTGTGGGGAGGGGACAAACTGTGCTCTTCCCCATTGTTGGGGCGACTCACGTAGGAAAGGGTTGGGGTTTTATAGCCAGGTAATTATTTTTCATTCAAAATTGATTCATTAAATGATAAAATCATTGATAAACGGACTAAGCGAGAAGGATATGCAGGCTGTGGCAAATGAATATGCGCTGACAGACTTCTACTTTCCTACGCTTTTTCCGCTCAAATTCGTCACCTCTCTGAAGTGGGAGTCGCTCGAGGGAGAGTTCGGTGCACCGGTGGCGGGTGATGTGATTTCGTGGGATTCGCGTGCGCCTCGTAAAAGACGTGAGGTGGTTTCTAAACTGAGTGGCAGTATTCCGAAAATCGGGGTGGCTCGTGAAAAAACCGAGTCGCAGATGAACGAGTACAACACTCTGAAACGCTATGAAGACGATGCCGCCCGAAAAGAACTGCTGAACTGGATATGGGAAGACCAGCTGTTTGTGTTCAACGGTGTAAACGCACGGCTGGAATGGCTGGCACTGAGAGCGGCTTCAACCGGCAAGGTGATTCTGACCAACACCAACAACGATGGCGTGGTAACCGAAGCCAATGTGGATTTCCTGATTCCGGCGGCCAATAAGTCGGGCGTTTCAGTAAACATTACGGTGGCCAATGCCGAAACATCAAAACCCATCACCAAAATCAGAGACGTAGTAAAGGCAGCTAAGGCAAAAGGCAAAAAGCTGAACTATCTCTTCACCGATCAGGACATGATTGATGCCATTCTGGTATCGGCCGAAACCATTGCCTTTGTGGCACCCTGGGCGGCACAAACACCGGCTCCTACGCAGGTATCGTTGTTGTCGACACTCAACATGGCTTTGAAAGCGCAGGGTTTGCCGGTGATTGGTCTGGTTGAGAGTTTCATCGAAATCGAAATCAAAGGAGTGCGCACGCAGGTGAATCCGTGGGAAGCCGGTGTGTTGTTGTTCTCTGAAGCACCGGTATTGGGCAACACGGCTCATACCCGCCTGGCTGATGAAGACGTAGAGAGCTCAACAGCGCTGAAAGTGAAACGCGAACACGTGTTGATTAAACGATTCGCCAGCGAAGAGCCATTGGTTGAAACCTGCCTGGGTATTGCCAATGCGTTTCCGGTACTGAACGGCGCCAGTTCGAAATGGCTGGTTGACGGACTGAACTCCGGCTGGTCGAAATAAACTATACGCCGATGTTAGTAGCAGACTACATAAGAAGTAAGGTCGGGAAGTTTGGTTTGATGATTGACGACTTTGAGCTCGAAGCCCTGCTTTTGAAAAACAACATCGCCTCTGACGAAACGTATACGCTGGATAGTGTAGACAAAACCGAGCGGGCACTGTATTATTTTATACCTGAGTTGCTGGTGCTTTCGTCGGTCTCAGAGGGTGGCTACGGTATCAGCTATGACAGAGAAGGTATACTCGATTATTACGCCTTGCTGTGTAGTAATCTGGGCTACGAAAACAAACTGCTGAAAGCACAACCGAAAATTAAAAACAAATCGAATCTGTGGTGATGTCAATCCAATATCCATATACGCTACAAAAGCTCGGCATGCCGGTTTCAGTGCAGGATGCCCAGGGTAATTTTGTGGCAGAAGAAGCCGGCTGGATAACAGTAGGCCCCTGCCGCAACGAAGCAGGCCGGCAAAGGAAATTCAGCAGGGAAGACGGCACGTATCTGCAGGCCACGCACCTGATCCAATGCCCTGCGGGCACAGCGCCTTTGCATGCGGGCGAGCGCATAAAGGTATTGGAGAAAGACGGCTACGTACGATTAGAAGGCGAGGTGATTTTTGTAAGCAAAGACCGTTTTCATACAAGATTATGGCTCTGAAATCCACTTTCAGCCTGGCCGACATCAGAAAGGAACTGGAGGCGGGCGTCAGACAGTTAAAGGCGGGTATTGTGCTGTCGTTAAGGCAGGTGGGAGACGAAAGTGTGCAGATGGCACGTGCCAGCGCCAATGAAATTGATGCCTCGGGCAGGCTTGCTTCATCTATTGGCTACGTGATCGTGGCAGACGGAGTGGTGGTAGCCAGTGAGTTCAATGCGCTGCCCGATATGCCTGCCAGCCCCGCTGATGCAGAAGAAGCCGGAACACCGGCGAATGAAGCCCGACAAGGCGAAAGCCTGGCTTTAACGCTGGCGGCAAAATTTAGTAAAGGCTATGCGCTGATTGTGGTTTCGGGGTCAGAATATGCAGTACAGGCAGAGTCGCTGTCGAAAGATGTACTCACCGGTGCTGAAATGTATGCAGAAAAAACCTTGCCTCTGTTGTTGGAAAAACTCAGGGCAGGAAAAGTTTAATCGTCAGAAAAATGAGAACAACAGCCGATCAGGACAACATACTCTATGATTTAATCAGTCATTCATCCTTGAAAGCCTTTATCAGAGGTGGAATTTACAAAGGCGAACGTCCGCTGGACTCGCCGGATGAAGATGTGGTGATCAGCAGTATGTTGATAGGAGAGGGAACACTACAGGCCGGTGTGGCCAATGTGAATATTTATGTGCCCAAGGTGTATCAGAACATAAACGGCCGGAAACAGACACTGAAAGATACCAAACGGGTAGATGAGGTGCTGGCAGTGGCGCGGGGAGTGTTGAGAGAGGCCTACGGCAGCTATTATTCGCTGTGGACATCGCGGCAGGGAGATTATGATGAGCCTGCTATTAAACAAACCAGGCTTCATTTCAGAATTGAGTTCAGATTACAGGAAACATTATAAAATTTCAAAAACAAAATGGGAAATATAGTAACAATTGGCTTAGCGAAAATAGAAGTAGCTGCATTAGGAGTTGACGGAGTAATGGGTGCTCCACTGGCTACTATCGGCCATACAGCGGAAGGAAGTTGTACCATTGAAACCGCAGACCCTGAGGTGACCGAGTTTTTTGCGGAAGAGGAAGATAGCCCCATCCATACGGCTACCAAACAGGGGCAGACCACTATCACGTTCCAACTGGCATCGCCTGACCTGGCACAATGTAAGGCGGTTTTTGGCGGTACGCTTTCCACTGACGAAGAGGAACCGCTAACCTGGAATTACCCGGCATCTGCCGAGAATATCGAAAGATCGGTGAAAATTACTCCCAAAGAAGGCCTTGTATTCAAGATTCCGAGAGCAAAGCTTTCTGCCAAGTTTACAGGTCAGTTTGGTCGCTCTGAAACACTGAAGGTAGAAGTGGTAATTACCGTTCTGAAACCTGCAGGTGGCAATGCGCCTATGATTCTGTCGCTGGCTTCAGACGAAAGCTAAGATTGATTTGATTGACCCTACTCGGGCCCTCTCCCTCCTGTTGGGGAGAGGGTCAGGGGTTTGGGGTTATTTCCTGCCCATTTAAAACTCACCCGATTATGTTTGAAAATTTAGATTTTGACCCACATAAAGCAGAGATGCACGAAGCCAATGTGCTGATAAGCCGTGGTATACAGTTTACAGTGCCGAAGCGCAGCATTTTAAGATATTTTTCGAAGCAGAAACAACGTACTTTCAGTATAGAGCAGCCGTATCTGGGTACTTTAGACCGGCTGAGTCATCTGTTTCTGAGCATTGAGTTTGATGAAGCCATGCTGTCAGAAAATACACTGGCAGAGGCGAAGCGTATCACGGCCGAATCGGCGAAGAAATCTGCGATGGCCGTGGCCATTGCCGTGCTGAATTCGAAGTGGAAGATACGATTGTTTTCGAGTCTGCTGGCCAATTATTTTCTATGGCGCATACAGCCCTCTAAGCTCATACAACTCACGATATACATCAATCAGATTAATAATCTCGGGGATTTTATCAGCTCTATCAGATTGATGTCCGCGACCCGGACGACAGCTCCTCATCGGATAGAGACAGCCACGCCAGCGGCCTGAATAGTACGTTTGGCTCACGAGGAGCTATCTGCAGCCATTTTCACTGGCCTTATGAGTATCTGGTCTGGGGTATTCGCTGGGGCATAGTGCAGCGCATGCTTGCCGATGCACCACAGTATCATTTTGATACTGACGACAAAACCAAACCCAAAAATCTGAAACATGCCAAAAAATTAACGAATAAAAATGCGAAAGAAATGCTGGAGTATTTTAATCAGTTGAATGGGGGAGGGTAGGGGAAAGCCGCGAATGCGGCTTTTTTGTTTCGACTTATTCAATCTTGTTCAAAATGGGACAATTCGGGCTTCTAAGTAAGAATAAACAAAAAAATAATTAACAATTTCGGAAGCATTATTTAGCTATCTCAAACCATTTTGAGGTAGCTTTTTTTATGTGTAGATAGAATTTGATTTTATCTTTAATTTAAATAAGTACCATGCTTATAAATTGATAAAATATGATTTACTTTACTTTTAGGTATAATATTTATACATAGGTTTTTGTTAAAGAGATTGTATAAGCTTGTTAATAAAAAGTGAATTAAACAAATAATTGCTAAATGCTCGTTCAAATTTGATTAAAATCTGTGTTTAATTATTGCAAGTAGAGGTGATATTTTACTTTCTACCTTAAATAAGGGAGTATTGGATTAAGAAAATGGTATAAGTTATATATAATTAGCTGATATGAACAAAACTCTATTTGGATTAGCATTAATTTCCTATAATTGGGAAAATAATAAGAAGGATATTATTGATAGTTATATTCCCTTAGTTTGTAGTTCTATTAGAATAAAGGAGTATGATAAAGTCACAAGAGAAAATATCCAAGATGATTTTAAAGAATTTTATGGCATTAATATCCCTCTGGGTGCAATAGAATCTATTCTAAAAAGAATGGCAAAGGATGGCCTCTTAAATAAGCATTCAGGAGAATGGATAGTTAATTATAGTAAAATTTGTATAATTGTAAAGAGCGATGAAAGAGATAATCTTGATTCGGCTTTCAAAGAGCTAATAATTGAATTAAATAATTATTGTTCAGACGTTTTTTCGGTTATACTTTCGAAAGAGGAAATAGAAGATGCAATCATCGCGTTCTTTAAAGAATATGATTTAGACTTGCTTTTTGCCAGTAGTAATGGAAATAGCATTCTACCTAAAGTGAAGGAGAGTAAAAAGGCAATGTATATCATAGCTAAATTTATTACGGACTTACAAAGCAATGACGATAAGAAGTTTAAAACTATTTTGAAACTAGCAAAAGGTTATGCTATAGCATCCTTAATAACGTATGAGGATATTCAGAATTTTACAGGTGCCTTAAACAATGTAGAGATTTACCTTGATGCACCAATAATATTTAATCTTTTGGGATTAAATGGTGATTCTAATTACAAGCTAAGCAAAGAATTGATTGAAATTTTAAAAAATAATCATGCACATCTTAAAGTTTTCGAATTGAATTATGGGGAAGTAATAAAGTCAATACAGGATAGTATTAAAAGATTAAATGAGAAGAATTATGATATTACGAAAAGCTCAAGAGTGTTAAGAACTTCAATACGAGAAAATATTTCAGCTCAGCAACTTCAGATTAAATTAAACCAACTTGAATTAATACTAAAAAAATACTCAATAGTTAAGGTTGAAAGTCCATCGTTAAATGACTCACAGCATAAATTTCAAATTGACGAAATCAAACTTAAAAAAAGTATTGAAGATCTTTATAAAGGAGATGATTCAAGAAAGACTCCGTGGCATATAACTGAAAAAATTGAAAGAGATGTTGAAGCTATATCTAGTATTTTTAAGATACGCAAGCAAACTCGTGCAACAAGTCTAAAATTAAGTAAGGCGATTCTTTTAACAAGTAATGAGAAAATTGCCTACGCTTCAAAGATTTATGAGAGAAACGAATGGGAGTATAAGTCAACAATACCTGTTTGCGTAACCGATATTTTTCTTTCTACTATTCTATGGGCTAATTATCCAGTTAAAAATGAAAATTTGAATATTCGTCAATTAATTAGTGAATGTTATAATATTATCGAGTTGGACAATAGATTATTAAATAGATTTTATGAAGATATAAGTAAGATGAGAAAGGAAAATCTTATTAATGATGAACAATTTTATCTTTTAAGCGCTTCTAATCTTACTTATACTCTATTAGAGCAAAAGACACTTAATGATATTGAAGAATATACAGACAAAACTCCATCTGAAATTCTGGAAGATTTAGAGTTAAAAATAAAGACTGACCTAATTGCCGAGCAATCGAAAATATTTATAATTAATAATAATATTCGAAGAATCTCGAAATTCTTAGCAAAATCCACTTTTGTTTTAATTGGAGGAGCATTAATATTAGTAAGTTTTTGGACAAAGATGCAAAAACCAGAATTAAATAATATTTGGTTTAATAGCTTGATTTGTATTATATCGGCTTTATTTGGAATATTTGGCTTCTTAAGATGGATGGAATTAATCCCGACGAAATTAAGAATTGAAAGCTTAGTAGAAGACTATATATTCAGAATAATGAACAATTTTTTGAATAAAGAGGGTTAAAATCCCCCTGTGATAGAAGATAAGCTTCACCCAAAAAGAATCTGCTCAAATCACCTATACGCAACAGCCTTAATCAGCTTTAAACCATTCAGTTCCGTTATTTCTTTGATGTTTTCGGGTGGGATGATACCTCGTTTAATCCAGTTAGAAACTACCTGAGTATCTTCAATATCAAATAGCTGGCAATAGCGCTTAATGGTTACAAATTCACCAAGCAAGATGGTTTCTCCGTTAATATTCAGAGAATTCTGCATCTGGTCTAACTCTTTATTCGCTTTTCTCAGAAAATCAGCTACGTTTTCTTTAGTAGCTATACGTTCTTTTACCATGATTATAAAGTTTGAATGGAAGGTTATTCTTCCGTTTTGGTATCATTTATTTCCTTGAGTATTATTTTTACTCTAATTATGAAGTCTAGTAATTCATCTACTTCATCTTGTCTTGCTTCTACTTCACCTGCCTCAATAATCTCTTCAAGCATCATCTCTGCTACTTTCAAATTATTCTCAGCATTCAATTTATTCATACAGAATCTTTGTTAAGTATTAGCAAAGATATAGCTTGTTACATAACGTAACAAATTTTTAAATGCAAATGTTACAGTATCTGGTAAATTTATTTTATCCTAACCTGATTATATCTCTTCCGTGTGTCAGCTTAAATTAAGTTATCCCGCGACAGAGTCCCCTTGCCGGGCGTAAGGTCAACTCACACGGGAGACTCTGTCGGGACAAAGAATCCCCTTGCCCGGCGCAACCTTGTGTATAGAGAACAATATCTTTCAATTGCCAGCCGTATAAACAGGGTCGTTCAGCAGGGTTAGCTGGAAAAGGTCTTTGTTTGGCGCTGAGTAAAAAAACAGTTCTTCTTCTGCACAAAACTCAACCAGCGACTCGTAGTTTAACAGAGTAAATGTCGGATAAAAGACGTGCAGTAAGTCGCCATCGTGGTTGATGCCGACGAAATGATTCAGCAGATTATTGGTACTTAATTGATCAAGAATATTATCTACTTGTTGCTCAGACATGGGTTCGTTTTTTGTTGCCGGGTAAAGGTAGATATAATTGAGAGTTGTTTGCGGTTTTAGGATTGAATTTAGAAGAGGTTTCCGCACGGTTCTAAAAAAAACAACCCTCTCCAACCAACAGGAAAGGAGAGGGTTAAGCTAACGCTAAAGATGTATGTTTAGCTGGTTAAATTATTGGCATGATCAACTTCATCATAGGCTCCACCAAGTTTGCCTAGTCCTGTGATCTGGATTTTCTCAAAAGCAGGAGAAATCCATTGCGCTTTTTTTTCTTCACTAACTGCTTTTGTTAGGGATGGGTTGGTTTCTGTGGTTAACATATAATTATGCGAGAGTATTGTTTATCCTGTAAATGTAAGCTATAATCCTGAGATTCGGAGTATTTTAAAGGATATTGGTAGAAAGTAAACGCATATGGTCTTTTATGCGTAAAAACAGTTCTGAAATAGATTAGTGTAAACCTATTTCAGAACCAGACAGTTTTGTATTACATTACACAGAACTCAAAGGGTCAAGTTTCAAATCTGGTAGCAATGAATGCTTTGCTAATACCTCAATTTTTTCATGCTTGGGTGTAAGCCATTGTTTTTTCTCAGCAGATTTTGCTGCAGGTTGTTTAGTCTTTTTTTCAGTAACCATAATGATGTTTTGATATGTAATTGGAATAAATCTATGTAATAAAAAGCAAGGAAAATACTATGGTTTAATGCTATAGTATTTCCTGATGCGGTATATCAGCCCAACCAGATTATTATGAATACATGGGATCAAGTTTCAAACCGGGTAGCAATGAGTGTTTTGCTGATACCTCAATTTTTTCATGCTTGGGTGTGAGCCATTGTTTTTTCTCAGCAGATGGTGCAGCAGGTTGTTTAGTTGTTTTTTCAGTAACCATAATGATGCGTTTGATATGAATAGGAATAAATCTGGACAATAAAAAGCAACGGAAACACTATGGTTTAACACAATAGTATTTCCTGATGCGGCAAATAAAACAAACCAACCGGATTATTATGAACCTAACGGATCAAGTTTTGAATGGGATAGCAACGAGAATGTAGTTGTTACCTCGATTTTTTCATGATTGGGTTGTATCCATTGTTTCTTTTCAGAAACGGGAGATGATTGCTCAACTTGCTGAGCGCTGGTGGTAGTGGTTTCGGTTATCATAAAGAGTATTCAGGTTTGTACAAAATTAGTTTTTTGCCCGTAATATTCAAAATTATGATACGAAAAAGTAGCTGACTGTTATTGTATAATAGCACGTCAGGCACTTTAGGTTGTTAAAGCGGTTGAGGTTTTGTTGAACAGGAAGTTGCGTGGTTTTTTATTTTTTTAGCTGGGCGAGAATCTCAGGAGAGAAGGGGTCTTCACCCGTATCAGCACCTGCATCTTGTTTAAATTGAAAAATTTCAAGTTTTGGAGTAACCCACAAGCGTTTTCCGGAAACCTTAGCTGAAACACCATCGGCTTGTGTATCCGGTTGATTTTTGTCAGAGGAGGCTGGCTGCTTTCTAGTCATAATATAGGCTAATTTTAACCTAAATGTAGTGGTTTAATTGAGATTTTCAAGTTTTGATATGTTATTTTTTCGTAGCGAAACCAATGACTGTTTGTGCGTATACGTAAATGTAGGTTTGCCTCACTTTTTATGGTGCCGGAGGAAAAGCCCCAGCATGATGGCTGTCAGGAAATTCATGCCTTCGTAATAGCCTATATCGGTATCTTCCAATATATTTTGGGCGGTTTTCTGCAATTTGGGGGCATTGATCATTGCGCTGAAATCGCGGTCTTCCAACAGTGTTTCTACAGTGGTTTTTACTTTCTTTTTATTAGCGATGAGTCGCCGGCTGATATCTGACGACTGCCTGCCCCGCTGTTTTTCGTACAAAACACTATGCGGCATTGAGCGATGCATGATTTTGCGGAGCAGATACCGGCTCTCACCATTAGGCCCATAGAACATGTCGTTGGGCAGCGACAAACAGAATTCTATCAGGCGCAGGTCGGCAGTGGGGTCTTTGATCTGAAACCCGAACCGGTTATAAATTCCGTAAAGGTTTTTGATATGATTATTATTGGCCAATGAAAGCGAAAGTATCAGATTTTGCTTTTGAGAATCGGGTAAGAGGGCCTTAGCTGATAAATCAATAATTTGTTCTTTCTGTTCACGACTCAGTAAATCTGAAGAAACATAAGAAGCCGCCAGCGATTCATTCAGGCTTTTTTCTAAATCAATTTTTTTGAATGGCCGGGCCAGTTTGCTGAGTATACGCCGCGGCTTATGCCTGTAATAGGGATGATACACAGGTAACTGCATAGGCAGGCCAGTGGCCGATAAGGCATAATTGCCGTGTTTGCCACTTAAGCAGACGTCGGCATCTGTTTCTTGCAGATGCTTGTAAATATCAAGAATCCAGTAGAGATTGCCTGCACCCGCAACAACGCCTTCAGAAACATTCAGGTAATTTTCGATGCCTTCTATCGGACAGCTTTTTTCGGAGGTCAGAAATCGATGCGAAATATTTTTATGCCCGCTCAGTATCGCGTTGATATGCGTCGATTCATCGTTGAACCAATGTTTATCCGGGGTGGTTTCCTGATATCTGGGTATATGACTGGCCGCATGAAGCGATTGGTTTTGTGTAGCCAGTATCTGAGCGGCCAGTGTAACGACAGAGCCGGAGTCGAGGCCTCCGCTCAGCATGGCTGCCGGTTTTCTGGCGCCTGCCAGCCTTTTGGCTACGGCGTCATGATAAAGTTCGTAAAGCTCTTCGTAAAGATCAGCCTTTTTTTGGTTTTCCCTGACAGCTATTGCTTCCGGAAACCAGTACTTTTCAAGTTTTAGGGTATCGCCGTTATAGCTTAGCGTATGGCCCAGCGGTATGTAGAAAATATCTTTGTAATGGGTGTTATTTCTACCTACAGAAACACCAATGGAAGCATTTGCCAGCAAATACTGAAAATCGAGACTGGCAGGAATAGCACTTCTGAAAAAAGACAGGTTTCTGGAAATATACAGGTGATTGCCATGCAGCGCATAATACAGGAACGTGTCTCCGTATTGTTCTACGGCCGTGAAAACCTCCTTCCTGTTTTTATCATAAATAATAAACCACCAGTTGGAGCCATACAAATGTCCGGGTAGTGCTTTGTGCCATTGCTGATATGCTGTTGCCAGATAAGCGCCGAGGTCAGAAAACCGGGCATTATAGAGCTCTCCTGAGCAGATAATACTCAGGTTGGCATCAGTATAGTACTGAACGTTCGCTTCTCTTTGGGCAATGGCATTCAGGTAGGTGACGTTATCACCCAATAGCTTCTTACTAACCGGCATATTGTTTTACTTAGCTTTCGAAGTTATTATTTTCTGTAATTTCATCCCATGAACCTCCAATTTTACCCTGAACAGTGATTTTTTCGAATGAAGGAGTTACCCATTGTTGTTTGTCAGAAGTGCCGGCAAAAGTTTGCAGTGCTTGGCTAAATATTTCAGTTGTCATTGGTGGTATTTACTATTAAAATTTCTTCAAATATAAGACAGGAAGTTTATTTAATGAAACGATTGACTTTGTATTTTGCCGAACCTGGAGAAAGGCTTGCGCAGAAAAACGGCTGAAGAGTCGTTCGTTTATATATATACGTAAATTATTTTAGTTCTTATAGCAGACCAGCGCTTGTAATAAGTGTTTCGATCCGGCTTGCCTAAATGGCTTTCTGTATCATCCAGATATGTCCGAAAGGATCGCGGAAGTCACCCTGCCGATAACCGTAGTCGTAGTCTTGCACAGGGTTTACCAGTGTGGCACCTGCTTCAACTGCGCGGTTGACCAGAGCGTGTACATCGTCTACGAATAGTCCTATCAATACGGTGGTGCCTTTAACCGTGTCGGGCTCAAACAATCCGGCGCTGTTTTTTTGCTCATGCAGGTGAAACATAGCGCCGTTTACCGATAATTCTGATACGTGAATGCTGCCGTCGTCATTGCTGAATCGTCGTAATTCGGTAGCGCCAAGCCCCTTGATATAAAAGTCTACATCGGTGCATCCGCTCGGAATATACAACTGCGGCGCAAAAGAAAAGTTGGTTGTCGACATGATGTGTTTTGCCAGGTTTGGTATGAATAAAATAAACGCCTGTTTTTTATACCCCACCAAATTAATAAAAACTGAGCATGTTTTAGTGATGTTTACGTTGAAAGTTACTTCTTCTGTTTCAGATTTCCCGTGCGTGCTGTTCAATCAAGGGGCATTGCTGCTCTTTCAGGCTAAAAAGTATCAGGTGTTTAAAGAAATCTTATTACC
This sequence comes from Emticicia sp. GW821-FHT11C11, assembly GCF_058808615.1. Lineage (NCBI taxonomy): Bacteria > Pseudomonadati > Bacteroidota > Cytophagia > Cytophagales > Leadbetterellaceae > Emticicia > Emticicia sp. GW821-FHT11C11. Next base: position 759,413 of record NZ_JBXARV010000003.1, read on the forward strand.
AAAAATCCCCCGTTTTATGCTGTTTAACGGGCAATTCCGGGCATTCGCATAATTTCTCTCATTACTCCTTTTTGTCCTGTGTTAATTTGTGTTTTAAAAGTCACAGCAAAAGTTATTCTGGATAAGGACCGCTCTTTGAGCGGTCTTTATTTTTATATCCTCTCTCATATACTCATACAAACAGCCCACCGGAGCGGGCTGAGTGCAAAGGATAAGCTATCTAAGCGTTAATCAACCTGAAAGGTAATACCTGTCAATTGTTCACTTAACTGCCATAATTTTCCGGCTGACTGTTCATCGAGCGCGTAGGGTTTTACACCATGTGTGGCCGGGGTATCTCCGCTGGTTATGGTGGCAACTTCAACATCTTCACAGTACGTGCCTCCTGAATTTTGCAGCTGCGGGCTGGTGGCACACCACACAGTAGTGGCTGCGCCCTGTGGAATCGTCTTGAGTTGCGCTGCCACCTCGGGGCGTATTTCGCCGGCATCGTTCAGTATGCCCATTTGCTTGAATAAATCTACTGAGGCCTCGCGGGCTAAGTCGGTACCGCCTACTGAGCCCGGGTGGAGCACATAAGCCCGCACGTTGTGGGCAGCTGCCCGCTTGTCGAGCTCAACTGTAAACAGAATATTGGCGGTTTTAGATTGCCCGTAACCCAGCAGGGTTTCGTAGGCGCGGTGCTCAAAGTTGGGGTCTTCAAAATTGAAAGGAGCCATCTGATGACCCAATGACGACACATTGACCACCCTTGCGCCATTTGCTTTTTTAAGTGCAGGCCACAAACGGGCAGTAAGCTGAAAATGTCCCAGATGATTGGTTACCAGTTGTGATTCGTATCCGCGGGCGTCGCGTCGAAGTGGTACCCACATGATACCCGCATTGTTGATGAGCAGGTGTAGTGGCTTGCCCGTGGACAGAAAATCGGCCGCAAATGCATCAATGGAATCGGGATTCATCAAGTCCATTGCGGCTACGCTTACGCCTGTTATGCCTTCCACGTTTTTCTGTGCTTTGGCGGTGTCGCGGGCAGGTACTATTACGGTTGCTCCGGCTTGGGCCAGTATGCGGGTGGTTTCCAGACCGATACCGGCATAGCCACCGGTAACAATGGCGGTTTTACCGCTGAGGTCGATACCCTTGATTACTTCTTCTGTAGTTGATTGTGCGTTGAATCCTGAGCCGATAGGATGCTGCAAGGCGCCCTGATAATTGTTTTGTTCCATGTTTATATTAATTTGATGGAACAAAGCTAGGGTATAAAAAACAGAGGAATTTTGTTTAAAAGGCCGAATTTACTTTGTTGAGAGGGCCGGGGGGAACCCCACCCTGACCCTCCCCAACAGTGGGGAGGGACTTAAAGTCTCTCCGCGCGGCGTCCGCTCCCCATTGTTGGGGCGACCGTCGCGCGGAGAGAGATTAGAGAGTGGGGTTTTCTTGGTACCAAATAATACTGTGCAACTTCTCTTTTTGAGAAGGCCTCAATTAAAAAAGAACGGAATACTAACTCACAATTTGAGCAGCTTGATGTTGCGATACCATACTGTGCTGCCCCAGTCTTGCAAACCTACCAAGCCAGTGTAATTACCTTTACCGATGGGTGCTCTGGCTAGCCCGCTTTTAGCTATTTTATCTTTCCAGTCTTGTCCGTTCAGGTTGTGTTCCTGCACCATAAAGCCATTCTGATACACGGTCAGTTTGCCTTTGCGCACTATAAAGTGAATCGTGTTCCATTCGCCCTGCGGGTTGCTTTCGCGCAAGCGGGCATTGGCTACACCGAAGAAATCGCTGGCGCGGTGGGTGTTTTCGGCGGCACCTTCATATATCTTGTCGTCAATCACCTGTAGTTCCAGGCCGGTGTCGTGCATGTTTCTGTATTGGGGTTCTTCTTTCACAAAGAAGAAAATACCACTGTTGGCAAACTTGCTCACTTTCCATTCGGCTTTCAATTCAAAATCGCCTTTGATTTCTTCATTGATTACAATATCGCCACCATTTTTAGCTTTGTTGCCTGCTCTTTCGGGCACATTGAGCTTAATAGCACCCTGGTCTATCAACCAGGCAGCGCCTACTTCCTTATCGCCATAGGCATGCCAGCCTGTAAAGTCCCTGCCGTTGAAGAGCAGTTTCCAGCCGGCTTTTTTTTCTTCGGCAGTGAGGGTGTTCTGTGCGTTTAATTGAATCAGCGTAAAACCGAGCAAGAGGGTCATTAAGGTTAACTTTCTCATTTTTGTTTTTCGTTAAAGGTTGAAGTAGGTAACAAATATAGTTTTTTTTCAGGGATATACGTCAAAAAATTGGTTCAGGCGATGGTTTGGAAGACCTGTCGGGGGGATTTCAGATTCGAGCTGTTTTTTAGAATAGTATTAAATAGGGCATGCCCGGGAATAATTTCCGGACAAATGCTTGTTTACTTCCTTTAAAAAGGCCTAGATTCGTACCGCTAAAATAAGTGGCTTATTGAGATGAATTTCAGAAATTTAAAAACTGCGCCCAAAGACGAATGGGATTTTATTTACAATCAGTATATCCAGACCTTCCCGATTGATGAACGACGGAACGAAGAACAGTTCTATGCCTTGTTTGCAAATGCCAGTACTTCTATTTTAAGTATCGACTCGAACGACAAAGCCATGGGGTATTTTGTTACCTGGCCCATGCAGGACTTTTTGTTTGTCGAGTTTTTCGAGATTTACCCGGTATTCAGAAGTACAGGGCTTGGTGCAAGGGCACTGGAAGAACTAAAAAACAATTATAACGTAATAGTGCTCGAAACCGAACCGCCGGAAATGGGGTCGATCGCCCGGAAACGGATTGGCTTCTATGAAAGCAGTGGTTTTCAGGTGATTGATAAACATTACCGACAACCGGCGTATGATGCCTCGAAGAATAGCCCGAATCTGTATCTGATGGCTACTGAGCCGGTGGATGTGATAGCCGCCAAGACCGAGATTTATAAGCGGGTGTATGGGGTGGTGATGTAAGATGCGGTTTTATTGTCGATTTTCGATTTCGGATTGTCGAATTATTGGAACATGGAGAAAGTAGTGGAGAGAAAATCTCCGGTTTTACTGCGAACTGAAAGTTCGCACCACAATCTTCGTTCTCTGATTATTTGGTTTTTTCGTAGAAGTAAGATATCTGCTTGGCTTTGTCGTCGTAGGTCAGGATGGTTCGGTGTGCGTGGAAATCATAGAAACTGAGCAGGGCGAAATCGCCGGAGCAGGCATATGTATGCATAAACAAAGCCGTCAGAACGGTAAATAACTGCAACTGACTGACAAAAAACAGCAAGGCGACCAGCATAGCAGAGATAACTATAAAGGGCGCCAGAGCCACTATTCTGAACTCAGCCTTACTGGCTACAAATCTATCTGCAACAGCCAGAAAATAGAATTTTTTCAGGTTCATGTCGTAAGATGTCTGCATGGCACCCTGCCATCGGTAGGCCAGTGCATGGATGTATTCGTGCAGGGGTATCAGCAGAAAGAAAAGCCCGAAACCGAGTGAGAGATACTCCAAGGCGTCGACCCAGCGTATCTGCGCCGACATAGATTTAAATACCAGCAAAAAGATAATAACACACAGCACCAGCAGGTTGATGCCATAATAGAAAACCGATGAAAACGTACGTTTTTTGAGGTATGTCTGCACAAAGGGTATCATGTCTTTGTGGTTGAGGCGCTCAAGCAGGGTATAATCTGGGTCGGATAACTCTTCCGGGGTTAACTGCATGGGTATGGTGGATGAGGATAAATGTAAATCTGTATAGACTACCTGGTGCTTAAGTCAAATATACAAAGAAATTGCTGAACCGGGAATCGGAATGCCGCTTTTTTCTTAAGGGGAATTAGTTGTGATTGGATATTTAGAATAGATTATCTATTTCGTAATTTCAATAATTATTGAAAAATATGAAACATGATTCTTGTACTATTGTTCTTCATCAGGTTTTGCCAGTTGCCTCAGAATCACTGTGCGCAGGCGCTCTTCGTTCGCATCGCCCCATTGGCCTATTGCCCCGATGATGGGTATCAGGCTTTTGCCGAAATCGGTCAGGCTGTATTCTACTTTGGGAGGAACAACCGGATAAATCACTTTCGATACCAGCTCGTGTTCTTCCAGTTCTTTCAGTTGCAGGTTCAGCACCCGTCGGGACGCATCCGGAATTTTACGTTGCAGTTCGCTGGGGCGCAGGTTGCCCTCATGAATAAACCACAACAGGCGTATTTTCCACTTGCCATAAAGCACTTCGCCTATCAGGTCGAGGCCACAGTTGAGGTTGGGTGTAATCTTTCTTTCGTACATGTTACAAATGTAGCTTTATGTGTCAAAATGCGCAATAGGGAAAAATTTATCCCTATGTGAATCGTATTTCCGTACTTGTACAGGCCGTAGATACTACTGAAATTTGCACAATAAAAACTTAAAAAAGATGCAGAAATTTAATTTTAGTAACGAACTGGACGGAAAAATTGCGCTGGTAACTGGCGGAACAAAAGGGACGGGGAAAGCCATTGCTGTGCGGCTATTACAGGCAGGGGCTAAGGTGATTATTACAGCCAGAAACCCGCCGGATGAAGCCAACCCGCAGATGCACTTCATAGCGGCAGACCTTAGTAAGCCCGAAGGTGCCCGGAAGGTGACCGATGTAATATTGGCAGCATACGGCAGGCTGGATATTCTTATCAATAATCTGGGAGGTTCCGAAACTCCCGGCGGTGGTTTTGCAGTGCTGACCGATGAAGATTGGGAACAGACCCTGCAGACCAATTTGTTGGCACCTGTGCGGCTCGACAGGGCTTTTCTGCCACCAATGATAGCGCAGAAGAGCGGGGTTATTATTCACATTGCGTCTATTCAGGGACGTTTGCCTCTGTATGACTCTACACTACCTTATGCAGCAGCCAAGGCGGGTTTGATTAACTACAGCAAGAGTCTGTCGAATGAGGTGTCACCTAAAGGTGTGCGTGTGCTGACGGTTTCGCCGGGCTGGATTATGACAAACTCGTCCGTCCGAATGATGGAACGCATTGCAGAAAGCGGAAACATTACTATGGAGCAAGCCGCCCAAAGTGTGATGGATGCGCTGGGTGGGATACCCTATGGCCGCGCGGCGCAACCCGAAGAAGTGGCCGAACTGGTGGGTTTTCTGGTGTCGCCACGAGCCCAATACCTGACAGGAACGGAATATGTAATTGACGGTGGGACGATACCTACGGTTTAGAGATTTTTTATAGTGGGGTTGTGCTGGGTTAGTCGCTTGAATACTGTTCTAAACTTTGCTACCACACTTCAAAAAAAAAATCTACTGTTTTTATATGCCCCGGTTGTTACTTTTTTTACCTGAAAAAAAGTAACCCAAAAAGCAGGCATCATTTAAACTCGTCCAATTAAAAATCCGCAATTAATTTCCCCTTCCCGAGTTTCATTGCTCGATTTTTAATTGGTCTCAAACAAAAAATGATGTTTCAAGGACTTTAATTTTTTTTGTTATTTTTTTCTTAGTGCAACTCCGTGGTTAAAGGTTTAACAATAATTAATAAAAAAATATGAACTTACCAAATGTAATAGCGGCTTTGTTGAAAGCCCAGACGGATTTTGACAGCGAAGCATATGCCCGATGTTTTGCAGAAAATGCAAAAGTATTTGACGATGGACGAACCCACATTGGTTTTGCAGCAATAAAAGCATGGAACGAACAGACTAATGACGAATATAGTACCGTTCTTGAGCCGATTGCGTTTACAGACACCACGAATGGAGGTGTTTTAACCGTAAGCGGTTCAGGTACTTTTCCCGGTAGTCCGATCGTGTTTAAGTACCATTTTGAGTTGGAAGGGGATACGATTTTATCTTTGAGAATTAGTGGGTGAGGGGAAGTGTGGTAATTTACTGAAGGCTCTCAGATTATGATAGTTGTTGATTTAATCCGTAGGGATGATATATCAGTAGAAAATGTAATGAAAGCGAATCTTTAGTCCCGTAGGGACGGTATATTAGTATATCGTCCTTACAGGATTTAGCTTATTCAAGCCTCTGCGACAGAGTCCCCTTGCTTAGCTTTAGGCTATCGCACACGGGAGACTCTGTCGGGACATACAGGTTTTAAAATAGAATGTGGATTAATGGTTTGTGAAAATCACTACATTTGCCAAAAACCAATCTGCCCTATGCTCTACCGAATACTGTTTCATATCTGCTGGTTAATAATCTCTTTTGTGATAGCGGCGGTTGTCGGCATGGCGTTGTATACCTACGGTGCCGTGAAGCTGGTACGTAGTTTCTGGGTGGTGTTTGGGGTGTTGGAATTGCTGCATGCAGGTCTTGCCTGGCGTGGGCAGTTCGGCCAAAAGCAAAGGGCTTTGCTGCTCAACAATATTCACTTTGGCTTGCTGATGCTGGCGGCAGGTTTTGTAGTTTATTTCTATGCCAATGTGAGTTCGTTCCGAAACGAGGGCGACAACAGCATTGAGTTCAGGTACTTTTCTTATTTCTTCGACAACATCTTTCTTGTCAACCTGGTTATTTTCATTGTCAACTTATGGTTTTTGTGCCGTGGCCTGCTCGCACAGAGTTTCAGACAGCGCAAGTAAGGAATACGCATCCGGCAGGGTAATCGCTTGAAGTAGTTACTTTTATTTTTGATATTTCAGTAATTTCTGAAAATTCAGTATTTTTGATTCATTCCTTCTTTCTCTACATCTCTCTACTCGCCTTGGCAGGGTTTATTTCTGCAAAAACTATTTTCAAAATTTATGTGCCTTGGTTGTAACCTTTTATTTTTTTCAGGAATAAAGGGCTGTTGAATCATTCGGTGCAGGTATTTGCCGATGCATTTTTTAATTAAACATATATCCAATTAATCATTATCACTTATGAAATCACTATTTATTCTTTTTGCTGTGACAATCTCATTTATTTCGTATGGTCAGGAAATCAAGGTAGCTCCTGTAATAGGTATCGGAGCGGCAGGTGCGCTCTATTCTTCAGAATTAAAAGATTCGGATACCAAAAACAGTCCGGCCATTAAGTTAAGTATAGGCGGCTGGATTGAATATGCAAAGGATGAAAAACTTGGGTTCAGAAGCGGCTTAATTTTTTCAGGGAAAGGCGTAACCACAAAGGAGTCATCAGGTGATGGAAAGGCTCATCAAAAAATTACTTATCTGGAAATTCCTCTCTTGGTGAACTATAAAATCGGCGACTCTGGCCTTAAGTTACTGGCTGGTCCTTCGCTTAATTTTGCTCTTAGTGCGAAGGTGAAGTATAAAGGAGGGTCTATTAGTGCAACTGAAACGTTAGAAATTGGTAGTGACGGTGATATTAAACCGCTTGATATCAGTTTGAATCTGGGTCTTGCCAAAGACTTTACCGTGATGGATAAGCCGTTGGAAGTCTCTTTGATGGCGTCGCCGTCGCTTACTTCATATCTTTCCATTACAAAAGATGCGTCTGAGTATTGGGCACGCCATTATTTAATTGGTTTCAAAGCAGCTTATTTCTTTTCACTGAGCAAATAAGGGCTTGTAGATACCATGTAACTTAGATACTATTTTATAAAGATAAAGTTAAGGTTGATAGAGGTGTTTGCGTGCCGGTACTAATAAGGAACCAGCGAGGGATTCGCTCTTAAGGTTGTAGAGCGAATCACCCTCAATGGTTTTTGTTGTTATTGCATTTTATATAAATAATTGGTTTGATTGTAAATATTGTTTAGTTTGTATTTTCAATAAATTATGAAAACATGATAGCCTGCATGAACTAACAAAGGAATCCTCTGCCGAAAGAGCAGACACTAATCATATTCTACTATCAATTTTCGCCAAATACAGCAGTTTCCTGAGTAAAACTGGGTTTAAGTGCCTGATATATACGTAATAGTGATTTAATCAGAATTTAACATTTCTAATTGGAACGTTTGGATTTGATTACTTATCTTTGAAAGATTATGATTGATTTTCAGACAATCTAATTATATGTAAGTAAAGGTAAATCCAATCCAATAAAGCTGTAATGAACCAGAATTTTTCAAAACAAGAAACTGCAGAAGTACCATCTGTTTCTGCCAATCAGGAAGAAATTTCTTCTAAAAAACAATGGGTTAAACCTAAAGCAAGGGTTTTGAATATCAATAATAGCGGTGAGGATGAGATTGATGTATCATCTGCGAAACGGGATCTTTCATGATTCTAGGGGGCTTAGGACTTAGTTCTTCGCTGGATTTTACAGGATTCGAAACCATTGAATCGTCTTCTTTTCGCCTGGGGCGTAAGGGAAGCAATGATGTTGTTGTGCAGCATGATACCGACCGACAGCTATTACTGGCCGCATTTGGAAGAATAGATAACAGGGCCGAACTACAAAGCCATCTGGGAGTTTGCGCTACCAATGCTGATTTTATACTTAAAGCTTATCTGAAATGGGGTAAAAACTGTCCGTCGCGTTTGCTGGGGGAGTGGTTTCTTGCTGTCTATCACATTGGGTCTGGCGAAATTTTCATAGCCCGCGACCACAACAGCAAAAGTGGCGTTTTTTACCTGTCCACTCCACAAGGGTTTTGTTTCAGTACCTCCGTGTATCCGCTGCTGCGTTTGTCGAAAGAACTGAACCCCCGTTATGTGATAAGGGTGTTCAGCGGATGGCAGTATGACCGTTTTGAGCATGACACAGTGTTTAAAAACATAACGAGTTTAGCTCCCGGTCACTCACTTACCTATAAAGAAAACAGGTTGCATATTGAACGATACTGGCATCCTGAAAACATTCCTCTTAAATATTATCAATCAACACAAGACTACGCCGACGAACTGCTCGAAATAACCCGGGAGGCAATCAGGTGCAGGATTCCGCCTAGCCGGAAAGTGGGTTTAATGCTTAGTGGCGGGTTCGATTCGGGTACTGTTGGCTATCTGGCGTCTGAATTGCTGGGAGAAACTCCTCTGACTGCATTCAGCCATGTGCCTCTGTATAACCGTTTCTATCATAACCGCACTAACAAGGTTTTCGACGAAAGCACGCACATAGATGCGCTGGTTGCTTCGAGGCGCAATATGAGGTCAATAAAATTGAAATCCGAAAGTATTTCACCCATTGATGGCATAGAGAAGTTTGTCAGAAGCTATAATGTGATTGTACCGAATGGCGCCAATGCGTTCTGGCTGATGGATATCAACGAACAGGCAGATGCCATGGGTATAGACGTGTTGTTTTCGGCAGCAATGGGAAATGTGGGTTTGTCGTACCGGGGGAAGAAACAACTGCTGCCCATGAGTGTGGGCTGGGAAGCGCTGAAGCAAAAGATTCTGAAGCCGGCACTACGGAATTATCTGGGATACCGGAAATTGATGCGGAACCTTGGGAATAACTTTCTGCACTCACAGGTGCTGGATGATTACGGTGTCAGGGCCGACATACTGCTGAAAGGTAATGGCATTAAAGAGGTTCCGAAATCTATTCAGGAAGATATGCTGCATTTGATAAGACGATCGGATGGGTCGAGGTTGTTACCTCCTGACGATACTTATCGTTTTCAAAAAGCAGACCCTACAGCTGATGTGCGCATCATAGAGCATTGTATGGCGATACCGAATGCGTTTTTCTTTAACGAAAAAGGAGAAGATAAACAGGTGATACGCCGAATGATGGCTGGCAGGCTGCCTGACATAACCCTGAACGAAAACCGGATGGGGCTTCAGGCATCTGATATTTTTATGCGTTTGCATCAGGAAATAGGCCGGGCAGAAGAATACTTCCACCGCTTTGAAGAGAATCCGGCTTTCAGTTATTTTATAGATACTACCAAGCTGCGAAACGCGATTACGATGGTGAAGGAACAGAAATTGACCGAGCGCAGTGCGATGAACAATATCCTGACAAGCCTGATGCTGGGGGTGTTTCTGGAGCAGAACGGGTTTTAGGTTCAAAGTATGCTCAAATGCCTAACCGAATTTCACAGGATTAAAAAATGTAAAAATGCGATAGGCGAGGTTTTTACGTATATGTATCATGGTTTAATGCTAAGCAATGTTGATATCTAAAAAATTACTTTTAGAAAACAGTATTCTGAATAGAAATGCTTGCTGAGTCTATTTAATATAACTATCTCATTATTTGTTAGTTACGATTCGAATAAGTAGCTTTGAAGAATGGCTTCGTCACATCACCCAGCCAAAAAATTTATGCAAAAAGTGGCTAGCAGTGTTTTGGTATCTCCCAACGAAGAAACTATAAAAAAAAGCCAATGGGTTACACCTGAATTAATCCATATAAAAATTGAGTATGGTATTCTTCATTCCGGTACGGATTCTTTTACTTATAGCGTTGATGAATCCTGATATCAGGTAGTAATCAGAAAGACACCTTATTGATTTCACAGGACTTAAAACTTTAGAAGCGCCCCCGACCGGATTTGATGTCTGGATAATGTGGGCGCTTTGTTTTTTTAGATTACAGACAGACCTTTGCTTTTTGCGAGGTCACACACTTACCAGTAAAGGAAAAAGGCTGCATAATGAACGATACCTGCATTCTGAAAATAGCCTCCGGCTACCCGATAAAATTCTACATGAAAAGGTTTGCAGGCATCAGGTGTTTTTCTGCGCCTACGTACTGAGATAAACAGGGCAGAGGCATATTGTAACCGAGATATTATTGCCTGATTATTTAAAAAGAACAAGAATTTGCTTGATGGAACCGGAAAGCTTATTTTTGAGAATGGTATAATACTGAAACTAATGATATGATACTTGGATGCACTCCTGCCGGAGATTCTTTCAATTTTTCAGGTTTTGAAACCATTGAAACACCAGCCATAAAGCTGGCTTACAGGAGTGATTGCGGGGCAGGTATTTTTCAGGATGAGCACAGGCATCTGATTTTTATGGCTCAAGGCAGGGTAGATAACAAGCCTGCATTAGAACCATTTACAGGCAAGTGCTCGTCGGCTGCGGAGTATATCTGGAAGGCCTATTTGCTATGGGGAAAAAAATGTGCCTCACGTATACTGGGCGACTGGCTGTTTGTGGCTTATGACACACAATCGGGCGAACTGTTTATTGCCAGAGACCACGCAAGTAAGGAGGGACTGTTCTACAGACAGACACCCACAGGATTTTGTTTCAGTAATTCTTTACGCCGACTTACGGAAGTATCGAAAGAATTAAACTATCAATACGCGTTCGGATCACTAAGCCGGTGGCGGTATAAAAATCAGGAGCACGAAACCATTTTTAAGGGCATAAACAGTTTAGCGCCGGGCCATATGCTTACGTATATGGGAAGTCGTTTGAGAATCGAAAGATACTGGCATCCTGAAAACATTGGTTTGAAGCATTACAAGTCTACACAGGATTATGCCGATGAACTACTGGAAATAACCAGAGAGGCTATCAGATGCCGTATACCCGAAAACGGGAAGGTGGGATCGCTACTGAGCGGTGGTTACGATTCAGGCACTATCACCAGCCTTACTGCCGAGCTGCTGGGAGATGCACCCCTGCTTACGTTCAGCCATATACCTTTGTATGACCAGTTTTTTCATAAGTACCGCAGTCTGTTTAACGACGAAAGTGAGCATATTGACGCCGTGGCTGCTTTTTGGCCGAACATCCGGTCGATGAAACTGAAATCAGCGCATATTTCGCCTCTGGACGGGCTGGAAAGATTTGTGAAAAATTTCAATACGCTTATCGGTAATGGCGGGAATGCATTCTGGCTCATTGATATTTATGAACAGGCATCGACCATGGGAGTAGAAGTGCTATTTAATGCTGCTATGGGCAATGTGACAATATCTTACAAAGGGCTAAAACACCTGTTGCCGATGCCACCAGGCTGGCAGGCACTGAAACAAAAAGTACTAAAACCGGCATTAAGTAATTATCTGACCTACCGGTTTTTCAATGAGAGGTGGAACGATCATTTCCTGAATGCCTCTCTGCTTGATGAATACAAACCCAAAACCGATATATTGCTGAACGGTACCAGCCTGAAAACCGTATATAGAACCCGGACGGAACATATCCTTACGATACAGAGGCAGTCGGACCTGTTCAGACAGGTAGATATTGATACAACGTTCAGCTTCAGAAAATTAGACCCCATCGGCGATGTGCGTGTGATAGAGCATTGTCTGGCGATACCGAATCAGTTTTACTTTAACGAAAAAGGCGAAGACAAACAGGTGATACGCCACATGATGGCAGGCAGGCTGCCTGATAAGGTGTTGTATGAAAAACGAAAGGGGCTGCAATCGGCCGATATTTTTATGCGTATTCATACCGATATCGACAGAGTAGAAGATTATTTCCACCGTTTTGAAGAAAACCCGACGTTCAGACATTTTATTGATACCCCAAAACTCGGAAGAAGTATAGAGTTGGTGAAAGCACAGCAATTGACAGAACCCGGCAAATTGGGTAATCTATTGACATGCCTCTTGCTGGGAGTGTTTCTGGAACATAATAAATTTTAATGTGTGCGTGGCACGCCTATACTCGATAGAAAACGGGCGTGGCACGCATAGGCAGGGGTTCAAAATTTCTACCAATCTGTTTTGAAATCCGGAATTTATTTCCTTAACTTCGTAATGCATCCCGGAAATAGATATCTCTGATATCTGTACAACGATAGTACGCAAAACAAACCTTTACTTTTCTTGAAGAGATGTACCTTTCTATCGGATCCCATAGAAAAAATGCTAATCTTTAAGACATGAATCACTATCAGTGGCTCCGGCTGGGAACAACGTTCCTCCTGGGCTTAAACCGGCGGGTTTAAGCCTTTTTTTATTTATGTTAAATTTGGTTCCTTAATTTGAATACTCTAATTTTGATTTTAACAATACTTTGATTTAAATGAAGCTTGTATTTTTTCTTTTTCAGGTAGTAGGGTTATAATGTATAGCATAGGTTAATTGCCAGATAATGAACAACAAGAATTTAAAAGAGATTACTATTGGCGGGTTTAAATCAATTCGTTCGCAAGTCGTAGCGATTGGCGATATGAATGTTTTAATTGGCCAAAATGGTGCAGGAAAGAGTAATTTTATTGGCGTTTTTAAGTTTATCAGGAATATTATTATAGGCAGACTTAAGAGTGTATCTATCAGAGAAGGGGCAGAAAATATACTTTATTATGGAAGTAAAGAAACTAAAAGTATAAATTTATTTCTTGACTTTTATCCGAATTCGTACCAGATAAATCTACTGCCTACCTTAAATGACAGTTTGATTATAGATTCTGAGAAATGCGGCTTCACTGCAGAAGATTATAAAAATCCTTATTTTACTACAATAACATTCTCAGAAGACGAAAGCAAGCTTTCGTCTAAAGCTCAATCTAATAGAGTTGCCAATCATGTATATGATGTGCTGAAGGATTGGATAGTGTATCATTTTCATGACACAAGCGAAACTGCCGGTATAAAAAAATATGCATCTCTGGCTGATGACAAGTTTTTGTTCGATGATGCCTCAAATTTAGCTCCATTCTTATTTAGAATGAAGAATGCGGATAAAAAGCATTATGACAGAATCATTAAAACAATTCAGTTGGTCATTCCATTTTTTAAGGATTTTGTTTTGTCGCCTAATCTTTTAAATACAGAAAACATCAGATTGGAATGGAACGATGTTTTTTCTGATAAAACCTTTACAGCCAATCAATTGTCAGACGGTTCTTTAAGGTTTATATGCATGGCCACTCTTTTGTTACAAAGTAACTTGCCTAAGTTGGTGATAATTGATGAACCCGAGCTTGGTTTGCACCCAACAGCTATTACCATTTTAGCAGGTTTGTTGAAAAAAGCTTCTACACGAACACAGGTTATTATTTCAACACAATCTGTAAGTTTAGTTAATGAATTTGAGACTGAAGATATAATAGTTGTTGAAAAAGAGGGTGCAGAGACGGTTTTTAGAAGATTAGACTTGGAAAAATTGGATTCGTGGTTGGAAAGCTATTCATTGGGTGATTTGTGGGATAAAAATGTAATAGGAGGCAACCCATGATTAGATTAAATATAACTGCAGAGGGGTTTTCAGAAGAGCGTTTTGTGTCTGATATTTTAAGGCCACACTTGCTTCAGTTCAATATTTATGTCGAGGCCAGGAAGGTGCTAACAAATAGATCATTGCGAAAAAGAGGTGGAATAGTGGGATATTCGAAGTTTAAAAATGATGTAACTCAATGGTTCAAAGAATGCCCTGATGTATATCACTCTTGTTTGATTGATTTATATGGTTTAACAACGGACTTTCCAGGTTATAATTCTACCAGAAAGCTAAGCCCTTATAAACGTATAGCTGCAATGGAACAAATGTTAAAAGTGGACTTAAACTTTCCGAATTTTATTCCCTATATCCAGCTACATGAATTTGAAACGCTATTGTTTTCGGATCCGAAATTGATGGAAGAATGGCTGGAAATTGATAATGAGTTGCCTGATAATTGCTTTTTAGAGATTAAAGCCTCAATGCCAGAGGCTAATCCTGAATTAATTAATGAAAGCCCTGAAACTGCTCCATCAAAGAGGATTCTACGCATTTGTAAATCTTATAATAAAGTTACAGATGGAGTTCTAATATTACAAGAGATTGGATTAGATAAACTCAGGTTGGAGTGCAGGCATTTTAATGAATGGCTAACGATATTAGAGGGATTGAAATAGTATAAATTTCTGATGCAGGGCTTAAACCGGCGGGTTTAAGCCTTTTTTTGTGATGATAATTGAAGCAATTAAGCGTGCCACGCCCGTTTTATATCGAGGATAGGCGTGACACGCTTGATATAAAATTCCTCTCTGCCCTTAGCCCCATGCCCTCTGCAAAGCTAAGCTATTTAATAAACCACTAATATCACACGCTGATAGCGTATCAGCGCCGGGGTGCCGCTGTCTTTGCCTTCTGCTATGATATGGATGGTATCGCCGACTTTGGCGGTTTGTGGTATTTCAATTGCGGCAGTATCGCCTGTGGGTGACTGAATGGTAACTTTTTCAGGCGATGTCCCTGCCTCGGCATATTGCCAGAAGGTGTAGCTTACCGTGTGTCCGTCGGGGTCGAAGGCTGTTGCCGTAATCGTTAGTTTTTCACCTGGCTTTACTCTTCTGATATTTCCGCCTTTTACAGAGATACGTGGCGCATGATTCGCCTCCTTATAGGGTTTAATACACCAGTCTGCCCGGGCAGCAAAATCCAGTTGCAGGGCGTCGATCCAGCGGGTCTGCGGGAACGAAGCATCAGGCTTGCCGGTGAAAAGATTATAGTCTGTGAGGGTGCGGGCATCTTCCCAACGGTACGGATTGTCTTTCGATTGCACCATGCGGCCACCCCAGCCACCGTATTCGGGGTTGTTACGGTTCATGAGGCCTACGTCAAGCAGTTGAAAATAAGCGGGGGAGTCGCCCTCAGAAATAAAATCGTATGGCGTCATTTTATTTTTCGTCATGTCTTCAATGGTGCCTTGCGTATGCTCGGCATCTCCGGCTATTTTTTGTCCGTCGCCCCAAGAATAGTATTTAGCCAGCAACGGCCCGTGATTATGGATGATGTTTTTGCTCATAAACTCACCGCGCAGGTACGGCTGTAATTCGGCAGGTACTACGTGTGTCCAGGGGTATGCCAGGCACCAGAACTGGTTTGAATTATAGAAAACCCGTATCTGTGGCCAGTTGGGTGCTACGTATTTGCGATAGGTGGCATCCTGATCAAGCACTGCATAGATGATGGCTTTTTTTGATACCTTGTCGTAAATCTTTTGCCAATCGGGTTTGGTTTTGTATTCGTCTTCTATTGATTTCAGCGCGCGGGCAATGGTGTTGGTGCCACCCCATACCTGCAGGTATACGGGCTGCGGGTTGCCGTCAAGCAATACGTGTTTGATGAGCTCAGACCCATCCGTTACTTTTTCCATTTCTCCTTCAAAATCTATGTTTCCGACTTTTACGAGTTTTTTCAGGGCAGCGGCTTTGGGATAGCCCGCGGCGTGTTTAGCCAGATTGGGCTGTACTTTGGCGTATTCATCAATCAGTTCTTCCATCCAGGTAGTACCGGGCCAGCGCAATTCAGTGCGTTCACCGTAGCGTTTGGCGGTTGATTCCATTTCCGACGTGAACTTTGTGCCCTTGCCATCGCCTTTGTAGTGCCATTGTGAACTGCTGTACACGAGGCCTTCCAGTTTAAACTCGTTGGCGTAGAGCAGCATCCTGATGAACGAGTCCACGTCGTCCAGTTCGCCGTCGGTGGTTACTATGGTGCGGGGCTTGGTTTGTGCCATTGAAGCACTCAGGTGGAATACACCCACCAGGAGTATCAGCAATAAGTAGATAGTTTTTGTTTTCATCAGGTTGAATGAGTGATTGATTGGTTTTGTGTATTTCACAAATATACATTTTTCTAGTCTATTTGTTCCGGACACCGAACGTGTTTAGACCTTTGATGTATGCCCTTGCCCGTGGGTATTTGTTTGTACAACCTTATGTGGATATTAATCGAAGAAGTTTTATCGGCACTGAGATTCCAAAAATAGGGAGGTATTGCTGTTTTCTCAGTTGTTTGATGCCTGTCCCTACAATTTTTACATATCATTAACCTTTTTTTACAGACCTTTTACAGATGTCGGAATAAGAACATTTAGCTTTACTGAAATTCTTAAAAGCAAAAAGAGAAATGATTAAGCTTTTGCAGCTATGTGTTTTGTTGATGGTTGTTTTGTACACCTCCTGGGGGCACAGCAAGACAGACCTCTCAAAAGATAATGTCAAGTCCGAAACTAAAGACACCACCACTTCCGGTGTGCCCAATAGTATGGTTCGGAATATAAAGCAAGATAGAAACGGAAACATTTTGGTTGCTTCCTTCAAAGGTATTTTTCGATACGATGGCAAATCGTTTACCAACCTCACGAGTAAAATAAGTTCTCCCAGCTTCTGGGATGTTCTGGAAGATAGAAAAGGAAATCTTTGGTTTGCTACCAGAGATTCAGGAGTTTATCGTTACAAGGGGAAATCCTTTCAACATTTTACAACCGCGGAAGGACTTGCCGATAATTTGGTTTTTTCTATTCATGAAGATAAAGCCGGTAATATTTGGTTCGGAGGTGGACTAAGCCGTTACGATCCCAGAAGGGCAGATGGGAAATCCTTTCGAAGTTTTACAACGAAAGACGGACTGCCCCCTAATGGTATTAAGGATATTATCGAAGACAGAACCGGGAAATTATGGCTTGCCACAGAGGACGGGCCTTGTTTTTATGATGGAAAAACATTTACCGTTCTAAAAAACAAAGATGGCAAAGCGTTTAAAAACGTTTGGTCAATAATCGAAGATAAAAAAGGAAGCATTTGGTTCGGTGACATTGGTGGTCTTTGGCGCTATGACGGCAGTATCTTTACAAACGTAGCGAAGAGGGGTGCTTCTGCAATAATCGAAGATAAAAAAGGGAACATCTGGACTACCGGTGAAGTAAAGCCCAATGGAAACTGGGCACTTTCCCGTTATGATGCAAAGTCTTTGTACAATAAAACCCCCGCTGTAACCGAAATAATGTTAACCGAAAAAATGCTTTGTGGGATTTTGGAAGCTAACGATGGAAGTATTTGGTTTGGATCTTTATCCGGAGTGTATCGATATGACCCTTCGGCAATGCTCAGGGCGGGAGGAAAGACCATCACGGATTTTAAAAGTAAAGAGAGTCAGCAATAATAGGGATAGCCCCATCTGCTGCTTTCCGCTAATTACTAATTAATAGGATTTTACTTTAAATTTTTAAAAAATGAAAAAACTATTTGTGTTTATTCCGGCTATCTTCCTGGTATTATTTCTACTAAATTCTTTTGTGGTAAAAGAAAAGGAAGCAAAAAAGAAAATAATAAAAGAGGGGAAATCATCAGAGATTGCCAACATCATTTTTAAATCTACTGATGGCGGCCAAACCTGGCAGGACATTAGCAAAGGGCTGCCTGAAAATTTGCAGAGAGCGGGTGTGTCGAGAGATGGTTTATTTGCAAATGACCACGGACTCTATTTACGTGCTGGCAATGGGGTTTATCATACTGAACCAAATTCCACAACTTCATTTTGGACAAAAGAGATTTTCCCTGGTAAACAACGTAACATTACCCCTGGTAAGAATGGGATATTTGCCTATGATTTCAGGGGTCAATTTATACAAAAAATAAACGGAACGAGTGATTGGTCGCCCGTGTACACGGATTTTCAAGAGCAAGCCGTACGCTTAGACCAAACGAAAGATTGGATGTACAAGAATTATAAAGCGAGACAAGTAACCAACGTTTTTGAAACTGCCGGAGGCACAGTTTTCATCAATGCCAGCAACATTCTTTTTAGATCAACTAACAAAGGAAAAACCTGGGAAAAAGTACATACCGGGGGCGTGGCAATGAAATTGATAGAATCAAACGGTGTACTCATGGCTACCTACAAAGATGGAATATTAAGATCGACCGATGATGGTCAAAATTGGGATCTTGTGCTTAATGAAGGGGGTGTTGGCCTCGCTGTGGAACGTATTAATGGGGGATTCGCTGCCATAGTAAATAACACAGATACCCAAACAAACACAATACACATTTCAATGGATGGTGGGAAAACCTGGAATACCATAGGCGAAGACCTTCAGCCTTCCCGGGGTAGTTTATTCATGAAAAAAGTAGGCCTACTAAAATCTTCATCAGATATTTTATCTATCAAACAAATGGGTAAGTATTTAGTCTGTGGTCGCGTAAATGGTATATTCCGGTCATCAGACATGGGCAAAACATGGCAACAACTAGTACTTCCTCCTACAGGAAATTTTGGCTTCAATTTATCTGTTTCGGACAAGGTAATCTATGTCATACCAAGTAAAGGATGTTGAAAAACTCTAAACTCAGCACTCATGTGTATTGCTGAGTTTAAAATCATTTGTCATTTATTATTTCTATACTATGAACAACAAGCTATCAATCTCTTACTTAGTTTTAATGAGTGCGTCTTTGTTATTCGGTTGCGGTGGATCTGACAATGAGGCAAACGACAATGCATCGGCAAGCTCAGCATCCGCTGGACAAAAATATAGTATAGACACGACAGAAAGTGTTATAACATGGAAAGGGTCAATGCTGCTGGATTCTGAGGAAGGGCATGTGGGGTATGTCCATCTATCAAAAGGTGAATTGCTGGTAGAGAAAGGCCAGCTTGTGGGTGGTACTGCTGAAATAGACATGAATTCAATGGAGTATAAAGACAAGACAAATAAAAATACCCCAATTAAACACTTAAAATCGCCCGATTATTTTGATGTAGAAAAATTCCCCACTGCCGCAATCGCAATTACCAAGGTTACATCAGCCAGTGGGAAGACTTTAAAAGTTACGGGGAACCTGACCATTATAGGGGTTACACGTTCGGTTACTTTTCCTGCCAAAATGGAAATTGTGGACGGAATTTTAAAAGCGAATGGTAAGCTAGTCATTGATAGAACAGATTGGGGTATCCGTTACAACTCAGGGAAATTTTATGATATTGTAGCCGATCAAATAGTTTCAGATGACATTGAATTGCTTATAAAAATTGTAGCCAAAAAGTAAGCTACCGGAATCTTTATAATGCTTTACTAATGAGCAGATTTGCGTCTGTACGAGAGGTAATTATCCTTTGATGTTTGCCCTTGCCTATGTATATTTGATTGTGCAACAATAAACAAGGCAGGATAATGAAGTGGACAAACGAACTTACTCAGTTGCTGGGCATTGAGTATCCAATTATTCAGGCGCCAATGTTGGGTGTCACTACACCACAAATGGTGGCCGCAGCGTTGAAAACAGGAGCTTTGGGGGCTTTGTCGCTGGGAGATTTGCCTGCTGAAAAATGTGTGGAGGCCATCAGATCAACCCGACAACTTACCGACAAACCCTTTGGGGTTAATATTTTTCTGAACGAAATACCTGCCATAACTGATGTACTGAGGGAGCAATATAACAAAGCCAGACTCTTTATTGACCAACTGGCTAAGCAATATCAGTTGGATGTGTCATTACCTGCCATTGAAAATATCAAGCTTACCAACTATCACGACCAGATTGATGCCATTATAGCCGAAAACTGCAGGATTGTGAGTTTCACTTTCGGCAATTTGGATGCGCCAAGCATTGCCCGGCTAAAAGCGAATAATACCCTGCTAATTGGTACCTGCACGTCGGTTGAAGAGGCGCTGATACTGGAAGCATCGGGCATTGACCTGATTTGCGTACAGGGTATTGAAGCCGGTGGCCACAGAGGCAGCTTTGCCAGGGCCACGATACCGCTGATAGGAGGGATGCCGCTGTTTGCACAGGTATATGAAGCTGTGAAAGTACCCTTGATTTATGCCGGGGGTATCTACAATGCCCGCACTTTGCTGGCGGCCAGGGCGCTCGGAGCGCAGGGGTTTCAGATTGGCAGCATTTTTTTGGGATCGGAAGAAAGCGCCCTGCAAGACTTCGAGAAAGAAAGGCTGCGTAAGGCAACGGAGAGCAGCATTGTATTGACCAGAAGCTTTACGGGACGATACGCCCGGGGTATCAAAAACACATTCATTGAAACACTAGAGCATACAGATTTCATACTGCCGTATCCGTATCAGAACAAGCTGACCGCTGAACTGAGAAAAGTAGCCAAAGCGCAGGAAAACCCACATTTTGTAAGTATATGGGCTGGGCAATCTCTGAATGGTTTCAGCGGGCGCTCAACCACGGCCATTATTCAGGATTTAATTACGGAAGTGGAACATAGTGGATGATTTGGATTCTATTATTCCAAGGCAATATTATCTTCAATCATTGCTAATAATTTTTCAAGTCCGTCGCACTTAATTTTGCCTATTTTACGATTAATGAGGGTATGGCTTAACGTTATTATCCTTCACATGGTTTTTACGGAATAAAATCTATATCTCTGTTAAATATAGGGAAACTAAACTTATAGTTATGAATAACCGATGTGATTTTAGCGACAATATAACCACGAATATTCGCTCAGGTTTTGGGAATAATTACTGCAGGTCTTTTTTTTAGAATTCACAAAGTTGTCAGTATAAGGGAATGGTAGCAGAACAATATCGCCTTGTTTGTACATAATCTTTTAATAGTCGTCCCAGTGGTTGTTATCAGGATGGTTCCAGTCGTTTTCTTTATGATTAGTTGAAATACTATTTCCCATTGTAAAAGTTCTCAATCAAAAGTGAACTTGGATTATTATGATATTTCGTTAATGCATAAAAGAGCTATTTGAAAGTTTAAGTCTGATTTTAACATTATCTAAATTCTTAAGTCTCAGAATGTCGTTGAGTTTAATACTTTCTAGTTTTAGTCTGAATATTATTTTAATTTTGTTCCTTATGTTTATCGGGCTGTCTTATTATAAATGTAGAAATCGAAATACGTCAGTTTATGTACAAATGTTTTTTAGAGCGGAAATTCTCAATTGCTCTATTATCACAAAAATGATGTTATGTATTCGTTTTTCTTATATCATCACAAGTACCAGCCTGATAATTGTAAATAATATCCTCTTGGTGCATTAATTTCGGAGTTCTCGGGCGGAAAAATTCTAGATAACGAAACTCTTAAAATTGTCCCAGCAGGAATAATTGATATAGTTTCTTGAAAACCAACATAGGCAATATTTCGGTAGTTGGTGCTATTAGGATATCTATATTTTGTTTTACTATTATTGTCGAATGTTACTCTAACTAAATCTTTATCAGAAATCCAAAAACCAACGCTTTTGGGCGGCATACTTCGATTGTATGGTATATAACCTGTTCCAGAATTTGTCCAATGAATGAAACCATCAAATAAATTGTCTACATGATCGGTCCAGTCAATTGTATTCGCTCCTATAAAAAATGAAGGTAAATCCTCAATTGTTCTCAAATATCTTTTAGAGGTCAAGATAATATCTTCGATATGAGGCTGTTGCAAAACTGTTCTATTAGTAAATTCTAAATTCCAAACTTGTCCTACAGCAAAATCTGTATCTTGAGGTTGATTATAGTTTCCTTTATTTAATATTCTAACATAGCGATTATCTGAAAGTACTAAACCGCCTACGCAAGCCAAAGTTGACATATGAGTTTTTGAAACGATTAATACCTCCATTACAGGTGAGTGATTTTAAAGTTATAACGATTCATAAGTTTATCAGCTACAATTGACCTGTGACAAGCCTCTGGATGCTCCTCAACACAAAAAAGAATTATTCGATTTGCTCCAATTTTTTCTAGGTTTTCAATGAATTGCTCAAAGTCAAAATCTTTTAGGATTTTGTTTTTATATTCAATAACAAATACTTTTCCTAATTCTTGTCTTTCTCTTTTGAGTTCTCCTTTTGCAAAGTCAACTTCTTTTTGTAACTCACGGATTTCAGATGTCGGTGCTAATTCTGGGATATAACCATATTTTACTTCCAAATCATTTAGTTTCTCTTGTAGACGGTTACTATTCACAAAAGAATATTTCGCACCACGAACCCCTCTTCGTTGTCTTATGTCACAGAATGTATCTATTTGGTTATTTATGAGTTTATCAAAAAACTCCTTTTCTGTGGAATTATAAACTCCAATTGTATAAAATTCCATCGTTATGTATATGCTTTTCTTGATGTTGCATTTTGAATTTCTCCGAATAAATTGATTTCAGATTTACCCTTGTTCAGTTCACTAATTACCGTTATTTGGTCTTTTAACTTGCCTTTCTCATCAATATGTTTTAGTATTATTTTGTCGATCTGTAATACTCTACCTATTAATTTACTTCGATGACATTCGCAAGGGTTACTTTCACTACACATAATGACAGCATTTACTTCTTTCTCATATGCTGTTTTTAATCTATTGACGCCTTGAATAAAAAAGTCTTTTGTTTTTACAATTTCATAATCAACTTTTCCTTCTTTATCATAACAACTTGTATCTTTTGGTCGCCCACCAATATTATCGCCCATAAACACATAAGTAATTCCATTACTCTCTAAATAGAATTTCAAGTCTATTTGGTTGTATTGTGGGCTAAATTTGGAGTATGGTTGAGATCGAACATCAATAAGATATTCTATACCGAAATCTTTCAGTATTTTTAAGAACTCGTCAATTTTCCTGCTTCCGTGTCCTATGGTATAAAGTGGTTTCTTTTCCATAATTCAAAATTACTAATTATTCTTATTGAATATCAGTTTGTTTATAATTTGTTGTATCGGTCTAAAGTTAATTGCAATTTACTAAATTAAGGAAATTAGTTATAGTCTTACAAGAAATTAGTTATAGTCTTACAAAATGATAAGACTACACAGCATATCTATTGTTTAAATCTTTCCTTATCAATATTACCTGTATTTTCAAATGACCAATTATATCCAAGTTTATAGCCAATATAAAAATAAAAGAGGAAGTCCTGTATTAAAATTAAATACCCTATTAATTTAACCCAAATTAACTTGGAGTATACCTTGATGAATATAACGTTATAAATATAACAAATGTTCTTAATAATGCTATTAAATATACCGAAAAATAATAAAAGATGGACAAAGATTTAATGGCAATTGAGTGATGAATCCCAACAAAAAAGCCCCTAAAAGAAGGGGCTTTTTGCTACAAGCGTATGAAAGATTCATGTAGAATCTAACGTCTTTGAGGGCCTCTGCAGGCCCGGCATATCTTTTTTTCATGGCTTGGTTTAAAAACACTGACGACGGATGAAAAATCATTTCATCCTCTTGTTTTTATATTGGTTAGATTGACTTACATGACAGTTTTAAGCTTGCGCGAGGTAGTCAATAACTTTTTCATTTATATTTGTCACACTCATGTGATTGCACTCCTGTTCCACTGTGTAGGAATCTAATAAGTGTCAATAGTACAAATATAAACGATTTAAACTTAAAAACGAATTAAAATTCACTCATTAGTTTAAGCCAATATAGGCGTTAAATGTTTTATGCCGAAATATGAATGACGAACACCGTTTTTTTGGTGATATTCTGAGTTTGTCATTTCTTTTTTGATAAAAAAATTGATTTATTTTCTTTTGTAGAAATGATAAAAACATGCTGAAAACCAATATAAAGACGGGTAAAATTGATTGGGTACGCGAACTGATTTTCTTCTGGGGCTTTTTTATTCTGATGTCTATCAGCCATTGGAACTTCCTTTCGTCGGTCAAAGAAATCACCGAAGGCTTTCTGCATTTTCTGATTCTGTATACGCTGGCTATTTTTTACAGGGTGTTTCTGTTTCCGTTCTTTACCCGTGGACAGTTGAATCGGTTTTTGTTTTTTTCGGTGGTTCTGCTGGTTTCGAGCGGTATATTTCTCTTCGTTGCCGATTATTTCTGGTTTTATCCTGAATTTCATCAGTCGCAGAACTGGATAAAAATGGGCCTGCTCTATATAGCCACTACCTCTGTGAGCCTGATTACAATGGAGGCCATTTTTCTGCTCGAATACTTCTACCGTCAGCAAATCAGGGGTAGCAATCAGTTATTACAGCTCAGCGAGGCGCAAACCAAACTGTTGCAGGCGCAGCTAAACCCTCATTTTTTGTTCAACACGCTCAATAACCTGTATGGCATCAGTATCAAAGAACCGGTACGTATGCCGGACATGATCATGCAGTTGTCGCAATTGATGCGGTATCAGGTAGAGTCGGCTTCGAAGCAACAGGTAAAACTAAGCCATGAAATTGAGTACCTGAGCAGTTATATCAATCTGGAAAAAGAGCGCATAGGGCATCGGTGCACGCTTGATTACCGGCATCCGAAGCCCGTTGAGTCTTTGGCGGCTTATCAGATAGTGCCCCTGCTTTTGCTGCCGTTGATAGAAAACGCCTTTAAACACAGCAGCGGAACGGTTAAAAACTGTTTTGTTTCTGTCGGTATCAGTGTTGTTAACCACGCCCTGGTGCTTGACATACTGAATTCTGTTCCTGCACGCAGACCCAAACTGGTATCTACCGGAGTTGGTATACCCAACACCCAAAAACGGCTGGAGGCTTTTTATGCCGGGCGTTATACCCTTACGATGAGCGAAACGGAAGGTCAATACCGGACACTGCTAACCCTGCAATTAAAATAAAACACAAATGACCGAGCCCACAACTCCGAAAAGTTTAAGATGTATTATTGTTGACGACGAGCGCGGGGCACATCTGGTGCTGCAGCATTATGTATCACAGATTGACAGGCTTGAGCTGATTGGTAGTTGTGAAAATGCGCTGGAGGCCATCAACCTGATGCATCAGACCAAGGTAGATCTGGTTTTTCTGGATATCAACATGCCGCAGATGAGTGGCCTCGAAATGCTGAGTACTCTGAAACAAAAGCCATTGGTGATATTCACCACGGCCTATTCTGATTACGCACTTGAAAGTTACAGCTACGATGTGGTTGATTATCTGCTGAAACCGATTCTGTTTACACGGTTTCTGAAAGCGGTAGATAAAGCCTTTTATCATTTTGGTTTGGGCTTGCCTGATAAAGCCGATAGTATGGCACCGGCTGCCCAGACTGAATCGTCTATCGTGATTCGGGTAGACGGCGACTGGATGCGGCTTGAAACGGAAGAAATAAAATATGCCCAGAGCTGGGGAAATTATGTGAAGATTTTTACCGATACCCATACTTATCTCACCGCGCTGACGCTTTCTGAGCTTGACCAGCGGCTACCGACGTCAGAGTTTGTGCGGGTGCATAAATCGTATCTGGTGGCCATTAAACGTGTAACGCGTATCAGCGGCAATGATCTGTTTATGAATGATGTGTCGCTGCCAATAGGCCTTACTTACCGCCGGGAGTTGATTGAGCAGTTTAGGTGAATTGTTTTGCAGAGGGCAGGGGGCTAAGGGCGTACGGTAAACAATTATTGAATGAGAAAAGCAGGAAAGGGGAGATGGAGGGTATTTTTAGTATTAGTTAATGTAGTAACGTAGGTAAAATCAAAGAAGAATTTAAGTACCAAAGAGTTAATCATAGTACTAAAGTTTTTGTTAAAGTAAAATAGTTGTAAGGTTTATCATTGTTTTGAAAAGCAATGATAAGAGATTAACTTAGTGTAATTTATATAGATAAATAAAAATGAATATTCAAGAGGACTATTCCGATTTTCTTTTTTATGTGAGTGGAGATGGCAGTATTAAGATACAAGTAATCTTAGGAGAAGAAACAGTTTGGCTAAGTCAACTCCAAATTTCTGAACTTTTTCAAACTGATAGAACCTCAATAGTGAAACATATTAAAAATATATATGAAACTGGTGAGTTGCATGAAAATCTAACTTGTGCAAAAATTGCACAAGTTCAAATGGAAGGTAAAAGACAAGTTAAAAGAGAAATACTGTATTATAATTTAGATGTTATTATAGCAGTTGGTTATAGGGTTAATTCTTATTCAGCTACTCAATTCAGAATTTGGGCAACTAATATATTAAAGGAGTATTTAATAAAAGGGTTTATTTTAGACGATGAAAGATTAAAACAAGGAAAAAGTTATTTCGGAAAGGATTATTTTGATGAATTACTTGAGAGGATTCGAGAAATAAGAGCTTCTGAAAGAAGATTTTATCAAAAAATAACTGACATTTATCAACAATGTAGTATTGACTATGATAAAAATTCTCCAATTACAAAGACATTTTTTGCAACCGTTCAGAATAAATTAGCTTATGCAATAACAGGCTACACAGCAGCAGAAATTGTAAAGTCAAGAGCAAATGCCAATGTCCTTAATATGGGATTAACTTCATGGAGGAATGAATCTAAAGGTGGAAAAATTCAAAAATCTGATACAGTTATTGCCAAAAACTATTTAACAGAGAAAGAATTAAAAGATTTAACCGGAGTAGTAAATGGTCTTCTTGAATATGCTGAATCGCAAGCAAGAAGAAAAAAAGAAATGAAAATGTCTGATTGGGTTAATCGTGTAGATGCATTCCTGCAATTCAACGAATATGATGTATTAAAAGATGCCGGAAGTATTTCGCATCAAAGTGCTGTTTCATTCGCTGAACAAGAGTATGAAAAATTCAGAATAGCACAAGACAATAATTATGAATCAGATTTTGATAAACTCATCAAAATAACGATGAAAGACGATGTAATACCAACGGCAAAAACCCAAACAAATAATTTTGATGAACAACTTAAAAGATTACTAAATGTACCTCCAGATAAAGATAACAAGTAGGCTATAAATTAAAAACTAAAAAAGTGTGGAAAAGAAGGCAGTTCTTAATAAGATTATTATTGCTTCAGTGCATTGTGTTTATCCTCTTCTACTTCCCCTGTAACCTGTCAATAATAGTTTTCAGATAGGCGTTTTCTTCTTTTAGTTGTTCAATTATTTTTTCATACAGGCGTTTTTCGGTGTCTGCCAATGCATTATTGCTCTTTGCAGCCGATTGGCCGCTGATTACATTGAATACCATGTTCTCACTGAAATTGATGATGTCTTCTACTTTTACATCTAGTATAGAGGAGATTTTCTTCAGCTTCTGAAACGATACTTCCGACTCGTCTCTCTCTATTTTTCCATACCCGGTAGCGGTCATGTTCAGTTCTCTGGCTACGTATTCCTGGGTGTAGTTCCGTAATTCACGTAATTTCCTCAGCCTTGTTCCTATTAACATTCTATTCTATTTTAATTTGTTATCTGCCTCTTAAAAAATGCAAAAGATGCTCTGCTGTACAAATGGCGCCTTTTACCCGGGGTTATCATCAGGTAAACGGCGTTTTCCGCTAAAGCTTTCGTTCAGTCAGCCAATGGCAGGAAGCCACCGGCTGATCAAGAAGCTTTCGTTTGTACAGCAAATTGCTTTGTATTTGAGTTCAGGCTACAGGATTCAGTGACTAACTCAGACCGGCTGTGTCTGTGTTAATCAAAACAGAACTGTCCGGATACACTGTCAGAATATGTACCCGCAGGTATCTGATGTTTTCTTAGGGTAAGTCTGAATCTGAATTAATTTTAAGGCACTCAATAGAATTATTAACAGCAAACAAAGTTTGTATGGACCTAGTAAGCGGGTTTTAAAACCTAGTTACGGGGCGAAGCCATGAGCAGTGTTGCCTGCCCATGATGAGACTTTTAAGGTGGGAGCATGACTCTGCAAATATATAGAATAAAACGGGCGTGGCTTTATCCCCTATGCGGAAGTTCATGCTTATATGCACCTATAACCTTAAAATTTTATGGTTCTGCCGTTTACAGAGCTCCGTTTTCATTATTTTTTTTTGGTACGAGTGAAATAGTAATGAACCGCAGCTATGGCCGCGCACGAAAAATTCAAAAATGCACCGAGGTAAATAGCGTTTTCGAATCCCATCAGATGCCTATGCATTTTTGATGATACAAAAAAGCTGAATACCGAACCTGAAAAATAGTACAAATACAGCCTGTTGCCGCCACGGGTTTTCGGTATGTCGAATATCCGAGACAGCAGCGAGTTGGTTGAACTCATGACTATACACGGCAGGATCATGACCGGAAAAAGCAACAGAACAAGCTGAACGGTCGGCAGGTCCTGAATGAAGCTTCCTTTAAGCAACCAATTGTAAAAAATAAACTTGCTGAATATGGCAAAAACGGCCGTAGTCAGTTCCAGTAATACAAAGATGGTCATCATCAGGCTTTTGGTAATTTCGGGCAGCATTTGTTCACCAATAAAATAGCCCAGAAAAAACCATACAATAAACAGCACTATGGCCAGCCGGAGGTCTATAAAATGCAGCCCGGGCCGTGCCATGAGCCATTGTTGCCAGATCAGATAATAATTGAAAGCTGTGAATCCGGTAAAAAAAGAAATGAATAATAACGACAGGGAACTCTCATGGTGTTTTTTCTCAGCAAAATTCATATATGAAACATGTTAAACAAGTGGGTATATGCCTTAGCTGGTGGCAGCCGGCTTGAGGAGTGCTGCTGCATAGAAAGCAATATGCCCGCCCTTGCAGGGCTTTGTTTTGTAAAAAATCCTGAAATACACTCTGGCCTGATCGGTCGTGCCAATGTATTTACTTCTGAGCGCCGGTCTTTGTGTTTGTCCGGCATGTGCCTGTATTATTTACGGCAGGATATGCCTGCCTCATTTCATTTTTTGGAAGGTTTCCTATGCAAGTTCAATTGTTAACGTTAGACACATTTACTTCAAATCTGTTTAATAATCAAAAGCAGTTTAATTCATCCAAAATTAGGGGTAAGCAATTGAAATACAAGTCTGATTTGCGCACTGGCGGGAACAATTATGAACTTTAGAGAATAATTTTTAAGCAGAATGCGGCTTTATTCGCAATATGAGGAAAATGTAAAAAAGTAATGGGTAAACCGGCGGGGGAGAAGGTGGTGAAACAGCATCAGGTAGGGCAATAAACTGGCTATTGAATGAAAAACCCTTTGCCCGGGAACCACCCATACGGGAGGACACAGACAAAGGGTGTATCTGAATTGACCGGTATATTTATTACCAGATTTTCTTCTCTCTTAAAGTGATTGGCTCACTTGATTGTTTTTCAGGGATATCATACAGGAACAGGAATTCCTTATCGCCCACTTCGTCGGCAATGGTTTCCCATGAGTCTCTCAGATACGCTCCGATTTTCTCGGTACCATAGTGATTCAATCCACCGGCAATGAAGATAGAGATATCGTCACCCAGGTTCAATTTAGCTACGATAGCGTAGTCTGCGCAATCATCGTTCACCCATTTTTCTTCATACTCAACCCACTTGTCGGCAAACTTGGCATAGAAAATGTTTCTTTCGCTTTCGTCTTTGTATTCAATCTTTTTAGGTCTTGTCGATTTTCTTACCAGTTCGAACGGCAACGAGTTGTCAGAGTTGATGATGTACTCAGCAACGGTTGGCGGGTTCTGATCACTGCCGAATATACCGATGGCTATATAAACACCCGGTTTTCTGGTTCTTATAAGTTCTTTAACGTTTTTGTATTTCTCACCAACACCGATATAAACCGGAAGCGGAATGATGCCGAGGTTATCATAGAACGCTTCTCTCACAGCCACGGCTGTTTTGATGTCTGTTTTAGGAACACCCGGGTAGAAATCGTCGTTGTCAGTATCAATAAACTTATATTTAAGAATAGTAGCTATATTGTTTCTGTTTACTGTATTAGCATTAAACAGGTTGCTGAACTTCGCTCTTCTTTCTTTTACCTCGCGGGCATCGTTGTCTCTCGACTGCTGGCTTTTGCTGTAAGCATTGAAAATATTAACCAGGTTGGCAATGGTTTTGGCATCGTTGGTTTCGAACGAGAAAATACCACCATTTTTGCCCAGGGCGTCAATATTGGTAAGCGTGATTAAGGCCTTTGAAGGCGTTGTGCCGTTGATAGACTTGGTAAGCACAAACTGGAACGGAATGCTGTCGAACTCGAGCATGTTTTCTCTCAGATAACCCCAGTCTATCAGTTTATCAATCTGATTCAGGTTATTGGCATACAAGAATTCTTTCAGTTCTTCGCGTTTTTCTTCAATCGATTTGTCGTCGCTCATGCCTAAATTGTTTGCTTTGGCAAACGCGTATACAACGTTTCCTTCTTCAACGTTCAGGCTCACTTTACGGTTGCTGAGTGCTTCTTCACCGAACTGGTCATAATAGATGATATCGGCTCTTTCCAAACCTTTTGTGAGGTAGTTTTCATACTGGCTGAACTCGATGTCATCCTTTTTGGTATTAAGAACCGCAAAGTGTATCGAATCAGATTTTTGTCTGTATCGGGTAACCAGTTTTTCTATCAGATCGTTGATCTCCGTATTTTGTCTGTCAATTTTTCTG
Organism: Emticicia sp. GW821-FHT11C11; assembly: GCF_058808615.1. Lineage (NCBI taxonomy): Bacteria > Pseudomonadati > Bacteroidota > Cytophagia > Cytophagales > Leadbetterellaceae > Emticicia > Emticicia sp. GW821-FHT11C11. The sequence continues at coordinate 790,235 of NZ_JBXARV010000003.1, forward strand.
TAGTGTTTGTGGTAGTCGAGCTGGCTGAGTTTCGTTATGTCTGTACTACCCTGGCCGAAAGAATTCAGTACTACTTCCAGGTTGTGGCTGGTCATGTAATTAAGGTCGGCCGAGTAGCTCATGATGTATAACTCACTGTCTTCTTCGTTTTCAAGGCACAGCGCCAGAATACTTTTGAGTGAGTCAAGTCTTTCTCTAAGCGTATATTTAGGCTGAACCGCCGTAAAATTCTTTACTATGTTATTTGTCTTTTCAAGCAGGATATTGCTTTTATCGTAGATAGAAGCAAAGCTCACTTCTTTTTCTTTTCTGTTTTCGCCATCAACCATCAGTGCAATGATGATTCCGAAAAGTATACCTAAAAACCCGATGATGATACCTGCGAGGTCCATGTGTAACAACAGCTCATACATGGCACCCGGTACAAAATTCGGATTCGGTGCTCCTGTACTGCTGATATCGGCGCTGTCAATAAATAATTGTTTAAAGAAGATAAACATTATTTTAAGAATAAATGCAGCGAAGAACAGGTACAGCAGGGTGTAGGCAATAATCATTATCCCTTTATAATCTTCGTTTTCGTCTGCCGAGTATTTGTCAAGCAGCTTGGTGAAATTGGCATTGCTTATTCTTTTTATCGGAAACGATAAAACCCTCAGCATTGCTTTTTTCTTGGTGAAGAATAACAGTAAGTAGAGCAGGAATAGGATCAGGAAGACGGAAAAGTACAAAAAAGAGGCGGAAATGGTAATTTCGCGAAAAATCGGTTGCATAAAGACAAAATTTTTAGGTTAAATAAGTTTCAGTTTGATAGCGTACACAAATGTATGATGAAAATCGGAAAACACAGTAAAGTGGCTAATCATAAGTTAATGGTGTAAATAAATATCAAACTGGGGGTTGCACGTAAAGAAAGGACTGAGCACAGTTGTTCTGCAAAATACCATTTTCATGAGAGGTTCAATAGTTTAAAAACACGTAATCGGGTACAAATAATGCTTTGTCAGGTGCCTGCAATGAATAATTACCTATTGCAGAATTTTTATATTCATTCTGGTAAATGTATTACCAAAATGGTTGCTTATACACGTCTTGGCTAAGTGATAGCAGGCGTACGTACTCTTTTTAAGAGCTGCCTTTCACGTTTAATCTGGGTATCTTTAGTCAATTATTCAAAATTATAGTGAAGCTATTGAAAATGCAAGCCATATTATATAATTTTTAGTAATAATGACTTACTTTTTGAGCAGATATTGATAATTATGCTTGTATAAGGCCGTGTTACTGCTAATCATAGAGTCGGAAGCACTATTTTGCGGGGCTGCATTGCCGGAGCGCAGGGGTCTTGATGCAATAATTGCCCCGCTTAAAAACAATCTGTTTCGCTGCGGGGCAATGGTGTACTGAGATGGAATCTTTCAGAGGGTCATGCCGCCGTCAATGATAATTTCGCTGCCCGTGATGAACAGCGCGGCATCGCTGCTCAGGTACGCCACAAGTTTGGCCACGTCTTCGGCCGTACCGATTTTCTTTAGGGGAATGACCTGCGCCAGGCTGTTGTACAACTGGTGCACACCGGCTTCATCTAAACCTGATTTGCTGAGTACCTCGGTACGGGTTGGCCCCGGACTGACGATATTTACCCTGATATTGCGTGGCGCCAGTTCGTTGGCCGCTGTTTTGGCTATGGAATTGAGTGCAGCCTTGCTGGCCTGATAGACCGAACTGCCCACCTTGTAGGTTGATGCTACGATTGACGACAGAATGACTACCGATGCGCCATCGTTAAGTAAAGGTATCAGTTTACTCAGGGTGAAATAGGCGCCTTTGAAATTGATGTTTATCACCTCATCAAAATTGTTTTCGGTGGCCTGTTCTATGGCGATCATTTGCCCTGTGATACCGGCATTGATAAACAATATATCTATCTTCCCGAATTGCGTGCGCATGGCTTCTGCGAGGGCGTCGGTATCGTCCAGATTTGCCTGATCGGCTACAAATGGTATGGCGCCTGTTTCTGCTGCGGCCTTTTCTATGGCTTCTTTGCGGCGGCCGGTAATCAGCACCGTGGCGCCCTGTTGTGCGAATTCCTGCGCTGTGGCATAGCCTATGCCGCTGTTTCCGCCTGTAATCAGTACTACTTTGTTTTTGAATGTTGTCATTTTTTCTTTGATTTTTGGCAAAGGTATTTGGTAAATGATATACTTTTGTAATCAGTATCACTAAGTATATCAGATTACAACATGGCGAACGAAAGAAATCATACCGAAGAACTGAAAGCATTGCAGGATACCCTCTATTTTATTGGTGGTAAATGGCGCCTGCCGGTGATCAACTCTATTTGCAACGGAAACAGACGGTTCAGAGAAATTGAACGCAGTATACCTGGTATCACCACGCGTATGCTGGCAAGAGAACTGAAGGAAATGGAAATGAGCAAGCTGGTGAAACGCACGGTTTATACCGATATACCTGTTTTGATTGAATACGAACCCACCGAACACTGCCGCTCTTTCGGCAGGATTATACAGGAAATGATTAACTGGGGCCGCGAACACCGGAAGGTGGTAGTAAGCGATGTTTGAATATACGGCCATTTGTTAAAGGGATGTAAGCCCCACTGGGATAGGATATTTTTGTGAGACTCAGAGGTGTTTATTTGTATGCAATCTGAAAAGAAGTATATTTGTGGCGTACCCTAAATACGCTGGGCTAAAACTACTATCCACCAACATGCTGGCCAAAAAATTCATTCTGACTTTCGCTTTTTCAGTAATTCTTCTACATGCTTTCGGGCAAAGAGATTTTATTCCGGGTAAGATAATCACACCGCATAGAGATACGCTGAGTGGGGCTATCAATGTTTTTCGTGATGCCTATGGTATTTCTTTCAAAATTGATAAGGGCAAAGCCGTAAATTATGGGCCGGAAGATATCAGTGGGTTTATTACTGACGAAACCCCGTTTGTGAGCAAGATGTTTCGGGTGAAATCGGATGAAGGAACGATTGAAGAGCAGGTTTTTGCAAAGGCACTGGTGAGAGGCAGGGTATCGTTGTATACTTATCAACAGCAGGATGGCCTGGCCATTTTTTTTGCTGAAAAGGACACCCTAAGCTTGCAGCTACGGATAATCAGAGAAAAAGTGCTGAAGGAGCAAGGCGGGCTGGTTTATGAAAGAGTGCGAAAAGAATACCTGAATATGCTCAATATATTGTTGCAGGATTGTGACAAGATAACGTTGCCAGTAACCAATGTTGAGTTCACAGAGAAGGATTTATCGACTATTGTCGGGAAATATAATTCATGTTTCGGTGGGAGTACCGAGGTGGTCAAGACTACATCCAAAAACCATGTTTCCTTTGGTGTGAAAGGGGGGATAAACCTATCGAATAGAGCCTCGAGTTTACAGGGTTATAACTACATGCAGGGAAAACTGCTCGGAGTTTTTATGAAAATACCTTTATCGGGTTCTAACAGGCACTTGTACAGTCGCATGGAATTAAATATGAACGATCACGGGTATTCTTATCAGAACACGACCGTTAAGTGGAATGCCTATAATATTTCTACGCTGCTGTGTGCTAATCTGGCTAGTGGCACAGTGAGACCTTACCTAGCCGGCGGTCTTGCTTTTTCATGGTCTGGACCTTATTTTGACGTTCGAGGTCAAAGGAAATTTAATGGAGGTTTCATTGATGGAATGGTAGGATATGTGATGGAAGTAGGCATGGAAGCAGGGAGATTTATGGTAGCCGGCAGACATGAGAATTATCTTAATGAGGGGGGAAAGGCGTTCAGTCTGGCAGTTGGGTTCAGGGTGTGGTGAAAGAGGAGATAATGCCGCTCTGGTTCAGGTGGCAGTTGAAGTATTCGGTGAACGAATTAATTGCAAAGAAATACGCCCCTCAACACCCGCCTGGTCCGATAACCCGCTTGAAGTCGGGTAGTTCATTAATATCTTGAAATTGCCATTGTTTCAGTAATTCTCCCTGCTGACCGAAAACAGGGTCTGTGGTGGGCATGGGTACATTGTTGATATTCTCCAGTGCCTGTTCCCGTTCGTCATCGTTGCCTATCAGAATATCCCATTTCCGGCCGTCGGGGTAGCCGCCAACTATTTCGTAATTGAGATGTTCAGATACGGCAGAATGCGCAGTACCTGCAGGTAATATCAGTACGTCACCGGCGGTTACTTCAAACGAAACTCCGTTTCTGCCACCGATACGCAGGGTAACGCTTCCTTCACCCACACCCAGTACTTCGTGGGTGGTACTATGAAAATGATCGTAATGATAAATTGTATCGCGCCAGTTGTTGGTCCAGCCATTGGCTTTGAAAGTCTCTTCAAACCATTTGGTTTTGTTTTCGGCATCGGTTACTTGCCGGTAGATAATAACGGGTAGTTCGCTGTTCGGCATGGTACCGTCATCAAGGAAGTAGAATTTTTCGATTTTATATTCCATTTCAGTATCTGTTAGTTTACACGCATAGACAGAAAAGAACCATGCCAGAAATTGAATAATCAGCCGGGCAGGGCTTTTTCTTCCTCACTTAGCGGTCGTCCGAAAAATAAGATATAGCCATCGGCGTCAGCGAGTTCAAATCCCCGCAGGTTGTCGTCATTATTCATAAGAGGCTGGCTGAATGTGACACCTTTTGATTGAAATTCTTGAAACAGGCCGTCAGGGTCTGACGTATTGATGTAGGCGTCCCAGCGGGCGTCTCTGTGTCTGACGGAATTGGGAAGCGGAAGCACTTCGGTATTAATTACTTTCAGATTGATTGAGACACCGTCGCGGCCAAGGAAGGCAAAGAAGGGGTCTTCTTCCGGGCCGATGTACCATATTTCAAAGCCGAGTTTGTCGGTATAAAATGATACGGACTGCTGCAGATTGGCAGCAATAAAAAGCGGAGTGAGAAAATTTAAGCGTGCCATGATGATTGAGGATTAATATTGACAAGCGTACTCAACAAAGATAAGCTATAAAAGGTATCGGCTGGAAGGGAAATTGAGAAATTAAAATATGGGTTTATAAATCTAATTGTAAGGGTATGCTATTGTAAATTGGAGCCGTCTGAGGAGTGCAGTCTTCTGAAAACCAGACTGGATAAGGTGCTGATGAGCCCGACAACTACAAACGTATATCTAAAAGCGTTGTGCGCGTTGTTGTCCGTCATTGTGTGGTCGTATTGGAAATATTTCAGTATCAGGAGCCCGCTCGAAATACCGAAACCAATGGCCAACTGCTGGTTGACAGCCAACAGAGAATTGCCGCTGCTGGTGTGGTGCTTGCGGAGGTCGGCAATGGCGATGCTGTTCATGGATGTAAACTGAATGGAATTGAAAAACCCGATGGCTACAATGATAGGCACAAACCAGTAAATAGAGGTATGTATGCCCGGGATGGCCAGCGCGCTTATCAATAGACCGATAATGACGGTGTTCACCACCAGTGTGTTGCGATACCCGAACCTGGAAAGGATATTAATAACCCTCGACTTGGCAAAAATGGCCATCAGTGCCATAGGGGCCACCATCCAACCCGATACAATGGCCGACTGCCCGTAGATGGTTTGTATCATGAGGGGCAGGAGCAAAGGTACGGCGCTGATGCCCAGCCGAGTGGCGAAATTACCCAGTATACCGACCCTGAACGTGCGCACCAGAAACAGGTTGAGGGGAAAGAGGGGGTTGTCAGATTTACGGGCATAGGCAAAATAGATGACAAACAATAAAATACCTACGATGAAAACTGTAAGCACGAGTGTAAGATTTTCGATGTCGCCCAGTAATTCGATGGACAACGACAACAGGAGCGAGGCGACAGAGAAATAGAAGAAGCCCCGTAAATCAAATTTGGGTGATTCGGAGCGGTAGTCGGGCATGTAGTTCTGCGCCAGAATAATGCCCAGTATGCCTATGGGAATATTGAGGAGGAATATCCAGTGCCAGGAAAGATAGACTGATACATACCCACCCACTAGCGGACCCATAACCGGGCCTATCAGAGCAGGTACTATGGCAAAGTTCATGGCCTTTACCATTTCTTTGCTGTCGAATGTTTTGATGAGCGCCAGCTTGCCGACGGGTGTAAGCAGGCTACCGCCTGCCCCCTGAATAATGCGAGAAATGATGAGATGCGTGAGGGATTGTGAAAGCGCACAAAGCAATGAACCGACACTAAAAATAATCAGCGCCATAATAAAGATTTTCTTTGTACCGAATTTATCAGCCAGGAAACCACTCACGGGCATCAGTACGGCCAATGTAAGCACATAGCTCACTATAGCATAGTGCATATTGATGGCCGACTGGTGGAGATCCTGCGCTATGGCCGGCAATGCTGTATTCAGAATGGTAGAATCAAGCATTTGCATGAAGATGGCAATTGCGAGTGTTACCGGTAGCCTTTGTTTTACGAGGGTATTATCCATAGATGACCGTACGTCTGATGAATGAACCAAAATTAGTGGATTTCGGCGATAGACAAGCACAATTATCTTCTAAAAGAGTATGCCAAGGGCAGCCCTGAAAACCTCAGAGTCCCCTTTGCACTGTTTGGAGAATGATCAGTTGAGTGGAAGATATTCTGGTTTATCTGAGGAGAAATTCCTCCATGTTTTCAGGAGTAATTACTTTGGTTTCAGACCCCGCATAGTGTTGTGTAAATGTCTGAGGGAATCTTACTCTTGAAGATGGATTCCATTTAAACTCATAAGCATAAAGTTTTCCCTCGGAATCCTCAATCAGATCAATCTCTTGCTGTTGTGTTGTTCGCCAAAAATATCGTTCTGCATCAATATTATTATACTTAATGTATTTCATACGTTCAGCCATGAGAAAGTTTTCCCACAATGCTCCTGTGTCTGCCCTGCCCGATATCGGCTTAAAATTATTTATAATGGCATTTCTAATGCCACAATCATAAAAATACACTTTCTGACCTTTTTTGATTTCGTTCCGAACATTCCGGCTAAATGCGGGCAAGCGGAAAACAACAAATGTTTTTTCGAGCAGACCTATGTATTTATCAACCGTTTTTCCATCACTTCCAGTTAATTGACCAAGCTCCTGATAGTTAACTTCACTACCAATTTGCAGAGCTAATGCCTTTAGTAGCTTTTCAAGCAGCATTGGCTTTTTAATTTGTTCCAGCATCAGCAGGTCTTTATAAAGATAACTATCGGCCAGGAGCTTTAGATGTTCTTTTTCTTCTCCTATTTTGGTCACTATTTCTGGATAATATCCATAGATTAGCCTATGATCTAAATGCCTTTTTTCCTGAATGAGACCGTGATATCCAACCATTTCTGAAAAACTCAGTGGATAAAGCATAAATTCATATTTTCGCCCTGTTAGAGGTTCATTCACACGGTTGGATAATTCAAAGGCAGATGAACCGGTTGCAATAACCTGCACATCTTTGATTTGATCTGTAAACAATTTTAGGGTCAGGCCAATATTAGAGATTCGCTGGGCTTCATCAATGAAGACTATTTTCTTTTGACCGATTGCCAGTTTCAACTTTGTTGCTGTTGCGTTTGCCAGAATAGCCCCGGTATCAGCATCGTCTCCATTCAGGTATAGATAATCCTTATCTTCCAATATAGATTCAATCAGTGTTGATTTCCCGGTTTGGCGCGGGCCAAATAAAAGAATCGCTTTCCCCTTGAAAAGTTTGTTTTCAATTGGTATATGAAGATGACGTTTTATCATTTTTTCGCATTTAAATCCTGAATAATTATAATATTGACGGATTTGAATGCAATATTATTATAATATTGACGGATTTGCAATTGTTACAGCATTTTAATGCAGAAAATTTGCTGTCACACATAAACGCCTTCTGTGAACGGATGATGTACTGAAGATTGAATATTTAGCCAGACAGAAGATATTTTTGTGTGATTGGGGTAGAGACAAGGCATTGCCTTGTCTCTACTTCTCAGACAAGTCTTTGGGTCGGCTATCGGGTATCCAATTGCAAGGGCATCAAAGACTATTGCAAATTGGAGCCGTCTGACGCGTGAGTCTTCTGAAAGCAAGACTGGATAAGGTACTTATCAAATTCACTACGACAAACGTATATCTGAAAGCGTTGTGCGCGTTGTTGTTGGTCATTGCGTGATCGTACTGGAAATATTTCAGTATCAAAAGCCCGCTCGAAATACCCAAACCAATGGCCAGTTGCATGTTGAAAGCCGATAGAGAATTGTCACTACTGGTGTGGGATAATAACATTAAAACTCAGCGTCTCTCTGCACGATTTAAAGTGTTGTGCACGGGAGACGCTGAGCGCAAACAAGATTGTTTGGGGTACGGTATCAAATATACGTGTGTACCATGCCTGATAGGATATTTTTTATGCTGAACCTGTCGAGTCCGGGTCCAGAAGCATGGATAACCTGGCAGAAACCTCTATTTTTTGGTGGTCTGGAGTAACCCACTGTTTTTTTGCTGTAACCTCAGCAATTGATTCGCCTTCTTCAACCGGCAAATGAGTTGTTTCAATAATCATATCGGGTAATGTTTAAGGTGTTAAACTATAAAAATTCTAGTGATTAGGTACGTTAAAAAATGTTATTAAAACTTTTGTCTGTTGCATGATGAGGTATCTGGCTTTTAAAGCGTTCACTCAATGGTTGTTAGTACTATAATTTCAATATTACTGGTAACTCGCTCGCGTTTTCCGGATTTTCAGACAATTGTTCCGGTTTTCCAATTGTGGATTTTGGATTTCTAGTTCGTGTAGTTGTGATTTCATCAAAAATACGGTTTTGAACCGAATACTCAAAGTATATCAGACATAAAGATTAGTCAATCTATAAATCATAAGCCAATTAGTTTGTTGAAATTGATTAACCAGCCAAACAAACAGAGACGCACGGTGGTGCGTCTCTGTTTTAGAATATGCCGTAGAATAGCCGGGCATCAACCTATTCTTTTTGATAAGCCATTAGTTTTTTCTTATCCCTGTTAACGCTCTCAAATAGGTGTCGTAATAGTCATAAACACCAGGTGAAGATTGATACGGGAAGCTATAGTTGGCAGTGTAATATCCATTACTTGTTCCGCCAAGACCCCAGTTTAATCCTATATACTCATACAGAGCACTTATACAATTATCATTACAGAACTGGTTTTCCGGACAATCATTTATGTAATACTGATAAGATAAATAGGAATATCCATCTCCAACCCATGTATGAGAATCGCTTAAATTAACAATATTAAGTGTCCCGGTAAAAATAACGGGATAGAAATGTTCTAAATCGTATTTTACCTGAGCATAATTATTGTTTAGATCATCCCATGTGCCACCACCATTAATGTATCCAAAACTGGCAAGTCCGTTGTTGATATTACCGGGTACGGTCCAAGTATTACAATTTCCAAAAGCACCATATCCTGTGCTTGTAAATGCTCCACATTGCCGGATTAATAAAGCCACTTGTTTCTCGTTATTGTTAGCAAAAGAGCAGTTATTACTGGGGTCTTGTGGCATGTTTGGATAATCCATCGTTGCACAATCTCCATTGATACATATTGATAGGTTTGATGGATATTGATGGTATCTCATAACCATTCCCATTGCTACCGGCCCGCAACCTGCAAGTTTTTTGTTGCATCCTGCAATACCATTACAGCCATTATCTGTTGGAGAGTAATAATTGTACCAACCCTTCTGCCACCACCGGGCTATAGCATCAACGTATCTGCCCGTTTCATAATATATAGTGAATTCATCACATTGATCAGTTTGACGTCCTTTTCTTTGTAAAGGTTTACCCTCAAGAATTTCCCAAAGCCTTTTTGTTTCAGCAGGAATTTCCCTTTTCGATTTTGCATGTTTTATATGTTTTTGGGCATTATGAAACCAATGTTTTAACCCGGGCGCATTTTCATCACCAAAAGTGCTGTTATCAGAATAAGCAAGAACAGGGCCGACCCTTTTGTCGGCGGCAATAATAACAAAGCCTTTTTGCTCTTTGTAGTTAACAATATGATATAAATCTTCACCTAAGTCTTTAACTGTTCTTGAAGTTTCAATTTCCCGTTTCTCAGGTTTGAAAGGGTCGGCTACAGCTTTTGTTTTGCGTAAACGTCGGTAATTTTGTTCATCAACCATGTTTAGCTGATGTGTTGCCAGATTCTGGGCATCAGAGAGGGTGACCTCGAAATCGGTTTGTGATTTTTTTGAAGTAGTATTGTCCGGCGTAAGCGGCTTATCTTTACTACACTGGGTTAGTGTTATCCCAAAGATAGTCAGGATAAGTAATGCAATGAGCCTGCTGTTTTTGATGAGTTTAAATGTAGTTTTCATGAAATAGAAGGTTTAAAAATTTATGGATAATTGTACTCAAAGAATTACTGAACAGGGGGTGTCTTGTTTTTGGGCAAGACAGCACATCTAAAGACGAATACCTGTCTTCAGAGTAGTAAGCCGTGTACAAAAAGGGCTGGAATTTGTATGATACCTGGGGTTTGTGTGTTTAATCGATATTGTTACAGATATACCGAGTTTTTGTTAGTCACGTGTTATTTAGTAATGAGCAGTAGTTTTTTCATGGATAATCAAATGTAATTGCGAGATTGATAAATGCAATGAGAAAGCCACGGAAATTATTTGCCGGTACCTCTGCTCTCGTTTTTTAATTGTAGCATTACGTTTTTTTAACTTTTTGGTAATAGTGAAAAACTAATTAACAAAACAGAGACGCATGGTGGTGCGTCTCTGTTTGTTGTATTCTGCTAAGGGAGCAGAGTCAATGATGCGATTTGAAAAATCGCGCCACAATTCCATTGTTGCAATTCCATTGCGGCAATGGAATTACTTTTTCCCCAGCTCTTTATATTTCTCGATATACATTTTGTCTAACTCTTTTGAGTCTTTGTATTTCACTCGCAGGGCAGTCAGTTTTTTGTGTAGCTCGGCGCGCACTTTGGCGTAGGCAGGGTCGTTATACACGTTTTTCATTTCGTTTTTGTCCTTACGACGGTCGTACAGCTCCCATTCGTCAATATCATAATAGAAATGCACCAGCTTGAAATCTTCGGTTACAATGCCATAGTGGCGTTTCACCATGTGCACGCCGGGGTATTCGTAGTAGTGATAATAGGCGGCATCACGGAATTTACCACCCTGACCTTTAAAAATCGGCAGCATGCTTTCTCCCTGCATATCGGCCGGAGGTTTGATACCGGCAGCTTCCAAAAATGTCTGCGCAAAATCCAGATTCTGTACCATCTGCGAGTTTTTAGAACCGGCTTTGATTACGGCAGGCCATTTGACTAGCAGGGGTGTTTTGAACGACTCGTCATAAATAAAGCGTTTGTCGTACCAGCCGTGTTCGCCCAAATAAAAGCCCTGATCGGAGGTGTAGATTACAATCGTGTTTTCGTCGAGATTGTTGGCTTTCAGGAAGTCGAGCACCTGGCCCACACCGTCGTCAACAGAGGCAATGCAGCCGAGGTAATCCTGCATGTATCGCTGATAACGCCATTGCAGTTGGTCTTTGTCGGTCATGGACGGATACCGGCTCACAAAATCTTCGTTTACCTTATCGTACGTTTCGTTCCACGATTTCCGCTGCGCATCGTTCATCCGGGCCAGATTCGATTTGTACAACGCTCTGTCGGTAGGATGATTCTCTTTCAGTCCGAACTTATCCATTATTTCAGGCTTTATCTTTGAGTCGCCGCCCCAGGTCATGTGGTGCATGAGGGTCATTTCCTGCTCTTTGGCAGCACGACCGCGGCCTTCATAGCTGTCAAAAAGGGTGGCTGGTTCGGGGAATTTTTTTTGAGTAAACTGGCGATAATGACGCTCGGCAGGCAGCCATTCGCGGTGTGGCGCTTTGTGCAGATAGGCCAGAAAGAAAGGCTTGTCGGCATCGCGCTCGTTTTTCAGCCAGTTGAGGGTCATGTCGGTGATGATGTCGGTCACGTATCCCTGAACCTTGGTTTTTCCTTCTTTTTTGGTGATGAAATCCGGATTATAATAATGCCCCTGATCGGGAAGAATCTTGAATTCGTCGAAACCCTTCGGATTGTTGCCGAAGTGCAGCTTGCCAAACATGGCTGTCTGGTAGCCATTGGCCTGCAGAATCTGCGGGAAGGTTACGTTGGTGGTATCAAACGGAAAATTGTTGTCGATTTTTCCGTTGATGTGGCTGTGCTTGCCCGTAAGAATAACGGCCCTTGATGGTGCACAGATAGAGTTGGTAACACAGGCATTGCTGAAAAGCATGCCTTCTTTGGCAATGCGGTCAATGTTGGGCGTGCTGGTGAGGCGGGTGTCATACGCCGAAATAGCCTGATAGGCGTGGTCGTCAGACATGATGAACACGATATTAGGCCGCTTGTTTTTCTTGGGCTGATAGGCTTTGAAAGAAACCATCAACACGGCGCACAAGGCTAGTAGTATGGTGGGAAATAGAAGTTTTTTCATGGTTCGCATGATGGATTGAAATGCATATAAAACTGATTTGAGGTGCGCCTAAGCCATTGCACCACCGCATCGGCGGTCCGACCCGTCAATTTTCCGACGTTGTCAGGGAAATTGCCACCCCTCCTTGAAATAAGGAGGGGAAATTTATGGATACAATATGAATGTTTAAAATTTCTTCTCCTGTGTCCAGCGGATGGCGTTTTCAACGAGTTTTAAGAAATGCTCGTTTTTCCAGGCTGATTCGTTGTGCCCTATAGACGTATAAAAAGTTTTACCCTTGCCAATCTGTTTGCACCAGGCAACAGGGTGGTCTTTGCCCATGCCGTAGTTTTTGTCTTTTACGAATAGGATATTACCGCTCGGATTGATGCTTTCGCCATTGATGGTATACTGAATCTGAAAGCCTTTTTCGCGTGGGTTCTTAAAGAATACATACCACTCGTCGGCATGAGCCCAGCTTGGCGGGATGTCAGAAGTAATGAGGCTGTCGGCCTGAGAATCAAGCAGCACAAAGGTTTTCTGAAACTGAGGGTCGATAGGGTGGTGCGAGAATTTAGAACCCAGCAGGTTCTGCTCGTACCAGTCCCAGTGGTGGGAGTCGTCACCGGCACCGTGGATACCCATCAGGCTACCGCCGTTTTCTACATATTTTTCGAGGGCTCGTTTCTGCTCGTCGTTGATGACCTCACCGGTTGAATTATTGAAAATAACGGTATTGAATTTTGCCAGTTGGGCTTCATTAAATACACCGCCGTCTTCGGTTTCATATACAAACCAGTTGTTTTTAGCAGCGAGGTCGGCAAAAACAGGTTTTGAAGCCTCGATGGATTCGCCGTGGCGGAAACCGGTGGTTTTTGAAAACACCAGAATGGCGGGTGCACCGGTAGGGAAATTGATGGCAGGCGCTTCGGTTTCATAAGACACCGGAAAACCATATTTAACTTTGTAGATGAACACGCCCAGCAAGCCGCCAAGCACTACTACAATGGCCAGTACCGACCATAGTACAATTTTGAATATCTTTTTCATTTGAAAGGGTTGGTTAGATGGGTGAAAGATAATAATTTCAGATGAATAAGAATATATTATTGTCGAATTTCGATTGCAGATTGTCGAATGGGGTTATCATGATGTTGGGGGCAAAATTTTGACCCTTTATGACCTACAAGCAGAATTATCCATAAAGGCTTTTTAATTGAAAGATGCCCTGAATTCCATTGGCGACAGGTTAGTTTTGGTTTTAAATAGCTTGCTGAACGATTGCGGGTGTTCGAAACCCAGTTGATAGGCTATCTCGCTGACGCTCAAACTGGAAGCCGACAGTTTTTCTTTGGCTTTTTCGATGAGCTTATTGTGTATGTGTTGCTGGGTGCTTTGTCCGGTCAGTACTTTCAGGAGTCCGCTCAGGTAATTGGGAGATACGTTGAGAGCATCGGCCACTTGTTGCACCGTAGGCAGGCCTTTCTCCGTTATATCATCTCTGTTAAAATAGTCGTTCAATAGTTCTTCGAGGCGTTCCAACAGGCGGTGGTTGCTTATTTTGCGGGTAATAAACTGCCGGTGATAGAATCTTTCGGCGTAATTGAGCATCAATTCGAGCTGAGAGATGATGATATTCTGACTGAACTTGTCGATATTGGAGCGGTATTCGTGCCCGATGTTTTTGATGATTTCCATCACAATAGCTTCTTCTTTTTCTGAAAGAAACAGGGCTTCGTGGGTTGAGTAGTCAAAAAACTCGTATTGTTTCATGTGCTTGCCCAATGCTGTATTCCAAAGGAAATCTGGGTGGATGAGCAGAATCCAACCCGTGCGCTTCGATATGGCTTCGGCGTCTCTTTCTACTCTGAAAACCTGGCCGGGAGAAATAAAGAACATCAGCCCTTCATCAAAATCGTATTCCTGTTGCCCGTAGACGATTTTACCGTTGATGTTTCGTTTGAGGGCGATGGAGTAAAAGTCCAGCACCAGGCTCGTGCTATTATCATCAATTGAATGTTTGATAGCATCATAATCGACCACACTAATAAGCGGATGCTCCGGTTTGGGCAAACCCCTGAGCTGGTGAAACTCCTGAATGGTTCTGATATGTCGGATGGGAGGCATTTTATTGAGTGATTGAGTGAGTTAGTGAATGAGTGAATGAGTGAATGAGTGAATGAGTGAATGAGTGAATGAGTGAATGAGTGAATGAGTGAATGTTGAGAATAGTTAAATTATCAATTATTCTACTAATTTGCAAATAAACATACCCATATTATGACAGTATTGGATATGATTAGTGCTCCATACATTTAAAACTTCAACAAATAATTATAATCACTCATTCACTAACTCACTCAATTGTTATAAGCTTCAATAAATTCAGCCACAAAATCATCCAGCTTGGTTTTTCCTAATGTTACCTGCTGTGTTTCGTAGTCTTCGCGCAGGGCTCCGCTATGGGTGGCTTCGCCCAATTCTACCAGATTATCCGCTATGTGTGCCGGTACACCGTTCGTGGTCAGGTTTTTGTGCATCTGTTCACTGGTGAGAGTCAGCCATTTTAAGTCGGGTTTGCCGATGGCTTTGCCAAGCAGGGCGGCTATTTCGTTGCAGGGGCGGTCGTCGCTCACTGCATACCTTATATTGATTCCTTCGGTGGGTTTTACTATTTCTTCTGCAATGGCCGTGGCGATATCTGTCGGCGACACCGTGGCCAGTTTGTCGTCTCCGCCATAGTTGGTGCCTATGAAACCTGCGTGTTTGATCATCGGGATAAAATTGAGCAGGTTGTAATAAAAAAAGCCCGGACGAATGTGTGTAACCGATGCGTCTGTCAATGCGTTGAATAGCTGCTCAACCTGATGCGAACCCACAATATAGCCTGTGCCTGCGGGCAGATGCGCCCCATAACTGCTGAGCTCTACTACATGCGCCACACCTGCCTGCCGGATGGCCTCGACATAGCATCGACCTACGCGACTATAATAAGCCACCTGATTGGTTTCGGTATCGTTGGGCGGAACCATACAATACACTGCATCGGCACCGGTGAATGTGACGGTGAGGAAATCGACATTCTCAACCGACCCGATGGCTGCCTGTGCGCCCAATGCTTCAATATCTGTGGCTCTGCCGGCATTGCTGCTGATGACCGTTACCGAATGCCCGCTTTGGATTAGTTCTTGTGCCAATGGCTTACTGATATGGCCTAAGGAACCTGTCAATACAATTTTCATTTGCTTGTCTGTTTTTGTTTCTGCAAAGTTCTGCAGGTTTCAATTGACAGACGTAGCCGAATCTACGCTTGTTGTAGCCGGATGTAAGGGGGGCAGTCGACTGTAGCTTTCCGCCCTCTCACCCATGCTACAAGTAAAGCAATCTCAAGCCTAGAATTTATAATTGTACCCTATCCGAATCACTTGTGTTTCGTAGTAGTCTGTGCTTATGTATCTGAAACCATCGCCGAAAACCTCTTTCCTGATTACCATTGTGTTCAGCAGGTCGGTGGCGTTTAAGAATACTTCACACTTATTGATTGTCTTTTTTATGCCTGCGTCGACCGAAAAACGTGAACCCATTTTACCCTGCGGAATAATGTCGGGGGCAAGGTATATCGCCACAAACTGGGCGTCTACTTTTTTGGGCAGGTGTATGGTGCCGCTTAGTTTTACATTGCCCGACACCAGCTCTTGTTTAGCAGCCGTAAAAGTATGTGGTGCAGGGTATTTATTTTCGACGGTAAAGGCATCAATTCTGTTTTTATAGATATTTGTGTTCAGGTTTAAGGTAAATGCCGGGCTCAGTTCCTGCGAAAGCAGCAACTCTAAACCTGTGTTGTAGCTGCGTTTGGCATTCTGAAAAATGGCGTAAATCAGGTTGCTGCCGGGTACTGTGCTGGCAATGCGGGTAATGGTACCATCGGCTATGCGATGATAAATCGCCGAGTATAGATAGCCTTTGTTCCAGCCCGTTTTATAGCCCAACTCGAGTGAATTAGTGAATTGTGGACTTAGCGCAGGGTTGCCTATTTTAATGATTTCGGCGTCGTCATATTTCGGGAAAATACGGATATCTACTTCGTTGGGGCGATCAACCCGGCGATTGTAGAAAAACGATAATTTGTTCTGATCATTGATTTTATAAGCCAACCGCACATTGGGGAATGGTTGGGTGTAATTGTAACCATCGCTCTTGTAAGTATTATGGTTGGGGTTTACGTCATAACGCACCCCGACGTATTCAAGACGCAGCCCTGCTTCAAGTTCATATTTCGGATTTTCGAACACATAAGTGCCATACAATGCCGGAATCGTCTCTTTGTAAGTGGCGGCTCCTCCGGCGTTTACATCCAGCGGTGAGTTAAGCCCCGGAATAAACAGCATGTTGGTGGGTATCACCCGGCGTCTGAACTTCAGTCCGCTTTCAAAACGACCATACCGGAGCGGACGAACATAGTCTACGTTCAAATCGCCTACGTGTTCATCCGAAATCAGCTTAAAGGCATCCAGCCCCGTGTAAGTGGGCATGATATTGGTAAAGAAATACTTTTCGTCTTCGCGGTGGAAGGTATAATTGAAACCTATATTGAGCAGATGCCCTGCTTCTTTGAACTTATGCTGATAGGCCGACGACGCCATCACGGTTGTTTTCAACTCATCTTCCAGAAACTGCCACAAGCGCAGCCTTTCAGTTAAATCGGCATTGAAAAAGGGTTCATCGCCGTTGTCCAGTATTTTTTCACTGCTAAAGAAACCCGATACCGTAAGCATGTTTTGGTTGTTGATGTTCCAGTCCATACCCACTTTGGCGATAGGCAGGCTTGTGCTACGGTTGCGTTTGGTTTGTTGTCGCACCACGTCGCCACTATCATAATACCGGTCTACAAATTCATTTTTATTGAGCGTTTTGGTATAGAGGTAATCGCCCTGAAAAAAAGCATTGATTTTGTTTTTTCTGTAGTTGAGCGCCAGCGATGGGTTAATTTTGGGCGTTGCCTGATACTGTGGGCGAATACCCGGCAGGTTATCTTGTTTTATCCACAAAGCACCCAGCCCTCCGGCCAGACCTGCCTTGCCATTGAAACCCTCCTGTTTGTTGGTTTTATAGATAATATTGATGATGCCGGCATTGCCGTTGGCGTCGTATCGGGCAGAGGGATTATTGATGATTTCGATTTTTTCTATGGCCGAGGCCGGAATATTGTCCAGACTCGTCTGGCTACCAAAGCCTGTCAGCGCAGTTTGTTTGCCGTCAATCAGCACCGTTACCTTGTCGCTGCCACGCAGCTGTACCTTACCGTCCTGCAGAGTTACACCGGGCAGATTTTGCATAGCCTGCAGCACTGAGCCACCACTCTGGCTGATGTTGTCAGCTACTGTAAAAATCTTTTTATCCATTTTGCTGCCTACCTCATCTTGCCGGGCGGTTATGGTTACTTCATTCAATACCTCGGTTTTTTCAGACAGTTCAATGGTGGCAACATCCAGAAATGAACTAAGGTTGCCTACAAAAAGCGATTGTTTTCTGGTTGTGTAGCCAATAAAAGAAAATTCCAGGGTATAGTTTCCGGGTTTGATATTGGCCAGAGTAAACCGGCCCTCTTCGCTGGTGACCGTTCCGCTTACAAAACTGCTGTCTTTCTCGTTTTTCAATACTACGTTTACATACGGTAGTGGAGCCTTGCTGCTCTGGTCTTTTACATTGCCCGAAACACTTACACCTGTGGCTTGACCGAAACTAAGACCGGGAATCAGGAGCAGTAATAAGATTAATTCTTTCATTGTATTGCCGACGTTTTTGTGCTTGTTCTATTTTGTTTATTATACCGGGTGGTTAACACTGCCCGGAAGTAGCAGAGAATGATGGGACAAAGGAAACGGCCTATTTTGAAGAAATTTTGAATTTACAGGAATGCAATAGAAAAAATATGCTGTTCGTTCTGAAAGGTGTAGCTGACTGACCAGCCGTAGCGATGACAGATTTCTTTCACAATAGACAGTCCCAGACCGCTACTGGGCGATTCGGCAGAGGCTGAGGCAAAACGCTTAAAAAGTGTGGATTCGTTGAGCGGAATGGTGCCTGAGTTGTAGATTTTAAGAACAGATGATTGGTATTCGATGCCTATACTACCTCTTTCGGTATTGTGTCTGATAGCGTTAACCAGCAGATTAGTCAGTAGTATTTCTATCAGGTTTCGGTTGCCCTTTATCGCTATTGTTTCAGCGATATGGTTCCGGATATTGATTTCCTTATTGGCAGCGTAATCGGTCAGGATACTGATGGTTTCGTTCAGCAACTCGTTCAAGTCAATGGTTTCACTGTCGGCATATTGATGGTTTTCAATTTTGGCCAGCAGCAGGAGGTTTTTATTGATGCGCGAAACCCTTGCCAGCGGTATATGCAGAGTTGTAATCAGCTCCAACTGTTTTTCATTGAGGTTTTTGTCTTGTAGCAGCAGATCTATTTTTGCTTTCAGCAATGCCAGGGGTGTCTGGAGTTCGTGAGAGGCATTTTCGGTAAACTGTTTCTGCTGATTATATACGGCAATGTTGTTATCAATCAACCGGGTTAATACCCCATTCAGTTCTTCAAATTCTTCAATGTCCGAGGCTGCCAATTGTAATTGTTTCTGGCTATTGAGGTCAAAAGTTTTGAGTTGGTTCAAAGTTTTTTTGAAAGGCTGCCATATCTGCCCGGCTATTTTCCGGTTTAATATAATGAACCCTATTACCAATAAACTGAAAAATATAACAGTAACTAACGCTATGGCTATCACCGTTTCGTGGGTTTCTTCCACATTTGTTTCTACCAATAAATGGTAAAGGTTGCCATGAATATAAAAATAGGTTGAACGCCCTCTGAAACGTTCAAGCATTTCGTGTGCATATTTGTTGGGTCTTATCACTTCATAAACACTGTCTTTCTTTATTTCGGTGGCCGGAACAGGGCTAATCTTTATACCCGGTTGAATCTGATTCCAGATATTGATTGCATCAGCAATCTGCTTATCGTTAAGTTTAATGCTTTTAAAACCATCTTTGATGCGGCCTTCAACGGTTTTGTTATGGACGTCGAGTTCAGCCAACCATATTTTATCTACCACCCAATAATAGGCCGGTATGCTCAATACCAGAATCACCAGGGCATAGAGCGTAAAGGCACGCAAGGGCCTGTTTAGTAATTTGCTCATATTTCCCATTTGTATCCTGAGCCGTATATGGTTTTCAGATAATTGCCACAACCTGCGTCTGTAAGTTTCTTTTTCAGGTTTTTGATATGTGCATAAATAAAATCGTGGTTATCGAGCATATCGGCAATATCCCCTGACAAATATTCAGCCAGTGCGCTTTTAGAAACCACACGGTTTTTGTTGCCGATGAAAAACAACAGCAGTTCAAATTCTTTGCGGGTGAGGTTCACGGCTTCGTCATTTATCTTTACAGTTTTTGCCGGCACATCAATCTGCAATTCGTTTTGCTCTATAACGTTGGTATTGTTGAACTGTTTCCGGCGGATAACCGAGTAGATACGGGCAGATAGCTCAGGTAAGTGAAAAGGTTTGGCCAGGTAGTCGTCTGCCCCCAGTTTCAGACCATTCACTTTGTCTTCGATGGCGTTTTTGGCTGAAATAATAATAACACCTTCCTGCTTATTCAGGTCGATCAGTGCCTCTAAAATATGCAGGCCGTTACCCCCGGGCAGCATCAGATCAAGCAGGATACAGTCATAATGATACAGATTGATTTTTTCGATGGCCTGGTGGTAAGTGGCCGCAAATTCACAAGCGTAGCTTTCGGCCGACAGGTAGTCGGCTATGTTCTGCGCCAGTTCTTTTTCGTCTTCAATAATCAGTATCTTCATGCCAACAAATGTAGCATTTCAATTCTGAATTAATTTTGAATGCGGGATGATTTGCTGGGTTAGACGAAGTCCTTTTCACGCTGCCTTCCGTCCTCTCACCCATACCACAAATACAGCCAATGCCGCAAAGAAAACATTGAAACCAATTTGTGAGGCTTCACCTCTGGCAATGTGAAAGATACTGGCGGCGAGCATCAGCACGATGGTTCCATAGCTTGTATAGAGCGTAAGCACGGGTTTGATACGCAGTGCCGGCGGGAGTATAATACCCAGCCCGCCCAACAAATCAACAATGCCGGTTACTTTGGTAAGCGTGGGGTTGTCGGCTGTCCAGGGCCACATTTGCGCCAGTTGGTCGGCCGGTTGGAAGAGCTTCATGTAAGCCGCCCAAAGAAAACCTGCCGACAGGAGTATCTGGCATAGCCAGGCGATGATGTTCAGTGTTTTGGGTGTGTTTTGGTTGTTCATGCAATAATACGTTTCGTTTGTGCTGCAATTTTATGTAATTTTACTATCCGATTGATAGTACTATCCCGGTGGATAGCGCTATCCGTCAGGATAGTATCGTAAAAAACAAAACAATGCTGAACGGAGAAACCTGCCCAAAAAATATGCTTTCTATTAAAGATGCCCTTGAGGCACTGGAAGGCAAATGGAAACTGCTGATTCTGTTTTCGCTGTATACCGGACCGAAGCGTTTCAAACAAATTGCCAAAGAGGTGAGCGGTATTACAGACAAAACTCTGTCGAAAGAACTGAAAAGCCTGGAAACCAATGCGCTGGTAAAACGGGAAGTATTTGATACTTTTCCACCTACGGTAGAATATTCGATCACCGAACATGGGATGTCGCTCGAAAAGGTGGTGGACGAACTCCATTTCTGGGGCTTGTTGCACCGGAAGAAGATGATAGGCGGGGAGTAGGGGATAACCAGTACTCTCGGAAAAGATATGGTTAAATGGGAAGCGGCAGAGTCCCCTTGCCCGGTTTTTGCCAGTGCACACGGGAGACTCTGCCGGGGCATAAGTATGGCCTTACCTCAATTCAACTGGCTTAGTGCTCTGTATTCATTAGGCGCCTGACCTACGTGCTGCTTGAAAAAACGTGAAAAGTGCTGAGGGTACTTGAACCCTAATTCATAAGCAATTTCATTGACGGTTTTATCATTGTTGAATATCTTGTTTTTGGCTACGTCTAATATTTTGTTTTGGATAAGTTCTTGTGCCGATTTCCCTGTTTCTTTCTTGATTAAATCGCCAAAATAATTGGGAGATAAATGCAATTCGTCGGCACAGTAGGCAA
The DNA here is from genome assembly GCF_058808615.1 of Emticicia sp. GW821-FHT11C11. Lineage (NCBI taxonomy): Bacteria > Pseudomonadati > Bacteroidota > Cytophagia > Cytophagales > Leadbetterellaceae > Emticicia > Emticicia sp. GW821-FHT11C11. The sequence goes on from NZ_JBXARV010000003.1 coordinate 811,836, forward strand.
CAGACGGTAAGCCGATATTCAGCGGTTTATCCGATAAAAAATAACTGTTCAGCAATTCTTCGAACTTCTCCAGAATACCTCTGTTGGCGTTATCTCTGGTAATAAACTGACGGTCATAAAAACGGTCGCAGTAATTAAGAAATAACTCAATATTAGAGGCAATCAATTTTTTACTGTGTTTGTCGATAGACTGCCCCAGCTCATATGCTATTTTAGAGAAACAATCCAGTACCAGTTGCCTTTCCCGCTTCGAAAGATGTACCGACTCATTGGTAAAGTAGCTGAAAAAATTATACTCAAGAATAGATTTTGCAAGGCTGGTTCCACGCAATAAGTCGGGGTGAAATACCAATCCATGTCCCATTGGCTGATAAATGTCTGTTTTATTTTCTACATCAATGACCTGTCCGGGTGAGATAAAAACCAGCGTGCCTTCCTGATAATCATAATAATGACGGCCATACTTCAAATCACCGCATTTTATGTCCTTCAAAAAAACACAATACAGCCCGAAGGTCATCCGGGAACCTGTTCTTGGAAGCGCTTTCGAAAAATCTATCACACTTACCAATGGATGCAATGTTTCGTGGTTATTAAAATCATTGTATTCACTAATGGTATCAAATTGGAATGCCTGTTTCATACGTCCTGTTTTTTGCTTAAAACAAATTTAAGCATTTCCACACTGTTATAATAATACAAACAGACCAATAAGTAATAATGGTAGAATAATCCGTAATCTGTATACCATGCAGGCCAATACGGGGGAATATCTTTGTACTCACTGTAAACGAAAACAACCGATGCAGCAACAAATACAATGCTCTACCCCCTGATAACTTTTAAATCAGCCTGTCGAAAACAAACCTTATTTTAATAACTATTCATACTATGAAACAAATATTATTCGCATTTACTTTTCTTATGACATGCTCTCTCTATGCTCAGGAAGCAAATCCTACCATTCGCACAGCGGCTGGAATGGTACGTGGTGTAACAGAAGGTGACGTTTCTATTTTCAGAGCCATTCCTTATGCAGCTCCACCAGTGGGTGAATTTCGTTGGCGGCCACCCCAACCAGTAAAAAACTGGGAAGGAGAATTGGATGCTACCAAACCCTGTAAAGATTGCGGGCAAGCGGGATTTGGCCCTAATGCACCTAAAATGAACCCCAACTCGTCAGAAGACTGTCTTTTCCTGAATATCTGGAAACCGGCCAATAGTACAGCTAAGTCAAAATTACCTGTTATGGTATGGATACATGGTGGTGGATTTACAGGAGGAAGCGGGTCAAGTCCTCAGAACTTCGGCTATGAAATGACAAAGCATGGCGTTATTTTAGTTAATATCAATTACCGTTTGGGGCGTATGGGCTTTTTTGCTCACCCTGCTTTAAGTGCTGAGTTTCCTAATGAACCAAAAGGCAATTACGGCTACATGGATCAGATAGCCGCGCTGCAATGGATTCAGAAAAACATTGCTGCCTTCGGTGGTGACCCAAAAAATGTGACTATTTTCGGTTTCTCGGCAGGGGGTGTTTCGGTGCATTCATTGTTGACTATTCCTGCTGCTAAAGGGCTGTTTCATAAATTGATAAGTGAATCGGGTGGTGGTAGAGATGGCGTACTTACCGGCAGACCTATCAGCAAAGAAAATGCTGATGTTTTCTACACGGTATCTGCCGAAACAATCGGAGTAAATTTTGCCCGCAAACAAGGTATCGAGGGGACTGATGCCTCAGCGGTGGCAAAATTACGAGCCTTGAGTGCGGAAAAAATAATTGATGGTGGTCAGGAAACCGATGGCCCGGGTGGTCCTCGCACCTATTCCGGGCCTATTTTAGATGGGAAACTGGTAGTAGAAACAGCAGAAAGCGCTTATATGGCTGGCAGACAACCTAAAATGCCATTGATGATAGGAAACTGTAGTGCCGAAATCGGTGGTCCTTTTGTTAGTAGCAGCAAAACAAAAGAAGAGTTTTTTGCTTCGTTTGGCGCGTTGGAATTCGAAGCAAAAGCTGCTTATGATGCTGACGGCAGCAAAAACTTTAATGAGGTAATCACCAGGTTTAACACCGACTGGGTGTGGGGTGAGCCTGCCCGTATGACAGCCAGGGTTTTCCTTGCCAAAGGAGCACCTGCCTATGTGTATCAGTTTGGCTATGTGCCTGCCGCAGCCCAGCAGCGGTCGCCTTATGGTGCCGGGCATGGGTCTGAGGTATCGTTTGTTTTTAACACGCTCAATGCTCGCTGGGGTGCTCCTGCGGAAGCTACTCCTCAGGAAAAGGAACTGGCAAAAGCCATGAGTAGCTATTGGACTAACTTTGCCAAAACGGGTAACCCGAATGGACAAGGATTGCCCAACTGGCCGTTATACAACAACCAAAATCAGGATATGCTCGATGTAGAATTAGATGGCAAAATAGTGAGCAAACCCGATCCTCGTAAAGCGAGATTCGATGTAGTCGAAAAAGCATTCAAGAATAGAGGTCGTCTGCAATCTCGTGGTATTTAATAAGACTCAAGAAAGGATTATAAAGTATTTCAGATTGAAATTTTTATTTAGAAATGGAGTCATTTGATAAAACTGACTCCGTTTCCAATGTACTTGTCAAAGGCATAATTTTGCCAGATACCTGAACTACAACAATTAACACTTCTCAAACACTTATTAAGTATTAAGTAATATTGGTTGAATATCCAGTAATCCATATAATAAAAGTCTTACTTTAAGTGCTGAAATTTGCAAAAGAATGATTGGAGGGAACAGGATTACTAAAATTAATAAAAACAAGGTATGAAAAAGAGAGCATTAGGAAACAGCCGATTGGAAGTATCGGCTTTGGGTATGGGTTGTATGGGTCTGAGTTTCGGTTACGGGCCTGCAACAGATAAAGAAACAGCTATAAAATTGATCAGAGAGGCCTACAATCAGGGAGTTACTTTCTTTGATACTGCTGAAGCTTATGGTAAAGAAAATGAAGAATTAGTAGGAGAAGCTTTGGCGCCTTTTCGCAGCGAGGTAGTGATAGCTACTAAGTTTGGGTTTAAAGAGGGTGATTCTAAGCTGGGGCAAGACAGCCGCCCGGAACGCATCAGAATTGTAGCAGAAGAATCGTTAAGACGATTAAAAACCGATGTAATTGATTTGTTCTACCAACATAGAGTAGACCAGAACGTACCCATGGAAGACGTAGCCGGAACGGTTAAGGACCTTATTAAGGAAGGGAAAGTAAAGCACTTCGGCCTTTCGGAAGCGGGTGTTCAGTCTATTCGTAAAGCACATGCTGTGCAGGCTGTAACCGCCTTGCAAAGTGAATACTCTATCTGGTGGAGAGAACCAGAACAGGAAATCATCCCGACTCTTGAAGAACTAGGAATCGGCTTTGTGCCTTTCAGTCCTTTAGGTAAAGGTTTTTTAACAGGAACAATGAATGAAAATACCAAATTTGACCCCACCGATTTCAGAAATATAGTGCCTCGCTTCAGTGAAGAAAACAGAAAGGCCAATCAAAAACTGGTAGATTTGTTAAGTGCCATTGCTTCAGATAAGGGAGCTACTCAGGCGCAAATTGCGTTAGCCTGGTTGCTGGCACAAAAACCTTGGATTGTTCCGATTCCGGGTACTACAAAACTGCATCGACTGACAGAAAATATCGGAGGCGCTTCCATTGATTTATCGCCTGATGACGTAAAAGCAATAGATGATGCTTTTGCAGAGGCGAATGTTCAGGGTGATAGATATCCGGCACATTTGCAACAAAGAGTAGGGAAGTAATACTGCCAATTAATTTTGCTTTGAAAGAAAGCGAGAGAAAACAGGACATACAGGCTATCAAAAGCACAAATTATGCGTAATATTAATCTGATAAACCATTCAAAAATATGATTAAAGCATTCAGGATTCCGGGAATAGTAGTTTTTCTCTTCTTAGAGATAGCCTGCGCCCATGCACAAAAACCAGCAAAGACTGCGCCTTTGATGATTGAGCAGCAAGGTGGCTTTGCAGTAGGCGGAACTGTCATTACCGCTCCGGGGACATTTGACCCTATTAAACAGGGAGCGTTTAGTCCCGGTAATCAGAATGCTGCGGGTCAGACATTGCATGGCGACCATGCTTTTGTAATCTATCAAAAGCCTGTCAATGCAAGAAAACTTCCTATTGTATTCTGGCATGGCTATGGGCAGTCTATGAGAACCTGGCAAACCACTCCTGATGGACGGGAGGGTTTCCAGAATATTTTTCTGAGACGCAGATTCAGCGTCTATAATTTAGACCAACCCAGAAGGGGCAATGCCGGACGCGGTACAAGGCCCGGTTCCATCAGCGCCGCGCCGGACGACCAACTCTGGTTTGGGATTTTTCGTATGGGTGTAGGTACAGAACTTTATCCGGATGTACAATTTTCAAAAGACCCACAGGCATTAGATCAGTTTTTCCGTCAGATGACTCCTGATACCGGGCCTATTGATATAACTGTGAATACCAATGCAGTTTCGGAATTATTCAATAAAATAGGAGACGGTATTCTGGTTACGCATTCACACAGTGGTGGTATGGGGTGGCTGACGGCACTAAAAAATGAGAAAATAAAGGCCATTGTTTCTTATGAACCGGGTAGCAATTTTCTGTTCCCTGAGGGAGAAGTACCTGAAGCATTGCTTTATGTTGGAGGAACATTGAGAGGTTTAAGCGTTCCTATGGCTGAGTTTAAGCGTTTAACAAAAATCCCGATTGTTATTTATTATGGAGATTACATCCCCAGTCAACCGGTGCAGAATCCCGGACAGGAACAATGGCGTGCGGCGCTTGTAATGGCTAAGAAGTGGAGAGATGTAGTAAATAAATATGGCGGAGACGTTACGGTTGTTCATCTCCCCGAAGTCGGTATTAAAGGCAATACCCACTTCCCCATGTCTGACCTGAATAATGTAGCCATAGCAGATTTAATGTCCGGATGGCTAAAGGCAAAGGGATTAGATAAGTAATATTGGTAGCAAAGCCAGTAATCCGTATACCATGCTTTTCGTTTCATTTGCCGAAATTTGTATAGAACCTTTAAAGCAATGAAATGAAAAGCATAACCCAATACTGGCTGGTGGCAGCGACCTTTTTTTGTCTGCTATCTGCCTGCTCTAAGGCTCAGGATTCATCCATCAGAAAAGGAGAATCGGCCAAAGGCAAAAATATATTGATTGTGTTTCTCTCCCGAACCAAAAACACAAAGGCAATTGCTGAAATCATTCATAAAAATGTGGGTGGAAACCTGGTTGAACTAGAATTGCAAACGCCTTACCCGGAAGATTACAAAGCAATAGTGGCTCAGGTAGTTGACGAGAATGCTACCGGTTTCCTACCTCCACTCAAAACCAGAATTGACGGTATTCAAAAATACGATGTCGTGTTTGTGGGTTTCCCTACCTGGGGTATGCAATTGCCGCCACCCATCAAAAGCTTCTTGAAACAGTATAACTTCAATGGCAAAACCGTTATCCCCTTTAATACCAATGCGGGCTATGGAATTGGGAGCAGCTTTGAAACTGTGAAGCAATTATGCCCGGATAGCAAAATTTTAGAAGGCTTCACGACCAAAGGCGGTGTAGAACGGGATGGCGTTTATTTCGTCATACAAGGTGAAAAGGAAAAACAGGCGCAAACAGAAGTACGAAAATGGTTACAACAAATCGGTTTATTGAAGTAAATCAAAGACCACATAACAAAATTGATGCAATGAAAAAGAGACTAATGAAAATGATAATGGGAGGCAGTATACTTTTCGCTTCTTTGGCAGAAGAGGTAAATGCACAGAAGAATAGGGGCGTGTCGCCCGCGTTAAATGCCAAGCAGCAAAGCATTGTTCCTATTGCTGCCTATATGGCTAATGGTGATCAGACACATTTAAAGAATGCCTTGAGTGAGGGGCTGGATGCCGGTTTAAGCATTAATGAAATAAAAGAAATTCTCGTTCAACTGTATGCTTACACCGGATTCCCACGCAGTTTAAATGCCATTAATACTTTTGAAAGGGTGGTTACAGAACGCAAGGGGCAGGGAATCAATGACCCTGTCGGCAGGGAGCCATCAAAACAGGATTTCAAAAACGGAAAATTTGAATATGGCAAAGAAGTAGTAACAAAGTTAACAGGCACAACGGCAACCGGTTCGGCGCAGAGGTTTGTTCCGCTCATTGATACACTCCTGAAAGAACATCTGTTTGCTGATATTTTTGGCAGGGATATTCTTGATTACCAGACCCGTGAAATTGCCACTATTGCCGCATTGGCAAGTATGAGTGGGGTAGAAAGCCAGTTAAACAGCCACCTGAACGTAGGCAGAAATGTGGGGTTGACAGAACAGCAACTGAGAGGTATTGCGTTTGGAATTGCAACAAAAATAGGGTGGCCGCAAGGCAATGCTGCTACAAAAATGATAGACAGAATTTTTGGTTCGGAAGATACAACCATGGAAACCCTGCCGAATGGGATAAGTATTCAAAAAGTAATTTTCCCCAATAGAAATATCACGTTGGTTGGTCATTTGTATTTCCCGAAAGGATTTGATAAAAATAAAAAGTATCCTGCCATTTTAGTAGGGCATCCGGCCGGAGGGGTTAAAGAACAAACGGCAGGGCATTATGCAGCATTACTGACAGAAAAGGGCTACATTACACTGGCATTTGATGCGGCTCATCAGGGAGAAAGCGGTGGTGAACCACGCTTTTTGGAAGACCCGGCCGTGCGAGTAGAAGACTATCGTGCCGCTACCGATTTTCTGAGTTCGCACCCTGCTGTTGATGGTAATAAAATTGGTGTGTTAGGTATTTGTGCAGGTGGTGGTTTTGCCATGAATGCCGCACAGACAGAAAAGCGTTTGAAAGCTGTAGCCACGGTAAGCATGGTAGATTTAGGACAACTACGCCGGGACGGACTGAACGGAGTGTTGAAACCTCAGATACAGTCTCGTCTGGATGAAGTAGCCCGACAGCGTATCAAGGAAGCGAATGGGGAGCCTGTCAGATACAACAATTATGTGCCGAAGTCAATAGAAGACATACCGGCCAATGCCCCTGTGATGTACAGAGAGGGCTACGATTATTATAGAGTAACGCATGCTCACCCCAATGCACCTAACCAATATGTGTTCACCAGTCTTGACAAGCTCATCAACTTCACAGCATTAGATCATGTAGAACTGATTGCGCCTCGGCCTGTATTGGTTATTGCAGGAAGTGAAGCAGACAGTTATTATTTCGCACAGGAAGCCTACGACAAGGCAAAAGGGCCTAAAGAGATTTTCAGTGTGAAAGGTGCCTCACACATGGATTTGTACTATAAGCCGCAATATGTGGAGCAGGTTGTCAATAAGCTCACGGATTTCTACGGTAAAAACCTATAATACCTCATGATGAACAGAAACATATCCATAATGCTGGTGGCTGTAATGGCTATCGGCATTGGCGCTTGCAGGCATTCTGCAGAACAGACACAAAGCGACCGCGTATTTAGTAAGGGTAACAAAATCACCAACAATAATTTTACAGGCGCGGCCTGGCTTAATTTATTGATAGAGGCAGATACAACCAATAACACCCAGGTGGGCAGTGTAACCTTTGAGCCCGGTGCCAGAAGCAACTGGCATTATCATCCGGGTGGACAGATACTTTTAATTATTGAGGGCAAAGGGCTTTATCAGGAAAAAGGTAAACCGGTAGAGATTATACAAAAAGGGGATGCGATCAAGTGTCCGCCTAATGTGCATCACTGGCATGGCGCAACCCCTACAGACACACTGGTGCAGATTGCGGTAACCACTAATGTTAATGGCAGAGTAGTCTGGTTAGAGCCAGTAAGTGAGGATGAGTATAATGCACCGGCTAAAGAGAAAGATTGATTGTTAGTAAGGAATGGGGATTTTTGGTGTGAAAAGGGGGGGGTATGAAAGTCAATAGGTCGTCTCAAAAAGATTTTGAACCAAATAATCTTTGGTAAAGACCCCATCCCAACCCTTCCCCAACAGTGGGGAAGGACTTAAAGTCTCTCCGCGCGGCGGCCGCGGCGGTTTTCTGGTACCAAATAATATTTTGCAACTTTTCTTTTTGGGATGACCTCTTGACCCCAACCCCTCTGCAGCAGCGACTGCTTCCCAACAGTAGGGAGAGGGGTTTTTTTATTCCCTCCCCGCGGTTGGGGAGGGTTAGGGTGGGGTTTTACAAAAAAATATTCGGCCAAAAATCTTTTTTAGAAAACTTCCTTTTATTTCGGCAAGCTAAGTTTAAGACTTCTCACTCTCCGTCTTAAAAGGTTGGTTGTAATACCGTTTGCCTGTGGTTTTATAGAGTGCGTTGGCTACAGCTCCAAAAACAGGAGGGAAGGGTGGTTCGCCTAAACCGGTGGGGTCTATATCGTTTTCAACAAAATGGACTTCTATCTTTTTGGGTGCTTCGTGATGGCGAATGATACGATAATTATGGAAATTGTTTTGTTCGGCAGCACCATCCTTATGAGTTAAAGCACCATAGAAAGCATTGCCGATGCCGTCAACTACTGCACCCTGTACCATATTAATAGCCGCATCCGGGTTAACCACTACGCCGCAATCAACAGCACTGAAAACCTGCTCTACGTAGGGTTGGCCGTCGCGCATCACCATGTCAACTACATGGCCGGCATAAGAGTTGTGGCAAAAGTAAGCGGCCACGCCTCGTTTTTTACCGCTATGCTCAGGCTTGCCCCAGCCTGATTTCTTACGCAGCAATTCCAGAACACCCTCATACCTTTTGGCGTCATACTCGTTATTTTTGCCAACGGGGTTTTCTTTGGCTCGTTTCAATAGCTCCAGTCTTAACTCAAACGGGTCTTTGCCCATGGCTTCGGCTACTTCGTCTAAAAACGATTGCTCGGCTGCGGCATTGAAATTAGAGCGCGGTGCACGGAATGCCCCGATTGTAATATTGGATGGAATCTCCCAGCCTTCTGCCAGATAATTGTCGATGGCTCCGGCAGGGAAACGATTGGCATGAATGGGGTTTTCGGGAACACCGCCACCTTTTATATGGAAACCAATCAGGTTTTTATTGGCATCTAAGGCTGCACGATAGGTTGCAGTATACATGGGACGATAGATTCCGTAGGTCATGTCGTCCTCACGGGTATACATCAATTTAACAGGCGCTTTGGCTTTTCTGGAAATCAATGCGGCTTCTGCCAGATAATGTCCGTAAGCACGGCGACCAAAGCCACCGCCCATGCGTGTCATCTGAATCTCGATCTTATCGGCCGGCAGATTTAATAGTTTTGAAAGTGTGGGTTCTGTCCAGCCGGGTGCTTGTAAAGGGCCAACAAGTAGTGCCTTTTCGTCTGTTACATGAGCGAAGAAATTCATCGGCTCCATGCAGTTATGCGCCAGAAACGGCGCATTGTAGGTGCGCTCTATAACCTGAGCCGCATTTTTGAAGGCCGTTTCGGGGTCGCCGTCTTTTCTTAAAACGGTGGCAGGTTGTTTGGCGCGCTCCTGCATTAACTCTAACTGAGCAGTGCTGGTTTCAATTCTACCCGGCACAATCACCTCTCTGGCAGCGCCTCTTCCGGCAACCGTGTCTTTCACATCACCTGCGGCCTCCCATTCTACTTTTAGTTTCTTGCGGGCATTCATTACCTCCCAGGTGGTTTTGCCTACAACTACCAGCAAATCGTTGAAAGTGCGGGTATCAAAGCCGCCCTGTGTAAAACCGTCCGGATATAATTTCAGGCTGAAAACATCTTTTATGCCCGGCATTTTAAGGGTTTGCGAGGCATCAAAAGATTTCAGTTTCATACCGAACGCAGGCGGATGCTGAATCATGGCGATCAACATACCCTCAGCACGGTAATCTAATCCGAAAAGTGGTTGGCCGATTACTATTTTGTGCCCTTCCACGTTTTTCTTTGAGTGTCTGACCACCGTAAAATTTTTCGGGTCTTTCAGTTTCATACCTTTAGGTACCGGAAGCGTGGCTGCTATGGTGGCCATCTCACCAAAAGTGGCCGACTTTCCACTTGAATGATGCAACACGCCCGTTCTGGTACTTATCTCATCTGCCGGCACACCCCACGTTTGAGCCGCGGCTTCCCGAAGCATTTGCCTGGCTGCTGCCCCTGCTTCCCGAAGCGGTTTCCAATACATTCTCACTGAGTTACTTCCGCCTGTAAATTGAGGCCCTAGTTTCACGTTATCATGAGGACCCATTTCTACCACCACGTTTTTCCAGTCGGCATCCAGCTCTTCGGCTACTATCATCGGCAGTGAGGTCATCACGTTTTGTCCGAATTCAGGATTAGGACATAAGATTTTAACCGCGTTGTCAGGTGTGATTTTGATATAGGCATTGAGTTCTTTCCAATCGATGGGTAAATTCAAGGCTTCTATCTTATCAGGAGATTTAAAGCCTGATAGCCAACTGATGCTCAACAACAAACCACCGCCTGAAAGCGCAGAAGATTTTAGAAAAGAGCGTCTGCTATATGTTTTTGGAGTTGTCATTTCTTTTGAAGGTTAGTTTTAGCTGCTGATTTAATGGCTTCCTTAATGCGCAGATAAGTACCACACCGACAGATATTGCCACTCATGTAGGCTTCGATATCTTCATCGGTAGGGTTAGCATTGTCTTTCAGCAAGGCTGTAGCACTCATAATCTGTCCGGCCTGACAATAGCCGCATTGGGCTACATCATGCTCAATCCAGGCTTTTTGCACGGGGTGAGTGGCGTTTGCCGATAAACCTTCAATAGTAGTGATGGCTTGCTTACCCACTGCCGACACCGGTAACTGACATGAACGAACGGCCGAACCATTGAGGTGAACCGTGCAGGCGCCACACATGGCTACTCCGCAGCCATACTTGGTGCCTTGCAGGTTGAGGTGGTCGCGTAAAACCCACAAAATAGGCGTTGAGGGGTCAACGTCTATTTTCTGAACCTTACCATTGATTTTAAGGTTGAATACTGCCATAGTATATACAGGTTATTTTAAAACATAAGGAAATTTACAAAATCGGCGCGTCATTTACTATCAGTTGCCCAATAGCCGTGTAAATGAAAGAGAACCCATTTTCCAGGTTTCGCCTTGCTTCACATACACTTCTGTTACCATAAAAGGGTTGGTGACTTCGTTGCCGCCGACTACTGCGAGAAGTGTGATTCTGTTCAAAAGAATGGCGGTGTTATCAATGATTTTGACAGATACCTCGTGTATGTCTGCTTTTTTGTAGTGGATACCTCCGCTTTTTATCACTTCAATTTCGCGGTCTTTTCCCCATGAGCCGCCCATGTGTACAAAGACTGACTTGTCATCAAATAGCTTTGTGATGGCTTCTACATTTTTATCGGCCATCCATTGCCATTTTGTTTTCGAAAGATTTATTATTTCCTGCTCTGAAACTGAATTTTGTGCGAAGGACGCGCTCGCAATTAAAGTAAGCAGAAATATTGTAAGAACTGATTTTTTCATAGTATTGCCGGTTTGTGAAGCATGAAGCGGGAGAACCCGTAAATATGAAACCACTATTTTTTGATCTGATGGGTATCTCTTACACTACTGAATGTCAGAGCCAGCATTTTCCAGGATTTCTTTTGCTTTTGATATACCTCAGTTACAGTGAATTCTACCTTAGCGTCATTCCCTCTCACAACCGATTCGAGTGTAATCCTATTCCAGACAATGGCTGTGTTACCGGAAAGCTCTATAGCTGAATCATGAACGGTTGCTTTCTTATACCAGATACTTCCGGTTTTGATAATCTCTAATTCTTCATCCTTTTTCCAGGTGCCACTCATGTGCACAAATTTTGATTTGTCGTCAAAGAGGTCTTTCAGTTTGTCTACATCTTTATCGGCCATCCACTGCCATTTGTCTTTTGATAATTGCAGCACGGTCTGTTCTTCTTTAGTATTTTGAGCGAAAGACGAGGATACGCTGCAAAGCAGGATTACAAGCAGAGCGGTGGTAGTTATTTTTCTTATCACGATTTTTTAAATTTTAAGTGTTGAATAAATAGTATTCTTTTGTGTTTCAGACGGATATGGTTTGCTTATTAATCCTATTGATTTTTATTATTTTGATTACAATAGAATTAATTATAGACCTGTGGTCTTTTCACTATACAAAGTTGCCAGGAATATTCCTGTTGAATAGTATATAAATTACTGTATTTGCTACCAATATTACTGATTGGGTTATTTTTGCTTTTCTTTTGCAGAATGTAGAAGAAAAAGGCAACGCAGAGTTCCCTTGCCCGACCTTTGCCAGCGCACACGGGAGAGTTTGTTGGGGTATTATTAATGAACGGAATGGAGCACTTTAATCAACAAAATTTAAATACATACAATGAGCATTGAAGAGAAAATCAAGTTTGCAGAGACCAGAATTTTTAAGGTGGTATTTCCGAACACAACCAATCACTATGACACACTGTTCGGTGGAACAGCCATGCACTTAATGGACGAAGTGGCCTTTATTGCTGCGACCAGATTCAGCCGGAAGAGGGTGGTTACGGTTTCGTCGAGCAAGATAGATTTTACGAAGTCTATTCCGGCAGATACCATTATTGAAATTGTGGGGAGGATTATCAGAGTAGGTAATACGAGCCTCGACGTAGAGGTTGAAATCTATAAAGAAGAAATGTATGAAGATAAACGCGAGCAGGCAATCAAGGGGATATTCACGTTTGTAGCCATAGGAGACGATAAGAAGCCTGTGTCTATATTGAGTTAATGTGTTGAGAGCGGCGGGGGTGGCGGAGTGGTCTTGTGAAAATTCATTTTTTTTAGCCAGTTTTCACCTGGAATAGTCAAAAAATACTCAAACATATCGCGCTGACATCTCGGGCATTTATCCAAGTCTTGGAGTAGTGGTGTTTTTTCTGGGAGATTAGTTTTTTCACTTTTAATTCTATCCCATCTAATACCTATTTTAGTTGTCCAGTAATCTGAGCATACTGGTTTATCATCAGGATTCAAATTCTGGATTACACTTAATGAGTTTCCTTCTATATGTTGGGGACAATAGATATTTTGGAAATCTAACCCTAGTCCATATGCTTCCCTAATCATCCACCAAAGACTAAAACTAGCAAGTCCCCGCGAATTGTTTTTGTGTCCTCCCACGTCACAATGGTAACCGGGGAACCAATGTTGAGCAAAGGTTTTTTGTCTAGTTTTTTCGAATAAAATAGGTCGAAACGAATATCTGCGCTCCAATGAAGAAACTGCATGCCGAAAATTTAAAATTCCCTCTTCTAGTTTCGAATTATTTAAATGAAAAGTTCTGTCTCTAGCTAAATATAAATGATTGCCTGGAACGCAGTCGAATAGGCCAAGAAACTGGATTGTTTGTTTTGTAAATTCAGGTGGGTTATAGCAAACCTTCATGTAATTCCTAAACGTCTCTTCAAGGTTGCCCTCGAAACCTTTTACACCATAACGAACTATCATGCTAGCCAAATGTCTTGCAGCAAATGCACCACGACTAAAGCCGAAAATATAAATTTTGTCCCCGTTAGTAAAATTTGTTTGAATGAAATGCCAACAATTTAAGGCAATGTTGAAAACACCTCTTCCTGTGATACCCCATAAGAGTCGATTTAGCCCTCCAACATTTTGACCAACACCTGCATGATAGTATTTAACCTGATTTTCTGAAGAAATCGAAAGATTGAGGCAATGAATATTAGTGTCTGTATTGATTGTAACACTATCATTCCAAGTACCATCAATGAGAATTACAATGTTCTTTGACATATCTTTAAAACTTATGTAGTTTCATATGTAGTATCAGCAATCCTTTAATTGACACAAGAAGCTTAATTAAGATTTATGTTAAATATGGATTATATAATTGATTTAGACAAAGTATTTTTATTTTAAGGTACCTTTGTTTGGATTTTATTTTAAATCGTTGGTATTCAGTTGGATATGAGAGTGAAGATTCATCGAAGAAATGTATGAAGATAAACGCGAGCAGGCTATTAAGGGGATATTTACCTTTGTGGCGATAGGGGAGGATAAGAAGCCTGTGTCGGTATTGAGTTAATTTGTTGAAAGCGGCAGGGTTCTCTTGTGCGGCTCGGCTATGCCGGAGTGAAAATATTGTTTAGGATAAAGTTCAATATTATTACTTCACCGCGCCTGATACCGAATCCGTTTTCTGCTTTAGTGTCTGCATTTCTTTATCAATATAGGCCTGCTTGTCAGGCTTATCTAATAAACCGTTATTGATCATATTGCCTAACGAGGTAGAAAACAGTTTGGCTCCAACATTATTCAAATGTTCCAGATCCCAGTATTCACTGGTTTGCAAAGGGAATCTTGAAAAATCAAGATAATCAATGGTTGGAAAAAATCTTTTTCGTATTTCCTGATATTCTTTTTCATTTGAAAACCCCGGATATTTTTCATGCTGCGGGCTCCTTATAAAAACTACTTTTTTACCTTGTTTCTGACAGAGGTCAATAATTCTTGTCAGATATTGAAGATTATAGGCCGAAACCTCCATGCTTTCTTTTGAAGGAGGAGGATTGTTTTTCATCGTGTTGAGCAGCGAATCTACGTGGCTTTGTTTCAGTTGTCGGTAGCCGCCTATATATTTTGCCCATTGAAAATCCTGTACAAAATAGTCGAAATCCTTCGCTAATATCCGGTGATAATTGCGTCTGTAAGAAAGAAGAGTGGCATTTAAATAGCCTACAGGGTTCTCTTTTGCTAAAATCATTTTGTCAGAAAAGTCCATAAATGGCCGATAGTGCAGGTAGCGATTACTGATTCCGTCTTTGTAAAGCCAATAATCAAAAGATGCATCAACCTGATTGTTGGTAAATTCAACAAACACCACTTTAATAGACGGATTCTGTTCCAGGATTTTTTTAGCCTTGAAATACGTATAAAAATATGATTCACCGGAAAGTGCCATGTTTACGAGGCCATTAATCAGCGAATCATTAATGGCACATTCGGCGTGTGAGTGCCCGAGTAAGAGGTATTTAGGGTTTGTATCTAGTTTGAAATCGGCCTTTCTGCTAAGGTAATAATCAGAGTATCCAACAGCAACGGAAATCAGTATGAATCCTACTAACAGAAACAACGCAGTTAATTGAATAAATCGTCTCATCATTAAAAAATGAACGTATACCAGCTGTACACGATAAAGAAAAGGTTGCTCATGCCATTAAAACATGTTGTATTGAAATCAATCAATTGTAATGATGAGGAACTTCAGGGCAATTTACTAAAAATTTTGAAATAGTTGTGGTCTGTTTCACAAAAGATAAACCTGATATGAAAGAAGCACTAAAAAAAGAGTGTATACTGAAAGCCCATTATGACGGGTTTAATATTAAATAGATTATTTATTGTAATGCTGCTTATGGTTTCTGTTCAGGAGAGAGGCGCTTTATAAGATGTAGAAGATGGCAAAGTCCGATGTTTGTTCTAAAAGATAATTTCAGTATAGTTATTAGTCAAACGTTAGATTATCTTCAATATCTTCGTTAATCCTGTTTCAGTTTCAAAAATATCTCTTTCATAGTTCCTGTGTCCAGGGCGCTCATGTCTATCAGTTTTAATGACTTCACCATTGCAGCTGTGCTTGTTTTGTAGTGCAGAAAATGTGGAGTTTTCAAATGAGCTTCATAAGCCTGCCGGTTGGCATATATTTCCAGAATTCGTATCTGTGCGGGGTGTTCTTTCTGAAACATCGGGAAGATAGCCAGCACACCCGTCTCCAGTTTTACAGTTGCCGCTGCCTCTTCTTTTAAAATGGCTTTGTATTCGTCCAGTTTTTCGGGAAAGATTTCAATTTCTGCAATTCGTATCATCATCTCTTTTTGTTGCGCTGAGGTTTCATTAAATGAAAAAATCACGATTATGGTTAACAAAAGCGTATTTTTTAGTAATCCGGTCAGGTAATGATTCATTCTTTTTGTTTTTAACTATAAAATTAAACGGAATTGGTTACTTAGGTAAAGTTAAATAAAAATTAAGTATCTGAATCGCTCGCTTCGATCTGGCACAGAGAAGGCTCTGTTGGTTGAAATTGTAAATTCAAGGTACTGATAATGTGGTTGTAAGTATAGATATTACCGTAATTTGTACCAATATTACTGATAGGGTGAATGAGCGATTGGTTGTTGATTCGTGATTGAGTGATTTAGTGATTATAAAAAAATTATAAAGCATTGAGTACATCGCGTACATTGTGGCAATTCCATTGTTGCAATTCCATTGGGGCAATGTATAAAGATTTATCCGCTCATTCACTCATTCATCCAACACAATCAAGCTAATTACTTCTAAATCAGATAATTCATGAAGTAAATTTATGTTTTGTAAAGCGGAACGTAACTATTTCAAAATTTTTAATAAATTGCCTTGAAGTTGCTCATGATTGTATTTGATGGGTAGTCAATGCAATACACTACTTCTTGATACTCCTTCTTAGGGGTTTGAGCCAGCCTTTTATATAATAAACAACCGGTTATATTAAAAATAATTAATAGAGACATGGAACACCTTGATATAATTATACCAGTTGGGAAGGAAGATTGTTTGATTGTAAAAAAGAACATTAAATACATACAAAAAAATATTAGTCCAAACCGTATTTATATTATAACAAGCTGTAAAAATTTTTCACGCTTTCCGGAAAAGTTTAAAAAGGATTATAATGTAGAGTTAATTGATGAAAATGTCCTCATTGAAGGTGTTACCTTTAATGAAGTTGCAGAAATGGCCTCGGTCAAGTTACCCGGCTGGTATTTTCAGCAGTTCCTCAAGATGGGTTTTGCGTTATCTAAGTATGCAAATGAACATTATTTGATTTGGGATGCTGATACTATTCCGCTTAAGCCCATTAGCTTTTTTGAAAATGGCAAGATACTATTTGCAAGGATGACCGAATATCATGCACCTTATTTTACAACTCTGAAAAAGATATTGGGGATAGATAAACAGGTGCCGTATTCATTTATTGCTGAGCACATGGTGATTGATGTAGATTTAATGAAAAAAATGCTACAAGATGTTGAAACTTCTGAACTGGAAGGAAGCAACTGGGTTTACAAAATTTTAAATGCAATAGATAGAAATGAGCTGAATTCATTTTCTGAATTCGAAACTTATGGAAGCTTTGTGACAAAATTTTATCATGAGAAATATACAATCAGATATTTGAGAACCTTCCGGCATGCCGGCTTACTCTTTGGCCGTGGTGTTAAGGATAAACATTTAAGTTTATTATCTGTAGATCACGATATGGCATCCTTTGAAAGAAGGGATATTCCAATATTTCCTTATAATATTTCACACTATTTTTATAGGATATTAGCCCTGCTTGGATGATTCTGTAATCAGTCACTATGTGCAAATGTTGCCCGCCATTCTCTGAACAGTATTTTCACCGCCTCTTCTTGTCTCGCTTCCACTTCACCTTCCTGCCGGTGACATATATTTCCAGAATCCGCACCATCCTATTTTTTGTTGCGCTGAGGTTCAGTTGAATGAAAGAATAAGGCCAGAATTAA
The DNA here is from genome assembly GCF_058808615.1 of Emticicia sp. GW821-FHT11C11. Lineage (NCBI taxonomy): Bacteria > Pseudomonadati > Bacteroidota > Cytophagia > Cytophagales > Leadbetterellaceae > Emticicia > Emticicia sp. GW821-FHT11C11. The sequence continues at coordinate 829,383 of NZ_JBXARV010000003.1, forward strand.
ATAGCTGAATGCCCTTGAAGGCTTTACTCCGCACAAGTGATAGGATGCCCATACCCAATTTCGTAGAAAAGTTTCCACAAAACTTATTAGGCCAGTATGCTGGTAAATCAGGCACGGTTATTTTATGATAGAGCATTAGTATTAACCTGTTCGATTTTCTTACGTTTTCGTTTGAGATCCGACTCAGTACAATTTTCCCACATAAACATTAATAATGACCATGAAAAAGTTAGTAGCAATTGCAGCAGTAATCTCTATGTTCAGTATCAGTAGTTATGGGCAGAACACTAATCCGGACCTCCGTGAGAACTTTATTTTCGGACTAAAAGCGGGTACCAATTATTCAAACATCTATGATTCGAATAGTGAGGATTACACCGCCGACGGTAAGTTTGGTTTTGCAGGCGGTGGTTTTCTGGCCATTCCTCTGGGCAAATACCTGGGCATTCAGCCGGAGGTACTGTATTCGCAGAAAGGGTTCAGACAGAGCGGTTCTTTTCTGGGAAGCAACTATGAGTTAACCCGCACCACACATTCTATCGATATCCCTTTGCTGGTTTCAATAAAACCCAGTAATGTGCTGACGATTCAGGTTGGACCGCAGTATTCATATTTAATGCAGGAAAACAATGTGTTCAAAAATGCACTCGGAACATCAGCAGATGAAAGAGAGTTTACGAACGACAACATCCGTAAAAACACCTTGAGTGCCGTGGCCGGACTGGATTTTAATCTGGATAAAGTCGTGATTGGTACCAGAGCTGGATGGGACGTGCAGAATAATAACGGCGATGGCTCTTCGACTAATCCACGCTACAAAAATGCTTGGGTACAAGTCACGCTGGGATTCCGCTTCTTTTAAGAAAATACGGAAAACCGGAAGGTTGAAAATATAGCCCGGACAGATATTATCAGTACAAATTACAAACCATACAACTTATGTATTACGAAATTGAAATAGTTCTGATCATAGCCATGCTCATCATAGGATTTTTTGATGAGTCTGACCTGGCCGCTGTGCGTAAATGGTGGTCTGGCATTGAGGGTAGCATGCGGAAAAAGAATAGCCTGATGAAAGTAAAAGCTGGAAATTCAGGCAAATTGCAGCACGATATTTAAGCGATGCTTAATTAGAAATCCCCGGCGATTGTTAGATCGCCGGGGATTTCTGTTGTTTGGGTGGTATGCTGGTCATTTATGAGGGTACGTTTGAAATACTTAAGCTTGTTGTATTCACCGCATCTTTTACGGTGATTACACAGGCTATTCACCGCACAGTGTCATTGACCATGGATTAGAAAAGACTATAATTGAATATAAAAAGGAATGAAGCGAAACCCCTCTGATTAACAGACGGATGCTCAAAAAACGGATAGGAAGAAACAAATAAAGCCGGTGTTTAAATAAACACCGAAATGTAGGTCATGTCCGGAAATGTGTTGGTGTTGCATTTCAGTTCCTGCTCTTGTATCAATTTTACAAAAGTGCTGAGCTGCGCCGGAAGTATGGCTTCATGAATGAGAATAGCTACACTGCTGATATCCTGATTATCGATGATTTCCTCAGAATGGATATCGCTTTTTTGTAATGCTTCTTCAACAGTCTGCCTTAAATCATTTCTTTGTAAAGCTACTTTCATAATCTATCTACCAAATAATAGGTTAGTGCGACAAATGTACAAAATGTTTCGATGAATTGAGATTAAAAATCATTAAAATTTTTAGACAAAAATGAAGATAAAAGGTTTAATACCTAAAAAAATTTTGTTTGTACAGCAAACACATAAACAAAGTTGTGTGAGTCTAGTATTACATGTGTCTTAAACTGTAGAGCAACGCAACGACATAGTATCCGTTTCGTATATGCTTACCTGCATCATGGCCGGAAAGTTACAACTGTAGCAATAATTTTATGAGGAACAAGGAAGGCTATATGGTCTGGATTGGCATTATCTGAGATTTATCTGAAAATACCGGTGTGGGGTGGAAAGAAATCCGCAAAAAAACGGGACAATACCCAAAAGGATATTGCCCCGTTTTTTTGCGTATGTATGTTTATCGGTTGAAATCCCGGTTAGTAGCTTTGTCGCCCGGATTAATATTCTGGTCAGAATCCCTTTGCGATTCGATATCTTCGTCTGACTCTACTTCGGCCGATTCGGTTTCAGGTGTAACAGTCTCTATTTCCGGTGCGTCGTTATCGTCTGAATAACTGGCGTCACGGTTAACGGCATCGTCGGCATCTACATCATATTCCTGTCCGCCTTGTCCGCGATACGGGCTTTCGGAAGTTTCCTCCGGCACTGCTGTGCTATCTCCCGACTGCTGATTACGCGTGGTGCTGGTTAATTTTTCTGAGGCATCGTTTGACTGGCTGTTTCCTTGCTCAGTTGCCGAAAGCTGGTTTTCCTGTCTGTTTGTATTGGCTGTATTTTCCATTGTGTGATATGTTTAATTGTGTCTGTATCATTAAAAACTCTATGCCAGTGGATATCAGATTCTGACGCCTAAGAGGGGATTTAGGTATCAGCCATTGACACGCTGATAATTACCTAAGCTGTGGATAAAAAAAGAAGGTGTCAATCATTGAGCGCTAAGTTCTATCCTAAGTATGCACCTAAGCTGTAACCTAAGTGCTACCCATTAATTAAACTAAACAAAACTAAACGAGACTTTTTATTATAATATTAATTAATAGTGCATTTGACAAGCCTAATTTCCTTATGTTATTATTCTCACCGACTAAAGTCGGTGGCTATCCTAACAAAGGAAGTGATTTATTTCTTACGCCGACTTAAGCGGCCGCCGCGCGGTCGGCCATTAATAAGAAAAACCTTTGTTTAAATAGACAGCGACCGATTCGTCGGACCGTTTTATTCGCTGATACTCAAATTGTTCCAAATGCACTACCAGTTATAATATTAATAGCATTAAGGCAATTGTTTAAAAATCTGATTTTCTGTTTTGAGAACTACCGCAGAAACCGCCTGTAAATTTTAAGCGGTAGTTTGTAAGTGATTTTTGAGCCGGATACAGCCATCATACAATAAATTTTAATGGTGTTTTGGCCTGAAAATATTTTTCTTATTTATGCTTATCTTGTAAGTATGAAATGATTATATTTGTTGATACGAAGAATCCAACACAACAAGTTCTGCAAGATGGGAAATCTACAATTTACGGCATCGATTGACGATGCCCAGTTTAATAAGGCATTGAAAGGTATTGAGGATAACATTAAGGGCCTGCAAAGTGGTGGGTCTGTTTTTTCTAAGATAACTGAAACAAGCGAAGCCATACAGGCAATAGATGCGGTAGCGTCGGCTATTGTGAAAGTGAGAGGGGAATTCAGGAAGATAGAAGGGGAATTTGCCGGAATATTGAAAAGTAAAGCAGAGGCAAACAAGCTTATTGAACAAATGGCTTCAATAGCAGCGCAATCCCCTTTTGAGCTAAAAGACATTGCAAGCGGGGTCGAACAATTGATTTCGTTCGGTGCCAATGCCAAAACAGCTATCAGTGAAATACAAATGTTGGGCGATGTGGCACTTGGGACTGCAACTCCTATCGATGAATTGGCCAAAGTATATGGAGAGTTAAGAGAAAAGAGTTCAGTTTCTGCAGGCGACTTGTCATATTTAGCCAGTAAGAATATCCCAATTTTTGAAGAATTGGCCACTGTCATGCGTATTAATGTAAATGAAGTAAATGCATTTGCAGATGCTGGCAAAATAGGTTTTTCGGAAGTACAGAATGCGTTTGCGGCAATGACAAGCGGGAGTGGAATTTTCGAAGGTCTTATGCAAAAAGAATCTGAATCGCTTGCGGGGTTAATTACGGGTCTCAAAAATGCATTAACCGGGATGTTTAATGAGCTCGGTCAACAACAGGGGGGTATTTTAAATGATGTAGTGCAAGGTGCTACAACTTTAATTGAGAATTATGAGGATGTAATTAAGATATTAGAAATTTTGGTTTCTGCATATGGGACATACCGAGCAGCTTTGATACTTACAACCATATATCAAAATAGAGAAGCAATTAGTTCGACAATTGCATTAATAAGTGGATACTTCAATTTAGGCAATGTATTAGGACCTCTAACAATTAAGCAAACAGCATTTAATGCGGCTATGAACGCCAATATTTTAGTATTGGCGGCAACTGCATTAGCGGGATTAATAGGCTATCTAATAACTTATAAAGGTGAACTAAGTGATACAGAGAAGATTCAGGAAAAATTTAATGAAGCATCGGAAAATAGTCAAAAAGAAATAGCCTCTGAAATTGGACAAATTCAATTGCTTGTTTCGCAGATAAATAATGAGAATATCAGCAGAGATGAGCGTAATAGAAAATTGCAGGAATTAATAGATAAGTCTCCTCAACAACTAAATGCTCTCAATCTTGAAAATATTGCCACTGCCGAGGGTACAAAACTCATTAATAAATACGTAGAGGCAAGAAAAAGACAGATAGAAATTAGTGAGCTTTCCAAGCAACTTGATGAAAGCATCAAGCGGCAATCAGATGCGGAAAACAATAAAAATGAACTTGGTTTTGGAAAAAAGCTTCTCAATTTTGTTGTTGCTGGTGGAAGCGCATGGTCGGCAAGAAATAGAAGAGATGAAGAAGAGTTGAACAAAGCAATTGTAAAGCAAGAAAAAGAATTGCAGAACCAAATAACCAACAGTATTAATTTAAAGCTGAAAGAAGATGCTGTTAACAAAGAAATTGGAAGAAAAACAATAGATTGGTATGATGAAGAAATTAATAGTTTACAAAAGAAAAGGAAATTAACAAGTACAAGTCGTGAAGAAGCAAAAAACTATGAAAAGCGAATTGCAGACCTCCAAAAGCAGCGCAATGCTATAACCGGTGAGGGAAATAAGTCAGGGTCTTCAGATAATGCACCTTTTGGTTCCTTAACGTATTGGAATAATGTCAGCAGAAAGGCTGATGAACTTCTACGAAAACTGAATCCTTTTAATAAAAATGACCAACAAAAAATAACGGAACTTCAACAAGAGAAAATTGAAGCCAATAGGAATGCAGAAGAAATCAACAAGCTCATTTCCATCAAATCCTTTGATCAAACCCTTGAAGAAAAGAAAAAGTTATATGAACAGCACACGCAATGGGTAATGCTTTATGGAAAGGCCTCAGCAGACAAGGAGTATGAGGCATTGCTCCAATCTGGCAATAGTTACAAGGCGTATCTGGATAAAGAGATTGCCGCTTTAGAAGCTAAAGCCAGTGATGGCAAAGGCAGTGGCGATGATAAAACAAACCTACTGAAACTTAAAAGTGAATCGCTGAGAATTTTCAAAGACGAACTCGATCAGAAAAGAACGGAGTATGAATTGTTCAGTAAGTGGACGAAAGAATATGGGAAAGAAAGTGCAGCTGAGCAGTTTAAGAGCCTTACAGATGCAGGCAATAACTATCAGGAGTATCTGCAAAACAAAATAAATGCGCTTCAGGCAAAAGTTGATGATAAATCTGCCACAAACAATGACACAAACAACCTGATAATACTGAAAGCCAGAATAGTGGCTGATACCAGTGCTCTGGATGAATTCAAGAAGCGGGTGGAGAAAGCAATGGGGGAGGCGCAAAGCCAGACCGAGAAAATAAATCAACTAAATAAAGAGAAAGAAGCACTGAAGGTGTCAGACGACAAGGATGGGCAGTCGAAATCCATTTTTCTCGACCAGCAGATCATTGAAGCAGAAAGACAAAGGCATCAGGAGTTGAAAAATTTTCTACTGGCTGTAGCCGGGTCAGAGCAAAAACGACTTGATATTCAACGCCATTATGCCAATCTACGGGCAGCATTGGAAAAAGAATACAACGGAAACATGGGGCAGGACTATCATACTGCATTGGATGAAATAGACAAGCGCGAAAAGGCAGAACTAGACGGACAGAAAGCGCACGTGGCCGCGCAGTCGAAAGAGTTTGATGCACTGACTGCAACCATTAAAAATGCATATAGCGAACAGACGAAGATTATTCTGGATGCTGAAAGAAAAAAATTGCAAATTCTGAAAGAAAAGGGCGGCGAAGCATCTGAAGAATACAAGAAACAACTGGAAGTAGTTAAAGAAGCCGAGAAAAAGCATAAGGAACAAAGCCTGAAAAACTGGGCTGCCATTGCGGGGAGTGTAAAAGCATTGGGTGATGCTCTGCAGGAAGTAGGCGGAGATGTTGGAGAAGTCGGAGCGTTTTTATCTGGCTTGGGTGGAGAATTCGGCAATCTCCAGAAGATATTTGAGCGGGTTGGTGAGGAAGGGTTTACAGCTGGTGTACAGGATTACGCCTCGGCTATTCAGGGGGTGATTAATATGGTGGGAATCGTGATTTCTGCCAATAAAAAGCGTGCCGAGCAAGAGAAACAATTTGCACAGGAAAGAATCGGTTACGAACACCAATATCAGTTGGCACTCAACAAGGGCATAGGCGACAGCTACAAGAAAAGTGGCAATATGTTTATGGATGATATTGAGTCCAAGATAAAAGCCGGAGCCAAACAATTACAGGATGCCCAAAGCAAGTATCAGGAAGCCATAGAAAAACTGAACAAAGGAAGAGCGAAAGAAGGCCAGAAAAATGTGATTGACGGGCAATCGATGGGTAAACTGATTGGTCAGGGTGCCGGTGTGGGTGCAACGATAGGGTCAATATTCGGTGGGCTCGCAGGAGCAGCAATCGGAGCTGGTATTGGAGCTGCGGTGGGTGCGATTACTGGTTTGTTTACAAAAAAGAAAAAGGATACGTTCGGCGGGCTCCTGGAATTATACCCAGCACTTGTAGAAACAGGTGCCGACGGATGGAAATCAATAAACGTTGAAATGGCCAAGGCCCTGTTGGCCAACGGACAGCTTGATGACAACACCAAGCAACTGGTGCAGACCGCACTGGACTACGGCGACGCAGTGAACCAATCATCAGAACAGATGAAGGAAGGTATTCTTGAGCTGACCGGCAAGCTGGGAGATTCGATACGCGACAGCCTGGTTAATGCCTTCAAGTCGGGCGAAGATGCGGCCGAAGCCTTTAGCCGTACAGTAGGAAATGTGATTGCCGACATGGTTGCCAAATTGCTTTTTGCCGCGCTTTTCAAGGAGAATTTTGCGCAGCTTGAAAAAGAAATGATGGATTCATACGGAATCTGGGGTGATCAGTCAATTGTTGACGACATGGCCCGCTTTAATGATAATATAGCAGGTAAACCTCAGCAATACGTTGAGGCTCTTGATGAGGCTAATCGTGCGCTTGAAGAAATGGGTTTTAATGATGCATTCGGGAAAAACAGCAACGGCCTCACCGGTTCTATTAAATCTGTTTCAGAAGAAACCGCCGGAGTACTGGCCGGGCAGATGAACGCCATCCGTATCACGCAGGCTACTAATCTGGAGGTAAACCGGAGCCAACTGCTGGCGCTTACTGAGATAGCTACCAATTCGAGATTCCTGAAACACCTCGAACGCCTTGAAACAATCGAGAAAAAATTAGGAGGCACCAACGGAGATTTACGCGCGGCAGGGCTGTAAGATTGCGAAGGAAACACGGAGAAGGGAGGATGGAAAAAGGAATAAGCCCGATGGGATACGGAGAAACGAATACGGAGGGGAAATAAAGGGGTAAGGGAAATCAGGCGGGCTTTATTTGAAGTCGAATGTTAAATCATCAAATTGCCCGTCGAGAATAACGGAAGTATATATCCAATATTTTGAGCCATCTTTTATGAAGTTGTTGCTTACACATACTACGGCGTATAATCCTTCCTTGAGTACAACCCCACCTTCTCCGTTATCGTTGAGGGTCAGCATCCGGTTATATTTAACAGTTTTTTTGGTATTGTACATATTGCCCTTACCATCAAACTTTAAATCGGTAAAATGTACGTTAATGTCTTTAAATATATAAACAGTAGCGCCATTATCAGGGTTGCCTTTCCAATATGTTGCCTTTATTGACAGCCGATAGGTTCTGGTATTCGGACCCGGTTTTTCGCAAGACCATAAAACGAACCCGAGCAGCATTAACAGGAGGTATTTAGTCATAAGCGTTTTTTTACAAAAATAGGGTATCCGGCAATAGTGGCAATAATTTGTCCGTAATTTATTTAAAGGTTCAAGGTATTTCCAACGATACCTTTATATTTACCACCATGCACTCAAAATACACCTTTCGCACAAAAAATACTTGCAGGATAATGTATTTCTCCGGAAAATCACGAAATTCAGCCAATCAAACACTACTCCATGATTCAGAAACATTTCACCAGTATTTGTCTTGCGTTGGCTTTGCTGTTTTTGGGCGTAGCCGTATACATGTATCCCGGTGGCTCGCAGGCAAGTGCCAATTCGATTGGTTATAGCTTTGCCGATAATTACCTCTGTAGTCTTTTTGGTGCAAAGGGTATCAATGGCGCCGATAATCCGGGGCAGCAATGGGCATTTGTGGGCATGTTTTTCTTGTGTATTGGCTATGGAGCGTTTTTCTATCGTGTGGCTGCCAAAATACCGCATCATAGTAGCGCACTGATTATCCGTTATGGGGGTATTGCTTCCATGTTTTTTGCTTTCTGGGCTATTTCTCCCCTGCACGACATCGCCGTTACCATTGCCTGTGTATTCGGTATGTTGGCGATATTCTACCTTTTTGTTTTTGTGCTGAGGTCTCGCCTGCGTCTGCTCAAAATAAATGCCTGCATCTGTCTCTTTATGCTCTATTTCAATGCCTTTCTATATTACACAAGCCTGTGGCTGGAGATACTGCCTATTGCGCAGAAAATAAGCTATGTGTTTATGCTTAGCTGGATACTAGGCCTGGAGTATGCAACTACTAAAGCCGATTTTATCCCTGCCGAAAAAGCTAAAAATTGAATTGATGAGACTACAAGCACTCAGACCTGTTTTATGGACTGATAAAATAGAGGAAACTATAAAGTTTTATACCGAAGTGCTGGGCTTTAGTATCGATAATTATGTGGAAGACTGGGGCTGGGCATCTATCAGCAAGGATGAAGTAGCAATTATGTTATCGCTGCCTAACGCGCATTATGAGTTTACAAAGCCTGTTTTCACCGGCAGTTTTTATTTCAATACTGATAACGTTGATGCCTTGTGGGAGCAACTGAAAGACAAAGCCACTATCTGCTACGAATTGGAAACCTTCGACTACGGCATGCGCGAATTTGCCATCTTTGACAACAACGGGTATTTGCTGCAGTTTGGGCAGGAGGTGGGAGAATAAATACTCTTTAAGATTTTAGTAAAATAGAATTACCACCTTAAATAAAATGGATTTGCAGAATTAAAACTTGTTAAATTATTTTGAATTGTTATATTTATACGTTAGTTTTGTAACAAAAAACGCAAGAAAATGGCGACACTAAATAGCATTATTGGCGATAATATCCGTCGATTTAGAGAGCAATTTGGTCTAAGTCAAGAAAAGCTGGCGGAATATCTAAAAGTTTCTCATGCTGTTATAAGTTATTATGAAACTGGCAAAAGAAGCGTACCAACTGAAGTTATATCACAAGTTTCGACCTTGTTTGGAATAGATGGATATGATTTATATGAAGAGGATAGTGCTAACCAACAAGCCGCTATAGCTTTTGCTTTTAGAGCTGCATATTTAACAGACGAAGATGTTAAACAAATTGCTAATTTTCGTGAAATTGTTCGTAACTATCTTCACATGAAAACTGCTATGAAAGATGAAACGATTGATAACGAATAAAATTATTCTTGAAAAAGAAGCCGTCAATTTCAGAACTAGTTTAGGATTTGGACAAACTGAACCTATACAATTAAAAGCATTATTATTAAAACTTCAAGTGCTGACATTATTTAGGCCAATGAGCGATAGTTTCTCTGGAATGGCTATAAAAATTGAGCAGAATGGAGAAACTCATCGTTTTATGATGATTAATTCTGATAAATCTGTTGGGCATCAGAATTTCACTATTTGTCATGAATTATATCATCTTTATATTCAAAACAATTTTCAAAGTCGCATATGTGAGGTAGGGTCTTTTAATAAAAAGGATAAGGAAGAGTATAATGCTGATGTATTTGCTTCATATTTCTTATTGCCAGAAGATGCTATTCGTGTTAATATACCTGATGAAGAAATAATTAATGAGAATATCACAGTAGCGACGATTTTAAGAATTGAACAAATGTTTAATTGTTCCAGAAGTGCTTTGCTTGTTAGACTAAAAGAACTTGGCTTTTTGAATGGAAACCGAGCTGAAAGATTTGAGAAATCGATTAAATCTACGGCAGTTTCTTACGGTTACGCTCCCTTTCTGTATGAACGGAGTCTTGCCGAATCTGTTGTAGGTAATTATGGAGAGCTTGCTCATGAACTTTATGAGCAAGAAAGGATTTCCGAAAATCATTATTACAGTATAATGACAGCCCTAGGTGTTCCAATTGAAAATGTTGAGTTTCAAGATGATGAAATCAACCAGTAGAATTATTTTGATTGATGCAGATGTAGTATCGCATTTCATTGTTGGAGGTTATATTACAGTATTACCCAGTATTTTTTCGTATCAAATAAAAATTCTGGACAAAGTATATTCTGAACTTTCAAGGATGCCAGGTAAGAGGAAAGAAATTGATAATTTGATAGATTACAATTTGTTTGAAATATTAGCATTTCCTGAAGATAATGATGATATAAAAAAAGAATACTTTCGTCTGAAAAAATTGGAATTTAGAGGTGATGGAGAAAGTGCTTGCATGGCTGTTGTTCGTTATTCAAAAAATATTCTTGCCAGTAGCAATCTTAAAGACATTAAAAGATATTGCAGTATGCATAAACTTGCTTATCTTACCACAATGGATTTTTTATGTGAAGCTTTAAAAACAAAGAAAATGACCATAGAAGATTGTAATCTTTTTTTGACTAGAGTATTAGCAGCTAAACAAAAATTACCAGTAAAGAATATGGAGGAACATCAATGCAGGGAAATCGATTTAAGTTAGTATCAAATGCTCTGATATTTTAACAAATTGACTACGTATACCCTTTTGTGCTTATTAAAATCTTTCGCAATTCGAATTAACCTATTTTTATTTCTTCTCGTATTTTTAAGTATCAGCCTTTACGATTTTAAGAAAATTAGAACCTAGTAGTATTTCCTTCCTTGTATTGTTTAAACAGAGTCGCTCGTAGTTCAAATCCCATGATTGGTTGTGAACCACACCCTCACTTTATTAGTCGAGAATTAACTTATTGAATAAATTGTCTTGATTAGATAATTAGCTGATGAATAGACGGCTGAACTAATAATTTCCTCCCATTTTATTTATTTAAGACTATTAATGAAGATTGAGAGCATATAATATTGATGGTTTTAAATCTACCAGCTTCATTCTACTATTTATATAATTTCTGTATGAAATATGCTTCATTAAGTCATTATTTTATCGTTAGCGAATGATATTTCATACATATCTATTATTTTTTGCAAATGCGATATGGATATGTTATATTTGAATGATAATTCAGACATTAACGTCGATTATCATAGATAATGAATAATATTTCATACAATACTGAATTCAGCGATACTGCCATTTTGCGAGAAGTGGGTGGATTCATCAAGTCGAAGCGGATTGACCAGAATCTTACTCAGGACGAAGTGGCTGAAAAGGCGGCTATCAGCCGTTCTACGCTCAGCCTTGCCGAACGGGGCGAAAATATATCGTTGCTTAATCTGCTCAAGATATTGCGGGTGCTAGATGCCCTCTATGCATTGGAGTCATTCAAAACACAACAGCAAGTGAGCCCCATGCAATTGGCCAGAGAAGACGAGAAAAGAAGAAAACGGGCTTCGAAAAGTAATGAGCAAAACAATAAAGCGAGCATCGGATGGTAAAAACAGCCTTTGTCAAACTATGGGGCGAAAGAATCGGAGCAGTAGCCTGGGACGATAGTCTGAATATTGGCTTTTTTGAATATGATAAGAAATTTCTGAATGGCAGCCTTGCCGTGGCTCCGATAAAGATGCCGTTGTCTTCACGGATATATTCCTTTCCGGATTTACGCAATACCAATACTTTTAAGGGTTTACCGGGGCTTTTGGCAGATTCGCTGCCTGACAGATACGGTAATGAGTTGATTAATATCTGGCTGGCCCGGAACGGGCGTCCGGAGAACTCACTCAATCCGGTAGAGCTGTTGTGTTTTATAGGTACCCGTGGCATGGGGGCGCTGGAATTTGAGCCGCCTACTTTACCTGCAAAGGAGAAAGGGAGTGTACTGGAGCTTTCCGGTCTTGTGGACACAACCATGAAATTGCTGCAAAGCAAAGAGCAGTTTGCCGCCCATACCGACCACGCCATGCAGGATACATTGCTGGATGTATTGAAAATGGGTACCTCTGCCGGAGGCGCACGTCCTAAAGCCATCATAGCCTATAACGAGACCACAGGTATGATTCGCTCAGGGCAAACACTACAGCAAAAAGGATATGAACACTGGCTGATTAAATTTGACGGCGTGAATGATTCGCAATTCGGGGCGAGCTATGGGTATGGTCGCGTAGAAATGGCCTATTATAAAATGGCTACCGATGCCGGTGTGCAAATGATGGAAAGCCGCCTGATTGAAGAGGAAGGAAGGGCGCATTTTATGACCAGACGTTTTGACCGCAGAAACGGGAACCAAAAACTGCATGTGCAGACCCTCTGTGCCTTGCAGCATTATGACTTCAACCAGATTGCCAGCTATAGCTACGAACAGTTGTTTCAGACCATGCGCTTATTAAAACTGAATTATGCCGAAGCCGAGCAGATGTATCGCCGGATGGTGTTCAACGTGTTTGCCCGGAACTGTGACGACCACACGAAGAATTTCGCGTTTATAATGGATCGGGACGGAAACTGGGAACTGGCTCCTGCCTACGATATTTGCCATGCCTACCGACCGGATAGCGATTGGGTGAGTCAGCATAACCTGAGTATCAATGGGAAAAGAAAAGACTTTTCAAAAAATGATTTATTGACCATAGCCAAGCAGAATTCCATCCGCAATCCGGAGGGCATCCTAACGGATGTGCTGGCAATAGTAAACCGATGGATAGATTATGCCGGGGCATATAAGGTTGATGAAAAACTGGCCCGGGCCATAGACGAGACCCTTATTAAAGCTGTATAATTCAATATTAAACAATCAGGCAACATCAACTAAAAACTATAAGTGGCAGATTCTGCCAGCTTATGCTGATGAGCGCTGATGTCAATGCCGAATTCATTTCTGAGACATTGAACCAACTCGTCGTTGCTGTCGAAAGTCGTAATCTTCCTTTGGTTGCCATTTCTTTGCAGAAACTTCTGGTTAAAGATGGTGCTTCGACCCATGCGAGTGGGTTGGGTACAAATCAGGTTCTTGACAAAATGAGAATCCGGCGATGTCTGCTTCCAGCGGTTCTGATCTTCAAAGTCTTCAATAGTCACCGGATTTAATCTGAAACAGTATTTTTCTTCAAAACTAGTGCCATTGGTCGACATCCACAGGCTGAAATAATCGTCGTTCAAGGCTTTAATCATGAAGTAATTGACGCCGTCAGTCTGCACCACATCCGGTTTTATTTCAATCGGACTCAGAAACAGATCCCCAAAACCTACATCAACCAGCCAGTCGCTTTCCAGTTTTACGGTTACGGCCATGTGGTCGAACTCCGGGTTGGGTTGGTTGTTGTTTACAATCTGTGCAGCAATGATGCGCGACTGATACCCCAATTGCACAAGTAACCAGTTGAACAGGCTATTGAGTTCGTAGCAGTAACCACCCCGTTGTAGCTCTACTACTTTTTTGTAAATGGCCGACAGCTGCAAACGGATGGTATTGCCCAGATGGATGTCGAGGTTTTCGAATGGAATATGAAACAGATGCAACCGATGTAACCGGATGAGCTCCGGGAGGTCGGCCGTCAGAGGGCCCTCATAATTGATTCTGCTTAGATAGGTTTCAATGTGCATATGTGTGAATTGATGGCAGCCAGACCGTAAAGGCTGGTATCTGTTGTTGATGATTTTTCAGTATGGCATCTCAAAATTACGTGCCGATACTTTTTAATACAGACGAGAATTTGTTTGTGGATGCTGTAGCGAATTTGTTGGTACAAATTTTTAGGTCTGTATGGCATGGTCAATGTTGCCATACAAAATTATTAGGATAAATGATGCAGAGATTTTCTTCCAACACGCTTTTAATTGTTATTGTAATAGTTGCTTTTCTGATGCTATTCGGGCTTCTGGGAAATACAATGCTGGTAAACGAGCGTCAATACAACGATTATCAGCTTACATTGATAAAGAGAAGTCCGTATACATGCAAGGCTAAAATAACGGATAAGTATTCGGTGCAGGGCATGGCAACGGGTTTTAATCTGGAGTATCAGTTTAAGGGAAAAGCCTATAGCAAGGCAGTAAAAGTGCCGAAAGACATGTATGATGCCTATGATGTGGGCGATAAGATAACCATTACGCTGGCTCAAAGCCGGCCATCAATGGCAGTGGTAGGGGAGGTGAATTAGTGATTGAGTGAATGGTGATTTAGTGAATGAGTGATTGAGTGAATGAGCGGGCAACGTTTGCTGATTTTGTGAGTAACAGCATTGTGAAGCATTGTGTACTTTGTGGCAAACGCGCAGGGTTTACGCTGAATTTTCTTATTAAAGCCTAACCTGAACGAGTGTCGGGGAGCCGTTAAATAAAAACCGGAGGCAATAGGATTGAAATAGTATTACATAACAAAAAATATGTTTAACCTTGTGTAAACTTTATGCCAGGACTAAAACATTACAAAGATGGAATACTTAATTGCAGCCATTATCTTTTCGGGTATCTTCGGTGGAACCATCAACTTTATGCAGCAATATTCAGAAACCTATAAGGGAGGCACCAACTGGTTGAAATGTGCGGTGCCTAGTCTGGGGGCTTCTTTTCTTATACCACTGTTTCTGAAAATGATTTCGAGCGATCTGATTGAAAAAAGTAAAGGATTTAATGAGAATCTATTGATTTTTACCGGTTTTTGTTTAATCGCTGCCATACTTTCCAAGAGTTTTATTGATACCATCGGCAAGAAAATATTAAAGCAGGCCGAAGAGGCCAGTGAAAGAGCTGCCGCAGCAGAAAGCCACGCGCAGGAAGCTAAAACAGAAGCTGAAAAAGCGAAAAACATTGTTACTATAGCAACCCTCGGCCTGACCGAAGTAGACGAAAACGAACAGGTGCCGGTAGAAGATATACTGCCGAAAAGCACAGGCATGAAAATAGCAGGTGCTGACAATGGCATTACTACTGACGATATTTCTGCGGCACTGAGTGTATTGAAGCATTCGCGGTATGTATTCAGAACAGCCAAAGGAATTGCCAGTGAAGCGAATATCCGCGATAAGAAGATTAACGAACTGATGGAAACGCTGGTTGACAAAAACCTGGTGAAACCGATTGAGAGAGAAGGAACAAAACTTTTTGCCCTCACGGAAACGGGGAATAAAGTGAAATTGTAAAGTTAGGTAATTAAGTGAAAGTGCAAAATGCGAGATTCAACGATAATCTCGCATTTTTTGTTTTTACGACTTACATCATGAATAAAATGTCTACATGGGAAGCAACATCATGCTTTTTTTCTACGCCAATAAATAACACCGCCCAGTAGTGCCAGCAGAATGGCGATGTCTCGCACAACGGGAATCAACCTTTGCGTGGAGATTTCATAACCACTTGAAAACAATGAGATAGTCAGTGTCAGTTGCGATACGAGCGCCAGTATTAACACCCATTTCAGTATGGTGAGGAATAGTTTCATTGATTGGTTGAAAATCTGAATGTACGAGTTTTGGGATAGGAATCTAAATTACACTTCCGGTTCTGAGGAAGAAGCAATTTCTTTATTGGTATCGTATGCAGGCTTGTTTTCAGCCACCAGAGCCTCCGGTTCATAATGACTCATGGTTTCCTTATTGGCAGGTTGACCAACTTCTATTAGCTGTACAGACAAGGCCCTTTCCAACTTACTTATTGTTTCCAATGTCAGATTCTCATTGCCTTTTACAATCTTGTTCACTTGCTGCGGGCTGATGCCCAATAGCTCTGCCAGGTCTTTTTGGGAAGCGGGTAAGCGGCCCTCTTTACGATTATTTCTTAAAACACTTAACACTTGGATAGCAATTTCTGCTGAATAATCAAGCCAGGCTTTATTCTCCTTATAGAATATAAAATCATCTTGCCAGGATGTGTCAACCTGTGCAATTTTATTCAATTTTTCAATGATTTCCTGATTTTCCATATTAATCACAGTTTAAGTTCTACAAAATCAAAATTAGACTCATCTGTTAAATCATTCTCGATTAAAAACCGTTTGGTCATTTCTAATTTTTGCAATTCCAACTCTAAATGGGGTCTTGTATTCATCGTTGCTGTCAATTTGATTGCTCCGCCCGAAACTACATAAACGTTTTCACTGATTCTTATTGCATAAATTCTGAGCCATCCGGCTTTTGATTTTTCCTTTGCCAAAGATCTTAACGTATAATGGTTGTTATTTAATGACTTAAATATATGCTGAAGGTTTATTTGGTCAGGATTTGAATTATTCAAGATATTATAAAATGCTTCTTTTAATTTCTCTGCATTACGGCGAGTCATTCTGATAGCCTTATCGATAGTAATTTCTCCAAAATAGCCGCTTTGTAAATCAGCTTCATTATCTTCAAAAAATTGCGCCAGAAATTCAACATCATGTAGCCATAAATTGAGTAGCCGCTGAAATTCGTTTTGTTCGCTGCCAAAAGCCACAGAATAAAGTATATCAGAATTGTCTACAGCAAAGATAGTTTTAATCCTCATAAAAATCAACTTATAAGTTTATTTTTTAGTTCACAACAAAATATTATCCAGAGTTTATCAAAAAGCACTTCTACCAAACAGCAAAAGTGCTTTATAATATTTGTTCCTCAATAATCTCAATACCTTATATATATAATATAAGTAATTTTACGTATATGGTTTACTGTTAGTTTTTTACGACAGTTTAATGAATTTAAGTGATTTTAAATTAGTTCAAAGCTAATTACTGCAAATTTTCTGTAAAATTTTATACTTAGGAGAGAAAAAATAATAAAAGCAAATTCAATTTTAGTGTTATATTTACTACGCTAAAAATACTTAATGGAGAAACCCAAAATAGTCTTAAAATGGAAATAGAAATAAAAAACTTTGGCCCTATTGAAAATATAAAATTCGATATTGACAAGGATCTTCATCTTATTTATGGGCAAAATGCTGTAGGAAAATCATATGCTACATATTGTATTTATTGTCTGCTTAAAAATATCAAGAACAAAGTAATTCCATATAATTATCTTTACTTTGGGCAAAATAACTATCTTTATTATGGAAAAAATAAAAGTGCGCAATTTGATAGTTTTTTTAGAGTGATTGGGAAAAATTCAAAAAACGAGAAATCAATAGATTGCACTAGTGATTTTTTTGAATTGATTGAAACAGAACTAAAAAATATAATCATTGAAGGTTTACAAAACTCCTTGACTAATACCTTTTCTTCTTTAAAGAATCTTAAAAATAGATATTCTAATAAAAATTACGAAATCATTATTTGGATTTCGAATGATGAAAACGTGAAGATTTTTTCTGATAATGATGGTATTTTAAATCTAAGGTACTCAAATCAGACAAAAAAGATTACAAGGATAGAGAAAAATACTAAATCGACTAAATACTCAATATATGTAAATGGTCATATTGAATTTGGTAAACCAACAGAAGAAGAATTCAAAAGTGCGTTTGTTCAGTTTTTTTATACTTGCTTAAATTCTATCCTTGAAAAACTTGACTTCAATATACGAGATATTTATTACTTACCAGCAAGCCGTTCCGGTCTCTACCAAGCATTGAATGCATTTACTCCTATAATTGCTGAATTAACTCAAAGTAGATTTTTTATACAGAATAAAAGTATTGAACTGCCATCTCTTTCAGAACCTTTATCGGATTATTTTATAGATTTATCTACTGTTGACAAAAGTAACATTAATAAGGAATTTGAAATAATTGTTAAAATGTTACAAAATGACATTCTTAGAGGAGAAGTAAATTATGATGACAAACAAAAAAGAATATTGTATAAACCAAAAGGGATTAAACTTGAATTGAACCTATCTGAAGCATCATCAATGGTATCAGAATTATCACCATTAGTTGTTTATTTTAAGCATATTCTAAATCACAAATATTCTTCTAATAGAGTTAATTTTGAATCACACCATTTTTATGATAGTCGAAAAAAAAGAGAAAAACCTTTTGATATACTTTTTATTGAAGAGCCTGAAGCTCATTTACATCCAGAGGTTCAGGTTAAATTAATGGAAATATTTGCCAAACTGTCACCTTTGAAGCTTAAAATTTTCATTACTTCTCATAGTAATTACATGTTTAATAAACTTAATAATTTACTAATAAAAAAAGAAATAAACAAAGACAAAATTATGGTATACCATTTAATTAGAAACCAGAATGGTACTACACTAAATCAAGATATGGAGATAACTGCAGAAGGGATAAATGATTCAAATTTTCAAGATATCTCAGAACAGTTATATAGTGAAAGAATGAACTATTTATTAGAAACAGATGCTTGATAGAATAAAATCAGATACAATATTATCTCAATTTATTGAAGATGAATGCTGTGAAAATGGTGTTTGTGTAAGCTTCGATGCAAGTTTATCATCTGATTCATATCTTATAATAAAAGTAGATAAATTTTATAATTCCTTAAATATAGAAAGGAGACCTGCTTCTATTGATTGTTTAATAATCAGAAAATGTATAAATGGCGGTTACGGCTTAACATTAGTTGAGTTAAAGGCAATAGGGTCCTCAAGTAAGTTTAATTTGTCAAATCTTACAGAGAAATTTGAAACTACATTAAATGACTTTATTAAACACAAATTCAGAGAATTATTAGATATAAATTATAATGATATTAAATTGTTTTTTGTAACCGAGCAAGAGTTATATAAAAGAGATATCTCTTTAAAAATGGACACATTGATTAATACAAAATTCAAGTTTAATGGAAAAAGACTAATGATTATTCCTAAGATGCCAACACCTGCAATAAAAAATTGTTATGCTAATTGAAAGGGGACGAATGAATAATTATATTTTAATTATTCACTCGTCAATAATAATGTCAATATTTATTGTTAAAGCTAGCATTATTCTTATCAAAACTATTATAAAGCACTTCCCCACAAGGCAGAAGTGCTTTATAATAGTTTTCTAATTCTGAATATCAATACCCCACACTCGTGTTATCTCCGCGTGGGTCAGAGCCGCCTTCGAGCTTGCCGTCAGGACGGAGCATGATGCAGTCCATCCGGCCGAGTGAGCCGTTCATGGGTACCAGATTATAGCCTTTGGCTTTCAGGTTGTTGATAGTGGCTTCGCTGAAAGCGTTTTTTTCATAAGTAGTGTTATCAGGCAGCCATTGGTGGTGATACTTCAGGGCATTCACGGCCTGTTGCATGGTCATGCCGTGTTCCAGCACGTTAATGATGGTCTGGAACACCGAAGTAATAATAGTTGAGCCGCCCGGCGTGCCTACTACCATAAACAGCTTATTGTCTTTCTCTACAATGGTAGGTGTCATTGACGACAACATCCGTTTGCCCGGCACAATCTCATTGGCCTTGTTTCCAATCAGGCCAAACATATTCGGTACTCCTGCCTTGATACTGAAATCGTCCATTTCGTTGTTCATCAGAAATCCACCGCCCTGTACTATTACCTTGCTGCCAAAGCCGCCGTTAAGCGTAGTGGTGATAGACACCGCATTACCATCCTTGTCAACTACCGAATAATGCGTGGTTTCGTCGCTTTCATAACCCGGCACTGCCCCACCGCTGATGGCCTTGCTGTCGGTTGCTTTGGCAAACGAGAAATCGGCCATGCGGTTTTTCAGATAACCCTTGTCGGTCAGTTGTTTGACGGGCACCTTCACAAAATCAGGGTCGCCGAGCCATTTGGCGCGGTCGGCATATACCCGGCGTTCTGCCTCAATAATCACCTGCACGGTTGAGTCTGAGTTCCATCCCCAGCGTTTGATCGGGTAGGGTTCCACAAACTTCATCAGCTGCATCAGCGCCACCCCTCCACTTGAGGTAGGCGGCATGGTGATAATCTTAAAATCTTTGTATTTATCGACAATGGCTTCCCGCCACACCGAATGATAGTTCTTCAGATCGTTGTGTGTAATAATCCCCTTACCGCGTTCCATTTCTTTCACCAGCAGGTCGGCGCATTCGCCTTCGTAGAAACCAGCGCGTTTTTGAGCCTGAATCAGCCCGAGCATGCGGCCCAAATCAGCCTGCACCAGAGTGTCGCCCTTTTTCCAGTCCTGTGCGTTGGCTCTTACATAATAGGGTGAGCCCGGTGCATTTACTTTCAGGACATCGCCTTTTACGCGGTTTAGCCCTACCGCCTCTCTTTCGGTCAACACAATGCCTTGTTTTGCCAGTGCAATGGCCGGAGCCACCACTTTGTCCCACGGCAACTGCCCGAACCGCTCGTGCATGGTTACCATGCCGTCAACAGAGCCCGGCACACCACTGGCCAGATGACCCAGAATACTCAGCCCGGCTATCGGGTTGCCGTTGGCATCCAGATACATATCCCGGTGCGCTTTGGCCGGTGCTTTTTCACGGAAATCGAGTGTGAATGTGCCGCCTTTCTTATCACGATATACCAGAAAACCGCCACCGCCTAAATTACCCGCCCATGGGTACACCACGGCCAATGCAAAATGTGTGGCCACGGCTGCATCAATGGCATTGCCGCCCGCTTTCAGTATTTCGACCCCTACCTGAGAGGCCAAAGGGTGTGCCGATGCCACCATGCCGTTATCGGCCAGTACGCCTTTTTTGTTGTAGAAAGTCTGGATACCGGGCACATCGACCGCGTATTCGCTAAAGCCTTTAATTTGTTGTGTTTGCGAAGGTTTGTTCTTGCAGGCTGCAAGCAGCAATAGAAAAAAGAGCAGGTTTTTCTTCATTACAATGGTTTTTAGGGTAATCTTAGTTTGCCGGAAACAAATTTAAGTTTTTTGCTGGAAAAACAAGGAATTGTTGAGGGATTGTCGAATGTGGGAGGGTAGAGAGCATAGGGCGTAGGGCAGAGGGGAAAGGAAAAGGCGGATGGGGATGGGGATGGGCATAGGACAGATATTGCTTAGGGAACGTACCAGTATACCAGCGTGGAAGCAGCCTTTACGGTAGATAATTTTCCGGTGTGTAGTCCATTCAATAAAATCTTTTGCAGATTTCAGAAAAAATATTTTCAAACTTCAGGCAATTGATTTAATTTCGTATTAATAGAATTATAGTCATGAAACGTCTCCTGTCGCCCGACTGAATAGCTGCTTATCGGCAGGTAATTGGTTTGCCGGATAGTTTCTCCAATGGCTGTGTTTCACAGCTTGAATAACGGTACAATAAAACAACAAATCCCCATTTTTAATTATATCTGTTCGCCATGACAACTATTTTTAACCTCCGGAACAAGGTATCAGAAGCCTTACAGTCAAATAAGCTGATACCTCAGCACACCACAGGTAATGATTTTTTCATCACGATAAAAGTCAGGATTGAAGGTGAAATGACTTTAACTTCACTGAAGAGATTCAAGGCGTTTCTGGAAAAAGAAAAACTTCGCTACGCTTCATCGTTTTCCTCAAGACTGGGAATCATGAATATATCGATATATAGCTATTAGGGAATTGTCATATTAGGGAATTGTCGATTGTCAATTGCAGATTGTCGAATTATTGGAGAACGAAACAAGGAAAACGGAGAAAGAAAAAAAGAATTGTGAAACATTGTTTAACATTGTTTACATCGTGGCAAAATGATAGCCATTATGTTCACCAAGTACGGTAGCGACCGCCGCACAATGTTTCACAATACAGATTTATTCAGTTTGTCGTTACCCACTTTCTTCGTTTTCCCTTTTCCAATGAATTCGACAATCTGCAATCGCAGCGGCGAACCGTCGACATTCGACAATTACAAAGTTTTTTTCAGTGTAAAGAAAAACGTACTGCCTTTGCCTTCTTCGCTTTCCAGCCAGATTTTTCCACCGTTCGATTGCACAAATTCCTTTATCAGCAAGAGCCCCAACCCCGTACCCTTTTCGCCACTGGTACCGAAGGCCACATTAATATTGCTTTTCAGAAACTGCTGCTGCTGCTCCGCACTGATACCCTTGCCGTAATCTTTTACCGAAAATACCACGAAATCGTCACCTGCCGGTGCTGAATGCACCTCAATGCTGCCACCTGCGTAGCTGAACTTAATGGCATTAGACAACAGATTGCGAATGATAAAATCAAAATGCGCCGAATCGGCAAATACACGTGAGCCCTCCGGAATCCAGTTCGTAATCTGTAATGATTTTTCTTTTGCCTGGTTCAGCAATACACCTATGTTTTTATCAGTAATGTCTCTCGGTTCAAAATCTTCCATACTTACTGCTGCGCCCTGTATTTGTATTTTACCCCAATTGAGTAGCGAGGTAAGCACCTCAAACGAGGAGTCGCATTGCTGTTTCATGATACCGAAAATCTCCCGGCGTTCGTCAGGAGCGAGGTCGTCTGTTTCAAGTATCGACAGCAACTGGGTCATGTTGCCGATTGGCCCGCGTAAATCATGGCCGATGATAGAAAACAAACGGTCTTTCACCTGATTGGACTCCGCCAGTTGCGTATTGACCAACCGTGTTTTGCGGGCGTTTCTCCAGGCAAAAAAAGCAATCAGCAACACGGCTATTATAATTACCACGGCAACGGTTATTACCAGCCTTCGTTCCGATTGCGACAATTCCAGTTTTTCAGCCGATATAATCAAGGCATTTTTAGCCTTTAAACTTGCCAGTTCCTGTATTTTATTGATTACAAACAGGCTGTCGAGCAGGGTGTGTTGTTGCTCCAGTGCAAAAAGCGCCTCGTTGTATCGTTCCTGATACCGGTAAATTTCGGCCATGGCTTCGTACACTTCTGCCTGTAATTTCGGATGCGACAAGCCCCGGGCTATTGCCAGTGCATTTTGCAGGTGCTCCAGGCTTTTGTCTGAATTCTCGCTTTTAACAATATCCGCAATTTTTATCAGCACTTTGGCTTGTTCCTCAGGCATTGAAAATTGCTGTGCTTTGGCCAGCGCATCTTTATGGTAAGCCAGGGCGCTATCGTCATTGCCCGATTGCCGGTAGGCATCGCCGGTGTGTGTCAGATACGAAATATGTTTGTGCGCCTGCGACGGATGATCTGTCTGGGCGATACCTCTTTTAAAATGAGTAATGGCGTGTGCATGATTCCCCTCTTTCAGATGTACCCGGCCGATGTGGCTCAGAATAGCCATGTTTATCTTACCCAGCGGCAGGCTTTTATTGAGTTCTTCGGCTTTTCTGTAGTACCCCAATGCTTTGGTGGTGTTGTCGTTCAGCTCTTCAATACAACCCAGTTTCAGGTAACTCTGTATCATATCGACCGTATCTTTAGCCTCCTTGCTCAGCTGAATGGCCTTATTGAGATACTCGGTGGCTTTATGCAGATTACCGCCTTTGCCTTCTACCACGCCCAGCTCTTCGTAGGTGATAATTATATTTTTGCGGTCTTTGAGCCGGGTAAAGATATCAAGTGCGGCTATCAGGTGCTGATGCGCAGTAGACAGGTTATTGTGTGCCACATTGATTACCCCCAACTGGTAGAGCATTTGCCCCTGCGCCTTTTTCTGGTGCAGGTGTGCCGCCAGTTTGAGGCCTTCAATGGCATAGTGGGTGGCAGAGTCGGCCTGTTTTTTCTCATAATACTTACTTATGGCCAGATACAGTTGAATCCGGTTATGATCTGCACCGCTTTTTCTGAGTTTGCTTTGCAGGTTTAAAATATCGGTCTGGCCTAAAACTACGGGTGCCGCAGCAAAAAGAAAAATAAAAATAAAATATCGGAACATTATACCGGGCATGGTCTGATTTAGATTGAAGCCAAAAATAAACAAAAATGTGGTATACGGTTTTTTTTAAGATAAATTTTACAAAATGTATAAATACTGGCGTGCTCATCAATCATTTTGCCTGTGTCAAATATGATTCCGCCCTCTTGTCTAGATTCGCTTGGCAGGTTATCCGGTGCTTTGTAGTTTTGATCATCAATTCAGATTTTAAAAACCAGACTAATATGCGTACAGCACGTGATTTCGGCGGTTTTATAGGAGCTATGGCCGCTTTTTCTCCGTCTTTGGTTATTGGCGGTATCCATTATACGGTCAGTAAGCTGGAAGGCAAAGACGACAAAACGGCGAATGCCGATTTCAGTAATACTTTCAACCGGCTGTTTAAATTAGGCGAAGACCTGGGCGCTACCGTGGCAGTAGAGGCGGTGTCGCTGGGTTCGGATATTTTCGGAGGGAAAGAAAAATAACTTGAACCAACTTGGTATCTACTTGGACACCCACTAAATGAGAGGCTTTCATTTATTTGTTGAAAAAAACACAAATAAATCATGAAAAAGTTAATCTTAGTTCTTGTGTGTGTGGCTACCACGGTTGTAGCCCAGAAGAGTAAAACCAAAAACCAAAGTCCACCCCCGGCACCGGTTGATTATAATATCAGCCTCAGTGCCGATAAGTGGAAGTTTAAAGAAGGCAAAGTGGAGTTCATCGAGAAGAACGGTGCCAAAGCCATGCGCATTATACAAGGCAATCAGGGTGCGGTATTGCTGAAAGACGTGGTTTTTAAAGATGGCACCATCGAGTTTGACTTCGAGCCTGCTTCACCGATGACACTCGCATCGTCGCCGTCGGTTTATTTCAGAACTGATACGTCTAAGAGCGACGTCGAGATTCTGTATATCAGAGGCCGCCCCGGTGTGCCAACCGCCAACGATGCCGTGCAGTATTGTCCGATTCTGGGTGGTGTGAACATGTGGGACATGTATAATGATTATCAGGGACATGCCCTGTTTGAAGCCGGGAAAACCAACCACCTGAAAATGGTGATTTCGGGCAAACAGATGAAAGTGTTTGTGAACGATATGAACAAGCCGGCCCTGCATATACCTAAACTGGAGGGTAATGCCACCGAAGGCCCGATTGCCATTGACGGCGGCATGGTAATATGGAACTTGCAGATTAAACCGAATGTGACGGAGAATCTGCCGGCTATGGAAGCACCAGATTTAACCGACCACGATGCCCAGTATATCAGAAACTGGAGCTTGACTAAACCGGCAGACTTACCGGCCAGGCAGGAGGTTACGCTTTCTGACCTACCGAAACCGGAGGTGTTTACGGAATCTATTACTGCTGAAAGACAGGGACTGATAAACCTGACAAGGAAACTGGGTGGGAATACCCCACGCCGGGTTGTGTGGCTGAAAGTAAAAATAAAAACCGCCGAAGCACACAGAAACGTGCTGCAACTGGGCTTTAGTGATGAGGTATGGCTGTTTCTGAACGGGTCGCTGGCGTATGTAGACAAGAACCTTTATCTGCAGCCTGCGATGCGGAAGTATCCGAGCGGACGAATCTCAGTTCAGAATGCCCGTGTGAATCTCAACCTGAAAGCCGGAGAAAATGAGCTGATTGTGGCTGTATCGAACGATTTTTATGGCTGGGGAATCATAGCCCGGCTCGAAAACATGGAAGGTGTGGAGTTTTTGAAGTAAGGGTAGGATTGGGGCTGTGTTGAAGAGTTTTCAAGCCTGGTAATATTGGCAACTCAACCCCACCCTAACCCTCCCCAACAATGGGGAGGGAATGAAAAAGCCCCTCTCCCCACTGTTGGGGAGAGGGGTTGGGGTGTGTGGTTTTTACCAAAGATTATCGGTCAAAAATATTCTTTAGAAAGCTTCTCAGGGTGGGGTAGACTCCTCGTGTTTTCGCCAGATATTATTTTCCGAAAATTCCTAAAACAGCACCCATTTATATGGTTGACTTTAACTTAGGCATTGCAAATTTCAGTACTGTTTATTTCTCGGATACGCATTATTTTGTATATTTACCATGAGTGAAAGATAGCATGCACACCCATATCATTAAACGGAAAACGAATGATTAATGTAGATTCAACTCTGAGAAAATGCCCCTATTGTGCCGAACTGATTAAGGTTGAGGCCATTAAATGCAAGCATTGCGGCGAGGCGCTGGAGGGACACCCCGAATACAGGAAAACAACCGTTCCGCCGAATCCTACTGTGAACGTGCAGATTCCTCAGTTCCGCGAGCGTAAATGGAGCCCTGGTGTAGCTGCGCTCATCAGCCTTATTATTCCCGGTGGCGGGCAGATGTACAAGGGTGATGTGGGTCTGGGCATTGTATGGCTGGTGATTGTAACCATCGGCTACTTTGCGCTGGTAATCCCCGGGCTTGTTCTGCATTTGATTTGCATCGTTACGGCTGCCTCGGGTGATCCTTACAGGGATTAGTGGGCAGAGGGCATTGGGTGGGGTGCAGAGGGCATGGGGGAGTGGGTTATTTTTTAAACCAGTCCATAATCGGGTCTATCCAATCTTTAAATCCTTTGTAAAAAAAGCCGCGCTTGAGGCCGATCTGCTACCCGCAAGGTGATATTCCATCCGGCCGAGGCACCTGTCAGCAGAATATTCTGCACCCTGGCGCCACCTTTCAGTATATTCCTTCTCATATATGCACGGTACGGAAGTGCATCCGTTGCCTTTGCTGCGAACGCGGAGGTTTGCGCCAGATTATCCCTGAAACCGCAGCGTAAACGTAGTGCCTACGTCTTCGGTGCTATCGGCCTCTATGCTGCCTTGCAAGCTTTCCATCTGCGATTTAATAAGATAAAGCCCTAGCCCTTTGCTATTGGGGCGGTCATGAAAACGCTGATAAAGTCCGAAAATCTTGTCTTTGTGCCTTGCTGCATCAAAGCCGATGCCGTTGTCGGCAAATGTCAGCACAATGGTGCTGTCTTCTCTTCGGGTGGTAACGGTAATTTTCAGTGTTCTGTCGAACGACCTGTATTTGATGGCATTGGTAAGCAGATTCATAAAGATGCTTTCCAGATAGGTTTCATTGAAAATCACACTGGGTGCCTTTTCAAAGTTGAGCTCAATGCCGGCCTGCGCTTCTGTCAGCTGATTGCGAAGCTGGCCTTGCACCAGTCCGAAAATCTTGGCAAAGCTTATTTCTTTCTGTTCAATATCGTAGGTGTCTCTGGTAACCAGTATTTTCACCAGATCGTTAATGGTGTTATTCAACTGTAGGGTTGAAACATTAAAGCCGTCGAGTATGATTTTGAGAGTCGGGTCTTCAATCGGAATATCAGCCAGTAATTCCACAAACCCGACTAGGTTGGAAAGCGGGGCT
Source organism: Emticicia sp. GW821-FHT11C11 (assembly GCF_058808615.1). Lineage (NCBI taxonomy): Bacteria > Pseudomonadati > Bacteroidota > Cytophagia > Cytophagales > Leadbetterellaceae > Emticicia > Emticicia sp. GW821-FHT11C11. Next base: position 856,824 of record NZ_JBXARV010000003.1, read on the forward strand.
TTCAGGTTATGAGAAGTAATGTAGGAGAAATCGCGGAGGTCCTTATTGTTCTGGTTAAGGGTTTTTATCAATTTCTCACGTTCTATCTCCTGTCCTTTCCGGTCGGTAATGTCTCTGAAATTAATCACGATGGCTCCCACGGCAGGCTCAGACAACAGATTCTGGCAGCTGATTTCCAGCCATTTGATTTGCCCGTTGGTGGTTACAATACGGCACTCAAGATTTCTGATTTTTGAGGGGTCGGTAATTGAATCATAATAGACCTGTCTCATCAGTTCCAGATCGTCCGGATAGACGATGTCACGCAGCGTACCGGCAATTGTCTGGTCATCTTCAAAGCCCAGTATTCTTGTACCCGCCGGGCTCATTTCAATGATTTTGCCATCTGCCGAAAACAGACCCAGCCCGTCGGTGCTGTTTTTTAATAAACTTCTGAAACGTTTCTCACTGTTTCTGATAATCTCTTCCGATTTCTTTCTGTCTGAAATATCTCTGGCAATTTTTGAGGCGCCGGTAATATTACCCTTGTTGTCTCTGATGGGCGAAACAGTGAGTGACATGTCCAGCAGTTCGCCGTTTTTTTTCTTGCGGCGTGTTTCATAATGCTTTACAGAGCCCCCGCCTTGTATTCTGTTGATGATTTCGGTCTCTTCATGCCAGCGGTCGTCTGGTATAATGATGGTGGTGCTCTGGCCGATAGCTTCTTCGGCGGTGAAACCAAACATTTTTTCGGCGCCCTGGTTCCAGCTCAGAATCGTTTTGTGGAGGTCCATACTCAGGATGGAATCTTCCGACGAATTGACGATAGACACTAAAAGTGCCTGCTGCTCTTCAAATTGTTTTTGCTCGGTAATGTCTCTGAAATTGGCTACCAGAACCTTTGCTTCGGGCCTGTGCAGCATGTTGCTGAAGGTGCCTTCGAGCCATACATACGTGCCATCGTTTTTTCTTCTTCTGAACGTAACCGGAACAGGCTCTGAAGGATTGCTGTAGGCCAGCTTCAGTTTTTGCCGGGCAATCTTCTGGTCGTCGGGGTGGATACTGTCCAGAATATGATACATTGTATGTTTGGTATTAACTGCACCAAACATCTTTTCAACAGCCGGGCTGTAGAACTCAATTCTGCCGTCTGCATCAAAGAGCAATAAGAAATCGTGGCTGTTTTCAAGAATAGACCTGAAGCGTAATTCGCGCGTTCTGATTTCGTCTTCAGCGGCTTTTCTGGCGGTGATGTCACGGCCGGTTATGCAGCAGCCTACAATGGTGCCATCTTCATAGACAGGGTTGATCGAAAACTCTATCCATGCCGACAGACCGGCAGGTTTCTGAAAATGGCGGTCATATTGAATATTTTCTCCTTTAATCGATCGTTCAAACAGCGGGCTTACTATCGCATGCCTCGAGCTTTCAATAAAATTGAGTATGTGTTCACCAATTACAATGTCTTTGTCGTTGCTCAGAAAGCCTATCGTTAGCGCATTAGTGTTAAAGGCTTTTACGTTCATGCCGGTATCCATGAGCAAAAAGGCTTCAGAAGTATTATCGAAGATGGCCTTCAGGTTGTTTTCTGATTTCCTTACGAGCTCGGCAGCTTGTAAACGCTCGGTGATATCGCGGAAATTGGATACAAACGCCTGTATGTTTTCGTCTTGCAGCAGATTGGTAACATAGCCTTCAACCCAGATGAAGTGCCCCTCTTTATGCTTGAGGCGGTTGGTTCTGGGTAAAGAAGAACCGGGTGTTGTCAGCAGCTTTTCAACAAGGTTTTTGCTTTCTTCAACCTGTTCAGTGTGCATTAATTCCTGGTTGTGTTTTCCGATTACTTCATCTGCAGCAAAGCCTGTTAATTTTTCGAAAGCCGGGCTTACGTAAGAGACGATGCCGTCAGGCCTGGTCAGAATAATGATGTCTTCGCCCTTTTCCACCAGCGCTTTAAAACGGTTTTCGCGTGCTGCCAGTTTGGCCTCGGCTTCTTTGCGCTCGGTGATGTCACGATAATTGGCTACAATGGCTTTTACGTTTTCTTCATGCAGCAGATTGGTGATTACCCCTTTCAGCCATATGTAATGCCCGTTTGCGTGTTTCAACTGGAATAACCTCGGAATGGCAACCCCCGGATTGGCCAAAGCCTGATGAAAAGTTTCTTTCAGGTGATCAAGGCAAGTCGGGTTAATGTTCGAGATGAGTATGATATGGTTTTTTGAAATTCTTTCGAACGAATAACCCGTTATACGTTCAAAAGACGGGCTGGCATATTGCACCACCCCGATTTCGTTGGTAAGCAGAACAATATCTGTGGCGTTTTCGATAAGCGCCCGGAACCGCTTTTCGCTGAGTTCTATTATCTTTTCTGCTTTTTTTCGTACGGTAGTTTCGTTGATAAACGTGCAGATCCGTTGTTCGTTGTTAATGTCGATATCATTATAGATCACTGCCGAGAATTCGAAAGGGAAACGCTCGCCGTTTTTCCGGATACCGATTGCTTCGCCTTTCATTTTGCCTTTTTTCTCTCCCTCTGAGTAATAATCGGCTATGGCGCCGTCTACATCTTCCATGATGTCGGAGCGATTCAGCAGCATGAATTCTTCACGACTATAACCAAAAAGATCTACTGCGGCGTTGTTTATGTCCAGAATTCTACCGTCGGCCGTGTTGAAGAAAAAAGCGTCGAGCGAGTTTTCAACAATATTCCGGTATTTGATTTCATTTTTACGGTTTTCAAGAAGGGCTTTGTGGGTAGGAGTCAGGTTAGCGGTAGAAACATAAACACCGGTGATTGCCCCGGCGGAATCGTAAATGGGTTTGTATTTGGTATTAAAACTGTAAATATCATTATTGTATTCGGGCAGATTCAGCTCTATTTCAAGTTCTTCTCCATTCAATACGCGCCGGTAATAGTCGCGCACTGCTTCCTCTCTTCCTTCGATAACAAAATTGAGAATACTTTCGCCAGTTTTGAGCTCGAACCCCGAGAAATTAAAACAGATGTCGCGGAATCCCTGGTTGAATTTAACAATGATTAAACGACTATCTACAACCATGTAACTTTCGTCAACATAGTCTTCCATCAGGCTTTGGTAATCGATTATTTCCTTCAGGCTGTTGCGTATTTCACCCGCTTTTTGCTGCGGGTCGGCCGGGGTATTATCAGCCGGTGTAGATATATCATCGTTCATGAATACGGTATGTCATTCAAAGTGAACTTAAATTCTGCGTACATATGCGTATAAATATAAGCACATAAGCAGCTTTTAAGTAAATAGGTTAAGTACTTTTTTTTAAAGAGCAAAATACGTTTGAAGAATTTGGCAGCAGTTGACTATCCGAACAAAATTATACTTTTAAATTGCTTAATGCAACTATGGTGAGAGGCTTTGTTAAATAATCGATTATCATGGGGTATTGCTCGGCTTTAGTCTTCTCTACCAGATCTGTTGATGACGACAGGATTACGACTCTGGTTTTGTTGAATAAAGGATAATAGCGATGGGTAAATTCGTCGAGGAAATCCCACCCGTTCATCACGGGCATGTTCAGGTCAAGAAAAATCAACTCAGGGTATTGGTCAGTGTTGTGGTTTGCGACTAAGTCGGCGTAATAGTCCAGCGCTTCTTTTCCGTTCTGTTTGGTGGTTATTTCTTCCGCAAAAGAGTTTTTTTCCACCACCAGCCTTATGAGGGTTAATGTTATTTTATCGTCGTCGACACAAAGCAATCTTTTAATCTTCATTCAGTTTGATAAGGGTTTGGCTCAATTTCAATTGATGATTACACTGCCGGTTTCAACTGAAAAGGCAGTGATACAGGTATTTATAAAATTGCTACAGCAATATAATTATAAAAGGCAGAATGAGAAAGGTTGCAAAGGTTATTGTTTAAACAGCAGGTGAAAAGCTAATACTGTAGGTCCGGATATTGATAATTAAATAATGTTGTATGCGTAACTATTTAAAACCGATTTGCTGAAACCCCCTGTCAATAAACTCAATACTGAACCTAAATTGATGAGGTGATTAAACAGACAATGCCTGCCAAATTTACAGATATCTGCCACTTTTATTGCCAGGTATCAGCCTCACGCTTCCTTTCATTCTTCTAGTGTTTTCAGGCGGTATTCTAAGGTTAAGCGGCATGGGTGTGTTTCCAGGCAAAAGCTTTCTTGAAGCAATACGGAATCATTGATGTTCCGACATCAGGATTTAATATTCCGTGGTAAAATTAGAGTATCGCGGATAAGTTATCAAACAATAAAAAATAAAGTTATTTAGCGGATACATTACGCGAGATTTTAACAAATCGGCTTGTCTGATGTGGTGCCTGAGCATTATATGCAGACCGGCATTAAACCACGGCGAACGTATGCAAACGTTTTCAGAGCTTTGAATTTTAGTGAACTACAGGCCCGGTTCAGGTATTTTTCTTTTATAGAAACTCCTTGGCTTTGTATGTACTATTTTTTTATTTTTGTTGAGTCATTGCCGGGGTATCTATACCAGTGAATGGGGAATCTATGAAAAAAACAATAAACAGCCTTAGAGGAGAGTTGATGTTTTTGCTCGAGAAATACGAGCTGCTTCATGAAGACATTGCGCTCGCTGCAGGCAATGAGGGGTTTACCATAACCTTTGCAAGAAAAATTGATACGCAGCAATTTCAGCGGTTGATTCACTACCTTAACGAGGAAAACGAGAATTACACGGCCTGGTTCTGCCCTAAAGCCAAAAGAATAAAAGTAACGGTTTATGTTGAGTAGAAACAGGCAGAACATTTTTATAAAAGCCACGGCAAAGAATAGACAAAGACTCTGAAACGGCTTATTAAAATACTGACGTACATTCCCAGATTTATCGAACTCGCCTAAAAGCCAAAATATTTGGCAGATATCTGTTTATTGATTCGAATCAGTAATTTTCCGGTTGCTAAACTTAGCAACAAGACAACGAAAGTTATTAAAATTTCTCCAAAAATGTTTTCTAAGAGCGCTTTACCATATAATCTGCCGATTAAATCCTGTAAAATGCGCAGGTATAATAAGTGAACGAAGAATACGCCAAAAACCATTCCGGCTATCGTTTCAACCAGTGGTTTATTTGAAGTGATTTTCTCTTTAATCGAAACAATATACAATATAAGCGCTACGGAGTAAGAAAATGTTGTGATCCGCATTGCTGTTATTGCACCTCCTAACTGCGTATAGTTAATCAACGCATAAACTGAGTGGGCAAAGGAAATGGCAAGAAGAAGCACAGTACATATCAGCCAGGTAGTAGGTTTAAGTTTTGGGTTGTGTATTTGAACAAACGCTCCGAGAACCGGGAAAATAAGCCATGTCAAAAAGTTTCCGGCATATAAAGAAAGGGGAATGCCGAAATTTAAAGCATACACCAGATATTCAATAAGAAGACAAGTTATAATACTTATCGAAAATGCAAACAGTAATGTTTTTATGTTTTTTGCAAGTTGTATGATTAAAGGCTGAAGTAAGTAATATTGTATGATAAGAAGTATAAAATAAAACTGAACGGCAGCCTGAAAATACACAAATTTTTTAACAACAAGGCCTATGCTTTCGCCAACATAAAATAAGCTATATATACTGTAAATGATGCTCCAGACAAGAAGAGGAATAAAGACTTTAGGGATTTGTTTTTTTTGATAGTTGATATACTCTGATTTTGTCTTAATCGTTTTCTTTGACATTAAATAGCCGCTAATAAACAGGAAAAGCGGCACAGCGCATAACAAAGTCTGTCGAGCAAAAACCTTAAATAAGATGGTGAAGTTTAAAAGCGAATGGCTCAATGGTTCTCCGTTTTCTTTATTGACCAGAATGTATTGAGCATGTCCGTAAATAACAAGTATTATGATGCTTATCTTTATATAATCAAAAATTACAACCCTTTCATTATCCGGCGATTTCAGTTGGTTCATTTGACAGACGTTTTTAAGGTAGGTAAGGTTTTTATGGTCACAATGTTATATTAAGGTCTTTAGTTAGTCAAATCAAAATAATCAAAAAGAAAAAGCAATACATAAGGTATTTAATAAAAGAATTAGATAGAACACTAATTTAAGTTTTAGTGAATAGGTCTGTCTTCTGATGTGCAAAATAAATAATAGTGTACGTATAATCAAAATACGTGATAGCAATTAATGCCCATAGCACAACCTTTGCAAGAAAAATTGATACGCAGCAGTTTCAGCGGTTGATTCACTACCTGAACGAGGAAAACGAGAATTACACGGCCTGGTTCTGCCCTAAAGCCAAAAAAATAAAAGTAACGGTTTATGTTGAATAAACCGTTGCTGCTTTGGCAGGGCAAATGCACTAAAAACCAAAGTATTTACTGAATTGCCTCGACGTATATTTTCTTAAAAGCTTGCTCGTTAGGTAACACAGATAAATGATAAGGAAACCTATCGGAAATTGAAACCAAAAACTGCCGAAGCGGAAACCTTCGCCAAGAAATAAATACATAATATGGCGCAGGCATATACTGAAAAATATATGGCTTAAAAATATGCCAAATGATATGCCTGCAATTCTGGCCGTCATGCGGTTGTATGTAAATTTTTCTTTAATCGAAACAAAGAATAAAACCATTGACACATTATACAATAAAGAGGAGGCTTTCATTGCAGAAAGTGCGTTTTCGGGCTGATTGAACCGATCAATCAGAAAGTAGGTGTGAAAAACTGAAAGCAAATGGAAAAAAATACTGAGCAATAGCCAAACAACGGTATTCAGTTTAGGATTGTGAGTTTTAATATAGATACCCAGCACCGGGAAAATCAACCAACCTAATGCATTACCGTATTCCATAATAAAAAGGACTCTTATATTGAGCCAATAGCGGAGATACTCACAGATCAGACAAAATGCGAGAGTTATCAATAAGGCCAAAAGTACGGTTTTGCTGGTTTTGGCGAGCCATGCTATTATAGGTTGCAACAGGTAGAGCTGAACCAGCAAAAGAACAAAATAGAGAGGTACTGCTGCCTGAAATATAAAGAATCTTTTGAGTACTTCGAGTAACCTTGCTCCCAAAAGCAAAGAAATTATACTGTAAATGACGCTCCATACAAGAAAAGGAATAATAATGCGCGGAATATGCTTTCTCAGATAAGTGCTATATTCTGATTTTGAAGTGATTGCCTTTTTTGACATAAATCCCCAGGAGATAAACAAGAACATAGGTACAGCAAATTGGAGTGCTTGCCATAAAACCAGCTTAACGTGGGAATCAAAATTGGAAGTGTTGAATTCAATGACGAACTTACTTGTATGCGCTGATGCAACAATGGTAATTGCCAATGCTCGCAGGAAGTCCAGATAGGCAGTGTTTTTGGCAGCCGATGTTTTCATTTTTATAATAGGTTGCTCAATAGCGTTTAGTTATTTCTCAGAATTAATAATGCGCAGCCAGCCACATGTTCATTTTGAATAGAACACAGGTAAAAACTAGTAATTACGTTGAGTAGATTACGAGTATTTAATTATAAAACAAGGGAAAGGAAATTTGCTTATGCTACGATTTTGAGCCAGCCAGTCATAATTGAAGAATTAAAGTTCCTGACAAGAGATACAATAATTAATTCTGACAAATATGAAAAGCTGTTTGTTTCAACAGTTTGGTTTATTTGTCTGGCAAGTTAATAAAAGAAAAACTAAAAAGAAAAGCCCATAATCATTTTTAATGTTTTTTTTATGTACAGAATTCAATCAAAATAAATTGGATTTTTTTTTGAAAACGGCAACTAACAATAGGATAGGTGTTGCTCGGGTTATAAGAGCATTGTAGAGATATTATTACTAAACCTGACATGATTGATAGCTAAAAAGCTGATTTTACGTATATATATCCAGAAAGCTAATCTATTGAAAAACAAGTGGTAAGTAGCATTATTACAAGGTCAGTTGGTTATCCGTTTTTGTTTTCATTATCCATTTTTGGGGTAGGAATTACAAAAATAATTTTCCTGATTCATGCTTATTATATAAGTATAAATGTTATATTTGTATCAAATAAATATAAAGATGCCGGAAGATATATTACCTGAAATTCCGGGCACTGAATCCATACTAACTTATAAAATTGACGGGGTTCCTTTTCTGAATCTGGGCGTGTATGTCAGTACCTCAAAGGGTATGCAGGATATACCGACCATGAAAGAACCGCAAACCGTTGATTGGCCCGATTCTCACGGAACTGTTGTTGATTTAGCTGCCCCCCGATACAATAACCGGGAAATTGAACTGGAGTGTTTTATCAGAGCCTCCGGGAAACTTGATTTTTTTAATAAGGTGCGGACTTTTCTGGAAATTTTTCAGAAACCGGGGCTTCGCACGCTCGAACTGCACATTGCCAGTAAGCCACTTATTTATATGGTATACACGGTCGATGGTGTAAGCATCGACAAGCACTGGCATGAAGGCGAGATGTTCGGCACCTTTACATTGAAGCTCATTGAGCCTTCGCCGATCAAACGTTTGCTTGTACGTACATCTACTACCGTTAGTTTGCAATTTACCAGTAAAGACCCGATTGATATCTATTGGGGAGACGGACAGAAGACCCTGAATGTATTCGGCACAAGTGTGCTTAAATCGCACACGTATACTGTTGCCGGCCCACATTACATATTGCTGTGCGGGGTAATAGAAGAGATTGAAGATTTTGTAAAAACCAATGCAGACGTAGTATGGAACAAATACTGATATATCATTCTAACGGAACATCCGAACCTATTAATGACCACAGTACGGTTAGTGTTATTAAGCAAGCGGAGCATAAAAAGGCATTGCTGGGGCAGGATATCATTACTATGACTGTGGAGTCGGCAACGACAAGAAACTTTGGAATCGGCGATTACATCAGGATTTTCGGCCTTACGAAGTATAAAATCAACCAGTTGCCCACCGTTACCAAAAACAGCGAGAGAAAGTATCAATATGAATTGATATTTGAAGGGCCGCAGTATGATTTGTCGAGGGCCTCTTACCGGAATACAGACATAGATTCCGTTAATATGGCTTCTGATTTCAGTCTGATAGGCGATATGGAGATGTTTCTGAACGTGCTCATTAATAATCTGAACAGGATATTTGTACCAAACAAATTTGCGTTAGGAACGTTCCCCTCAGGTACGGAGACCAAAAATCTTACATTTAACAGCGAAAATTGTCTTACAGTGCTGCAAAGACTTTGTGAAGAGTATAAGCAGGAGTTTGTTTTTACAGAAACGTCGACACAGACTATTCTGCACATCAAAAATTTGGGAGCAGCGCTCGATTACAGCTTTAAATACGGGCATGGGAAGGGCCTTTATAGATTGACCAGAGAAAACGTAGACACCAGAAACATGGTGAATACGGTGTATTCTTATGGCAGCAGTAAAAACCTGCCGGCCAATTATAAGAATTCTTCTCCACGGCTAAGAATAGGCGGCGATTATGACTTGCCAACGGTAGAAAGCACGTCAGTGACAGCCTTCGGTATCTTTGAGGGTAGCGTTATTTTTGAAGAGATTTATCCGAACAGAACCGGAGTAGTTACCAGTATAAACGCCTCTAAAAGAGAGGAGTTTTCAGACGCCACGATGGATTTTGACTTGAACGAAAAGATTGGTGACAAGTCCACTTATTTGATACCTGGTAATAAGGCGAAGGTTGTTTTTCAAAGCGGAAATCTGGCCGGATATGAATTTGAAATCTCAAAGTATGATCATTCGTCACAGACATTTACCCTTACTCAGAATAAAGACCCCAAAGGGACCAGTATGCCCTCTGATGATCCTAATGGAACTGCTTTCCATATCAATATTGGTGATACCTACGTAATTGTAGACATCATGATGCCGCAGTCGTACATTAACGTGGCTGAAGATAAACTGCTTCAGAAGACCTTCGATTATCTTGATTCGTACTCGTATCCTACACTGAAATATTCATTGGAACTGGATGAGGGTTTTATTAAAAGCACAGCAAGTACATTAAATGTTTTTGAAGTCGGCGATACGGTCAATATACTGGACGATGCCCTGGCTATCAACAGCCGGATCAAGATTGCAGAGTTTACAAGAGATATTCTGAGGCCTTACAAATATAGTCTTGTCATTCAGGATTCGCCCACTACAAATGTTATGCGGATTTTTAGAGCGCACAATATTATTCATGGTGACCCGGTACCCAACCCAAAGGATGACCCTGTACGCCGGAAAACTGACTGGCGAAGTGATACGCAGATGATAGCAGAGATACCGGAGTATGTTCAGAATACACCCATGCTGGAAGTAGGGAAGAAATCAGGACAGGTGAAAGTCGGAATGGCCGGTGGCCTTATAGAGGTATTAGGTGACATGGGTATAAGAAATGAGAGTGGCTATCTTACCAGTTTTAGACTGGGTTTGCTCACCGAAGACCGGGAGGTTACGTTTCCGGATCAGAATATTGTGGTAAATGATTGGCAGTATATAGTCGGTATACCTGAGGCATTTCCGTCGCTCACCTCTGATTACGGACTCATAGGTGTTCAGAACAGTATCAATAGAGTTTTTCAGACCAGCGCGGCATTTGTGGCGGGTTCAACAATAGTATCTATTAATGGAGTAAGGCAGTTTCGCGGAGCTTCTGCTGATTATGTGGAATCGGGGCCGGATCAGATAACCTTTGCGCTGGCGCCTTATGAAGATGATAATTTAGTGGTAGACTTTCAAAAACAATAATTATGGCAGTTTCGAAAATTAGGAAGAGGCAGATTGAAAATCTGCAGATTGAGAATGCAGATGTGGCGTCAGGAGCGGCTATTGCCAGTTCTAAACTAGCCGATGGCGGAAACTTTGTCAAGAAAGACGGTTCGGTTGCTTTTACGGCCGATATGTCGATGGGTAACAATAAAATTACTGACCTCGGGGCGCCGGTTTCCGGCAACGATGCCGCCCGGCTGGTAGATGTGCAAAACTCAGCTGCGGGCTTATCGGGCAAAGAAAGTGTGAGAATAGCTACGACAGTCAATATCAGTTTGTCTGGCACGCAGACGATCGACGGGGTTTCAGTAGCTGCCGGAGACAGGGTATTGGTGAAAAACCAGTCGACAGCCAGTCAGAACGGCATTTATGTATGTGCAGTAGGTGCCTGGAGCAGAGCGGCAGACGCAGATTCGGCCGGAGAATTGAAAGCAGGTTCGTTTGTATTCGTATCGGAAGGTACAGCCAATGCAGATTCTGGCTGGTTACTAAGTACAGATGGGGTAATTACGATTGGCACGAGCAGCATCAACTGGGTGCAGTTTTCTGGTGCCGGCCAAATTACAGCCGGGGCCGGTTTAACAAAAAGTGGTAATACGCTGGATATAGGAACGGCATCTTCAGCCAGAATAGTTGTCAACACCGATACAATTGATCTGGCTACTACGGCTGTCACTCCGGGTGCATATCAGGGCTTCACGATTGATGCTTACGGACGAGTAACCGGAGCCGTAGTTCAGAATTATATATCAATCACCCAGAATCGTGTAACAAGAGAAGCGCCGGCAGGTACAAAGAATGGGGTAAATACGAGTTTCTCACTGGCCTATGCGCCTACAACCGGAACAGAGGAACTTTATCTTAACGGAGTACTTCAGGAACCCGGCTCGGGTAACGATTATACAATTAGCGGGAGCACAATTACAATGGCTGTGGCTCCGACGACGGACGATAAAATTGTGGTTTCTTATTTTAAATAGATCATGGCAAGAACAAATGTCAAAGGTACACAGGTATTAGACGGATCTATTACAAGACCAGACCTGAATACAACTACTGCAGGAAGCTCAGTAATTACAAAGGCTATAGCCGGGGATGGAATATCATTGTCCTCATCCGGAGCAGATGCCGGCACCGGAGACGTGACTATCAATGTCAACCTTTCGTATTTGGATGGCCGTTATCCATCCTTGATTACCAGCCGTGCGCAGAATTCGGTATTTGCCGGGCCATCGTCCGGTAGCGGGGCTGCTACCTTCCGAAATCTGGTGGCCGGTGATATCCCCGCGCTTGCTATCTCGGGCATTACTGGTTTGCAGACTGCGTTGGATGCGAAAATTTCAGGAGCCGGCACGGACGGGTATTTAGCGAAATACACCGGTGCGCTTACTCATGGTGTGAGTGTAATCTACGAAAGTAGTGGTAATCTGAATATAGGAGGTGCAACTACACCAACAGCCCGGCTTTCATTTGAGGATACTATTGTGAATAGTTCACAAATCCGTATGGCAATTAATCTGCGGGAAGGACAGGTAGCTGGCACTTTGCCGGCTTATGGTTTTGCGTTCGGAAACAGTGCTGCTAATAATTATCTGATATACAGAGCCAGCATCGGAAGTACTGCAAATGATGGGCATTCATTCTATGTGAATAATACGCAGATAGCCACCTTCAGAGGAACCGGGGCACTTCATATAAATACAATCAATGGGCAAGGTGCTCAATTGATATTTGGGAGTAATATTGTAACCGCAGGTTCGGAAACAACCGTGGTTGATTATCGTAACGGCTCTGTAACTGCAAGCGGGGTTCCTGCCTATTCTGTTGGATTAAGTAACCCTTCTACCTCAGCGTATTTGATCTATCGGGCTGGAAGTGCTACGAATAGTGCATACGGGCATCGATTTACTATAAACGATGCCACTATTTTAACAATCAATGGAACCGGAGAGGCAAGATTATTAAGAGTAACCGGGCAAACTGCAACTCCACTTTCATTTCAAAACTTCGCCAGTGCTTCTGATTATGTGACGATGGTAGATTTTAGAATTGGGCAACCGTCTACTACCGACGGATTGCCAGCTTTTAGCATCGGACAAACCGCCACAGGCACAGAAAATTATTTAGTGTTTAGGGCCGGCTTTGGAAACGGAACAACGCACGGACATAAGTTTCTGGTACATGGAAATGAAGTTGTGCGATTTAGAGGTGATTTAGTCACAGTTCTCTCCGGTGCTTTAGGTATTGGGACTAGCACATTAACGGGATATGCGCTTCGTATTCAGAAGACAATAACTGGTGCCGTGACATCCTACGGAATTTCAAACTCTGGTGAAATACAATCAGGAGTAACTACTGCGGCGTACATGAATCATACGTCGTTAAGTACACAGGCAGCCAGTTTCACTTTGGCATCGGCCTATCATTATGCTGCTATTCAGGGTACGATTGGTGCGGGTAGTACAGTTACTAATCAGATTGGGTTCCTTGTAGGTTCGTCCTTGACCGGTGCTTCTAATAATTATGGGTTTTATGGAGATATACCAGCTGGAGCAAATCGCTGGAACATCTATATGGCTGGTACTGCTAATAATTACATGGCAGGCTCTTTGGGGATTGGAACTACTGCCTTAACAGGCTATAACTTACGCGTTTCAAGGAATATAACAGGTAATGTTAGTTCAATGGCTATTTCAGCAGATGGCACAGTCCAATCAGATGTAACTAGCACGGTTTCATATTTTAGAACTACATCCAGCACAGCAGCGGCTTCATTTACGATGCCGTGGATGGTTTTATATGATGCGGCGCAGGGCACGTTTGGAGCCGGAAGTACGGTTACTAATCAAATTGCATTTTATGCTGCAGCTACTTTAGTTGGCGCGACAAATAATCATGGCTTTAGAGGGGATATTCCTGCAGGTGCCGGGCGTTGGAACAACTATCATTCAGGTACTGCCGGTAATTACTTTAATGGTAACGTTTGGATTGGTACTAATGCTGGAACATACAAGTTAGATGTAACCGGGGATGTAAATACCTCGACATATTACCGTATCGGAGGCGTTCGTGTCGGTGAATGGGGTAGTTTTCAGACGTCAACGCAGTATAGTTCCTTTGCTTCGGTGGCCAACTGGGGGGCAACGTTTGTGAATGGTTCGGGAACAGGGATGCCAGGTAGCTCAACCCAATGGCATGTAATGAAGTTGGGTATTGGTACGGATGTTTCTACCTATGCAACGTACCTGGCTTTTGGTAGGCCGTACTCTACTTATTTTGATGGAAAACTATATATAAGAGGTATTTATGGTGTGGATGATTCTGGCTGGATTGAGGTTGGGAAATATACCGGAACCGGAGCGATTTCTGTCAATGGTACAACAAACGTAATATCGATTGCTACTGCCAATGCTTCAACTACAGGTGCTTTGAGTTCAACCGATTGGAATACTTTTAATAATAAGATAACGATGCCCGCCGGGGGTACTGATGGGCAGGTATTGACGAAATTTTTAGGTGCAATAACCTGGGGAACATTGCCTGTTTATTCGGGAAGTTCGCCGATAAGTGTTTCTGGTACTGTAATATCAATTGCTACTGCGAGTAGCTCGCAAACAGGAGCACTGTCGGCCTCAAACTGGACGACTTTTAATAATAAGCTGGCAGATGGATTTACTGCAGATCTGGCTGTAACACATAGAAATCTGATAAGATTCAAAGATGTATACACTTCGGGGACATTAGTATATAACGCTGGTATAGCGTATAATTCAGTTGTTGACGGTGTTGATACAGAAAGAGCAACTATACACCTCGATCAGTGGCCAGCGAGTCCCAGCGATATGTATTCTCTTTCTATTACAGGTCACGAAGGCACACACATTTATATTCAGAGTTATCTGGGAAATATAAAAATTGCAACAGAAGGTAAGTTAATCCTACAGGAAAAGGAAATAAACTTTTCGGGCTTTGCTACCGGAAAAGTACTTGTTGCCACCTCATCCACAAAAGCAGAATGGCAAACCGTTTCCAGCGCCCTGACTGCATCAGCGCCTTTGTCAATATCTGGAGGTACTATTTCAATTGCCACTGCGAATGAAGGTACTACGGGGGTATTAACAGGGGCTGACTGGTCGATGTTTAGCAATAAACTTTCGATGCCAGGCGGCGGATCTGACGGGCAAGTTTTAGTAAAATCCGGCACAATTCTGAACTGGGGTTCAATACCTATCTATTCCGGATCCGGGGCAATCAATGTTTCGGGAACTACTATTTCAATTGCCACCGCAAATGAGGGCACTACAGGTGCCCTTACGGGAGCTGACTGGTCTATGTTTTATAATCGGTTTAGTCTGCCAGGCGGTGGGTCTGACGGGCAGGTACTCATGAAAAGCGGAGGTTCTGTTGTGTGGGGTACTGTTAGCGGTGGAGGCGGTGGGTTGAGCGATGGGTTTACACTTTATGAACAAAGCTATGTTAACTATCGGCTTACTTTTAACTATAATGCTGCATTAACATTCCGGAATAGCAGTAGCATCACTACATCAAATTTATCTTATGACGCATCGACTGATTCCATGATATTAATGTCTCAAGTCAATACCAATTTAAAAATTTATAGTGCAGGCAGTGGAAAACTGTGGATACAATTTGTAGAATTTGACTTCTCAGGCTTTGCAACCGGCAAAGTTTTGAAAGCCACCTCATCCACAAAGGCAGAATGGGTAAATCCATAATAATTAAACAATAAATACAAATATGACAAACAACGAAGCGCTAATTATTGCGGCCAATTATGATGTAATTCTGGAAATGACCGGTATTGACTTTGGGTATTCTCTTGAGTTGCTTGATGAGAGTAAAAAAGTAAAACCTGTTCAGGATTCACTTGAAAACATTCAGAATGTGCTGAATAAAAAATTGAAGCCTTTGCAAGAGAAAAAAACAGCTATTGAATCTGACTTGAAAAAAGTAAAAGAACTCAAAGCTATTGAGGCAGAAATTAAAGTTGAAGCGGATAGGGCTCAGATAGAGTGGGATAAAGTTACTGGAGATGAGTTCACAGGAAATTTCAGTCCAATTGATATGAGCAAAATCCCCACAGAATCTGAGAATCTTGATAAACGGATGAAAGACGGGATTAGTCTTGTTCGATCAGCTTTGTTGTTTTTAACTCGTAAAGGCTTGGTGAGGAAATAGGTAAATTTAAACTTTATAGTCATGATATTCTTAACAGCGGGACACCATCGGAAAGATTCAGGGGCAGTGTATAATGGTCGGAAAGAGGCTGAAGAAACAATCAGGCTTCGCAATGCCATTACCAAAGCATTGCGCGATAAAAAAGTAGAAGTTTTCACTGACCATGACGACTGGGACTTAAACAGGGTCATCACCGAAATTAGGAAATTCTCAAAGCTCGGTGATATTATATGTGATTTACATTTCAACGCCGGTGGCCCGTCGGCCACTGGATGTGAGGTCTTTGTGGCCGACACAGCCGATACAACTGAGTTAGCCTTGGCAAGGCAATTGGTTGACACCATTGCATCAACATTGATAATCAGAAACAGAGGCGTAAAGAAGGAGAGTTCGAGCCAGCATAAAAAGCTCGGTATGATGCGCCCGACCGGCCTGAACGTGCTGGTGGAGGTTTGTTTCCTATCCAATAAATACGATATGGAGCAATTAGATAATTTTTTCGACTTATTGGTTGAGGAAATAGCAAATGTGTTAGCAGGTAGTGTATGAAAAATTTCCACACAACAATGAAAACAATGATGTTTGATTTTAAGCAGCAAATTCTGGATCATCCTTATATGATTTCTTTTTTTGCTTTAATGGCCACACTCCTGCGGTTTGTAGTGGAGTCGTGGCAGGTAGATGGTGTGCTGTTCATATTCCTGTTTTTTATGATTGCAATAGATACGTATACTGGTATACGGGTTGCTAAAAAAACGAAGGTCTATGATTACAAGGTGCTGAAAGAAAAAGCAATAAAAAAGGTGCTTGGTTATGTAATATTTCTGATCACACTCTGGACCTTCACGATGATGCTTTTTCTCATGAATATTAAAGATGGTGTGCCGTTTATTGACAGTTATTATCTGAATGTACCCATGATGACAGCCATGCTTTTTTTTGCAGGAATTGAATTTTTGTCAATTAAAGACAACTTGAGCCAGAATTTCGGTATCCGGATGCCCGCAGGAGTAATCAGTAGGGTGGAAACATTCGTCGACTCCGGAGGTGATACCGGGAAATTATTTGAAAACAATGACCAATCAACCACACCGAATCCATGAATCAGATCAGGAATATTATCCTTGCTGTAGCGGTACTGGCCACTATAGGCGGTACCATATGGGCGCAGGGAGCTTTCAGAAAACTGAAAGACTATAAGGTTGTGACAAGCGAAAACAAAGTGCTGGCTTCAGATAAAAAGGCGCTGCTTGATTCTCTACGGTTGCACAAAGAATGGCTGGCCAAAAGCCTGATAGATACTCGCAATGCTGCTGAACTCTATGCGCTTAGCAAGGGCATGACGGCCTCTTTTCAGTCGGTGATTGCCATCATGCGCGACAGCGTGATTAAAATTAACCGTGACCGCGCCAAACTTGAAGCTCGGGTACTTGAATTGCAGAAAGACCTGGAAAAGGCCAAGCAGAAAAAGAGACTGTTTTGATTTTTTACTTTTAGGGGTAGTTAAAAGCCTCCCCTTTTTTGGGGAGGTGTTTTTTTAACCATTTTGTCACGTTCAGTAATACGCTCTATTCTTTATTTTTACGTAATGACTGTTTTAGCAAACTCAGTATATAGTCGATATCATCTAAATCTGATAGTTTTATTTCATAAGCTCCATTACCCCAATGACCAACATTTGATACATCCCTTGCGATATTTTTTTGATCTTGAATATCTCCACTTTTCAGATTCAAGTATATTTTTAAACCACTGCTCTGGAGAACTATGTCACAAAAGATGTTATTTTCTATTTTAAAGCCAATTGTTTGCTTCTTTGGTTGAACACTAACATTATCATCTAAAACAAGAAGTCTTTCTTTCAAAGATTCATATAGCTCTCGCATTTCGAAATCAATTTTGTTAAGATGATCTTGTTCTGTATATACCTTAACCTCTTTACTCACTATCGCCACCTCATCGTTATTTCGTGATATTGTCTTGATACTTTCTTTTGCGGATGTTTTTTGGATTTGTTCAAATGAAATGGTCTCATTCTCAAATTTTTTTATTTCCCACAATTCTATAGGTAAGTCTTTAAAATTGATAGCTTCACGTTGATGCATCGTGAAAACCGGAGATATGAAGATTACTTTGGATTGTGTCCAATCCACATCAGTTCGTTTCAGGCTTTGATTTTGACTCTCGTTATATTCCAGTATAAAATCAGCTTTATTGTTTAACATTAAGGATAGATAAGCATATCCCTGATCAATAACACTAAATGATCTATCTCGTTTATATTCAATAATAATAAAAGCTTTGGTTTCCAGGTCAAACGCTAACGTGTCAATTCTGAAATTGTTCAATGAAAATTCTGAGCGTATAAAATTAAGGTTCATTAGCTTACCCAGATTTTGTTCCACCATTTGCTGAATTTCTCTTTCAAACTTAAATGAAACTTCTTTAATATGCTCTAGGGTTTGTTGTATTTTGTAAACAGGCATTTGCTCGGAATTGTGTAATTGTCAGTAAAAAATGTCCTTTATAATATTAGTTTAAATATTTAATCTTTTGCGCTTGAAACTCTTCTTGTGTAATTATCCCTTCATCCATTAAGGTTTTAAGTTTTTTTATTTCATCAGCAGCAGATAATAGCGTTGGTGCTATAACATTCAATTGTTTATTAATAGCTTCATTTTCTTTTATTATTACCGATAATACTCCATGCCAGCGTTCCATGTCAGGATAAGTTACCTTATACAGAAAACCATCCTTTTTAGTACTACCCGTGAAAAAGTTAACTTTATAAATAGGGTTTGAAGTATCACTAACAATAATTTTCAAATCCATACTTTTAATCTCTTCGTTATGAGTTTTACTTGCAGTTACTCCACCTATAATGGCGCCAACCCCTCCAGTTAGAATACCCCCTAGAATTGCTCTGCCTACCGTGCTTGAAGTACTGGTTTTTACTATGGTCTGACCATCGATATCTATTTCGCATTGAAGAATTTTTTCGAGGTCATACGAGTTTGTATTTAAGTTTTTGTCGATAAAATAAATTTTTTTTGGTGTGTAGTCAATCGCAAAAGAAATACCTGAGAATTTTGATACAAACGCATTAGAATGATCAGTAACACCTAATTCACTTAATTTCGTCCTTACTTTATCGCCATGTTCCGTGTTCGCTTTAGCTCCAGCCGCTCCTGAGAGGATTGTTATTATAAAAACTACAACGAACACAATTATTAAGATTGTAAAAAAGCCCATAGAAAATATATTTAAAATTTGAAATGATAGTTTTCTTGCCTGAGTCAAATACAAAGAACATTTCTTCGATTAATCGTCCTGGTTTAATAATACTTGTGGCTAATTGGCTTTTTGAAAGCGGATTTCAAGAAAAAAGAAAGCATGAAAGAATAAGTAAAGCTCAAAACTTCATTCTTTTAAGTCACATCCATTGCAGTACAAAAAAATGAAAAAGATTGAAATTAACAAAGGAAATCACAATCAATAAATTTCTCTAATACAAAAAAATCCCCCAGGCTTGCCCGGGGGATTGTATAAATCAAAAATACTGGATTCTAATAGCAATTACTTGTCAGCCCGGTGGCGTCAAAGTTGGTAGAGTAGGTGCCTTTTTTGGCGTCATACTGCACTACCAGCACTAGTGTTACTTTACCGGCGCGCTTGGGTGAGCAGTACTCAAATAGATAATAGCTGTTGGCTTCGCCTCTCACTATACGTGCCAGTTCTATAAACTTGGCCTCCAACTCGTTTTTGTTCTGCGGAAACACCGCTCCGTTTTTACCGATTGACGTCAGCACCGCTTTGTCGATTTCAGTACCCAGGCCAATAGTAAACAAAGAGATTTTTGAATTGGCTCCGCTTACTTTGTTTAGGGCTGCCTGCTTGCCATAGCGGGCGGCCTGATCGGTTCCGTCGGTGAAAATCACAATCGAAAAGGCCGATATATAGCTTTCTTTCTGTAGGTCTTTCAGGCGTTGTTCAGCTTTGTCGACCGACTTGATAACCGCTCCGTAGAGATCCGTCGATGGGTCATTCGTGATGCCCGCATTTACATTCTGCACGGCAGTGATGAGCTTGTTTTTGTCGGACGTGAAATCGACCAGCGTATTCAGTTTATCTTCTCCGTCGAACCACGAGATCCCTACCAGATACGAGTCGTCTCCATTGCTGGTGATGATGTTGTTAATAAAACTGGTGGTAGAGCTTTTCAGTTGTGAAAGAGCACTGGTGGTAACACTGGCGCTGAGGTCGAGCACTATGAGGGTGTTGTGTCTGAATTTCTGCGGACTTGGTGAAAACTGCTTGTTGGCCTCGCTCTCCGAAATCGGATTGGCGCACTCATCGTTAGGGCCTTTTTCGTAAACTTTGAAATTGCCCGTGGTAAGACCCGAAACCGGTAAGTGTTTGTTGAAGTTTTCATCCACTTTTAGAATCATACTCAGCTTGCTGCTGCCGGCTATAATTTTAGGCTCCTGTATAACCGTAATTGTCAGGTCACTGTAGGAGATATTGGGGCAATTGTTTTCAACGGTGTTCCCGCAGGAATTGAAAAACAGTACAATCAGGATTAGTGATACGTTTAGAAAAGTCTTTTTCAACATGTTATCAATGGATTTAATGAGTACTCGCACATTTAAGCCTGCAAATTAACCAATCAATTAGTTTCTGCTCTGCATTTCTAACGAAAAAAAAACAGAAATGTGATTTTGAAAGGAATATATATTGAATATAAACCGATGAAATTGCAGGCTGGCATATATCGGCTCAGCGTGCACACAGGCCATTATATAGTGCCATAGCACGGGGTAAGTCTTAAGGTTTTTTTAATTGGTATTGTCGCACTGATTGAATAAGTTTGACAAAGTTTAGGTTTAAACCTTTGCTAAACCGTTTGATGCAGAAATAGATGCCCGGCAGGTTTTTGAGCCTTGTCAGGATGATAGAACAGGGGGTAAAGACCGCCGATCAATAAAAGAACTTAATAAATTATACTTATTAAGGCTGTTCCATAGGACAGTTAAATTGTTAATTGTTTGATTAGGAAATACCTCTGCCCATGGCGGAGGTATTTTTATTTATACCTTTATCATCGCTACTGAACCGCACCCATCCGGACATTATTTGCCCGTTCGCACGCCTCCTCTTGAAGTGGCAGCATACATTTACTGTAGATACTTAATAATTATATGAGCATTATCATTTATTTTTGAGGGTATGGCTGATAATTTCGCGCAAAATCGTCAATTAATGAAGAAATACCTGCTCAATTGTTTTTTGCTTTTGTTACCCGTTATGTTCTGGGATATGCTTTTTACCAAACGGCTTCCGGTGGCTTTCCAATCCGATATTTTCTGGCACGATATACCTGCATGGCTTAGTTATGGAGAGAATATTTCTCGGACATTGGTTTTCCTACTGGCATTCCTGCTGCCCCTTCCTGTCAGAAAACTACACCAAAAGCCGGGTTTTAAACTATATATAGCCGGGTTGGCCTTGTATTTCTTGTCGTGGATAGCATTGATTGACTACCCCCAAAGCGCCTGGAGCCAAAGCCTGTGGGGTTTCATGGCTCCTGCATTCACGCCTATCCTCTGGCTGGCGGGTATTGCCTTCATCGCCGATTCGTTCTACTTTAGAGTACCATACCGATGGTCTTATTACCTGCTTGTATCAGCGGTGTTTGTCAGCTTGCATTGCTGGCACACCTGGATGGTGTGGGAGAGGGGTTAATGATAGTTTTAGCAGAATGAGAATTTCGACGCCGGATAATAATTTCTTTTGAAGTTGATATATTATATGGATAGTATTGCGAATTGTTTTAATCTAAACCGATTCTCAATTATGAATGCACTGAAAATTTTTGCTATCTGCTCGTTGATTATTGCTCCATTTACCGGCTTTTCACAAACTGTAAACAACATACCACTAAAAGATATTACGGTAGAGTATGTTCAAATTGTGGGTACAGCTAAATTTTTGTCTTCAAAAGTAACCATTGAGATTGATTTCGGACAGAGAAATAAGTTTTTTGATGGTAATGATACTGTTTTAAAGGATGAAAACGGAAAGCTTTTGGAACTGAATTCAATGATTGATGCGCTCAATTTCATGAATAGAAACGGTTATGAATTTGTGCAGGCATATGCATTTCATGTAGGAGGAGGGCAAAATGTGTATCATTACCTGATGCGGAGGAAGCATATTGCGGAGAAGGATGGAGAGAAGTAGAATTAAGTGAGGATATTTAATAGAAGCACTACCAGTTGGAGTACTTCTGTTGGCTTAAAAACCGTTAATTATTTGTAGCTGTCAGATAAAATCGTGGTTATTTCATTCAAGATGTAATGCATCAGAAATGCACACGGTTTGAATTAATCTCTTTCACAACTTTATAATACTTTTACGGAATCCAATATATCAACAATAGTTTTATCCATTAAATCAAGAAAGTCGGCTCTAGTGATTTTAATGTCCTCTGACACAATAGTAATTTCATCTTCCGGCGGAGACATTAAATCAATCTGTGTAGGAGAGTACATACTTCCGGTAAATTTTCGCGAAAACGCATATCTCATAGAGATGTCAGTATTTTCTGTAAATAAAAATCCGCCAATATATTGATCACTGAAATCAAAAGGTAAAAATATAGGGTTATCCTCAGCTAATTGTTTGAATTTTCGTTTCCAGTTTTCTAACAGGTAGACAAAATTCAGTACGCCTTTCACATATTCAGTTTCATTTTTTAGGAAAATCTGATCTAAGCAGAAGTAATAAAAATCACAATACTCAGTAAGGGTTTCTTTTTTTGTAGAAAACTCCAGTTGAAAATTCTTGTATGGAGCATCTATTGTATTTAGTGTAATTTTAAACATTTTATTTTACCGGATACGCAGTTACGATTTTGCTGTAGCCAAGACCTCATTTTTTAGCCAGTTATGCTTGTAAAGGATTAAACCAGATATTTGTTTATCTCTTTTTCCATTTGAATTAGAAATGGTTCCCTTTCCAAAAAATATTCTTCTTCATCAAAGATATACTCTTGATAAGAATTTTTTAATTTATATCCAAATTTCAGTTTCAGCATAACATTATCTATATTCGTTATTATAACTCCCTCGTCCCCTTCATCGAAAAAATGAAAAAACCAAAAGTAAGAGCGTTTCGTATAAAGATTTTTGATTGCATTGAAGTCCCTTTGAAAGGTGGATGCTATAAAATTAACAACTCCCTCATATGAAACACTTGGGTCAATACCAACTCTAAACCAATAGGTATCTCCAATAAGTTTTTTTCCTAAAGTTGGAAATTCAATAATACTATCCTCATGAGAACTATCATTAGGATTTTCAGTGAATTCTATTTTAATCATTTCTTTAATTTCTAGCACAAATTTCTATACGTTGTAGTTAATAGTTGAATCTAGCATTATTGAGGATACACAATTACGATTTTGTCGTAGTCAATAGCATATTTTTTAGCTAGTTACTCCTACAAAGGACAAGGTACTTAAACCAGATATTTGTTTATTTCTTTTTCCATTTGAATTAGAAATGGCTCCCTCTCTAAAAAATATTCTTCTTCCTCAAAAAAATATTCTTTGTTATGATTTCTGAATTTAAACACAAAACCCAGCTTTAGTTTGACATTATCTGTATTAGTTATAATAACTCCATATTCACCTTCATCAAAAATATGAAAAAACCAGAAATAAGAGCGTTTAACACCAAGTTCTTTAATTGATTTAAAATCTATATAAAATTTAGATGCTATATTTTGAATCATTTGCTTATATGAAATGCCTGATTTAACATCAATCGCAAACCAATAGGTATCTCCAATTAGCTTTTTCCCTAGAGTTGGAAATTCAATAATACTATCCTCATGAGAACTATCATTAGGATTTTCAATGAATTCTATTTTAATCATTTTTGTTGACTTTTTTAACGTTAGATTTTTTACTACTTAAGTATGGTGATTAATTTAGTATAATAGCTCTTTCATAACATTAATATTCTATAATATTTTTTGCTTAATATTCCATTTCAAAAGTATTAATAATGATTTTTTTAACCATGTCGCTATGGCTTTTCTAAAAATGAAAAATACTAACTTTTTTATCTATATATTATTACAAGGTATATGATACAACATATACTATTATTTATTTTATTAATAGGGATAAGCTGTGACAATTTCAGATGTATTCTTATATACGATTAATTTTATTTTGTTCAAATTCTCCTGAAGTCCATTAGCACCTCCTTGCTTACCAATCACAGTAGTTCCATGATCTATAACATAAACATCTTGTAAAAGCCCTGACCCTGGATTTCTCTCTACTGTTTTTGTAATATTTCCTATGGTTTGAGATGCCCCTTCTGCAAGATTGGGATTGAAATTTTTCTGCACAATTGAAGCCCATTCATTATCTAATAGTTCTACTAGTTCACCACTATCTTTTACTTTTGTAAAGTATGAGTGGAATGATTTTTTAGTATTATCAACTAAGTGGGCTAATGCATGAGTAAGTCTATTCCCATCTCTACTCCCTAATGTAAAAGTTAAGCCACTTGCAGTATGAAAGGCGCCATCAGAAAATTTCAAGGCATTTTTTGCCCATTTTCCTAATGTTGCTAACTGACCTCCGATGGGTAAAGTTGCTGCAAAGCTTAATGACGCATCTACATATTTGCCTTCAAGTACATATACACCACTATTTATTAAATCAGGTATTTCACCCAAAACAGGTACTAAGCCTAAAACATCTAATGTATAATGTGTCGCTTCACCCAATACATTCAAATTTGCCTGAAATAAACAACGTGCTTTAGTCCAACTGGGGTGTCTGCTTCTTAACCATGCATACTCTCTCAAGGTTTTTTGGGCCGTTAAGAAAGCCCAGGGATTTAAGCCGGTGCCACCGGGGGGAACAGTTATAAAAGCATCTAATGCATTTAAATCAGAAAATCCATAGGCAGTTAATAGCTTTGTTGCTTCTTGTGTATAAAATGTTTCTTCGGCAGGTATACTTGGTGTATCAGGGAATGATAAATATACGCCAGATGTGAAGTCATTTTTGATTTTAATGGAATTGTACCTGGTAGGGTCAAAATAAATCTCCATGTTCTCAGTTGTTGTTATCTTCACTTCAAACGGATTCGCAGAATTATTTGTCGATACAACTGTAGCATTATAGGCAGATACCAAGCTAGCCCAGAATGTTCTGGCAGATAATTGATTGACAGTTATTATATCTAAACTATTTGAATAAGTATATTTATCAGCATTTACTAAAATTGTAAATATGGCATTGAATAAATTTTGAGTTGAAACCCGTGCAAATAAGGTTTGCTGAAGTTTTGAGAATGCAAAAAACGTTCTGACAATACTATCTGTATTTTCAAGTATTAAATTTGTTATAATACCCGGATTTGAAGTTTGAAGATTTCCAAAACCATTTGTCAGGCTCTGAGCTGCTGATGAATAATCACCATCTTGAAATGCCTCCATTGCATAATTCAAATTGTTGAAATTAATACTATATGCATCATTTGGGAATAACCTTATTAGTGTCTGGTTTATTAGTAATGTCAATAAATTAAATTCGTAATTGTTAATTTGGTCAGTTTCGGGGAATTGATTTCCTACCTCACTTAATATTCTGGCAATGCCATTTGTGTACTGCCTTAGAGCAGTATAATTGAAGTTTTCGTCATTTTTTAAGATAGTTGGAGTGAATGGTGAATCATTTCCAAAAGCGCCTCCTCCATTATGTGGTTGATTCCATGGCCAATTAGGGTTACCGTATCCACCATTACCACCATAAGGAGGGACGGTTATAGGCTCAAACGGATCTTTATTGGGGTTTTCAGGACATTGTATAGGAATAGATGCTATAACATTTTTACCATAATTATTTGGATTAAGTCTGGGATCCATACCACTTGTGCTGGTCGATACCCCCGCAGAAGTTGGTGGTCCAGGTTCAGTATATGTTGTTTCGTATATTTCAAGCCAACAACGTTCGGTACCTTGGTTTGTTATTAATTTGTCAAAAACGGCTACTCTTGAAATAGGACTACCATTTTCATAAATCCACCCTCCTTGATACTGTTGCTCATTCTCGTTAAAAACTAATACAAAACCATCAAGATTACTGGAGTTGATAGTATAATTATTTTCAATAAGGTATTCCACCTTTGGAATGATATAGAGTACTTCCTTTTTCTTAGTACCATCAGGTAAGGTATATCTTAAAAGTTTCGATACCACAGTATTTTTTAGTAGAGAATCATCCTTTATACGTGGATCATACCAAATACCAGACTTTTCTACGGACTTATGTATAACTGGCACAACCGTAACAGATGAACTGTCTTTAAATTTTAAATTTTGTGCTTTTTCCCATTCCTGTATATGGAAATTTTCTTTTATGATATAGCTTATTGCCGTACAACTCACTGAGCTTCCACTTGGAGTAACTTTTACTCTATAAACCCCAGGTGTGCTGGTTACTAAATATTCTCCTGTATATGTGGTACTATCTGGCTTTGTCCATGTAAAAGTACTATTCTTAATGGTTGAATCATTTCTGAAAATTGCCGTTAAGGCCAAGGAACCAAATTGACTGGTAGTACCGGAGATAACCGGCAAGGAGTTGGTTTCCAGTCCATTAGTAGGATCCGTCGCCTTAATCCTGATATCACACCCACTCACCAAAAGCCTTGTTGTGTCCTTCACGCTACAGGCCGTGCCTTTGCGTACGGTTACAATATAGTCACCGGCTTTGGCATCGGTGAGATTAGTTATTTCTGGGTTACGCTGCGTACTTGTAAATCCGCTTGGGCCAGTCCAGGAATAGGTAATGTTCGGGCCGGGCACTTCGGTTACAGAAACTCTGATGCCTGTTGCTCCCATCATGGCCGGGCCGTTATTGCTTGCCCGCAGGTATGACGGAAAAACAGGCTGAACCGTAAACGACTTATCCTTAAACTCGCCCATCCAGCTACCGTCAGGCTTCAGACAACGGGCATAATACACCCTAGGCCCGTTTCTTGTTACCTGATTGCTATTAATAAATTCAAATACTTCGCCATAATTCTCACCAAAGTTTTCAATGGCATTTCTGTTGTTGAGCCAGTACTCTACTTTATCGTCGCGCACGTATTGCCACTGCACCGGCCAGCCTGCAGGGCACCCGAATGTACCACCAGGGTTACTGGCTGTCAGGGTAACAGATTCTGTCGGGCATGCTGAGTTATGGGTTGAACTGATTGCCGGCACAATGCTTCCGTTGGGCATTACAGAGGCAACTGCATAGTCGCCGTTATTGCTGGCGTCACCCACACAACGGGCTTTGTAGTCGCCCGGGCCTTGTCGGGTTATCTGAACACCTTCGGCAGTTTGCGTGCCTATTTCCCATTTTACTGTTCCGTTGGGGCAGCCATAGGCGGTCAGAACCACGTTTTCTGTCGGAAGCACTTTGGCTTTATCGGCCACTATCACCAGCGCATTTGACGGACTCGGGAACACTACTATATCCTGAAAATCGGTGTAATCACCCTCATTGCATCGCACCTGATAGGTACCCGGGCCACGGACAATCAGGCTTGGGAAGAAATTGGCGTAGTCATAATAAGTTTCGCCGTTGGCGTCTTGTTTCGGCACGCCCCATTGCACATAGTTATTGGGGCAGTTTTCAGCAAATAGCTGAAATATCTGGTTCCCTGCCGCTACAGACTGTGTTGCAAAAAAACGCGGGGCATCATTGGCTTTTGTCTGAATATTGATAGTGGCCGGCTCGCCGTTAATACCGAATCGTACACACTTGGCTTTATAGGTTCCGGAGCCATAGCCATACAGCAAATCGCTGCCGCGTACCTCTGTGGTATTTGGCAGTGTCCACACCACTTCTCCTGTACAACCATTGGCACGCAATGTTACTAATTCAGTACTACTGGCACTGGCTTTATTAGACGTGATCGTAATTCCACCCGGCGCTGGTGCAGTTACTCTGATGGATGCCCAACTACCATAGGAGACGTTATCTGAAATACAACGGGCTTCATAAGTACCCGGCCCATATACGGTTTTAGAATCGTACCTGTTCGTCCAGCTGTCTACTCCTGCTATTTTCCATTGGATTCCTGCCGAGCTTGGGCAGTCTCCTGAAACACTCAACACAACTGCTTCACCGGTATTAGCTACTGTTTTATTGCTTGTTATGGTTATATCGCCTGGTTGTAGCGGATACACGGTTACACTTGCCCAGGGGCCTTGGTTCGAGGCATCATAATAGCATCTGACACTGTAAGTACCTGAGCCTTTTACTGTAATTGGATTACCCGTAAGATAGGTAGTAATAATTGACCCATTGGGTTGCCGTAGTGGCACCGACCATTGAAAAGAAGCATTGCTACAGCCATTGGCTGATAAGACTACGTCTTCATTATTATAAGCTCTTATTTTGTCGGCAGATACTGAAGGTGTATTGGCCGGAGATTGGCCAATAAAAACAGAGACCCATCCGGAAGCATAGGTGCCATCCCAGCTATTACAACTGGCGCTATAGGTAGCACTTAAGTTGGATGTAAAGGGGTTGTCAGTCGAATTTTGGAGTACATCGTTTATTTTCCATCTGATATACCCATTCGAACAGCCGTGCGCAGTAAGTGTAACAAATTCGTTGGGGTGAATTGACATTTTATCAGATTCAATTCGAAGCGGTGATGAAGAGATTTCAATAGTAGGCGATAGACCACTAGAATAATTATTTCCACCGCAACTCGTCTGACATTTAGCATTATAACCTCCAGGAATATTAACATTAATTTGACTACCTACTGCTGTGAAGTTATTTGGACCAATCCAGTGAATAATGCCTGAACAGTTACTTGCTGTAAGCTGAGCATAATCTCCGGGCGTAATTATATTTCTATTAGTTGCCACAGAAGGTGCAGGTGGAGCTGAAGAAACACTGATAGTAATAGATGCGGAAGCCATGAGTGGACTTGAGCAATGCGCCGTGTAGCTTCCTGCTTCGTTTACTGTTATATTTGCTCCACTGCCACCATATGTAACATTATCTTTTTTCCACGAAATATTGCCTACAGGGCAATTCCCTGAAGCTGTTATTATAGTTGTATTACCAGGACAAATAGAAGTTGCCGCAGTTGAAATACCAAAATCCATTGCTTCGACTGAACATTTTATGCGGTCTATAATAAAAGTTTTTAACTTTGTATATATGGGAGTTCCGGAACAATCATTGGAGTTGTATACTTTTATATTTAGGATGAGTTTATCTAGAGATTGTCCAATATTCCAAATTTGCTCCGTACTTAATGTATGCCCACAACTAGAGTTTGGCCATACAACTATTGCATTATTTTTCATGCCAGTAAAGTCGATGTCCATAATGCCATTTTTATTTTGAATCTCATCAAAACCTGAATTGTTTAGTATTACAGATATATTATGTCGAATCCACTTATGACAACTAAGATGTAATGTATCAGTATCCTCCGAAATCCCAACAGTATTTCCTGTACCATCTCCTAAAGCAAAAGAAAAATGGAGTTTACTTACATCAATTCCTACTGTACTTTCTCTTGTATTTTTTGAAGAATCTGATCTTATTGAAGTAGTAATAGGTGCCAAATCAACCTCATTAACAGTCAGACATTGTGAGTCTTTGAGAATAAATACCTCGTTACTCAGTTTTCTGAGTACTTTAAAGCAATCATCAAGAGCAGGTTTGGCGAGATAGCGACCTTTGATGGTATATGTTTTACGAGGATTGGCAGGGTCGAGCCTGTCTGACACAAAATCGTAATATGTGCCGCCTGTTTGAATAAAATCTCCCGGTAAGACAACCTTTAGCGTATAACTGCGGAGTTCTTCAAAGGTAAACATTACCGACGGAGAAATGTTGAGCAACTCTGCTGTAAGCGTTAACTCAATGTCTTCGCCTACAAGAGCATTTGGTTTATCAGGAGTCAGAGTAAATCTAATAGGGTCATTACTAACAGCTTGCCTTTCGTGCAGAGTTAAAATAGGGAAATCACTATTGATTTTGCTAAAAATAGATTCCTTTTTATCGAATTGATATAGTTCAACTTTACTTAGGTAAGACGGTTTATTCAATATTGGATTGAATCTTACAGGTAAAGGTTTTACCGGAAGAGGCCTTAATGTTGAAGGGAAATCAACAATAGTTTTAGCAAAGAGTAAATTGTTGAGGCAAACGAGCACAGCAATGCAAAGAAAATTGCGTAAGTAGATTTTTTTCATCCGTGGACTTGGATTTAGGTTAATAATTCTTTTTTAGTGGTAGCTTTTTAACAACAATCATATAATTTTGATCGCTTAATTAGAATCCTTGAAGTGCGCCGACTTTAAGCCTATTCATAGCGTATCTGGTAATCCTATATTCACAAGAAGACAATTCAAAGGAAGAGACAATTGATTTTATGTTTTTCAATTGCTTCTTTTAAAAGGTCTGGGTTAGTAAATTTCAGCTATAGTACATACCGAACCTCTACAACTCTTGAAGACCAAAGAGCTGGGAAATTTTATATTATGATACTTTGAAAGGACAGGTTTAACAGCAAAATCCAGGAGATATTCTTTGGGTGGTTTAGTTTTGAGCATGACTTAAACATAAAGTGTGTTAGAATGTCGTAAACATAATATTTGATTTATGTAATACAAAATATTTCTATCTAACGGTACCTTACTTAATGAAAACTTAAAATAAGATACGCATTTGTTAAGAATTATATGCAAAATTCTAATTGCTAAAAGTTTACGATAAAGAGCAGAATAGAAGTAAAGTGAATGGTAAGTGTTTGTTGCAAGTTTTATTGCAACTGAGAAGAGAAGGAGATACAGGTAGGAACAAAAACGCCTGACAATCTATTGATTATCAGGCGTTTATTCTGAGCCCCCAGCCGGGATCAAACCAGCGACCTACTGATTACAAGTCAGTTGCTCTATCAGCTGAGCTATGGAGGCTTTTATTTTTGATTTCTTCGCTGTGTCGTTCTGAAATCGTGGTGCAAAATTAATGCTTTCAGGTATATGGCGCAAGCGTTTTTTTGAAATATTTTTTAACAATTTCTTAACTCGCTGATCGCCAACGAGTTAAGAAACGAAATATTTTTAGTTCGCTGCCACGATTATTTTCAGCTTTTGCTTCAACTCAGCCAGTTCTTTTTCTGCACCCTTAATCTTCGTTTCGTATTCGGAACGAACGGCATTGGCGTTTTTAGAACGGGCAAAGAATTCGATGTTGTTCTGCCACAGGCTGATGTCGTCTTCCAGCTTTTTCATCTTACGGCGCAAATCGTTTTCTTTCTTGTCCAGTTCTTTGGTGTTGCCTCTGTCGTTTTTCAGGGTTACTTCCACCTCGTTCTGCAACAGCATTTTTTCTTTCTCCGAGCCACTCACACCCGAGCTCGCTTTCACGTAGGCATTGATGGCTTCCACAAACCGGCGCTGAATATTCTGCATTTCTTTGCGGGGCACAAAGCCAATTTCGTTGTATCGTGCCTTAAAGCCGGCAAGCTTCGTCAAATCAGAATCTCCCGTTTTAGCTGCATTCTCGATCTCCTCACAAAGTGCCTGTTTCTGTTTCAGGTTCTCTTCGTATTCTTTTTCTACCTCGTTGCCTTTGGCACGTTTGGTGTTAAAGAAGGCATCGCAGGCCTTTTTGAAGCGGTCATATATTTTATCCTTGAATTTCTCGGGCACGTGGCCGATCGTCTTCCAGGTTTTTTGCAGTTCTACTACTTTGTCGGTATTGGCAGGAGAGTAGTCGCTTGCTTCCAGCAATGCCTCTACCTGCTCGCAAAGAGAAGTTTTGGCTTTCAGGTTGCTTTCGCGTTCGGCTTCCAGACGATTGAAAAACTCTCCCTTGTTGCGGAAGAAAGTCTTCAACGACGACCAGAACTCACGGCTTATCTCCTTGCCTTTATCTTTCGGCATCGCGCCTTTGATTGCATTCCACTGGTCTTGCACGGCCAGCACCTCTTTGGTTTTGGCGTTCCATTCGTTGATACTGTCAGTATTAAACTGTATGTACGGTTTCAGGTTTTCAACCAGGCGTTGTTTGGCCTGATAGATTTCTTCCTGCAGCTGACCTGCCTGCGACGACTGTTCGCGACGTTTGTTATGTATCAGATCAAAGGCTGCTTTCAGGCGTTTCCAGAGTTCTTCCTGGGCTTCGCGCTGAGCAGGACCAATGTGTTTGTATTCTTCCAGCAGGTCGTTTGCCTGGCGTAGGGTGGCATTGCTTAGTCCGCTTTCTTCCAGCGTGGCGGCAATGGCTTCTATACGCTCTGCAATTTCAGTTTTGGCTGTCAGGTTTTTCTTGCGGTCAAGGTCTTTCAGTTCGTTCTGAATATGACGGATACTGAAATATCTGTCAACCAAAGCATTATAGGCCGACCACAACGATGTATTATGCGGAGAGTTAACGTTCCCTGCCGATTTCCATTCTTCCTGCAGTTTCTTGAAATCCTGCCAGTTGCTTTTTGAGCCACCTTGTTCTTCCTGCTCTACAATGGTGCGCAGGCGTTGCAACAGATTGGTCTTGCGCTCAAAATAATCTTCTTTCAGGCGTTCAATTTTCTGGAAGAAACTGTTTTTTGCATCACGGATTTGCGCGCTCAGCGATTCAAAACGCACCACATAGTTGTCGTTTTTGAACTCAAAGCCCTCGTTATTGCCGTTGTCTGCTATATATTTTTTCAATGCCTCCGATTTCTCGCGCGCTTTCAGGTCGTCAAACAAAGGTTTGATTTCCTTCATCACGTTGTCGGCATTTTTTACGTCTGAAACACCCACGCCTTCTGCTTTAATAGAAGCCAGTAATTTTTCACCCAGGTCTACGAAATCCTTTTTGGTGAAATTGCTGTAGTCAGCCTCTTCAGTTGCGTGCGAAACCACTTCCTCATCAATCAGATCTACCGACTCCAATTCTGTTGCCGAAGCTTCTTCGGCCTCTATAGGTTTGGGAGATACTTCCACCATTACAGTCGGGTCGTTGCTTACCACAATTTCTTCCAAGGAGCTTTCGTCTGTTCCGAGCACAGGCGCCTCGTCTTCGTTTGTTACAATGGTAACAGCCTCAACAGGGGCTTCTGCAATTTCCAAAGCAGCGGTAGCCGGTTCGTCAGTAGCGGTGTCTGCTACGGTCGGGTCGGTTGTAGTGGCGGCAGGATTTTCTACAGTATTTTCAGCAACGGGGGCGGCATTTTCCACCTCTTTTTTGCCAGCTTCAACAGGTTCATCAGTCGAAGTGTCGATGGAATCATTCAATTCGTTCATAATTTCTTTAGAGTCTACTTGTGTATTGGCCGGAGCCTCAGCCTCAGTTAAAGACAAATCTTTAGTTTCGGCAGCATCACTAACGGTTTCTTTTAAATCTATTTCTTTGGGCGTCATTTGTAAATATTACGATTCGTAGTATCGTGGATATGTTTTCATTAGATTTGCAAATGTAATAAATATAAAAATACTTTTGCCTAACAATCCACCGTGTGAAATTATATTTTTGCTAATCGGGGAGAAAACTCAGTCTTTCTACCCTGAAAAACAACTTTTATGGTAATTAAATTATTCAAAAACCCCGGATTTATGTGAGAACCGGCCTGATTTTCAGTACTAAAAGGTAGTTTGATGCATGGTTTTCAGCCAGAAGGTTCAGAGGTTTCAATATTATTAAATACGTAAAAAAAGCGTAAAACGTTGCAAGAAATGAATAAAAAAACTGACGTAGCCTCGCTTCGGCTTAATTATTTACTCAACGAATTGCTCGAAGAAAATGTTTTGGGAAACCCGTTCAAACAATTCGGAAAGTGGTTCGACGAGGCCCTGGAAGCCAACGTTCCAGAGCCCAACGCCATGCATCTGGCAACGGTGTCAGGCGGCAGGCCGCATGGCCGGATTGTGTTGTTGAAAGGCTTCGATGAAAACGGATTTGTGTTTTTTACCAATTATGAAAGCAACAAGGGCCAGGAGATGGCCGAAGTGCCTTATGCTTCGCTCACGTTTTTCTGGGTGTCGCTCGAGCGGCAGGTGCGTATTGAAGGTCGTATCGAAAAAACAAGTGCGCAGGAATCTGACGAGTATTTTCAGTCGCGGCCGCGAGGCAGCCAGATTGGTGCCTGGGTATCGAACCAGTCACGTATAGTGAGCAGGGAAACCCTTGAAAACAAACTGAAAGAACTGGAAGCACAGTTTGGCGAAGAGCACATTCCGCGGCCACCGCATTGGGGTGGTTACCGCCTCGTACCCGAAAGCATGGAATTCTGGCAGGGGCGCCCAAGCCGCCTGCACGACCGCCTGCTGTTTACGAATGCAGACGGAAGCTGGAAGATTGAGCGTTTGAGCCCGTGAAACCCCTCCCTAGCCCTCCCCAACAGTGGGGAGGGGAAACATATTTTTTCCATAACAAGAACTTCCCCTCCTTATTTCAAGGAGGGGTGTGTATTTCCCTGACAACGTTGGGAAATAGACGGGGTGGTTACAGAGGATCTGGAAATATTGATGGACATATTTCGGTTAAGCAAAACATAATTCTCCCGATTTTCAGCAGTAAAGTATCTTTTTCTTAAATTAGTTCGCAGATACCACTTTTCCCGGATTTGAAGCCTTTTCTTAACCTATTATCTATTCAAACCATGACCTACGACTACATCATTATCGGCGCCGGTTCGGCCGGTTGTGTGCTGGCTAACCGTCTGTCGGAGAATCCCTCGCACCGGGTTTTACTCATTGAAGCGGGCGGGCCTGATAAAAAACCTGAAATACATATTCCGGCCGGATACGCCAAACTGCACCGGACAGAGGTAGACTGGGGCTATTACTCAGAGCCACAGGCGCATGTATTGAACAGGAAATTGTACCTGCCCCGGGGCAAAACATTGGGTGGCTGTAGCTCTACCAATGCAATGGCCTATGTGCGGGGTAATAAGGAAGACTATAACGACTGGGCTGATGAGGGAAACGAGGGTTGGTCTTACGAAGAGATACTGCCGTATTTCAAGCGGTCGGAGCATAACGAACAAATCAACAATATTTATCACGGGCAGAATGGCCCCTTGAATGTCACTTTTGCCAAGCATTACCGGACACGCTTTACCGACGCCTTTGTGCAGGCCTGTATTGAAAACGGCTTTGCCGATAATAAGGATTATAACGGTGAGCGGCAGGAGGGGGTATCGTTCATGCAATTTACCATCAAAGATGCCCGCAGACACAGCGGGGTAGGGGCCTTTCTGAAACCGGCCATGAAACGCCCGAATCTGACAGTTTATACCCATGCCATTGTAAGCAGGGTGTTGATTGAAAACGACAAAGCAGTAGGGGTGGAGGTGATACGCGGAAAAAACAACGCCGAACGCATTACGGCCACGAAGGAGGTAATCCTTTCTGCCGGGGCGTTCAACTCGCCGCAGTTGCTGATGTTGTCTGGCGTGGGCGATAAAGACGAACTGAAAAAAGCGGGCATTGCCTGTAAGAAAGAATTGCCCGGCGTAGGCAAAAACCTGCAAGACCACCTTTTTATGGGTGTTACGGCGCTGTCCCGCCAGCAATGGGGACAAAACCATCATCTTGCTCCGCTCAACCAGTTGAAGGCAGTGGCGCAATATCTGTTTCTGAAAAAAGGCATTATGACCATCGGCCCACTGGAAGCAGTGGCATTTGGCAAGACCGACGATAGCCCCAACCGCGTCGATTATCAGTTTCATTTTGCGGCGGTGCAGAATGGCGATGATTATTCCGTAGATATGTATGATATATCGACCTATCCGCGTAACGATGGTTTCACGATTCTGCCTACCTTGCTACGCCCCAGAAGCCGTGGCTATGTGGGTATAAGAAGTGATAGCCCGCTCGATGCGCCTGTTATTCAACCGAATTTCCTGTCGGAAGAGCAGGATGGGCTCACCTTGTTGAAAGCTACCAGAAAAGCACTTGAAGTAATAAACGCCCAGGCCTTTGATGCCTATCGCGACCGGTTGATTACTCCGCCCGACCGGAGTTCGGACGACGCAATTATACTGCATATCAAAAAACAACTGGAAACGGTGTATCACCCCGTAGGCACCTGTAAAATGGGTCATGACGAAATGGCCGTGGTCGACGACCGCCTGCGTGTAAGAGGCATCGAAGGCCTGCGGGTGATTGACGCCAGCATTATGCCCACCATTGTATCAGGCAATACCAATGCCCCCGTATATATGATAGCCGAGAAGGGTGCAGATCTGGTATTGAAGTAGAGGGATGGACTCAGAAGTTGATACTACAATAAGTTGTATCATACTACAATAAGTTGTATATTCGTGTATAAATTTATACAAAGTAATGACACAAACAGCGCTCAAAAAAAACATTAGTTTTCTGACGAATTCAGAAGGGAAGAAAGTAGCTGTACAATTTGATTTGCGGAATAAAGAAGTACAGGAGCTTATGGAGGATTTGTTTGATACACTTGAAGTATTGGAAAGACAAGATGAGCCAACCCGTAATTTTGACGATATCAAAAAGGAAATTCTGGCTCAACGCAAGTAATCAGCTATGTCTTATACAATTGTCTTCACTGCCAGTGCTGAAAGAGAAATCCGGAAACTTCCTGCTCAGATTCAAGATGATATTTTCGAGAAGATAGAAGAGTTAAAAGAGAACCCCCGACCTCACGGATACAAAAAGCTCAATTCATTTAAAGTGCCGAATCTCCAATTGAAACCACTTTATAGAGTGAGGGTAGGAGATTATCGAATAGTTTACGCCATTCAAGATAACCTTATTACCGTCACAATAGCTAAAATTGGGAACAGGAAAGAGGTTTATGAGTAAAGTGTATTAAATAATTTCTTGTAGAGACGCATTGCAATGCGTCTCCGTTGGTCTAGAAGATTCTTGATTTTTCATTGAGAGAAAATCTCTGTTCGGCTAAATGTTTTTCATTGAACCCAGTGTAAAGAAAGCGTTGTCCGACAAACGTTGCCCGACACTTTCCGTATCACTGGGCTTGCACAACTTGCTGCCTGATTAATTGCCGATTGGGGGATTAAACGTATTGTTGGCAGCATAGTTGATAATAGTCATGGGGCTTTTCATATCCGGCGGAAGCTCAGAACATTTGTCCATGCTGAAAACCCGCTGGCCACCCACTTCTTGTAGCACACTCACCAAGCAATCTTCAACAGAACAATTGTTCCATTGGCCGCCAATGTGGTTAAATGTATCAAAACCTGCCTGACAAAAAATGGCGCCGCAGTTTGAATAAACCGTATTCTGGGCGTTCATATCTACAAAAGGTTTACGGGGGTCTGGTGCCCAGCCAAAGCCTATGCCATAGCCATACTTGCTAAAGTTTTTGGTTATGTTTCTGGTTTCATCAAAAACAAACACATTGTAGGCCACACAAAATTCAAACGTTATGTTGTTGCCTGCGGCGCTGAATCCGCAACTTTGTTTGTCTTGTGGCACAATGGCAAAAATGCTCTGTACCTGGCAGTTTTTTATGGTAATATTGTTGCCATATACCTCTAATCCTGTGGCTTTAGCCCCTGTGTTTGTCGGGCAATCGCCATCTACAATACCAATAGCTTTGAAACCGGTAACCGTAACGTCATCAGAGTCAAAAATAGACATGCCATGGCAATCATCGCAGCAGCCTCTTAAACTTATGGCCGAACAGTTTTCGTAATGCATGTTTTTGCAGTAGGTTGGTAAAAAGCCCAGAACCGTATGACCGAAAGTGGTGGTTTCCCCCAGATAATAAGAGCGGAATTTGGTTGCATGGCAGTTAACGGTTGTCACGTGGTCGGAGCCAACGTAACTAAAGCCGGTTACCGTACCGTCATTATTAATCAGATGGCTCGTCCGGCATTCGGTAACTGTGGCATTTTTGGATGCCGACAACTGAATACCCGCGTACGCCGGAGCCGTAACATTTGCACCTGTAACATAGCAGTTTTGCAGGGTAATCTGTTCCGACAACTCAATAAAAATACCGGAGGCCGTAATCAGAGGGTCATTGCCCAGATAGGTGTATTCAGAGCCTTGCACTGTTATATCGGTGATGGTCAGGTTATTGCATAATGATGCACTGATGGCATGCAGCGACAGATCAACCAACCCTCCGCTTGTGATTTTTATGTTATCACCGGTGATGTTGATTCCGACAACACTATTTGTATAAACTATGGGCAGGGCAATCAGGTTGTGGCCCTGCAGGTCGAGAGTTACTTCATCAGCAATAATGTCAATGGCTGTAGCCGTGGTTTTCTGGCCGGGCGTCCAATAGATATCGTTCGAAAACCGGTAGGTTCCCGGTTTATCTATCAGTATTCCCTCCGGTGGAATATCGCTTATAATATCTCCATCTTGTACCCGCGCATCCGGATTCTTCAACCGCTGGCCAAGAAACTCAATCTTTTGTTCATATTTTCTTAAGATAGCCTCGGTATCATCAATCTTATGACGCAAGCCGTCGGCTATTCTTTTAATAAGTGAGCTTAAATGGGTAGTTTCCATGTGTTTATTTATAAATTTTAGTTTTCGTATTTGGCTATTGTGAATGTTCAAACTGACTGGCATTTTGCATCAATGCAGAGTGGGCTATCTTGTTGCAGATAATTTAGTGTTTCAAGGCTTTAAAATAAATCAGGTTGCTCAAATTCTGGCTACAATTGCGGCATGCGTGTGTCCGTGACTAGCATCCACTGAAATTTTGAACTAATTTATAAAAACAATTTCAAGTAAATGATACTTCCGGACATTTACTTATTATTCGGTAATTGTATTTACGGGTATATCAGAAGAGGTAGAGCATGAATAGGGGCGAGGAATATAATATTGGTGATGGGCGTATTATGTGATTCTACGTCTACTTGTAAGTATAATAATTCCGGGTAGAGACGCATTGCAATGCATCTTCGGGGGGTGATAAAATACATTTGCGTTGATGCCGTCTCAAAAAGATTTCAAACCAAATAATCTTTGGCAAAGACCCCATCCCAACCCTTCCCCAACAGTGGGGAAGGGCTTAAAGTCTCTCCGCGCGGCGTCCGCTCCCCATTGTTGGGGCGACCGTCGCACGGAGAGAGATTTAGAGAGTGGGGCGGCCGCCGCTGCGGTTTTCTGGTACCAAATAATATTTTGCAACTTTTCTTTTTGAGACGGCCTCTACCTGTTTAAGGCAGAATCATTTCATCACCACCAATATCACATTCGCAGCAGTAATACACACCAGGTGATAAGTACCACTGATGATGCCATACAGAATCGGCCGGGGAATGTTGGGATTAATGGCGATGTTGACCGTATTGGCTACCAGAAAACCGATGCCAACTAATAGAGAAAACTCAAAGGCGCCGCCCAAAGTATTGATACCTAATGCCTGAATGAGAATAGCGCTTGTCAGTGTAATCGCCAACGTACAAATTGTAGGACCGACAATAAAAATAGGTGCATTAGGCAGGATTTCGTTTTCTTTACCCAGTGAGATTTTATAAGGTTTGGTGAAAAACAAGGTGAACCACAAGCCACCTAAAACACAATATACTACAAAAGCGAGGGCCACGCTGAGCCAGTTGAGATTTGCTAATTGACTGATCATAAAATGCTGTTTTAAAGTTTATGATGCAAAGCTACCAGCGTGTCGTGACAGAGGTATGTCAGGGGTGTTTGGGAATTAATGAAATTTTTCGAAAAATTCCTGCAGTGTCATTTCGTGAGGAGTAAACCGCTCGGTGAATACCTCCAGTTTTATGATACGATCGAGGCGGAAATACCTGAAATCTTCCCGCAGTCTGCACCAGGCTATCAGCAGCCAGTTTTCCCGGGTACTCAGTAAGGCAAAAGGCTCAATGAGACGAGTAGAAGTTTCTTGTGCCTCGTTGGTGTAGTCGATGCGTGTAAGATAAAAATTAGTGAGCGCAAATTGCAGATCAGATAATACACTGCTGTTCCTTTCCCGATAAACAATCTGGTCAAAACGCGTTCTGTCAGCCAGCAGATTGGCTTTGTCTTTCTGGCTTGTCCGCAATACAGCCTTTATTTTATCAATAGCCTCGGTGTAGTCTTTAATGAACGTAGTGTCATTGTTTTTTAGCACCAATTGTTCGGCTAATATCAGCGCGTTAGCCTGATTCTCAGTAAACATAATAGGCGGCACACGGTAATCTTCCATCAGCGAATACCCTTTGCCTTCTTCCGTAATAATCGGTACACCGGCTTCTTCCAGAGCCCTGATATCTCTGTAAATAGTGCGCACACTTACCGAAAACTTACGGGCAAGCTCAGTGGCTGTCAGCAAACGCTTGGTTTGCAACATGGTTAATGTCGCCGTCAGTCGGGAGAGCCGTTTGGTGTCGTTTTCGTGCATGAGGAAGATTTAGAATCTGAGAGTTTTAAAAGGTAATATCAGAGTTTAGAGAATTGTTTACCATTATTCTCACTGAATGAATTCAGCGGCTATTCAAACAAAGGAAATATTTTGATTTGTATATGCCGACTTAAGTCGGCACGGCATGATGAAAGACCTTTGTTCCGATAGCCGGCGAATTTATTCGCTGTCCTCAATAAGAATTATAAGTTTTAAAGACAGCCTTTGTTTACCCCAGATACCGCTTCCTCAACAACTGCATCATGTGTACGTTAATGCCCCACTGATTAGCTAGTGGCTGTTGAGTATAAGGCAGCGTAGGCAGGTAATTTGGTGGGCCGAACTCCGTCAGTATCGTCAGTACCTCGCCCGATTTTATTTTGTATTCCACCACCTTGTCCCACCAGGCCAGGTGTGCCTTCACCACATTTTCCCATTCAGGGGCACGCGGATCATTTACCTGTGGCCCTTCCTGATGCCCGATTCGTGAATGGATATGGTCAACCCGTGCCAGAGCAGCCTGCACGACTTCGGTCTGGTCTTCCAGCAACGTTTCATGCACATTACACCAGTGCGATATATCAAGCGTAAGCCTTAGTGCCGGATTCTTCTCAATAAAATTATGGGTGATGTGTGCTGCAAAAAGCATCCGTCCGCGGTGAGTTTCATGCAATATCCTGATACCGCTTTTCTGCGATGCCCCGGTTGTATGGTCTATAAAAAGTTTGTTCTGTTCGTAGCTGAAATAATCGCGCCCGCTGTGGCAGTTAATATATAAGGGTTTTACAGGCGATTGCACCGCTGCGTTCACTGCTTTTTTAAAGGTTTCCAGATGCTCTTTCGGGTCTTTCTGGTGCCCACCGCACAGAAAACCTACCTCTAGCTGATGTTTATCAAGGGCAGTGAACAATTCCTGCTGATCTTTCTTTTCATTGGGCCACCACACCTCAATGCCATCATACCCTTCTTTTTTGGCGGCTGCACAAAAGGCATCAGTATTATCCGGGAAACCCCAGTTGGTGGCCAGTAGTTTCAGTTTCAGGTTGGCGGTGGTTTGTGGTTGGGTTTGTGCCGCGGCCAACTGGATGCTGCCCAGCATTGCGCCTCCTCCGGCGCTTGCTTCTAAAAAATCTCTTCGGTTCATAGTTCAGAAAGGTAGGTTGCAAAATCGTGCTGAAATTAATAAAAAGATTGAGTATTTGCCAGAATTGAATTGCCGCAATGTACACTATGTAGCACAATTTTAGTTTACCATGGAGTTGACGGAGTTAAGTACCAAGTTTCACAGAATTAACAATCAACAACTAAAAATTAAAGACCATATTACGTCATTCCTGTTTAAGCACAGTTAAAAATCGGCGAATGAATTGAGAAAACGTCCAAAGTGCTATCGGATTTTTAATTGTGTGAGTTAGAATGATGCCTGCTTTGCGGACGACTAGTCTTGCTTACTTTTTTTCAGGTAAAAAAAGTAAGAACCAAGATATAGAAAATGTCATTAAATCAAATTTACATCAGAGGAATAAGCAAACAAATAAAAGTAATACCAAATAAACTCATTTACATCCCAATCGAAATCTTTATCTTTGCGAAAAATCCGGGTTATGCGTTATACCCGACCATTACACTACAATTATTGTTTGCATGAAAATTTCGTATAACTGGTTAAAGAGTCTGATAGATATTCAAGAGTCGCCTGAGGAAATCGGTAAATTACTGACCGGCACAGGCCTGGAGGTTGAGGGTATTGAAGAAATAGAATCGGTAAAAGGCGGCCTGAAAGGCTTTGTGATAGGAGAGGTACTTACCTGCGAAACCTTTACCGTAAAAGAAAAACAACTGAGTTTAACCACAGTCGATATCGGTACCGGCGAGCCTTCAACCATTGTGTGCGGAGCAGCCAATGTACGTGCCGGACAAAAAGTAGTGGTGGCCACTTTAGGTACCACCATTTATTTTGCTGACGGAACATCGTTCACCATCGAAAAACGCAAAGTGTATGGTCATCCTTCTGAGGGCATGATATGTGCCGAAGACGAAATCGGTATCGGTACCTCGCATGAGGGCATTCTGGTGTTGGATACCGACCTGCCTAATGGCACACCTGCGGCAAAATATTTTAAACTGGAGCCTGATTTTCAGATTGAAATCGGACTAACCCCTAATCGCGCCGATGCGGCGTCGCACTTTGGTGTAGCCCGCGACCTGAAAGCCGTGCTGGGTCGTGAGATTCAACTGCCGTCTATAGAGAAATTTGCGGTGTCAGACCACAAGACTGATTTTACCGTAACGCTGGAAAACACCGAGGCTTGCCCACGTTTCTGCGGACTCGAGATTCAGGGCGTAACCGTGCAGGAGTCGCCCGACTGGCTGAAAAACCGCCTGCAGGCCATTGGTCTCAATCCAATCAATAACATTGTCGATATCACCAATTATGTATGCCACACATTGGGGCAACCCATGCATGCCTTTGATGCCGACGAAGTGAAAGGGAAAAAGATTGTGGTACGTGTGCCTGAAAAAGGAACGAAATTCACAACGCTTGATGGCACTGAAAGAACGTTGTCCGGCCACGACCTGATGGTATGCAATGCTGAAGAGCCGATGGCTATTGCCGGGGTATTCGGCGGACAGAAGTCCGGCATTAAACCGACTACTACCAATATTTTTCTGGAAGTCGCTTATTTTAGTCCGGTGTGGGTGCGTCGCACTGCTACTTTCCATGGTCTGAAAACCGACGCGTCGTTCAGATACGAGCGCGGTACCGACCCGAACATGCCGCCTTTTGCTATCAGATTCGCTGCCTTGCTGGTACAGGAACTGGCCGGAGGAACGATTCAGGATGGCGTGATTGACAATTATCCGAACCCGATTGAAAACCTTGAAATAAAGGTAAAACATAAGAACATCAACCGCCTGATAGGCAAAAATCTGGACGATGCGTTGATAACGAGCATTCTGGAAAGCCTTGATATAAAAGTATTGACCGACGACGCCTACGAAATGACCGTGAGCGTGCCTCCGTATCGTGTTGATGTAACCCGTGAGGCCGATGTGATTGAAGAGATATTGCGTATCTATGGTTTTGATAACATCGAGCTGTCAGACCACCTGCAGGCCGACTTCCTGTCGGGTTTCCCTGAAAAGGATGCCGATAAATTACAGATGCGCTTGATTGAGTTGCTGGCTGCCAATGGTTTCAACGAGATTCAGACCTTATCAATCACCAAACCTGCCTACAACGAGGCCGTGCAAAGTGTAGCCAAAGGCGGACAGGTAACGCTGTTGAACCCACTGAGTGAAGAATTATCGGTGATGCGCCAGAGTCTGTTGCTGACAGGTATGGAGTCGGTGGCTTATAACATCAACCGCCGGCAGAAAGATTTAAAATTGTTTGAGTTCGGTCGTTCGTATTTTACCAAACAGGACGAAGGACAGGAGAAAAAATATAAAGAAAGCAAGCATCTGAGCTTATGGCTTTCAGGCAACCAACAGGCAGAAACCTGGTTGGCTGCCAGTACACCTGTTACTTTTCATGACCTGGCACTGGCTGTACAAAAGGTGCTGAAAACCATGAAAGTAACCAAATATGATACACAGGAAGCCAATCTGGCAGTGTTTCAGTATGGGTTGACCTACCTTATCAATAAAAAATCGGTGGTAAGCCTGGGGCTGGTAAAGCCTTCCATTGCCCGACTGGCAGATGTAAAACAGGCCGTTTTTTATGCCGATTTCGATTGGGAATACCTGCTGAAACAGTATTCAGATAAGGTGGAGTACGTAGAGATATCGAAATTCCCTGAGGTGCGCCGCGACCTTTCGCTGGTGATAGACTCAACCACTACGTTTGATCAGGTGTCGGCCATTGCGTATAAGGTAGAACGCAACCTGCTGAAAGCCGTGAACGTATTTGATATTTATGAAGGTGAGAAACTGGGAGAGGGCAAGAAATCGTATTCGGTGAGCTTCCTGCTGCTCGACAAAGACAAAACCCTGACCGACGAAACCATCGACAAAACGATGCAACGCCTGATTGCCGCCTACGAAAAAGAACTGGGCGCGGTGATACGGAAGTAGTTTTTTCGGATTTATATATTTACCACGGAGCGACCCTAATTTGGTCACTTCGCGTTTTTTTGTTTGTAGATAATATGAATTAATTGTACTTAGTAGCTTAGCGTATTATTTAATTTTGTTGTGATATTTTAAAATGAAGAAATTAATTTCCTTGTATAATGGTATTAAGGACTATTTACCATTGTTTTCT
Source organism: Emticicia sp. GW821-FHT11C11 (assembly GCF_058808615.1). NCBI lineage: Bacteria > Pseudomonadati > Bacteroidota > Cytophagia > Cytophagales > Leadbetterellaceae > Emticicia > Emticicia sp. GW821-FHT11C11. The sequence continues at coordinate 901,450 of NZ_JBXARV010000003.1, forward strand.
CTAGTGCCAATAATTATAGGTGGATTTTGGCAAATTTTGGAATTAGCTATTATTTCTCCGGCTTATATACGGTTTTTCTCCGTGTCACAATTAATTCCTGATGGGCTAGTAATATTATTTTCCTTTTTTGCTTTAGGAGGAAGTTTTCTTATCTTATTTAGATCATTCAATATACTCAAATTAGGAGATTTGGTTAGTTCAAATCGAAATATTGGGTACTACTTTAAAACCTTTTTAATCCATATAATAATACTAACAATATTCTTATATATTGGGGGACCTTCAATAAAAAGGGCTTGTATTAATTTTGAGAAAATTGGTTTTGGTGAAATTGTTATGATGTTTTTCGCTGTTATGTTGATTGTTTTTATCACATTTAATACAATGGTGGTTTTTCTTGCAGTGTTTATTAAATACAGTCTTATTAGATTGGATTCTGTTAATAACTTTATAGAAAATAATCTATTCTGGGGAACTCACATTTTAGGCTTTATAATCATGATGTCTCCTTTTTACCTGTTCCCGTTTATACATGATAGGTTTTATTTTCCTAAGGAATCTACTAATTTGAAAAAATTAGTGAGCGAGTATAGTTTAGAATTGAAAATACCTCGCGATAATATTGAGGTATTATATAATAATGATAAATACATTTTCTTAAAAATAAAGAGTGAAGTTGAAATTCTAAGATTTGAGGATTTATTCGAATATAAAATCTTAAAATCTAAGTAGAAAGTATTGTCCCGTCGGGGTCTCCCGTGTGCGCAAGCCATTAGCTGAGAAGGGGACCCTGACGTCGCAGGGGCATTAATGATATGAAGATTCTTTACCCCGGCTAAAGCCAACGCAGAGTCCCCTTGCTTTTCGCATGCCCTCGCACACGGGAGACTCTGCTAATACCAGTGTATATATCGTCCCTAACGGGACTTTAAACACCTTTTGCTCTGATTACTACAGATATAACGTCCTTACAGGACTTAAATCCTGCCGAAAGAGTTGACAAGTCGTGCGCTCTATTATTTCATATCCCGTTAGGGATTGTATATCGGTAGAATAACGAGTATGCAAGATTTCACTCAAAGTCCCGTCAGGGACGATATATTCAATTGCGCACCGGAGATTCAAACGAAACATCTTTGGCAAATTCAGACAAGGTGCCATTGTCTCTACAAAAATATTGCTCCGGCAGAGTTTCCCGGTATTCATTTTTTTCAATAGGTTTGTCGTTCAGAATATTTCCTTTACGAACAATCAACGATGAATAATGAAGACAAAACCCATACTTCAATTCCGGCTAATTGTGTTAGTTTTGGCAACTCTTACAGTATGCAGTTGTCTGAATCATTCAACATCAAAACAGATGAAACCCATGAGCATCAATAAACAAACAGTGGCCCGATACATGGAGGGCTTTAACGCAACAGATCACGCCAAAATACTCTCGTGTCTTACGGAAGATGTAATCTGGGAGCTACCGGGTGTGTATCTTCACAAAGGCAAAGCTGCTTTTGATAAAGAGATAGAGAACGAGGGTTTTACGGGTAGCCCGGTTATTAAGGTGTCGCGGATGACGGAGGAAAACGACGTGGTAATTGCTGAAGGAACCGTACTGGCGAAGACCAAAGAAGGCGTTGTGCTGCATATTGTTTTCAGCGATGTATTTGAAATGGAAAACGGACTGATTAAAAAATTGACCAGTTACCTGATGACAAAACCGTCGTAATTCGTCAGTAGTAGCAAGCGCGTATAACAATGTGGCGATACAATAGTTTTATTGATTATCGACCCATTCATATGCTTTTTATGAACAAAACATTTTTGATAATTGCCGCGCTGTTGTTATCGGCCTGTGGAACCGCTGATAATACAGCAAAAACAGACAGTACCGCACAGCGTACCGACGTGGGGGTAATGCCCGATCAACTGATAAGCCCGGGTAATGGAATCGGACAACTTAAGATTGGTTGGCCGGTTGACAGCGCGATAGTCAGGCTCGGTCGTCCCGATTCATCTGATGCAGCCATGGGGAGTGCGCTGATGGTCTGGTACAGTAAGGATGCCCCCAAATATCGCACGGCTGTTTTTGCAAGTATGAATATGGGTAATGAGGCATTCCACCGCATCAAGAGAATCATGGTCAGTTCCCCCTGGTTTAAAACGGAAGAGGGCATAGCAACCGGTGCTAAACTGACCGAAATTGAAGAAAAATATCAGCTAAAAAAGGTAGAAGATATATCCGCCCAACAAAAAGGTTTGCTGGTTTACTCTGATATAGATAAGGGAGTAAGTTTTGATATTGATAGTGTTTCGCTAAAATGTAAAGCTATAATAGTTCATCCGGCTCATGAGAGTGCGGGGGGGTATATTAATATGCATGATATGTAAAGGGCTTTGCCGGAAGGGGTGTAATTTCAATAATATCCGGCAAGAGCTTACGCCTTCCTCTCCTGACACAACTCTATAAGAACCCCGTTGCTGCTCTTGGGATGCAGAAAACACACCAGTTTATTGTCGGCACCTTGTTTGGGTTCGGCATTCAATAAGATGAAACCCTCGCTTTCCAGACGTTTCATTTCTACCCATATGTCGTCTACCTCAAACGCAATGTGATGAATACCCTCGCCTTTTTTTTCTATGAATTTCGCAATGGCACTGTCGGGGTTGCTGGCCTCCAATAGTTCAATTTTGGTTTCGTTTATTTGGAAGAATGACGTCTGCACACCCTCGCTCTCCACGGCCTCCGACTTATAAGGCGGCACATTCAGTAATTTGGTAAACAGGGCATTAGAAGCCGCCATGTCTTTCACGGCAATGCCTATATGTTCTACATTAGTAAGCATATTTTAGATTTTATTTCCGGCAAATTAGGCATTATTTCTTTAAACAAAAAGCTTGTGGTCAGTATGAGTTACCCACCAATTCACAATCAATCACCCCAGTTCGGCTGATTATTAACCCCAATGAAATTGTCAGTCGGTGTGTCGGCCGTTTTTAAAACTGCTTTTAAAAATTCAGTTTAAAGAATGATTTGGATATTATCAATTCGAATATTATCTTTGTAACTAAGATAATTAGTTAATAAGATATATCGATGGAAATTGAAACACTCAACCGGGTAAGGAAACTGAGCCAGCTCTATGCTTACACCTCTATTCAGATGCACGAAGCCGTAGGCCGGAAGGCGGGGTTGTCTGGCACTGACCATAAGTACCTCGGATTCATTATCGAAAAAGGACAGATGACCGCAGGCGAACTCGCCACTTTGACGGGCCTCACTACCGGGGCGGTTACGGGTTTAATTGACCGGTTTGAAAAGAAAAACCTGGTGGAACGCCAGTTTGCTGCAGACGACCGACGGAAGATTATCATTGTTCCGAAAACTGAAAAAATTATGGCGCTTTTCGAACCGCTTTACAGAGCGTTCCGGAGCCAATCAGAAGCATTGCTGGCGTCATTTTCTGACGATGAAATCAAAGTCATAGAGACCTACTTTTCGAAAGCGATTGAACTCATGAACGAAACATCACACCAACTCAACGAACAATAATAGTAACATGGAAAACAGGAGTACATACATATTGGACTTTGAAGAAGTTGACAGAACAAAACTGATAATCGTAGGAGGTAAAGGTGCTAATCTGGGAGAACTGTCCGGAATTGAGGGAATATTGGTGCCACCAGGCTTTTGCATAACCACCGAAGCCTACCAAACAATAACCGAAAACAACCCCGAACTTAACCAACTACTGGATGAGTTAACGCAACTGAAAGCCGCAGATAGAAAGCACATCAGCAGCATCAGTGCCCACATCCGTATACTAATAGAAGAAACGCCCATTCCAGTAGATATAGCAGAAGAAATTACAGAATACCTCAGGCAGTCGGGTGAAAACGCGGCCTATGCCGTTCGGTCGAGCGCTACGGCAGAAGACCTGCCGACGGCATCGTTCGCAGGTCAGCAGGATACCTACCTGAATGTTATCGGTAGTGCGGCAATTCTGAAACACATCAGCAAGTGCTGGGCTTCGCTCTTTACCGAACGGGCTATTATTTATCGTCTGCAAAACGGTTTCGGCCACCATAAAGTCCAGCTGGCTGTGGTGGTGCAGCAGATGGTTTTTCCGCAAGCAGCGGGTATTTTGTTTACGGCCGACCCGGTTTCCGGCAACCGGAAGGTAGTATCTATTGATGCAGGCTTCGGCTTGGGTGAGGCACTCGTGTCAGGTCGTGTAAATCCTGATGTCTATCAAGTGAAGGATAATCAACTGATTGATAAACAGATATTTGTCAAAAAACTGGCCATTTATGCCCTGCCGGAAGGTGGTACTGAAGAACGAGAGATTGCAACCGAACAGCAGAACGCACAGGTGCTGACCGATGAACAGATTTTGCAACTCGCACAGCTCGGTAGAAAAATAGAAACACATTTCGGCTGTCCGCAGGATATTGAGTGGTGTCTTGCCGATGGGGTATTTTATATAGTTCAGAGTCGGCCGATTACTACTTTATTTCCCATTCCGGAAGCGACCGATGCGGATAACCACGTGTATATATCTGTGGGGCATCAGCAGATGATGACCGACCCCATCAAACCCCTCGGACTATCTTTCTTCCTGCTCATAACCAATGCCCCCATGCGCACCGCAGGCGGCAGGCTCTTTGTAGACGTGACTCCCATGCTGGCGGTACCCAATAAACGCGCCATGATATTTAATATGGTAGGGAAATCGGACCCGCTCATTAAAGATGCCCTCAGCACCATTGTAGACCGCGGCGATTTTATACAGGAACTGGAAGACGGAACCCCCGAAGCCAATCAGGTAAGAATGCCCTCTTCAATGGCTGAGCTACCCATTGAAAACGACCCTGCTATTGTTGCACAGTTGATTAAGAATAACCGGGCTTCTGTTGAAGCCCTAAAGCAAAATATCGCAAGTCAATCAGGGGTGGATCTGTTTGATTTTATTGAGGCTGATATTCTGCAATTAAAGAAAGACCTGTTCGACTCGCAAAGCCTGGCTGCTATTATGGCTAGTGTCAATGCTGCGGCCTGGATTAACGAAAAAATGATGGATTGGTTGGGTGAAAAGAATGCAGCCGATACGCTTGCCCAGTCTGTGGCCAACAACATTACTTCAGCAATGGGTCTGGCGTTATTGGATGTGGCCGATGCGATTCGCCCTTATCCGGAAGTGATTGACTATCTGCAGCAGACAACAGACCATAATTTTCTTGACAAACTGCCCCAATTAAACGGCGGACAGGCAGCCCGGGAAGCAATTGAGGGGTATCTTGATACATACGGCATGCGGTGTGTAGGAGAAATTGATATTACCCGAACACGCTGGAGCGAAAAACCGCTCACATTGGTACCTCTTATTCTCAGTAACATTAAAAACTTTGAAGCCGGTGCCGGTCACCGGAAATTTGAACAGGGACAACAAGAAGCAAAAACAAAAGAACTGGAGCTGCTCGACAGGCTGAAGCAACTGCCGGATGGCGAACAGAAAGCGGAAGAAACCAGAGAAATGATTGCTCAGCTCAGGAATTTCGCAGGTTATCGTGAATATCCGAAATACTTCAAAATCAATGTTTATTTTGTTTACAGGCAGGCTTTATTGAGCGAGGCAGAAAAACTGGTGCAGGCAGGCGTTATTCATGAAAAAGAAGATATATATTACCTTAGTTTTGAAGAGCTGCGCGAAGTGGTACGGACGCATCACGCCGATTACGCAATTATCAATCAGCGAAAAGCCGATTACGAACTGTTTGAAAAACTGACTCCGCCACGGGTGATAACCTCCGACGGTGAAATTATTACCGGGAAGTATAAACGGGAAAACCTTCCGGCCGATGCTATCGTGGGCTTGCCGGTTTCTACAGGTGTAATTGAAGGGCGGGCGCGGGTTATCGTGAATATAGAAGAGGCCAATCTGGAAGAGGGTGATATTCTGGTTACACCCTTTACCGACCCGAGCTGGACACCCCTGTTTGTATCTGTCAAAGGTCTGGTAACCGAAGTGGGTGGACTCATGACCCACGGAGCGGTAATCGCCCGTGAATATGGACTACCCGCAGTAGTAGGCGTTGAGAAAGCCACCCAACTGATTAAAGACGGCCAGAGAATAAGAGTGAATGGAACAGACGGGTTTGTGGAGATTTTGTAAATGGTTGTGGCGCGAACATTTCGTTCGCTGCAATAAAATATTATTACATTAAACGAAAAAATAAAAATAATCCCATGCCTCACATCAAACTAATACATACCATATTATACGTTCGCAATCAGCAGGAAAGCGCACTGTTTTATCAGAAAATATTAGGGAAAATACCTGAACTGGATGTACCGGGAATGACTGAGTTTCACCTGTCTGAAACCTGTAAATTAGGTCTGATGCCCAACGAAGGCATAGCCAAAGTATTGGGTGACAAAACACCCCACCCCAACGAGGGTACGGGTATTCCAAGATGTGAGCTGTATCTGATAGTAGATGATGTGCAGGAAGCGTTCACGAATGCTATCAATAGCGGAGCAATGCTCATCAGTCCAATAGAAGACAGAAACTGGGGCGATACCGCCTGCTACTTTGCCGATGCAGATGGGCACATCATTGCCTTTGCAGAAAAAACCAAAAAATAAAATAATCAGGTATTAGCAGTGTCTCCCGAGTGCGATGGCTAGTTCGGGGCAGGGGACTCTGCGTTTATGAGTCAGGGATAATAGAGGATTCAAATCCCTTCTTCATGTAAAGCAAGGCCCCGCTTTGATTTTATTGTAACAAATACACAATCCACTGAATTTCTTGTCATTATACCTCAACAAAAAAATGCTAATTTATTTGCGCAACTCAAAAGTTGCATATATATTTGCAACCTACAAGTTGCACAATTGATAATCAACCATGAAACAAGATATATTTCAGGCCATATCAGACCCGACACGCAGGGCCATTTTAGCGTTAATTGCTATTCAGGCATTAACACCAAATGCGATGGCAGAAAAATTTGATATGACCCGCCAGGCGGTATCAAAACACATTAAAGTATTGCACGAATGCGGATTGATTAAACCACAGCAGAGCGGCAGGGAGATTTATTATCACTTTAATGAAAAAAAAATGCAGGAATTTGATCATTGGTTAGCCCAATTCAGGCAAAAATGGGAAATTCAATTTAATCAACTTGACGAACTATTATCAACAATTAAAGAACAGACAAAATGAACAACGATTTGCTATTTGATTTTAATGTTGACAAAGCAGCGAAAACGGTATTTATAATCAGGGAATTTAATGCCGGGCTTTCTTTAGTATGGGATGCTTTTACTAAGCCGGAACTACTGGACCAATGGGGAGCACCTGCACCCATACGCGCCAAAACTAAGTATATGGACTTCAAGGTTGGAGGACAAAGATTTTATGCGATGATAAGCCCCGACGGACAAGAGCGCTGGTCAATTCAGAGATATACATCCATTACCTCGAAAACAAATTTTAAGATGTATAATTCCTTTGCAGACAAAGACGAAAACCCCGAATTGCCAGGTTCTGAATGGGATTACACTTTCAGCGAACAAAACGAAAAGACAAAAGTGAGCATTACTATTTATAATGAATCGCTTGCCCGTATGGAGAGGATGATTGAAATGGGCTTTACGGAAGGATTCAAATTATCAATGAGCAATTTGGAAAATCTGTTGGCGGGTTTATCTCAAAAATGATTTTCGTTTTCAAAACAAATAAGAAAGTAACGAATTTAACAATCTAAAAAATAAAGTTATGGCAACAATCAATCCCTGGATCAATTTCAATGGAAATGCCGAAGAAGCATTTACTTTTTACAAATCAGTATTTGGCGGAGAGTTTACAAATATTATTCGTTTCAAAGACCTGGCAAGTGCTGAATTCAGTGTTCCGGAAAAAGAAGAAAATAAAATTATGCATATTGCTTTGCCTATCGGTAAAAGTAATAAGTTGATAGCCAATGATGTGCCGGAATTTATGGGACGAGTAAACGAAAACGAAAACAGGTCGAAAATATCAATCAGCGCAGAAAGTCGCGAAGAAGCAGACCAAATTTTTAACGGACTATCAGCAGGTGGAAGTATTGAAGGACCCATTGGCGAGAGTCCCTGGGGTACGTACGCCGGAATGTTCAGAGACAAATATGGTATTGAATGGATTGTGGAATTTGACCCGAATTATAAGGGGTAAGTTTAGCCGGAGAAAGAGCACTCCCTAATCCGGTTTGCATTTTTAAATAAAAACTGAGTCCTTATTAATAGAGGAATTAGAAAAGTTTACAGAAGTTGATAGACAAATATAAATAACGGCAGACTGAAAAGCAGATTATGAAAAAGTAAGGATAAAGAATGGGAGACAGTTTTTGATTTTTTTTCCAATTCAATACTTTCAAATCAATCATGCTTTAAGTTCGACGGGCAAATTACATTTTGACAATATTTCAGTCTGCTACTAGGCTTGAAAAATCAATTTTAGTATCTTTGTATTATGTTTTACAGAAGAAAAGTTATATTGGCATTATTGCAAATTTTTGAAGGCCAAATAGATAAGATAAGCCTTCAAAAGTTGCTTTTTTTGTTTACACGGCGACAAACCAAGGCTGAATACGATTTTATTCCATATCGCTATGGCTGTTACTCATATTCCGCAAACGCGGACTTAACCGCAATGGTAAAAAGAGGAATGTTGTCGGAAACGACAAGTCATTTTGCGAGCAACGAAGTAACTGATTATTTCAAAGCTTTAAAAGATGCTGACAAAAAATTGATGCAGGAGGTCAAAATGCAATACGGAAAAATGAATGCAAGTGCTTTAATGAAGCATACATATTTAAATTTTCCGTATTGGGCTATTAATAGCTTAAAAGCTAAAGAAATTTTAACTCTTCAAGAACTTGAAAAGGTTAACAGCAGCCGCCCAAGAAATGAAAAAACTGTTTTGTATACTATCGGCTATGAGGGAATATCGTTGGAAGAATACCTGAATCGTTTACTTAAAAACGATGTAAAAGTGTTGGTTGACGTCCGCAACAATCCGCTAAGTATGAAATATGGTTTTAGCAAAAGTGAATTACAACGCTATTGTAATAACTTGGGAATAGAATATGTTCATTATCCTGAGGTTGGCATACAATCAGAACAACGGCAAGAATTGAATACACAAGCTGATTATGATAAATTATTTGCTGTATACTGCCAAAACAATTTAACAAAAACAACCGCTTCGCAGGAAAAGATTTTAAACTTACTGAAAGAAAAAAAGCGTATTGCTCTAACTTGTTTTGAAGCCAATATATGTCAGTGTCATCGAAAACACCTCGCAGAAGCCATTGAAAGCTTGCCTAACTTTAATTATGAGGTTAAACATATTTGACAATGGCAAAGACAAAAGTTTTGATTGCCGCAAAAACCTATCCTACTATTTCAGGCAAGTATGATGAACTGGTCTGTACAGCAGGTTTTCTTGAAGATGGTTCTTGGATAAGGATTTATCCCATACAGTTTCGTAAAAAATCATTTGAAGAGCAATACAAAAAATACGATTGGATTGAAATAGACCTTGTGAAAAACACCAGTGATTTCAGAAAGGAAAGTTATAGGCCTGTTTCTTATGATACTGAAATAAAAATCGTAGACCATTTAGACACAAGAAGCAATTGGTTGTTGCGAAAAGAAATCGTGTTTAAAAAAAAGGTTTATACCGATATTGAAGAACTGATTTCAGAAGCAAAAGACAGAAATGTCATGACGTCTCTTGCTGTATTCAAGCCGAGCGGAATTATAGATTTCAAAATTGAAGAGGTTGAACGAGAATGGGATAAGAAAAAACTTGAAAAATTAAAGCAAGAAAGAAGCAGTAATTTATTTGCCAAAGAAGATGAGGATTTGTTTGAAGTTGTTAGCAAACTTCCATATAAGTTTTCTTATGTTTTACATGACTGTAACGGAAAACAAAGTAAAATGATGATTGAAGATTGGGAAATTGGACAACTTTATTGGAATTGCCTCGGCCAGCATGCGGGGAATGAAGAGAAAGCAGTTGAAGACGTAAAGAAGAAATACTTTGATGATTTTGCAAAAACAAAAGACCTGTATTTATTTTTAGGAACATCTCAACTTCATCATTTTACAGGAAAAAATCCGTTTATGATTATTGGGGCATTTTACCCTAAAATAGAAAGTCAACTACCACTATTCTAAGTTAACCGTACTCAATTATTAGTTTTGTTATGGCTGTTGAGTATATTTTTCTATACCGTCCAAAAACTTCAAAAGAGGTATTTATTAGATATTAAAGTGTAATCCCCCTCTCCACTAAAATTAAATCCCTGAGGACCTTATAGTAGCCACGTGGAAAGGGGCATTTCTGCTTTAGCCGATTCCCCCTACTCCAGAAACCCATTCAAATACCCGAGTATTGTTTTTGTCTGCATCATCAGGCTGACATGGTCTTGATTAGGAACAATGGCTAGCTGTGATTTTGGCATCGGCTGGAAACCTGCAGCAATACCGCCTCCCAATAATTGATATGTTTTTGCCAGTTCGATTTTATCCATGCCATCGTTGTCGCCTGAAATGATTAATACAGGAGCAGTGATTTTTGCTATATTGTCGTCACCCAGATTAAATGACTCTCCGGCCAAGGCAATCATCTGTTCCAGAAATGCAGTCCATTTTGTTTTATCCGGTGCTACTGCATCATAGGCGGTTTGCAGTGGCGTATTTGCAAAAAACTCAGGCTTCATACTTTTAAAAATATCGGCTATTCCGGTTACCCAGCCTTCACTTTTATAAACAGAAGAAATGATGACCAGTTTTTTCAATCGTTTAGGGCTCTGTATCGCAAACTGGTAGGCTACCTCACCACCAAAACTATATCCCGCTACATCCGCGCTGTCAATTTTCAGATAATCCATTACTTTCTCCACATCGCTGGCTAAAGTTGCCAATGATAATTTTCTATCTGAAAAGGGTGTATGTCCGTGCCCTTGTAATTCTAAGGCAATTACTTTCCTTGTTTTTGCCAATTCAGGTATTAATTCCCCCCAATTCATCTCAATGGTATAGTAGGCACCATGCAGTAAAACGATAGGCTTACCGTTGCCGTATACTTCGTAATAAACTTTGATGCCATTAGCCGGTGCGTAGCCACTGGCGGTAGGTTTGATTTGCTGCGCATTAGCTATAGATGCCGTAGCCATAATGATTGCGATTAGGAGTAATTTAATATGATTGCTTGCGTTGAATATATTTTTCATAAACTTGCCCAGTTTAGTTGTTAGTGATAATACAAATATGGGAAACATTTTAGGATTCTACACTGTGTAAAAACGACAACATTAGGGATAAATCCCGACAAAACACTGATATTTTAGGTGCCTAATGTTTTGCAATGTATAAACAAGGAATGAAAAGGAAGATTGAAAGACAGTATTTATCGCATTGAACTTTTTGGTGAACAATTATTGTTTTAAGCTATCCTAGAATAATGGTATGAGGTATCCAAATCGCGCCTCCGTTCGGCTGATTATTTAGTAAGTCTATGTCAGCTATTCTTTGAGCATGATAAAGTACAATTCTATTTTTTACGATTAATTTATTTTCATACTTTTAAGCTTTGCCTGACACAATCACTAAAATTAAAATGAAAACACTTTTTGCTGCAATCATCACCTTCACTTTTATTTATACCGCCTCTGCCCAGAAAAGAACTTATACTTTCGACTATGCCATTACTATGGATTTGGAAGACAACTTTAAAAATATTGAACCCAATAAAAGCCTGAATCAAAAAAGACTTGTGTGTACCTTACTTAACAGCAAGGATCGCAGCTATTTCTCTATAGTGTCTTTTAATGCAGATTCTACCCAAAAACATATCAACATTATTGATTTTGAAAATAACCAGTCTTATTTAGCCAATCTGAACGACAAGGACGGGAAACTGATAATCAATCAATACTCAAAGTTTGGCAGCCGTACTTATAAGTTGCGGGTAGACACAAGTGCTTTTGAGCGCTTAAAACCTGATAGCTTAATAGACAATTATCTATGCAAGCAAATTATCTACCAGCATAATGGCTATACTTTTGAGACCTGGTTTACGAGCGACCTTAGAGATGCTCCGTTACATTCGTTTTATGCCATTGGTGGTACTGCAGTTTATCCCCCACAGTATAGAGGTGTACCTGTAAGGTATTGGGTGAAATCACCGACGACGGAGCGTGCCTTTAAACTGGTAACCACTAATAAAGTAAACGGCAAAATAAGAATAAAGGGAGACAAGTTAGTGTCGATTGAAGGAGATTTGAAGGTGTTGATTGATAAGAAATAAGAGATTCGGGGTTTGTAAAACAATAACCCTGCATATATCGTCCCTGACGGGACTTTGAATGAAATCTTGCATACTCATTATTCTACTGATATGTTATCCCTAACGGGATATGAAATAATAGAGCGGACAGCTAGTCAACTTTTTCAGTAAGATTTTAGTCCTGTAAGGACGTTATATCTGTAGTAATCAGAGCAAAAGGTGTTTAAAGTCCCGTCAGGGACGATATATTAATGCTCACTCTGCCGGACTGATGCCTATTATTTCTTCAAGGCTTCTTTTAACTGATAACTGATTTCGGTGGACGATGGCCTTGGGGCATCTGGATTGATGATGTCACCGTTTTTGTCGACAATCATGTAACGTGGTATGGTGTTAATCTTGTGCTGGCTTACAAAACCCGAGCTCTCGGTGTTGGTAATCAGATAACTATTTTCTTTTAGCTCGTATTTTTCCGTGGCTGCGCGCCAGGCGGTTTCTTCGTCGCTTAGGGCCAGATAAACAAACACCACATCTTTCAGTTCTTTCTTTAGTTTTTTAGAATAGGGTATTTCAGCTAAACAGGGGCCACACCAGCTTGCCCAGAAATCGACGTAAATCACTTTGCCTTTCCATTGTTTTACAAGTGCTGTCCATGTTTGTTTATGGTTATTGGCATCTGCCAGATCCAAATCATCACTTTCCACTGCGCCGTATTCAATTTTTTTCATCCAGTCTTTCAATGTATTGCTTGACCCATAGTTTGCTATGTAGTCATCAATATGCTGAATGGTGGTCTTGCGGTCATATTTCTGAACAATCATCTGTATAATTGCTCTCAGTTTAAAGTCAGCCTTTATTTCTTCCGGGAATCCCTCAAATTCCGTATTGTATTTTTCGACCAGAGTTTTGTTCTGCGGATTTCTGATAATGTTATGGTAGCTGTAAGTATTAAGCAAAGTGCCCAGATTCCGGTTATTAAAGTTGTCGGTATTAAGGTATTTGTCAGACTTCAATAAGGCGGTCAGTTCCGCATCGTGTACGGCAGCGTTCAGGTCCGATAACTTATTGTATTGCTCCATCAGAACCACATCTGCCAGTATATGCGCACTTGCTCCTTTACTTTTCAGCAGTGAGTCGCGCAGTGAGTCATAATATTCTTTACTGGCCTTCCTGTACGTATTCAGCATTTCAGCCTTATTTGCACTCTTCGATTCTATAGTTTTTTGCAACAGTTCGTCTAGTTCTTTTCTGCGTGGGCTTTGGGCGAAAGCCTCTTCCTGTGCTGTTCTGAACGTTTCTTTTTTGCCATTGACTAATCTGAAAACAGCTTTTTTGTCGGCATTCATTTCAGCCAGAAGGGTATCTCCGTTGGAAACAGTATAAAAATAGTCCCAGTCAGCGGGATAAAACAGATCAACTAATTGCTGATTATCCTGAAGGGTGATGCTGAGGGTATCACCGGGATTAACCACATAATGTGAGGTCAGGCTATCTTCTTCCGCAGGTGTGAGACGTGGGAATGCCATTAAGGGCTCGGTGTCTGTCGACTTGAAAATAAGTGTGAATGCCTTAGGGGTTGTGTCGCCGGCTGCATCCTGTTTTTTATCGGATGAGCAGGCAAGCAAAGTAAACAGAACCAGAATCCGGAATTGTTTCATGTGATGTGGTTTTTGTTGACTGAATGATTCTCAGACGCATCATTATCAATGCTGGTTACAATGATAAAAAATAAGTAGCAGGCTTGCAAAAATTGTTATTGAATGGTATTGATTAAGAGCAAATGGCGGTGGATTAAGTGAGAATACCCGATGTAAACAATAGAAGACAAGGCATTGCCTTGTCTTCTACCTGTGTTAAGAATGGAACTTTCTCCCTATTCCTTCCTCCGTTCTCCAAAACTACTCCGTTTTCAGGTTTTTCACCGGATTACTTCTGGCGGCTTTCAGGGTTTGAGAGCCTATCAATACCGATGCTAGAACCATTACTGCCAAAAGCGGAACCACAAACTCGTAGAGCTCCATCGGCAGGTGATACGCAAATTTGGTCAGTATCACCTGATCGAAGAAAAAGTAAGTAGCAGGCAGCGCCACCAGAGCTGCTATGCCCAGCAGTATCAGAAAACTCCTGCTTAGTAAGAAGATTAATCCGCTTTCTTTAGCGCCCAGCACCTTGCGGATACTGATTTCTTTCAGCCTTACTTCTGTGGTAAACACCACCATACCAAACAAACCTAAAGAAGCAATGCATATAGCCAGAAAACTGATAAACCCGATTACTTTCACCATCACAGAAAACTGGCTATAGGCAACCTCAATCTGCTCGTCGTAAAAATGAGCGTCTATCGGGTGCACTTTGTCTATCTTGCGCCAGGCGTTTTCAACACTGGCCATCACCGCGGGTATATCATTAGAACTGATTTTCAGATTCACATAGCCCCCCTGAGGTTCGGCCGAATAGCGGAGCATCATCGGTTCAATTTTGTTTTCCATGGTGCCATAATGGAAATCTTTCAGTATACCCACAATGGTCAGTTGCTTGCCGTCAACAATCACTCGTTGGCCAAGCGCTTTTTGCGGGTTGCGGTCGGTGATGTTGAAACGTTTCAATACCTGTTCGTTCACAATTATCTCGCTTTCTTCTCCACTTCTTGGGTGCTGCGTAAAATTGGTTCCGACCAGAAGCTTGTGCTCATGAATGGGCAGGTAATGCTCATCAACTGTATTCATCCACACCATCGACGAGTCGGTGGTTTTGTCTTTCGGGCTGGTGTATTTCAATTGCGTGCCATGTATACTGCCCAGACTTGTAATCATCATCGACTGAGATATGGCATCTATAGCCGGGATTTCGGATAGCTCTTTAATCAGCAGGCTCCCTTTGTTGCCTTGCAGGCGCACGTTCAGAATGTTTTCGGTTTTGAAACCCAGGTCAAACGATAGAAATCCTTTGTACTGGCGGAAACCAATAAGCGTAGTGGCAATGAAAATCAGCGAAAGCGAATACTGGATCACGATCAGGGCTTTGCGGATATTGACATGGCGGAACACCTTGAACCTGGAGTTGTCTTTCACTACCTGCAGCGCATTGATGCGTGAGAAAAACAAGGCAGGGAAGAACCCGGCTATTATACCTACGCCTATGGCCAGAAGTATGAAATTAAGGACAAGCCTGAACGAAAGCTCTAGGGAAACCAGATTACTCAGAAAAGGATTGAGGTCGAGGAACTGTTTCCGTAGAAAAAGAAAGAGAAAAAAAGCAAAGATTAACGATAACATCGCGGTGAACACAGATTCGCTCATGAACTGTCCGAAAATATGGCCAAACGGAGCACCGATAATTTTACGGATGCCTACTTCGCGGGCGCGTTTCAAAGAGCGGGCAATAGACAGATTCATGTAATTGAAACAGGCCGACAGCATGACAACCAGTGATAACCCACCCAGTACCCATAATACAACCGGCGATACATTAGGACCAATAGAATTGGAAAGCGGCTTGCCCAATACAATTTCTCTGACGGGTTGCAGGGCTACGCTTATCTGTTTGTCAGTGAAGGCCTTGTTTTCCTGTGCCGACAAGCGGTCAAGATTAGCTTGCAAGGCCTTACTGTCGGTGTTTTTGGGCAATGTAATATAAACGTAATTCTGCCAGATGTTGTCCCAGCCATAGAAATTCTGGTCGGTTTTACCTAAGCTGGCGTCGGCAGTGGCAAATGAAACAAGTGCATCGAAACGGATGTGCGAAAACTTGTTTACGTCTTCAGCTATGCCTGTCACTACATAATTCAGCGTGTCAAATTTTACTACCTTGCCCAGAGCATCGGCTTTACCGAAAAGCTTTTCGGCTGTTTTTTCTGTCAGCACCAGCGAATACGGTTCTTTCAAAGCGGTAGCGGGATCACCTTTAATGAGCGGAAACGTAAATACTTTGAAGAACGATTCGTCAGCCCAGTAGGCATTCAGTGGCAGGTAATTGTCGCCCACGCGGGCATCGCCATAAAACCCGTTGCGCATAATGGTGAGGTCTTCCACTCCGGTGATAGTCTCGCGGATTCTTCTGCCCACTTTCACCGAGGTAGACGCCAGTTCCATAGGCGATTGCGTAGGAGTCTGATAACGGGTCATTATCCGATAACTACGTTCTTTTTTGAGTTGGAAATCGTCGTATGAGGTCAGGTCTGATAACAGACCCACTACAAGCAAACCAACCGAAATACTGACGGCCAGCCCGAAAATGTTGATAAACGAAAACAGTTTGTTGCGTACCAAACTGCGGCGGAATGTTTTAAGATAGCTGCTAATCATAATTATGTATATAAAAAAATTGGTGAAACTCGGTTCACGAACCGTATACAGGCGAAAAAACTTGAGCACATCGAGCCAGTAAATCAGCCGGGCACGGGTGTTGCCTACGGTTTTCAGGTTGCGCTCAAAGTATTCGTTCAAATCGCCTTGCAGGTCTTCCAGTATGTCAGAGCGGCAGTACCATTCCAGCAGGCGTTGCGCCAGTTTCGGAGGTTCGGCTTCTTTCTGATCTTGGCTTTTGCGGAATCGTATCATATAGAGCCCTCCAGATTAAAGTCCGGAATAATACGCCATAGTGCCTCACGTGCATCTTTGGCTTTCAGCAGCGATGCTTTGCCCGCATGGGTTACTTCATAGAAGCGTTTGCGTTTACCGCCACGGGTGCTGGTGGCTTCGCCGAGGCGGCTTGTCACGAGGCCTTTTTCTTCCAGTCGGTTCAGCACAGCGTGTACAATACCCAGTTTCACAGTGCGGCCGGTGTGCTTGCTCAGTTCATCGCAGACCGCCACACTATAGGCATCGCTTATCAACGCAGCAATACAGAGTAATACCAGTTCTTCAAATTCTCCCAGGTTGGTTCCTTTCATAACAATCAAAAAAGTATTTATTCAGTAAATGTATGTAAAATAAAATGATTAACTATGGTTTTGTATGTAAAATAGTTTTGCATAGGGGTAAGGGCGAAGGGCAGGGGGATTTGGTGGCATGACATGCGGGTACACCTCGGTCTGGAGATTGCCGTTCGATGCGTAGAGACAGGGCATTGCCCTGTCTCTACCTATGTCTGAAAGGAGAGGGTGAGGAGGAGTGGTATCAGCAGAGTCTCCCGTGTGTGTTGGTATGCGAAAGGCAAGGGGACTCTGCGTTTGTTCCAATCAATACCTTTGCGGCAGATTCCCCTTACCGGGCTCAAGTATTCGCACACGGGAGATTTTGCCGGGGCATATTCTGAGATTTGCGCTTTAAACAATAACTGATATACTATTTATAATTTTACGGGACAAGGCGTCGTTTATAACAATGCAAGTATGTATGCAACTATAATACATCCATGAAAAAACTGATAATCATTTCCATTTTGCTTTGTTCTTGTAATCCCCGATTATCAGGGCCAAGTTATCCTATAAGTGTTTCATACTGGGAATGGCAGTATTCAATTAATACCAAAACCAATCAAAAAATAGATAAACAGGGCGTTTCGCGACAGCTGAAATTTGGTGATTATGCGGCCACAACAGTTTTTTATGAGAATAAAGTAATGGTTTCGTCGTATGAAACGAAATCTTCTTTGGGGGAATGTTGTCAGGGAACAGATGATTATATTTTTAAGGCTAACGATGGTCAAAGCTTCAGGGTTATTATTACTCTGGACAGAAAAAGTGGAAATGATGTTACTTTAAGAATGAGTAATCTGATGCAGGGCGAATATTCTGAAAAATTGGATTCTGTAACCCATTATTATATTCCAATTGCAAAATTTGATTAATTACCTCTGCGGCCGAGTCTCCTTGCCGGGCGCGCGCATTCACGCACGGGAGATTCTGCCGATACATAATTTAAGTTCTAGTTTTTACATCAATCCAATTTTCTTTGCCCAAGTTATATGATTCTTTTAGCGCAGTTTCACTACTACTTATTAAAATTTTGTTAACGTGACAACAATGGGCAGCATTATATTCTATAACCGCTTTAGGACGAAAAACGCATTGGATCAGTTTTTCTGAAGAAAATGAAGTATCAGGCTCATTTAAATGCATTAATAATCCATGCAATCCAGAAAGAGGGAAGAAAAAACGATTAACACCAAACTCTTTAAAATTTTCAAAAAAAATAGAATAAACAGATGTGTTATTGCCTAAAAAGACACCTGGGTTATCAGAAGTAATGAATTGCTTATCGGGGCTGGTCTGCAGTATTTCCCATCTACAATCCATCATTCTTTGACTGAGATTCTTTACGGAGTCTTGAAGACTTGAATCTGGATAATGCATAGCTACAGTATGTACTAATTTTAACAGTTCTCCAGCATTGGAAAAATCATAATCTATTCTTCTTCTATATTCCTCTACGCCGGCGTTAAAAAAAGCCAACGCCTCTGTATCAAGTTTATTTTCATTTAAAAGGTCAGCTCGTTTTTGATCTATTTGCCGCTGGAATTTTTCCTTCAGTGTTGGTATTTCTTGTTCAAGTTTTGGTTGAATCTTTTTATATACCTCTCGTATAAATGGATTTCTAAATTTGATACTTATTAGAGCGAAAATAAGAGTATTAGTGTCAGATACTGAAATTGAAATTTGCGGTTGCTTTTTTCTGTTTAATTTTTCAAATAACTCTGGTAATTGTCTTTCATATGGAAATCCTTTATCCTCAATGACATTTGGATTAGTGCCAAAATGGGCTGCAAGAAAGCTATGCTGCAGATTGATTCTATAGAAGTAATCCTCCGCACATATGGCTTTGCCTATTGGTTCCTTTTTTGGGCGGAAATAGTTCAAATCTATTTTTTGGGTAAAAACAGTAAGATTTTTTTCAGAACCGACTCCAAATTCTCTCAAGTAAGCTTTTGGCACAAAATGATGTCTTTTAGCTAACGACATAAATAACTGGAATTTTGATTTGTAAAGGAAAACAAAGAAAACTTTCAAATGATTCTAATCGACATTGTCCCCATTAATTCTAAATGCTTATTGTAAAAGAAGTAGGAATAGAGAAGTAGTGATAGATTCCACAGCGGCAGAACCCCCTTTACTTCATTAGGGTCTACACATGTAGGGGGCTTTACCAAAGTATCAATTGTCTTCGCTCTGAATCCTTTGCTTTGTGTTGTCCCCACCTAACACTCCCTACCAAATATTTTCCCCCTGTTACCGCTAATTCATTTCTTTTCGTATATTTGCGGCTTATTTATAATTAGTCTAAATATAATTATCCGAATTTTTATAATGTCTACACCTTTTTACACAAATCGCGCGTGCCGCACACTTACTTTCGCGGCCCTTATACTATTCATTTTTATAGCCGGAAGTGCGTCAGCTCAGCGGCTTCGAATCCACGTTAAAGACGGCCAGAATGAGGCCATTCCCGGAGCAACCATCATCCTTAACCAGACAGCAGTCGGGTTCACCGATGCTTCAGGCGGCTATCAGGCCAATGCGTCTCTGAAACAAAGCAATACATTGGAAGTACGTGCTATAGGATACGATACCTACAAGACCTCGTTCCGGTCAGATACACTCAAAAATACACTGGTTGTGATATTACAATATGGGCAGCAGAGTCTTTCAGAGGTAGTGGTAACGGCAGGCCGTAAGCCAGAGCACATCTCTACCATTCCCTCATCAATAACGATTCTCTCCCGCAGAGAAATTGAGGCACAGAGCAACATTACCACCGATATTTCGAGCGTGCTGGGCTTTACGGTTCCGGGCTTAGGGGTATCAACCAATAAAGCCACCAACGCCGGGCAGACGCTTCGTGGTAGAGCCGTTCTAGTATTGATTGACGGTATACCTCAATCTACTCCTTTAATGAATGGCTCACGCGATATCCGTACCATCAATCCTGCGGTAATAGAGCGCGTAGAGGTTATTAAAGGTGCCACTTCCATTTATGGCAATGGTTCAGGCGGAGGTATTATTAACTACATCACCAAGAAAAACGCCGGTGATACACCACTAAATGGCGAAAGCAGCATAGGGGTGTCATTCAATCCATTCAGTGCGGATGGAACACTGGGCTATCGGGTCTCGCAGTACCTAGGCGGTAAAACCGGCAAGTGGGGATACAGCGTAGCCGGTTCGGCAGAATATTACGGGCTTCAAAGAGATGGTGAAGGGCTGCCGTTAGGACAAACAGACGGCCTTTCTAATTCTTATCAATACAATGCCTTTGCTAAGATCAGCTATGATTTTAATGCAAATTCGTCTATCAATGCTTTTTACAATTATTTCCATAGCACCCAGCATACCAAGTATATCAGCAAAGACGGTGTATACGGACAAACACCCACCATTGGGGTAGAAGGAACTGACCCGGGTGAACCTGCCGGAACTCCCTTCAATCACAATGCGATGCTTACCTACACACGCAAGAAATTGTTCGGTAATACCCAGCTGGATGTATCGGCCTATTATAACTCGTTCAGTTCTATGAACCGCTATGTAGCTTCTGCCACGGCATGGTATGGCCCGGGACAAACCAAAATAAACTCGGAGAAAAAGGGGCTGAGATTAAACTTTAATACTCCGTTTGTAATCGGCAAAATGCCTGCCGAAGTTACCTACGGACTCGACCTTCTGAACGACATCACCAATCAGGATTTGGTAGATGGCCGCGTTTACATCCCGAACATGGACATGGTCAATCTGGCGCCTTATGCGCAGTTGAGAATGGACATTATCGATAATCTAATTCTGAAAGGAGGAGTAAGATATGAAAATGCCACGGTTACAGTCGACGATTTCAATACCATCGCCACGGGGCCTAATAATCAGGGGAGTATTCCTGTGAAGGGCGGTAAAATACCATACAATGCCACTATGTTTAATGCGGGTCTGAGATATGCCAAGTATGAGATTTTCAACCCGTTTGTAAGTTTTTCACAAGGGTTTGCCATCAACGAATTAGGTAGGATAGTCCGCAGAGCAACTGCCAATACCCTTGAAAGCCTTGAAACAGATCCTATCATCACCAATAATTACGAGATAGGATTCTCCAGCAGAATAAAAGGCTTGAATGTTTCTGCTGCCTATTACATAAGTACTTCAGACTTAGGCGTAAATCTGGTTGATGTTGGCGGATACCTGATGCCACAAAGAGAACCTGAAAGAGTGTATGGATATGAATTTGCAGCAGACCTGAAAATAACTGACAAGCTGAAAGTAGGTGGAACCTACGCATTTGTAGAAGGCAAAGCCCTTTTTGATGACGGCTCTGAAAAATACCTGAACGGCACCAGAATAGCCCCGCCTAAAGCAACCGGCTTTTTGTATTACAATCCGGTTAGCAAGCTTAGCCTGCAGTTGTTCTGGGTATATGTGGGCAATCGCGACCGCTTTCCGAAACAATCAAATGGTAAATACCTCAACGGAGAGGGGCCAATAGAAGCATATCATTTATTCAATTTGTCGGCCTCTTATAACGTTAATACCCGATTGAGCTTTAGCCTGGGTGCGGAAAACCTGTTCAATAATGTTTACTACAACCCTGTGAGCCAGTATACGGCTGTCAATACGAATTATGTACGAGGAAACGGTACTCAACTGAACATTAACACCAGATTCCGGTTTTGATATTAACTTTGGCGATGGGTATCTGCCCATCGCCAATATCCTTTTAACCTAACCCCATTTATGAAAGCTTTCTTTCTTTGGATACACAAATGGCTTGGTCTCATAACCGGTATTGTTGTTTTTTTAGTCAGCATTACCGGATGCATTTATGTTTTTCAGGATGACCTGAAAGTCTGGGTGTACCCTGAAAAGTACTATGTATCCGGCAAAACACCGGCAAGCAAGCCGATGCCCTTAACGGAGCTCATCAAGCGTGCCCAAACCGGACTGGAAGCCGGAGAGAAAATTTCACGGGTAGACCTTTACCCCGACTCATCCAGAACCTGGGTATTCAGGGCATCGAAAACTAAGGAAGATGCCTTTGGCCACTGGAATTATCAGGTGTATTATAAACGGGTTTTTGTAAATCCATACACCGGAGCCATTCAGGTGGTAGAGAACTCGAAATATGAATTCTTTCAGGTGATTCTGCAAATGCACATGAATTTGCTGTTGGGCAAAAAAATAGGTCATCCGGTGGTTGGGTATTCTACGGCCATTTTTGTGGTGCTTCTCATTACGGGTCTGATTCTGTGGTGGCCTAAGAAATGGAACGCCAGAACCGTTAAGCAGGGCTTATGGCTCAATTTCAGTAGGAAATGGAAACGCATCAACTACGATTTACACAACATAACGGGCTTTTACAGTCTTGTTTTTGCCTTTATCATAGGTGTCACAGGTCTGGTATTTGCCTTCCCCGACTTTAAAACTTTCTATACCGATTCGCTGAACAAATTAGGAAGCGTAACAAAATCCAAAAAGGAATTTGAGCCGGTACCCCAGCCATTGAATTACACCCTCGACAACGCTCTGGTATACGCCTTGAAAACCTATCCCGGAGCCGACATGATGTCGATAAGGCTGCGTGATTCGACCGAAGAATTGCATGACATTCAGATCAGGTTAGACAAAGACCGCACAGGTGTTTTCAGATGGCTGTATTTCAATCAGTCTGACGGACAGATCAAACAATTGAAGTCGAGCGAAAACCAGGCCCCCGGCGATAAACTGGCCTCACTGAACTTTGATTTACATGTGGGTGCAATCGGTGGGCTAACTACAAAAATAATCGCCTTTTTCGCTTCCCTCATTTGTGCTTCATTGCCTGTTACGGGCTTTATAATCTGGCTGAACAAAGAAAACGGCAACGGAAAGAAGAAGAAAAAGAGGATTAAAAAGATGGCTGTGAATTGAGACAGAACCTGCTATTTGGCTGGTACGCCGAACGCCGAATAGGCTGTTCGCAGTTTAGTAAGAACGAGACATTCAGCATTAACCATAAATGCGTAGAGCCGGGGCAATGCCCCGGCTCTTTTTTTGGTATCAGTAACGTCTCTCATTTACGCAATTAATGCAAAGTGGAGAGACGCCATCAGGATACTAAATTTTATAGATAGGTAATGTAGAAATGCTTCATTTTATAGGTTTTTCTCTTTAAATAGAACAGAGGCCAGTTAGTCGAAGGCTTTTATGTTTATTATAATTCAAAAGCTTTGTTTCCTTCCTCAGTTTGTATTGACAGCACATTATCATTAATTTCAAAATTCTCTATGAGGTCAAACGATTCATGCATTAAAATAATACCATCGTAATTTATCACTGTCAAAGAGATTTCTTCCAATACAAGTAACTTTTCATTATTAATTAAGTATAAACTTATCGCTGGCGTAAAAACTTCAAGCATAACTTTTACATCCAGGTTTTCATTTATTAAATAAATACTCCTTCCTGTATCTAATACAAACGAGTTATCCCAAAACAAGAAATTCAAATTATCTTCTTTTTCATCACTACTAAATAATAAAACAAATTTTTTCTCTTGTGTTAAAGAGTGGTACCCAACGTAACAGTAGTAATAATCTCCATAAGTCTCGTTTAAGGAAAGTACTTTTTCTGTTACTTGATTATTTAAAAAAAATGATGCTTCCCGTAAAGAAGTAAATCTAAATGCTTTGATATAAATGTTTTTAATTATCTGTTTCATATTACTTCCCTTGAAAAAGTTTAACAGTTTCCAATTTGTTTCCAATATTAGCTACCTAATGACATTGTAGGTAAGGCATGAACTGCCAATATAAAGCCACATACTAATAACAGCAAAATCCAAATTTTGCATATAGGTTTGTAGAAATGCTTCATTTTATAGGTTTTCCCCGTTTGGCTGATTATTCAACCCCAATGGAATTGTCAGTTAGAGTGTCAGATATTCTTAGAACATCATTCTTAATTTGCGTTCTAAGAACGCCATCCACCCCGACTAAATAATTAATATTTAGCCGAGCGAGGGGACTAATTCGCTATCAAGTGTGATTAAATTGCAAATCAGAATAATACTTTATAGGATTATTCTGAAGAAAAATCATTAAAAATATCAATAATCTCTGGATTTGTATGAGTTTTGCATTTCTCCAAAAATGCATTTAACATAGAGTCAAATCCTAAATAGTATAGTAATTCAGCTGTTCTTCTATACGCCCATTCTTGCTCTGACTCCAGTTCAATCTCATCCAGTATTTTATATATTGTTCCTTCCAGATGTTCTTTTAACCAATCATTTTCTATAGTTTTTATCACCGCTCGAGCATATATTATGTTTGTTTGATGACCAAGCAAGGCGACCTCAGTAATTTCATTAAATAAAAATTTGATTAGTTCTTTATACTTGAAATCTACTAGAGTACAGCAAAAACGGAGGAACTCTGTTGTTTCTATTCGATCTTTAAAAAAACCGCGTGCCAATTCCCAAAAATCTTTGTCCTTAAGTATTTGAACTCTCTTATCTTGCAATTCTACCTGAATTCTTACTAATTCTTCCCATTGTTTGGAAGTCTTATTATTTCTTTTTGTTTCCTGTCTATTCATTATGTTGTAAGTTATCCAGATAATCTTTAACTCTTTTAACATCTCTTTCCAGTTACACTACTTCTTCTGCCTCAAATTGAGAAGCTAAGTGTTTTTTGTCAACTTCTTTCAGAATGTGATAGTCAGAAATTATACTGAAGTTCTTTTCTATTGTCTTAATGGCAACTTAAATAGAATATATCGAACCCTCTATCGTCATAAATGTCTAATACTGTTATAAACTCTTCTTGATTTATACATATCTGAACCCTTAAGTTAAGTGCCTGATCTTCAGCCATTTCATAATTAAAATGATTTTTCAATAATAATTTTAAAAAGAACTCATCTATTGCTGTATCTTCTACAAAAACAACTCCAGGAAGCTTACCATTTCTGTATGAACTACTAATAGCGAAATTATTATTGCCTGAATTGTTAAAGAATTCTTTCAAAATCTCATCTTTTTCCCAGTAAAGAATTTTATAGGTTACATTTTCTATAAATTTAATAGATAAGAGGAGTTTAATAATGAAGTCAGCCTTCTTTCTTAATTCAATATTTTCCATATCAAACTTACCGATTGCTATATTTTTACCCTTCTTACTTTTTAGTAATTTAAGAAGCCGTATATCAAAATTTTCAGAATTGATAAAATTTATACTCATCTCTCTTATTTTTTTAAAGTATTAAGATTTCGTCTGCTGTTTCTATCCTTTTCAGCTTACCACCCACTTCTTCAATTACTTTCCAAATGCCACCATTATGCGCATCTACATCCTTTGAATAATACTTCCCTTTATATTCATAAACCTTTTGACCACGTTGATAACTAAATTTCTTTGTCTGTGTAAACCCTTTCAGAATAACAGTCTTAGCAGCTTCAACTTCGCTAACAGCATTACATGCATTAGCATCAGATAAATTAGAATCTACACATAAATTACCAATACTTCCACATTTACCCCAAAGTTCATAGGTTCCTTTCCCTTTAGTACCATTTGTAAATTCAATCTCACCTTCATAAGTACCAATTAACTTATTATGAGCAGTTGTCTTTGGTTTTAAACCTTTAAAAACGTCGTTAGCAATCTTTCAGACAACCTTTACAATATTTCCATTCGCTCTTCTGATTCATAAAACATGGTAATAGTCAGCCCCGTTTGGCTGATTATCCAATAAGTTAGAGTGTCAGATGTTCTTAGAACATCATTCTTAATTTGCGTTCTAAGAACGTCGTTCTCCCTGACTAAATAATGAATATTTAGTCGAGCGAGGGGACTAATTCGCTATCAAGTGTGATTCAATTGCAAATCAGAATAATACTTTATAGGATTATTCTGAAGAAAAATCATCAATAATATCAAGAATCTCTGGATTTGTATGAGTTTTGCATTTCTCCAAAAATGCTGTTAACATAGTGTCAAATCCTAAATAGTATAGTAATTCAGCTGTTCTTCTATACGCCCATTCTTGCTCTGACTCCAGTTCAATCCCATCCAGTATTTTATATATTGTTCCTTCCAAATGCTCTTTTAACCAATCATTTTCTATAGTTTTTATCACTGCTCGAGCATATATTATGTTTGTTTGATGACCAAGCAAGGCGACTTCAGTAATTTCCTTAAATAGAAATTTGATTAATTCTTGATCCATGAAATCTGCTAGTGTACAACATAAACGCAGGAACGCTGTTATTTCTGTTCGATCTTTTAAAAGATCACGAGCCAATTCCCGGAAATCGTTCTCTTTAAGCAATTCATTTCTCTTATCTCCCATTTCGTCCAGAATTTTCACGAATTGCTTCCATTTTTTGTAAGTGCTATTTTTCCTTTTTAACGTTTCCATATTCATTATGCTGTAAGTTATCCAGATAATCTTTAACTCTTTTAATATCTCTTTCTAATCGTATAATCTCTTCATCCTCATAATTGAAAAGCTAAATATTTTTTGTGAACTTCTTTTAGAATGTGACAGGTATTCAAATCCTGAAAATGTGGTAATTGCTTCTGATAAAAGATTGGCACTCGTCATAGCGTCTTTATTCAATACTATTAACTAAACCATATATACGTTCATCATTAGAAAACTTAATTGTCATATTTTCTTCTATGGCCACGCTAACAATGTTTTCAATTTCCTCATTTAGTTTTTTGTAATAGATTCCTAAACTACCCGTATGATGGAAGTAAAACACAATTTCTCTATCCTGAATATAAAGCATCATACTATAAGAAGCCGTATGCATCATTACACAATGAAGCGTAACATATAAAAACTTATCCCAATCAAGACATTTGCAAAACCCCTTGTAGTGAGGGTCAATATCACTATCATTAAGCATAGCAAGATAACTTGCTGTTGGCTCATCTTTATTGTCAGTAGAATAATCAAAGGTGTCACTTTCCATGACCCATGTATCATCGCAAAAACTGCCCCATTCCCACTCAGGTTTAAATTGTTGAACTAATATTTCGTCAATTAAACCATTAAATAATAAATGAAAGTAAAAAATGGATTGTGAAACCAGGTCATCTGATGGTTCAAAATATACTTCAAACTTAAATCCATCACTTTCTGGCAAAGAGTCAAAATTTAACCAATCAAAACCTTTAAAAACTTCAGAAGATTCCTTTTCTATTATCCTCATACATTTTCCTTATTTAATTGTTTTCAATAACTAACTTGAATCAGCTTACCTTGCATAAATTCGTATTTTTTAAGAGACTCTGGAGTAATGGACGATACTTTAATAGATTTACTCTTCTACTGGCTAGATATTATTCGTAATTCATAAAAGACCCTTTTAGCAATTACCTTGATTGGATTTTATTCAACAACTCTGAAAAAGAATTTGCTATTAAGAATTTCCTTAACTCCATTGAAGGATCGAGAGGTTCTTTATCAAGAAGATAGACCTGACCATAATATTCTTTTTTTACTCCAAGTAAAATTGCACAGTTACTGACATCCCAAGTAATTTTCACAAAACAGTCTGCATCTACTATAAAGGTAATTTGTTCATCTATATTTTCCGGAATAAACGCCCATACACTTTCTGTAGATAGTTCTACATCACTTAATGATTCAAAGTCACAAATGCCAAATTCCACCACTTCATCATTGTAAATAATTTCTATCGGGAAGTAGTCAAAAGAAAAATTTTCACCTTTATTTTGAATTAAGAAGTTCCTATAATCTGATGGTAATTGAATATTAAAGTCTTCTTCAAATTTGGTTACTTCAATAGGTCCCATAATTATTAAAATTATTCTAACTTAATAGCTGTGAAATCTTATATTTATCTAATGTGGTCCCTAAACCATTGTTTTCACTAATTTTAGAGTTCTGCGATAAGGATATATCAGGTAATGAAATGTTTTTTTCTTCTAATTTTTCAATAAGCCGGCTTATTTTTTCTGTCAAATCCAAAGAAAACTCTTTAAAATTTGATCCGATTATTCGTGGTACTATAAAAAATAAGTCATCAATTGTATCCAAAATTAACAGAGGAGTTTTTAGATATAGATTTTTTAATGAATCATGCTCCTCATTATTAATTCTTTTGAGTTCTTTCTTTTCAAAAGGAATATCCTCCAAAATCACAAAAGGCGTTATTTCTCCATCAAATCTATCCCAATCTTCTAATTCAGCATAATTGCCACAGTCTATTCAATACAAATTGCCATTCTGACTGATTAAGTTGATAGTATTTAATGCACTCCTCGATGCATCTTATAAAAAATGTCGCACCTCCCAGAGGAGAAATAGTTGAAAAAATTTTATTGTTCATAACTCATATTAAAAAATTTAATTACTCAAGTCCCAGTTGCAATCTAATGCTTTTCTCAGATTGACTGGGCTTTTGTTTATTTCATCATTCCTGGAAACCTTTGCTGCGCTCTTTCTTTTTCTAATTCTTCTAGTCTCTTTTTTGTTGCTTGATAATTTCTATTATTAAACAGCTCGACCACTTTGGCAAGTTCTTTCTGCAAAAAGTCTATATGCTCTTCAATAACCGTTACCTTATTAAGATTTTTTTCGTCATACATTAGGGCTTTTACCAACGCTAAATCAAACCAATCCTCGTCGGGTAGGTTACTTCGTACATCAACAGTCTCAAAAGATTTAGAACTACTAAACATTAACTGAATGCTTCCTTTGGTAAATACATAGTAGTAGTCTCCAAAAAATTCAGATGTTTTTTTTTCTATAAGACTAAATCCATTTGATTTTAGTAGGCTATATGTTTTTTCAATATTCTTCATAGCATTCAATATAACCAATCAAAACCTTTAAAAACTTCGGAAGATGCCCTTTCTATTATTCTCATACATTTTCCCCCGTTTGGCTGATTATTCAACCCCAATGGAATTATCAGTTAGAGTGTCAGATGTTCTTAGAACCTCATTCTTAATTTGCGTTCTAAGAACGCCATCCGCCCCGACTGAATAATGAATATTTAGCCGAGCGAGAGAAATCTGCTTTTAATCCAACTAAATTATTCTTTGAAATAGTTTTCATAAAGTTTTGAGCCAGTCTGAATACATCGTTTCTTCGGGTACATAGGTTGGGCTTTCGAAGAGTACATGGTAACCGTCAGGGTCAATCAATTCTACTACCCATAAATTATTGCCCACAAAAGGTTCAGCAGGTGACAACCCTCGCGACACAGCCTCTTTGTAGATGGCCAGCGCATCGGCACACATAAAACAAACACTTACAGCTAGTCCGCGTTTTTCTGTCGGGGCATTATCCCGATACTCCTGTAACATCAGTGCAGCATTACCAATCTGTAGCCAGCACCATTCTATGGTGCCTCGGGGTTCCCACTTTATTTTGAGTTCAAATCCAAGTCCTTTGCAGTAGAAGTCGAGAGATGCTTGCATATTGGTTACCATAAAAAATGGTACTGCCTGATTTACATTGGGTTGATTTCCGGCTTCATTGGTCATGATTATAACAGATTTATGCCCGATAAAAGTAATAGAAAAGACGCATAGCCACAAGCCCGTGCCGTGTGAGAATGTATTAAGAAGGGCAAGTGGTAAACCTTATCAGCAGAGTCTCCCGTGTGCGCGAGCATTGAGAAAAGCAAGGGGACTCTGCGTCTTTAACCTGATTTTATTAACCATAAACTCGTAGAGACAGCGGCACAGCCCTGTCTCTTACTATATTTCAAATTCTACTGAAACGATGCCCGGAATTCCAACGGCGACTGACTGGTTTTGCTCTTGAATAGTTTGCTGAACGATTGCGGGTGCTCAAAGCCCAGTTCGTAAGCAATTTCACTGACGGACAACTGCGTGGCCGACAGTTTCTCTTTGGCTTTGTCAATCAGTTTGTTATGAATATGCTGCTGTGTGGTTTGTCCGGTCAGTGCCTTGAGCAGGCTCCCCAGGTAATTGGGCGACACATTCAGTAAATCTGCCATGTACTGGGCAGTAGGCAAACCCCTGTCAATCAGATTGTCGCTGTTGAAATATTCTGTCAGAATATTCTCCAGTTTTTCCAATATATGATGGCTGCTTTTCTTACGGGTGATGAATTGCCGCTGATAAAACCGCTCGCAATAGCTGAGCAACAGTTCTATCTGCGCAATGATGATGTTCTGACTGAACTTATCGATGTTGGAATGGTACTCCCGTTGAATATTTTGCAGAATATCTGTAATGATGGTTTCTTCCTTGTCTGAAAGAAACAGGGCCTCGTTAACCGAATACCCGAAAAACTCATACAGTTTAATGTTTTTAGCCAGCGAGGTGTTCCAGATAAAATCAGGATGAATACATAAAAGGTAACCCGTAGGTTTTACTTTGGGTTTTTCAACCGTAAGATGCACCAACTGACCGGGCGCTACAAAAGATATCAGCCCTTCATCAAAATCATACGACTGCTGGCCATAACGAAACTTACCCTGGATATTCCGTTTCAAGCCAATCGAATAAAAATTCTGTACCCAACTAATTTCCTTTTCATCGGTCTGATACTCTACCAATCCATAATCCACGAGACTCACCTGCGGATGCTCAGGTTTTGGTAAACCGCTCATTCTGTGGAAATCGCTGATGGTATTGAATGTATGTACGCTTTTGTTTTTCATTGTATCAAATTTAAGAAAAAGAGACAGAATAGACAGACTTCTGTCTCTTTTCAATGATAATGCTTAAAAATCCGTCGATTGACTCAAAGCCTCGTTGGCACCCAATTCATTCAGAAGCAATTCAATTTTGCTTTTCGCCATTCCGTAAGAATCACTGCCCATAAAGAAGTGAAGCGGCGGGGTTTGGCTTTCGGCCAATTGAATGAAAGCAAGCGCTGCTTTGTCAGGGTCACCTGGTTGATTACCGATGATTTGTGTTTCGTGTACAATTTCCAGTTCCCGGGCTTCCTTGTAGTCAGCTATCGGATTTTCAGCCAATTGTAATGAACCTTTCAGCAAGAAGTTGGTCTTGAAATAGCCGGGGTAAACAATAGTTGCCTTGATACCCATTGATTTAACCTCTGCCGAAAAGGCCTCTGTGAGTCCGGCCACTGCAAATTTGGTTGCGTTATAAATGCCCCAACCGGGGAATGCCCCCAGAAAACCCGCAATAGATGAAATGTTAATGATATGCCCCGACTGCTTACTGCGGAAATGCGGCATCACGTTTCTGATTACATTCAGCAGACCGAATACATTGGTGTCAAAATTCCCGCGGGCTTCTATATCACTTAATTCTTCTAAAGTGCCTAATTGCCCGTAACCTGCGTTATTTACCACTATATCAATACCGCCAAAGGTTTCAATGGTTTGGGCAATGGCATTGCTCACGCTCTTTTCGTTGGTGATATCTACTTCCAGCGGAAGGAAATTAGCAGGGGTGCCTATTTCTTTTTCCAGGCTCCCGATAGTTCTGGAAGTGGCGGCTACCTTGTAGCCATCGTTCAATAATCTTTTTACTAAAGATAAACCTAAGCCTTTAGATGCTCCGGTTACCAGCCAAACTTTCTTTGTGTCCATTTTCTTAATTGTTTAATGAATAATTGCAATGCAAAATTGGACAGAATGCAACCGGCGGGCGTAACCAAATCAATGCTTGTTGTAGCCGAAACAATGATGGCAGATTTATTGGCGAAAACGATGACTGTTTGCGGATTTATTTGTATGAAAATGCCTGAAACTATTGCATTATTCGATAATTTCGGCTATTATTGATCATAACTTAGCAGACTGAAAAACATCTAACGATTACGACCATGTACGAACAGGAAATTGAACTGCAAATCAAAAACCTTAAAAATGGTGCTAACTACCGGGAGGTAAAGGACAGTTTATCAGAAAAGTACGACGAGGTTGAAACAGTGCAGATTGCCACGCAGGCATATAGCAGATACACACGCCTGAAAGCCAATCGGTTTATTATTGTGGGTATGATACTGTTGGCTACAACGTATTTATACCATTTTCTTTTTCAGGAGTTCAAACCTGTGCAGCTCATTATCCAGACTTTAATCGGCGTGATACCAATAGTAAGCGGCTTGTATCTGAAATATCGTCTGGCTAAAAAATAATGGGTGCTATGCGCGCAGCGTTGCCAGAGAAACCGTCACGATGTCTTCAAATGCGGCACGACTGGCATCAAATTTTACAGTTACACGCAGGCCATTCAGCGAATTGAACACAAATCTAGCCAGCGAGCGTGCCGAATGTCTGGTTGTGAATGTGCCGTCCTGCTGCCCTTGTTCAATGGCATGGCAAACGGCATCTTCAAAGTTGCGCATAATGTCGTTGGCAATGCTGGCTACTTCATCATCTGTCGGGGCCATTTCTACAGCCGTATTTACCAGAAAACATCCTTGCGAGCGATTGTCGTTCAGGGCTTCTGCCTGTGCAAATTCAAACAGACTTCTGATGTAGGCTTCCGGATTCCCGGTTTCCTGTCCGTCTTTTATTGAATCATCAATGCGCTCTTTTCTATACTGTTTCAGTGCCCTTACAAAAAGCGAATGCTTGTCGCCAAAGGTGTCGTATAGGCTTGAGCGGCTAATGCCCAGCCCTTCGACCAGATCTTGCGCCGAGGTGGCATGATAACCCCTTTGCCAGAACAGGTGCATGGCCTTGGCGAGCACCGTTTCTTCGTCAAATTCTTTTGTACGTGCCATAAAAAATTCTGTTACTGACACAAAGATAGCAAAAACGGAACGATTGTTCCGTTTTTGCTCAAAAAAAATCAGGCTCTGAAAGGTTCGTTCACTGTCACGGCACCATCAATGGTATACTCAGCACCGGAAATAAACGAGGCGTCGTCAGAAGCCAGAAAAACCGCCAGCTTTGCCACTTCGGCAGGTGTTGCGTAGCGCTTAAACGGCATTTTGTTTTGCATGAAGGCATCCATCTGGGCAATGGCCTCCTGCGGGAATCCGGCTTTGGCTGAAAGATTGGTAGAAACCATGCTCGGTGTAATGGCATTAACCCTTATGCCTCTGCCAGCGAGTTCTATGGCGGCTGTGCGGCTATAGGCATTGAGAGCAGCCTTGCTGGCGGCATAAATGGCTGTGCCTGCTCCAACGGCATAAGCGCTCACCGACGACAGGTGGATAACCGACGCACCTTCCGCAAGAACAGGGACGAATTTATCAGTCGTGAAAATGGCGCCTTTGAAATTTACGTCCATAATACGATGATACGTAGGCTCGGTGATTTGTCCCACAGGCTCGGCAAAAAACACACCGGCGTTCACAAAGAGTACATCCACTTTGCCGAATTGATCAGCAACCTGAGCCACCAGTTTTTCGGTGTCGCTAATGTTGCCTGCATCGGCAAGAATACCCGTGGCTTGTTCGCCTAGTTCTTTCACGGCTGCATCAATAGCCGACTGATTGCGCCCTGTGATGATAACCCTGGCGCCTTCAGCAATAAATTGTTGGGCTGTGGCAAAGCCTATACCCGAGTTGCCACCTGTAATGACAGCGATTTTGTTGGTTAATTTACCCATGATGTATTTGAACGTATGATTAATGGAACGATTGTTCCGCAAATATATGAATAACGGAATGAACGTTCCAAATAAAATCTAAAGCTTTTTTTTCGGAAGATATTTGTGGCGCAAACATCCTGTTTACGGAAAAATATTTACGTGCAGAGGGATGTCACGTCCTGAAATAGGTTTACACAAATCTATTAAAGGAGATGGCACGGACAAAGAGTAACAGAGGCTCAGGTTATAATAAGCACAAATTACATTATAATGCAGATTATAAATGGCAGATATGCCAGGAATATCTCAACAATAGTGAGACGAAGCTAGCCGTACAACGACGTAATGGCATACGAGCCAAGACAGCCATAGTAGTATGGTTACGACAATTTGGTTTGAAAGATAAAGTAAAGGTCTTATCTTTAAGTGAGCAATTAAGTTTACAAATGCCACAGCCCAGACCTAAAAAAGTACAATCTCAAGAAACAGAGCTTGATAGACTTAAGAAGGAATTAGCACAAGCTAATTTAAGAGCTGAGGCATATCAGAAAATGATAGAGATAGCAGAAGAAGAGTTTAAAATAGACATCAGAAAAAAGTACGTTGCCAAACAATCTATGCGCTCAAAGCAGCCAGACCGGAAATAGGATTAGGCCGTTTATGTAGATTGTTTGGCATTAGCAGGCAAGCATATTATCAATACTTTTGGAGAGAAAGTGATTATCAGATTGAAGAAGAGCTGGTTCTGAAAGAAGTGGCTAGAATACGTCAGAGACAGCCAATGATAGGAACCCGGAAGTTATACGGTATGCTTCAGGGGTTTATGTCAGAACATCAGATTCTGTTAGGAAGAGATGCTTTATTTGATTTATTGGCAAAAAATGGTTTATTAATCAGGAGAAGGGTACGAAAAGTCAAAACTACTTTTTCATCTCATTGGCTACGAAAATACCCTAACTTGATTAAAAACATAGCGCCGATGAAACCGAACCAATTATGGGTATCAGATATTACTTATCTGCAAACTCAGGAAGGCTTCGTTTATCTGTCTTTGATTACAGATGCCTATTCAAGAAAGATAGTTGGGTATCATGTGGCTGATAATCTTTTAGCTGTCAGCAGTGTTGAAGCACTTAAAATGGCCTTGAGCGCATTAGCTACAAAAGGAGATGGATTGATTCACCATTCTGACAGAGGTATTCAATACTGTTCACAAGAGTATGTAAACCTATTACAGGGGTATGGCATACAAATCAGTATGACACAGAATGGAAATCCTTTGGAAAATGCAATTGCTGAAAGAGTAAATGGCATCCTCAAATATGAGTTTATCTTTCAAATATCAATCGAAAGTTTAGCTCATGCACAAAAGTTGCTAAAGGAAATAATAGAGATTTATAATCAGGAAAGACCACATTTAAGTGTTGGACTGTTAACGCCTCAGCAAGCTCATAGTCTAGAAGGGAAACTGGAAAGATATTGGAAAAATTATTATCACAAAAAGTTGTAAACCTATTTTAGGACTAAAAAATTATTACCACTAAACTGTAAACTTTTTTTAGGACGAGTCACTGTAAACTTTTTTTAGGACGAGTCAAAGGCCATACTTATGCCCCGGCAGAGTCTCCCGTGTGCGTTGGGATACGGTAGGCAAGGGGACTCTGCGTTTTTTGCACCAATTAGAATTTTTCGGATGTAACAGCCTTTATAGTAGAGTCCCCTTGCTCGGCTTGTGGCCTACACACATGGGGACGCCTAGTTGGGAGACTCGGCCGGTACCCAAAATTAAAGCCTTAAAAAATCATAAAGCAAGCATCATTACCTCAGTAGAGACAAGGCATTGCCTTGTCTCTACCCACCAACCGCGCCTTCAGTCATAATCCATTTTCTTCTCACTCAACTATTTATGTTTCCAGCATGCTATTTTCCCTCCACCCCTCTTAGCATCCCTCAATAAAAATGTGTAACTTTGGCTGTTTTAGTAGATAAAATCCCGAATAAAGTGGCACGTCCGTCAAAAGAAGAAACCGTAAAACAGCCAAAGGAGACTCCTCTCAACCGACAATACAACCAGATCAAAGCCAAGTACCCCGGAGCCGTACTTTTGTTCCGTGTAGGAGACTTCTACGAGACATTCGGTGAAGATGCCATCAAGGCCTCGAAGATTCTGGGTATTGTACTGACGCGCCGCAACAACGGTGGTGCACAGGAAGAACTGGCGGGTTTTCCGCATCATTCGCTGGATACCTACCTGCCCAAACTGGTGCGTGCTGGCCAACGTGTAGCCATCTGCGACCAGCTCGAAGACCCTTCGGCTGCCAAGGGAATAGTGCGCCGGGGTGTTACCGAATTGGTTACACCGGGGGTTTCTTTCAACGACAACGTACTCAACACCAAGCAGAACAATTATCTGGCCTCTGTTCACTTTGCCAGGCCCGATTATTTCGGAGTGGCTTTTCTGGATGTTTCAACCGGAGAATTCCTCACCACCGAGGGCAACACGGCCTATATCGATAAGCTGCTGCAAAGCTTTGCGCCATCAGAAATTTTATATTGTAAAAAACACCGCCACGAGTTTCATGGCACTTTCGGTGACAAGTTCAACGAATTCTGCTTTGACGACTGGGCCTATCAATACGATTTCGCCTACAACCTGCTGATCAATCATTTTCATACGGCTACGCTCAAAGGCTTCGGTGTCGAAAACCTCACGGAGGGCATTATAGCGGCAGGGGTGATTCTCCGATACCTGTCAGATACCGAGCATAAGGAAATGGGGCATATCTCGCGCCTGACGCGTCTTGATGAAGACAAGTACGTGTGGCTCGACCGCTTCACCATCCGCAATCTGGAGCTTGTTTTTGCCCAGCACGAAGGCGGCGTACCCTTGATACAGGTACTCGACCATACCATTACGCCTATGGGCGCCAGGCTGTTGCGCAAATGGCTGGTGCTGCCGCTCAAAGAAAAAAACCTGATACAGGAACGCCTGGACACTGTAGAGTTTTTTGTGGAAAACGACGAAATGGCCGATAACCTGTCTGCTTTGCTCAAACCAATTGGCGATTTAGAGCGGTTGATTTCTAAAGTGGCTGTGCGCCGCATCAGTCCGCGGGAAACCGTGCAACTGAAACGCGCCCTGGCGCAGATTCCGCCCATCAGAAAACTGCTCGACGACGGCAGCCTGGAGTTTGAAGTATTGCAGAAATATGTGGCTCAACTGACCGACTGCAAATACCTGTTTGATAAAATAGAACGCGAACTGCGCGACGACGCCCCGATTGTGAGTAATCTGGGTAATATGATTAAAACAGGCGTAGATGCCGAACTGGACGAATTACACAAGATAGCGTTTTCAGGCAAGGATTTCCTGATAGAAATCCAGAACCGGGAAGCACAGCGTACGGGCATTCCGTCGCTCAAAATCTCCTACAACAAGGTGTTCGGGTATTACCTTGAGGTGTCAAACGCGCATAAGAGCAAAGTACCTGTTGAATGGATCAGGAAGCAGACGCTCGTGAACGCCGAGCGCTACATTACAGAAGAACTTAAAATATATGAAGATAAGATACTGACGGCCGAAACCAAAATATTTGAGATTGAACAAAGGATTTTCAATGAACTGGTGGCAACCGCGGGCGAGTTTGTGGCACAGATACAGCAGAACGCCCGGGTCATTTCGGTGTTAGATGCGCTGGCCTCTTTTGCCAAAGTGGCACGCAAAAACAACTACTGCAAGCCACAGGTTACTGAAGACAAAGTGCTTAATATAAAAGAGGGCCGGCATGCGGTAATTGAGCAGCAGTTGCCGTTGGGTGAAAGCTATGTGCCCAATGACCTTTTTCTGGACGACGAAACCCAGCAGATTATCATCATCACGGGGCCGAATATGGCCGGTAAGTCGGCCTTGTTACGCCAGACAGCCCTTATTTCGCTGATGGCGCAGGTGGGTAGTTTTGTGCCTGCCCAAAGCGCCGAACTAGGCATTGTCGATAAGATATTTACGCGGGTAGGGGCGAGCGACAACCTGTCGCGAGGGGAGTCGACATTTATGGTTGAAATGACTGAGACGGCCAGTATCCTGAATAACCTGAGCGACCGCAGCCTGATTATCATGGACGAAATAGGGCGGGGAACCAGCACCTACGACGGCGTAAGCATTGCCTGGAGCATTGCCGAATACCTGCACAGCCATGCCGGAAGCAAACCGTGGACACTCTTTGCCACCCATTACCATGAACTGAACCAACTGGCAGACGATTTTCCACGCATCAGGAATTTCAACGTGGCCGTGAAACAGGTTGA
Source organism: Emticicia sp. GW821-FHT11C11 (assembly GCF_058808615.1). Classification (NCBI taxonomy): domain Bacteria; kingdom Pseudomonadati; phylum Bacteroidota; class Cytophagia; order Cytophagales; family Leadbetterellaceae; genus Emticicia; species Emticicia sp. GW821-FHT11C11. Next base: position 939,522 of record NZ_JBXARV010000003.1, read on the forward strand.
TAATAAAATGGTGTTTCTGCGTAAACTGAAAGAAGGGGGCAGCGAACACAGCTTCGGTATCCACGTGGCACAAATGGCCGGGATGCCGCAATCGGTGGTTTTAAGAGCCAACGAGATACTGCATCATCTGGAAGAAGACCACATCAAAGAACACAATAAAGAGAAAATTCAGCAGGCGCCTAAAAATAATATTCAGCTAAGTTTCTTCGAGCCGCAAGACCCTAAAATGGAAGAGGTGAAAAAGAAACTGAAATCGCTGGATGTCAACACACTTTCACCGATTGAAGCGCTTTTGAAGCTGAATGAGCTTGTAAAAATGCTGTAGAAAAATATGGTCGATAATGAGAAAGGAAATATATTCTAATTGTTAATTAACAATAGCAAAGACAGACGTAACGCCAAGAGAAATTCTATTGCCCAATCCGTTGTTTTTTTGTAGAATGTCAAAAAAATCATTCCCTTGGAGTGTCAAGCCAACAATGGGCACTCGTACATTACTAGCATTAAGTTTTGTAAGAAACAATGTTATCCCAAGGTCGATAATCCGTTTGTCGACTGATGAATCTTTCTTCAAATAGAAACTAAATCCCGGCTTTATATTAGTTTTTGCTCCTCCGTCAGACGGAAGAACAGAATAGACAAATTTGAGTGGAAAGTTGTCAAACTCTTTGAAAACCCCTTCTTTAGCTTGTGTAGTTTTGATTTTTATTTTAGTAGCATTTGTTGCAGAATCTATATACGAGATTTGTTCTTCAAGCTGAACGGAATTCAATTCACCATAATTACTTTTTCGTTGATACCCAAATGAAATACTAAACAAATGCTTGCCATTTAATAATGCATTATAGCCAAGACCTAAATTAATTGGGTTAAAAGTTTTAGAATACAATTGATTCTTGAAAGTAGTATCGCTTTTAAATAATGTGTATTTATTTGATTCAAAACCTAAATTGAAATTCAGAAAATCTATAAATTTTGCATCACTAGCGAATAATTTGACAATAGTATAAGTACTAGAAAAATTGGTACCCGCGTTAAGCTTTCCACCATTTACAAGAGTAGCTATTCCATCTGTTGGCTTTGCTTTTATGCCAAAGGATAAAATTCTTGATGGTAAAGCTCCACTGGCACCAGGAAAACCATAGAAGAATTTCATGCCAATACTTTGGTCGGTTACACTAACATTGCCGAAAAGGGAAGATCCACTCATCACAATTGGACTTGCAATAATAGGATCTCCTTGTAAACCATCTGAAAGAATCTGACAATAGGAAGTCAGAGAGAAAATTGAAAGAGTAAAAATTAAAAGTGAGCGTTTCATAGTGTTATTATTTAACGTTTAATTCAATTCTTTTTTTACCTATACCGTCGACTATAGTAACTTCTAACGGAACTTCTGATTCATTGTTGATTTGGATAGTCATTTTTGCCGATGCTCCACTTTTACCTTGAATCAACAGAGCTACGCTTAAAATACTATCTTCAATTCTGTAATCAGGCAAATTCTTCTCAAATCTATTTTTACTAGGATCAAACACCCAGTGCCCTACTTTGAATACATCTTCTAATGTTACTTCATCGCTTAAAACTGAACCATGGAACTGAATTGTTAGATACAAATTGAAAGTTTTCATAATTTTTGTTTTTAAAAGTTAAAGAAACGATGGTAAAATGTCAGGATTGCAAATACATATAAAGACGGTGAATACATTGATTGTATTGCTATAGCCGTCAGAGCTATTGACACCAAATTGTAATAATCGGCAATAAAATTATGAGAGAAGTTTTGAATGTTTAGATTTTTTTTATTCCCCGGTACCCAAAATATTATGGAGCGCTTTTGCTCTTTTAATCTAATTATGAAAGTAAACTGGGTTTGGGAAATGTGTTTAAAGAGCGGGTGTCATTATTTTGAAAGACTTGTTAAGTGAGGGAGTTTTCTAGATAATGGAAGTAAATTCTACATAAAACCTTTAAAGAAGAAATCGTAAAGCGCACTTTTGACTGGTTTTTCCTGCTCCTATCTGAGATATAGTAGTGGGTGTATATACCCCTAATCGGAACTTTGCCAAATAATATTTTGTTTTTTATACTTCACGAGGCTTGTATGCCTCCAAAAGTTTTATTAAATTTCACATCTCGTCCACAATTAAACTCTGAAAACTATGGCATCATCATTCAACATTGCTTACCCCGGAACGTCTGGCGAATTTGTATCAGCAGCCGAAAAAGCTATCACTAATCAAGGTGGTGCATTTGACGGAAACGATACCAAAGGTACCTTTAGCATTGACACACCCATAGGCGATGTAAAGGGAGGCTACCTGGTTCTCTCAGAGCCAGACAGCCCTGAAATCAAAATCGAGGTTACCATCACCGACAAGCCCTTTCTCGTTTCTACCAGAAAAATTGAAAGCACTATTAAGGAATTTCTGATGAAATAACTTTACCCGGTGTCAATTGGGCAATACTTTTATTTATTTCTTCATACCGGTCGTTGCGAATGTATACCCTTTGCTGGTTTATCTCTGTCAGAAAACGGTAATGGGTATCAATCAGCTCTTTGAGTTCGGGCACGGTTTCATAGCCAAGCTTTGTGCGAACCATAGTTGAGCCTGTAACAACATGCGTATCGATAAATACGGGCGATAATTGCTCCTTAAACTCTTTTACAAACTGCTTTGTGCAAAGTTTCTGCACCGTGTCGCTATACATACCCCAGTGAGAATTACTCCATCTGATACCCTGCACACGTTTGGTTTCCAGATAGTAAGACCCTTGGTCGCCCCAGATAACCAGGGGCTCGGTGGGTTGTGTATACTTTAAAATCACATGGCCGATATCCGACACCTCAAGTGGTCGCTTTGTTTGAGATACGGTAATGTACTCGTTATGGGTCGGAATAATCAATGTGGCCGCCAGGATTGTCACAAGCAGGGTACCTACAATGGCATAGTTAATTATAGTTTTCCGTATCGACAGAAACCCGTCAAGAAAGTAAGCAAATAAAAAGGCTGAGGGAAACACCAGAAATAAAAGATAATGGTGAAACATATAACCTGTTTTGTAGACTGAAAAAATGCTGACACTCACAAAGACAATAGTAAATACAGACTTTGCTGTTAGCTTATATTGTTTCAGAAAATAAAGTCTGTGTATCAGCACCCATACGGTTAATGCCGCTACGATTTTGATATGAAAATTAACCGGATCGGCAAATGAATTTGTCAGGTATAGCCACATGGATTGCTTATTTCCATAACTCAGGTTATACTGAATATAGGATGTCCACATGTCGTCAAGAAAATGATAAGAAATGCCAAGTGCAACAAGAATAAGAGGTATCGAAAGGCCTCCTAAAGTAAGCACTGCAAAAGGGAGGGCAGACTCTTTTTTCTTTTTCCTGTAGATAAGCCAGTAAGTAATGAATGCAATAAATGCCGCAACAGGAGTGGCCTGCAACTTGGCGAATGGAATCATACCGGCAATAAACCCCAATAAGAAAAGGTGTTTCAGCTTCAGGGTTGCTTCTTCAGACAAAAGCATATACAGATAACTGATAATGCTAAGCAGGAAAATCGGAAGATGTTCGCTGCTGTAATGCACAAAATTGGAGTATCTGGTTGTAGCCAGCCAGGCTACCACCGGGAAAATACTGAGCGCTGCTATCTTGAGTGAAAAGAACTTTTTCAGCGTCAAGAAATTCAGAATGATGCTGCCCAGCATGAGACCCGCGCCGATGATGCGTGCAGATACGTAATCGTAAGGCTGTTTAAAGAGCTCACAGAAAACCGTGATGATATACACATTAAAAGGCCCGCTGGAACCGCTGTCTACCGATTTCCAGAAGATATGCTTTTTGACCAGTGTCATGGCTCCCACTATAAACAGGTTTTCGTCCGGATTCAGCGCCACATTGTAGACGATAACCGGCAAGCGATAACCAATAAAAACCATCGAAATGGTGATGAGTAAAGCCCAGAGGTAAATTTTGGATTTGCCGGGATCCCGGAGCAGAGGCCAGAAACTCAGGAAGGCGAGAAGTATCAATAACAAGTTACAGATACTCAGATATAATCTGGGATCATTGTCAAATTGAAACATTGCGGGTAGGTGACTTATAAGTTAAAAAGGGTAGGCGAATTAATTAAAAAAACACAATAATTGCAAATTTTTAAGCAATGTATTGGCATTTTAGTGCATACTGGTGCCTCATGTACATAAAAAAAGCTCTCCTTAAAAAGAGAGCTTTCTTGTAGCCGGATGCCGTTATTTCACATCAGCTTATTTTTAGTTTCTGGCCGGCTTTTACACTATTAGAGCGCAAACCGTTCAGTTTCTTGAGTTTTTCTATTGAAATGCCGCCATAGCGTTGTGATATTTTCCATAAAGTATCACCTTTTTGTACCAGATGATATTTGGGCTTGCTATGCTCAATCTGGTTCTTGGTTTTTCTTTCTGACTTGATCGTGCGCTCAACTTCGGCTACTTCTTCATTGTCGTCGTCAAGAATCACCAGGCGTTGGCCTGCCAGTATTTTTGATGATTTCAGTTTATTCCATACCTTCAGGTCATACATTTCTACATTGTATTTCGTGGCAATTCTGTTCAGTACTTCGCCTCGTTTCACCACATGATACCTCTTCTTTACCTTTCTTATTTTCTTAACCTCTTCTTCTTCCCGCTCAGGTTTTACGTTTTCATCGGTACCTTCGTCATCTGCGGCTGCATAACTGCTACTGTTGGCTCCTATAATTACTACGCCGGGTTCAGCTTGCGGGTCATTTGAAGCCAGCATGGTATTTCCATGCTTTTTAGAGGCCGATTCGAGTATAGTCTGGCGGTTTTCTTCAAAATAAGCATAGCTTTCTGACGGAATCCTGAGCTCCAGACCGCGGTTCCAGGCGGGCACGTAGCTTTTCAGTATATGCGGGTTCAGTAATTGGATATCGTCAAGGCTTATCCCGCTGGCGGTGCAAAATGCTTCCATGTCTACATAGCCGTCAATCGTTACAGTCTGGTATTCTCTCGGCGCCATTCTTAACGAATCTTCACCGGCAATGCCATATTGGTCGGCATAGTGCATCATATACATAATGGCCGTAAACTGCGGTACATAAGTGCGGGTGTCGCGGTGTAGATAAGGATGAAGCTGCCAGTAGTTGGTTATGTTTCCGGCACGGCGTATCGCTCTTCTCAGGTTACCCGGGCCGGTATTGTAAGAGGCCAGCACCAGTTCCCAGTCGCCGAATATCTTATACAATTGTCTGAAATACCGGCAAGCGGCATCGGTCGACTTCTCAATGTCCATTCTTTCGTCTACGTACTCGTCAATTCTCAGGCCATGCTCGCGGCCGGTGGGTTTCATAAACTGCCACAAGCCCACAGCTTTTGCTCTTGAAACGGCCTTTGGATTAAGCGCTGATTCGATCATCGACAAATACTTCAGCTCGTCGGGCATTTCGTATTTGGCCAGGTATTTTTCAAAAATCGGGAAATAAAAGTCTTTCTTTTCGAGCATGCGTTTGGTAAAGCTCGGCTTTTTGTAGATAAAATATTCTACAAAGCTCTGCACCGTTGCGTTGTATTCTAACGGCATGGTTTTTTGCATTTTCTGAAAGCCTTCGCGTACCTTTCTTGAGTCGGTACTTGGAATAAAGGCTTCTACGGGTTGCTCGGGGAGAGTGTCTTCAGACGAAACTGTAGTAGCTTCCTGAGGAATTATAGACTGGGCGTGTGATGAAAAACTGGCACAGCCAATAAAGCTCGCAATGACGAGGCACTTCTTGAGTAATGTCATAATTTGAATGTCTTTTACTAAGGGATCTCAGCTTAGTTATGGCAATAAGAAAGCAATCTTTCTCAAAAATAAACCATAACCACTTGTTTGTCAAGGAATTGTAAGTTTTTTTTGAAATTTTCAATTTTTTCTGAAAAAACAATAAGCAATAGAAGGGCAATCTGAGGTCACATTTTGGTTCAAAATGAGGGCATTAGCTATTCACAATCAGTGAAAAACATCATTTTGAATCAAACAGGATTGTTAATCAGATTTTCGTTTCCGGCTTATTGTCACTGCAAAAGTTTGGCGAAAGCAAGCATCTCGCTTTCTTCAAAATTTTTGCCAAGCACCTGTATTCCTATGGGCAGGCCATCAGAACTATGCCCGTTTGGAACCGAAATACACGGGTTTCCGATTACATTGGCCTGAACTGTAAAAATATCAGCCAGAAACATCTGCAATTGGTCTTCCGATTTTTCTCCTATTTTAAATGGTGGCGTTGGAGTCGTTGGCGAAATTAAAAAATCATACGATGTCAGGATTTTCTCTGTCGACTCTTTTATTAAACGACGAACCCGCTGTGCTTTGGTATAATAGGCATCATAATAATCTGCACTTAATACAAAAGTGCCTAGTATGATACGCCTGCGAACCTCCGCTCCGAAGCCTTCGGCACGTGTTTTTTTATACAGACTCTCCAGATTTTCAATCCTGCTGCCGGCACGGTAGCCGTATTTTACCCCATCAAAACGCGACAGGTTCGAACTGGCTTCGGCAGTAGTCAATATGTAATACGTAGGTAGTAGATATTTTAGCAATGGGTAGTCAACAGCTTCCACCACATGCCCCAGGTTTCTTAACCAATTTATTTTATCAAAAGTTCGCTGCTTCACATCTTCGTCCAGTCCTTCGCTTTCCAGCGCCTCACGCATGTACGCAATTCGGTAGTGGATTTTGGGCGTCAGTTGCTTGCTGTATTCGGGTACCGGCAGGGTAGAAACCGTGCTGTCGTACTCATCTGCTCCGGCAATGATTTCGAGTAACAGGGCTGCATCGTCCACATCACGGGTGATCGGCCCCACGCAGTCGAACGACGACGCGTAGGCGATCAAACCCCAGCGCGACACCCGCGAGTAGGTGGGTTTTACCCCTATTACTCCGCAGAAAGCGGCCGGTTGGCGCACCGAACCTCCGGTATCAGACCCCAGCGAAGCCAGGCACATATCTGCCTGCACTGCTACTGCCGATGCCCCCGACGAACCGCCCGGCACACGGGTTGGGTCGGCGTAGTTGCGCACCGGGCCAAATGCCGAATTTTCGTTCGACGACCCCATCGCAAACTCATCGCAGTTCTGGCGTCCTATAATAATCACATCTTCGTCAATCACCCTTTGCACGGCCGTGGCTGTAAACTGAGACTCAAACCCGCTCAATATTTTACTTGCCGCCTGCAGCCCGTGGTTTTCGTACGCCAGTACATCTTTCACACCTATCACCATTCCGGCCAGGCGCCCTGCCGTGTTGTTCTTGATTTTATTGTCAACCTCTGCCGCTTTTTTCAGCGCCTCGTCAGCATATACTTCTAAAAAAACATTCAGATTTTTATTTGCCTCAATTCGTTCCAGATAATATTTCACCAACGCTACACAAGACGTCTCCTGTTTTCTGATTGCCTCCTGAATTTCTACCAGTGAATTGTATTTTGCCATTTTATCGGTTTTTCTTTAGAAATCTGTTTTATTTGCCACAGAATCGGCATTGATAGCGCAGGTATTCATCATTAAAAAAAGTGCTGCGCCATTTGAAACTGCAATTTCCTAAAAAACTTTCAAAATTAAAACCTTTGAGATTGTCGAATGTCGATTTCAGATTGTCGAATTCCCTTTGTGGCACGAACTTTCTTTCGCTACAATCAGGAAACTTCGTATCAACATTAATTGTTTTCGTATATATAAGTAAAATGCACAGGTAAAAATTAAAGACCCTAAAACATCATTTCATGTTTGAGGCAGACGGCTATTCCGAAGTTGAAAAAATCGAGAAAAACATGATGAAACGATAAAAAGTATAAATGGTAAACAGCACTACAACAAAATAATAATATGAAAGTAGAATTAGTAAGAGTAGACGATGCTTTTCATTTTGAAGCCAAAGGAACGTCAGACATCGCCACACACATTGACGCCAACGTAGACATAGGCGGCCATAATGCAGGTGCCAGGCCTATGGAATTACTATTAATGGGATTAGGAGGTTGCACTGCTATTGACGTAATACTGGTGCTGAAGAAGCAACGCCAGATAATTGAAGACTTAAAAATTTCTGTTGACGGCGAGCGCGTACAGATTGAAGGCACTGAAATGAAGCCTTTCAGAAAAATAAACGTGCATTTTGCATTTAAAGGCACCATTGACCCGGATAAAATTGAGAGAGCCATCAAGCTATCGATGGAAAAATACTGTTCGGCTACCGCGCAACTATCTGCCTCAGCCGAAATCACCCATTCGTATTCTTTGAATCAGGAATAAAAAATTACACCCTGAAACAGGTTATGTAAAGAGCAACTAAGGGTAGTATCTCTATTTTAGTTGAATAGAGATACTACCCTTAGTTGTATATAATCAACACCTGCTTGGGCGTTATTCTTTTATTTCTACTACCACAATTTCGTTTCCATATAAATCGTAGCAATGGAAAAACTTATATTCGGGTGTTAATACCGGCTCAACTTTAATCTGCACATTATTACTTTTTAGTTTTCCGTAAAGTTCTTCTAAAGAGGTAGTATAAATGACAAGGGTTGGTTGCCCTGCGGTCTGATTCCCCACTTTCTCCCTTTGTTCTTTTGTATCGGCTTTCAGAAACCAGATACCAAGGGCATCTAAAGTATCAGTGCCGATGTGCAAAAAACGCTGCCCTACATGCGTAGTGACGTCGAAAATTCTCTTAAAACCAAAATTTTCTTCATAAAAAAGCGATGCTTCTTCATAATCATTCACCAGTATTATTATTCGTCCGAGGTAATTTTTCATTGTTTGTTTTTTAATGTTATTGTTGAAACAGATAGTTTTTAATGGCGACTTCTTTCAGCAACTGAAAAGCCGCTGCGTCTTTGGGTTCATGCCAGTCAAAGCCAATGTTTTTCCATTGGCTCTCGTAGTCAATAAGGCCCAATCGGGTAACGTATTCTTTTCCGCATACCACAAAATCGTCCCAGAATGAGAGCAAATATCCTCCGTTTTTCATGAGATAGGCCTGTGCGGTATGATAGTTCTTAAACCATGCATGAATAAAAGCAACAGCCGAGGCACGATAGAGGCAGTCGGATTCAATCACTGTGTTTCGAAGCGCTGCCCAATTCGTGAATCCTTTTTCCAGCGCCAATACTGCATAGGCATGTTTCAACTGAATGGCGTCAGTGTTTTCGAGTAGCCAATAGTCAGTTTTTTCTGCGAAAGCGGGATGAATACGAAATCTGTTGGCGGCTTTAAGAGAAACGTCAGATTGCCTTTCGAGGTCTTTAAGAAGAAAATGAGCCTGAGTTTTCAACTCAGTTAATCGGAGTGGTTGTAATTTGTTCATATGATTCCCTTTATGCCATTATCTCACAATCGGCGGAAATTAAATAAACAAAAAAAACAGTAGAATAAGAAAGGTGAATTTATCTTTTGTGAGAACAGGCAGCCTTTACAACCTTCAGCAAAGGTATAATGTTTTTTCAGTATGTGCCTAATGTGATGACTAATTTTGAAAAGAGATGATATGTGGAATTACCATAGATAAATTTTTAAGCTTGATTTTAATGCCTGTTTTACACTAGAAAAGCGATTAATGTTTCTGAATTTTAGCCCTTGGCTTAGAAAAACTGAAGCAATGCTGATTGTAATATAAAATATTGCGCTGACAAATTACCGTAATAAGGCAATAGTAGAATTTTGATATTTTTAAACTAATACCGAATTTGGAGATTCTTATTTAAGATAAAAGTTAGAAACTCATTATTGTATGGCAAGCAAACATATAAAGGTAAAAGGAGCGGAAATAAAAATCATTGAACAAAATCATGAGGATTATATATCCTTAACTGATATGGTAAAGAATTTTGGTGATGATTCAATGATTTATAATTGGATGCGGAATAGAAATACAGTTGAGTTTCTGGGAATATGGGAACAAATTCATAACCCGAATTTTAAAGGTATCGAATTCGATACCTTTAGATCTCAGGCAGGGTTAAATAGTTTTTCTTTGACACCCAAAAAATGGATTGATGCAACTAATGCAATAGGGGTGATATCCAAGGCTGGTCGGTATGGTGGCGGAACTTTTGCTCATAAGGATATTGCTTTTGAGTTTGGTACATATTTAAGTCCTGAGTTCAAACTTTATTTAATAAAAGAGTTCCAGCGATTCAAAGAGGAAGAATCTCAACAGTTAGGTCAAATCTGGGACATACGGCGAGTAATAAGTAAGGTAAATTATAAAATACAGACTGATTCCATTAAAGAAAACCTTTTGCCTTTGAGAAACCTGCTAAAAACCAAAGAAGGAGTTGTATATGCTGAAGAAGCTGAAATATTAAATCTTGCTTTATTTGGGATAACATCGAAGAAATGGAGAGAAGAAAATCCTCAGTTAGTTTTACAGGGTAGAAATTTAAGAGATTATGCAGATACACACCAATTGATAGTTTTATCAAATCTTGAAAGTTTAAATGCAGAAATGATCAGGAATCATATACCGATAGATAGAAGATTAACCGCATTGGCAAAAACTGCAATCGCTCAGCTTGAATCGTTGCAATCAAGTAGTGATATATTCGACAAGAGTATATTAAGTCCTCATATTCAAAAAATAAAAGCTTTAACTGATAAAAAACCGCAAAATACCGCTGATGAAACTGTAAAGGAGGTTAAATTAGTACTCCTTAAAAAGAGAAATAAAGAGTAAAGCTTCTAATAGTATCAAGTTAGAAAGTATAGAAAAGGATTAGGTTTTTAAAAGAAGAACTTACCATACAATTAATGAAAAATTGATAGCAGAGAATTAAGGTAAAATACGTGTCTTCCTGATCTGAAAATTAAGTTGCTGGTTTTACTCAAATACTTTATCCCATGCCCTATAACGAAGCCATCCTGAATCGTATCAGAGATATACTTGATGAAAAACAGGTGACTTTTTCTGAAAAGACGATGTTCGGCGGGGTGTGCATCATGGTTGCTGACAAAATGTTTTGTGCCACCCACACCGACAAGAAAAACGGTGATGACGTGTTGCTTTGCCGACTGAGTGAAAAAGACTATGAGGCAGCTCTGGAAAATAATGATTGCCAACCTATGGATTTTACAGGCAAGGCCATGAAAGGATACGTTTATGTGACCCAAAATGGGTTTCGTTTACAAAAAGACCTGGCTCACTGGATACAGCTGTATCTGGATTTCAACCCATTGGCCAGAAAATCAAAAAAATAATGGAAAAACTCCTTGTTGACAAAGACTATTGCATGCAGAAAGTGGATGGCAAAGGCGGGTGGACTTTTGTGGAGATTATAGGGATACCTCCCACCCAAAAGGGGCCTTTCGGCTGGGTGAGGGTGCGGGGCACGATAGACGATTTTGAGATACAGGGCTATAACCTGATGCCCATGAGCAATGGTAATCTCTTTTTTCCTGTCAGAGCCGAAATCAGGAAGAAGATTAAGAAACAGGCGGGCGACACCGTAAGAATAATCTTTTATGCCGATAATTTGCCGACCGAGATTCCTGATGAACTCATAGCATGCTTGCAGGATGAACCCGGACTGTACGAAAAATTTATGGGCTACTCAGATGGTGAAAAGAAAGGTTTCATAGACTGGATTTATTCGGCCAAAACCGACGAAACCAGAGCCGACAGAATAGTAAAAACGCTCGACAAAATAGAAAAAGGTCTGAAGTTTTATCAATAAAGCCGCTGAAGGCTAAAAGTGGTTTGCCGGTGTAGGGCATAAAAATGAAAAGTTGTGTTGTGGCCGTCTGTTGGGTCAACACGGCAATCAAAATCAATAAGCCGACATTTGTTTATGAGCTGGTTCAGTAGGTTTACATGCGAGGTAGCATGTTCACAGTTTCCGTAATTGTGGTGGTCAATGCCTATACTTAGTCTGAATTTCCCCCGTTCGAAACCAAAAGTCACCCTGATTCCGTCGGGTTCCTTATGCTTCATTACCAGACCCAGAATATCTCTCACTACTGTCAGCAGCACAATTTCCTGCTCATTCAGCAACCGGTACGGTTTACCGTTTACAATTACATGGGTATCCGTTTGTGCTTTATTTCTGATTTTATCCAGCTCGTGTCTGACACCCTGCACCAGGTTGTCCTGACGCACCGATATCTCTTCCAGATGCCTCATGGATACCCGCAGTTCGTCAATGGTTTGCGTAAGTAGATTATTAGCCGTAGTTATGTAGTGCAGGCTGTCGGCGGGTTGTTCTTTTTCTTCCAGAATATTAAGATTGATTTTCGCAACAAAAAGCAATTGCCCGGGCCTGTCGTGCAGCTCTCTGTTGATTTGTTTCAGTAGATTGTTTTGTAAATCGATTCTTTCAAGAAGTATTGCCTGCACCAGTTGGGCCTTCAATTCTATTTTCTGACGGATACCCCTCCATTGCCTTCGCTGAAAAAAAACTATGGTGCCGGTGATTGCAGCAGAAAGCGCAAAAAAAATTAATGGAGCCAGGTCAATAGCAATAAAAATTGCCTCTTTTACATTGTTCTGATCTGCCATATCAACCCGATGATAAATGATGACTACATACTGCAATTGACGGTAAGGTAACAGAATAGAAGAAGTTTTTAGCCGGAATGGTTCCGCGGTGTCCGAAGATACCAGGCACGGGTAGAGGTATATTCAGATTTGCAAAAGTCTAAACTAATCTACATGAAATCGTCGTAAAATAAAACGATTTTCATAATTATTGCAAAATTTTGACAAAGTGTGCTGTTGGCAGTAGCCGGTCGGTTCTTTGCTTTGAACACAACCATAAGATTTCGCCAGGCTTATGGAACCGCTGTAATAAGTCCGGGAGCTGCAACAAATTGGAAAACAGTTTTATAGCTAAGCATAAACTCGCTATATTTACCTATCTCATCAGGCACAACCTTATGTAATTATATGGAGAACACAAAACTGAAAGCTTTTCTTCCGCTTTTTTATCTGGTATGGTCCGACGACCTCCTGACCCGCCAGGAACTACTGACACTGAAAGAATTTATCGACAGGCAACCCTGGCTTACTGAACAGGAGCAGGAAGAGCTGATGTTGCAGATTGACATTGCCTCGCCACCAAGCAGACAACAACTGGCTGTGTGGAAAACAGAGATTGAAAACGCTTTGCAGGCATTGCCGGAAGCGAAAGATATCTTTGATATTTCGGTGTGGCTATCCGGAAATGATGCCGACATCATGGCACTCGAACCAGTCTTCAGCACATTGGAGTCGAATCTCGGTCTGGCGGGCGAAGAAGCCATCAGCCAGTTCAGAACATTCGGCAATACCTTCACTTCTATCCACCATACAGCCAGTAGTTTTGATACCCGGAAACTGACCGAAATACTTGATGGCAACTACGCGCCCATTATTGCAAGAGTAAAGGATATCATCAGCCGGCCGGAGTTTGCCTACGAAACATCAACCGATATTCAGGTTTATCGTGAAAAAGTGCTGCAATGGTGCCAATTACTGGCACGGGAAAACCTGGGCAATATGGCTTATCCGAAAGAATACGGCGGTGGCAACAACATAGCCGATTACTTTGCCATTATGGAAACCCTGAGTTACCACGACCTGAGCCTGGTGATTAAATTCGGGGTGCAGTTCGGGCTGTGGGGCATGAGCGTGTTATCGCTCGGTACCGAAAAACATTATAAAAAGTATCTGAAAAAAATCGGTTCGCTCGAACTGCCCGGTTGCTTTGCCATGACCGAAACCAATCATGGTTCTAACGTAAAAGGTATAGAAACAACGGCAACCTACCACCACGAAAGCCGGACTTTTACCATACATACGCCTCACGCCAAAGCGCAGAAAGAATACATAGGCAATGCTGCCCGGCACGGGCGAATGGCTACTGTCTTTGCTAAATTGATTATTGACGGCAAAGACTATGGTGTCAATGCCTTTGTGGTACCGCTGCGAGATGAGTCCGGTAAGGTTCTCGATGGCATTACTATTCACGACTGCGGCCATAAAATGGGTCTGAACGGGGTTGACAATGGCACCATCAGTTTTGATAATGTCATAATACCCAAAGATGACATGCTCGACCGCTTTGCTTCAATCAATGACGCAGGAGAGTTTGAAAGTCCGATTCCGAGCGATAGTCGACGTTTTTTTACCATGCTGGGTACACTAGTTGGGGGAAGAATAGGCATACCTCGTTCAGCGCTTTCAGCGGCTAAATCGGGTTTGACCATTGCCATTACCTATGGCGACCAGCGTAGGCAGTTTGGCCCCGAGGGGGGCTCGGAAGTGCCCATCCTCAATTACCGCATGCATCAACGCAGGTTATTGCCACTACTGGCCAAAACCTACGCCATGCACTTCGGTTTGCAGTATCTTACCAACCGGTTTTTACAACGAACTGAAGCCGACATGCAGGAAATTGAAGCCCTGGCGGCCGGAATGAAATCGTACGTTACCTGGAGCACCCGCGATATATTGCAGGAGTGCCGCGAGGCCTGTGGCGGAAAAGGCTATCTGTCGGAAAACCGGATAGACGCACTCAAAAACGATACGGAGATTTATACCACTTTTGAGGGCGACAACACCGTGCTGATGCAACTGGTGGCTAAAAGCAGGTTGGCGGAGTTCCGGAAAACGTTTGAAAACATGGACAGCATGGGTATGCTGAATTACGTCTATGAGCAAACAAAAACCGTGATTTTGCAGAAGAACCCGATGGCCACCCGCAAAACAGATGAAGCACATTTGTTAGATGACACCTTCCATAAAAACGCATTCGAGTATCGTGAGAAAGTGATTCTGGCTTCGGCTGCCAGGCGCATGAAAAAACTGATTGACAGCGGGCTCGATGCTTACGATGCCTTCAACGTTGCCCAGCACCAGATGCAGGATGTCGCCCGGGCGTATCTCGATCGCCTGATGCTGGAGCAGTTTCAGACAGCGGTAAACGCCGTAGAAGACACAGGAACGAAGGCTATTCTTACAAAATTGAAACAGTTGTTTGCCTTATCACAAATAGAGCAAAACAAAGGCTGGTATCTGGAGGAGGGCTACATGGAAGCCGTAAAGACAAAGGCTATCCGCAAGCTTGTGAATCAGTTATGCTGGGAAATCCGTACCGACGCCGTACCATTGGTAGAAGCTTTCAATATCCCGGATTCCTGTCTGGCTGCGCCTATTGCGTTGTAATAAATTCATGTGGCGCGAGCATCCTGTTTGCAGCATGTTCCGCCACAATTATATTCCGATATCATTTCAATTTAGAACTTCTGACAAAGACTTCGTTCAAAGATTTTAAAGTATCGGGTTGTTACTTTTTTTACCTGAAAAAAAGTAACGCAAGACTAGCCGTCCGCAAAACAGGCATCATTTAAACTCACACGATTAAAAATCCGAAAATCAAATAAGATTAATACGATCTATTTCCAGATTTTTAACCATGCTCAAACAGGAAATGATGTTATAAGGTTACAATTTTCAGTTGTTTTAATTTTTCATAATTAATTGATTCAGGGATAGATGAATGATAAAATGACTTTTAGATAGAATACCAGAAGTAAATCAGATTTTTATAAAGTAAAAGCGCAGAATACTTAAAAAAACGAAATACAACTAAAAATTAAAAACCATATTACGTCATTCCTGTTTGAGCGCAATTAAAAATCAAGCGTTTGATTATAAATACATGAGATGTCTATCGGATTTTTAATTGTGTGAGTTAGAATGATGGGCTGCTTTTTGGTTACTTTTTGCAGCTCAAAAAGTAACAACAGAGGAACAGGAAATGTTTTTTCAATATCTCATATACATGAAAGTTTAACCTCATAGTTCAAGTAACAAATTACTAATCGTTAGAATAGAATTTATTACCTTTGCATAAAATCCCAATAGCCAATACCCCTCATGAAACAATACCAGGATCTGCTCAAACACATACTTGAAAACGGAACAAAAAAAACTGACCGCACCGGCACAGGTACTATCAGTGTTTTCGGTTATCAGATGCGGTTTAACCTGCAGGACGGTTTCCCGCTTGTAACTACCAAAAAAGTACATACCAGGTCGATTATTCATGAGTTATTGTGGTTTATCAAAGGAGAAACCAATACGGCCTATCTGAAAGAAAACGGCGTATCTATCTGGGACGAATGGGCCGATGCCGAAGGAAACCTCGGGCCGGTTTACGGCAAGCAGTGGCGTAGCTGGGCAACAACCGACGGCCGCAGCATAGACCAGCTGAAAGAGGTTGTGAATACCCTTAAAAAATCTCCCGATTCCCGTCGTATCATTGTTTCAGCATGGAATGTCGGTGAGCTTCCTGAAATGGCGCTGATGCCCTGCCATGCTTTGTTTCAGTTTTATGTAGCTGATAACAAACTGTCATGCCAGTTATACCAGCGCAGTGCAGATGTGTTTCTGGGAGTACCTTTCAATATTGCCTCGTATGCCTTACTGACCATGATGATAGCGCAGGAATGCGGACTGGAACCTTATGAATTTATCTGGACAGGTGGCGACACCCATATCTATCTGAATCACCTGGAGCAGGTAGAACTACAGCTATCAAGAGAACCCCGCAAGTTGCCTAAAATGTGGATGAACCCCGAGGTGAAAAGCGTTTTCGATTTCAAATACGAAGATTTCAGACTGGAAGAATACGACCCATACCCGGCCATCAAAGCCCCGGTAGCGGTCTGACCTAACAATGAGAGAAGGGTAAATATTACCCTCCCCACTGTTGGGGAGGGCAGGGTGGGGTTCTTCACTTCACCACAATCTCCAGAGTCTTATTGTCCTTCAACCAGAACAGACTCTCCTTGAAATCGGGTGGCCCCATAACCGCCCTTACGTTGTTCGACATTCCCCAATGCTCTTTCGGAATCCCCAGCAGATTGGTGTCTAATTTATTGTTGCCGTTAGCATCATGAAAAACCCGCACCGAGTACTGCCCTGTGCCTAAATCCGCAATTTTTATATCGACCTGCTTGTCTTTAATGGGTAACACCAATTTTTTTACCGATTTTTTTTTGGCATCCAGCACCTCCAACAGTAGCATACCTTTATTGCTTTCAAAACCTGTTACCTGTACTTTCAGCACCGGATTCTGCGCTGCGGTTGCCAAAGAAATCAGTATAAAAAACAATATCAATCTCATAAATTATTGTTTACTTTGAGTTTCAAAAAATCAGAACATACATTCTATCCTAATAACAGCTACTCATGGTTACTAATGAATATATTGTTGAAACGCTCGAACTGACTGCAAAGTTAATGGAATTGCATGATGTTGACGAATTCAGAATAAGAGCCTACACCAATGCCGTTTATTATCTCGATAAATTTACCGGCGATCTGGCCGCTATGGAAGCAGGTGAGCTCACGCAGGTGCAGGGAGTAGGTAAAATGATAGCAGGCAAAGTAATTGAGATTGTAACCACGGGTACACTGAAAGAATTGCAGGAATTACTGGCCAATACCCCTGAAGGTGTAATTGATATGTTTAAAATCAAGGGGATTGGTGTTAAGAAAATAAAGACTCTCTGGAAAGAAGTAGGTATTGATAACGTGAACGATTTGCAGATAGCCTGCGAAAACGGCACTATTGGTAAGGTAAAAGGCTTTGGTGGTAAAACCCAGGAAACCATACTCGAATCAATCGTCTTTTTGCAGAGCCAGGCAGGTAAGTTGCGCATGGATAAGGCGGAGGCACTGGCTGAAGCCATTGCTGAAGACCTGAAGCAATACTATAGCAAGGTGGAGGTGTCCGGACAGGTGCGTCGTAAAAATGAAATTGTAGACTCGTTGCTGTTTCTGGTTTCAAACGATGAGCCGCAGGCAGCGGGTTTCTTTACACAGCTACCTGAAAGCTTTGTAGAGAGCCCCAAAATATCGTCACCATTTACCTGGCGTGGAAAATACCAGGATAACAAGATTGACCTCGAGATTAAGTTTGTTCCGGCCGATAAATTTGTGCAGAAACAATTTATGTATTCGGCGGATGTGGCTCACCTGAAACGCAAAAACGAGCAAGGCAAAACATTGATGCAGTTAAGTACGGCTAAAGGCTTGGGCAGCGAAGAAGAAATATACGAGAAATACGGCATACCTTACATTGTACCCGAAATGCGTGAGGGTGCAGCCGAGTTCGACTGGGTTCTGAACCGCAAAAATGAAGATCTGGTAACCTGGAAGAGCCTGAAAGGAATTCTGCATAACCACTCTACGTATTCTGATGGCCGGCATTCGCTGGAACAGATGGCCCGTTATTGTCAGGAGCTCGGTTTTGAATACCTCGGCATTGCCGATCACTCGCAGTCGGCGCAGTATGCATCCGGACTGATCGTGCATAAAGTAATGCAGCAGCATGCTGAAATTGAAGAACTGAACAAAAAACTCAATGAAGGGGGTGGTAAACCCTTTAAAATTCTGAAAGGAATAGAATCGGATATTCTGGGTGATGGTTCGCTCGATTATCCTGACGAAGTGCTGGCAACTTTCGATTTCATCGTGGCATCGGTTCACTCCAATCTGACTATGACAGAAGCACGTGCCACCGAGCGACTTATCAAAGCCATTGAGAATCCATATACTACCATTCTGGGTCACCCGACGGGTCGTTTGTTGCTTTCACGGCAAGGGTACCCGATTGATTATAAAGCCATTATAGATGCCTGCGCCGAAAACGGTGTAATCATTGAAATTAATGCCAGCCCATATCGACTGGACTTAGACTGGCGCTGGATTCAGTATGCCGTTGAAAAGGGCGTGATGCTGAGTATCAACCCCGATGCTCACGAAATGGAAGGCTATTTGGATATGCACTATGGCGTAGCTATAGCCCGAAAAGGCGGCCTCACCACCGATATGACCTTCAACGCCCTGAGCTTGGTTGAAATGGAAGCGTATCTGGCAAAGCGGAAGATTAAATAATTGTAGTGTTTACTTAGTTATAGCCGTAATGCATTGCGGCTATACTATTCACTGTACTCATGCCAATAAACCGGATACTCAACCAAATATACCCACTACCTGATGATTCACTTGCAAGGCTGGCAGACCGCATTGATGAAGTGAGATTCCCAAGGAAACATTTGTTGTTAAAAGCCGGGAACATAGAAAAAACAATGTACTTCATTAAAAAGGGCATTGTACGAGCCTATTCTTACCAGAACGATACGGAAATCACTTTCTGGTTTGGTAAAGAAGGCGAAGCGGTTGTATCCATGAGCAGCTATGTTGCCAACCAACCCGGCTACGAAAACATTGAACTGTTGGAAGACAGCGAATTATACGCCCTGAATACCAATCATTTGCAGGATCTATTAAATCAGGATATCCATATAGCCAATTGGGGTAGAAGATTCGCTGAAAAGGAACTCATCAAAACTGAAGAACGACTCATTGCCCGACAGTTCAGCACCGCTGCCGAGCGCTACACATCGCTGCTCCGGACACACCCTGACCTGCTTCAGAGGGTTTCTCTGGGATACATTGCTTCTTATCTGGGTATCACACAGGTAAGTTTAAGTCGCATCAGAGCCGAAATCAGATAACCTGATTCTTTTTTAACATTTGTAAAAGGATTCAAAATCTAATGCGCTGACCTTTGTTGTGTAATCACAACAAAACAAAGTGGATATGAACTGGATAATATTAATCATTGCAGGTTTGTTTGAAGTAGCTTTTACGGCATGTTTAGGCAAAGCAAAAGTAAGTACGGGTGGCGAAGCCTATTGGTGGTATACAGGTTTTATTGTTTCTTTGGCCTGCAGTATGCTACTGCTCATGAAAGCCATACAAAACCTGCCTTTAGGGACTGCCTACACCGTCTGGACGGGCATCGGTGCAGTCGGTACGGTACTAATCGGCATATTTGTATTCAAGGAGCCGGCGAATTTCTGGCGGATTTTCTTTATATTGACTCTCGTTGGGTCAATCATAGGACTGAAAGCCATTTCGCATTGATACCCCGAAGCATAAAATAAGATTTTAGAGAACAACTACTACTTGAAAGAACAACCTTATGCAAAAAACGATAACCTTTCTGATGTTCGTTGGCGAACAATACGGCAAAGCAGAAGAAGCTATTAACTTCTATACAACGCTATTCAAAGACTCGGGCATACAGCACATGGAACATTACGAGACCGACGAACCCGGTGGCCACAAAGGAACAGTAAAACATGCCACCTTCACGCTGGGTGGACAAACCTATATGGCTATCGACAGCAGTTTTGCGCATCAATTCAGTTTTTCCCCGGCGGTGTCTATCTATGTCAACTGTGAGTCGGAAGAAGAAATTGATACCCTTTACAAAAACCTGTCAGAAGGTGGCATGACCATGATGCCCCTCGGCGAATACCCATTCAGCAAAAAATTCGCCTTCATTGCCGATAAATACGGGTTGAGCTGGCAGTTGAGTTTGAATTTAAAGTGGTAGAGTAATAAATGAGTGGAATTCGTAACCAGTAAGCAAAACGGGTAGAGCCGCATTGCAATGCGGCTTCAGAGGGATATCAATTGGCTTTGGATTCGAGATTATAAACAGCAAAACTACTTTACATTGGACCTTCACCAGATAAATAATTGGCTGTTTTTGGAATGAATAGAAAATAATGATTTTCTCAATTTGTGTGCACATCCGGGAATATTTGTTAGGCTTACTCAACTAAATTAAGCAAAGAATTTTAAGTGTATGAACTCTACCAACCCAATAATTAAGAATCATATTCAAGACCGGAACTCAGTTGCATGGGGGAAATTATGCGAATATATTGATAAATTGGCAGAAGAAAATGGAGATGAGTTTAAGCCAGTTGATGCGTTAGGTTCTGATTTGTATGAGAAAATGTACACTCTACCGGAAAGTATCTCTAAGTTGAAAAGTGTAAAAAAAATATACCTTTATCAGAGCAATTTAAAAAGTATACCTCCGGAAATTGAAGAGATGGAAGCACTTGAATCTTTTGATGTATACTGCTCTCGTGAGTTAAAATGGCTTCCTTTCGAAATATTGAATTGTAGAAAACTTAGGACTACAAGAGTAAGTATTAGCACATTGTTTGGGAATTTTAAAAATAATAAAGGTTTTCCTGATTTGACTACTAATCCGATTCGTTATTTCCGCGAAAACCTCAACTGTAGCATTTGCAAAAAAGAAATACATTATGCCAAGACTAATCAACTATGGACTTCTCAGTATGTAGGTAGCAATGTGTTTCCTTTATTGATTAATCTTTGCTCAAAGGAATGTGAAAATCAATTGCCTGAACCTCCCTCAGGTTATATCCCTTATGCACATAAAGGTGGTGGTGAATATACCACTATTCTTAAAGAAATAAATAGAAGAAGGTCAGGTTACAAGTTTGATTCAACACCGTTTGGCTCAATTTAAATTGAGTCAGTGAGTCAGCCGTTCTTAGAACGGCATCTTCATTACTTCTGTCGCTTCCATTTAAGCATCCACTCATAAATTTCCGGACGATCGTAGAGGAACTGTATGCCGTGTCCTTCGTTTTCCAGTTTTGTAAACGCAATGTTTGCATTGCAGCTTTCTAATTCTTTCACAATCCGCTCTGTTTCACTGATTGAGATAACGTTATCAGCCGTGCCGTGGAAAGTAAGGATGGGTATTTTTTTCAACGTCGTGCAGAGGCGCGGGATATCGGCATCGTTCACCCAGCCACACAGTGGCACCAGCGCAGCCAGTTTATCAGTGTGATCCATCCCGACCGAAAACGTACCTTGGCCACCCAGGCTTATGCCCGTTAGGTACACGCGGTCGGGATCGATTCTGTATTTGGTGTTGAGTTCTTCATAGAGCGCATCAAACCAGTTTTCGCTGTTCCAGCTTTTACCGTCAGGGCATTGCGGAGAGGCAATGATGAAGTCAAATTCCTTCCCCTGATCAATCAGTTGTGGTATCCCGTACCCCTTTAGTTTGTTGAGGTCGCTGCCTCGGTGTGAGCTTCCGTGTAAATAGATAATTACCGGATATGGCACAGTTTTTTTGTCGTAGTCCTTAGGTAAGTGCAATAAATAATTGTAGCGTGCCTTTGGCTTGGCGGGTGCCTGTGCTTGTTTAGTGCTTGCAGCTATGAGCAAAATTGCAAAACAGGGCAGGAGAAACCTATATGAGGCAAACCGTGTGTGATTCATGCGAACTATATTATAATAGATTGATTGTTAGTGATTTATGTTGTTTTAATTAAAAGGCCGTATATAGGTGTTTTTTAAGCAAATATATGTCAATTTTACAGAAGCACAGCAGACATTCTGCTTCGCGTACTAATTTTTTTTAAAAGTGTTTGCATGAGTAATATTAGATAAATACAATGATAAATGTGCCGATAATCGGTAAGTTTGAGATGTTTTATCTACACAACTCACAGATTGGTCGCCTATTGAACGGAGGTGGCTAAACTTTGAAGACGTTTGTCATTCTAAGAGATGTCAATGAAACATAAACAATGAGGAAGCATCTATTTTTATTATCACTCACACTTCTGGTTTCGGTCAGAGTTTTTGCTCAGGGAGTAGAAGTAACCGGAACAGTACAGGAAGCGAAAACCAAGATAGCAGTGGTTGGCGCCAGCGTATTATTAATTAACCAGGCAGACAGCACACAGCGTAAAGGTGTGCAGGCCGATACCGCAGGATTCTTCAGATTTACAGGCGTGCAAGCCGGAGCTTACCTGCTGCGAATCACCTCTATCGGCTATGACGATCTCCAGAACAAAATTACAGTAGGCACTACGGCCAAAAACCTGGGCGTGGTAATTATGGGTGAAAACGCCCGCCAGTTAAGCGAGGTAATTGTGCGCGAAAAGCAGATTCGTGTGGAGCAAAAAGGCGACACGGTGCAATACAATGCCAGCGCCTATAAAACAAACCCCGATGCTTCGGCAGAAGACCTGGTGAAAAAAATGCCCGGCGTAACCATTGAAAACGGCGTAGTGAAAGCGCAGGGAGAAGAAGTAAGAAAAGTAACAGTTGACGGACAGGAGTTTTTCGGTGACGACGCCACCCTGGCTTTGAAGAACCTTCCGGCTGAAATCATAGATAAAGTACAGGTATTTGACCGCTTGAGCGAGCAAGCTCAGTTTACAGGTTTCGATGATGGCAATTCTGTCAAGACCATCAATATCACTACATTGCAGGGCAAAAACAACGGCCAGTTTGGTAAGGTTTATGCAGGTTATGGCGAAAACGACCGCTACCAGTCAGGCGTGAGTATGAACCTATTCAAAAAAGACCAACGGTTAACCATCATTGGGTTATCGAATAACATCAATCAGCAAAACTTCTCCAATCAGGATATCCTCGGCGTATTAGGTTCGTCGGGTGGTGGCGGCTTCGGTGGAGGTGGAGGAGGTTTTGGCGGTGGCGGCGGTGGTCGTCCCGGTGGTGGAGGTGGTGGAGCCGGCGGTGGTGGCGGTGGACGTCCCGGCGGTGGAGGTGGTGGCGGCGGAGCCAATGCCGGCGACTTCATGGTGGGTCAGCAACCGGGTATTGCCCATACAACCTCAATCGGCTTAAACTATAGCGACAACCTGGGTAAAAAAGTAAAACTGAATACGAGTTACTTTTTTAACTCGGCCAATAACGGCAACGCCAGCACGTCACACCGTGAGTACCTGGGCACGCTGCCACAGACTTACGACGAAGCCAGCAGTTCTGATGTCAGCAACATGAATCACCGGGTAACCATGCGTCTGGAATATAACATCAACAAAAACAATTCGATTATATTTACGCCGCGCATCAGCTGGCAGAACAACGATTCGTATTCTACTTTGAACGGACAAACCATCATGGAAGGCGCCTTGCAGAATACGACACAAACCACCGGAAACTCAAACAACAAAGGATATAGCCTTTCGGGTGAATTGCTTTTCAGACATAGATTTGCCAAAGAAGGACGTACTTTCTCGGTTAGTTTGCAGGATAACCTGAGTGACCGCACAGGATTAAACAGCCAGTATTCGGTGAGCCGTTATTTCACTCCAAACGATACCACTCAGATTATCGACCAGCAAACCCGGTCTCTGACTTACAGCAACCGTATTTCGGCCAACGTAACTTATACCGAGCCAATCAGCAAAAAAGCCCAATTGCAGTTCGATCACAACATTTCATATAACCTGAGTTCATCAGATAGACGTGTCAATGCTTTTGACGAAAAAACAGATACTTATTCAATACTGAATCAGTCGTTGAGCAGCGTGTTTGACAATGATTATCTGACCAACCGTACCGGCGTAAGCTATCGTTACCGCAACCAGCAATCGTTCTTTACGGTAGGCGCAGCGTATCAGAACGCCCAACTGGCCAGTGAGCAGACATACCCCAATCCGCAGAATGTGAAATACGCTTTCAACAGCGTTTTGCCCAATGCCATGTTCAATTACCGTTTCCAGAACAAGGCCAACCTGCGTATATTCTATCGTACCAATACCAATGCGCCATCGGTTAACCAGTTGCAGGATGTAATCAATAACGGCAACCCGACACAGTTATCAACCGGTAATCCTGATCTGAAACAAGACTATACCCATTCGGTTTCCATACGTTTCGGTTCAACGCAATCTAAAACGGCACAGAGCCTTAATGTGTTCGGTAACCTGAGCTACTCAAACAATGCCATTGTGCAGTCGACCTTTATTGCCGACAAAGACTATGAGCTGGCACCGGATATCATTCTCTTTAAAGGTTCGCAATTGACCAAGCCTGTTAATATGGACGGCCTGCTGAATCTGCGCTCGTTTGTGAGTTATGGTGTACCGGTTAGCTTCATCAAGTCGAATGTCAATTTCAATGCGGGGGTTTCTTATCTGAAAAACCCGAACCTTATTAATGAGGTGAAGAGCTTCACCAACAACTACGGTATCAATGGTGGGGTAGTGGTGAGCAGCAGCATGAGTGAGAAATTCGACTTCACGCTGTCATATTCACCGAGCTACAACATTGTGCGCAATAGCTTGCAGACCAACCTGAACAGCAACTTCCTGTCGCAGAATTCAAACTTCAAACTCAACTGGTTGTTTGGCAAAGGTTTTGTGTTTCAGACAGAAGTGGTTAACCAGTCGTTCTCAGGTTTGGGAGCAGGCTACAACAGAAGCTTCACGCTATGGAATGGTGGCCTTGGCTACAAATTCCTGAAAAAACAAGCCGGTGAGTTGCGTTTCAATGTGTTTGATATTCTGAAACAAAATAATAGCATCAGTCGTAACGTATCAACTGCTTACGTAGAAGACGTGAAAAACATGGTACTGGGCCGCTATTACATGCTTACATTTACCTACAACCTGCGTAATTTCAGATTGTAATAAATTTGGGAAGAGATAAAGATATACAAAAAAGCCCTGGCATTTCGAATGCCAGGGCTTTGCTTTATACGCTGAAAATATCTTACCAGCAAATTAAAGGAACGATAAACTGAGTCGTTTCCCAAAACCTTTTTCAACAATCTTATAAAGGGTGCTTAATTGAATATCGGTTCTTCCGTTCTCAATTCTTGATATATACCCTTTATTAGCACCAATCTTTTCGGCCAGTTGTTCTTGTGTTAAATGAGCTTTTAATCTCTCTTCTCTTAGCATTTCTGCAAGCACAAACTTCTGTGCCCTTTCTTCAAACGCATCCCTTTTCGGCGTACCGAGTGCGCCATAGTTTTCGTCTAAATGCTCTTCAAATGATTTAAGAAAAGGAGCATTATCTAATGTGTTCATTTTTCTAAGCGTTTCAATTCCAAAGAATGGAAAAATTCCATTCAAAAAGTTTACAATTTACTTTAATAAACTAATGCTAAATCAGTAAACATTATTTTGGGCAACTGATTTAAGATTAATTTCAATTCCTTAATGGTGCGATTGGTATGTAAACTACAGGTACCACTTAGTGCTTAAAGTTAGGTTTAAATTCCTCGATGACTCAATGCAAATGCAACGATAATAATATACTATTCTTTAAAATATAGATTAGTTTTCGTAATTAATCTTTTATAATAGTGAACTCTGGTTGGTAAAAATATGTGATTATTTATTGGTGCTAAAGATTTCAATTCCTGTATGGTACAATAAATAACACTGATAAATTCTTTCTTTCATTAAAGTTCTAAGTCTTTATTGTCACTTACTTTGTTAGATAGTTATTCTTCTTATCCAAATAATCATTCCTTAACTTAATAGCCATATCAATTTCTTTCTTAGGGGTTTTCTGGTCTTTCTTCTGGAAACCATTAAAGAGTATAACTAGATGACCTTCATCGAAGCAGCAAAATATTCTATAAATATTATTTCCTACCATGACCCGAATTTCATAAAGTCCTTTTACACCTTCTATATGTTTGAAAAAACGGGTACTTAATCTTTCAACTACTTGAATAAAATAAAGCACTTCATCAATTTTTTCTTTTACTTCGGGCGACTGCTTTTTGTAAAAATCAGAAAAATAGTTTTCGTGAGATTTGATTTTTCTTATTAATTCCACAACAAAAGTTATATAATTGTATAACACAAAGATAGAAGATAATTTTTAATACTTCCAAATCTGGTAATTCTTATTTTTTAGAAAGCATATCAAAAAATGATTAAAATCTACTTGTTAAATATAGATATTACCTTTTCACACACCCATTCACTCATAAAACGGCAAAAACTTAGGCGCCAATTCCTTTAGTTTCGGCGGAGAGGCATTGACAGGCTTACCGTTCAATACCATTTCGTAGTATTCCAGATATTTTGCTGTTGTCTGCTTCATGGTGAAGTTGTCTGCTATATAAGCAGAACACTTTTTAGGGTCAAATTGGCCGAGGTTTGCGAGGGCCTCAATCAGAACCGATTTATGGTCTGATAACGTACCCATATCAGCAGGCACCAGCTCAGGTAAAGAGCCATAAGGCGTGCCGAATACCGGGCAGCCCATATACAGGCTTTCAATAATAGCAATACCGAAAGGCTCATGCCACAACACCGGAAAAAGTAGCCCTTTAGAAGTATTCATCAGGCGGTTTTTTTCTTCGCCGCCTATCATGCCATAAAAACTGATACTAGGGTAGGGTGTAAACCGGAATCCCATTTTAATATTCAGCCTGTTGCCACCCAACACGGCCAGTTTGTTATGGCTGGCACGGGCTATATCTATGGCGCCTTTCACGTTTTTCACCCGCCAGGCTGCTTTGGCCAGAAAATGCAGGTGTGTTCTTGGCTGTGTGAAAGAAGGCTTACCGTAGTCTTCCAGTTTTAAGCCATTGTATACATAGGCTTCAGAACCGTATCTTTCGGCGTGGTTTTTTGAAACAAAAACCGTGTTTATATCAAAAGGTTCAAAATCAGTTCTGTTCCCCTGGTTCATTACAATATAAGGCTTTGGCAGGGGTTCTTTCGGCGCTTCAGACAAGTGGAGTATATCAATGTCAGTCGGTATCTGCTTTTCCAGAGGCTCAGCCGGATCATGAATAACTACCCTTGCGAAATCACACTGCGTACCCGGAGGAGTAAGGAAAGTTATCTTATGTCCGATTTTACTTAACTCTTCACCCAGCCACCAGATAACACGTTCAGACCCTCCGTATTTTGTCACAGGCAAAGGAGTATTACTCGCTATAAGAATATTCATCATCAATGAAGTTTGGATTTTTGGCGAAACTACTGATTGTGTATAAGAAAAAAAATAAAAATCATCTGATTTGTTGTTGAACCAATTTTAAGACCATAGCAAAAATTGCATTACCAAAGTTGTACTGCGGGTAAAATTACGGCATTAAAACAAACAGGCAAATAAACCTGAATAAAGTATATGTTAAGTATCGGCTTCGTTTTCCGGCTCGGACATCAGATTCCGGTAAGCAACCATTAATAAACGTTTGCAAGCAAATAAATAGTTTAAGAGAATTGTTTTTTAAAGGCAAAACCCAATGAGATCTCTTTATGGAAAAACATTCCGAACGATATATACAGGCCGGATTAACAGGAAAGTCTTCCGAAACCTGAAAACTAATTCTGCCTGAGACTTTGACAAAGAATGACTGCACAATAGATTTGTACTAAAATAGAAGCCCATGAAATGGATTACCCGGGAAAAACCAAAAATTGACCGCCTGGCATGCCCCTGGCTTATCAGGAAATTTGTTGATGCCGAAGCCGAATTTATCTATGTGCCGTATCAGGAGGTCATTGAAAAGGCCCGGGAGTATAATGCCATCCCTTTCGACATACCCGATGTGGAGTTCACACATTATGACGACCAATGCACTTTTGACTACATCATTAAGAAGTATAACATTACAGATCCGGCAGTAGCAGTTATGGCCGGAATTGTAAGAGGGGCCGATACCGACCGCTATGAGATTACCGATGAATCGGCCGGATTGATGGCTATTTCCGCCGGATTATCTTACAATATTACCGACGATTACAGGTTACTGGAGCAAGGCTACATTATTTATGATGCCCTGTACAGCTGGGCAACACATCTGTACAAACAAAAACACCTGCAGAACAGCCCGTTCGAGAACCTGTTGCACCGGGTTTATCAAAATATTCTGAGCGAAACAGACAAAAAGAAGATTCCCGGCTGGGTAAAGGAGCTAAGGAATATTATTCAGGATCAGATTGATACGCAGTTTACGGTTGACCTCCGGCAAATCTCTGACGAGCTCGCCATTAATCCATCTTACTTATCAAGAGAATTTTCGAAATATTTCGACGACCTCAATTTTGGTGAATATGTACGGAAAAAGCGAATAGAAAAAGCCATTGACCTGATGCAGCAGGCTGAGTACTCGCTTACCGAGATAGCCTATCTCACAGGTTTCTCCGACCAGAGCCATTTTACCCGTTCTTTTAAGCAACACACTGGCAAAAACCCGCTGTCGTACAGAAATAATCTCCGGAAAAGTAAAACAGATACAAAAAGTAAATAGTGTGCTATTTTAGCTAATCTGTCTACTCTAGTTTTGCGTTGTATCAAACCAGAAACTATGGCTTTCAGACATTATCTATCCGCTATCTTTATTTTTTGCAGCTTTATTGCCTTTGGTCAGAACCAACCTCCGGAGCATACGTATCCGCGTATGACAGGCTATGTAGGAGTTATTCATCCCATTGTTACTTTCAGCGAACACAATACTGTCAATTTCAAAGACAGTTACGTAGTAGGTTTTCCGTTAGGGCTTAATCTCTGGAAAACCGCCAAAGCCGGTTTTTCTTTAGAGATTGTACCCCATATCTTGACTGAAAAGGGCGTCAGCCGTATGAGCAACCTGCTTATTCATCCTGGTGTAGTGGTGGCGCTGGGCAAGGGCTACACTTTTGCAGGCCGGGCGGCTTTTGAAACCTCCGGCCGGTTTGGTCTCACACCGGTGCTCAACAAAGTGGTAAAGAAAAACAAACATACAGGGTACTATGTGGCTTTGCCGCTACCCCTGCGCTTCGGCAACAGCCACCCGGTTTCGTTCACACTGGGTTTTCAGTTCGGCTTAAGTTTTTAGGCAGGCTTAAAAAACAAAAAAGGTAGCCCGAGAGGACTACCTTTTCATATTGAACACTCACTACTATTTCAAAACCAATTTCTCCTGTTCAATGTCTTGCGCTCGCTTGTTGGCTTCTTTATAGCCGTTTGTCGTAAGCAGATTTTTTTGTTTATAATTTCTGTGCCTGTTACCCAGACTAACATCGAAAACGACTTTAGACGGTTGTGGGGCACCCATGTGCGCTTTATAATTGCGGTGATTCTCTAACGGATTGGCCGAGTAATCATTTGAAATCGCAATCTGGCTTGCCTGTGCCTGCTTACTTTTTTTGGCTAAATTCAAATTTTGCTGTTTGTAGTTAGCCGGAGCTGTCGATTTGCTTTGTGCAAATACTGTGGTGGTAGATACGGCTATCGCCAATACCGCCACCGAAGTGCGTATGATAGATTTCATTTTTTTTCGAATAATTTTTGTTGTACTACCTATATAACGATAATCGCTATCGAAAAGTTGCCCAGTTTTGAGTATTAATATTTTTTTAAGGTGAGTATTTATACTCAAAAAACGTAGAAAATGAAGATGAGGGCTTATGCTTCAATTAACGCAGAAAAAAGTAGCCGCCATGCGGTTGTCTGAAATACGCCGTGCGTCAGAAAATATCTGATTGGCGCTGACATTGTAATCAAAATAACCTGGCGATCATCAACAAATATACAAACAACTGAAGAAACAGTGGGATTTTAAACGGCAATTTCTTAATGAAGAATAGCTTTTATTGATATTTATAAATTCCTAATTCAGGGAGTTTTGAGCCTTATCTCTAATTTATTACCTTTGAAAACGTATAGCTGTCGTTGCACCAGTTAACGGTTAGCTGAAATTCTAAAAAGCATGAAAACCAAATGAATCTCCTTACAAAAACGCTGCTGATCCTTGCATGTACGATAACTGTTTTGAGTGGAAACGCTCAAAAACGACCCGCATTTAAACCTAAAGAGGTTTATAAGTCGAAAGACTTAATAGTAACTCAGATTACCGAAAATTCTTTCGAACATACATCGTTTTTACAAACCAATGATTTCGGGAACGTTCCTTGTAACGGCCTCATCGTGATAAATAACAAGGAAGCAATTGTTTTCGACACACCAACGAACGACAAAAGTGCAGAGGAATTAATCAAATGGATAAAAGAATCGCTTCATTGCCGCATAAACGCAATTATTCCTACCCATTTCCACAACGATTGTTTAGCCGGACTAAAAGCATTTCATGAAAACAATATTCCTTCTTTTGCCTATTTCAAAACAATTGAGCTTGCCAAAGAAAATAATTATGTGGTACCTAAAAATAGCTTCCGCGATTCACTGATTTTAAAAGTGGGCAATGAAATTGTTGTTGCAAAGTTTTTCGGAGAAGGCCACACAAAAGATAATGTGGTGGGTTATTTCCCCAGCGAACATATCATGTTTGGCGGTTGCCTGATAAAAGAATTAAAGGCAGGCAAAGGGTATCTGGGTGATGCTAATGTAGTAGATTGGTCAGCTACGGTGGCGAAAATCAAAAAAGAGTATGCGGATGTCAGAATCGTTGTGCCGGGGCATGGAGAATACGGAAACAACAAACTATTGGATTATACTATTGACCTCTTTAAAACACCATAAGGGAACAGCTGCTGCCATAGGGTTTGCAAAACCCGGCCGTGCTTTGATAGTACCGGCTATGATAATTTTCAGCGATGCCTAAGATTAATGCAAACTGTTTCTTAATTTTGAAAACGTAAAAATTCTGAAAGCTCAATGACTCAAAAGAAAGATCCGATTCCGGTTTGTGCCGTTTTTGATATTGGTAAAACTAACAAGAAATTACTCGTTTTCGACCAGAATTATCAGGTATTAAAAGAAGAACAGGTACAGTTGGAAGAAACATTAGACGATGACGGACATCCGTCTGACGATCTTCTGCAACTTACAAACTGGATCAGGAATAGCTTTCAGGCGCTCGCTCAGAATCCTGATTATGATATTAGGGGGTTGAACTTCTCTGCTTATGGCGCCAGTCTGGTGCATCTGGACGGCAACGGAAAACCCCTTGCTGCGCTTTACAATTATCTGAAAGCGTTCCCCAAACCTTTACAGAAGGTCTTTCTCGAAAAATACGGTAAAGACATATTCAGAGAAACTGCTTCGCCCGATTTGGGCATGCTCAATTCAGGTATGCAGTTATACTGGCTCAAAAACGAGAAACCGACGCTTTTTCATCAGATACGCTACTCATTACATTTGCCTCAGTATTGCAGTTTTTTGTTCACCAACCAGCCCGTGTCTGAAATCACGAGTGTGGGTTGTCATACCATGCTGTGGGATTTCGACAAAAACAATTACCATGCATGGGTAGAGGCCGAGCACGTACACTCGGTTCAGCAGGAACCCCTGCTCACCAATCAGGTATTTACTGATGAGCCCTCGGGCAGGGCTGTAGGCATTGGTGTGCACGATAGTTCGTCGGCTTTGGTGCCTTACCTGCGCACATTTGACGAGAACTTCATTCTGTTATCCACCGGTACCTGGGCTATCAGCCTGAACCCTTTCAGCGAAGAGCCGCTCACAGCCGGTGAATTGGCCAAAGACTGCCTTTGCTACCTTAATGTGGAGGGTAAACCGGTGAAGGCGTCCAGAATTTTTGCCGGAAACGAGCACGAGCGGCAGGCAAAACACCTGGCCACGTATTTTAATGTGCCTGTCAATTATTACAAGGGTGTAAAATTCGACCGGGAGCTGATTATGCATCTGCGCAATAAACACAAACAGGCAACACCCGATACGGCAGATGTGATGCTCGACTGCCCGTTTGTGGAGCGTAACATTAATCTCTTTAAATCTTACGAGGAAGCCTACCACCAGTTTATGCTCGACCTCGTGGCGCAACAGATTGCATCATTGAAACTGGCCATTGGCCGCACGGAGGTGAGAAAGATTTTTGTTGACGGTGGTTTCTCCAAAAACGAAATATATATGAATCTGCTGGCAGATGCCTTTTTCAATAAACAGGTATTTGCCTCAGAAATAGCACAGGCTTCTGCCTTGGGTGCAGCACTGGTAATCCACGACCACTGGAATACTCAACCCATTCCGGAACAGATTATCAGTTTGAAACGGTATTTTTGATAAACAATGGATGTAGGAAGTGATTGTTTATGACATATTCACGGAATAAAGCCATAATATACTGTCCCTACGGGACTTTGTACTCTTTTCTTTGGAGTGCTTTCTACAGATATAACATCCCTACGGGATTTACAAATAATACAATTATTTAAGAGCATGGAAGCGAAAATCATTCTTGAAAAGATATGTATAGCACTTAATTCTTTGGCTTCAAATGATAAATACCTTTTAGAAAACAAATTGAATGAAAGAAGTATTACACATAAACTTGCCGAATATTTGCAGCCACTATTTTTAGAGTATCATGTTGATTGTGAGTATAACGGGAATGTTGCAGATGAATCGGATAATAAGAAAATTCGGTTTATAAGGGATGATTTAACTGCAGAGTTGTTGAAATATTTAAAACTTGAAGATGACAATCGAGAAATTATAGAAAGGTTAGTTTATCCGGATATAATAATTCATCGGAGAGGGGATAGTAAAAATAACTTATGCATTATAGAAGCTAAACTGTTTAATTCAAATACTTCCATAAAAACGGATGTTCCTATACAATTTGATGAGAAGAAATTAGAAGCTTATTGTGATGCTAAGCATGGAAATAATTTACTTTACGACTGTGGAGTATTAATTGGTTTTAATACGGATAAAGTCGATGAACCATGCGAAATTTTGAAAAGCTACGGATTTGAAAGCCGAGGAATCGATTAGAGAAAATCAATTAAGAATAATCGAAAGTTATATCCCGTAGGGATAACATATCTGTAGAAAAGGCAAATCCTGAAAACCAAAGTCCCGTAGGGACGATATATTAAAAACACCCCCATTAAATATTGATCCCAACAATGAAAGCATTATCGCTGCAGGAAGCAGGAAAATTTGAGTATAGGTCAGTGAACGAACCTGCAGATTTACAAGCCCACGAAGCGTTGGTAAAAGTACATCGTATCGGTATATGTGGTACCGATTATCACGCCTACAGAGGCCGCCAGCCTTTTTTTACTTATCCACGTATATTGGGTCATGAACTGGGCGTAGAGGTTGTGGCTGTCGGAGATTCGGTTACGAACATAAAAACCGGCGACCGCTGCTCAGTAGAGCCCTATCTGCATTGCGGGCAATGCCAGCCTTGCCACAACGGCAAAACCAATTGCTGCGAAAACCTGCAGGTGCTTGGGGTGCACACCGATGGCGGTATGACCGAATACCTGAAGCTACCTGCCGATAAAC
Organism: Emticicia sp. GW821-FHT11C11; assembly: GCF_058808615.1. Lineage (NCBI taxonomy): Bacteria > Pseudomonadati > Bacteroidota > Cytophagia > Cytophagales > Leadbetterellaceae > Emticicia > Emticicia sp. GW821-FHT11C11. The sequence goes on from NZ_JBXARV010000003.1 coordinate 973,399, forward strand.
TGTATGCCTCTGACAAACTGAATTATGAGCAACTGGCGTTGGTTGAAACCCTTGGCATCGGGTGTCATGCCGTCAATCGTTCGGGTATTACAGCGGCCGACAAGGTGCTGGTAATAGGAGCGGGGCCGATAGGCCTGGCCTGTTTGCAGTTTGCTAAAATAAAAGGAGCCAGAGTTGTGATGCTCGACGTCAACGAAACCCGGCTCGCCTTTGCCAGAATTGTAATGCATGCCGATGCTACGGTGGTGGCGTCAGACAATAATTCTGAAAACATAAAAGCCCAACTGGATGGCGATATGCCCACGGCCATTTTTGATGCCACCGGTAACCCTGCTTCTATGATGAGCACTTTTGCTCTGGCTGCCTTTGGGGGTAAAATTATATTTGTGGGGCTTTTTCAGGGAGACATGACTTTCTTTGACCCGCTGTTTCATCGCCGCGAACTCACCATTTTCGCTAGCCGCAATGCCCTGCCGGAAGATTTCCGTAACATTATTCAATGGATGGAAGAGGGCAGAATAGATACCAATGCCTGGATCACCCACCGCGTAGCCTTCGCTGACGTTGCCGGAAATTTCGAAAATCTGCTTCAATCGGGTCATGAGCTGGTAAAGGCGGTAATAACGCTCTGATGTACAGAAAGAAAATAAAAAGTTCCACGAATGCAATTTTTTTTTCATTTAGACGTATTGATATTAGATTCTTCCAAGTAAAGTTAGTACCTTGTATGGGTACAGCCTAACCCCATCAATACCCCCTTAATGAAACCCTCGAAATATAGCAGAGTGAAATTTCTGAACAAGGATAAATCACTCTTTTTTAGTGTCCTGCGAAGCAAGGTTGATTCTTATTTTCATGAAAATCAGATTTCTAAAACCGGCGGGAAACCAATACTCGTGAAAGCCGGTTTCATGCTGAGCTTGTACGTTGGGTCTTTTTTATTGATTCTTACAGGAGCTTTTTCAGAATGGCAGATGCTTGGTTTGACTATTCTGATGGGGATAGGCGTGGCAGGAGTAGGGATGTCGGTTATGCACGATGCCATTCATGGTTCGTTTTCGGAGCATAACTGGATCAACCGTTTGTTCGGAGCATCGTTATACCTTTTAGGTGGCAATGTATATAACTGGGAGATTCAGCATAACCGCCTGCATCATACCTATACCAATATTCATGATGTAGACGAAGACATCACCGGTAAATTCCTTTTGAGGCTTTCCTGCGGCGATAAACTGAAAACCATTCACCGTTTTCAGCATATTTATGCCTTTTTCCTGTATAGCCTCATGACACTCTCTTTTTTATGGAAAGACTTTAAAGAAATTGCTCTCTATAACGAGATGTCGAAAACAGGACTAGTGAAATCGTTTCCCCGTAAAGAAATCATCCGTTTAATTATAGGCAAAGTGGCTTATGTGCTCGTGATGGGTGTTTTTCCGATAGTTTGGTTGAATCTTAATTTCTTCGAGTGGTTAGTCGGTTTCATGACCATGCATGCAGTAGCAGGCCTGATACTGAGCACTATTTTTCAGTTGGCTCACGTAGTAGAAGGAGCCAGCCAGCCGTCGCCCGATGAAAACGGAAATATCGAAAGTATATGGGCCATACATCAGCTAAATACTACTTCTAATTTTGCCAGTAAGAATTACCTTCTTTCATGGTATATAGGCGGGCTCGACTATCAGATTGAGCATCATCTTTTTCCTCATATTTCGCACGTGCATTACCGCAATATTTCCCCAATTGTCAGAAGCACTGCCGAAGAGTATGGCATCGTTTATAACGACAAAGCCTCTTTCATCAATGGGCTCGATTCGCATATCAGAATGCTGAAACATCTGGGTGGAAAATAGGAAGGATTGTCGAATGTCGATTTCAGATTGTCGATTGATGTAATTCGACAATTGGCAATCGACATTCGACAATAAAAAAGTCTTATTTTTTTACAAACTTTCCGGATAAGTTAAGGGCTTTTACCACGTAAACTCCTGCCTGAAGATGGTTGATTTTCAGCGTTGTGGCGTTTTCTCCGGGTTGTAGCAGGAGCTTCTCCTGATGTATTACCCTGCCTTTTGCGTCTGTTATCGTAAGCGTTGTTGTTTGTGGTTGCAGGCTGTTCAGGCTGATATGAAGTTCTTCTTCGGTAGGATTCGGGAAAACATTCAGCATAGCAGGCGACCGGCCGGGCTCATCACTCAACAGGCTCATATCAAATTTACAGAGAAACACCTCATAGCCTTTCAGTGGTATGTTCAGCTTTATATTGTTATAAGTAGCTTCTACCGTTACTGTCTCGTTTTCGTCTTTGGCATATGGGTTATGTGCCGCAACCAGCAAATCATTTCCTTTTACTACTCCACGCCACAGCGGCTTACGGCTGTCTACATAGGCATGTGCCGGTTGAGGTATCACCAGTTGATAGCTGCCCGTAAACATATCTTTGTATTGAGAAAGCCGGTACAAACCTTTAATGAAGTACTCATACGTAGCAAAATTCTCATTGTTGGCAAACAGGTTGGGGTCTTCCCACAGCCATAATCCGTTTGCACCGGAAAAGAAAGGGAAAATAGCCGTGGCTTCTGCCATATAAGGCTTAATGAATTTACGTGCGGCGTCAGTCACGTAGCTATAGCGCAGCCATACAAAGGGAATCAGGCGTTTATCGGGCGCCCAGGCACGGTTGGCTTCAATCTGAAACAGCAGATAAGCCAGGTAGTCCGGAGCCAGCGGATGCGGATAATCATAATAATAGTAGGCCGAAGGAGCAAAGAAATCCTGTCGGTTAAAGACATCGCCGCCTATGGTATTTCTGGTAAAATCGTAATGCAGGTAGTTCAGCAGGCTGGCATCGGTAGTCCATTTCTGCCAGCTATTGCCCGGAATATTGATATACGTATTGAGAATAGGGGTATCTGAATACCCCCCGATCTGCGCATTCTTGTTGTTTTTAGTAAACAGAAAAGTTTCTGCATACAAGGCCTGCAGGTCTTTTTTATATTGGGTTATAAACGCATTATTGTCCAGATTCCGGTAGGCCGCAGGGGTTGCCGGGTGGTTTTTCAGAATCAGGATAGAATCGTTGGTTTTGATTTGTCGTTCAATGTCGGGCACCAGTAAATCTACCTCAGGCATGGTGGCCAGTTCGTGTTGCCATTTGGCTTTGTAGCCGTCCAGATTATTGTTCCAAGGGCTCCGGAGATTCCACCACGGTTGGTCGGTTCCATTATAAGCTACACCATACCACGCTAAGGCTTTTTGATTTTTGGGGAGGCTTTCATCCGCACTTTCAAATATAGCCAGATGGCTGAAGCCATGTTTAAGCGGAAGCCTTTGTGCATCGCCAAAGCGGGGGCCACCGTATATAACAGTAAAAGGCAGGCTGAACTCGGGGAATTTCTGCCAGTCTATAGTTCGGTTCTGTGTACTCGGGCTAAACGGGAAATCGACTGCGTTGCAGATTTGAGCCGTGGATTTAAAAAGAGGGAATAAGAAAAGGAAGGTAGTAAAAAGAAACAACCCCATCCCTGCCCTTCCCCAACAATGGGGAAGGATGTTCAGACTCCTTTCAAGGCGAAGGTCACTTTGAAGGGGTAGATATAAATTTTCCTGCTCCCTCCCAACTGTTGGGGAGGGTAGGGGTGGGGTTTCAATATCTTTTCCGTTTCTATACAACATCCTGACAATTAATTCTCATAACCTTATGGTTTATTCAGCTCATCAAAAACATAGCGTATAGAACTGTAAGAATTGAGCAACGCTTTCTGAATTTGTTTTGGGTCCATCCAGCTTAGCTCTTCAATTCCTTCTTCCAGTTGGGGTTTCATGTGGGCATCGTCGGTGCAATTCATGCGGTACCACTTGGTGCGTTTCAGAATTCTGTTATTGCCCATGGAATAAGTATGCCAGGTAGTGCAGATTCTTTCGCCTAGTGTCACGCTTATGTTACATTCTTCTTCCACCTCTCTCACAGCAGTTGCTTTAGACTTCTCGTCGTCGTCGCGTTTGCCTTTGGGTAAATCCCACTTACCGAGGCGGTACATCATCAGAATCTGGCTCTCTTCATTAAACACCACCCCTCCGGCTGCTTTTACAACCTTATAATAGCCCTTAATCTGCTCTTCAATAGCATCTTTGTCTTCAACCACAAATACCACTGACTGATAGTCGAAATCTTTCACTGTGCTTATTAACCGAAAGAATTTTTCAATGGTGGCTGCCGAAGTATTCAGCACAACTACATGCCCGTTAAACTTTTTTTCGTTCAGAGGTTCAAGTCTGGCATCGAGGATGGTATCAAAATCGCTGCCGTGCAGGTCTTGAAATTTCTTTTTACTGATAATTTTTACAGGTTTGTCGTCAATAAAGATAACCATTTGTTTTGTTCAGGCAGATTTGATTCAGGCCACAAAGTTCGTAATTTTTTTGTAAGTAAAAGAAGTGGTAAAAAAATTATAATACACTTTTCGTTCAGAATATATGTAAAACATATTATTTTGCATTCTAATCACCATCTGACCCATCGAATCGTTGGGTCAAAAACGTTTAAATGGAAATTTTAATTGTTCTTTTTTTAGTAATACTCAACGGTATTTTCTCCATGTCGGAGATTGCCCTGGTGTCGTCCCGCAAAACAAAACTAGAAATAGCAAGCAAAAATGGTGATAAAAGAGCACAGGCAGCGCTCGACCTGGCCAACTCACCCAATCGTTTTTTATCTACTGTTCAAATTGGAATTACGTTAATCAGTATCCTGACGGGTATTTTTTCCGGTGATACGCTGACAGGCCAGCTAAAGGCCTATCTGATGAACTGGGGGTTGTCTGACCGCTATGCCGATGAAATAGCCGTGGGTTTAATTGTGCTCATTATCGGTTTTGTCCAGCTCGTTCTGGGTGAACTCGTACCTAAGCGTATAGGCATGGCAAACCCGGAAGCTATTGCAAAGGCCGTAGCTGCACCGATGAATGTCCTCTCGAAAATTACCTCACCGTTTATATGGTTGCTTACCAAGTGCAGCGACCTCATCTTCAAGGCATTGGGTATTACTCAAACTGAAAATTCGGTTACGGAAGAAGAAATCAAGTCGATGATTCAGGAAGGTGCTACCGGTGGCGCCATTGACGAGATTGAGCAGGAAATTGTACAGAACGTATTTCATCTGGGCGACAGGAAGATTACCACCCTGATGACCAGCCGCAACGAAATTACCATGCTCGACATCGAGGATCCCGTGCAGGAAAACAGAGCTAAAATAATTGAATTCAAGCACTCGGTGTATCCCGTTTGTAAAGACGGTATCGACAACATCATCGGGTTGCTCTATATTAAAAACCTGCTGGGCAAAGACCTGGAAACCGAATTACAGAATCTGGAGTCGGTATTGAAAGAGCCTCTGTTTATTCCTGAAAACAACCATGCGTATCAGGCCCTGGAGAAATTCCGTGAAGAACGCATCCACATGGGTATCATTGTTGACGAATACGGCAGTGTGCTGGGTATCATTACCCTGAACGATATTATGGATGCGCTGGTGGGTGATATTTCGGTCGATAATGAATTCAGCTATGAGATTTTTGAGCGGGAAGACGGCAGTTTTCTGGTAGATGCCTCCTTGCCGTTTGATGACTTCCTGAATCATTTTGATATTCAGATCAACAATCGCCGCGAATATACCGGATTCGACACCCTGGGTGGTTTTGCGCTGAACATACTAAAAGAAATACCCGACACCGGCGATAAATTTGAGTGGGAAGACTACGAATTTGAGATTATTGACATGGACAAAAACCGTATCGATAAGATTCTGGTGATGAAGGGCACTATCGAAAGTTAAGAACGCAGATGCACGTTCTGCTGCCTGTCTGCAAGGATATTTTGATTATTGCATATAATTTCCTGATAGAGACGCGTGCTTATGCGTCTCTACGTATATAAATCCGATCATCGGCAAAACATACCTTATTTTAAATGAACACTTCGCGTAAGATTGCTTCTTATCTATTATCGACCAAGGCAGTAAAATTGAGTCCGGAAAAACCATTTCAATGGAGCTCGGGCTGGAACTCACCCATCTATTGCGATAACCGCGTCACCTTGTCGTATCCGGAAGCAAGAACTTTTATCAAGAAATCGCTGGCCAAGGCCATTAAGAAACATTTCCCGGAGGCTGAACTGATTGCCGGAGTAGCCACTGCGGGCATACCACAGGGTGCTTTGGTAGCCGAGGCGCTGGGCTTGCCTTTTGCCTATGTTCGCCCTAAGCCCAAAGAGCACGGCATGGGAAACCAGATTGAAGGCCGCATAGAGAAAGGACAGAAAGTAGTAGTGATTGAAGACCTGATATCGACCGGAGGAAGCTCGCTGAAAGCAGTAGACGCACTGAAAGAAGCCGGCATTGAAGTAATAGGCATGGCCGCCATTTTTACATACGGCTTTAAAATAGCCGACAAAAACTTTGCCGACAAGCAGGTGCCATTGGTAACACTGAGCAATTATAACTCGCTGATAGACGAGGCCATCAAGCAAAACTACATTTCAGCGGAGTCCTTGGAGTCACTGAAAAAATGGCGCAGAAAACCCGAAACCTGGGGTAAATAAACCTGCAGGCATTTCATAAAAAGACAAACATTTTAGTAATAGAAATCTTAATGGCATCTGGTAGCTATACGTATAGCCTTGAACCTGCTATATGAATAGCGCAAACAGCATTTGGAAGAACCACCGAAGATTCCCCGGCAATACTTTTGCAGTATGATTTTTTGCTATGCTGAAAACTTCGAGCAGCGTATACTGCACTTTGGATATATGGCCCAAAATCAAGACTCTGCTATATCCATCGCATCTTCACCATCACCCATTGAGGCTCTGATATTATTGGTTAGTATCTCAAATTGAGGTGTTACCCATTCTTTTTTTGAAGTGTTTTCTATGGGAGAAAATTCAATGGGTAGGATGTTTTCCATCGCGTTAAATGTTATTGTTTGTAAAAAATAAAACTACGTTATTATCATTTCTGATATAATAATCTTTTATAGCAGTCTTTTTTATTCAACTCAATTTAATAGACAGACAGCGTAACGATAAGCAATAAAGTTTTCTTTCTGAAAAATAATTCTGAATGCCGCCCGATAGTTGCTCAGTAATGCAAAGCATTTTACAAATCTGAACAGGTTCTTTCGAAGGAAAGTATACAAAATTATATCAAAAGCGATAATTAATAAAAGAATCTGTATGAAAAAAATATAAATTCAGACAGTAAACCATCACAACAGAAGATTAGGAACAAACCTGAAATTTAAATAACTTCCTTTAAAAACTAAACTTAATATTTAATCAGCCGAACAACCAAACCCATTCTGCTGTTCTAACATCAAAACCGTATTCTTTGCTATATGCCTAATCAACTGATTCACGAAACAAGCCCCTATTTGCTGCAGCATGCCCATAACCCCGTCGATTGGTATCCCTGGGGAGAAGCCGCTTTGCAGAAGGCAAAAGCAGAAAACAAACCGATACTGGTGAGCATCGGGTATTCAGCCTGCCATTGGTGCCATGTGATGGAGCGTGAATCGTTCGAAAGCAAGCAGATAGCCGACCTGATGAACACCCATCTGGTATGCATAAAAGTAGACCGTGAAGAGCGCCCTGATGTTGACGCCATCTATATGGAGTCGCTGCAAGCCATGGGTGTGCGCGGAGGCTGGCCTCTGAATGTATTTCTGATGCCCGACGCCCGGCCTTTTTATGGCGGCACGTATTTCCCGCCACAAAACTGGGCCAATCTGGTGGTGAGCATCAAAAGGGCTTTTGATGAAAACTACGATAAATTGCAGGAGTCGGCTGATGGTTTTACAGAAAACATGTTGTTTAAAGAGTCGGATAAATACCAGTTGCAGGCCGATGATGAGTTGACATTCAGTGAAGAAGACCTGGTGACGATTTTTAACCGCATGCGTACCGATTTCGACTACGAAAAAGGCGGTATGAACCGCGCACCGAAATTCCCGATGCCGAGTATCTGGAAATTCCTGCTGCGATATTATAGCGTTACGAAAGATGAACGGGCTTTGCAGCAGATCAGCCTGACACTCGACCGCTTGGCGTTGGGTGGTATCTATGATATACTGGGTGGTGGCTGGACACGCTACTCAACCGACGAAGACTGGAAAGTGCCGCATTTTGAGAAGATGCTCTATGATAACGGCCAGCTGGTTTCTCTTTATGCCGAGGCCTATGCGCTTACTCAAGACCACCTGTACAAAGAGCGTATCAGCCAGACTATCGACTGGCTGATACGTGAAATGACCAGCGAAGAAGGAGGATTTTATTCAGCGCTGGATGCCGACAGTGAGGGCGAGGAAGGGAAATTTTACGTCTGGACCAAAAAGGAAATTGATTACCTGCTGGCGGAGCAGTCAAATGAGTTTAATGAGATTTTTGAGATTAGTGAAGCCGGTAACTGGGAACACGGCAACAACATACTGCATCTGGAAGAGCGAATCTATGGTGTAGACAACAATAAATGGGACAAACTGCTGGCTAGATTGCTTGAGGAACGCAGCAAACGCGTTCGTCCCGGACTGGACGATAAAATACTCTGTTCGTGGAACGGACTGATGCTGAAAGGGCTGGTAGACGCCTACAGGTATATCAACGAACCGAAATTCCTGAGAATTGCGCTCGTCAATGCGCATTTCATCAAAGATAAAATGACCACTAAGGTGCTGACTGAAGAAGGGAAAGAGGGCAGGGGACTATGGCATAATTATAAAAATGGCAAAGCTACTATTATTGCCTATCTGGAAGACTACGCCAGCGTGATAGATGCCTATACGGCTTTGTATCAGGTTACTTTTGACGAGCAATGGCTGCATGAAGCAGAAATGCTGACAGATTACGTGATAGCAAATTTCTATGATGCCGAAGATGAATTCTTTTATTTTACAGATAGCCAGGGTGAAGCGCTGATAGCCCGTAAAAAAGAGTTGTTCGACAACGTGATTCCGGCTTCTAATTCCATCATGGCTACGAATCTGTATAACCTCGGGCTGATACTCGACCGCCGCGATTATCTGGAAATCGGTAAACTGATGCTGGCCAAAATGAAAAAACTGGTGCTGACCGAAACACAATGGCTCACTAACTGGGCTACGCTGGCTACGCAACTGGTAAAACCAACCGCCGAAGTGGCCATAGTAGGGCCTGATGCACAGAGCGTAAGAGCCGTACTTGACCAGACCTACGACCCCAACAAAGTATATGCAGGAACCGGTGAGTCGTCAGACCTGCCGCTATTGCAGAACAGAAAATCACGCGACGGACAAACCATGATATACGTCTGTTTTGATAAAACCTGCCAACTGCCCACTGACGATATTAACAAGGCATTGGAATTGATGAAATAAATTTGAAACCACCCTATAACATATTCTCAATTGGTGATTCTGCCGTCACGATCGATTTCGGGTCTGTAATCGATGTGGCTGTCAATACGCTTGTGGCTCAACTGTTTGATTATTGCCGCCAACACCCATTCATTGGTTTTACAGAAGCAATACCTGCCTATGCTTCACTGACGGTTTTTTATAAGGTAATACAGGTAAGAAATGCGTATCCGGAGGCCGAGACTGCTTATGCGTTGGTAGAAAATTATCTGGCCGGGGCCTTAACCAATCTGGATATTTCCACAACCGGGAGCGCCAATCTGATTGAAATTCCGGTGATATATGATGGGGAAGACATTGCCTTAGTAGCCCAACATAACGGCTTAAGTGTAGAAGAAGTAATCAGGATACACAGCGCAGCCACCTACCGTGTATACATGATGGGTTTCCTGCCCGGCTTTGCTTATCTGGGCGGAATGGACGAGCGCATTGCCACCCCAAGAAGACCCACCCCGCGCACCAGAGTACCCGCAGGCAGCGTAGGGATAGCAGGCAGACAAACAGGCATATATCCTCTCGAAAGTCCGGGAGGCTGGCAACTCATCGGCCATACAGATACTATCTTGTTCGATATAAACTCCCCCAATCCCACACTTCTGAAAGCAGGTGATCTGGTAAAATTTGTGGCGCGAACATCCTTTTCGCAGTAAATAATAACTACAATACGTATTGTTTAAAAAGAAGTTTCATAATAAGGTTTTTACCACAGAGTTGACGGAGTAAAGGAATAACAACTAAAAACTACTACCTTAAAGCATCATTTCCTGTTTGAGACCAATTAAAAATCAGGGAGAGGATTGTGAGAATATTTTCAATCTAGCAGATTTTTAATTGGACGAGTTTAAATGATGCGAGTTTTTGGTTACTTTTTCCGCAAAAAGTAACAACAGAATAATATAAAACTTGTTGAATTTTTATTACGAATCAACCTCATAGAGAGAAAACAACAACAAAATCTTAAAAGCCTGAAATTTAATTACTAACTCGCTCAATCACTCAATTCAAAAGATGCAGTTCCTCAAAACAGGCATATTAAGCAGCATACAGGATGTGGGTCGGAACGGCTATCGTTATTCCGGCATTAATCCCAATGGTGCAATGGATAAAACCGCCGCCCGACTGCTGAATATTCTGCTGGGTAATGATGAAAACGAGGCAGTGATAGAGTTCCATTTTCCGGCTCCTGAAATAACCTTTACACAAGATGCCTTAATTGCTGTGGGCGGAGCAGATTTTGTGCCCTATGTGGTGGACGAAAACAACCAGAGCATCAACCTTACTCACTGGCAAAGCACAAAGATAGCGGCCGGAAGTACTCTGAAATTCAGAAAACGAAAAAGCGGCCAACGAGCCTATCTGGCCGTAAAAGGAGGTGTTCAGACCAAAGAATGGCTGGGGAGCAAAAGCACCAATGGTCTGTTGGGTTTCAATACTATTCAATCGGGAGAAGCATTCGCACTCGCTTCCTATACCGAATCCGTTTTTTTGCCATATTTAGGGGTAAGTATTCGCCCGCCTTATGCGGCTGAGCCTATCATCAGGCTTATCAAAGGGCATGAGTATGACTCACTAACCACGGCAAGCAAACCTTTGCTGGAAAACCAGCCTTTTACTATCAGTCAGCAATCCAATCGTATGGGGTTCAGATTGATGGGAGAGGCATTGCAACTGTCAGAAAAAACAGAACTCGTTTCATCAGCCGTTGATTTCGGAACAGTACAACTCTTGCCCGACGGACAAATGATTATTCTCATGGCAGACCACCAGACCACAGGCGGATACCCACGGGTTGCGCATGTCATATCAGTAGATTTACCGCTGCTGGCACAATGCGGAGCAAAAGATAACATCCGTTTTCAGTTGGTTACGCAGGCAAAAGCCGAGGAATTATTAATTTTGAGAGAAAAAGAAATAAGAAAGCTTAAGGCCACGATTCAATATTTTTATTCAAGATAGACCGACTTGAGTCGGTCGCAGTATACAAAAAGTTTCCTTTGTTTAAATAGCAACCGACTTTAGTCGGTTTTGGTGTAAATAGAATAAAGTTTAAATACAGACCATTATCATGCCAACCATAGACCTCAACTGCGACATGGGCGAGTCATTCGGAGCCTGGAACATGGGCAACGACGAAACCCTGATGAATTTCATTTCGTCGGCCAATATTGCCTGTGGATTCCACGCCGGTGATGCCACCATTATGCGTAAAACAGCAGTGCTGGCGCTCAGAAAAGGTGTCGCCCTCGGAGCTCACCCCGGTTTTCCGGATTTACAGGGTTTTGGCAGACGAAACATGCAGCTAAGTGTGCAGGAGGTATACGATATTTGTGTCTATCAGATTGGTGCCATGCACAATGTAACAAAGGCATTGGGAGGCGTCCTGCATCACGTAAAACCACACGGAGCATTGTATAACATGGCAGCTAAAGATGCCGCGCTGGCACAGGCCATAGCCAAAGCCACGCATGATACCAACCCTGCACTGGTTTTATACGGTCTTTCGGATAGCTTTTTAATAACCGAAGCAGAAAAAATAGGTTTAAATACCGCCTCAGAAGTTTTCGCCGACCGCACGTATCAGAACGACGGAAGCCTGACTCCACGTACCCAAGCCAATGCCCTTATTGAAGATACCGATACGGCCGTTGCACAGGTAATCAGGATGATAAAAGAAGGGAAAGTCATATCGGTTGATGGCCGGGAGGTATCCATCAAAGCCGATACCGTTTGTATACATGGCGATGGTGCACATGCAGCAGCCTTTGCCGGAGCCCTCAGCGAAAAACTCAGAGCCGAAGGAATAGCAATGAAGGCAGTTTGAAAAATTAGCTAAAACCCTTAAAAAATTAAATATTTATTTGCTAATTCGTGGCTGTTTTGCCACGGTGTACACCAATGGCGTAAGGTTTCAGAATTGAATTAGTCTATTTTTGTGAAGTTTTTCAGGCCGACTTTAGTCGGTTGTAAATAAATTATACCTTTGTTAGGATAGATCACCGGATTTATTCGGTAAAAAGTATCGCAACAAAGAACACTTAACACTTACCGAAGAAATGTTTCAAAAGAATCAGAAGAAGGTGCTGAATGCCTGGACCATGTACGACTGGGCCAATTCGGTGCATAACCTCGTTATTATCACCGTTGTTTTTCCGATGTACTTTCTGGCAACCACTACTACCAAAGATACACAGGGAAATGTCATTAACGACGTGGTAAACTTCTTTGGCTTTCATGTTCAGAACTCCGTTTTGTATTCTTATAGCATTTCGGTAGCCACCCTGTTGCTGGTTTTGTTGAACCCGATTCTAACACCTCTGGCCGACTCTAGCGGCCGGCGGAAGTTTTTCATGAAACTCTTCTGTTATCTGGGGGCTGCCAGTTGCGCCTATTTCTATTTCTTCACCCGCGACAACGTATCCTGGGCCGTAGTGGCATTCGGGCTATCTATTATGGGTTGGGGTGGGAGCATCGTCTTTTATAACTCTTTCTTACCTGAAATAGCCACCGAAGACCGTTTCGATAACCTGAGCGCCCATGGTTTTATGATGGGCTATATCGGTAGCGTGTTGCTGCTGATTTTTAACCTGGTTATGATCATGAAACCTGAGCTGGTGGGTCTTACACAAGCCGACAGCGATTCCGGTTTCACAGCCAGAGTATCTTTTCTGACAGTCGGTATATGGTGGGCATTATTTGCGCAGATACCTTTTTATTATCTGCCGAAAGATCAGGTAAAAAAGCTGAATGGCAAATGGCTCAGCGGTAGTTTTCAGGAATTACGCAAAGTGTTGAAAGAAGTAAAACAAAATAACTTATTGAAGCGCTTCCTGGTGTCGTTCCTGTTTTATGACATGGGCGTGATGACGGTCATATACGTCGCTACCATCTTTGCCGATAAAGAATTACACATCGAAAAAACGGGGTTAATCATTACCCTGTTGTTGATACAACTCATAGCCATTCCGGGTTCATTTCTGGCCTCGTGGCTGTCGGGTAAGTTTGGTAATACCAAAGCCTTGCTGATAGAGATTTTTGTCTGGTCGTTAATGCCTCTGGCAGCCTATTATACTACTACTGCCAATGAGTTTTATATCATTGCCACCGTGGTGGGTCTGATAATGGGGGGTATTCAGTCGCTTTCGCGTTCTACTTATGCCAAGCTGATACCAGATAACACCAAAGACACCGCCTCTTATTTCGGGTTTTATGATATTGTCGAAAAAATTGCCATCACTCTGGGCACGCTTCTGTTTGGCATTGTAGAGCAGATAACCGGCAACATGCGCAACTCGGTACTGATGATTCTGGTTTTCTTTATCATCGGCTTTTTGCTGCTGATGCGTATTCCTTCGAAGAAGATTTATAAGGATTAAACAGGAATATAATCAGTCCTTATAAAAGAATGTCTCCCGATTTTACTATTTTTGCGGGATATTCAGAAGTTTGCTTGTGTATTAATTTATATTTAGAGAATCTTGACAGATAACAAAGCGACTTTAAATTCATTGTTTCTTTTTCTTAAATCATCACACCGGGAATACCTTTTACCCTAAGCTTAATCATTAGATAACAGCCGGTCTGTTCTGAAATTTTATAAAATATAAGGATACTGAGAGATTTTATCTGTGAATTTCTTTAGTTCCTGCCACTACCTTTATGAAAGTGCTTTTTGATCATCAGTCGTTTACAGGGGCCAGATACGGTGGTGTTGCCAGATATTTCTATGACCTGATGCACAATCTTAAGTATCATCAGCATATTGAAGTGAATCTGGCTCTGTTGTTTTCAAACAATCAGTACCTGAAAAAAGGCGATGTGAAAGAGGCGTTTCCTTTCAGTTTTTTCTTAGGCCATCGGCTTACCAATCTATTGTTTTCACATATCAACCGTGTCAACAGCGCTGTACAGGTTTCGCGGCAGAACTACGATATTTTTCATCCGACCTACTTCAATAATTATTTTATACCTTTTCTGGGTAATAAGCCTTATGTAATTACCCACCATGATGCTATCCCCGAAAAATTCGGTACAAAATATGCTGCGCTCGATGGCTTCGATAAAACCTATAAACAAAAAGTGCTCAATGGTGCTGCAAGAATCATAGCCGTTTCAGAAAACACGAAGAACGACCTCATCGACATATTCAATATAGCGCCCGACAAAATTGATGTAGTGTATCACTCAACTCATTTTGCTACGTATAAGCCTGCGGCCGGTTTTGATATTGCTACTCCCAAAAGGTATTTGTTATATATAGGTAACCGCGAAAACTACAAAAATTTCGATGTGTTCGTCAAGGCTATTGCACCTGTGCTGAACAAGCAGCCTGACCTGTATCTGATGTGTGCCGGTAATAATTCGTTTACAGATGTGGAACGACAATTGTTTCAGAAGCTGGGAATCATCCATCAGGTGATTCATCAGGACATATCCGGTGACGACACATTGTACAGACTGTACCAGAAAGCCATTGCCTTTGTTTATCCCTCTTTGTATGAGGGTTTCGGTATTCCTATTCTAGAAGCCTTTGCTTGTGGCTGCCCCGTAGTGCTGAGCAACCGCTCGTGTTTTCCGGAAGTAGCACAGAACGCCGCCCTGTATTTTAACCCTGACGATACCGGACAGATAGCCTCTGTCATAGAAAAACTGCTGAATGATGCAGATTTACGCGCTGGTCTGGTGAAGAGCGGATATGAAAGATTGAAGAGTTTTTCGCCGGATATTACGGCCATCAAAACTCTTGAAACCTATAGAAAAGTATTGGGCCAATAAATTGAATTGTTCTTCACATAAAGAACCTGGCATTGAATAAAAGAAGATTTTAGTAAGTATAGTCAAACTTTAAAAAGTAAAAGATAAAATTAAATCGTAACTTTGGTACTTTATAGAACCACTGGAAACGATTTTCAACCCCAACACGGCTATTGCAGTCGTGTGATTACTAACCGCTTTTTCTAATCAGAAAGTTATGCGAGTCATCATTTGTGATATTTATGTATTGCATCAAGGCCATAATCTGGGACATATACAGAATACCTTACGATACCTTGAACAAAACCCCAGCGACACCGAATATATATTTTTATTGAATCCGGAGGCAAAAGCTTTTCCGTCAGTGCAAACGCAGGCAAAGAATGTACAGATTATCTTCTTTGCTGAAGAAGAGTTTAATGTGCCTCAAACAGGTACGAGTCTTCTGGAAACAATAAAACTGATGCAAGGGCTTTGGAAAACTATCACGAAATATGTGACAGACCTGAAAGCCGATCGCCTGATTCTGATGATGCTCGATATGTTTCAACAGACAATCGGCAGTAGTCGTCCGCTTTGTGAGATTACCGGTATCATGTTTAATCCGTATCCGCGTTTAATACCGGCCGACAACTCGTTGAAAACCAGACAAAAGACAGAAGTGGCCAGGGCACGCAAATTGTTTACATGCTGGTGGATGCTCCGTAACAGGCAATTGAAGAAAGTATTTATCTTTAACGACCGGGAGACCATCAAAACCATGAACAGCACATTGGGTAGTAAAATATTTACCTACCTGCCCGATCCTGTATATGATTATCCGTCGAACGAGAGCCTTGTGATTCGTGAGAAATATAAAATTGATGCCCATCGCAAAATATTGCTGGCATTCGGCATGATAGACGAGAAAAAAAATGTGGTGAATCTACTGCGCGGTTTGCAGCAATTGCCGGCTGAAGATGCCGCTCAGAGTTGTTTACTGGTTGTGGGCAAAGTAAGGCCGAAATACAAAACAACCTTGGAAGATGCAGTGGCAGAAGCCCGGAAGCTACGTCCCGAATTACAGATAGTTTTAGAATGCCGCTTTGTGGACGATGATGAAATGGAATCATTTGTGGGGCAAAGCGATGTCATTTCTCTGGCATATGTCAACTTTTATTCATCGAGCGGGGTGATTGGTCTGGCATCGCGTCATGATAAACCAATCATAGCTACTAAGTTTGGCGTGGTAGGTGACCAAACGCGAGAATACCAGCTGGGCTTAACTGTAGACGGCCATAAACCTGACGAAATCAAAGAGGCCTTTCAGTATTTTCTGCACCATCCTGAAAACGAATTCCCAAAGAAATCCCGGCAGCTTATAGAAGAACACACCGGCGAGGCATTTATCAGAACGCTGCTGGAATTATAATGATTGTGGCGCGAACTTCCGGTTTTTCTTGTATATACGTAACAAAGTGTGTTAATACCTACCTGAATGCTAAACCTACTGTCATTAACATGTCTGACAAAAAAATGGCCAACCTACAGGCCAGCCATCTTCTATGTTATATAAATAGTATTAATCTTATACCAATTCCTCCACCTCTTTCGTAGCTTGTTCAGAAATCCACTTGTAGGTTTTGGTGATACCCTCTTTCAACGATTGAGACGGCGCCCAACCTAGTTTTTCCTGAATCAGGGCGTTGTCTGAATTACGACCACGTACACCTTGCGGGCCCGGAATATTATTAATAGCAATATTTTTGCCTGATATTTCGATAATCATTTTGGCGAAATCGTTGATAGAAATCATTTCTTCCGAACCAATGTTTACCGGCCCCGAAAAATCAGACTCCATCAGGCGACGAACACCATCCACACATTCATCCACGTATAAGAATGAACGGGTTTGTTTACCATCGCCCCATATTTCAATAGTGCCGCCGTCTTCAGCCTCAATCACTTTACGGCAGATAGCCGCAGGCGCTTTTTCTTTACCGCCTTTCCAGGTGCCTTGCGGGCCAAAGATGTTATGGAAGCGAGCTACTTTTACATTAATACCTAAATTGCGTTGGTAAGTAAGATATAAGCGTTCGCTGAATAGTTTTTCCCAACCATATTCGCTGTCAGGAGCAGCCGGGTAGGCCGATTCTTCCGAGCATTTAGGGTTGTCAGGGTCTAGCTGATTGTATTCAGGATACATACAGGCCGACGACGAATAGAAGATTTTTTTCACATCTGCCTGTTGTGCAGCGTGTAGCATGTGCAGATTACATAGCGCCGAGTTATGCATTACGGCAGCATCGTTTTCGCCTGTAAAGATATAGCCCGCACCACCCATATCAGCAGCCAATTGGTATACCTCGTCGAAACCGCCTTCCAATACCTGTTTGCAAATAACCGGGTCTGTTAAATCACCAACAATAAAATCATCAGCGTTGCCATTACCGTACTCATTATATTTTAAATCAACTCCTCTTACCCAATAACCTTCACTTTTTAATCGATTAACTAAGTGACCTCCGATGAAACCACCCGCTCCACAAACCAGTGCTCTTTTCATATGAAACAATTTATGGTATAAAGTTTATAAAATACACAACTCAATAAAATACAAATTTAGTGAATCAATTTGTATTAAAAAAAAATGTTACAGTTTCTGATTGACAGCATCAATCCATATCTGCTTTCCTTCGCAATTCCAGTGCGTATCACCCACATCATACAGCATCTTTTTTGATTGACTAAAAGGCGTATAAATATCAAAAAAAGGCATTCGTAAACCCGGATTCTTCTGAATTCTTTCAATCAGGTGGTTATACTGACCCAAATCTGTTCCCAGTATCGAACTCTTGTTGGGAGCTATTGAAAGGTATATTTCATCAAAACCGTTTTTTTTGTAAAAATCGTATGTACGATTTACATTTTCTATCAAAATTGCAATTTCATTGTCTGAAATTTTATCGAACGACGAATTGATCCCCTTCGGCCGGGCATCTACTTCATAAAAAATATTCTTTTTGTCTTTCGATAAAACCACGTTCTTATCAGTTCTGTCAAACAGGCTTTCGTTTAAAACAGCTTTCCACTCTTTAATGTTCAGGAATAAATCAGAAGAAAACAGAATTGATTCATGGCGCTCTGTACTATACCAGAAATCTGCTCTGGCGTTTTTCATCATTTTCTTTGCAGCCTGTAGTGCGCTTGGGTCGCCGATTACAACATTCTTGTAAACAGATGTAAATCGTTCTCTGAAATGCCGCTCTACCGTTTCTATAATCAATACGTTTTTCTTTGTTTTGTCTAATTTAACAAAGAGCGTATCTTCAATGAATTCCCGCTGATAAGAGCCACTCACAAAGTCAGACGGGTCTATACGAGCCTCCTCAGTGAAACTATCACCAATCAGATACAGGGCAGTATTCGGCTTTGTTTTTTTAGTTACTTTATTGCCACATGGCTGGTTCAATACCCTGAACTGCGGCAGATTTGAGAAACGATACAAGTCGCCGAAACGGTAATCGTCTTTTGTTATGCCATGCTCAAAAAGCCATTTGGATAGGTGCGGCGAAAACCCCGGCAACCATAGCAAAGCAAAAACTGTAAGTGCTGTATATCTCAGTATTTTCAGATTCATTTTTCTTTATTTTTGCCACGATGTGCAATACAATTATTCACTCAATCACTAATTCAC
The DNA here is from genome assembly GCF_058808615.1 of Emticicia sp. GW821-FHT11C11. Classification (NCBI taxonomy): domain Bacteria; kingdom Pseudomonadati; phylum Bacteroidota; class Cytophagia; order Cytophagales; family Leadbetterellaceae; genus Emticicia; species Emticicia sp. GW821-FHT11C11. The sequence continues at coordinate 992,269 of NZ_JBXARV010000003.1, forward strand.
TCAACCACTCAATCCTTCCCTAAAACTGAAAATAAATAAACTGATTCGAATCAAATACGCCAAAGAAATAGCATACCACCAATAACCCTGCAAATAGGGCATAGAACCGGGCGGTATTCGTAACATCTATCACTTTCATAAATCGTTCTTTCAATAATAGCCCGGCAATGAGCAACCAGCAGAAAATCATTTCTACATTATTCAATGGCGAATGGATGGTATCACCATAGCTGCCGAATGCCAATAGCTTCTGCAAGATAATCTTTGCGTTGCCCAAACCCTTTGCTCTGAAAAACACCCAGGCGAGCATCACCAGTATAAACGTAAACAAAAGGTTGAAAGGTTTGTTCAGAAACGCCGGTAGCAGATTGGTTCTAAGTTTGAAATACTTATCGCGTATCTGCGCCATTATGAGGTATAAACCATGCAAGGCACCCCAGATAACGAATGTCCAGGCAGCACCATGCCAGAGGCCGCTCATCATAAAGACAAAGAAACGGTTAAAGTACATACGTTTTTCGCTGACTCGGTTGCCGCCCATCGGAATATACAGGTAATCGCGGAACCAACCCGATAAGGAGATGTGCCAGCGACGCCAGAATTCTGAAATGGAGGTTGAAAAATAGGGGGTATCGAAGTTTTCCATCAGCTTGAAACCCATTACCCGGGCTGTGCCCAGAGCAATATCAGAATAGCCGGAGAAATCGCAGTAAATCTGGAAAGTAAAGAAAATTGTACCCACAAGCAGGGTGAGCCCGTTGTGGTCCAGCGGGTTATCGTAACAGTAATCTACCAGCAAGGCCAGGCGGTCGGCTATTACCACTTTCTTGAACATCCCCCAGGCTATGCGCATCAGGCCCTCTTTCAGATTGGCGAAGTCAAACTTGAAAAAACTATGAAACTGCCAGAGCAGGTTCTGCGGACGCTCAATAGGCCCTGCCACCAGTTGGGGATAGAACATCACATAGAGCGAATAGATAACAAAATCTTTTTCGGCTTTTTGGTTGCCCCGGTACACCTCAATAGTGTAGCTCATGGCCTGGAAAGTATGGAACGATAGCCCGATGGGCAAAGCAAAATCAAGAAACGGAAATGGGGTAGGGGTATCTAGTTTAGATAGTATAGCGGCCAGATTGGTATTCAGAAAGTTATAGTATTTGAAATACGCTAGAAACCCGATATTGGTTATGAGGCTGAGCACCAGCAGCCACTTGCGTTTTTTGCCGGTGGCGTCAGCAATGAGGATACCCGCAAAGTAGTCAACAACAATAGTAACAAAAAGAATAAGAATATAGATAGGCTTGAAAACCGCATAGAAATAGCAACTAGCTAAAAGCAATAACCAGATTCGACCCCGATGCGGCAAACTGAAATAAGCCAGCGTAACAACAATAAAAAAGAAAATGAATTGTAGAGAATTGAACAGCATTCAGGTTTTTTTTTGTTCAGGAATACAAGTTTCAAAGTTCTGTGTAATTATCAAAGTTTCAAAGGTATTTTTACAGAGAATCTTGATTGGAGCCGATTTTTTTTACACGCAAGCAACTGATTAAGAGTCAGTGGGTGTTTAGAGATTGGGTAACTAACACATTTTTTTTATTGGAGTTTTGAATCATAAATTCAAACTGCTATATTTGCACCCACAATTCGGATCCGTAGCTCAGTTGGATAGAGCAACAGATTTCTAATCTGTGGGTCGCAGGTTCGAATCCTGCCGGGTTCACTTAAAGTCTCAACGAGAGTTGAGACTTTTTTTGTGCCTTAAGAGCAACAGATTTCTAATCTGTGGGTCGCAGACGGTCGGCCGCAGAACGTCTGACCGCTGCCGTTCGAATCCTGCCGGGTTTTTCCTTTCAAAAAATATTACAAATCCGCGGGATTGAGACTATCAGAATGAAACTCATATCCATAGGCAGTTGTTCTACTGTTTTGCAAAATAAATGGAAGAAACAACAGGATTACTGAATAAAATCAGGCATCACGACAAATTATTGATTGCCCTGAATGAAAATTGTGCGATTCCTTTGCCTCAGGATGTCATACGTATATTGCAGAGCCCTCACCGGCTTTCTTTCTATTATTTTCAGTATCTGGAAAAAGGATCGGCCACTTTCAGGACTGATTTGAAAGAATTTACCATTAACGATGGCGAGCTGGCTTTCGGATTACCCAACCAGATATTTACCAAAATACCCTATGATATCAACATGCAGCAATACGCGTTGTCTTTCGATGAACAAACGCTGACACTGCTGCCCAGTACCTACCAGTTTCTGGTTAATCCGTTCAATGTCAATTCCATTGTCTTTGATGCCCCTGCACAGCAAAGGGTAAAGAACCTGCTGTCGGGGCTGTTTCAGCTTTTGCATGCACCCGGCAGGCAAAGAAAACCCGATGTCATTCTGGCTCACCTGCATACCTTGCTAACCGAGTTTAATACCGCTTATTTTGAGCAATACCAAAGCCCGGAGGTAACGGCGGGTTCCAGACTGGCAAAATACATAGCCTTTAAACTGGCGGTAGAAACCCAGCTGACCGAACAGCATGATGTGCAAAGCATTGCCGATAAACTGGCCCTGACCTCCGGCACCCTTTATGCCATTGTGAAAGAATATGGTGGGGTTTCTCCGAAAGAATGGATAACCAACCGGCTCGTGCTTGAAGCACAGCGAAAACTGCAATACTCCGCTATTTCGGTCAAGGAACTGGCCTATGAACTGGGTTTTAATGACCCTGGTTATTTCTCCCGCCTTTTCAAAAAAAGTACGGGCAAGAGTGTCAGCCGATATCTGGCCGACCTGCGCGATTTGTCCCACAATTAAAAAGATTTGTCCCAACCACCCCTTTTTATGCTGACTACCTTTGTGCATCAACAAAATGAAAGACAAAATGAAGTCAACATTAGTAACAGGAGCCAACAAGGGTATTGGCTTTGAAGTAGCCAGAATACTGGCCCAGAATGGTTTTTTCGTTTATATGGGCAGTCGTCAGCTGGCAAACGGCCTGGCAGCGGTGGAAAAACTCAAAGCCGAAGGGCTCGATAATGTTTCAGCCATACAACTGGATGTTACCAGCCAGCTATCGGTAGACGAAGCAAGAAAGACAATCGGTGATCGAACCGGAGTGTTAGATGTACTGGTAAACAATGCGGGCATTGGCGGAGAATTCGGGCAATCGGCACTTGGTTCGGCAGCAGAGCATTATCAGGAGGTGTTTGATACCAATGTTTTTGGAGTAGTAAGAGTTACCGGCGCATTTATTGATCTGATGAAGCAATCGCCGGAGCCACGCATTGTCAACGTAAGCACTGCTATGGCATCTCTTACGATGGCAGCAGATATTGATAATGCGAGCTACCCCAAAAGATATGCCGTTTACCAGTCGTCCAAAACAGCCTTGAATATGTACACAATGCAGTTGGCTTACGAACTACGGGACACAGCATTTAAAGTAAATGCGGTTTGCCCCGGATGGACCCAAACAGACTTTACCGGTAATCAGGGTACCAGTACCCCCGAAGAGGCTGGTCAGCGTATTGCCAAATATGCACTGGTTGGAGCAGAGGGACCTACAGCAAAATACATCAGCGAAGAGTATTTTCCGGAACCTGCCAGTTGTCCCTGGTAAATAGAAGATGCAACAGCGTTAACAGCTCTCCTGAAACCGGGAGGGCTTTTTTTGATTCCTGAAAAAGAGGTGTCTAATCGGCGCAGATTAGGTTGATTATCAATATGTACGCGATTAATTGTCAGGTAGAAGAAATTTTTACATCTTTAATCAATAAAATCACCGGCAGACCACTAATCAAACCAAATGTCAGACAGAACTTTTACTCCCTTCCCAACCCTTACAACCAAAAGATTAACGCTCCGACAACCAAGTATTAATGATGCACCCGAAGTTTTCACCTTACGGTCTGATGAGGAAATAAACAAATATCTGGGTAGAAAGGCAAGTGAAAGCATCGACGATGCCGTCAATTTTATTAACACTGTTAATGAGAATACTGCTAAAAATGTATCGATATATTGGGCAATCACGCTGACAGATTCAGACCATTTGATTGGCACTATTTGCCTGTATAATTTTTCAGATGATGGCACTTGCGAAACCGGTTATGAACTTCTGACAAACTTTCAGGGGCAGGGACTCATGCAGGAGGCCGCAGAAAAAGTAATAGCTTATGCTTTCCAAACACTTCAGGTTCAAAGAATTGAAGCAGTTCTTGAAAGAGCTAATCAGCGTTCCATAAAACTGCTGGAGAAATTGTCATTTACAGCCTCCGGAGAACCGATTGAGGAAGAACCTGATTTAATAGGGTATTATCTGATTAAATCATGAGTTACTTTGAGATAGGAATATTGTTTTATGAAAAATAAACAAGGTGTCTAGAAAGTATTTTGAGCCAAATAAAATCTTGCGAAAACCCCATCCCAACCTTCCCCAACAATGAGGAAGGAGTTAAAAGTCTCTCTCCCCATCGTTGGGGAGAGAGATTTAGAGAGAGGGGTTGTTTGGTGCCAAATAATCTTTGGCAGCTCTTTGCTTTTGAGGCGGTCTCTTTATTGTCAATTAGGGCATGTTACATATAAAATACATTAAACTTGTGCCCGTCAGGGTCGGCAAATACAAAACCATAGTAGCCTTCTCCGAACTCTACCGGCTTTGAAACTATCGTTCCCCCGGCTTCTTGTATCTCTTTTTCCCAGCTATCAACCTCTTCTTTGGTATCAGCAGAAAGGGTAAATATAATTTCATTCCCGGTTTTTGTATCAATGATTGGCCCCATCATGGCGGGTTCGAGTATATCCTTCAAAAAGAAATGGATAATGAATTTTTCCTCACCAAAAAAGAAACTGGTCAGTTGGTCTGACGCCCCGTTGTGTTTAAAACCGAGTTGCGTGTAGAACTCTGTGGTTCGAGCCAAGTCGCTTACGCTATAATTGGCCCAGATTTTTTTTGTTTTCATAAGTCAAAGGTTTTATGGTGAATTATCTTTCAAAGTCTTTCAAACCACAACATTCGGATTAAAACTTTGTTTAGTAAAGTAACAAGCTATTAATTACGGCACAATGAATAACAAAGAAATATTGCTCAAAGCAAACAAAGCCATTACCGAGCGAGACCATGAAGGTTTCCTGGCTTACTGCACTGACGACACCCAATGGACTTTTGTAGGCGACCAAACCCTACAGGGAAAAGAGGCAGTACGTCAATACATGGCAAAGGCATACGTTGAGCCACCCCATTTCATGGTCGAAACCCTGATTGCCGAAGGTGATTACCTCACGGCTACCGGCAAAATCAGTATGAAAGACGATACCGGCCGGATGGTAAACTACCATTACTGTGATGTCTGGCGGTTTCGTGATGGCAAAATGGCTGAGTTAAAGGCTTTTGTGATTGAGGTGAAATGAGGCTCGGTTGCATTCCAATTTACACTTCTGTAATGAATTGGAGTTATCCCCGCTTCATCCCTTCAATAGCATTCCAGCCCTCCGGCGTAATGCCCATAATCTCCGTGGCAACGCCCAGTGTCTGGTAAGTATCAAAGAAAGCCATTCGGGCAATCGGATGGTCTACCTCACTCATCACAGCATAGCCTTGTTCGCGCAATTCATTGGTGATTCTCTCAAAATCACGTATTGGTAAACGAAAGGCCATGTGTTGGGTGCCACCCGCCGGATATCCGGCCAGATAATCATGAAACATGCTTCGCCCTGAAATCGGCTGAAGGAGTTCAATGAAAGTGCCACCATTATAAGTCTGGGTGGTTAGCCATTCTGCATCTACAAGCTCGCCATAATAAGTCATGCCTAAGTCCTGAGCACGGACGCGTTCTGGTACTGGAAAGCCAGCGATACCCAATGCATTTGAAAGAAATTGTACGGCAGCGTGGATGTCCGGCACTACCCAGCCGATTTGTGCCAATTCCAGTCCGGCAATGGTTTGGTTGATATGGCTCATGTTGGTTGGCTATTGTTTTCGTCAAAGTTAAAACTTCCAGACTATTTACTGCAAGGGCATTTACGCCAATATAAAGGCAATTTGAGACGAGTTGTATTTCCGCATCCTCGTTTTGATTACGTAATGCCTCATTTAGGCTACAAATCTGAATCTGCCATTGCTCACCTTTGTGGTGTTAATTATTCAAATATAAAATTATGACACTTCAAAATGAAAACGCAGGTGTTGGCGCAAGCGCTGACACAACAGGTAAAGTATGGTTTATTACAGGCGCTTCACGTGGTTTCGGACGAGTCTGGGCAGAAGCAGCTCTTGAAAGAGGCGACAAGGTAGCTGTTACAGCACGCAAGCTGGAAAGCATTGCCGTGTTTAATGAAACCTACGGTGCCAATGTGCTGACACTGGAACTGGATGTAACCAACGCCGAACAGGTAAAAAAAGTTGTTAATGAGGCGTATAAGCACTTCGGTAGGCTCGATATCGTTCTCAATAATGCAGGGTATTCGCTCGTTGGCACTATTGAAGAAGCCACAGCAGATGAAATTCGTGCAATGTATGAAACCAATATCATGGGGCCGGTGTCTGTTATTCAGGCGGCCTTGCCTTTGTTGCGTCAACAGGGTGGGGGGCATATACTGGGTACATCGAGTAACCTCGGCCATGTGGTATTGCCCGTTATTGGTTACTATAGTTCATCTAAATGGGCGTTTGAGGCCATTCATGAGAGCCTTGCCGCTGAGGTGGAAGCCTTCGGCATTAAAGTAACCATTATTGAGCCGGGTGCTTATGCTACCGAGTTCGGCAGTCCGCAGTCATTGAAATTTGCTCAGGGATTAGATATTTATACCGATTTTAAAAATCAGTTTTTCGAAAGTCTGAGAACGATGGAAAGAGGAGACCCCAATGCCACTCCGGATGCGCTTTTCAAAGTGGTTGATGCTGAAAATCCACCCTTGCGTTTCTTTCTAGGTAGCCACAATTTGTCGGGTGTACGCCAAGCTTATAATGAGCGCCTGGCAATCTGGGAGGAATGGGCCGATGTTTCCAATGCCGCACAGGGAGGTAACAACTAAAGGAACCCGACGGCAGCAATTAGTTGTTTAAGCAACAAGAGAGTTTCTAAAAAATATTTCAACCAAATAATATTTGTTGAAACCCCATCCCAACCTTCCCCAACAATGGGGAAGGGGTTAAAGTCTCTCCGCGCGGCGTCCGCTCCCCACTGTTGGGGCGACCGTCGCACGGAGAGAGATTTAGAGAGAGGGGCGGCCGCCGCTGCGGTTGCTTTGTGCCAAATAATCTTTGAGAGCTCTTGACTTTTGAGACGGCTCGTTCCGAATAAAATACTCAGCAATGAAAAAAGAAGATAATGCACCGCTGATAATGGCCTCTTTACCGGAGGCACACCGTGTTTTTGGTTTACCCGCACCGAAGCATCCGCTAATCAGTCTTATTAATGGCTCCGTCACCAAGCTTGACCCAGATAAATTTCCCGCAAACCATGTGCTGGGCTTTTATAAAATGGCGTATAAACCCAAGCTCAACGGTAAGCTGAAATATGGCCAGAGTTATTATGATTTTGATGAAGGCGGCCTATTATTTGCCTCTCCGGGTCAGGTAATTGGCAGTAATGATATCGATATGAGCAAGTGCTCTGAGTATACTTTGCTGATTCACCCCGATTTCTTTTTGGGCTATCCGCTGGCCAGAAACATCAGGCAATACGGTTTTTTTTCTTATTCAACCAACGAAACCCTGCATTTGTCTGAAGATGAAAAAACAACTATAATCGGGGTTTTTAAAATGATTGAAAATGAACTGAACAGCCGGATCGACGACTTTAGCCACGATGTGGTCATTTCACAGATTGAATTGTTGCTCAACTATGCTAATCGTTTTCACAAGCGTCAGTTTATCACGCGCAAAGCCGTGAACAGCGACCTGCTTCAAAAGCTGGAGGATGTATTAGACAACTATTTTGCAGACGAAACAGCTGTGAGCCAAGGAATTCCGACGGTTCACTATCTGTCAGAAAAACTGAATTTATCACCCAGTTATTTAAGCGATGTGCTGCGTTCTCTTACCGGACAAAACGCCCAGCAGCATATCCACCAGAAACTGATAGAAAAAGCCAAGGAGAAACTATCTACTACGGCCTTATCAGTCAGTGAAATTGCCTACGAGTTAGGCTTTGAGCATCCGCAGTCGTTCAGTAAATTATTTAAAACGAAAACGAACCTGTCGCCGTTGGAGTTTAAACGATCGTTTAATTAAGGGTTTACAAGAGGCTGTCTCAAAAAGATTTTGAACCAAATAATCTTTGGCAAAAACCCCATCCCAACCCTTCCCCAACAGTGGGGAAGGACTTGAAGTCTCTCTCCCCACTGTTGGGGAGAGAGATTTAGAGAGTGGGGTTGCTCTGGTACCAAATAATATTTTGCAACTTTTCTTTTTGAGACAGCCTCTTTTTTTATGTACCTGAAATGACTGTCTCATTTTCAGGATGTTAAATTTTTACTGCTTTGGCTGAATTATTTCGCTGATTATCAATTTTTTATAACTTTGTAATAACTAAACTCTACCGTCATGATAAAAAAAATCAGCTTCTTATTAATAGTTTTATGCAGTGCAGTGTGGTTAACAGGCTGCCAGAGTCAATCTTCACAACAAGGGCCAACCTTAAGCGAATACTTTAAAGATACAACCGCAGGTATTAAATCCGGTGGTATCAAAATAATCACTATCAACACACCCAAAGGGCAATTCAAGGTCTGGACAAAAAAAATAGGCAGTAATCCCCGCATCAAGCTATTGCTGCTCAATGGCGGCCCAGGTGGTACACACGAGTATTTCGAGGGCATGGAGAGTTTTCTACCAGCCGAGGGCATCGAACTGATTTACTATGACCAACTGGGTTGTGGTAATTCTGATAATCCAAACGACACCACTTTCTGGCAATTGCCCCGTTTTGTGGAAGAAGTGGAACAGGTGCGTCAGGCTTTAAAACTGGATAGTACCAATTTTTACCTGCTGGGCCATTCGTGGGGAGGTATACTGGCCACAGAATATGCCTTGAAATATCAGCAGCACATCAAAGGACTGATCATCTCAAACATGATGAGCAGCTGCCCCGATTACGGTAAATATGCCGACAGCGTGCTGGCTCCACAATTCGACCCGAAAGTGCTGGCACGTATCCGCGAGATAGAAGCTAAGAATGATTTCAGTAACCCGGAATACATGGAGCTGCTCCTGCCCAATTACTACGCAAAACATATTTGCCGCATGCCTATCGATCAATGGCCCGAGCCGGTAAACCGCTCTTTTGCCAAGATGAATCAGTCATTATACGTAACCATGCAGGGGCCGAGTGAGTTTGGAATTGCAGGCAATCTGGCAAACTGGGATCGCAAAGCTCAACTAAAAAATATTACAGTGCCCACGCTTACTATCGGTGCCAGACATGATACCATGGACCCCAACCACATGCAATGGATGAGCACACAGTTTCCAAACGGCAGCTATCTGTATTGCCCGAATGGCAGCCACATGGCCATGTGGGACGACCAGCAGATTTATATGACCGGCCTTATCAAGTTCCTGAAAGGCACCGATGGCGGGCAGAAGAAAGTAACTTTATAATAGCTTAATCGCAAAAAAGAGGGGTCTGAAAAATTTTCTGCACCAAATAATCTCTGTCGAAAGACCCCATCCCAACCTTCCCCAACAGTGGGGAAGGAGTAAAAGTCTCTCTCCCCACTATTGGGGAGAGAGATTTAGAGAGAGGGGTTGTTTGGTGCCAACGATTATTTGGTGCCTTTTGACTTTTTAAGTACGCTCTGTTTGTTTGCCGATCTTAAATACCTATATCTTTGTAAAAAGCAAAACTATACAATGATGGTATTACAAACTTTAATAGGTGAATTTGAACTCGAAGTAACCAGCACCAGACGACTGCTGCAGGCAGTGCCTGAGAAAGATCTGGCCTATAAACCTTCTCCCATTTCATGGACCATGGGTGAGCTCGCACAGCACATTGCTACAATCTATTACTGGTATGTGGGTGCATTCACGAAAGATGTATACGATATGGCAACTGACCGCCTCGAACGCGGAAGTCCGGGTGATATCGCGGCTACGCTTGCTCTTTTTGAAAGTAACGTTGAAAAAGCCAGAGCCGCACTCAATGCCGCAACCGAAGAAAGTTTACAGAACCAATGGACAATGAAGGTGGGTGAGCGCACCGTGCTCGGGCCAATGCCCAGAGGAATAGTTGCCCGTGGTTTTCTGTTCAACCATATTTACCACCACCGGGGCGAAATGATAGTGTATCTGCGTGCCACCGGCAACAAAGTACCCGGTTTGTATGGGCCAACGTATGAGCAATCTGCCCCAAGGAAATAGACCGTATACCGTCTGTTTGGTCTGAATGAACCATTATCAAAGGCCACAACGGAACCATTGATGTAGACACTGAAGAAGGCAAAGGAACAACCATTGTTTTGCAATTGCCTGTATAGGAGCGTGTAAGTGTCTCTACTTAATCAGGCCCTTGTTGGCGCCATGCCGTATTCTTTTTTGTAGGCAGTAGAAAAATGGGAGAGGCTCATAAACCCGAGGTCGAGGTATATGTCAGAAACCCGTCTGCCTTCTTTCAACTGTTGTTGTGCGGCCTCCAACCTTTTTCTGGTTATCCATTTCTGTGGAGAAAGTTCACTGATTTTCGTGAAATCTCTTTTAAAGGTAGCCACACTTCGCCCTGTGTACAAGGCCATCTCTTTCAGCGAAAGGTCGTACATGAAATTGTTATTCAGAAAGTCGAGGATGTCTATCTTCCAGGGTTCAGCAAAATCACATAGCGTGGTTACCACCCGCTTATCGGTGCGTAGCAGAGCATAGATAGCCTCGGTCAACTTCAATTCCATTGTCGGGTCAGGCAGTTGGCGAGAAGCATCAATGTATGGAATCAGAGATAGAAACAGACTTTCAATATCCACGCCCGAAGGAATTTTAAGAAAGCTTTCCTTAAAACTTTTATTGACTTCAGGCAGCAGCGTCTTATCCATTTGCTGATAAAAGCGCAGCAGCGTATTCCTGTTTAGTACCAAAAATACAATTTTTATCTGTTCGTCTTTGCCCTGCCTGAATGCAAACCTGATGCGATGATTTTTGCGTATAAAAACACTGCTTTGCCCACAGACCACCATTTCCTTTGCGCCATCCTGCAGCCATAATTCTCCCGAATACACATACGCCAGAATATGCTCTTTCTGTATATGATGCACACAGGCCTGCGGATTGGTCAAATAATAAACCACGTCTCGCCCGGCATGGCTAAATGCAATATCGTCTTTCGCTGATGGGGTTATCATTGGTTGCTTGTTGTTACATAAACCTACTCAAAAATCAAAAGACTCAATGAGTAGGTTATGTATTTATCCGACTTAATCAATGTCTATACGGTCTTTGTTTTCTGTGAGCCATTCTCTCAGAGATTTTAACGGAATACCGTAGGCTTTGGTTTCATTCAGGTCGAAACCCCAGCCGGGTACTTCGTTCATCCACTGGTGCGACTGCGCGGTTCCTTCCAGTAGCCCGCGTTGTACGCCCTCTTCGGCGGTTATCTCTTCGTATACCACCTTTTTGCCCAGTACTTCGCTTAATTGGGCGGCAACCTCAACCATCGTAAGCTCTTCTCCGGCTATGTTGATGTCTTTGGTATGAAAACGCTCGGGGTCTTCAAAAGCGGCTCTGGTAAATTGAGCAATGTCTTCTCCGCAGCTTAATTTAATGGGCACATCGGTACGAATCATCCCGAACAATTTCCCTTGTTTTAATTCAGGCGCCATATATGAAGCGAGTGGTTGCTTGAAATTTTCCATAAACCAACTAGGGTGCAGGATAGTCCAGTACCGGAATCCTCCCTGACGGACAAGCTCTTCGGCTTCATATTTATTTTCCCAGTTGCGTAAAAGAACAGGTGATTTATCCCACCGCGGAGAAGCGTTACTCCCCACCACGGATGAGTGTACAACCTGCTGCACTCCGGCAGCCTGTGCCGCCCGAACCAGATTTGATACATTTCGGGTTTCTGCCGAGAGGTCGGTCAGGTCTACAAACGGAACCGAGAATACAGCCGTAGCGCCGTCTAAAGCCACCGCCAGTGAAGCCACATCACCCAGATCGCCCTGTATTACTTCCGCACCCTGCTGTGCAATTTGCAAAGCAGCAGCAGATGCCGGATTCCTCGACAACACCCGAACCCGGTAGCCGTGTTTTAACAATTCTCTGGCCACGTTGCCCCCCTGCGTGCCGGTACCACCAACCACCAGTATCAACGATTTATCATTCATAACAACCAATTTTAAAAGATGAATATGCTGTTTATTTGTTGATACAAAATTACGCATACCCACTACCGGCAGGTTTCCTGAATGGCTCGTTTTAGTTTATTGAAAAGCTCAAATGGGGAGGGAAATATTTTTTGTAGAGCCGTATTGCATACGGCTTCAGGGGGCTGTGAATGTCAAATATATTTTTAATAGGATGGTGTAACGGATTAGATGGGCATTCAGAGACGTAATGCATTACGTCTCTACGAAATGCTATCACTCCCCAGTTCGGCTAAATGTTCTCCATTTAGTCGGTGTGTCATCCGTTCTTTGAACGGAATCGTAGAAACTGCAACCAACTATCAGCGTTCAAAGTGAGTGACATAATGACTCAATTTCGATTCAGCTAAACCGAAATACTATAATAGATTATACATACCCTCGAAGACGTAATGCTATCAAAAAAAAGCAGCCCCCGTTACCGAAGGCTGCTTTTGCTATTCACTAAACTATTGTCAAGCCAAATCAAATCTGTCCAGATTCATTACTTTGATCCAGGTGGCTACAAAGTCTTTTACGAATTTGGCCTCTCCGTCGGAGCTGCCGTAAACCTCGGCAACGGCTCTAAGTTCTGAGTTCGAGCCAAATACCAGGTCGGCACGGGTGGCAGTCCATTTGAAATCGCCTGTCGCACGGTCAGTTCCTTCGTATAACTCTCTGTCTTGTGATGCCGCCTTCCAGGCAGTGCTCATGTCGAGCAGATTCACAAAGAAATCGTTCGTCAACTGACCCGGGCGGTCGGTGAACACGCCGTGTTTCGAACCGTCGAAATTGGTACCCAACACACGCAAACCACCTACCAGTACCGTCAGTTCAGGGGCTGTCAGTGTCAACAATTGGGCTTTATCAATCAATAATTCTTCGGTTGATACCGTGAATCTCGCTTTGCGGTAGTTACGGAAACCATCGGCTTGCGGCTCAAGGAAACTTACTGACTCTACATCAGTCTGTTCCTGAGAGGCATCCATACGTCCGGGGGTAAACGGCACGGTGATGTAGTGTCCGGCATCTTTGGCAGCCTTTTCAATACCGGCAGCGCCTGCCAGCACAATCAGGTCAGCAATTGAAATCTTCTTGCCACCAGTCTGGAAGTCCTTCTGAATACCTTCCAACACACCCAACACTTTTTGCAACTGCGCCGGGTTGTTTACCTGCCAGTATCTTTGCGGAGCCAGGCGGATGCGTGCACCATTGGCACCACCGCGTTTGTCAGACCCACGGAAAGTAGAGGCAGAAGCCCATGCCGTAGATACCAGTTCAGATACGCTCAGGCCAGACTCCAGCACTTTTGCTTTCAATGCAGCCACATCGCTTTCGTTTACCAGTTCATGGTCAACTGCCGGGATAGGGTCTTGCCAGATGAGTACTTCCTCAGGCACTTCCGGACCCAGGTAACGGGCACGCGGGCCCATATCGCGGTGGGTTAATTTAAACCACGCACGGGCAAATGCATCAGCAAAGGCATCAGGGTTTTCAAGGAAACGACGTGATATTTTCTCATAAACCGGGTCAAATCTTAACGATAAGTCGGTAGTAAGCATAGTAGGCAATTGTTTTTTCGAGCTGTCGAAAGCATGCGGAATAATGCTTTCGGCATTTTTAGCTACCCATTGGTGTGCTCCTGCCGGGCTTTTAGTCAATTCCCACTCAAAGGCGAACAGGTTTTCGAAGAAATTGTTGCTCCATTGCGTTGGAGTTGTTGTCCAGGTTACTTCCAGTCCACTGGTAATGGCATCAGCACCTGCACCGGAGCCGAAGCTGCTTTTCCAGCCCAGGCCCTGCAATTCAATGCCCGCTGCTTCCGGCTCTTTGCCTACGTGGCTCGAAGGAGCCGCACCGTGCGTTTTACCAAAGCTATGTCCGCCGGCTATCAGGGCAACGGTTTCTTCGTCGTTCATTGCCATGCGGCCAAAAGTATCACGGATGTCCTTAGCTGCTGCAATAGGGTCGGGGTTACCGTCCGGTCCTTCCGGGTTTACATAAATCAAACCCATCTGTACGGCTGCCAATGGTTTTTCCAGATCACGGGTGTGAATTTGTCCATCCGCGTTATCGTCTGACGACACCACGCCGTGCTCTTTCGGTACACCGTCCGAACCTTGCGCATAGCGCAGGTCACCACCCAGCCAGGTTTTTTCAGCACCCCAGTACACATCTTCCTGTGGTTCCCATACGTCGGCACGTCCACCGGCAAAACCGAAAGTTTTAAAGCCCATCGATTCCAGAGCCACGTTTCCGGTCAGAATCAATAAGTCGGCCCATGATATTTTGTTACCATATTTTTGCTTGATCGGCCACAGTAAACGGCGGGCCTTATCGAGGCTCACGTTATCCGGCCAGCTGTTCAAAGGCGCAAAACGTTGTTGTCCGGCTCCGGCGCCTCCACGGCCGTCACCCACACGGTAGGTACCTGCACTGTGCCACGCCATACGGATAAACAAAGGGCCATAGTGCCCGAAATCCGCCGGCCACCAGTCCTGCGAGTCGGTCATTAAGGCATGAAGATCATGTTTCACAGCTGCGAGGTCGAGGCTTTTGAAGGCTTCGGCATAGTCAAAATCTGTATCCATCGGATCAGACAAAGACGAGTGCTGGCGCAGAATATTCAATTTCAACTGATTAGGCCACCAGTCGCGGTTTCTGGTACCGCCACCACCTGTATTCTGTTTCATTGTGCCGTTATGAAACGGGCATTTGCTGATATCTCCAGATTCGTTTTCCATGGATTCTAAAATTTATAGATTGTGAATAATATTTAAATCGTATGATGTTGTAAAGGTATCTGATTACGTATAATAATCAAAATCAATAAATTCTATGATTTGTTAGATTTTATCTATAATCATAATCGAGCCCTTGTCAGTCACCTAAAACAAATCGTTCGTACGAATCAATCCGCATCAGCTTATGTTGTTAAAATATTTCGATAAAGATTTAACCCCTGACACAGGGTTGTCATTAGGTCGATTTAGCTTTGCCGCATAACCTGATTTTACTTTGAATAAGTACATCATTTAAAACGAGATTAACAACAAAAAACCATGAAAAAGGAACAAGTAGAAACATTTTATCCCCAAAGCAGTGCAGACTGGCGGCAATGGCTGCAGGAGAATCATCTTGTAAAGCAATCGGTATGGGTAGTTTGTTATAAGAAGAAGGCCGACCTGCCAACTATAGTTCACAGCGATGCGGTTGACGAGGCCCTTTGTTTTGGCTGGATAGACAGCACCCGTGTGTCAGCCGGCGACGATAAGTTTATGCAATTTTTTTGCAGAAGAAAGCCAAGAAGCGTCTGGTCGAAAATAAACAAGGCAAAAATACAAAGTCTGACAGACAAAGGTTTAATGACCCGGGCAGGGATAGAAAGTATTGAAATCGCAAAACAGAATGGGTATTGGACAATGCTCGACGAGGTAGAAGAACTGACAATTCCGACCGACCTGATCGAGGCTTTTGGTACCAGACCCGGCGCAGAAGACTATTTTCTGAGTTTGAGTAAATCGGTCAGGAAGAGTATTTTACAATGGCTAGTACTGGCCCGAAGACCTGAAACAAGACAAAAACGCTTGGATGAAATAGCCAGGCGCGCCAGTAATCGGCTGAAGCCCAACCATTTACTTATCAACTAACTGCAACCAGGTTTGAATGATACGCTGTAAATCCTGTCGTTTTTCGTGCACATGTTCCAAATCCCTGAAAACCGTAATCCGGCGGCCGTCTTTATAATCTCCTTCCAGAAGCCCCGATTGGTCATTTACCTTTGCGCCACTCGGAAACACCAGCATTATTCTGTTTTTATAGAGGTTCATCACTATTAAATCTCTTTTGTATTCTTTCGGGTCAAATGCTTTCATTTTGCCCGTATAGTAAAAGCTCGGATTGTTCCATTTTATTCGTTCTCCTATTTCGGAGTCGGTACTTAGAATAATCTGCCGAAGGGTTTCAATCACTTCGGCTAGCGGGGGTTCCAGTTGTTGAATGTGTTTTGTTACCTGCTCAGTGTCTGAGAGTTTTGTTTTCATTGGTGTTTCTGCCTGATTCTAATAATAAATAGTTGTCCGCCTAGCCAGGCACAGGGCAAAGCTGTTACGATTAGGCTTATCGGGTACCAATGGGGTGGGGTGTCCCACATCACAATCAAGCCGATGATGGTTAAGATAAACCCGATGATTCCGCCTATCATTGAGTGTTTTAAAGGTTTGGTGGGAGCAAGTGCAGCGGTCAGATACGAGCCGATGACACTGTAAAAACTCCGGTAGGCAATCACAAAAATAATAAAGCCAGTGGTGTTTAAGTCAAATGGATCCTTCATTAACCCGGTGCTTACCATTATCAGGTCTGTCAGAATAGACATAATCACCACCAGAACAAAGCCGGCAAAGATAGCCCCAATGCTTTTGAGTGTATTTTTCTTCATGTTTTTTTTGTTTAGGTTTAAATCTGATGCTTTTAAGGTATTTCGGCTGGGTGGACAGGCTGGTTAAGGCCTGATTGATGGGGAAGATTAAAATCAAATTTAATGTTTTTTTCTAATAATTGATTACCAATTGCGTGAAGACAGGGTAGTAGTAGCATGAAAACAATAAAAAAATTTGCGTAGTTAAATAACTACATATATATTTGTAGTCAAATAACTACGCAATGAATTTAAGGAGAGATGTTTTTCAGGCTATAGCCGATCCCACCAGACGGGCGATATTGTTGCTGGTGGCCACCCAATCGATGACAGCGGGAGCCATTGCTGCCAATTTTGATACTGCCCGGCCGACCGTTTCGAAGCACCTGCAGATACTCACCGAGTGTGAATTGCTGGCACAGGAGCAAAACGGCAGAGAAATTTATTATCATATCAATATTGAAAAAATGAAAGAAATAGCCGAATTTATTGAGCCATTTCGCAAAATATGGGACGACAGGTTTAATAAGCTGGAAGCTATCATGAAAAACTATCAAGCAAAAAACCAGTAAGATATGGAACGCAAAACCAAAGTACATGCCGAAGCAGGCAAGCAGGAACTGACAATAACCCGCGAATTTGATTTACCACTGGACTTACTCTTTAAAGCCTATACCGACCCCGAAATTGTAGCGCAATGGATGGGCACCAAAGTATTGAAACTGGAAAATGAAAAGTATGGCCGCTGGCACTTTGAAACCAGTGACGGGCATGGCAATGTGTTGTTTGAGGCGCATGGTACTATTCATGAGTTTGAGCCCAACAGGCGGATTGTCCGTACTTTCCAGATGCACAATGCGGCATTTGATGTGCAACTTGAGTTTCTGGAATTCGAAAAACTGACTGACAACACCAGTAAATTTACGATGCAGATAATCTATAAATCGGTGGCGTTGCGTGACCAACAACTGAAATTGCCGTTTGAATATGGCTTGAACATGGCGCATGGTCGTCTGGAAGATATAGTAAGCAAACTAAAATAAGACAGGATGGAAAAAGGCAGTAGGAATCAGAAGGTTGATTTCTTTTTTGATAAGGCCACTCAATGGCAGGAAGAATACGAAAAACTGAGATTGATTGTGCTGGACTGCGGGCTAACCGAAGAGTTGAAATGGGGAACCCCTTGTTATACCTTTCAAAGCAATAACATTGTGCTGATCCATGGCTTCAAAGAATACTGCGCGCTGCTGTTTTTTAAAGGTGCGCTGATGAGTAATGCCGACGGGTTGCTGATTCAGCAGACAGAAAATGTGCAGGCAGCACGACAGATGCGATTTGTTAATATACAGGAAATAGTTGAGCGGGAAGCTATCATCAAAGCTTATATTTATGAGGCTATTGAGGTTGAAAAAGCAGGCCTTAAGGTGACCTACAAAAAGACTTCAGATTTTGTTATTCCGGATGAATTTCAGGAGAAGCTGGACTCAAACCCTGCCTTGAAAACTGCCTTTGAAGCCCTGACACCCGGCCGGCAAAAAGCCTATATCTTTCATTTTTCGCAGGCCAAGCAATCCAAAACCCGCGAAGCAAGGGTTGAAAAATACATACCGAAGATTCTGGAAGGAAAGGGACTGGAGGATTGAAAATAGTTATTTGCTTTTCACCGAATGAATTCGGTGGCTTTTCAAATAAAGGTCCTTTTTAATGCACAGCCGACTTAAGTCGGCTTTATAATAAAACGTTCCTTTGTTTTAATAGTCGGTGAATTCATTCGCCGTAATTCCGTCAAAAATATAAAGACAAAGCTTTGATTGATGTTCTGTATCCCGTAGGGATAATGTATTAAAGTCTCGACATAATATACCGTCCCTATGGGACTCCTTTTGGTTTATGACATTGTTTTTTACTGATATACCATCCCTACGGGACTGAAAATTTATATTCAATTACTACTTACTTAAATACTACAAAAATGGAAACAACCAACAAAGCAGCAAAGAGAAACAAAATCATTTACTGGATTGCCACCGGATGGCTTTCGTTAGGCATGGTGTCAACGGGTATTGTGCAGTTTATTCATCTTAAAGAAGAGGTAGATCTTTTTACACATCTGGGTTACCCTATTTATTTTCTTACCATAGTGGGTATCTGGAAACTCCTCGGTGTTGTGGCGGTGCTTGTTCCTAAATTCCCAGTATTGAAAGAATGGGCTTACGCAGGTTTCTTCTTTACCATGACAGGCGCCTTGTTTTCCCACATTTCGGTAGGCGATAACGCCTTTGAAGCCTTCTTCGGGCCGACATTGCTAATTGTATTGACTGTGGTTTCATGGTATTTCAGACCTGCAGACAGGAGAGTGGTTACTGCATAATAATAGGATAGGAATAATTTGTCTGTAGACATTTATCGTATGGTTACAGACAAATTACTTATCAACCCCAATCATAAAGATTTTGACACAATCAGGATAACATATATCGAAAAGTAGAAGCTTTTTAAGTAGACATTTGTTCTAGCTTGGGTTAATGAATTAGTTAAAGTTACCCTACTTTATTAACTAAATCAATTCTGAACTATTAATGAAATACGTAATATTAACTACTACGCTAAAATGGAAGAATTTTTACAGCAAATCGCTGATAATTTAGCTCGATTTAATGCTCACTGTGAAAAAGAAGAAATCGCGGAACAAAAGAATATCAATGAAATTGGTTCACTTGTGACTTTGGTGAACGAAATTTTAGTAAGACATGGCATTGAAGATAAAATAGATAATACGCACATACGTTTCAATGCTGGATATATTGGTAATATTAATGGGGTTAATGATAAAAAGCTTTCTAATTTAATTTTTGAGAGGATTTATCCCACACCAACAAGAAAAACATTTTCACATTACACTAATATAGTTAGTGGTCGTTCTATTATCGAGAAAAGTGAGTTTAGGCTTTATAGTCTGCTTAAAAATTTTAAGTACAATGAATTCTGTTTATTTTACAGAGAGCATTGTTTAACCGGATATGAACAAAACTCTAGTTTTTTAGGTGAACCGACTGATTACAAGACTATAATGTCCCAAATATTTGCTCTATGCCTAACGACCGAAGAAAATATTGATACAAGACTCTGGGATTATTTTGGTGCTTGTGGACAGGGCGTCAAGTTGACCTTTGAAATTGAAAGTAGAATTCCAGATTTCAGAGAAGTTTATTATTCAAATACTTCTTCTAGTCAACAAATTGAATTGTTAAGGGATTTGTTTACTGAAATTCAAGAAAAATTCGATTATCCGTTTGCCTTTTCTTATACTTCAAAGATTGGTGCGTTTTATATAAAAGGTGGCTTTTCAAATGAGAAGGAATTTAGATTTTTAATCAAAAGAGATACAGACCAGTATTACGCCAATGAACTTCAACCATTAACTGACTTAAAGAACGATGGATATAGTTATATTGTCTTACCTTTTGAATCACATGTATGCTACATTCAAGCTTATCAAAGTAGAAAAGGGACCGAAATGTGACATGGATGAGTTCAATAAAGTTATTTCTTTGATTAACGAAAAATATGAAAACGTACAAATACACTAGGAGGTGAAGAATTTATTTGAAGAGAGTTTAGATTACTAAAGTCAGTAAGTAACCATAAAGGAAAAAAAAGCAAATAATCACGAAAGGATATGGCCTGCATATTTAGCTTTTAGTCAGTAAATTTGCAGAACAGCCAATCCACCCTCTATTCAACTCAAACCATGAGCATTAAAAAAGAACTACCAGCCGGAGAACGCACCGAACTACTCAAAACCCTGCAAACGCGTTTTGAGAAAAACGCGAATCGCCACAAGAGCATTGAGTGGGCAAAAGTACAGGCCAAACTCGATGCGAACCCGGATAAACTATGGTCGCTAAACGAAATGGAAATGACCGGCGGTGAGCCTGATGTGGTAACTTATGATGAAAGCACAAGCGAATACATTTTCTATGATTGCTCAGACGAGAGCCCCAAAGGCCGCAGAAGCATCTGTTATGACCACGTGGCCCTAAATGCCAGAAAAGAACATAAACCCGCCAATAGCGCCATCAACATGGCTGACGAAATGGGTATTGAGATTTTAACGGAAGAGCAATACCGCAGCCTGCAGGAACTGGGAAAGTTTGATACCAAAACCTCAAGCTGGGTGCTGACACCTCCGGCCATCAGAAAACACGGAGGAGCTGTTTTTGGCGACTGTCGCTATAATCACGTGTGGATGTATCACAACGGCGCCGATTCTTATTACGCCGCCAGAGGGTTTCGTGGGGCATTGCGGGTGTGATTTTAACGTTATAATATAGTAGAGCCGCATTGCAATGCGGCTTCAGTGGCCTGTGCGCACAATACATTTATCAGAAATTAGTCCTGCAAGTCTGATTAGTGAATAACCTGATTCTACGATAAGCCGCAATGCGTTGCGGCTCTACTACAATTCAACTGGAAACCATATTACTTCAAACTCTTCTTGTAGGCAATTATAGTGCGTAAATCGGCAAGTTGATCTTCATTACTGATGTCAATCGTCAAAGGAAGCAATTTGCCTATGGGTTTGGCGACTTCGAAAGCCGATTTTATGGCCGGGTCGATGTCAGCATCCAGAATACCGATGCTCGTTTTATCTGTAAAATAAAAACTCACTTTAATAAACCCTTCCCAGGCAGACAGCCACAGAATAGTTTTCTTTTTATAGGCTATTTTGCATACCCAGGCGCCATTATCTCTGTAAAAATTCCACTCATTGCTTAGTCCGAATTCAGTCAGTATTTGCAGCATCTGCTGATAGATGGCAAAAACGTTTTCGTCCATTACATTTCTCAATACTTCGGGTGTCGGTTCAACGATACGATCGCGCAGTAGCTTTTTTTGTTTTTCCATTGAGTAACAGTTTTTTAGTGTTCAGCTTATGAGGCCAATGCCCACATATTATGAATTGCAAGCTAATTTAAAATGCGCCTTTGTGCAACATATTCAACCAACTATTACGTTTATAGGTTAGTTATTCACCAACTATCCATATCCGTCATTTCCAGAATTTCGGGTTTAACACACAATCCTGTCAATACAATGAAAAAAGAGCTTCTGTGTATCATTCTAGTATTAAGTATCTCAAGTGCATTCGCACAAACAACAAAAAGAAAACTCGACCAGAAGTATGACCAGATGAGGGTTCTGACCTGCACCGTCGGAAATCTGAAGATCAGCAAGGGTGACACCCTTACCATAGGCCAGCCCTTTAACAATACCGAGCAATTTTCTTTCATCAACAGGCGCGTTGAATGGTATGACCTGAACCCGGAACTAAATAAACTGAAGATGTCGATTGACTGGTCGAACAGAAGAGTAATTGTGAATAATCTGTATAGTGTTTCAGACGGACTAAACAATATCTGCTATGCAGAATTTGTGGTCTCCAAGCGTCTTTTTGCCTGGATAACACTAGACAACGCAATGAAAGTGAAAGAAGTGGTTAAGCTCAACAGCAAGGATTTATAAGCACTAGTAGTTTCTGTTCGTAAATAGCATTTGTAAACAGAGCAAACAGACATTTCATGTCCTGTTTTTTCAAGGAAGAACAGGGCATGAAAATTTTTTTGTCAATGTACTTTGAAATACAAAGTACTTTCAATTACTTTGCTTCGTCAATATAAAAACGGCGTTTCAGGCGTCATTTCAAATCTCTATGAAAAAGCTATTATTAACATTATTTACAATCGGTTTGTGGGCAGACATCAGTTATGCCCAGACACCCGACAAAACCAGACTTGATGCCTTTTTTGACAGGCTCTCCGAAAAAAACAAGGCTATGGGCAGCCTGCTCATTGCCCGCAACGGAGAGACCCTGTACACCCGGTCGATAGGTTACAGCGATGTCAGTCGCAAGGAGTTGTCGACAGCGGCTACCCGTTATCGCATTGGTTCTATCACTAAAATGTTTACGGCCACCCTCATTTTCCAGTTGGTAGAAGAGGGAAAACTGCAACTGGCCGACAAGCTCAGCCGGTTTTTACCACAGATACCCAATGCTGATAAAATTACCATTGCCCATATACTGGGGCATCGCAGTGGTATCCATAACCTGATAGAAGACCAGGAGTTCAGAACCTGGCGTGAGGCAGGTAAACCCAAAGAAGAAATACTGACCCTGATGGCCAAAAGTACTCCTGACTTTGAGCCAGATGCCAGGTACACCTACAGCAACTCAGGTTATTTTGTGTTGGCTAATGTGGTAGAGAAAATTGCAGGTCAGCCTTATGAAAAAGTGTTGAACGACAGAATCCTCTCTAAAATCGACATGAAGGATACCTACATAGCCACAGGTAGCATCGATGCCGCCAGAAACGAAAGTTTTTCTTACCGGCATGGCATCGACTGGCAGAAATTCCCTGAAACACACCCCAGCCTTTTGTTCGGCTCCGGTTCTATGATTTCAACCCCTGCCGACATGGCACTGTTTGCACAGGCATTGTTTGAGGGAAAACTGATTTCTCAGCAGCACCTCAGCCTGATGATTCAGAATAAAATGGCAATGGATACTTTCACTTTTGCTGGTAAAACATTCTATGGGCACACGGGTGGGGTAGATGGTTTCGGTGCGTGGCTGGCGTATCTGCCGGAAGAAAAACTGGTGTTTTCTTATGCCACCAACGCAAAGGTGTATCCCGTCGGCAACATAATGGAGGGCGTTGCTAATATTTACTACAACAAGAAATTTAAGGTTCCTGCTTTTGATACATTCTATGTAAGCCCTGAAGTGCTCGACCAATACGTAGGTGTCTATACTGTAGAAGGAACACCCGTGAAATTTACTATCACCAGAAGCGGCGAGACACTTCTGGCGCTACCACCTAATGCGCAACAAACGATAGCGCTGGAAGCTACCTCCGAAAACAAATTTAAGGTAGAGCCACCGGGTATATTCTTTGAGTTTGATGTGGCCAATAAGCAGATGATCATCAGACGAAACGGCGGAGAACGCGTTTTAACCAAAGAGAAATAAGTAATTCAAAACTATTAATTACTCATAAACGAACAAGAACATGACATCGAAAAACAACGTAACAGCATCACCGGTCAATTGGCCTTCATTGATAAGAAAAGCCCTGTTTGGTGCGGCCCTGGGTCTGGTATTCATCTTAATTTTTGTATTGCCTGTTAAAGACCCGAAACCCGAATGGGGGCAGTACTGGATGATCCGTCCACTCATAATCACTCCGCTGGCTGGTGCGGCCGCAGGTGTATTCAATTACCTGATGGATGGGCTTCGTGCGCAGAGCGAAGGCAAAAAGCTGCTGGCCAATATATTGACGGTGGTAGTATACCTCATAGGCCTGTGGATGGGAATAATACTTGGATTGGACGGTACCCTGTGGGATTAATACATAAAAAGTATTTAAAAGCATATTATTCACAATAAAATAAATAGGCGATATGAAAAACAAAGCAGGTAAATTGATAGGTTTTGCCATAGGAATGGTGGGATTTCTGACAGTATTCAAGGTGTTCTTTCTTCCGAATATTCCACCGGAGGATGAACTTGCCCCGGGCGCAGTGGTTATTCTCTCGGTTATCAACGGAGTGATATTCGGGATTGCAGGGAATTTATTACAGAATTATTTCAACAAAAAGAGCGTCTGAAATGGGGCTCCTGAATAGACCTATCTTTATTGTATCACATCTGAAAACATTGAACGAACATGACAGCACAGAGCAATTTAAAATCAATATTAAGCATTACGCCCCAGTTAATTAAGCGCGTATTAATCGGCACGGCCATAGGTTTGGCAGTAATCCTGTTTTTTGTATTAAGAGTTAGTCCGAATCACCCAGATTGGGGACAATACTGGCTGATACAGCCCCTGGTAATTACCCCACTAGCAGGCGCAGCCGCAGGGTTTTGTAATCATGTGTTAGATATCCTGCGTATAGAAGGCGGCAGCAAAAAAGTGCTGGCCAATATTCTGGCTGTTCTTATCTATATCATTGGTCTTTGGATGGGCATTGTCTTAGGTCTGCACGGCACCATGTGGAATTAATAGATTCTGACGTTTTGAGCTTAGTTTAGGGTAAGGGTTAAAAGCTTCCTCGTGTGAGGGGGCTTTTTTGTTTATTTGTTGGTATTTCTGAGTAGCAATTTGTACTTTTAAGAATCACTTATTTCAAACCTAACCGAAACCAACCCTATGGAAAAATGCCCGAACTGTGGTACTAAAATTGCGCCCAATTCCTTTTTCTCACCGAATGCACTTACTGATCAGAATAAAACGGATTTAATCAATTATTATCTAGAAGAGCAAGATAAAAGAGAAGCTTATTGTGATGCTTGCTCTCATCACTTGTATTCGATTGCACTAGATAAACTAAAACTTGAGGTACTAGAAATAAGAGAACAGCAAAAAAAGGAGATTATGAATTTACTTTGCCTGAATTTACAATCGCCTCAAGGATGGGATTATGAGCCAATAAGTATGATAACGGCACAGTCTACAATGGGAACCGGTTTTTTAAGCGAAATGTCTTCTGAATGGAACGATTTCTTTGGATTGGAATCGAAAACAATGAATAGAAAAATACTGAAAGGAGAAGACAACTGTCTGAATATCCTGAAAAGTAAATGCGTAATGTTCGGAGGGAATGCAGTAATTGGCATAGATGTGGATTATTCTGAATTGGGAGGAGGAAGGAACATGATAATGGTGTGTATGACCGGAACAGCAGTCAGAGTAAAGAATACACAAGTGTTGCCGGAAGAGAATAGAAACTGGATTGGCAGATTTACAGATTTAGAAGGACAAATGAAACGTTTTGACGCATTCTCTGCAATTGTTCAATCCCAAATTATTAATCAGTAAACATTCTTTCCTCAGTTTTTAAAACGACGTAAGGGATAATACCTTAGCCTAAGAAATTTCCCCAAAAAAATCAAGAAATAATTTGCGCAAGTAAATGCTTGCTTATATATTTGCAAGCAAATAATTGCTTAATATGGAAACGAGACGAGATGTTTTTCAGGCCATTGCCGACCCTACGCGTCGGCAGATTATAGAAATGTTGGTGCAAAAGCCACTGAATGTGAACGAAATCGCCGATAATTTCGATGTCACCCGTCAGGCCGTTTCACTACATGTCAAAATTCTGTCGGAATGTGGCCTGATTGTAATCAAAAAACAGGGGCGTGAACGCTACTGCGAAGTAAAGATAGACGAACTCACTCAGGTGGCTGAATGGGTTACCTATTGCCGGCAATTCTGGTTACAGAAATTCAGCGCGCTGGATAATTACCTTCACAAAATTCAATCTACAAAAAATACAGATCATGATACAACAGCCTGATAATGCTGAGTTTGTGCTCAGTTACGAATTCAATGCGCCTAAAGAACTGGTATTTGGCGCCTTCAGCACAGCCGAAGCCATGAACGAATGGTGGGGACCTGTGCAGACCCAAAACTCGGTTATGAGTCTCGACTTTCGTCCGGGAGGTATCTTCCATTTCAAGATGGAATCGGAGCATGGCACTAATTACGGACGATTTGTTTTTGGCAATATCAAGCCTTATGACCTGCTTGAATTCACCAATTCATTTGCCGATGCACAGGCCAATGTTATTCCGGCTCCTTTTGAGATTACTATCCCCGAGCGCATTTTTTACAGACTGCTTTTCAGCGAAAACAAGGGGATTACCACCTTAACCATGACAGGCCGGCCGGTTGATGCCAGCGCCGAAGAAGAGGCCGGATTCCGTTCTATCAATGCCAGCATGCAAGAGGGCTTCGGGGCTTCTTTCAATCAATTAGCTGATTACCTGAACAAAACAAGCAAGGCATAAGAAAGCTAAAATGGTAAATGCAGCGGTTGGTTTATATAGCGTAAGGTTACTTTGTGCCTTCAATCAGCCAGTCGAATCCTGTAATGCCTGCCGCCTTTAGTCGCTCAATGATTTGTGCGGAGTGATGCTGAATATGCCTGATGTTGATGAGATGCAGTTCCAACCTGCTCACCGGATACCACTCAAACCCCGAGGGCTCGTGCAGGGGTAGGGTGGTGATGTCTCGCTGCAGGCCGGCAATGATATCATCTATAAAACCGAGCAGTTCAGTAGCCGTATGGATAGTATCGGTAGTGGGTGCCGCTTTCAGGTTTTCAGACCCGCGGATGGCATTTGCCCAGGGCATAAATGCCCAAGGTGAAGCCGACAAATACATTTTAGCAGCCCATAGTGTATGAAAAGCCACCTGCCAGATTGGGTTCTGGTAAGCTTTGCTGTTCCAGAGGTCGTCGGGTGTTTTTTCAATCACCAGTCTCAGAGTAGTAAGGACCGCTTTGTATTGCGATTCCAGCACTTCGGCAAGCATTTCATTATCGGTAGCCATTTGCGGATGGTTTTATTACAATAGTCGGTCAATTTCTGCTATTTTACAATAGGAAATGCCTGGAAGAAAAAAGAAAAAACTCAGGGAATAGGGGAGGAAGATTAATCTGCAGTCGGGCGGCCCATACAGGCCACCCCTTGCAGCTCGCGTAAAGTTTGTCGCGGTGAAGCGACGGATTCAATCAAAAAATCGTAGAGCCGCTTAAACGGCCTTGTTCCAAAGCGGTTGTTCGGCTAATACTTTATGGTATATCTGGCAATTGGCATCGTGCGCGCCGGGCAGGTAGCCAATGCTCATCAGAAATTCGTTCACAATTTCGCCTCCGGTAAACCGGAATGTTTTCTTAAACAACTTCACCCATTCGTCTTTGGTGCGCGGGTGGTTGGCTTCCAGCCATTTTTCAAACGAACCATGCGAGGCCTGCAAGCCCAGAATGGTACGGGCGTTTTCTATGGCTGCATTAATTTTCAGCCGGTTTCTGATAATCCCGGCGTCGGCCATAAGGCGTTCACGGTCGGCCTCGGTATAACCGGCTACTTTTTCAATATTGAAATTGTCGTAAGCCACTCTGAACGACTCTTCCTTGCGCAAAATGGTTTCCCAGCTTAAACCTGCCTGATTGATTTCCATGATCAGCCGTCCGAAAAGCTCGTTGTCATCATGTATCGGAAAACCATAATGGTTATCATGATACTCTTTATGAAGCGCTTGTTGAGCCCCCGTCATACGGTCGATATAAAAACAATAAGACATTTCTAAGTTTTTTTGTCAAGCAAAGATAAGGCTAATACAAAATAGGGTAACTACACAAAATGAGGAGTTTTAGCTGAATGAGGTTTTCAGGATGAATTACTCCGGTTTTGTGTTCGAAGGAAGGGTATCAGCAGACATTTCGATTGATTTTGAAGTCGGCAAAGTGGTAATCTTCAAAATTTGCATCAATCGGCTTCGTTTATAGCAATCATAAAAAAAAACAATAAATTGGTTTATATGCGTATAAATGCTCAATTTTGAAGGGCATCCTGTTCTTTGCACACAGTATTTTGCCGGTTATAAAAGGTATATTGAATGCTTTATATAAAGTATAGCCATGAATTTGAAAAGAGACCTGACCTTAGATGTTGCCAAAGGAATAAGTATTGTCTTCATGACTTTATCCCATTTCAGTTTTATAAAAAAGCATGACATCCTCAATTATATCAATCAGGAGTTACTCGTCATTTTTAAAATTCCATTGTTCATTTGTATATCCGGCTATCTTTTGACTGACAAAAGAAGTTATAAAGCGTTTCTTTTGAACAAAGCCGATGGTTTATTGAAACCATTGCTTTCGGTGTTTATTTTTACATGCATTATATACAGTGCTTATAAGTTTTCTAAAGAAAGTACAGGCTTTGCAGAAATGGTAGATAAAAACCTGATTGCAATAAAGAAATTTTATATGCCTGTATGGTTTATAGTAAGTCTGTTTTTTTCATTGGTAATTTTCAGAACATTGGTATTAATCAGGAAAGCAAGTCAGCTTGATGTTTTCTTGTTTGCAATTTTTGTGTCGTTGATATCGCTTTCAGTGCTGAATTATTATGAAGCTGAATGGTACATTTTTAAGTTCGCAAATTTGTTATACTTTTTGCTTTTTCTTTTTGCCGGTTATCTGGTTCGTCAATACGATTATCTGACAGTTCTGCTAAAACCCCGTTTTTTTCTTTTTAACTGTCTCATTTATATAGGCTATTTGCTATTAAAAGATCCGCTCGATATAAAATTGGGCTTATTCACTAATCAGTTCAAGCCTTTTTTACTAACGCTGGTTTTCTCGCTTTCAGGTATATGTATGGTTCTGACTGTTGCTAAGGCAATTTTAAAAATTGATGTGCTGTCCTACATTCTCATTTCATGTGGTCAGAGCAGTTTCTTTATATTGATTTTTCATTACCTGATCGGCAATTACTGGGTAGGACCAATACTGATAAAGTATTTAGGTAATCATATTTTTACTGATGCCTTAAGCTTTTTTGTTACAATATTTATTTGTGTAATGCTGAAGAAACTGACCGAAAGAATTAGTGTTCTTAGGTTTTTCTTGCTGCCATATGGAAGAAATAGTTAGAGGCATATCCGGTTAGGTTGATTGCTTTAACAGTTTGAGTAGAGTAATGGGGATTAGCTATCCACGCAAAAAATATTTCCCTCTTTCCAAATAAACTAATTCCTGATTCTCTGGTCTAATGTGCGCAATCTTATTTAAAAGCGAATGACCAAAAAAACTACTACCGCCGAAGCGCCTCAACCTGCCCTTAAAACACCTAAAAAGAAGTCGCCTTTGCGCGAATGGTTTGACTCCATCCTTTTTGCCGTAGTGGCCGCCACCCTGATTCGCTGGCTGATGTTTGAGCCTTATACCATCCCCAGTGGCTCTATGGAAGCAAGCCTGCTGACAGACGATTTTATTTTCGTGAGCAAATTCCATTACGGTACCCGTACCCCCAAAACCATTCTTCAAATACCACTTACCCACCAGAAAATCTGGGGTACAGAAATCCCTTCGTTTCTCGACTGGATTCAGATTCCGCAATTCCGTCTGCCAGGCTTTACACACATAAAAAATGGTGATGTAGTTGTGTTCAATTATCCCGGCTGCCCCGAGCGCCCCGATGAATTTGGCGGGTATGATAAATACCCTGTCGATCTGCGAACCAATTATATCAAGCGTTGTATCGGTATACCTGGCGACGTAGTGGCATTAAACGCCGGACAGATAACTATAAACGGAAAACCTTTTCAGAACCCGTCAACAGTACAAGGGGAATATGAACTGGAAACCGACGGCGCGGTAAACGACAAGGTTTTCAGAAAATACGGTATCAGCGAATTTGCGCAGGCCTTTAGTACGGATGATAAAACGCTGTATCTGGTAAAAGCCACCGGACAGGCCATCAAAGATTTACAAGCGCTTGATTTCGTGAAAAACACTCGCCAGATTATACTGGCTAAAGGAGATACCACCAACCGTAATTTGATTACTTTTCCGTATAATACCCGCTTGTTTCCTAACAATCAGGATAACATGGAGGCATTTGCCGTGCCTAAAAAGGGTGTAACGATTCAACTCGACGAAAAGAATATGGCCTTCTATAAAGGAATTATTACCACTTTCGATGGCAACGATGATGCCCGTTACGAAAACGGAAAGATACTACTTGATGGTAAGCCGATTACTTCATACACCTTTAAGCAGAATTATTATTTCATGATGGGCGATAACCGCCATAGTTCTGACGACTCTCGTTTCTGGGGCTTTGTACCCGAAGACCATATTGTAGGCAAGGCTGTATTTGTCTGGATGTCGTTCGATAGAAACGGTACTTTCTTCAATAAAGTCCGTTGGAAACGCCTGTTTAGTATTATTCACTAAGTATCACTCCGGTGCCTGAGCGAAGCCGAAGGCACCGGCAGGAATCAATACGAAAGCCTAATGATTTTATTCTGTTGTTAATTCAATACATTTAGATATTCCAATCATCAAGGATAGAATTTTATTTTTACATACATTGTAGCTTTAATTTTTAAATCAAAACGCATGCATAAATAAAGCGGGTCTTACATATTAGTTAATAGTCTTATCTTGTTACGCAAAACTTCCGAAACTTTACTGACACAAAGATAGACGCAAACACCCATAATGGGCGGTGTGGTCTATTTTGTGTTTGAGCATCGGAAGTGCCTGCGTGACTGCCCGTTTTTTTTGTCCCAATACTTACATTTATGTAACCTTTATTACTATCTCTGTTCTTTTATTTTTATGGTGGTATCTGGAGCACAAAAGGAAAAATAGCCATAAAAAAAGAAGGTATGTACCACTCGTATAAGCCTCTTATTAATCATTTTAAGGAAGTTGGTTTTGAATATGACAACATCTCTGATTGGAGAAAACAGTGTTTCAGCTTAACTGGACACACTGAAAATTTCGGATATAAAGTATACATTGAACTAACAGAAGACGACTATTTAATTATAATTGTTAAGGTATAGCTAATACAAAGAGGAATCCAGAGATTGGGTTTTTTATGCTTCGGAAGACGAGGTTTCACAGTGCAATGTTTTTACATAGTGAAGAAGGATTTTATTAAATAGAGCACTTCAGTACATTGAAATGAAATATGGGATTTTTGCTTTTATATCCGCAGAATCTCCCAACTGGGCGTCCTAATACGGGCTTGCAAAGAGACACTGAGGCCATAGCCAGTAAATGCAAATAGTATTTGTAATCTTTATTACATTTGGAAAAATTAGATTATCAGTAAATTTATGAATAGGTATTTCTTAGCAGTTTTCGTTTGGTTCTTTAAATTAGGAATCGCTCATGCTTGTTCTTGTATTGACAAGTCTGCTATAAATTTACTTGATTATCAAAAAAGCGACTTGATTTTTGTAGGTACTTGCACAACCAAGATAACTAAGGCAGGAAAAACTTATGCAGTATTCAGCATTGAAAAACTATTTAAAGGCAAAACGGCTAATAAAAAGGTTGAATTATACACAAGCCAAATTGATGGAGATTGTGGACTGGACATTAAAGTTTCGGAGAAATGGCTTATACTGGCTAATCAAACTTTAGTGGGATACTACGGGTCAATGTGTGGACATAGTGGTAAAGTTGTTTATAAGCAGAAGGAGGTGGCTTATTTGAATTTGATTTTGTCGTTCTCAAAAAAGAGTGTAGAAGATTATTATTTTAATGATAAAATTATGACAGTAAAGGGGAAATTGCTGTACGGAAAAGAAGAAGGGAAATGGATTTATATATTAAAAGAAAGGAGTAAATCACAGCATCTGGTTAATTATAAAAACGGATTATTAATTAATTGGTTAAGCTTGGATGCTAATGGTAATAAAGAGGAATTTATAGAATTTAAGGATGGACAATTAGTTAAATACTATATCTTTTCTAATAATAGAAGTAAAAAATTAGTTTATGAGATAATACGTCAAAATGAAGCAGTAATTTTTAAAGATTATAAACGAAAAGAAGAAACGAAATTTTTAACTTATTCTAATAGAATAAGAGTCCTGAATAAAGATAACAAACTAATCAAAGAGTTTAACAATGAATTGATGAGAGTAGATATTGTTAAGCAAATGCTTCAACCTTTCTGGAGAGTGGATTCTTCCATATAAATTAATGGATAGTTCTGGAATTACATTTGTATCAGCAAAATCTTCTCAGTCATTTTGCCTACCATTTTAAAACGGTTTTACAGCATTCTTTTCAAAAAGCGGATGACACACCAGTTGACAACAAAGGAGATTATCCATGACTTATATACACTTGAAACTTGATTGGTTCATATGTTATATTAAAAGTAGAAAATTAATCGTTGCTCCTGTAAGAATAGCCAGTGCATAACTCAGCATTGTACCTACCAATACGTATTCGCTTCTTAAATGGCTGTTGTGGTCGGCAAATCTGATAATGCTTTTGCCTGTTATCAGAAAGCCTATAGCTTCATATTGATTCAGTAGCACAAGTGTGAGAATAATGATTCTTTCAAATTGACCGATTAGTTTTCCGCCATGTTCAATATCTGCCTGTGAAGTAACATTATTGTCGTTAGTACTGGTTTTCGGGATATTGGCTATAATAAACCTGATTAGGTATCCTGCTGGATAAATGAGCCAGATGTAGCCAAGCAGAATTAAGCTTAATTTATAATTAGTAAACGGAAGACTGATGGTTTTAAAAATCTTATCACCTAAGCCCAAATACCAGAACCAGACACCTGCAATAGTGATGAGATGAATCAACTGGTCAATAATAAACAATGGATAATCTTTCGAGGGATATTTTTCTTTCAATTTAATCTTCAAACCGTCTGTTATCCAATGTATCAGTGTTATGAAGAGAGTGACTTTCCATAATCCGCTCAGCGCAAAAGTTATAATAAATACAACAGCTATATGACTTACCATAGCCCATGAAAACCAGCTTTTCTCCTTTACCATGCGGTTGGTTTGCAATACAAAATCACTGATGATGTGAGCTAGCAATAATCGTAGCAGCAAGTTCCCTTGTTCTGCAGAAAAAAGGATTAGGTCATTTTTCATCGGCATAAATTCTTTCAAATCTTTTTACCATTATATCAATTGCATGCCAGTTACCACTATTGCTATGTTTATTGACAGTTGGCTGACTAATTCCTAATTTTTCAGCAATTTGAACTTCAGTCATACCAGACAGCTTGCAGTGAATTACTTCACATTGTAACGAAGTTGCCCTCGAAATAATGGTATCTAGTAAAATAATTTCTGTTTCTAATTCGTCATTGTAAATATCGCTGGTGCCGATGGCTAATGATTGTTTATTTTTTTTCATATTATCCAGCATTCGTCCCGATAATTCAAAGGCCTTCCCGTTAGATATAGATAGGTTTTCAGAAATTAAGTCTACTGTACCAATCCCAATAGCGATTCTTGCATCATAGTTTTTTGTTTTGTCAAAACTCCTGATAAATGTTTTTTGAAGTAATGCTAGTTTTAAGGCATTATGCGGAGTGAGAATAAAACATTGAAAACTATCTCCACGGAAAATCTCACTTTTGGCATAATATGTATTATCTAGTTCTTGTAGGAATTTATTGAATTTTTTTAAAAGTTTTTCTCTCTCTATAATTTCTATTGAAGTTGAGTTTATAAAATCTCCTGTAATAACTGCTTTCAGTCCCATAAAATTAAGTTTCTACAATATTAATTATAAATTTAATATTTTGCAATTATAGCCTTTATGGTGCATAATTTAATATTATAGCCTTTTTATGTTATATTATATATATATAGTATTAAAAGGCTATATTTTGTGAGAAATAATATTCAATCATAGGTGGATATATATATATCCACCGACTAGCCGAACTAAAATCTTGAATAAATAGATATTTTTACCACTAATGAAAGATTAAACGTCACATGCTAATCTATTCAATAACTTCCCTATCATCATTAATTATTCAATCAATAATCCCAACCTCCTAGCCCTCCGCCACCTTAAAACTATACAAATAAGGTGCTTTATGGGCCTTGCCGGAATATTGCTTGTCGTGACGTTGCAGGATATTCAGGCTCAGTATTTTGCGTTGGAAAGTCGTCCGGCGTAATTTTTCGTCCAATATCGCTTCGTATACCTTCTGTAGCTCGTTCATAGTGAACAGGGGTGGCAGCAGATTCACACTCACCAGTTTGCGTTCCAGGTTATCGCGCAGGGTTTGCAGGGCTTTTTCAACTATCTGGAGGTGATCCTGCATCAGCGGAGGCAGTTGGTCAAGCGCATACCACTCGCATGAGTCCGACAGAGCATCAGGCGTAGGCACAACTTTTTCATAATCAATAAGTGCGTAGTAGGCTACCGAAATGAATCTGTCGAGCATCCAGTGGTTCTCCGGCACGTTGTGTCCGTTGGCTTCAAGAATAATCTTCATTACTTCCGGCTTGTAACGGGCCACATCGCCAAAAGTATAAAACTGCTCCAGATAAATATTGTCGAGTCCGGTTCTTTCTTTCAATCCCCGTCGTACTGCCACATTCAGGTCTTCGTCCATACGTACAAAGCCACCCGGCAGAGCAAAAAAGCCTGTGTTATGATATTTCATAATCAGAATTTTAAGTTTGTCACCGGAAAAACCGAATATGACGGAGTCATACGCAATGTGCGTTAAAAATTTTCTTTCTTCCAAGGGTTTAGGTATTTAAATCAAATGCAAATATAATTTTTTTAGAAATAAGTATGATAATTTCTAAAAACCAATTATTATTGTCACATATTGAGACAATAAATAAATTTTATTAAAAAAAATGAGAAAAATATGCTATTTTCTAGGTATGTTGCTGTTGTCGAATGGAGCTGTTCAGGCACAGGGCAATAATGCCTTTGCGGTGCAAACCACCATTGCCAACGGTATAATAGAGGGAAACTACGATACCAAATCGGGTATTCAGACCTATTTCGGAATCCCATTTGCCAAACCCCCGGTTGGTAATCTACGCTGGAAAGCCCCGCAGCCCGTCGATAACTGGAAAGGTGTAAAAGAAACCAAACAATTTTCGGCACGACCCATGCAAACGGTTGTTTTCGGCGATATGAACTCCCGCTCCAATGGCGTGAGCGAAGACTGTCTGTATCTGAACGTGTGGACTCCCGCCAAACGCAATACAAAAGACCTGCCCGTACTGGTTTATTTCTATGGTGGTGGTTTCGTGGCAGGCGATGCCTCAGAACCCCGTTACGATGGAGAAGCCATGGCTAAAAAAGGTATTGTAGTGGTAACGGTCAATTACAGGCTGAATATTTTCGGTTTCTTCGCGCATCCGGAGTTAAGTGCAGAGGCTCCTTACAAGGCTTCGGGCAATTATGGTCTGCTCGACCAGGCCGCTTCTTTGAAATGGGTGCAGAAAAATATTGCCGCTTTTGGTGGCGACCCAAAGAAAGTAACTATAGCCGGTGAGTCGGCAGGATCTATTTCAGTAAGTGCTCAAATGGCATCGCCTTTGGCCAGAAACCTGATTGCCGGAGCCATCGGTGAAAGCGGTGCCGGTATCAACCCGACGCTTGCCCCCGTGCCATTGGCTGAGGCCGAAAAAACAGGTGCCGATTTTGCCAAAAATGCAGGCTATACCACATTGGCCCAACTAAGAGCTTTAAGCGCACGCGACATCTACGAAATCTATAACGATTCGAAGCGCTTCGGCTTCCCGACGGTTATCGACGGATACTTCTATCCGAAAACCATCACACAAATTTTCAATGCCAAAGAGCAGGCGCAAGTGCCGCTTCTATTGGGTTGGAACTCAGCAGAAATCCCCGGTGCTGCTTTTATGTTTGGCCAGCCGTATAAAGATGAGGCCTACATGGCCCGTGTGAAAAAGGAATATCCGAACGATTACGAAGAAGTACTGAAACTGTATCCGCATGGATCAGAGAAAGAAATAGAATTGTCGGCCACGGCGTTGGCGTCCGACCGTTTCATTGCCTACAGTACCTGGAAATGGTTCGACCTGCACCGCAACAACAGTTCGCAGCCTGTTTACAGATATCTCTACAGCAAATTGCGCCCCGCTCTGGTTGATCAGTCGCTGGCATCGGGTCTGGCCGGTGGAACTGTGAAAAAGGAGGGTAATACACCTAAAATGCCTGAGGCTGTTGGTGCACCACATGCCTGCGAAATTGAGTATTGCATGGGTAACCTGCACCTCATTAAAGAGTATGCATGGACAGCCGACGACCACAAAGTATCAGAAACTATGATGAACTATTTTGCCAATTTTATTAAAACCGGAAACCCCAATGGTGCTAAATTACCTGACTGGCCCTCGGCTAAGGCAGGTGACAGCACCCCTCCGGTGATGATTCTGAACACGGAATCGAAGGCCGAAAAAGCCAAAGACGACGCCCGCTACCTGTTTTTGGATAAGGCTTATGGTAACAATAAATAACGAATTAACCTTCTTGAACTTTGATTGAACTGATTTTATGATTGCGTTGATTCGGAATTTTACTTCTCTGAAAAAATTGAGGGATTGGAATAACAAAGGTGCTTGTTTTAATAGTTAACAACCGCAACCAAGATTTGTTTCATTCGTTTAAGCATCAGTTAAATCATAAAATCAGCTCAATCAAAGTTCAGACAATCCTTTTTTTACATATGAAAAAAATCTTCCTATCGCTAGTGGCAGTTTGCCTGGTAGCAGGCGCTTCGGCGCAATTACAAACCGGCGAAAACGTGGCTGTTACCAGCACCGATGCCGGAAAAGTGCGCGGTTATGTGCACAATGGTGTATATACTTATAAGGGTATTCCGTACGCCGAAGCGAAGCGTTTCGAAGCACCCCATAAACCTAAAGCGTGGTCGGGTGTGCGTAGTTCTTTAACCTACGGCCCTGTAGCGCCATTAATGGTACCAACCACGACTGTGCAGGATGAAAGCGAGTTTGTGTTTCATCACGACTGGGGTTTTACCAGCGAAGACTGCATGCGTATAAATGTTTGGACGCCAGGTATCAACGACGGCAAAAAACGCCCTGTACTATTCTGGATTCACGGGGGTGGCTTCACCGCAGGTTCATCGCAGGAGTTACCCTCTTATGACGGCGAAAACCTGGCCAAAAAAGGCGATGTGGTAGTGGTGTCTATCAACCACCGTTTGAATATCTTGGGTTACCTTGATTTATCTGCCTATGGTGATAAATACAAGCAATCAGCCAACCTGAGTATCATTGATATGGTGGCTGCATTGGAGTGGGTGAAAACCAACATTGCTAACTTCGGTGGTGATGCAAACAACGTAACCATTTTCGGACAATCGGGTGGAGGAGCCAAAGTAAATACTTTGATGGCCGCTCCATCTGCCAAAGGATTATTCCACAAAGCCGTTAATCAAAGTGGCGCTTTCCGCACTACTCTATTAGAAAAAGCCGACACACAACTGATTGGCGCCGAAGTGCTGAAAGCACTCAATCTGCAACCCAACGAAGCAGACAAGCTACAGAGCGTACCGTATGCCGCGCTGGTAGATGCCGGAAACAAAGCGTTGAAAGTGGTAGCAGATAAATTGAAAGCCGAAGGCCGTAGTCCCGGTGGATTTGGATTAAGCTGGGGCCCAAGCCGTGACGGCGAGTTTCTGCCCAATCAGTTTACTGACCCTGCTGCGGTAGAATTATCGAAAAATATTCCTTTGTTGATTGGTACCGTAAAGAACGAGTTCATGGCTTCGTTGTTCAGCGGTATGTCTAATGCAGATGCTGACAAGGTGAACGGCTTCATCAAACAGCGTTACAATACCAAGGCAGATGCCTACACGGCAGCCGTGAAAAAGGCGTATCCTGCCGATACCAGACCTTCTGACCTCATGGATGTGGATCTGATGTTCCGTCCGGGTGCAGTAGTTCAGGCAAAGGCAAAAGCTGCGTCAGGTGGTGCTCCAGTGTATATGTACCTGTTCACCTGGCAGTCACCCGTGCTTGACGGCAAATACAAAGCCCTGCACTGCATGGAACTACCGTTTGTGTTCAATAATATTGCCCGTTGCGAAGAGATGACCGGCGGAGGCAAAGAAGCCCACGCATTGGCCGCCAAAATGAGTCAGGCTTGGATAAACTTTGCCAAAACAGGCAATCCCAATGCCACTGGACTACCGAAATGGGAGCCATACACGGTAGATAAAGGCGCCACTATGATGTTCAACAACACCAGCACCATCAGCTATCACCACGACAAAGAATTGTTGGAAGTAACAGCACAGCCGTAAAGTTTATTGAGTGAGTTAGTGATTGAGTGAATGAGTGATTGCAATAGTTTTCTACTTTGCATTTATTCAATTTCATTAGAACTGTCTTTAATATCTCAATGAAATATTCTTTCAGTTAAGATTATGGATAGTTAAAATTTAAAAACAATCACTCATTCACTAAATCACTAACTCACTCAATAATACTAAAAAGTTTCATACG
Source organism: Emticicia sp. GW821-FHT11C11 (assembly GCF_058808615.1). Classification (NCBI taxonomy): domain Bacteria; kingdom Pseudomonadati; phylum Bacteroidota; class Cytophagia; order Cytophagales; family Leadbetterellaceae; genus Emticicia; species Emticicia sp. GW821-FHT11C11. Next base: position 1,030,920 of record NZ_JBXARV010000003.1, read on the forward strand.
CTTGGTATTCTGGATAATGTTGGTGGTTTCTGTCAATCATTATTTTAATTTTTAGATTCAGCCAGTAGATAGGCTGAATCCTTTCTGAATAACTCTCTGCTATTCTATAGCCAGAGAGTTATTTTTGTTTAAATAATATCGTTTCTACCCCGGTTTTTTCGTAGAGCCGCATTGCAATGCGTCTTCGTTGGTCTATTCGCTCAAAAAACATTTTATATGAAATAGATTCGCAAATATATTCGTTGATAACCCAATTCGTCGAAAGCCGCATTGCAATGCGGCTCTACTTGAAATTCTTCAAATCAAAATTTTCTTATAATTTTTCAGCCTCTGAATTGTACTTCTATCAGAATTATTTTACTAATTTTAAGCATGGACAGACGACATTTTATAGGCACAGCCATAACTGGTAGTATTTTTGCAAAAAGTAATATTGTTTTTGCAAAACCAGTACAGGAGCAGAAAATCAGTGTATTTTCGAAGACACTCCACTGGATACCCGACTACAACAAATTAGCCGAAACCGTGGCAACCATAGGTTTCGATGGTATTGATTTAACCGTTCGGCCGGACGGACACGTGACTCCCGAGCGCGTGGAAGAAGACCTGCCCAAAGTGGTAGAAGCCGCCAAAAAAGCCGGTATCAGTGTACCCATGATAGTAACCAATATTCTGGAAGCTACCCCGCTCACCGAGCATGTGCTACGCACGGCTTCGGCACTGGGTATTAAGCACTATCGCATGGGCTGGTATCAGTTCGATATGAAAAAGGATATTCTGGCGCAGGTGGCAGGCTTCGAAGAAAAAATGAGAGGTGTAGCCCAACTGAACAAAAAATACAATATCTCGGGTGAATATCAGAACCACGCGGGCCTGTTTCTGGGCGCTACCGTATGGGACTTTGAACCGATTCTGAAACGAATCAATTCTCCGTTTTTAGGCTGTCAGTACGACGTGCACCATGCAACCCATGAAAGCGAGACCTCATGGGAAGTCGGGTTCAGAATCATTGAGCCCTATATCAAATCTATTGCCATCAAAGATTTCAGACGAGTACCCAAAGACGACAAGATAGTGAAAGAGGGCTGTCCGTTGGGACAAGGCGTGGTGAATTACAGTAAGTATCTGTCGTTATTGAAACAATATAACATTGCAGTGCCTATTACCATGCACTTTGAGTACAAGCTGGGCGGTGCAGAAAACGGCGCCAAAACCCTGACCATCGACCCGAAAGAAGTAACATCAGCCATGAAAAAAGACCTGATTGTCTTCAAAGGCTGGATGAAAGATAATGGGTTATAACATCTCACCCTTACCCTCCCTATGCAGGTAGTCCTAACTGTGGGAAGGGTATAAAACTTCTTTGGGTGACTTGGAGGTTCGAAGGATGTGGATTCTTAAATTAAAATTTGTCGATAAACCTATTTAAACATTCTACTCACATCTCCCTCCCCACGGTTGGGGAGGGCCGGGGTGGGGTTCTCAAAACCAAGCAATGAAGAAACTATTCTACCCTTTACTACTACTAATTACAAGCCTGAGCCCTCTGGCGGCGCAAAAAGGCAAACTGCTTTTTCCGGATAAACCGGGGATGGTGTCTTACACCTATCGCAAAAGTCTGGCGAAAGATGCGGCAGCAACGCTTGACACCATCAAGTCGCTGGGTATAACCGACATGGAGTTTTCGAGCCTGTTTGGTAAAACAGCACAGGAGTTACGCCAGTTGCTCGATGCCCGTGGCATTAAATGTTCGTCGTACGGAGTAGGGTATCCCGACCTGACTAATAAAATAGATGAGGTGGCGCAGAACGCCAAAACCCTCGGCGCCAAGTTTGTACGTGTGGCATGGATTCCTCATCAGGCACCATTTACTCTAGCTATGGCGCAAAAAACGGTGGAAGACTTCAATCGCTTCGGCAAAATTCTGAAAGACACTTACGGTCTTACCTTCTGCTACCATAACCACGGGTATGAGTTTCAACCGCATGAAAACGGCACTTTGTTTGACTACATTGTGCAGAAAACCGACCCTAAATACGTGAGTTTTGAAATGGATATTCTCTGGACGTTCTTTCCGGGGCAAGACCCTGCGGCTTTGCTCAATAAATACGGTAAGCGTTTCAAGCTGATGCACCTCAAAGACCTCAAGAAAGGTGTAGCAGGCAATATGTCGGGCGGAACATCGCCTGAAAACGATGTAGCGTTGGGAACAGGGCAGCTGGACATCCCGGCCATACTGATAGCCGCCCGCAAAGCCGGGGTTGAACACTATTACATAGAAGACGAAAGCTCGAACATAGCCACGCAGGTACCACAAACCATTGCGTACTTAAAAAATCTGAAAAAATAAAAACCACCGCTAATGATTCGCATTGATTACCATTTACAACCTACCGACTTAAGCAATAAACTAAAAAAATTCTGGGAGCTTTCCGGCGAGAAAATCTCCTCAATTGAATATAACTATGATGTTTCAAAAGGCTCGCCTGTTTTTACAGCAGCCGGAAAATACACCACCCGTGGCTGGACAGAATGGACACAGGGTTTTCAGTTCGGTTCGGCTATTCTGCAGTTTGATGCCACGGCCGACACCCGTTTTCTGGAAATGGGTCGCCGCAAAACCATTGAGGTAATGGCGCCGCACATCAGCCACATAGGTGTGCACGACCACGGCTTCAACAATGTTAGCACCTATGGTAACCTGCTGCGATTAATGCAGGATGGTAAAATAGAACAGAACCTCTGGGAGAAAAACTTTTACGAGCTAGCACTGAAAATATCCGGTGCCGTACAGGCCAGCCGCTGGACAACCATCAAAAACGGAGGTTTTATCCATTCGTTCAACGGGCCTCACTCACTCTTTGTTGATACCATCCGTTCATGTCGTGCTTTAATGCTTAGTTATAAGATGGGTCATATTTTTCAGGGCGAGGGCGATATGAAAATCAGCTTGCTGGGCAGAGCCTTGGCGCATATTAAAGCCACAGCCGACTATTCGGTATTTTATGGCGAAGGCCGGGATTCTTACGACATATGGGGTCGCACAGCACACGAGAGCGTATTCAATACTACCGATGGCAACTTCCGGTGCCCGAACTCACAGCAGGGTTATACAGGTTTCACGACATGGACACGCGGCCTTGCCTGGGCTATCTGCGGTTTTGCCGAAGAACTGGAATTTCTGAACACCTTACAGGATGCAGAACTTGACCCGTTCGGTGGTCGGCATGTAATTGAAAACTACATGCTGAGAGCTGCCCGCGCCACCTGCGATTTTTATATTGAACAAACACCCGTAGATGGAGTGCCATATTGGGATACCGGCGCACCAAACCTGCATAAACTGGGTGATTACCTGAACAAACCGGCTAATCCGTTTAATGATTATGAGCCTGTCGACAGCTCGGCAGCGGCCATTGCAGCACAGGGTTTGTTGCGTTTGGGCAGATACCTGAACGACAAAGGAGAAACAGAAGCAGGTGAGAAATACTGGCAGACAGGACTGACGGTGCTGAATACTTTGTTGGATGAACCCTACCTGAGCACAAACCATGCGCATCAGGGTATTTTACTGCATTCTATTTATCACCAGCCCAATGGATGGGATTTCGTGCCCGAGGGTAGCAAAATAGCCTATGGCGAATCAAGTATGTGGGGCGATTATCACATGAGAGAAGTGGCCTTGTATGTGCAGAAGCTGATTGATAATGACCGCTACTATACTTTCTACAACTGTTTGAACAGCTAAAATTGACGACCGACAATGAGTACCAAAAGTAAACCGAAATATTCGAGGGTTGCCCAGTTAAAAACCACTGCCGATTTACGCAAGTATCTGACAGACAACGAGGTTGACCTTGATTTTGATGACGAACTGGTTGATGCGGCCGAATCACCATTTGCACAGGGATTAAAATTGCAGTCGGGCAAGTATATTGGCAACCGCTTCTGCATCTTGCCTATGGAGGGTTGGGACGGCACCGAAGACGGCCGCCCCAGTGAATTTACCAAACGCCGCTGGGAAAACTTTGCCGTAAGTGGTGCAAAACTATTGTGGGGTTGTGAGGCGGTGGCTGTTCGCCGTGATGGCCGTGCAAACCCGAATCAGTTGTGTATGAATGAAGCCAACTTTCAGGACTTCGTAGACCTCTATCAGATGGTGATGGATAAGCACGCCGAGAAGTTTGGTAATACAGACGACCTGCTGGTGGGCTTGCAATTGACGCATTCGGGCAGATTCTGTAAACCCAACAGTCATAAAAAGTTTGAATCGCAGATATTGTATCATCATCCTTTATTAGATAAAAAATTCGGAATCAGCGATGAGTATCCGCTCATGACCGACGACGAAATTGACGAACTGGTTGAGGATTTTATAAAAGCGGCTGTGCTGGCACAAAAAGCAGGGTATCATTTTGTGGATTTAAAGCATTGCCACGGGTATTTGGGGCACGAGTTCCTGAGTTCTTTTGACCGGGATGGCAAATACGGTGGCAGTTTCGAAAACCGCACGCGTTTCCTGCGCAATATAGTGGAGGGCATCAAACGCGAGGCTCCCGGTCTTGAAATGGGAATCCGCCTGAGTGCATTCGACTGGGTTCCTTTCAAAAAAGGGGAGGATGGACAAGGGGAGCCTGATTATTCAGCCGGAGAAACCTATGGTTATGCCTTTGGCGGCTCAGGGCAAGGTACTACGATAGATTTAGATGAACCCAAAGCCTTTCTGGCATTGGCGCAGTCGTTGGGCATTCAGCTCATTTGTATTACAGTGGGCAGTCCGTATTATAACCCGCACCTCACACGGCCGGCCATATTTCCGCCATCTGACGGCTACCAGCCACCGGAAGAACCTTTCCTTGGCGTAGCACGGCATCTGGCCGTTACACAAGAGCTGAAAGAGGCATTTCCGGAGATGGTAATTGTAGGTTCAGGATATTCATACATGCAGGATTGGCTGCCTAATTTCGGTCAATATGTATTGCGTAATAACATGGCTGACTTCGTAGGTCTCGGCCGCATGGTGTTATCGTACCCAACGCTACCGGATGACGTATTGAGCAACCGCCCGTTGCAGCGTAAACTGATTTGCCGTACTTTCTCCGATTGTACCACAGCACCGCGCAATGGACTTATTTCTGGTTGTTTTCCACTCGACCCTTATTATAAGAGCATGGACATTGCTGATCAATTGAAACAATTAAAAGAGCAGTGAAAAAAGTAGCATTCATAACAGGTGGTAGCCGTGGTATCGGTTTAGGCATTGCCGAACATCTGGCAAAAGCAGGCTTCAACCTGGCTATCAACGGCATGCGTCCGGAAGCAGCGGTACAAGAAGTGCTTGATGATTTAGCGAAAACAGGAGCAGAGGTAATCTATTGTCAAGGTGACATTGCCTCAGCCGACGACCGCAAAGCCATGCTGGCAAAAATCAGGGTGCATTTCGGATGCCTGCATGTACTGGTGAACAATGCCGGAGTAGCGCCCAAAGAGCGTAATGATATTTTGCTGGCTACAGAAGATAGTTTCGATTACGTGATATCGACCAATCTGAAAGGTACCTATTTCCTGACCCAGGCGGTAGCCAATTGGATGATAGAGCAGAAGGCAAGCACTGAAAACTTTCAGTTTTGCATCATCAATGTTTCGTCTATTTCTGCCACAATAGCTTCGGTGAACCGTGGAGAATACTGCGTATCAAAAGCCGGACTGAGCATGGCTACGCAATTGTTTGCCGTGCGCTTGGGCGAGTACAATATTCCGGTGTATGAAGTACGCCCAGGTGTCATTAAAACCGATATGACCGCCGGAGTAACCGCCAAGTATGACCAACTGATTGAAAATGGCTTATGTGTGCAGAAACGATGGGGATACCCTGATGATATCGGCAAGGCAGTAACCGCATTAGCCACAGGGGCTTTCCCTTATTCAACCGGACAGGTGCTGATGGTAGACGGCGGTATGACGCTGGGGAGGCTTTGATAAAAATCGTGAATGAAGAATTAGTGAATTAGCGAATGAAGAATTGTCGATTGCAGATTGTCGAATGGCGATGGTTCGATTTCTATGATTTCACAGCGCTTAATTCAGAGAATATGCTAATCAGGCTCACTGACTAAAGTCAGTGACTAATGAAACAAAGGAATATTTTCATATGTATGCCGACTTAAGTCGGCGCAGCGAGTAAATAACCTTTGTTTAAATAGACGCCGAATTTATTCGGTGAAACGTATAAAATCAGTTCAATTACAGTTCATGAGAAAATATTCACTAATTCACCATTCGCTAATTCGCCATTAATTAATCACTAACTCACTAAATATTAAAATCTTTCAACCTTTAATACATAAATACTATGAAAAAATTTACGAGACGCGACATGCTCAAAACGGCCTTACCGGGGTCTTTGGCTGTTATGTCTATTCCGACCTTGATCCCGTCGACGGCTTTCGGAGCAAATGACAGGCTAAGGGTAGCAGTAATAGGAGTAAATGGTCGTGGGAAAGACCACATCGCCGGATTAATGAAGTTGGATAATGTAGAAGTGGCTACTCTCTGCGATGTCGACAAGGTAGTACTAGGCGAAAGAGCCTCCGATTTCGAAAAAAAATATGCAAAGAAAGTACACACCGAGCAGGATTTACGCAAAGTGTATGAAGATAAGTCTATCGATGCCGTAAGCATTGCCACACCCAACCACTGGCATGCGCTGGCGGCTATATGGGCGTGTCAGGCAGGTAAAGATGTGTATGTTGAAAAACCGGCCTGTCATAACCTGTTCGAGGGTCGCAAGCTGGTAGAAGCAGCCACTAAGTATAATCGCATCGTGCAACATGGTGTGCAGCTCCGCAGTTCGGTAGCCATGCAGGAAGCCATTCAGCATTTAAGAAGCGGATTGATTGGTAAAGTATACATGGCACGTGGAACGGTTTATAAATGGCGCCCTGATATAGGAAACCTGGGTCCGTCGGCTGTTCCGCAGGGTCTTGACTGGGATCTATGGCAAGGCCCGGCACAAGCCCGCGAATTCAGCAAAAACTATGTGCATTATAACTGGCATTGGTTCTGGGATTACGGCAATGGCGACATCGGCAACCAGGGCGTACACGAAACCGACCTTGCCATGTGGGGACTGGATGTAGGCTTGCCGGAAGTCATTACTTCATCGGGTGGTAAGTACCTTTGGAACGATTGTAAAGAAACACCGGAAGTGCTGACTTCGACCTATCAGTATCCGAAAGAAGGAAAAATAATAGAATTTGAAGTACGCCCCTGGATGACCAACAAAGAAGACGGCGTAGAAGTAGGCAATATTTTTTATGGCGACAAAGGCTATATGGTTATCAACGGGTATAACGATTACAAGACTTATCTGGGTCGTAACCGTGAACCGGGCCCTGCCCGCAATGCAGGCGGCGACCACTACAAAAACTTTGTAGATGCCGTAAGAGCCAGAAACAAAGCATTGCTGAACGGTCCGATTGAAACCGGACACTTGGCGGCAAGCATTGCGCACCTGGGTAATATTGCATATCGCTTGGGCAGAACGTTGAAATTTGACCCTAAAACGGAGACATTCCCGGGCGACAAAGATGCTAATGCGATGCTAACCCGTAAATACCGTGCACCATATACCGTGCCGAATAAGGTGTAAACAACCCCAGCCCCTCTCCCCATTGTTGGGAAGAGGGGCTTTTCTGGTTCCCTCCCCATTGTTGGGGCGACCCACGTAGGGAGGGCTAGGGTGGGGTAAAACTACCAAACCCACTACGAACCAATTCAACCCTAAAAAAACTATTCATGACACATTCCAATACTGACGGACAAAATACGCTTAAGCAACTCTTGCAATTGCCCGTACTGGTGGCTGCTTTGGGCTATTTGGTAGATATGTATGACCTCTTTCTTTTCAACGTAGTGCGTGTTCCCAGCCTGAAGGAATTAGGTTTTGAGGGCGAACAATTATTTGAAGAAGGAGCCTCACTACTCAATATTCAGATGGCCGGAATGCTCATCGGTGGTATTCTATGGGGTATAATGGGTGATAAACGAGGCCGTTTGTCGGTATTGTTCGGGTCTATTATTATTTACTCTCTGGCCAATATCGCCAATGGTATGGTCACTACTATTCCTCAGTATGCTGCTTGCCGTTTCATTGCCGGGATAGGTCTGGCCGGTGAACTGGGCGCCGGAGTAACGCTGGTAACGGAGATTCTTCCCAAACGAATACGCGGTTATGGTACTACCATTGTGGCTACTCTCGGGCTGGTCGGAGCCATTGGTGCCTATTTTGTGGCCGAATTGTTCGAATGGCGCATTTCTTATTACGTTGGCGGAGGTATGGGTTTACTTCTGTTAGTAATGCGTATCAATATCTTTGAGTCGAAGATATTTACCGATGTGAAACACAAGCATGTAAAACGTGGGAATCTGCTGATGCTCTTCAATAACAAAACCCGTTTTGTCAAATACCTGATGTCGATTCTGGTAGGTTTGCCCATCTGGTTTGTAGTGGGTATTCTTATTACCTTTTCGCCCGAATTTGCCAAAGCAGCCGGTATTGTTGAGCCGATTAATGCAGGCAAAGCCGTGATGCTTACCTTTACCGGACAGGTATTTGGCGATATTGCCAGTGGTTTCCTGAGCCAGTATCTGCAAAGCCGCAAAAAAGTGATTCTGTTGTTTATTCTGATGTCGCTGGGCTTTGTGCTTGTGTATTTGCTGGTGCCCGCAAGCAGCAGTTATACATTTTATATGATATGCGCCTTTTTAGGTTTTTGTAATGGTTACTGGACACTCTTCATCACCATTGCTGCCGAATTATTCGGTACCAATCTGCGTGCTACAGTGGCTACTACTGTACCGAATTTTGTGCGTGGTGCTACTATTCCGCTATTGGCGCTTTTCAAATTTCTGAAACCTGATATGGGCATCATGACAGCCGCCCTGATTATCGGGGTTAGTACTTCGGCCATCGCCCTGATTGCCCTCTGGAACATCGACGAAACCTTTCACAAGGATATGGATTATGTAGAATAATGTATTCGCCTTCTCGTAGAGCCGCATTGCATGCGGCTCATGGGTTTGTCTGTTCTATAAAAACATTTTAGAGAATTATAATAACGATATAAATTCTTAGATAGCTTTATTCGTCAATAAGCCACAATGCATTGTGGCTCTACCCTGAAATACAGTGTTTTTTCCGAAAATACAATACGCAATTCCCTTACTATCAGTTATTTATAAATAACTCACTATAATTCTCTGTTTTTTTTCTAAATTTCCTGTAACCTTTCTGTAACGGTGGGGTTTCCACTACGAATTTGATAACAATAATACATTATTACACGTGTGAATACACAAGATAACCTACTGATGCTCCAGGTAAAGGCGGGCGACCTCGATAAGATGGGTTTGCTCTTTGAGCGATATCATCGCCCTTTGTACGGGTTTTTGTATCACATGACCAGTGATAAACAAACAAGTGAAGACCTGGTGCAGAATGTATTTTATCGGATGCTTAAATACAGACACACGTTTACCGCTGAAGGCGAGTTTCATACATGGATGTATCATCTGGCACGTAATGTGATCAATGATTCATACAGGCAGAACAAACATTCGCAGCAACATTATGATGTAGAAAACTATGCTGAAAGAATAGGCGGCGGTGCAACAGCTGATGAAGAACTGGAGAAAAAACAGGAGGCTGAAACATTGCAAAGGGCTATTGACAAACTAAGCCCCGAACACAGAGAAGTACTGATTATGAGCAGGTATCAGGAATTGAAGTATGAAGAAATCGCCTCGATTCTGAATACAACCGAAGGAGCGATAAAAGTGCGCGTACACCGTGCCATGAATGAATTAAAAAAACATTATTTAAAAATTGAAAATGGAAGCAAAGCTCATGAATTGTGAAAACGCAGGTGATTTGATGCTCGACTGGCTGAATAACCAGATGCCGGCAGCAGAAAGGGCAGCTTTTGAAATCCACTTAAACGAGTGCCCCGATTGCCAGAAAGAACTACAGGCCACCCGGGAACTATGGGTGGCTATGGGAAATGTGTCGGTACCTAAACCAAGTGATAACCTGCCGATACAGTTTTATACCATGCTCGAAACCTTCAAAGCTGCCGAGCAGAAAAAAGTGCAGAAAACGGCGTTCTGGGATAACCTCCGGTTTAACATTGAAGCGCTGTTTACACCGAAGAATCTTTTCAGGTTATCGTATAGCTTGTGCGTGCTTTTTGTGGGACTGGCAGGTGGTTACTGGCTCAACGACCGCCGTACGCCTGACTATAAAGAACAAATTGAGGTGCTTTCTGATCAGGTGCAGGATATGAACCAGAAAGTAATGCTCTCGCTACTGCAAAACTCTTCGGCTACCGAGCGCCTTCGTGCCGTAAGTTACACCAAAGAGATTGTTGCCGTTGACGATCAGGTGGTTGAAGCCTTGCTGAGCACGCTTAACAACGACGCCAACGTAAACGTACGTCTGGTAACACTGGAAGCGCTTGTACAACTGGCCGATAACCCCAAAGTAAGAGAGGGGCTGGTACACTCAATACTGAAACAGGATACCCCATTGGTACAGGCTGCTCTGGCCGATGTGATGGTGCAACTGGAAGAAAAACGCTCTATCAAGCCGCTGCAACGATTGCTGGAACAAGAAGATGTGGACATCATCGTGAAAACCAAAATCAAAGAGACCATCAAGGCTTTGTCTTAAAAAAAAATACCTCAACATACAAAATTATGAAACTATCGGTTATCCTACTTTTAGCAGGAGTGGTGCTTGCTTGTGCCCCTGCTACCGCGCAGAAGCTCGAATTCAAAGAGCATATCAGCAAACAGTTTGAGCTGAAAAAACCTGCCAACCAGACCGTTCTGGCAGTGCGTAATATAGACGGCTTTATTAAGGTCGAAAGTTACTCCGGCACCAAAGTGCTTATCGAAATTGACAAGACTATTTCGGGCAAAACCCAGCAGATTGTCGACGAAGGCAAAGAAGAGTTTAAGCTGGAATTTGAAGAAACCGGCGACAGCATACTGGTGTACATAAGCGAACCTTATTATACCAGACCTCACGACGAAAGGAGAAACCACGGCTGGAACCGCAGAATTGAGTACCGCAGTAACCTGAATTTCACTATCAAGGTACCTGCAGCCATTAATCTGCTTGTGTCGACTGTTAATAATGGCGAAATCGACGTGAAAGACGTAGGCGGCAGCATTAAGGCCAATAACGTGAACGGGGGTATCAGTCTTTTAAATGCCAGAGGCGCTACAGATGTGCACACTATTAATGGCGATGTAACGATCAATTATCTGGCGAGCCCTCCTGAGAAATCGTCATACTACACCCTCAATGGTAATATCAGGGTTACGTATCCGGCTTCTTTTTCAGCCGATCTGCAGTTCAAGAGTTTCAATGGGGCGTTCTATACCGATTTCCCCGACACCGAGCTGTTAGCGCCGGAGGTTGTAAAAAATATTGAGCACAAAGATGATAAAACTGTCTATAAGCTCGACAAGAAGTCTTCTATCCGAATCGGAAACGGAGGTAAAAAATTTAAGTTCGAAACGTTCAACGGAAACATTTATATTAAAAAACAATCGTAAAAAATGAAAAATTACAAAGCAATTTTCGCAATCATGGCGCTGATGTCGGTTATTACATTCAATACAGTGTCAGCACAGAATGAAATCAAAGAGCAATTGGTGGTACCTTTAACCGACCCTTCAAAACCGGGCTCATTAAAGGTGGGATTAGTGCACGGCTCTATCAAAGTAATCGGTTATGCGGGCAAAGAAGTAGTGATTGACGCCGAAACCAATGTTAATATCAACAATAACAGAAAAGAAAGAGTAGACGAGTCCAATCAGGGCATGAAGAGAATCACCCCGCGCGGAGGATTGGAGATTTCTGCCGAAGAAAAAAACAACAAAGTAGAAATATCGGCTCAGAGCATCCGCACACCTGTTAATCTGACTATCAAAGTGCCGCAACAATTCTCTCTGAAAGTAAGCACAGTTAATAACGGTGAAATCAAAATTGAGAATGTATCAGGCGAGCTGGAAGTAACCAACGTAAACGGTGGTATCGTGCTGAGCAACATTACAGGCTCTGCAGTAGCCAATACAGTAAACGGACAGATATTTGCCAACTTCAAAAGCGTTGTTGATGCACCCATGGCCTTTACAACACTCAACGGCAATGTAGACGTTACTTTTCCTGCCACTGCGAAATTTAACGTAAAGGTGAAGTCAGACCGTGGTGAGATATACAGTGATTTTGACATTGACGTAGACAAAACAGCTCCTAAATCTACCAAGTCCTCACAAAACGGTATGTATAAAGTGAACATTGAAGACTGGATTCAGGGCAAAGTAAATGGCGGCGGCAGCGAGATTATGATGAAAAACATGCACGGCAACATCTACCTCCGCAAAGCCAAATAATATAGTTCTTATACAAAATTATGAAAATACAATCCCTCCGGTTCTATTTCCGGAGGGACTATTACAAAAGATTTTTATTGGTTTATGTCTGCACAACTTATCTTATTTTAAGAGTATCAATACCCGCAAGCCTGTAGATTTGTTTCTTTTAAAAATGAAAAAGCTATACTTTACTATCACTGCCCTTATAACTTTTCTATTTACTGCTACTGCCCAGAGCAAATCAACCCGGATAGATAAACTTTTCTCAACTATTTATAAAGACGGGCAGTTTTCCGGAGCGGTGCTGGTAGCAGAACACGACAGAATTATTTATGAAAAAGGCTTTGGCTATGCCGACCGCGCCACCAAAGAACCTTTCACTGTCAATACTCCAAGCTATATCGGCTCACTTACGAAGCAGTTTGTAGGCATGGGAATCATGATTCTGCAAGAACAGGGCAAGCTTAACTATCAACAACCCATACGTACTTATTTTCCCGAATTACCGGAGTGCATGCAGCCTGTTACCATCAATCATTTAATGCACCATACTTCAGGACTGGCGTTGTTTGGCGATTATCCGGATATGACCGAGCAAAATGTGTTTGACATTCTGCTGCAACAAAAAAGCCTTCGCTTTATCCCCGGCGAAAAGTTTGAATATTGCAATGCCGGTTATACCTTATTGGGATTGCTCATTCAAAAAGTATCCAACCAAAGTCTGAATGATTTCCTTACAGAAAACATATTCCGCCCTGTGGGTATGAACCACACCTATGTCAATAGCCCCTTACTCAGAAGCCGGAAAAGAGCAATTGGCTATTATGTTTTCGGTGATACTTATGATTACGATACTTTTATTGGGGGAGCGGGATCTGTGGTATCAACCGTGAATGACCTTTACACATGGGATAAAGCTTTGTATGGAGAAAAGCTGGTATCGAAAGCTACTCTGGAAAAAGCATTTGAAGGCGGCTCGCTGGATATAACCAACGATGTGTATGGTACACAAAGCTATGGTTTTGGCTGGTTTCTGTCTGGAAAAGCCAACAAAAGGATTATTCAGCATGATGGTGGTTTTGGGGGATTCCGCGCTTACATTGAGCGCCAACCCGAACAGAAAAATTCGATTATCTATATCAGCAATGTAAGGCATTCTTTAAAAGACGATATCCGCACGGCCATTAACCAGATTCTGGAGGATAAAACCTACACAATCCCGAAATCATCATGGGCCAATAAACTGATGGAGCAGGCCACCAACATAGGCATGGAAAAAGCCATTGCATGGTATCATAAGGAAAAATCTACCAAAGCGGCAGAAAGATACTATTTCAGTGAAAATGAGTTCAACTCACTGGGATATTACCTGATGCGCAACAACCGTCTGCCCGATGCCATCCTGTTTTTTGCTTTGAATACGGAAGAAAACCCTAAGTCGGCCAATGCTTTCGACAGTCTGGCAGAAGCCTATATGAATGCAGGTAAAAAAGAACAGGCCATCAAACATTATAAGAAGTCGCTGGAGTTGAACCCACTCAATGGCAATGCCCGTGAGATGATTGAAAAACTGAACCGACCTTAACCTGTATACTTCAAACAATATTTGCCCGGGTTAAAAGCGTTAATGCTACAAAAACCGGTAAAATGAAAAGTATGTTATTCTTTTGTCTGGCGGGTGTGCTTTGGATAAGCTGCCGGACGTTGGTCCCTGCACAACTAAACACCTCTGACAATGACCTTGAACGTATGCAGCAAGCAGTTAATAGTGAAGTAAACGCTTACCGAGCTACCAAACGATTGAAACCCCTACAAATGGTACCCATTATTACTGATGAAGCCTTTAAGCATAGCCGGAATATGGCCAGAGGCAGGGTCGATTTCGGGCATGATGGTTTTAGTAAACGCACAAAGAGAATCATGAAGCAAATAGAAAACGCCAATGCCAGCGCCGAAAACGTAGCATACGGACAGCTTTCAGCAAAGGAAGTAGTCAGTAAATGGATAGATAGCCCGGGGCATCGTAAAAACATAGAAGGCAATTATAACCTCACGGGTGTGGGTATTGCCAGAGGCCGAGACGGATATCTCTATTTTACACAGATATTTATTAATCAGCGGGGGATATAAACAAGATATGATTACGGGTAGTGTAGGATAAATATGTCATCCCTACGGGATTTTCAATCTTTTGAGAATATTAAATTCTACTGATATACCATCCCTAAAGGGATTTAGATAACCTGCTGTTAACACTTTCCAGCCCTGTAGGGGCGATATATCTGTAGATAATTTTGGAAATCAATTACTTCTGAGTCCTGTAGGGACGATATATTAATAATTCATGTCGGATGATAAAAAGTGTCACTCATCCCAAAGATTACCGATTGTATAATCGGTTCCTTCCAGACACCAGAAGTCACCTTTAATGTAACGATAGTGCTGGTCAAGTGCACTCATTTTATCCATCTGTTCGGCTGAAAGCGTAATATCTGCCGCCGCCAGATTTTCTCTCAACCGATGCTCGTTAACCGATTTGGGTATTACCGAAGTGCCCCGATTCACGGCCCAAGCCAGCATTACCTGCGCAGGTGTGCAGGTTTTTTCCTGTGCAATGGCTAGTATTGTTTCGTTTTCGAATAGCTTAGGCTCATTTGGCGATATCCGACTGGCCGGACGATCAGCAGAACCAAGCGGGCAAAAGCCTGTGAGCGCTATATTGTTTTGTCTGGCAAAATCTAGCAATGGTTTTTGTTGCAGAAACGGCTGTAGTTCAACCTGTAATGCTTCGGGCAATACACCGGTTTCGTCTCTCAATTGATTAATTTTCTTAATGCTGAAATTAGATACACCTATGTGCCGGCTAAGACCTTTTTCCTTCATATCAATCATGGCCTGCCAGGTTTCAGTTAATGGCAAGTCGTTCAGGCTTATCATTTCGTCAGCCTTCTGAGGGTAATTCACAGCATGCACCAAAGCCACGGGCCAATGGATAAGATATAAATCGAGGTAATCCAGTTGTAGAAGTGCTAACGATTTTTCAATGGCCGGTTGTACGTCTTCCATGCGATGGCGGTTGTTCCAAAGTTTGGTAGTAACCCATAAATCTTCGCGTTTTACCTCATTGTTTTTAAATGCATCGGCAAAGGCTTGTCCTATTTCACTTTCGTTGTCATAAATAAAAGCGCAGTCAAAATGCCTGTAGCCAATCTCCAGTGCGGTTCTGATGGTTCTATAAATTTCTCCCTTCGCCGACTTCCAGGTACCTAAACCCAAAGCTGGCATCAAATCGCCGTTACCAAATGTAAGATATTTCATGAGCTGAACAGTATAATAGAATTTACGCGAAAATAGGCAAAATTGAACGATAGACGCGTATCAATTGTGTTAAAATTACAGTTACATTGCACACCACAAATTTGCGGATAGCATAAAACGCGGAAGACAAGGCAATGCCCTGTCTTCCGCATTCATTATTTATTTACCTTTCAATTTATTTTCCAATACTTTCATAAAATACCCACCTACTACACTTCTTGCCTGAAAACCCACCATCTTTCCGGTGGTAGTTTCGTGCCAGTCGCTGATTGGTACTCTACTTTGAGTTTGTGTCGCGTAGGTATACAAAGGTGCTGTAAGCGCATCAAAATCCTGTTTTTTATCTGCAAGTACTGATGTCCATATTATCCAGTCAGACTTCGTGTAAGTCTTGCGGCTATCCAGCGGCAAGCCATAGGCATTTTGTTTGGTGAGGTAATAGGCTATTTCTTTGGTGTAAACCTCTTTCGGGAACAGGTTCATTTTCAGAAGTTTATCCCACACCAGGTTGTACTTCTGGCTCCAGGTGCCTTTATCATTGAATGTCAACGAGTAGTGGTCGCCATCGGCAGCCATTACCATCCAATTTTTAGCCATTTCTTTTGTAATGGCTCTGTATTTTTCAGCTGTTTGTTTTTCGCCCAATTGCTCGGCCATTTGTACATAACCGCCCAGAGCCACAATGGCTTTCATTGATAAGTTAGCGTTACGAGCCAGGTGACCGGCGAAATCATCCGTGCACAACTGTAGTGCCGGGTCAAACCCTTCTTTACTCAGGTAATCTGCCCATATTGAAAGGGTCTTCCAGTGTTTTTTAGCATAAAGTGCATTACCTTCAACTTTGGAGATTGCCGCAGTCAGGATAATCATATTACCACATTCTTCCACTGGCATATCTTCGCCGTAGGTTTGTCCATTAGCCAGTGGGTACGTGCCGAGGTCGTGTGCCGCAAAAGGTTTTGTCCATTTTCCACTTTCGCTATAGTAGAAAATGCCATTCAGCATGCCTTTCAGCAGATCAGGGTTATAAGTCAGAAACAAAGGCGCTGAAGGATAGGTTACGTCAACCGTATTAATAGATCCATTACTGAAATTCTCTTTCGATAGGAACAGTATCTCTCCTGCCGGACTTTTAACCAGCTTATGCGCCGCAATGCTCTGGCGATAGGCCAGTTCACACAAGCGTGCATATTGTTCTCCTCCGGCTTTCAGGGCATCGTTATAAATGCGGGCATTGAGTGCCTTACATTTACTGATTACCGCCTGATAATTAACCCAGGCCTGTTGCAATTGGCCTTCAATGGTAGCACCTTTGGCCAGTTTCCACCACGGCGACAGATTCGTTTGGAAATACTGAACAGACTGGATGTCGTCATACCCAATCAGAAACACCTGTTCCTTGCCTGCGCTACCCACCTTGCCCGCGTTTACGAGCGTGTTTAGCAGCAGATTCTTACCACCCAGGTTGTTATTGGCTGTCAGGCTGAACACATCGCTTAACTCATTGCTTTTAGTGATTGATTGCACCGCATTGCCCGATTTCGGAACAGCTACATACATATATCCCCAGTCAATCCGTACGTCGTCGCCTTTTTGTTTCAATATTGGCTGAGCAGTGGTTCCGGCTTTCAGAATAGACAGGCCGTTGGCCGTATACTGCTGTGCCTGTACTTGCTGAGCAGGGGTATTGACAGCGATATCGGTAGATGCCCCCAGATATAAACGCACGTTGTGCAACAGATTATCGGTGGCTTTCATACGGGCGCTTACGTAAGAAACCGGGCGCGCCAGCGTATTTAAATCATTGATTAATAGCGGAGACGTAAACGTAAGCGTGAGGTCAACCTTTCCGCAAGTGAATTCGTAAATGGTTTGCGTGGCATTAATAGTGACCTTTTTCTGCTCGGCAACAAAAAGTTTCGGATTGGGTTTCTCAACTATTCTTTCCACAATGCCGGCATCCAGCATGGCTCCACCTCTGTTATTGGTTACATGCACGGCCAACAGGTTGCTGCCTACTTGTAGTTTGCTTTTAACGGCCTCACTGAGTGGGATATAAATGTATTTATGTGTCCAGCCTTTTACGCTATATACTGCCTCGCCGTTGATATACACTTCCACGTCATCATCATGGTTGAGTTTCAGATAAAGCGCATCAGAGTTGCGGTCTTTCAGCGTAAAAGTTCTTCTGGTCCAGATATCGCGCGTTTTCCATTCGGTTTTACTTATGCTCATATTATCTCCGAACGGAGCTACACCTTTTTTCCAGTCAGAATCATTGAAAGATGTACTCGTCCAATTAGCCCCCGGGTCTTTTTCAGTATAAAGCGCTTCGTAGTTTACTTCGTCTCCTGCCGGAACGATGGTTTCGTAAGCATCGCCTTTTTGGCCCAGGAAACGATACTGGTTGCCGTCTACCTCAATTACGCCTATCAGCGAATGGTTGGCGCCTGTCCAGTGTTTGGTTGGAGAAGCCGTGAGTTCGTCGGTAGTTGACCAGATACTAAAATAAGGGTCATGAGTAATCAACGGATAAGCCGGGGCTTTGCGGGTTTGTGCTGTAAGAAGCTGGAAGTTTAATAATAGGAATATACCAAGAAGTACCGTTCTCATGTTTTGTTGTTTAAATAACAGATGAATAGATTGGTGGCAATTTAGGGAAATTCCGGTGTTTATTGACAATGAATACAGGTTTTTTGTAGAGCCGCAATGCATTGCGGCTTATGATAGAATGCGTTTACTTTTCTGAATGGATAGATCAACGGAGGCGCATGGCCATGCGCCTCTACGAGTGGTAATCATCAACAATTGTTCATTCATGAAATGACGCAATAAATAAAAAATATCTCCCGATTCTAATCGTTATATTTTATATTTGCCACAAATGTAATATCCTTGAGAAAAGCAATTGCCATATTACTCCTCTTTTCAGTAATGGTTCGCCCTTTTACTCAGGCATATTATCTAATCGACTACCAACTCCGGCAGGATTTCATCGCCAAAACGCTTTGTATCAACAAAGCAAAGCCTCAGCTCAATTGTAACGGTAAGTGTTATCTGGCCAAGCGTATTAAAGCCGCCGAAGACCGCGAAACCCAGGCACAGCACAATATTCTTGAAAAATATGAATTACCAACCCTGATATGCGAAGAACTCTCAAGTATGCATTTTCAGTGGGCGGTTGTTGATAATACCTCAGCTTCACATCAGTATACCAATCATTACGCCGATTCGTTTACGGCGCATATCTTCCATCCACCTTGCTGGGTATAAGCTTTTTTTCCGGTTTAAATACGTAGTGTAATCGCGGCATGGTTATGTTGTGTTTGCACAGGCATGTAATCTTTTCATTCATATAAGTAATTTTCGGTTGAAACACACGAAGCAAATAGGAACAATCCTGCTTTGTGGCCTGCTGTTTATGCGGGTCATGGTGGCACCTGTTATCTTTTTGCAGTATGAGTTCAACAAAGAGTATATCATACAGAATTACTGCGTAAACAAGAATCGCCCGCAACTGCATTGCGACGGTAAATGCTATCTGGCCAAAAAATTGAAAGCTGCTGAGCAGAGCGAAGAAAACCAGTCTAAAATTCAGGTTTTTAAGTTATTGGTTGAGGTTTATCAGGAAACCAATCTCGACTTCGAACCGCTTTTTCCGAACGGTCACTTCCATGCTCTTTCGAATTTTATCTACGGTAATACTTATCAATACGACATTCTTTTTTCATTATTGAGACCACCACAGGGTGTGAATTAGTGAATATTTCCCTTGAGCTTTGATTGCGCTGATTCTCTTTCTTAATAACAGCGAATGAATTCGCTGGCTATTTAAACAAAGGTCTATTTACATTTTAGTTACCGACTTAAGTCGGTAATAGTCAGTAATATTCCTTTGTTTAAATAGACTACGACGGCATACCGTTTCATCCGGTGAAAGGCTATCAATTCAGTACAATCATAAAATCAGTTCAATCAAAGTTCAGACAAAAATCACTCAATCACTAACTCACTCAATCACTCAATGATTCAAAAGAACCGTAATGAAAACATATATCACATTAATTATAATCTTTTTGTCCATACAAAACCTATGGGGGCAGCGCCTGATAAGAGGGAAAGTGTATGACGCCCAGACCAAAGAGGCTATCGTAGGAGCATCCATCCGTTCCAATGCTCCGGTAAGTGGTATAATCACCGACAATGCAGGCAGTTTCAGTTTAAAGACGGATGCTAAAGAGCTAATCATCAGCATGGTAGGATACCAATCGAAAACCATTGCTGTCAACGGCGACCATGAGCTGACTATAGCCCTTGAAACAGCGATAGAAGATTTACAAACCGTAGTAGTTACAGGCAACCGCGAAGCGAGCCTGCGCACAGAGACCCCGATAGCAATATCGAAACTAAGCCCGAAGCAAATAGAGGAAGCCAAACCGGTTGCTATTTATGAGGTTATCAACAAAATACCGGGAGTGATGATGGTGAACCTCAATAATGAACAGCACATGATGGCCATCCGCCAGCCCATGACCACCAATGGCTATTACCTATACATGGAAGACGGACTGCCCGTCCGCCCGATGGGGGTGTTCAACCACAATGCTTTGCTGGAAATGAACCAGTTTACCGTTAGCTCTATTGAAGTAGTTAAGGGGCCGGTTTCATCTATTTATGGTCCCGAGGCAGTGGGTGGTGTAGTCAATTTTATTACGCAACGTCCTACCGCCATACCCACTGCAAGAATCGGTGTGCAGGCAGACCAATGGGGTTTCCGTCGGGTGCAGTATGGTGCGGGTGCATTAATAGGTAAGTTTGGTATTTATCTGGGTGGCCTGGTAGCCGACCAGAAAGATTCCTGGATGACCAGTTCTGACTACACTAAAAATGCACAATATGCTCGTTTGGAATATCATTTCTCTCCTAAAACCCGCCTGATTTATACACTGTCATACAGTGATTATAACTCACAAACCAGCGGTAGTGTCGACAGCGTGGCTTTTTACAGCCGGCAGTATGTGAGCACCACTGATTTCACTTACCGGAAAGCCTATTCGGTTCGTACCCGTCTTACACTCGAAAAAGACTGGGCAAAAGGTGGGCAGTCGTTTGTTACCCTGTTTGCCCGTGATAATAAACTGGGGCAGAATCCAAGCTATGGGATCCGGTGGACAAGTGGCGCTGCCACTGCCAGAGGTGAAATCAATTCCAGCGATTTCAGAAGCGTGGGTCTGGTGGCGCAGCATACACAGCCATTCAGATTTCTTAATTCGAAGGCCATAATCGGTACCAGTCTTGATTTCTCACCGACCGATTACTGGTCGTATCAGATTGATTTGAATGCACAGCTGAGACCCGACAAAAAATCGGTAGAGAGATATACCATCGACAGGGAACGACCGGATATCAAAATTGCCGATTATGATGCCAACATCCGTAATACAGCCGTTTATCTGCAATATGACTTCGAACCGCTAAAGAATCTACGGATATCAGCAGGGCTTCGTTATGATAATCTGTCGTTCGATTACGTGAATAACCTCGATGTGGATGCCGTCACAGGCAAAGGCATTGGCGGAGCAAAAACCTATACCAAAACCACTCCGAAAATCGGCCTTACTTATAATCTGGGCAGAGGGAAAGGTCTTTATGCCAATTATTCCAAAGGATTCGCACCGTCGGCTCTCACAGCTATTTTCCGTAAAAGACCCGTGCCTGCCGCCAACGGCGACTTGTTTTACTATAACCTGATTCCGGCTACTTTCAACAATGCCGAAATAGGTGGCTGGGCTTCATTATTCAAAAATAAAGTGTATGTCGATGCCTCGTTGTATCAGATGACCGGGTTTAATGAACTGTTGAGTATCCGCCAGACTGACAACTCCACTGATTATCAGGCAGCGGGCAAAACCCTGCACAAGGGTGTTGAACTGGGCATTACTTATAAACCTGCTGCGGAGTTATTCATCCGCGGAGCGGGCACTTATTCTATTCATCGCTTTGAAGAGTTCATACTGAGTCAGCGGGCATCTGACGCCGTAAAAGATGTAAACGGCAAAGATATGCCATCGGCACCGCGCTGGCTATGGAACGCCGAAGTAAGCTATTACCCACATTGGCTGAAAGGGCTCCGCAGTTCTGTGGAATGGCAGCATGTAAGCAAATGGTATCAGAATCAGATAAATACCATCAGTTATGACGGCTACGACCTGCTGAATGTCAGAATCGGGTACCAATGGCGTGGCATAGAAGTATTTACCAACGTAATGAACCTAAGCAATGCCTTGTATGCCGCCAACGCAACACGCGGCAATACCCCCACCGACCGAACCACTTTTACACCTGCCGCCCCCCGCACATTTGTAATGGGCCTGCAGTATAGTTTTACGGGGAAACGGAACAAGGAGAAAGAATCGAAATGATTGGAGAAAGGAGAATGGAAAAAGGAGCACTTACATTTAAAACCTTTCGATAAAATGACAGATTTTCTCCTCCTATTCAACTAGAATCATTCTCCCTGGTCCCTTAAATATTTAAATCATAACATTAAATCGTATGAAAAACGTCATCATTTATATCGCATTAATCGGGCTGTTTTCTTTCAGCAGGGCAGACACTGAAAATCAGATTTCGGATCCTGCGCATTCGGGTGCCATACCTTCGTTTACCACTACTGCTAAAGGTGATATCATTTTGAGCTGGGTAGAGAAAGACGAGCTAAAGAAAGTATCGTTTTACTACAGTGTTTACAATGGGGCAGACTTCACTAAGCCTGTAAAAGTACCGATTGTGGACTCTGCAGCTACACATGCGGAAGGTATGCCACGCCTGAGCGTTAAAAAAGACGGCAGCATGATTGTGAGTTTTGAGTTGAAGAAAGATAATCCAAGCTCCAGGTTTGGCTCCGATTTGCTGTATGTATATTCGGCTGATGGCGTCAACTGGTCAGCACCGATGTACGTACAGGCAGACAGAGACCCAGCCAAAAGCCATTCGTTCAGTCGTCCGGTGCGGTTGGCGGACGGAGAAATCGGCATTATCTGGCTGGATGAAAAACTGACAGCCAAAGGCCGTAGTGTGAAATTCGCGAAGACTTCGCCCGGGAAAGGTTTCGGAGAAGAGAAAGTTATTGATAACCAGGCCTGTGAATGCTGCCGCATTGAAGCCTTAACAGATGAAAAGGGAGTTCTGCATATTTTCTATCGCGATATGTATGAGGATGGTTCGCGCGATATGAGCTACATCAGTTCGGCCGATAACGGACTCACCTTCGCTAAGCCCCGCAATGTATATCCTGATAAATGGAAGGTTGAGGCCTGCCCGCATTCAGGCCCATCGGCTACCGTAACACCGAAAGGTGTATGGATGACCTGGTTTACGGGTAAAGAAAAGGCAGCGGGTATTAAGGTATGTGAGGTAGCCACGGGCAGGATTATCAACACTGAACTGTCGGAAGGTGTAAAACAACCACAGATTACCACAACTACCGCCGGGCTTCCGGTGCTGACCTATGCCCAGGCAAGAAAAAAAGGTGAAGACTATTTTCATTCTATCGCCTTGCGCAAGCTGGGTTCCAGAATAAGTACTTCTTATTTGACAGAGCCATTGGCCGATTGCAGCTACCCGACTATAATAGCAGATGGGAACAACGTACTGATCGCCTATGAAAAAAGAGTGGAAGACAGGAAGCAAGCCATTGTGTGGAGGAAAGTGCAGCTATAATTATCAAATCAGTAAAACACTGTGTAATGCATGCACTGAATAAAACGGCCGTCGCAGTCGGTGTCTAAAATAACAAAGGTTATAGTTTTTCCGATAAGCCGACTTAAGTCGGCTTACATTCAAATGAATAAAATACCATTGTTAGAGTAGACGGCGAATTTATTCGCCGTCTATTTTTGAAGAAAAATAATAGTTAAATTCTCATTATTCACCGGTCTAAATTTCTTGTTTCAAAAAACAACCTGCTTTTTTTGGTAGATGCCCGATACAAACTTAAATTTGTTAGAAATTTAAAATTGTATCCGTCGGATATCTGGCGGTGCCTATATTCTAAGTCCGGATAATTATAATGAAAAAGCTGATTCTTTTGTTTTTGCTGGTGGTGGCAGGTTCTGTGAATGCGCATGGGCAAAAAAAGAAATTCTTTGTTGCGGAGAAGATCCAGTATGATGAAAAAAGTGAAAAAGAGAAAAAAGAAAGCGATAATGAACTGAAAGAAGAAATGACAACTTTTCTGGGTTTCGGATTCAGGCTCTCGATCACCAATGTGGACGAAAAATTAAAGCAACCGGATACCGGCAAGGAAGAAAAAAAGAAAGTGGGTTTACGGTTTCAGGTAGGTTTTCAGATGCCACGATTCATTAAGACCGACCCACCCCAAAAGCTCTACAAAGCCGGAATGGATGTAGGAATAGTGAAATAAAATATATTAAGAAGGAGCCACAATTGCGGCTCCTTCTCGTTTTTTATGAGCGGTATTCTGAATGATTTAAATTAGTAGAGACACAATGCATTGTGGCTTATCGACGAATAGGGATAACTACCTCTGTTTCTGAAAAAGATTTTATTGAACCGATAGGCCAGCGAAGCCGCATTGCAATGCGGCTCTACCAGGGTAATTATATATTGAGATTTAGTAGCATAACAATGCATTGTGGCTCATCGTAGAATAAGGTTATCTACGGATTTGTATCGATATTATAATTCCCTAAAATGATTTTCCAGAGCAGACGAACCATGAGCCCATGTATTGACGATTTAGTAGAGCCACAATGCATTGTGGCTCATCGTAGAATAAGGTTATCTGCGAATTTGTATCGTTATTATAATTCTCTAAAATGTTTTATGGAACAGACAGGCCTTTGAGCCGCATGACAATGCGGCTCTACGAGATTAATTATGTGTCGACGAATTAGATTATTTCCAAATAGCTACACTGTTTTCTATTATGTCATCAGTTTTAGTGAAGAGGTTTTCCAAATAGAGAATCTTCTCCCCATTTAAGTGGATTATCAATTATATAACTGCTGATTTTAAGATAATCTTTTTCAGACCGGATAATATGTTCGTGGTATCTGGATTGCCATTCAAATTCAATATTGTTTTTTCTGGCGTAAGTAGTCACCGCCATCTTATATCCTCTTATAATTGAAGCCAAGTTCTTGGATTGTGGAGAGAATCGATTTGATTTTTCATGATCGTTATTGAGTTTTGATGTGTTGAACGCATTTTTGCCAATAATTATGATGCCATGAATATGATTAGGCATTACTACAAACTCACCTAATTCCAAATTCATATCAGGCCTTAAATCAATGGTC
Organism: Emticicia sp. GW821-FHT11C11; assembly: GCF_058808615.1. Taxonomy (NCBI): domain Bacteria; kingdom Pseudomonadati; phylum Bacteroidota; class Cytophagia; order Cytophagales; family Leadbetterellaceae; genus Emticicia; species Emticicia sp. GW821-FHT11C11. The sequence continues at coordinate 1,056,005 of NZ_JBXARV010000003.1, forward strand.
TTATACCATTCTTCCTGAGCAATTTTTCCTATTTCAGTTGGCACTAATATGGATTCATAAATACTTCCGAAATAGTATTCTTTATTCTTGGTACAAATCGTCACAAAATAAAAACCTTCATTAGTGTAGTTCCAGGATTGTAATCGGACTGTTGGTATTCTGTATTTGTTATTAAATAATTTGCTCATTTAATTATTGATTGTCCCTAAAAATAATTAAATTATTAGAATAAAATCAATATCCTATTTATAAATTATAAATGAATAGAGTTCGATATGTGAATTTGTTTTATCATTGTAATTCCCTGAAATAATTTTACCGAACAGATCTGCCACCGAAGCCGCATCGCAATGTGGTTCTACGAGAGGAACAATCTATTGATAATTTGGTAGAGCCACAATGCATTGTGGCTCATTGACGAATTGGGATAACTATCTCTGTTTCTGAAAAAGATTTTATTGAACCAATAGGCCACCGAAGCCGCATTGCAATGCGGCTCTACGAAAGGAATGGTGTATTGATGATTTGGTAGAGCCACAATGCATTGTGGCTAATCGACGAATTTGTTTGTTAAAATAAGTTTACTGAACAGACGACATCATTCACTCTTTCCGTTTCAGATTCTTTAATTGCAAATAATCCAGAAAATAAATCACTTTCAATGAAAAATTATTGTTCTGCTGGGTTTGGAGCGTATTTTGCAGGTTGTCCAGATAATTGTTCATAGCCAGTTTTGAATCCATCACGGCGGCTTCTTTCCATACAATATTCAGGAAACTACCGGGGGCAAACTGCCAGGTGTATACCATATCTATATTGAAGAAATTCACGTTACGGTTCAAATCATCATTAACATCCTTTTGGGGTGTCAGCGTGCCATAATTGTTTAAGGTATAAAATTCCCGGTTTTTCACTACACTGGCATAGTGACGCGCACGGAAAGTAAGTCCCATTTTATTGGTGAAATTGTATTTCAGAAATAAAATATGATCTATCGAATTGACGCTCCGCAGCGCAAACAACGGGGCGGGATTATCATTCAGAAAACTTGTGAACCCAACGTCGGTTGGTTTCACAAGGTAGTCAATCGTATGTCTGATAGAAAACTTACTGTTGAACCGGTACTGGTGTGAAAAATAGAAACTGGTGGAGTTCTGATTGTAGAAATCCAGATAAGCTCGCTTGGTAACCTGTGCCGTAAGCGAGTATTTCTTGGCGAAATTGGTTTCAATCCATGTGCCGCCACTGATACTGTTTCCTCGTTTGAAAACCATGCCTGATACCCGAGGCTCGTAGAAATCGTTTTGTTCCGGATAAAAATCAGCGAAAAACCCAAACCAGTGTAGTTTCTTGGTTTGTGCACTCATATTGAAATTGATGTTCGATTGCTGATATTTGGTTTCATTCTGGCCAATAGGTGCATACAGGGAACTGATAGAGGCATTGAAATTATAAAACAAACGGTTGTACCATTTCTTGGGCTCAGTATACCGGTAGCCAACATACAGATTATGATTGATGAAATTGTTGTTGGTAAAGTACCCCAGATCATTGCTGGTGAATTTCGTGTCGGTCAGTTGCTGATTAATGCTGAAACTAAACCGGCCGCTGGTTTTGGCAAAATTCAGCGAATGATTGTATCCACTGTTATTTTTCTGGTCGGACGCTTTATATGTCAGGTGACTGATGGCCACACTGCCTGATAAATTATAGGTATTTTTCTTATCAAAAAAACTAAACAGCCCCGAGCTTACATTGGCATTGTAATGATTGCCTGCTCTCAGCACGCTTGTATTGATAAAACTTACGCTCGAATTATGTTTCAGTGTCTGGTCAAGCACCAGGATATTATAATTGGTAGTAGGGTCGGTTTCTACTTTTCTTCGTTCACCTGTTTCGGTGTTTTCAATGATGGCATATTGCGGACGGGTGACGGCGTTCAGAACCCCGATTCCCAGTCCACCTTTCATGCGACCCGAAATCTTCGAAGCATTAATCAGTTTTGATTCTGTGGGATTGCTGAGCACCCTTTCATTGGGTTTCAGGTCGTTGTAAGCCGCCCCCATATTGATAGGCGCCCCACCAATGCGTCGCGAATAAAACAACCCGCCCTTATTAAATAACTCAGTACCCTCGGTAAAGAAAGAACGATTTTCGTTAAATTTTACCTCAAACGGTGTCAGATTCAGCACGCGGTTATCACTTTGTACCTGTCCGAAATCGGGTATCAGCGTGGCGTCCAGTGTAAAAGCCTGACTCAGGCCAAGCTTTAAATCCAGCCCTCCCGATATCTGATTGGTCCAGTTTTTCTGGTCAGAGGCATTCGTTGGGAAATGATTGGCATAAACCGAAAAATAGGGTGAGAACTGCAGCCGCAACGGAGGTTTGATATCCTTGATACCCGTCCAGAAGCCTTCCTGTGTCAGGAAACCGTTTATGTTGGGGTCAATGGCGCTCCAGGTATTTTGCTGCTCCGTTTTACGTCTGCGTCTGGTTATGTTCAACCCCCAGTCCTGAATTTTGTCTTTACTGAATCTGATGGCCGAGTAGGGCAGGAATATCTCGAACGACCAGCCTTTGTCGTGTATCACCACTGCGCTTTGCCATACGGCATTCCAGCTGAAATCTTCTCCGCCGTTATCACTATTGGTGTTAGATGTCATCTTGGCATCCCATTGTTCACCTAGCGGTGTAATGAAGTACTCGAAACCGTTAAGTTTGTCGTTATAGGTGTCAAAAATAATACCGATGTAATCGTTAGCGCCGAAGCCGTCGCGACCTACCAGTTCTTTCGAAATGTTGCTGATATTGCGTTCGAAGCAGGTACCGCCAAAATAAATACCTTCATCGTCATACATCAGATAAGCCTCGGTGCGGTCGTCGTACTCTTCCTTCCGGCCGGTTACCGGGCGAAACTCTGTGAAATCATCAAGCAGAGAAGCCTCTTTCCAGGCAGCTTCATTCAGGCGGCCGTCAATAGTCACCGGTTTGCTGGTGCGGCGGGCTTCCAGCTTTTTGGGTATTATCTGGGCAAAGAGGGGAGAACTGCACGTAATTGTGCAAATGATTAGTAATAGCTTTTTCATAAAGGTTAATCATACATATTAATTGCCCAAAATTAAGGCAATTTGTGTATGTCGGTCAATTAAAAAATGTTAAACCGGTTATTTTAACATTTATTACGAGTAGTAATAGCTACCAAAAGACACACGAAAAAACAAAGATGTTGCACCAGTGCGATAGTTCTTCTAACAAAACTCAATCAGGACAATCCACTAACTGATTTTATCAATAATCTGATAGTTTTAATTCTTCAATTAATATCTGTCGATACTATTCGTATACCAAAAACCGGATAAACACCATGCTTTTATACTACAATCCGTATATACTATTCAGAACGGCGTCAGCAAATACTGAATTATGATTAGTTTATATAAGCACGTTATTTGTGAATTTCCAGGCCTGAATATCCACAGTATTGAGCATTCACGGAAAACGTAATCTGCACGATGTGACCTGTAAAGTTGAGATTAATCTGGCGAGGCTGATTCGGATAGTGTAACAGTTTTGATGCGAAAAAAGGGTGACTGTCAGAAACTTAAGTTTTTATTAGACGCGAGAATAATAATGGCTCCGGAAGAAATAAAACTGAATAGGGGGGAATGTGTTCTGCTTAAAAAAGTCCTTGTTTTTGCACAAAAACAAAACAATATGACGTAAAAAACAAAGCACCCCGAACAGTTGCTTCAAAAAATGGTGACGTTTCAATACACACCACATCACTTAAATTTATGTATTAAAAATTTAAAAAGCAACAATTTTTTCATGTTTTTTTAATGAAAATTTGTTTTTTCTGAAATTGTTTCTATATTTGCACTGTCCAAACTGCGAACACTATAAAAAATTGCTATTGATCTACTTGTAGACAATGTTTACCCCCCTGCTTCTGCATCCACTGAAAAGTAAAAATTAAAAACTAAAAAGTAAAAAACTAAAAGTAAAAAAATCGTTCGATTTTTATCGTTGTATAATATCTAATCCTAAAAAAATCAATCATGAAAAAGAGAGTCTCTTTCTTTGTAGTATTCCTATGCGTAATTTCTGCAGGTCGTAGCTTTGGACAAGCCACCGCCACCGCATCAACAACATTAAACGTTAAATTAGAAGAATTGCGGAACATTTCAGTTAGTACAGCAAGTACCGATGAAATCGTCTTCTCCTCATTAGCAGATTATACCGCTGCTGCTGGTAAATCTTTAGAGATTCAGGACCACTTGGTAGTTTCGGCTAATAAATCGTTTAAAATTACTGCGGCAATCACTAGTATTTCAGGTGGTACTTCTGCTCCCATTACACCTGCTAATATTAAAATCCTTGCATCTGATGGTACTACTACTAACGGAGCAACCTATTCTTCAGAGCAGACCTTCGCTGAAGCCAACACAGCCGTTCCTATCGTAAGTACTGCAAGTGCCACTATTTCAGGCAGCACCAACACACAAAAGAAGTTTAAGGTGAAATACACCGTTTTTAATGTGGGGGATAAAGACACCGGTGACTATGATATCAATTTGACATACACCGTTGCGGCTCCATAAGTAAAGGGTTTATAATAAAATTATAAAAGGACCCATATCTTCATGTTATGTGTCCTTTTAATTTTACTTGCTATGAGTAATATAAAATTTATTTGTGCTGTTTTATTCAGCGCCCTGTACTTCTTGCCCGAAAATTGCCGGTCACAGGTTAATGTAAGCCCCGGACGAATCTATTATCAAGTGGGGCCTGGTGGGTCCAACATTCAAAAAATAACGCTTACCAATCCCAACGACAAAGAGGTAGAAATAGCTGTTTCTGTCAGTGATTGGAAGTACGACTCATTAGGCAATAACTTTATTACAGATGCGGGATTACTGTCTACTACCTGTGCCGAATGGATACAGGTACTGCCGGGTTCTTTTCTCACACTCCGCCCCAATGAGAGGAGAGAACTGAACATTGTACTCAATGTACCCCCGGTAGCAGATACCAAAATTCCGGTCCGCACGGCCATCATATTTGTTACACAGTTAAATCCTCCGGCAGAACGAACGACTACCGGAACCAGATTTAATATAACTGTACGGATGGGCGTGAAACTATATCACTCTTTTACACGCGTAGAAGAAAAAAATATAGAAATAGAGGATTTCAAAGAAACTACCGATAGCACAGGCGTTGCAGATGGCTTCGAGCTTGTATTTCGCAATACAGGTAAATACTGGATTGAAGGGAATATAAAATGGGAGCTAATGAATACGCAAACAGGAGAAAAGACCAAATTGGAAACACAGGAGGTCTATTCATTACCTGGCGATACCCGCATCATCAATAAAAAAATCCCACCTAAGGTTGCAAAAGGAAGCTATACAGCAACCGCTGTATTCAATTATGGTAGCAAGGATGAACTCAAGATAGCAGAACTGGAATTCATCAGGTAAAAATTATGAAGAAATCATTTTATCATATTCTGTTGCTAATTTTTATAATTTTAGCAACGGGTTGGGATTCTTTTGGTCAGTCAGCGTCTCTTGGGGCCTATAACGGAACACCCTGTACATTTAACACCTCGGCAGACGTAGCGGCAGGTTGTACTACCAATAATTATTTTGTAGTTCAATATAATATCAATACAATCAATTACCCTGCCGGCTGGACCCTGAGGGTAAAAGCCAATGGAGATTTCTCTAATGGTGTTAATACCATACCGGCTCAGTATATTTCGCTTAGCTATAGTTCTAACAATGGAGGGCCATCGGGTGTAACTTCTACCGGATCGCAGCCATTGAACAAGACTACACCCGTTTCATTGATCAATACATCGGCCGCTTTGCTGTCGCCGCCTGACTATTATTTTGAGCACAGGCTCAATATGCAGATACAAGGCGGAAGCCACCTGCTGGCCGGAACCGGCACTTTTTCAACCACATTAACACTCACCCTCGTAGCACAGAATGGAACCGTAATTGCCACAAAGAGTGATGTGAACGCCTCTTTTACTGTCAATTACAGCAACAGTTGCTCTGGTGCCACCATTGGCTCTTATTTCTCTACTCAGGCCACTTTTGAAACCTATGCCCAACAAATGGCCGGTGCCACTGTCAATGAAGCTATGACTATCCAGTATGCCCCAAACAGTGCTGCCTGTACAGGCTGGAGCCTGAAAGTAAGAGCATCCGGGAGTTTTGCCAATGGAGGAAATTTGGTAGCACCTCAGAATGTTTCACTGCGTTTCAACAGGGTCAGTGTAGGTTCGCCAAGTGCTTCGGCAATTGGTGTAAGTAATACTGAAGTAGCCCTGAACACCACCGATGTAACCCTGATTAACCAGTCTAATGCCGGATTTAATGCTTATACTGCTACTGAGCACAAAATAGATATGATTATAAAAGGAGGCAACCATATGTTGATGGCCAATGGCACGTACACAACCAGCCTCATATTTACCTTATATAACCAGGCAGGGCAAACGGTGTCTACTACTACAGTTACAGTTAGTTTTGCAATCAACACTGCTTCCAATAACAGTTATACGGCCAGTCTTCAGAACGGGGCCGATAATGTTGAAATGGCTTTCGGTACGCTCATCAGTTACCAGACCGGTATTTCCAACACCAGATCAAATGGGCTCAAGATCACCGGTTATAGTGCGTATCAGGTAATTGTAAAAGCAAGCTCAGATGTACTGACTTCAACAACCAGCAGTGCTACAATTGCGGTAGGTGCTGTCAGCATTGAAGCTACCAAAAGTACATCTTCGTCTGCAGGTGTGGTTGTTTATACCCGTCAGTTAAGCGCCACCGACCAGGTATTGATCACCAATCCGTTATCAGATTACACCCAGCAGATAATAGAGTATAACCTACGCTATTTCACCACACCTAATGATAACCGATTGTATCAGATTGCCGGTATCTATACCGTCAATGTCATTCTTGCCGTAATACCACAATGAGCAGGCGAGCACAAAAAAGTATCATCTTTCTTGTTGCTCTTTTGCTGCCATTCTGGCTCCATGCCCAGAATTACAGTCTGAGTGTTTCACAAACGCCTATTCAGACCCGTAATCTGGAGCATATTAATATTGTAGTAAAAATCGTCAATCATTCGGCCGACTCCCTGAAAGCGAGTATCCAATGTATCAGTGATCCTGCTATTGATCTTATCTCAAAAAACTTTATCCCCGTCAGCCTTGGCGCCAGAGACAGCAGTTTTGTTTCTGTCTCATTATTTGTTAGCCGAAAAGCGCATGCGGGGGCACACTCTGTGCGGTTTGCATTGGCTGATAAAACCAATAAACTGCTAGCTCAGACACAGTCTGTCGTAGATGTTGCCGTTAAGCGTGACGTGTCCCTGTTTGTCTACACAAAAAATATATTGATGGACAATTCCATTGATTCGTTAATCATTCCAGTGCAGGTATTTAATGCAGGCAATACAGACCAAACCCTGAATATCCTCTGTACCTATCCTTTGGCGTTACAGGAGCGGTCTGTTCATAATACTACAAAGATCATCTTACGGCCTTCTGCAGACACCACCGTATTCTTTAAAAGAGTGATAAACAGAAAAATGAGAGCCAGTAATGATTTTGATATCAACGTTACCGGCTTATACAGTAATGGAGGCATTGTGGGTGGGGCAATAGTGCACGTACAAAGTGCCCAAAGTACCCGCAATTACCTGGATGAATTGGGCCCCGCCAGTTACATGGATAATTCAATTCAGGTTGGTTCGCAAAATATGTTTACAAACACAGAGACTTATATCGTCCGCGCCAACGGAGGATTCGGTGCCGGCGAGCATGGTGCAATCAATTATAATCTGGATCTTACCCAATGGAAAAACGCTAACTCAAGAACCATGCTGCGTGCTACCTGGCTTGAGTTCCAAAACAAAAGTATTGGCATACGTGCCGGCAACATCAACCGTACTCTGGATATTAACCTCTCCGGGCGCGGGGCGATAGCGTCTGTCAGGCCTTTTAAAAATATAAGTATTGAAGCGGGGTATCTCGACAATAACCCCAACTTAACGGAAATAAAATCTATTGGCAATGCAGGCTGGACTACGTTTTCATATATGGGCAAAAATTGGAGTAACCAGCATTATGCTCTTTTTGAAAACAATGTGTTCCTGAACACACGAAACGTATTGGCAGGCAATACGTTCAACTTCATGACTAAAAAGAAATTCTCATATACACTCAATATCAATGGAAGCAGTGTATCCGGATACAATATTGAAACCGATAAGAAATACGGTTTTGCCATAGGTGCAAACATGAATGGCAGAATAGGAAAAGCCTCTGTTAACAGCAATAATTATTACAGCACACCGTATTATTCCGGTTTACAAAAAGGTGCGCTTATCTTTTCAGAACGTATTTACTGGACAATGCCCGCCGCTGCATCGCTATGGGGAGCATTTGAGTACCGCAGCTATAGCCCTAAATCGGTTTCACTTATACAATTTACTATGCCGTCTTTCGCCAATATGCGGGTAGAATGGGGGTATGCCCGTAAATTCAATACTACCAATGTATCCATTGCTCCGACACTAACTCAGGAGTCCAGCGATGCTTATACATTTGCAGGAAAAACCAGCGAGACACAAACACTTACCTCACTGAATGTAAACACGAATCTGTCCATTCCGGTCAATACGTACGACTACCTTTCGCTGAATTCTGAAAGTGGATTCTATTATTCTAGTTTTGATACAAAAAAGCAATTCCATTCAAAGATCAGCACCTCTTACAAGAGAAATCAATTCAATTTGAGCGCCAGATGGCAGCACGGCTCATTTTTTCTTGGCGAAGCCGCTAATAATTTTAGAAATAATCAATCGTCCGGTTCACTCATCAGTGGTTCAGCTTCCTTAAGAAAAAACCTGATGCGTAACAAACTCAAAACTGAAACTGGGGTATCATATACATATAATTCGAGTTTCGGCACTACCATATTGGTTTCAGAAAGGGCCGAATACGAAATTAACAGCAAAACAACATTCTACGTTAATTTTAACCATAACCGGTACGGCAACAATTATAACATCAATCAGCTGGAGATGGGTGTAATCCGGCATCTTCCTGTGCCAAGGAATGAATTAAAAAAGAATCAACTCGAAGTATTTGTGTTCAGAGATTTGAATCAGGACGGCATCTATGATGCATCAGACTCAATTGCAACAAACACGGTTATTCATATAGGAGATGAAATTTTTGTGACCGACAAGCAGGGCCGCGTTGTTTATAAGAACCTGCCGGAGGGGAACGTCAGAATCTCGGCGCCATTCAATAAAGGAAATTATGCGCCGGAAAGAACTGTTCCGGTCAAGAAAAAAACCAAGGTAGATGTTGCGCTTCAAACCATCGGCACACTGAAAGGAAGATTAAAGTTCACCAGAACTGATTTAAGTTACGAAATCGGCCTTGACCTGTTTGGTATACCGGTAATAGCCACTGATAAAAATGGTAAAGAATTCAGAACCAAAACAACTCCGGACGGGAAATATATATTCTATATACCGGTAGGAGACTACACAATAAGCATAGATACCAGACAATTCCCATCTGAAATTGAGGTTTCGGATAATATCATTAAGAAAAAAATAGAAGCTGCCGGCACAGAAACAGTAGACTTTGAAATAAAAGCGAAGCAAAGAAAAGTGGATGTCCGGAAATTTGTATCCCCATCAAGCTTAAGAGATAAAAGAAGATAAAGGTAATAAAACCGGGCGATCAATTATATTCAATCCTTTTGACTACAACATAGCGACTTTTGGCTACATCCGTTTTCTGATTACTGCAGAACTTTGCAGCATCAAAAAACGAAAACAATGAATTTAACTAACAACACCATTCTTATTACCGGCGGAACCAGCGGCTTCGGCTTCGAATTTGCTTCGCAATTAATTGCCCTCGGAAACACCGTGATTGTAACCGGCAGAAATGCCGGCAAACTTCAGGAAACCAAGCAGAAACTTCCGGCGGTGCATACCATTCAGAGCGATGTCAGCAAGCCTGAAGACATCATCAGTTTATATAATCAGGTTACACGCCAATTCCCTGACCTGAACATCCTGATAAACAATGCCGGAGAGATGCGCAAGATTAGCCTTAACGCAACGCATGATCTTGCCGACATTACCCGTGAAATTGAAATTAACTTGATGGGGCCAATCCGTATGGTGCAGCAGTTTCTGTCACATTTAAAAACCAGAAAATCGGCAGCTATTATGAACGTAACGTCGGGTATTGCGCTGATGCCCTTCCCGATATCTCCTATATATGGCGCTTCCAAATCAGGGTTGCGTTCTTATACACAATCATTGAGAGTACAATTAAAGCACACCAATATAGGCGTTTTTGAATTGGTGGCTCCGGGGTCTTCCACACCACTCAACGACAAGTTTATGGACGATGAGAGCTTTGACGCAAGAATGCTGATGGCACCTGAAAAAATAGTTGACAATGCTATTAAGGGGATGCAAGACGACAAGCACGAAATTTATCCGGGTCTTGCGAAGGTATTACGTATCATGAGCAGGCTTGCACCTAAACTGGCGCTTTCGCAGGCAGGTAAAATTGGTGCGTCAACCATGTATGCTCAGTAATTTCAATAAAAATAAAACAATAAACATATGAAAATAGTAAGTATCATCCTTATCTTAACTACGGCATTTCTGAGTTTCAGGCATGGCTGGAGTGCCGTGCAAAGCAGCAATAACCCTGAACAATTGAAAATGATGGCCGATTTGGGCATCAATAAAATGTATGCTCCGGCTTTTGGTGTAGCCATCATAATAATCGGCATATTGGTTTTGTTTCCGCAAACGTTTTTTATTGGTAATTTGCTCAATGCTTTTTCTTTTATTCTGATAATGGCTCTAGCCCTCAATGCAGGAAACGTAAAAATGGCTTTGATCGAAATTCCGTTTCTGGCCATGCCTCTGGTATTAATCTGGTTGAAACACCCTTTTTCGAAACTTTTGGGTTAACAGTTCAGAATTTACCGGATAAAAAACAGCAGCAGATAGGCGTGTATAAAACTAAATGGTAGAATGGAAAACAAGAAACTAATCAAAATAAAATCCATTACAGAAGGGCATCGTTTGTCGGGGCTTCCCAAGCCGCAGCATCCGCTCATTAGCATTGTTAATGTGGCTGATTTAAAGCCAAGTGAAGGGATAGTGTCTGTGATATTTGATTTCTACACCATATCGCTCAAGAAAGGCTGTGATAAGCTGGGGTATGGACAACAGAAATATGATTTCGATGAGGGGCTGATGGCTTTCATGGCGCCTAATCAGGTTGTGGGCGGCGACGAAGGCGGAATACCTCAAGGTGTGGAAGGGTGGATGATGTTTATACACCCCGATTTTTTGTGGAACACCCCTCTTGCCACTAAAATAAAACAGTATGAGTTTTTCCATTATTCCGTCAACGAGGCTTTGTTTCTGTCTGACAAAGAAGAGACCATGATAAACGGAATCATCCAGAATATCAGGCAGGAATACAACTCCAGTATCGATAAATTCAGTCAGGATGTAATCATTGCGCAATTAGAACTACTGTTTACCTATGCCCGGCGGTTTTATGAGCGTCAGTTCATTACCCGGAAAATAACCAACAGTAAAGTGCTGAGTCGTCTGGAAGATTTATTGACAGATTATTTCAATGAAGACGATTTAATTTCTAAAGGCCTGCCAACGGTTCAATACATTGCGGATTCGCTGAATATTTCACCCAAATATTTAAGCAGTATGCTGAAACAACTGACCGGACAAACCACCCAACAGCATATACATAACAAACTGATTGAAAAAGCAAAAGAGCGACTATCAACCACCGATCTGTCGGTCAGTGAAATTGCCTATGAATTAGGTTTCGAGCATTCGCAATCGTTCAATAAATTGTTTAAAACAAAAACCAGTCAATCACCTCTTGAATTCAGGGCATCGTTTAACTGACGGATAAATAAACACAAATCATGCTTTTGCTTGCTATTTAGGCGGTTTTCAATAATCTTTGTTGAGTGGGGCATTTTCTGTCCCGGGTTCAATCAACAAATCTTAAACCGTCACCCTTATGAAGAAGACTTTACCTTTCTTCCTGCTTATTTCTTTTTTTCTTGGTTCTTTCGGCCACAGCCTGGCTCAGGTAATCACATCGGCTGAAATCGATAATCTGGTAGAACGCACCCTTAAAACTTTTGATGTACCCGGCATTGCCGTGGCCGTTGTAAAAGACGGTAAGGTGATTCATGCCAAAGGCTATGGTGTGCGGTCGCTCAACACCAAACAGAAGGTAGACGAAAACACGCTCTTTGGTATAGCCTCTAACAGCAAGGCATTTACAGCCGCAGCATTAGGCATGCTGGTAGACGAGAAAAAATTGAAATGGGACGACAAAGTGCGCGACTTCATACCGGAGTTTAAGATGTATGACCCTTTCGTAACTGAAGAATTTACCATCAAAGACCTGCTCACACACCGCAGTGGATTGGGTCTGGGTGCCGGAGACCTCATGTTCTGGCCAGATTCAAATACTTTCAGCAAGCAGGATATCATCCATAATCTGCGATACCTGAAGCCCGTGTCGAGCTTCCGTACTAAATACGATTATGATAACCTCCTTTATATTGTTGCCGGCGAAGTAGTGAAAAGAGCATCGGGCATGGAGTGGGAAGACTTCATTGAGCAGCGTATTCTGCAACCGCTTGAAATGACCCAGACTGCCGCTTCATTCCGCCGGTTAAAAAATAAATCGAATGTAATCGACCCGCACGCCCCTGTTGATGGCACGGTAAAGGTGATTCGCCGCGACTGGAGCGAGGTAGCCAATGCCGCAGGTGGCTTGTATAGCAATATCACCGACATGAGCAAGTGGATAATTATGCAGATGGATAACGGCAAATACGGCAATGGAAAGCAGTTGTTCAGTACAACGGTGCATGACGAAATGTGGACACCCCAAACCATTATTCCTGTCCGCGGAACCAATTCTTATAACACCCATTTTTCAAGCTACGGGCTGGGCTGGGGTCTGGTTGATGTAAAAGGCTATAAACAGGCATCGCACACGGGCGGGTTAGCAGGTATTGTAACACAGGTAACACTGATACCCGAATTGAAACTGGGTATTATTGTGTTTACCAATCAGCAACAGGGAGCAGCTTTTACATCTGTTACCAATACAATTAAAGACAGTTATCTGGGTGTAAAGGGCATTGACCGTGTGAAAGAAAACCACGATCGCGTATTGCAGGGGTTGGCCAATGCCAAAAAAATAACTGATGCTATCTGGAAAGATATTGATGCACAACAAAAAAGTGCTACGAAGATTGACAACAACCTTTTTATTGGCACCTATCGCGACAAATGGTTTGGTGATGCCGAAATAGGCATGAAAAACGGCAAGCTGTGGTTTACATCCAAACGCTCGCATCTGCTCAACGGCGAAATGTTTCCGTATAAAGGCAATACATACATTGTAAAATGGGTAGACCGCAGTCTGGATGCCGATGCCTACGTAACCTTTGAACTGGATAAAGACGGCAAAGGCTCAGGTTTTAAAATGCTGGCCATTTCACCTCTCACCGATTTTAGCTTCGATTTCCAGGATCTGGATTTTAAACGTTGATAATGTAACGACAGCAAACGTGTTTGTAGGGGTTCAAAATTTTGAACCCCTACATAGGCAATTGATATCCACTCTATTATTTCGTCCCAACAAAACCACCTGAATCATGACGCCACTGGAGCCTATTATTATAACAGACCTTTTTTATAAACTGGATGAAAAACTGATTGAGATTCTGAAATCCTTATCTCCTGCCGAATGGGAGAAACAAACCATTGCCCCACTCTGGAAAGTAAAAGATATAGCTGCACATTTGCTGGATACCAATATCCGGACACTCTCTGCGGCACGAGACGGGCATACGGGTGAACCGCCTGTAGATATTCAATCGTATCAGGATCTGATCAATTACCTGAACAAACTCAATGCCGACTGGGTGAATGCCTTTAAAAGAGCCAGCCCAAGTGTTTTAGTTGAATTACTGACAATTACAGGTAAACAATACAGCGATTATATTTCCACTCAAAAACCATTCGACAAGGCCATCTATTCCGTTGCCTGGGCAGGGGAAGAGGAATCAGAAAACTGGTTTCACATAGCTCGCGAGTACACCGAAAAGTGGCATCACCAGCAGCAAATCAGACTGGCAGTAGGACAAGAAGCCGAACTATATACCCGGGAGTTTTACTGGCCACATCTGGAAACATCCATGCGAGCACTGCCGTATCATTACCGTAATGTATCTGCCCGCGAAGGCGACAGTATTCAATTTGTCATCACCGGCGAGGGAGGGGGAGAATGGAACCTTACACATAACGGCACTGCCTGGCAGTTGGTGCGGGAACGGGCCGAAAAACCATTGGCATGCGTCACCATTGACGGTGCCATTGCCTGGCGGTTATTGACCAAGGGGATATCAAAACCCGAAGCCCGTAATCATATTGTTTTTGAAGGTGAACTGGAAATAGGCGAGAGAATACTGGATATGCTGGCGGTGATGGCGTGAAATAATGGCAATGGGTCAAGAGAAATTAAAATCCATTGCCATTATTACTTTATATGCTATTAGTAGTACTAATAGTAATTTAATCTGATTCTGTCATTTCGCCTCAATTACATAGACAAACTTATTAAGTAATTTAATCTGCTCGGAAAGCGAAAGGTTAGCCAGAAGGTTTGTTTCACTAAACTTGGGTGGCACAGGTAATACGTCAATCATGTTTTTTAGATAACTTATTTTAACAGCATAAGATACATTTCCTGCGTCTCCTTGTTTTGATTGGAGTATGCCGATTAAGTTACCTGACTTATCAAATAATGGACCACCACTGTTGCCGGATTGTACAGGAGCAGATATTTCATAGGAAGTGATATCACCCTGAAAACCCGTTTTAGAGCTTATTATACCATTCGTTAATCTAATTTCGTCAAGCAAGGTGGCATTTGATGGATAATTCAATGTAAAAACATTTTCACCGATATCTGATGACATTTGCTTAATAATATATGGAATCTGAGAAGTCCCCTTAAAGTTAGAGTCTTCTATCTTAAGAATTGCAATACCATTATTTTTGTCTGAAACCGCAACCTTCGCTTTGTAAGCAGTTGTGAAATCACCGTTTACTCCTTTAACATATATATTTGTAGAACCATTTACCACATCATAACTGGTAGTAATTAGCCCATCACCCGATAGCGCAAACCCGGTGCTTGTTGAAACCTTATTAGCCGCTAGGCTCACGTTCATAGGATAATGCTTAATAAATATCTGATCAGGGTTTCCATTTTCTCCGATAATCTTCATGGTTGCATTCTCAAAAGTAAAATATAAGCCCTCTATCGATTTTTTATTTTCGAAATACCATTTGGCTCTGAAAATATTGTCATTAGCTGTTTTTGTGAAAATTCCTTTTAAATCGCCTTCTTTCCAGACGGCTTTATTTCCTCCGCTCAGATATACTATCGTATATCCTTCATCTGTTTTTACTACTCCAATTTCAGCTTCAGACGCATAAGATGTCATGATGGCGGCTTTATAAAAACCTTCATTGGCTGATTTGGGCTTTTCGAGATAGTTCAATAAGCTGGCTTTTGTATAAATTGTAAGCGGATGATTCTTTATTCTAATAGCCAGTTCAACAATACTTTGCTGTGGTTCAAACAATTCGGTGATGCTTTTGGGTATATTCGGGTCAGTACTTTCATAAACCGACCAGACTACAGAATTTAGATAAACATAAATAAAAATGGTTTCCTTGTTTGTTAAATCTATGTCCAGTTTTTTGTTTAAGCGTAACCCCCATTTAAATGTGAGACTCACACTGGAAACATTTTCATCTACTTTTAATACTAAAGACTGGTTTTTGGTGATTTCAAGTAATTTTTCGTTACCATTATATATTTTCACAAACCCTGCAATACCAAATAAATCATTGGAGAAAAAATGAATGTTTTTAGCCGAAAGATGCCCGCAGGATAAAATTAAGATAAGCAGAATGGCCTTCAATTTCATGAGTAGTGGTTTCATAATCAACTTTTAGGTGTTTTAAGTTTATTCTGATTTTTAGAACAGCAAATAGTACTCAGACTTTAGTTATTTGGCGAAGAACTGAATTGTAATCTGGACTCAAATCTACGAATTATACGAAATTTATGCTGTGATATGCAGTGTTTTTTGAATCGTATATTGTTTAATTATAAGTCGACTATAGAAGTAAATTATAATTTAAGAATAAATACTTAAAAGCAATCTTTCCTCCACATCACCCTTTCCACCCTATTAATCGCTTCATACGGTAAATTAATCGCAATATTTTGGAATCACGGCCTTGAATTTTTACCTTTAGTGTCTCCAAAGCTAATTTTAAAAACAAACAATCAAACAAACTAAACATCTCCTCATGAAAAAATTGCTACCTGTTATTGCCTTCTTTTTTATTTCGTTGGCGCTCACGGCTCAGGAAGAAAAAGTAGACCTGGAAGTGGTGAAAAAAATCCGCCAGGAAGGCCTGAACAATTCTAAAGTAATGGACATCGCTTTCAATCTGACAGATGTAAGCGGCCCGAGATTACAAGGCTCACCGGGTTTTATGCGTGCAGCCAATTATTCTAAAGGTAAACTGACCGAGTGGGGTCTGACAGACGCGAAACTGGAAGCATGGGGCGAGTTCGGTAAAGGCTGGGAACTTCAAAAAAGTTATCTGGCCATGACAGCACCTTACTACCGTCCGTTGATTGCCTATCCTAAAACCTGGACAGCCGGAACCAAAGGCAAGTTGAGACAAGCCGAAATATTGTTGATTGACGAAACCGACACCCTGGGGCTTGAGAACTACAAAGGCAAATTGAAAGACAAAATCATTTTGTTATATAAAAACGATAGAATCACGCCATCTTTCAAGGCTGACGCTAACCGTTATACTGACGAAGAACTAGAGAAAATGGCAGCTGATGCACCTTCTGCCAACCGTGCACAACCTGATACGGCTTTCCGTACTATGATGGCAGCCATGCGCAGAAGCACTTTGCTTTCAACCAAAACGAAAGAAATGGCTAAGAAAGAAGGGGCGATAGGTTTGTTGAGCATGAGTGCCCGTGGTAAAGATGGTACTATGTTTGTACAAGGAGGTGGTCTGTATAAAGGGACCGACCCTGAAAACTTATTGGATATCATGCTATCGGCTGAAGACTATCTTTCTTTGTGCCGTTTAACCAAAGCGGGTATCCCGGTGAAATTGGAAATTGACGTAAAAACCCAATTCTTTACAAAAGATTTGCAAGGTTATAATGTTTTGGCTGAAATAAAAGGAACTGATCCTAAGCTAAAAGACGAAGTGGTAATGTTGGGAGCGCACCTTGACTCATGGCATAGTGCTACCGGTGCTACTGATAACGCAGCGGGTTCTGCAGTAATGTTAGAGGCGGTGAGAATCCTGAAGACTTTGAACATCCAGCCACGCAGAACCATTCGTATTGCGTTGTGGAGTGCTGAAGAGCAAGGCTTGCATGGATCAAGAAACTATGTAAAAAACCACCTGACAGACCCAAATACCAAGAAAAGCAACGCAGAAGGAGATAACATTGCGGGGTATTTCAATGTAGACAACGGTACCGGTAAAATCAGAGGTATTTATTTACAGGGTAATGACGCCTGCCGTCCTATCTTCACCAAATGGCTTGAGCCTTTCCATGATTTAGGCGCTAAAACTGTTACTATCAGAAACACAGGGGGTACTGACCACCTTGCGTTTACAGGTGTGGGTATTCCGGGCTTCCAGTTCATTCAGGATGAAATCGAATACAGCACCCGTACACACCATACCAACATGGATACGTACGATCACCTGCAACCGGATGATTTGAAACAAGCGGCAACTATCGTGGCCTCGTTTGTATACAACGCCGCTATGCGCGACGAGAAATTGCCAAGAAAGAAATAAGCTGAATAGATTTATAAACGATAAAACCCCGCTTCGACGGGGTTTTATCGTTTATCACAGTAGAGGTGCTGTGTTAAAAGCCAAATAAATTGGTAAAAATATTTAAATTTGAGTCAATAAAAGCAGGAGCATTATT
>NZ_JBXARV010000004.1:0-426343 GCF_058808615.1 Emticicia sp. GW821-FHT11C11
TATTTGCCTCTCATTTTCCAGTAGCAATTTAAACCTTTTTCCTTATTCTTATTTCTGTTACAAACATACGAGACGTAATGCATTGCGTCTCCATTGGACTATCCACTCAGAAAAATTATTGATAGCCAACACCACAAAATCAATTCCTCTATAACCTCATTCAACGATAAGCCGCATTGCAATGCGGCTCTACTAAATTCAATATATTTCTATCAGATATCACGCCTTCTTTATCCACATCTTCACCAACTTCTCGGCCTCTACTGCCACAAACACACCGAAAGCCAGTAATGCACAGATGCCCAGTTCTTGCCATGATAATGGCTGGGTTTTAAATGCTTTGTTCATAAAAGGTACATATACTACAGCCATCTGTAACAGCAGCGTAAGTAAAACTGAGCCTATCAGCGGCAGATTTGAAAACAAACCCTTTTGCTGAAAAACAGACCGCTCGGTTCTGATGCCTATCACATGCCCCAACTGAGCCAGACTCAGTACCGTAAATACCATCGTCTGCCAGTGTTCGAGTTTCTGGTTGGTAGCCCATGCTTCGGCACCGAGTGTGATAACGGCCATCAGAATACCCATCCACACAATATGATATCCCACACCGTCGGCAAACAGGCTTTGGTTAGGCTCACGCGGAGGCCTTTTCATAACATTGGCTTCAGCTTTTTCATTTGCTAAAGCCAGGGCAGGTAGTCCGTCCGTAACCAGATTAATCCACAGAATATGAATAGGCAAAAGCGGATTCGGCAAACCCAGAAACGGCGCCACGGCTATCACCAGTATTTCAGCGCTGTTACAGGTCATGATATACTTCACAAACTTCCGGATGTTGTCAAAAATCCGCCGGCCCTCTTTAATGGCCTTTACAATGGTTGCAAAATTATCATCTAGTAATATCATGTGCGCAGCTTCTTTGCTCACATCCGTACCGTTGATACCCATCGCAATACCGATATTGGCTGCGCGTAGGGAGGGAGCATCGTTCACGCCATCACCTGTCATGGCCGCAAAATGCCCTTTGGCTTGCAGCGCTTTTACAATTCTCAGCTTCTGGTCGGGCGATACCCGTGCATACACCGCTGTCTTTTCTACCTGCGCTTTGAATTTACTGTCCGACAGTTTTTCCAGTTCTACACCCGTCAGAGCCAGTTCGTCCTCTTCCAGAATACCCAGTTCGCGGGCTATAGCCTGGGCCGTAGCCGGGTGGTCGCCAGTAATCATCACGGGTCTGATACCTGCGGTTTTACATTCGGTAATGGCCACTTTGGCTTCTTCGCGTGGCGGGTCAATCAGCCCGGCCAATCCGGCAAAAATCAGGTTTTTCTCCACGTTTTTCGGGTCAATCTTGTCGGGCAGGCTGTCGAGTATCCGGTAAGCATAGGCCAGTACTCTGATGCCCCTTTTGGCCCAGTCTTCCGATATGTCTCTGATAAGCGTCTCATCTTTTTTGTGGTTGATACTATCGGTAATGGCTTCGCTGGCACCTTTACTTATCACCAGAAACTGATCGTTGTATTGATGAATGGTAGTCATACATTTTCGCTCTGAATCGAACGGAATCAAGCCCACACGCTTGTATTTCTTAAAAAGCGACTGGTATTTCTTATAGCTCAATTCTTCAACTATATGTCCGGTTAGTGCCAGTTCAGTAGCTTCGCCAATGGGTTTTTCAGGTTTTTCAAATTTTACCTCATGATTCAGTAACATACTCAGCTTTAACATCGAAAGGTCATTCTCTTCTGTTTCAATGGGCTGTTCATGCTTCTCTGTCAGATGCATTTTGTTTTGGGTGAGGGTTCCGGTTTTATCACTGCAAATGAAGGTAACCGAACCCAGTGTTTCTACAGCAGGTAACTTTCTGACCAGCACATGCTGTTTGGCTAATCTTGAAGCTCCCCTTGAAAGTGCCACCGTTATAAGTGCCGGGAGCGCCTCAGGGATAGCCGCCACAGCCAGACTGACCGACAGAAGCAGGATATTGAATGGGTCTTCACCACGCACCAACCCTGATACAAAAAGAACAAGACATATACCAAGAATAATATACGATAGGTTTTTGCCGAATCTCGTCATACGGGCTTGTAGCGGAGTAACGGCTTCTTTTTCCTGTAACAGATTAGCTATTTTACCAAGCTCGGTATTCATACCAGTACCGACAACCAGTCCTTCGGCGGCGCCGTTGGTAACCAGCGTACCTTTAAATGCCATGTTGAGCTGGTCGCCCAATGGAATATCTGTTTCTGCTAAGGCATGATTAACCTTATCTACCGGAACCGATTCTCCGGTCAGTGACGATTCATCTATACGCAGCGCGTTTACTTCATAGAGACGGATATCGGCAGGTACCACATTTCCGGCTTCCAACTGCACAATATCACCGGGTACCAGTTCTTTTGATTCTATCATGCGTGGTTGTCCGCCACGAATGACCCGCGTTTGAGTTACACTCATTTTTTTTAGGGCTTCCATCGCTTTTTCAGCCCGGAACTCCTGTATAAAACCCACTACGGCATTCAGAATGATAATTACGAAGATGATAATCGTATCGGCCACATCACCAAAAATACCCGACAACACCGCTGCCCCTGCCAATACCAGTATCATGAAATCTTTAAACTGATTGAGGAATAACACCCAGGGCGGTATTCTCTTTTTCTCCTGTAGTTCGTTGTAGCCTTCCTGTTGTAGCCGGTTGCTTACTTCTGTATCTGACAACCCTTCTTGTGACGTATTAAATTGCTGAAACAGAGAATCGATGTTCTCCCGATAGCGTGGAACAGTTTCTTTCATAAATTTAGTTGTTTTTATTGGATTCGTTCAGTTGGTGGTTTTCTTCTGGTATTACTTGTTGTGTATTATCAATACTAAAAAACAATGGGTATTGTTTTCACCGAAGCCGATTCAAACAATACCCAACAATTTATAAATTATAGCTTTATATTCAAAAATATAATCTCTGCCTATCGTATTTCAAACAAGCATTCACCCGCTGTCAGAGAAGTTATTACCACCGCATTCGAATCGGGCTGAGCTTTTATCACTTTCCCGTTTTCGTATAGTTGTTGGCCATCCGGCAGATGGATTTTTACGGTAGCTGTGCTATTGGCCGGAATCACCAATCGGTATTCAATGCCCTTGTCTGTCCTTCTCCAGGCTGACGTAATCCTGCCCTGTGGGCCATCGTGACTGGCATCAAAGCCTGAAAGGTCTTTCACAAAATGCGGTTCTATCAGTATATTCTTAAAGCCGGGTTTTCTTTCATCGGGTTTGATACCGCCCAATGCCTTGTATATCCAGGCGCCTATTTCGCCAAACATAATGTGATTCATCGAAATATCTGACTTCGCGTCAATCGGCCAGTTTTCATACAGCGTGGTAGCTCCGTTTTTTATCCACCAACCCCACGACGGGAAGGTCTCTTGTGAGGCAACCGTATATGCCAAATCAGCATAGCCGTTTTCGCTCAGAGCATTCAATATTGCCTTCGTGCCTAATAAGCCAACGTCAATATGGTTGCCATCAGTCTGTACTCTCTGTGCCAGATTGGCCGCTACTTTGGCTTTCAGTTCGTCAGGTACAATACCCCATTGCAAAGGCACACTCAACTCGGTTTGTATACCGCTGCCATAGATGCCCTTTTCTTTGTCGAGATATTTGGCATTAATGGCCTCTTTTATTTTCTGAGCCAAATTGGCATAATAGGCAGCATCAGCAGTTTTGCCCAGTAAAGCCGCCGTTTTGGCTACGATAGTGGCATCAACAAAGTAATAGGCCGACGAAGTAAACTCAACCGGCGATTTTGATTTCACCGGCACCCAGTCGCCCAATCCCCAGGTAGTGAGGTGTTTCGGTGCAATGGTTTGTATGTAGTCTACATAGCGTTTCATGTGGCTGTAGTTGTCGGCCAGTATTTTGGTATCACCATAGAACAGATACACATTCCAGGGGATAATGGCAATGGTGCTCGTCCAGTCTGGCCCATTGCCCCATTCGTAGCCCCAACCACCCGTTGGTATAATAGACGGCAGTACTCCGTTGGCCTGTTGCTCGTCGCGGTGGTCGGCCAGCCATTTTTCATACACCGTAATGGCATCAAAATTATACAACCCTGTTTCGCTCGCAATGTGGGCATCACCTGTCCAGCCGTTTTTCTCTCTTTGCGGACAGTCAGTAGGGTATCCGAAAAGGTTCGACAGATAGGCATTATTGGTTGCCCACCAGATTTTGTTCATGGTTGGGTTAGAGGTGGTCACCTGCCCCACAGGTGGCACATCGCTGTGCATAAAATACCCTGTCAGGTTCTCTTTGCTCAGTTGCAAAGGTTTGGCACAGGTAAGCTCTACATATTGAAAACCCTTGTAATTGAAATGCGGCATGAACGTATCCTCTCCTTTGCCACTCAGGGTATAGACATCAACCTGAAACGGATCCTGATTATCGGTAGGACGATAGTGGATATCAATGTTCGACATATCGGCTGAGCCATCCGCATTCAAACGCTCGGCATGTTTCAGTCTGACTACCGTTCCTGCTTCGCCTTTTATCTGTAGTCTGCTGACACCGGATATATTCCGCCCTAAATCAAACAGCCAGGTGGTGTCGTTCAGTTTTTTCATGCTTTGAGCAGGTATTTCTTCCACATTCCTGACCGGAACCATAGCCTGAGCTACTATATTTTGTGAGGGTGAGGTTCTGAAAATAACATCTTTCCAGTTTTTATCATTGAAGTCGGCCGTGTTCCAGCCATCCTGCGCTAAGCGGGCATCCTGATGTTCTGCGGTGTAAATACTATTGAAAATAACAGGGCTCAGTGCTGTTTTCCAGTCTTTGCCACTCGAAATTACTTCAGTAGTACCGTCTTCGTAAGTAATCCGTAAGTCGAGACAGAAGGTTGGCCGACCTCTCCATGGCGCCTCGTGGAAATACCACACGGCTGTTGACTGGTGGTTATACCAGCCATTACCCAGCAATATGCCAATGGCGTTTTTGCCGTTTTGCAGGGCGGCCGTTACATCGTGTGTGACATATAAAGTACGACGGTCGAAACGCGTATACATCGGGTCAAGGCGATGATTACCGATTTTCTGTCCGTTAATGTATAATTCATACAAACCAGCTACGGCCACATAAGCCCTCGCCGATTTGATTTTCTTGTCTGCTGAAAACGCTTTTCTGAAATAGGGGGCAGGTTTGAGGTTGACATCACGGGTGTCACTGATCCAGGCACCTCTCCAGTTTTGCTGGTTCATCATACCTGTTTCAAAATTCGCCACAGTCTGGGTGGTTTTAACACCGTCTTTGTCCCAGAGTGTTACAGACCAGTAATATTTGGTAAAAGGTTGCAGCGCTTTGCCTTTGTAAACTGCCAGCGTATTGCCTGAAACCACCTTTCCGGTGCTCCATTCACTGCCTGTACCGCGGGCAACTTTGGCGGAATCTGTGTCTACTACCAGTTGATAGGCTGTTTGTTTGGCGCCTTTGCGACTGTCAGTCAGTAGCCATGTTAAACGCGGACTAGGGTTATCAATGCCTAAAGGATTCGGGAGGTATTCGCACTTTAAACCGGATGCTTGCGGGTGTGTGATGGCAAAACCATAAGGCCGGGCTATTAATAGAACCAAAGCCAGACCAATTAAGCGCACAGATAATGTCATACAATAGGGGTTGAATTACAGGCCGTAAAAATAGAGATTGTACGGGAATTATGGGCGGTTTATTGGGAAATAATGTTTAATGTTTCGTTTGTTTTCATGTTATTTGATAAGCTCACCGAATGAATTCGGTGGCTATCTAAACAAAGGAATATTAGTATTATGCGCCGACTTAAGTCGGCGTAGCAGATAAAAAACCATTGTTTCATTAGGCGGCGAATTTATTCGACGTGTTCCACAATTATAATATTTAATTACCCCTCCGCCACCGCCAGATTAAAATAAAAAGTACTGCCCATACCTATTTCGCTTTCTACCCCTATGCTGCCATTTTGCGCTTCTATAAATTCTTTACTGATGGCGAGTCCTAGTCCTGTTCCTGATTTATTGCTACCCGGTATCTGGAAATACTTGTCGAAGATTTTATCCTTATACCGTTTTTCTATGCCCTTGCCCTGGTCGCTCACCGAGAAATTGACCAGAGATTCGGCCTGCCTGATTCTGATGGTAATCCTGCTTTGCTCCGGGGAATAATTGATGGCGTTGGTCAGAAAGTTGATTAGTACCCAGGCTGTTTTTTCTGTGTCTGCCTTTACATCCGGCAAGTTTTCTTCTGCTTCGGTCAGCAGGCTGATACTCTTTTGCGCAGCCTGTGTTTTCACCGCATCTGTAGCATACTGCAATATCTGATACGGCGTACTTTTCTGGATATTCAGTTGAATATTCCCCGTTTCTACCTGCGATAAGTTAAGTAATTCACCGGTAATTTTCAGCAGTCGGCGGCTGTCTTCCTTAATGCTCTCTATCAGTTGCTTTTGTTCTTCATTGATAGCTCCTGTCTGTTGGTTTTCCAGCAGTTGCAGACTCATTTTGATAGACGATATCGGGGTTTTCAACTCATGTGAAATGGTGGCAATGAAATTGGTTTTGGCAAAATCGAGCTCTTTGAAAGGCGTAATGTTTTTCAGGATAATTACATGCCCGATCATCCGCTTGTCTTTTTCGCCGGTAGGCACAATGGCTATGTCAATCACTTCTTTTTCGAAATAACTTTCTTTATTATCGGCAAAAATCTTAATGGGCTGTTTTTTATCGCCATTGTCCTGATTTTTAGAGAATACCAGTTCTTTTACTAACGATCGCAGCAAATCATTCATCAGCGATACATCCTGCGCCTGCTGTCCAATCAGTTGTTCGGGTTTCAATCCGGTTACTTTCAGGGCTTCATCATTGGCAAAAAGTATTTTCTTGTTTTCATCCAGGCCAATCACCGGGTCGTGCATGTTGTTAACAAGCGTTTCGATACGCTTTTTCTCAAACAGTAGTTGAGATAAATTACTGTTGTTGTATTCTTCCAGTTTTTCAGCCATGGTATTAAACGAGCGTGCCAGTTCGCCGAACTCACCTTGATCTTCAAAATAAACTCTTTGAGAATAATCATTGGCTGCTATCCGCTTGATGCTGTCGGTAAGTGTCCGGATAGGATTGGCAATATTACCGGGCAGGTTAACCAAAAGGATAAAGGCAATCAGAAAACAGAGTGTACCGGTAATAGCCACCCAGATAGTAGCCGAGGCCGCCGTTTGTTTGGCTACATCGCTTTTACGTTGGATAGCCTCCATATTCAGGCGCATGATTTCGGCGATGTCTTTCCTTATCAACAGATGAGCGGTCCGGTCGAAATGATTGGCTTTTAGCATGGTGAAATGCTCCAATAATTGTCGGGTGGCGTCGCGTTCTCCTATTTCGGTAATGTTCGCGCGTTGCTTACGCAGATTGTCCGCTATTTTTGCTATGGCGCTGCTGTCGGTGGTCAGTTCATCCAATGCCATTAACATATTGCGCGAATACTCCAGCGTATTATAATTGGCTGCCAGAATATTTTCAGTATCATTTTTCAAGGCATTGATGGCCCTTGCTCCAACAAAAGTGAGCAGTGTAATGAGTATAAATAATAGCCCTACGCCGAGGGTCAGTTTGGTTCTTATTTTCATGTTAATTGTAATTATTTTACCTCACCCCAACCCCTCTCCAACAGTAGAGAGGGGCTTTTTCTTTCCTCTCAATTATTAGGGGCAAGGATAGAGTATTTTCCAGATACTATTTGGTTCAACGATGGCCTATACTAATTTTTTTCTCCCCTCCCCACAGTTGGGGAGGGCTAGGGTGGGGTTATGATCCCCCTTTAGGGGTTAGGGGCGTATTCACGACAATATCACCACATCCATATCTGCAAACGACAGTTTCTTCAACAATTCATTGAAAATATTGGTTGATAATATCACATTGAAAAGATTCAGATGCGGTTTGCCGATGCACAGCGTAGTTATCTGCCTTTGTTCAACTACTTCCATAATGCACTTGGCAATATGGCGGTCTTCTACTCTGATAATCTCTGCGCCTAATTGTGTGGCTAATTTAAAATTATTAATCAGATGTCGCTGCTTATCGAGTGCAATTTTATCACTGCTTTCTTTGGGTGTTTGTACATATAGTACGTACCATTTGCTGTTGTAATAACTGGACAATCGAGCTGTTTTTCTGATAACATTCCGGGCGGTTTTTTCATTGCTGCTGATACAGGCCAGAAATTTCTCGTGGCGGATAGCCGTATTTCTCGGAATCTCCATTTCCACCTTTCGTTCCACCTGGCTGGCCACTTCTTTCAGCGCCAGCTCCCGCAATTGCAGTATCTGCTCCGATTTAAAGAAGTTGTTCAGTGCCATTGATATCTTATCAGCAGTGTAGATTTTCCCTTCCTTCAGTCGGGTTATCAGCTCGTCGGCCGTCAGATCTATGTTCACTACCTCATCGGCCAGCCGCACAACATTGTCCGGTATTCGTTCCTTTACCTCAACGCCCGTTATCTCTTTTACTTCTTCGTTCAGGCTTTCAATGTGCTGGATATTCACGGCACTTATCACGTTGATACCCGCCTCCAGAACCTCGAGCACATCCTGCCAGCGTTTTTCGTTTTTGCTGCCCTGCATATTGGTATGTGCCAGTTCGTCAATAATCACTACCTCGGGGCGCAGATTGATAACCGCCTGCACGTCGAGTTCTTCCAGTTCTTTGCCTTTGTAGAAAATCTTCCTACGGGGTATAACCGGCAGACCCTCGAGCAACTCGTGTGTTTCTTTACGGAAATGCGTTTCAATATAGCCTATTTTAACATCAATGCCATTCCGTAGCAAAGAATGGGCTTCCTGCAACATACGGAAAGTTTTGCCTACACCGGCGCTCATACCAATGTAGATTTTGAATTTTCCCTGCCGCGACTTCCGGATTAAATCCAGAAAGTGCTGCACGTTTTCTTCTTTGTTATCCTTGGTTGACATGATGTATAATTCGGGTTCATAAATATACCGTCCCTACGAGACTTAGTTTGATTTTGTCTAGGAATGTCTACATATATATCGTCCCTATGGGACTGAAAAATTTGAGCGTAGTGCCAATTTGATTTTTTGACTATATCCCGTAGGGATAATATATCAGTAGAAAAAAAGGCATTTGCAAACACCAAGTCCCGTAGGGACGATATATTCAAATCGTTTGGCTAATCGTACCCACCACTATACCGTCTCTGTAGGAAGGATGCTTTGGTAGGATGCGATAGCTAGTTTCTATAAAATATCCCGTAGGGATAAAATATCAGTAGAAAAAGGGCATTTCCAAACACCAAGTCCCGTAGGGACGATATATTCAATTAATGCTTTATTCCAACTAAAAACTAAAACAAAAGGCACTTGTTAAATAACCAACCTGATTCTTATCGGCAAATATCCGGTCTTTACTACTGAATATGCGTCCCTCCACACGCCACAAAAGATTCTCAACGATGGCGTAATCCATATTCAGAGAATACCCGAAGGTCTGAAAACCATTGGGTGTGCCGGTGGCAATAATCACCCCGTTTTTATCCTGATAGAACTCTGCTCGGGCAGCTATTCTCAGTTTGTCGTTAGCTGAATAATGCACAATCAACACCGGAGACAGCCATGTATTATACTGACTGCTTTCGGTTGTTTTCTGTTCTGTACCCCAGTCGAATCCTGCTATTAAGCCCAGTCTTTCGTTCAACTGAAACTGTCCGTAAAAATTATTGAAATACCGCCAACGGCTCAGGCTGTCGGGTTGCTCATTACCTGCATAGGTGCTCCAGTTCAGCGTTACCGAGGCATTGGGTTTGTAAGTCAGTTGTGTACCGACGGCAGGTGTCTGATTACCGGGTACCCTCTGAATCCGCTGCCAACCGTTCAGCACCAGTCCGGCCAGATACCATTTTTCATTGGTAGAAGTAAACGACAAGCGAACACCCGATTCATAATATGGTGAGTTTTCAGCCAATATACTTCTGCTCAGATTCCATGAGTCTTTACCAATAGCGCTCTCGAAACCAATGTGCGAGGGCATAATGCCCGCATCGACCCATAAATTGATTTTTCCTGATACTTTCACACCCACGTTGGCTTCATAAACATTTTTCAGAAGCCCCTGCTCGGCAGCCATGTTGTATTGAGCATAAGTACCTGCCATGATACCCACATTCGCTCTTACCTTATCAGTATTATAAGCCACTTTCAATAAACCCAGATTCAGATTGAGCTCGTTGTGCCGGTTGTGGTTGTACAGAAAAGCTGCTTTTTCATGATTACCTGGCTTGCTGAAATCATAACTGAAATAAGTTTCTACATAGCCTGAAAACGTAAGTGGTTTTGTTTCTTGTGCATGGGCGCTCAAAACTAGGAGCGTCAATGCGGTTGCGATTAGTTTTTTCATTTTGTTGTTGTACTTGTTGATTTTAATGTTTTAACCCCTCACCTAACCTCTCCCCAACTGTGGGGAGAGGGACGCAATACCCTCCCCATTGTTGGGTAGGGTGGGGGTTTCCCAAATTCTATTTGGTAGATTTTTTCATACACTACCAGCTTCTCTACAATTATTCATTAAAGCTCTATTTATTTTGATAGCTGACACTTTAAAGAAAGGGCTTAATAATTACAACCCTCCCCATTGTTGGGGAGGGCAGGGTGGGGGCACTTCAACTCATCCAACCCTACATTCAATGCCAGTACATTTACAGCCGCTGGTCCAAACAGACCCAGAAGCGGCTTTTGGGTATGGGATTCAATTAGCGCGAGAATCTTATCTTCAGGAATATGCCTTGTTGTAGCAATACGTTTGACCTGTATTCTGGCTGATTCGGGTGAGATGTCAGGGTCTAAGCCACTGCCGGAAGCCGTTACCATTTCAGCCGTGATGGCCGATTTAGGAACCTGCGGATTATGCACCATAAAAGTGTCGATACGGGTCTGCACGGTAGCAAGATAGTCAGGATTACTAGGGCCTTTGTTACTTCCGGCTGATCCGGCTGAATTGTAGGCAACTGCCGACGGACGGCTCCAGAAATACTTGTCGTCAGTAAACGATTGGCCGAGCAGTTTATACCCAACAGTTTTACCATTTACGGCGATGATTTCTCCTTTGCCTTGATTAGGCGCTAATTGTGCAAATCCGGTGATGATAAGCGGATAGATGACTGCGAACAATACCATGCTCACAAGGGTGAGCCTGATGGCTGATAATATATTTTTCATGATTGTATCAGATAAAAAGTGAAACGGCCAGGTCAATAATTTTGATGCCGATAAATGGCACGATGATACCGCCTAGACCATAGATTAATAAATTACGACGAAGAATAGCGCTGGCACCAATGGGTTTATACGCCACACCTTTCAATGCCAGTGGAATCAATAAAGGAATAATGATAGCATTGAAGATTACCGCCGAAAGAATGGCGCTCTCCGGACTATGCAGCCCCATGATGTTCAGCCCCTGCAAGGCAGGTATGGTAGCAATAAACAGCGCCGGAACAATGGCAAAATACTTGGCGACGTCGTTGGCGATGGAGAACGTGGTCAATGTGCCGCGGGTCATGAGCAGTTGTTTGCCAATCTCCACAATCTCAATCAGTTTGGTGGGGTCGTTGTCCAGGTCAACCATGTTACCAGCTTCCTTGGCCGCCTGCGTACCGCTGTTCATGGCTACTCCTACATCGGCCTGTGCCAAGGCAGGGGCATCGTTGGTGCCATCGCCCATCATGGCTACCAGTTTACCTGATTGCTGTTCTTTGCGGATATACTGCATTTTGTCTTCCGGCTTGGCTTCGGCAATGAAATCGTCCACACCGGCTTTTTCGGCAATGTACTTGGCAGTTAAGGGGTTGTCGCCCGTTACCATCACGGTTTTTACGCCCATTTTGCGCAGACGCTCAAAGCGTTCCTGAATACCTGTTTTGATAATGTCCTGCAACTCAATCACTCCCAGTACTTGGTTATTTTCGGCGACTACCAAAGGAGTACCACCATTGCTCGAAATAGTTTTCACTCTTTCAGCCGTTTCGGCAGGAAATACATTTCCGGCTTTTTCAACCAGTTTTTTGATGGCATCGTAGGCACCTTTCCGAATGCTGGTGCCTTCAAAGTCAATCCCCGAGCTACGGGTTTCAGCCGTGAATTTGATAAAGACCGGCTTCTGAATTTTATAAGTAGATGGACTGATATCTGCCAGTTCAATGATAGACTTACCCTCGGGGGTTTCGTCAGCCATAGAACTGAGTACTGCCGCTTTAATGAAACTTGGTTCATCTATACCTTTTACGGGATAAAAATGCGTGGCCTTACGATTACCGATGGTAATGGTACCTGTTTTATCGAGCAGCAGCACATCAATATCTCCGGCAGTTTCTACAGCCTTACCCGACTTCGTAATCACATTGGCACGCAAAGCTCTGTCCATTCCTGCAATACCAATGGCTGACAGCAGACCTCCGATGGTAGTAGGTATCAGACACACAAAGAGCGAGATAAAGGCTGCAATGGTAATGGGTGTCTGTGCATAATCAGCAAAGGGTTTCAGGGTGACACACACAATAATGAATATCAGGGTGAAAGCCGCCAACAGAATGGTCAGTGCAATTTCGTTGGGCGTTTTCTGGCGACTGGCACCCTCAACTAGGGCAATCATTTTGTCGAGAAAACTTTCGCCGGGCTGGGTGGTAACCATCACCTTTATTTTGTCAGATAATACTTTCGTACCACCTGTTACACTGCTTTTATCACCGCCTGCCTCACGAATCACCGGAGCCGACTCACCCGTAATAGCGCTTTCGTCAATAGTTGCCAGTCCTTCAATAATCTCTCCGTCGGTAGGTATAATATCTCCCGGTTCGCATACAAATACGTCACCTTTTCTGAGTAGGGAAGAGGGTAAGACGTGAATCTCGTTCAGGTACATTTCGCCCACGGTCTGCACTACTTTGGCAGGAGTTTCTTCACGTGTTTTACGCAGGCTGTTGGCCTGGGCTTTACCTCTGGCTTCTGCAAGGGCTTCGGCAAAATTGGCAAATAGCAAGGTTGCCAACAGAATAAGGAACACTATACTATTATAGGCAAAGCTACCCTGATTGTCGACACCAAAGAAGATGGCAATACAGACAATCAGCATAATGAACGTTCCGATTTCGACAGTAAACATCACCGGGTTCCGGAACATGACTCGCGGATTAAGTTTGATAAAAGATTGGCCGATGGCTTCTTTTACCAAAACGCTGTCGAATAACGATGTTTGATTATTTCTGGTCATGAGAATACTTATTTAAATAGAGTAAAATGTTCTGCTAAAGGGCCTAAGGCCAAAGCAGGGAAAAACGAAAGCGCAGCAATGATGGCTATGACGGCGAAAGTCATAATCGCGAAAGTAGAGGTATCAGTTTTGAGTGTTCCGGCACTTTCGGGTATATACTTTTTACCTGCCAGCAAACCTGCAATGGCTATCGGCCCGATGATAGGAAGGTACCTGCTCAGCAGTAACACAATACCCGTACTGATATTCCAGAAAGGATTATTGTCACCCAGTCCTTCAAAACCACTACCATTATTGGCGGCGCTGGAGGTGTATTCATAGAGCATCTCCGAGAAACCATGATACCCCGGGTTGTTGAGCCAGCCTGTCGCATTGCCGTTAAACCACCAGCCCATCGGAGCGTCGTTCGCTGCCAGATAAGCGGCCATAGCCGTACCTGCCAGAATGAGCAAT
Source organism: Emticicia sp. GW821-FHT11C11 (assembly GCF_058808615.1). Lineage (NCBI taxonomy): Bacteria > Pseudomonadati > Bacteroidota > Cytophagia > Cytophagales > Leadbetterellaceae > Emticicia > Emticicia sp. GW821-FHT11C11. The sequence continues at coordinate 13,761 of NZ_JBXARV010000004.1, forward strand.
GGGTGAAGAATGGCAATGATAGCGGCGATTTTCACTTCTCTCGCCTCTACCTTTTTACCCAGAAACTCGGGTGTGCGGCCCACCATCAACCCGGATATAAACACACCGAGAATGATAAAGACATAGTAGTTGAGAATACCAACCCCACAACCACCATAAAAGGCGTTAATCATCATAGATAGCATTTGCATCGCTCCCGAGAGCGGCATGCTGCTATCGTGCATACTATTGACAGAACCTGTAGAGATAACCGTGGTAGCGATACTCCAGAAAGCCGAGGCCGCTGTACCGAATCGCACTTCTTTACCTTCCATGCTTCCGGTAGGTTGGGCTATGCCCAGATTCTGAATGGCAGGATTCCCTTTTATTTCAGCAATCACCGTCGGTATGGTCAGAAGCAGGAAGCCTACGGTCATCACACCAAAGATGCTCCAGGCCAGTTTTTTGCGCTTCAGGTAATAGCCCAGCGCAAAAATGAAAGCAAAGGGGATAATCATCTGTGCCATCATTTCAACGGCATTGGTCAGGTAATTGGGGTTTTCGAGCGGGTGTGCCGAATTGGCACCAAAGAAACCGCCTCCATTGGTACCCAGATGCTTGATAGCCACAAAGGCCGCTGCCGGCCCACGCGAAACCTGAACGCTATCTCCTTGCAGGGTAGTGATGGTATCTTTGCTTTCAAAGGTCATTGGGGTACCGTTCCAGGTAAGTATTGCTGCTACAACTATAGATAGGGGCAGAAGTATACGGGTGCAACTCTTTAAGAAATAATTGTAGAAGTTGCCCAGTTTATCAGCCTGACGTTCACGCATAGCATTGAACAGAACAGCCCCTGCCGCCATACCGGTTGCGGCAGAAACAAAGTGCAGGTACATCAGTCCGATTAACTGAGTGAGGTATGATACACCCGTTTCGCCCGAGTAGTGTTGCAGATTACAGTTTACAATAAACGAAATGGCCGTGTTGAAAGCCAGATCGGGCGACATTGACGGATTGCCATCGGGATTCAACGGAAGCCAGCCCTGATTCATCAGCAAAAACATACTCAGGAAGAACCAGACGAAATTAATCCCCAGCAGGGCTGAGAGATGTTCTTTCCAGTTCATCTCTCTGGTGGCATCAATGCCACTGAAACGATAGAAAAGCTTTTCTATGGGATTAAATACAGAGTCAAGAATGGTCTTATCACCCGAATAAACCCGGGCAATGTATTTTCCGAAAGGAATGGCCAGCAGAAGCGTGACCACAAACAAGGCGAGAATGCCTGATATTTCAGTGTTCATAAGATTTAGAATTTTTCGGGTTTAAGCAATACATACACGAGGTATCCAAAAACCAACATCGATAAAATGAATAGAGCTGCCATGGTTTTAAATTTTTTCGAAGAAGTGAATGGATTTGTAACAAAGGCCAAACAGGGCTGTACCGAGAATGATTAAAAGAATCGTTACCATTGTTTTATTAATTTAGTGACGATACCACTGTGCCAATCTTTGTGCCTGTTTGTTTGGTGTACTTGTAAGTAATTGATAGTGAGTGTTTTATTTTGAATAGGCGAGAGGACGCCAACAAAAAAAGCCTATCAAAATGATAAGCTTTTCTCAAAATGGTTTGGTAAACCGGTAGAGTCGCATTGCAATGCGGCTCATTGTCGAATAAAAAATAAACTACTAAAATTTAACAACCGCTAACATCATTTCCTGTTTGAGTACAGTTAAAAATCATATAGAAAATGATGGAAAGTGAAGATGTTCGTCAGATTTTTAATTGTACGAGTTTAAATGATGATGGTTTTTGGTTACTTTTTCCGCAAAAAGTAACAACAGAAGAAGAAAAAGCATTAGTAAATGAATTTTAAACGCAGCATGATTTAAGTCATTTTATTTAGTGTTTTCAAAGATTAATTTTGATTTGAAAACATCTACTTTATGAAACCAACAACAACAATCAGAAACATATTTATCTTCTTATTGGTATTTTTAGGCATAGGCGCCATTGGTGGCGGCGGAGTACTGATTATTGCTCCTGATGGCAGCATATTGGGCATGCCGGTATCTACCTTAGAGGATTCAATTTTTGCTGATTTCTTAATACCCGGGATCATTCTATTTATAGTCCTCGGTGTTATGCCTTGTATTTTAGCGATAGCTCTGGCAAAAAAGACAACCAGTGTGCTGGGAGAACGACTGAATTTTTTCAGAGATATGCTTTGGTCCTGGTCGTTCAGCATCTATGTAGCCTTCGCATTGATTATCTGGTTATTGGTGCAAATGACCATTTTTCAGGCCGTGCATTGGTTGCATATCTTTTATATGTCTTATGCTATTACCATTATTTTTGTGGCCTTACTGCCGCAGGTGAGGGGATTTTATAGGAAATAAGCTACAACCCATATTCCTCAATTTTCCTATATAACGTAGCAATGCCGATTTCGAGTAAGCGGGCGGTTTCGGCTTTGTTTCCTTTGGTGTAGTTCAATACCTTCTGTATATGCAGTTTCTCAATACTGGCCATCGAAAAAGCCGAGAGTGTTCCCTTACTGGCTTGTCGGGGTTGTTGAATATCAAAAGGTAGTAAATCAGCAGTAAGTGTGTGGGAATCAGCCAGAATAACTGCCCTTTCAATAATATTTTTCAGTTCACGTATATTGCCTACCCACTGATAATTTTCAAGCATTACAAGGCATTCATCGTCTATTTTTTCTATGCGTTTGTTGGTTTTGTCGGCAAACTGCCACATGAAATGAGTAGCCAGTAGTTCAATATCTTTTACTCTTTCTCGCAACGGTGGCAGGTGTATCTCAAATACATTCAGCCGGAAGTACAAATCAGACCGGAAATGGTGGGCTTCGTATTCGTGCTTTAAATCGCGATTAGTAGCAGCAATCAACCTGAAATTCGATTTCGTAGGTTTGGTGTCACCCAGTTTGATAAATTCGCTGGTTTCCAGCACCCGCAGCAATTTAGCTTGCAGTTCCAGTGGCATTTCGCCGATTTCATCCAGCAATAATGTACCTCCATTGGCTTCTTCAATCAGACCTTTTTTATCTTTTATGGCTCCCGTGAAAGCCCCTTGTTTATGTCCGAACAATTCGCTCTCCATGATGTCTTTACTGAAAGTGCTGCAATTAAGCATCACAAAGGTTTTCCCCGCCCGCTGACTGGCCTGGTGAATCCCCTGAGCAAAAACCTCTTTACCGGTACCGGTTTCACCTGTCAGTAAAACGGTAGTATCTATAGGTGCCACCTTTCTCGCCAGATCAATGGCCTGCTGTATGGCTTTCGATTTACCGATGATGGCCTCAAAAGAAAATTTTTCACCCACTCGTTTCTCCAAGTCTTTTACTTTCTTTTGCAGCTGTACTTTCTCAATAGCCCTGTGGAGCAGGGGGATAATCTTTTCGTTGTCGTCGCCTTTTACGATGTAGTCAAAGGCACCGTTTTTCATGGCCTGCACGCCATCGCTGATATTGCCATAGGCAGTCAACAGAATCACTTCAACCAATGGATTCGACGCTTTTATCTTAGGTAATAAATCAACCCCATTGCCATCAGGCAGTTTCACGTCAGATAATACCACATCAATCGCCTGTTGTTCCAATTTCTTCAAACCACTCCGGCAATCGCCTGCCTCCACCACCTCAAACCCCTCCGATTGCAGAATACGCGCCAGCAAGGTTCTCAGTTTTTCTTCGTCATCTATAATAAGGATTGTTTTCATTTGGGGGGAGTGCTGACTGAAAAAGATCATCTTTAAATTTATTGCTTGCAAATATAAAGATGAGAAGTTAATATGATTGAATTAAAATGGAATAAGAAGGGTAGGTTTGATTACAGATGAGTCAATTCAAAATTCAATCAATATCTTTACTTATGATTTTTAGAAGTTCTTTTTTGGTAATATTTTCTTCTTCTGATTTATCATATATCGTAACTAAATAAACGATTTCTATATCTTGCTTTTGTTCGATATAATAAGTTATGATACGAAATCCACCACTTTTACCGCCACCCTTACTTTCACTACCTAATCTTATTTTATACAGCCCAGCCCCTAAACTGACGCCAAGCTGTGGATTATCTGTTAACAATTCTGACAAAGTAAATAAATCATTGATTAATGACTTATATTTTTTTGAAAGTCGTTTGAATTCTCTGTCAAATTTGGAAAGAGTCTGAATCTCAATTTTCATTTTCCAATTCTTTAAAAAGCTGTTGAATAGGGCGACCTTGTATCTTGCCTTCTTTTAGCTGTTTCACATCTTTGACAGCACTTTTTAAAGCTTCGACAGAAACCGAAACAGTTTCGTCGTTTCCATTAATAAGCGCTTTTAGTTCTTTCTGAATATTTTCAGGAAGAACTTTGTATTGCTTATATAATATCTCTGCTACGCTCATTGATTTATATTTTTTATTTAATTTAGCGAAAAAGTTTATTAACAAGATAAATTTAGTGTCTTGATTTAGTAATTTCAATTTTTTGTTTGAATTAAATTATACTAAACCTTGAATAGTGAATTCTAATCCTTATGAGAATGTTGTGTATGAATTATCTTAAATTCTAAACTATATCCTTTCGTATCGTTAGTCCACAAGTGCTTTTTTACGGATATTTTAGCCAAAGTTTTATCCATCTTGTAATTTTCAGCATCAACTATCACTTTTTTAATTCTCTCCGGTAGCTGTTCACCAATTGCATTTTCATAAATTATTTCAGCAAATTCTAATAATTTCATTCGAGAGGCAGAATTATTAATAGTGCTATTAAAAATCTTTAAATCTAAATGGAGTTCTGTTGTTTCAAATTGTTTTCCAAGCACCATATAAGTTATAGTATCTGAAAAGAAGGAATCATTTGTTAAATTAAACGGATTTGAAATGGAACAAAACTCATCATCATAATTATTATTATAATTGGACATTTGTATTCCTTTTGAATTTAACAATTCTTTGACTTTGTAAGGTGACCAACCAAGACTTTTGTTTACCACCGGAAAATTTCTCTCGGCTTTTTGAAGAGTTTTAATTAAAGCAATTGCTTGGTCAATTTCTTGACGACTTTGTAAATTCTTTGAAAAGATTATCCTTTTCCAGCGTTCTACTCCCTCTAAGTCAACATTAAATTTAAGCATTGCTTTGAGCATTGCATACCTAAAAACACCTGTAGGTTGAAGATGTATTTTTAAAGCTATAAAAGTATTTTCATACAGAGCATACATAGAGATTCCATACAATAATGGGAGAAACATTAATGACAAGAGCCATGGCACAAAAAATTGAAGTAAAGTGAGCTGATTAAGATAGTCTTTGTAGTGATAAAAAAAATGAATCATTATTACGATTAATGAAATTAATCCCATGAACGATACTGTTTTATTTGCAAAACCATGAACTTGTTTCTGCTCTGGTTTACGAGCGCTAAATGCTAATATTCCTCCAATAATTATTGATAAAGGTACCATTAGCAATTCTATCAATAAATTAAAAGTATAAAGCCCAAAGATATACTCAAATATTATTGAAAACGCTATCAAAGGTTTAACTATTTGTTCTACGAATTTTTTAAAACTATCGGTTTTAACAGCATTGTACATTAATGGAAGAGCTACGAATATTATCCACATAATTGTGTCTTTAATTAGTGAGGTATCCCATATTTTGATTTTATACAATACAACTACGCACATAAAAGTATGGGTAATTGCAATCAAATAACCATAGACAAAATACTTATTAAAGAAGTTTTTTACTATATTTAAAAAAGATGGTCGAGTCTCTTTGTTGTAAAAAAGAAATAAAAGAAGAAGTGATCCCCATAAGAAATAAGCAATTTCTCGACTATTAAACATAATATCACAAGTTTTAAGATTGTAGATTCTTCTTAAAAAATACGAATTCTGTGAGTTGTTATTATGAAGCATTTAGCACTTTAAATGGTGAAGGCTGAGAAAAATAACTGATATTTTATATCCAAATCTCAAACCAAGCCTGAATCAAACCATTCACCTCCCCACCCCCCAAAAAAGAGCATTCTTGAAAAGTGTAGTATAAGCCTCATTATCAAACAACTCCGGTGAGTGGCCCATGAAAATATATACATTGCGGGCTTTCATGGCTGGGTTGGTCCATATCACCGGGTGGTCGCCCATTTTTATTTTAGTGTCGGGGGTATATGTGGTTTCATCCACACTGGCTATTACACGTACATTTCCGCGCGGACTTTTATTGTAGGTGTACCACTCTTCTTTGTTAATGCGGAAGGGCGTGGGCACACCTTTCATAATCGGGTGTTGTTTGTCTTCAATGTTTACGGTCCCGGCCACAAACGTAGCAATGTAGTTTTTATATCTGATGCCCCCCATGAAATCAGAAAACCATTGCCACATGGGGTATCCGTCAAATTCTCCCAGCAACGTAGCATGATGAAAGCCTATCCAGCCGCCTTTGCCTTGCTCAATGTACTTGATGAACGCCGCCGCTGCTTTTTCCTTCCAGCCGTAAGGGGGGTAGTCAAGTTGTATAAACAATTGATATTGGTTCAGAAAAGCCTCATCAATGGCATCGGTGTTATGTATATAATCAATCGTAAAGCTGCTGTCGGCCGCCAGTTTGTCCAGCCATACCTTTGCACGGGTAGAGTACTGAATATGATGCCCGCCGTTTTCAGCTAAAGCCAATACCCTGAACCGGGTTTGGGTAAAGGCTGAGTGGCTGAGAATAGAAAAAAATATAAGGGTAAATAGAGGTTTCATGATAGTGTATACTGCGTCTTTTATTTTATTTGTGATTCAGCGAATAAATTCGCTGGCTATCGAAACAAAGGTATTTTCTATTATGTATCACCGACTTAAGTCGGTGAAGAACATAAACATTCCTTTGTTCAAATAGCCACCGACTTAAGTCGGTGGCTATTTGAACGAAAACCTATTTTTCCCTCCCTGCCCAAAGTACCGCATCTCTCACCAGCGTGTAATAGTTCTTATCTTCGCAAAGTGACGCATCGTGGCCTATACCTATATATATCGTATGTGGATACCGTTCATTACACCAGATAAGCGGGTGGTCGCCCATGGGTTTGTTTTGTGTATAAGTGGTTTCATCTGCCGTGGCCAGCACCCTTACGGCGCCTCGCGGACTTTTGTTAAACTCATACCATTCGTCAGATACTTCCATTTCGGCGGGCAGGTGCCTGGTGGTAGGATGTTTCCGGTCTTCAATCTTCAGTGTGCCTTTCTGAAATTTCGGGTGGGGCGAATAAGCCACACCACCCATAAAATCTTCAAACCATTGCCAGTAAATCCGTCTGGGCGACTTAAACATATCTCCGGTTAATCCGGCTGCGTGAATCCCCACCCAGCCACCACCTTTTTCAATGTATTTCTGTAAGGCTTCCTGCTGGGCCTGCGACATATCAAACGGTGCCAGATGCAACTGTACAAATAGGCTATACCGTGCCAGATTTTCGTTGTTTACCAGACTGGTGTCGTCAGTAAAAGTGAGCTCAAAGTTATTTTCTGCTGCCATCTTTTCAAAGAAAGGCCGTGCGGCGGCAATCATTTTCAGATGATCTTTTGCCTTCGATGCTACCACCAACGCCTTAAATTTAGGCTTATGTGATAAAGACCAAAAAATTGCCGGAATGGCAATGAGATAACAAAACTTTAATAAGCGTGCCATTGACTTTTTGCTTAAAATTATCTATTTTATAAAGGTTTTTATCGACAAACGGGGCATTTTTTAAGGAATTATTAATTTTCTTAAATAGGTATAACGCCTGGAATTGAGTAACTTCGCTTTTACCACCAAAGATATAACATATGCGCAAAGAAAAAGAAAATGTTTTCCTTCGACTTCCTAAAATCTTTCTGAATCTAGTACTTTCGTTTTTCATTGGAGACGGAAGTAAAACCGACGAACGTTCTAAGTACCAGCACGCGAAAGAAATCCGTGAGGCAAAGGTTACTATAAAAAGACAGGTAAGAGATTTTTTCCTTATTATTCTGGGGGTACTGTCAGCCGGTTTCGGCCTGGATGGTTTCCTGTTACCCAATCATTTTATTGATGGCGGCGCCGTGGGTATATCCCTCTTAATCCGTGCAGTAACCGACTATCCCTTATCCATCATCCTTCTTCTGGTTAATATACCTTTTATTATATTAGGTTTAAAAATTGTCAGTAAAGAATTTGCCATTAAAACTGCCCTGGGTATTCTAGCCCTTTCGTTGGCTGTTGCCCTTATCCCGTATCCTGAAATCACACACGACAAACTCCTTACTTCCGTTTTCGGCGGATTCTTTCTTGGTCTTGGTATCGGTATGGCCATGCGTGGTGGTGGCGTAATAGACGGAACCGAGGTCTTAGCCATTACCCTCAGCCGCAGAACCAGCATGACCATTGGTGACGTAATCATGCTTATCAACGTGGTCATTTTCTCTGTGGCAGCTTATGTGTTGTCAATAGAAACGGCTCTTTATTCCATGCTTACCTACTTGTCTGCCTCAAAAACTGTTGATTTTGTAATTGAAGGTATTGAAGAGTACACAGGCGTTACCATCATATCGCTCAAACCCATGGAAATGAAGAAAATGATTATAGAAGAAATGGGCCGTGGCGTAACCGTCTACAAAGGTGAGAGAGGCTTTGGTAAAACCGGTTATACCGAGGGCGACATGAAGATTGTCTATACCGTTATCACCCGTCTGGAGGTCAGTAAACTCAACCTTGAAATAGAGAAAATAGACCCCAATGCATTCGTAATCATGACCAGCATTAAAGACACCAAAGGCGGTATGATCAAAAAACGATCGGTACCTCACTAGAATTAATTCAAAAATATAATCCGGTTTGTGTAATTTTGTGCCTGATAGAACTATCAGGCACTTTATTTTTATTATTAGCATGGCTACTATTTTACCTGTAAAAGGAGTAAGCCCTACCTGGGGCGACAATTGCTGGTTTTCGCCCAATGCCACCATCGTTGGCGATGTCACTATGGGTAAAGACTGCACCATCTGGTTTAACGCCGTGGTGCGCGGCGATGTGAACGCCATCATCATGGGAGACAGGGTGAATGTTCAGGACGGAGCCATCATCCACTGCACTTATCAGAAAACCAGAACCATCATTGGTAACAACGTAAGCATAGCGCATAATGCCATAGTGCATGGCTGCACCATTGAAGACAAAGTGCTGGTAGGCATGGGAGCCATTATTATGGATGGCGCCGTGATAGGCACAGGCTCTATTATAGCAGCCGGAGCCATCATAACTCAAAATACAGTAGTGCCGCCGAATTCAATTTATGCGGGGAATCCGGCTAAATTTCTGAAATCGGTAACACCGGAGCTGGAAGAGGTTTTTATGCGGACGGCAAACAATTATGTGATGTATGCCGGGTGGTTCAAAGAGCAGGCAGAAGAGTAATATAATTGTGCATATTTTAGTCTGAACTGATACAAATCTGTTAGAATGGTCTAAAAATACGGGTTTTTTGTGCCTGTTTTCTTATAAATAGCTATATTTGTTGTTTTAAAACGACTCAAGGGGTGGAGTACGCAAGCTTAGGTGATGACATATTGGTCAAATTGATGAGTTCGGATGATAAAGAGGCGTTTGAAGAGATTTATCGTCGGTACTGGCGTAAATTATTTCAGAAAGCGCAGCGGAAAATCTTTTCAAAAGAGATTGTTGAAGAACTTGTGCAGGATATCTTCGTAAACCTTTGGGAAAAACGTACTACTTACAACATCCAGACCCTGGGACCCTATCTTTTTACTTCGCTTAAGTATCAGATAATCTCACATATCAAGAAACAGGTATTGCAGGAAAAATTTGTTGCGCATGCCGTCAATGAGGGAGATGAAGAAGAAAACAGCCTGGAAGAAAAAATAGCATACGACGACCTGTCGCAGTCTATCAGAAAGGCCATGGAGCAACTGCCTGAAAAGACCCGCCAGATTTTCAACCTCAACCGCCTGGAAGGTAAAAGTACCCGTGAAATAGTAGAAATGCTCAATATACCAGAGCGCACTGTCGAATACCACATATCGCAGTCGCTTCGTTTTATGCGCGAGCACCTGAAAGAATTCCTTACATGGGGGCTGTTGTTGTTTCTTAAATGATTGCGCAAAGGGCGAAGAGCAGAGGGCATGGGGCGGAGCAAAGGTTGAAGGGCGAAGAGCAGAGGGCATGGGGCGGAGCAAAGGTTGAAGGGCGAAAGAGCAGAGGGCATGGGGCGGAGCAAAGGTTGAAGGGCGAAAAAGCAGAGGGCATGGGGCGGAGCAAAAGGTGGAGAGCGAAAAAGCAGAGGGCATGGGGCGGAGCAAAAGGTGGAGAGCGAAAAAGCAGAGGGCATGGGGCACTTAGAGTTAGAATTAGCTATTGTCGCGAAGTACACTAGGTAACACAAGGATTCACAATCACCAAAATACGATATAAATACTTTCATCATTATTCTTTTCGTTTTTCAACTTTCGATATAGTCCTTTTTAACTTGTACTTTTTCTGTTTTCCCTTTTTCCTTTCATCGTTCTCCCTTCTACTTCCTGATTTCCCCTTTGCCCTCCGCCCCATGCTCTCTGCCACATATAACTTTTTAAAGAATTTTTTATAAAAGCATTGTTTTGGTTGTATTATTTAAAGAATTTACAAAACTATTTGCGGTAGTTTACCGCTTTGACAGACATAGTAATAAAGCAACGATAGATACGCTAATTAATGAAAAGCCGTAAAGCATTTGGCAAGCTCCTGCAGAAGTATTTGGAGGGTAACTGTAGTGAATCTGAAAAGGAACTCGTAGAGCAGTGGTATGAACTGATCGACGAAGAACCCAGACAGAACTATACCGAACACGAGTGGGAAGCTTTGGAATACAAATTATGGCAGAAAATAGAAGTAGATGCTTTTGAAACCGACGCCAATACCGGCTTTAATTTCTGGCGTACTTATCGGATCGGAATCGCCGCTTCAGCAGCTCTGATATTAGGAGCAGGAGTCTGGTGGTACCAGAGCAAACAGAACAGCACACCCGCACTCACAACTTTACAAGAGCCTGTCCATGAATTAAAACTCATGGACAACGCCTCTTCCAAACCTATTAAAATAGAACTGGAAGATGGCAGCACCGTCACCCTAAGTCCACACAGCCAACTTCATTATCCCAATCATTTTGCTGCAAATAAAAGAGAAGTACAACTCAAGGGCGAAGCCCTTTTTGAGGTCAGTAAAAATCCGGAAAAACCATTTTATGTCATTACCGACGAACTTGTCACTAAGGTTTTAGGAACAAGTTTTTATGTGCGCACCGTTGAAGCCAAACAAAAAACCGAAGTTGAAGTGTTAACAGGAAAAGTATCGGTTTATGAAAAGGAGAGAGTCGACAACCAGAATCCCGGTGTTGTACTCACGCCCAATCACAAAGTTACTTTTTTTGCAGTTGAAAAACATTTCATTACCGGGCTGGTTACCAAACCTTTGCCGCAGATAAAACCTTTAGACAACAAGCCTGAAAGATTTGAATTTGACGACACGCCTATCAGCCAGGTGGTGGAAAAACTGAAAAAAGTTTACGGCATTGAAATAGTGCTCGAAAACGACAAACTGAACGATTGCCCGATTACTGCCGATATCACCGCACAGCCTCTTTATACCAAGCTGGATATAATATGTACAACCATTAATGGCAAATATGAAGTGAAAGGAACAACGATTTTGATAAGTGGGAAAGGCTGTGAGTAAATATTGCCGGTATCTGTCTAAGCATCTATTCAATCTTAATATAAGCTAAACCATCTATTCGAACAGGAGTATGTCAGCATTAGCAGGCGTACTCCTGCATTAACTGTGTCATCTATTTAACCTTAACATATATAATTACAATTTATTCAACTATAATTACAATCTATTCAACCCAATTGTACAACAATATGATTTGAAAGTAACAACTGTCTAACAAAAAAAGCTGACAATGGTACCAGCATTGTCAGCCCTACATTTGCCCTAGTTATGTTTTCGCTGCGAGTGAAAACCAGGGCTTCTTTTGTCAAATTCTTACCTCTAACAAAATTGTCCAAATGTATGAAAAAAAGATTACAAACAAGTAAAATCTTGCTACTTGCTATGAAAATTTCTGCTGTTCAGCTTGTATTGGCAATGATTTTCGCTACTGTTTCGTATGCTTACGATTCAAACGCTCAGGAGTTTTTGAATAAGTCAGTATCGCTAAAAGCCGAGAATCAGAGTCTTCGTATGGTGCTTGAAAGAATTGAAGAGCAGACAGATGTAAAATTTGTATATAGCTCAAAAGTCATTCACGCCAATCGTAAAGTCAGCTATACTGTTTCTGAACAAAAACTATCAAACGTATTAGAGTCTTTATTGAAGCCCTTACAGGTCAATTATCGCATCATTGGCGGGCAGATTATTCTGAACTGGGAAGAAAAACAGACTATTCTCGAGAGCATAGAACCCGAGAAAATGCTGGAAAACGCTGGAACGATAACTGCCGCTGACCAGCCCGTGAAAGGTAAAGTAACCGATAAAGACGGAGGCGAGGGTCTGCCGGGTGTGAATGTAACCATTAAAGGTACCACCCGCGGAGTAACCACCGACGCAGAAGGAAACTACTCAATCACCATACCCAACGATAAGACGATACTGGTTTTCAGCTTTTTGGGCTATGAAAAACAGGAAATTGCGGTAGGAAACCGCAGCACTATTGATATAGTACTGGGTTCTGACATGAAGGCGCTCGATGAAGTAGTTGTAGTAGGTTACGGAACCCAGAAGAAAGCAAACCTGACAGGCGCAGTGTCGAGCATTGATGCCGCAGCCATAGAAAACCGTCCGGCCAGTAACCTGGCAACTGCCATGCAGGGGATGAGCCCGGGCCTGATCATTACCCGTACCAGCGGCCAGCCGGGTAGCGAAGAGATAGGCATACAGATTCGCGGTGCTACTACTGCCAACGGTACTGTAAGCCCCTTAGTGGTGTTAGACGGAGTAGCCGTGCCTAGCAACACTTTGCAAACCATGAACCCGAACGATGTGGAGAGCATCAGCGTATTGAAAGATGCCGCTGCTGCTGCAATATATGGAGCGCAGGCGGCGGGTGGAGTTATATTGGTTACTACCAAAAAAGGTAAATCGGGCAAAGTAACTTTTGATTACCTGGCACAATACGGAACCGACTGGGCCATTAACGTGCCGGGCAGAATGTCTTTATTAGAAGAAGCAGAATTTGCCAACCTTGCCCGTGCCAACTCAGGCAGTGGCCCCGAGTACACTGCCGAAGAGATTCAGCGTATCAAAGACGGAGTTCCTTATGTAATAAACCCTGCCGATACGAGTAACTATCTTTTCTATAACCAGAAACCCCTTACAGACCAAATCCTCAGAAAATACTCTTCGATGCGTACACACAACCTGTCGATGAGAGGAGGGACCGATAAACTGAACTTCCTGATTTCGGGAGGCTACTACGGCAAAGATGGTGTTTTTAAAGTTGGCCCCGACAGCTACGACCGGTATAATCTGCGTGTGAACCTCGGTGCGCAGCTAACCAGAATATTTTCGTTAGATTCTCGTCTGTCTTATACTAATGACAAAACCGAAAGTTCATCGGCCGGTATCAATGGTCAGGGGCTTTTGTATCAGATATACCGCCTGCGTACCCGTACACCTTTCTTCACGCCCGAAGGCCGTTACAACGGTGCAGGTTCTGCTGCTACTGCTTATGCTTCTATGGAAGCCGGTGGTTTCAACGAGTACCGCCGCAACTTTTTCGATGGCGTATTTACATTGAAAGCCGCTGAAATGATAAAAGGTTTGAATCTGAGGGCAGTGTTTGGAACACAATACCGCCGCGACGACAGAGAGGTATTTAACCGGACGGTGCCACTTTGGGGCAAATCGAAAATTCTGAGTTACCTGAATCAGGTCAATTCTTATAACATAACAAACGGGCTCATTACTAATACCAATATTCAGCTATTGGCCAATTACGACAGACAATTTGCAGGTAAGCACAACCTGGGTCTGTTCGGGGGATATCAGTGGGAAGCCTTCCGTTCATCGTCGGTATACTCAGCTGCTACCAACCTGGTAAGCAACGATTTGCCGACACTGAACCTGGGCGACGACAAAACCAAAAGCAACAGCCAGAGTATCTATGCCTATGCGTATCAGTCTGTATTTGGACGCATCAACTATAACTATGCCGATAAGTATCTGGTAGAAGGTACGTTGCGCTCGGACGAAAGCTCAAGACTGGCGCCGGGATATCGCATAAAAGTGTTCCCATCAGCCTCTGCCGGTTGGAATATCCACCGCGAAGACTGGTTTGCCAATCAGCTCAAATTTGTTTCTGAATTGAAACTGCGTGCTTCGTGGGGGCGTCTGGGTGGCGCTTTGGGCAATACCCTTGGTTATTACGACTACCTGAACCAGCTGAGCCGCAGCGCTACTTTAGTATTGGGCGACTCCCGCACTTCATACATATACCAGAGTGCTATTCCGTCAGCGCAATTGTCATGGGAAACCATCGAGACTTCAAACATTGGTGCTGATTTAGGCTTCTTCCAGAACAAGCTACAGGTAAGCGCCGATTATTATGTGAAATACAACCGTAATATGCTTACACCACAGCAGTTACCGGCCGTAATTGGTATCGGTACACCTCGTAAAAACAATGGTGAGCTTAAATCGTGGGGATGGGAGGTGGAAGCACGCTACCGTGGTACTATCGGTTCAGACTTCTCTTATAACGTAGCCGCCAACCTGTCCGACAACCAGAACGAACTGTTGAATTTCTCCGGCCGTAAATTAATTGCCGCAGGTACCAACAGCATTATTGAAGGATACCCGCTTAACACCATCTGGGGGTATCAGACAGACGGTTATTTTACCAGTGTTGATGAAGTAAAAGGATGGGCATTTCAGGATAACCGCACTGGTGCAGGAGATGTGAAATACATTGACAAGGACGGCGACGGCAGACTGACCATCGGTAATGGTAATATTGCTAACCATGGTGACCTCGTGTTGCTGGGTACTACGCAGCCGCGTTACCTGTTTGGGGTGACACTTGGTTTCCAATGGAAAAATATAGATTTCACAGCATTTGTGCAGGGAGTAGGAAAACGCAGCTACCGTCCGAATGCCGAAAACATTGCGCCTCTGTTAGTTACCTGGAAACAGGCCCTGGCTGTACACAGCGACTACTGGACGCCTGAAAACACAGGAGCGCTCTATCCGAGACCTTATGTGGGTGCTACGCATAATTACCTGCCGTCTGACAAATGGGTACTTAATGCCAGCTATGCCCGTCTGAAAAACATTCAGGTAGGTTATACACTGCCTGTGAACTGGACTTCGAAAATCAATATCTCAAGAGCAAGATTGTTTTTCTCGGGACAGGATTTACTGACCGTTTCGGCACTGGGTAAATTCAAAGGATTGTTCGACCCTGAGAATCGCGATAACGTTGATAACGACTATCCGTTCTTTGCAACAGCATCAGTTGGTTTAAATCTTTCATTCTAATCAGGAACAATGACGAAGTAATAGTGAAGAATAAAAGGAGTATTGAAAAGAGATTTAATCACTCAATCGCTCATTCACTAAATCACTCATTCAAAAAACGAACATGAAATCATTTATCAAACATATATCATTCGTTGTAGCTGTTTCGGTTGGACTAACAGCCTGCGACGTGAACCGACTGCCCGAAACCAGTATCAGCGATGAAACCTTCTGGCGTTCAGAAGCCGATCTGAAATCGGCGGCCAACTATTTGTATACCTTCCTGCCGGCTTTTAATACGGAAGACGTCTGGTCTGACGACGCCGTGGGGCTGGCTTCAAACAACATCAGCGATGGCTCACGACTGGCTCCGGCTACAGATGGTAATTACAGCAATCCTTATGTTTTAATCAGAGCCGCTAACAATATTCTGGAAAAAGCGCCTAAAGCTACCGCTGCAGGCCAGGCGGCTATTGACCGCTACATGGCCGAAGCCCGTTTTTTCAGAGCCTGGGCCTATTTCTCTCTGGTACAAAAATACGGCGATGTGCCTTTGATTCTTAAAACACTTAGCGATACCTCGCTGGAGTTAACCGCTCCAGCCAGCCCGAGAGCAGACATTTACAAGCAGATTTACGATGACCTTGACTTTGCTGCCTCTAAGTTGCCTACAGCAACAGCCCTGGGTACTGCCGATTACGGCCGTGTTTCAAATACCGCTGCGTATGCATTCAAAGCCAGAGTAGCGCTTTTTGAGGGTACACGCGCAAAATTCCATCAGTATGGTAATGCCAACGAACACCTCACACTGGCCGTAGCAGCAGCGAAAGCAGTAATGGACAGCAAGCAACATGACCTGTTCGCGAGCTATTTCGGCAATTTTCAATATGAAGGCGAAGGCCGCCAGAACCGCGAAAACATCATTGTCCGGCAATATGGGGTAACTGTAACCGAGCGTGTAAGCACACATGCCTATTACAGAGGGTCATTAGAAAACGGAAACCTGAGCCCAACCAAAAGTCTGGTTGACTCATACCTGATGAAAGACGGATTGCCCATTACGAAGTCCCCATTGTATCAGCAGCCGGTTGCTTCTACTGACGTATTTACGAACCGTGACGAGCGTCTGTCGGGCACTGTAATGAAAAAAGGAGATGCCTATATGGGTACCAAGCCTGTGTTCGACATAGCTCCTCTGGTATTCAACAAAACAGGATTTACCTTCCGCAAATATTCAAACATTGACGACTGGACAACCCAGGCGTCGTTGATGGATCGTTCCATACTGCGTTATGCAGAGGTACTGGCTACTTATGCCGAAGCCAAATTTGAGCTGGATGGCCAGATCAGCGATGCTGATCTTAACTTATCGGTAAATCTCCTGCGCGACCGCGCTAAAATAGCCCGGCTGAGCAATGCTTTTATATCCGCAAACGGATTAGATATGCGCACTGAACTCCGCCGTGAACGCCGCGTTGAACTGGCACAGGAAAGCCTGCGTTATTGGGATATTCTCCGTTGGAAAATCGCTGAAACAGAATTACCGAAACCCGTTTTGGGCAATTATTTCTTCAGAGATGAGTTCGGCACTACCACAACAGTAAACCTTACGCCCGACAACTACATTCTGGTTCAGGATGCCAGTTTCCGTAAGTTTGACCCTGCAAAAGACTATTTGTGGCCATTGCCTATCAACGAAATCTCGCTCAATTCCAATCTGAAACAAAACCCTAAGTGGTGATGTAATATGCCGAACACTCCCGAAAACCTTCGGGAGTGTTCGTTTTTTGTATCGAGTAGGATGTTTAGTAATCGAGACTATAATATGCCGCCCCTACAGGACTTCGTTCGGCTTATGTCATTAGTTTCTGCTGATTTGTAATCCGTACGGGATTACAGATTCCGGAAGAATAAATTATAAGTCGGTGCCACCGCTGAAAGAAATAATGCACATTCAACCCTATACATCATGAAGAATATCTTCGCTTTATCTTTAATCATGCTGGCTTTAGTAGCCAATGCACAGGTTACCCAGCGCAATATTCTGGGCAACAAGTATACGCCTGAAGTCTACAGACAAAGCCTGATACCCCTCAGCCAATGGACGCCGTACCCCAAAACACCGGAAGAATGGAAAACTGCCTTACCGGATTCATTGATACAGGGACTAATAAAAGCCGGAGAAGCAGCCGAAAAGAAAGAAATGCCGCAACTATCGGCCAGTTTGCTGATGGAATACGTGCGCTCAGGCGATAGAGAAAAGCATTCCAAAATTTCGTATGGCCGCCGGATTAACCTCATAGATTTGGTGCTGGCCGAATCAGCAGAAGGCAAGGGGCGTTTTACAGAAGCCATCATGAATTACGTGTGGGCTATCTGCGAAGAAACTTACTGGGGAGTACCCGCACATCTAGGCGTGCAGAAAGCAAAGAATGGACTGCCTGATGCCGAAGACCCAACTGTAGATTTATTTGCCGCCGAAACAGCCTCTGTATTGGCGTTGACTGATTATTTTACGGGAGATAAATTAGATAAAATTTCACCATTGCTGCGTAAAAGAATTTATCATGAAGTAAACAGCAAAATTTTTGAGCCGATCAAACAGGTAGAGCGTTACGGATACCTGAGCAAAAAGAATCCTGTCAATAACTGGAATCCCTGGATTGTATCCAACCTGTTGATTGCTGATTTGTTTCTGGAGAAAGATGAGGCCAAACGTGCCACTTATGCGCATAATTACTCGGTGTTTATGGATGCCTATCTGAACAGCCTTGGCGATGAAGGTGGTTGCGACGAAGGCCCCAGCTACTGGTTTGCGGCAGGTGCCTGTGTGTTCGATGCCCTCGAAACCCTGCATAGCGCGTCTAATGGCAAGATTGATATTTACAACGAGCCTTTAGTGAAGAATATGGCGTCGTATGTATACAAAATGCATATTGCTGATGATTACTTCGTAAACTTTGCTGATGCCGACCCTAAGCTCCGTCCGGATGGCCTGATGTTATATCGCTTCGGTCAGGCGCTGAAAGATGATGCCCTGTCGCAGTTTGGTATGTGGGCGTATCAACGATTCCCGACCACGGCTACGTCCAACAACAGTTTTCATCGCATGCGCCGTATCACCAACCTGCTTACGGTTACTAAAATACCCAATACACCTACGGCCTACCAACCGGGTGGAGACTCATGGTTTGGCGATATTCAGGTACTCACCACGCGTTCGTTAAACGGTCTTTATCTGGCTACGCATGCCGGGCACAATGCCGAAAGCCATAACCATAACGACGTAGGCGATTTCCTGCTTTACTCAGATGGCGAGCCAATCATTATTGATGCCGGGCGTGGCAATTATACCGCCCGCACTTTTTCGTCGAAACGTTACGAGCTGTGGTTCACCCAATCGCAATATCACAATCTGCCTGTTGTAAATGGAAAAGGGCAATTGGCTGGCCGCCAATATGAGGGTATTAACGTAAAAAGTACCGTGAACGACAAAGAGGCGTCATTGAGTATGGATATTGCTCCGGCCTTTGAAAAGTCGGCAGGAATAAAAACCTGGAACCGCGAAGTGAAACTCAATAAGGTGAAGAATCAGGTAGAAATCACTGATGATTTCACACTTACCCAAAAGCCAACATCGCTCGAGCAGGTGTTTATGACCATCTGTGATGTAGACACCTCAACCCCCGGCAAAATTGTGCTCACAAGCCCGAAAGGCAAGCATCTGTCGCTGTTATACAACGCTAAAAACTGGACTGTCACAACTGATTTGCCGTCTACCGAAGGCATGGAATACAACAGTTTCAAAACCAAATGGAATAGCCGCCCGGTACGCCGGATAATTCTGACAGGCAAAAACATGGGGGATAAAGGGAAGAATGTTTTTACAGTGGTGAAATAAGTCCTGAACTGTGATTTACCTGATTGAGCTGATTACAATGATTTGTCATTTGATGGTTTCTAAACAAATGATGAATTTGTTCACTGAAACTCTTTACATAATACATAATCAAAACAATCATAAAATCAGGTAAATCAAAGTTCAGACAAAATCACAATTCAGACGCCTCCTTAAAGCTAAAAGCCACAACCAGCAGTAATACACTTACAGACCCCAGTGCAAGAGACAGAGACGTCCATTCCGCAAGAAAACCCAGTAGGGCGGGGCCTGCCAGTTGCCCGATGTAACCCAGTGTAGTAACCCCCGCTATGGCCGCACTGGCCGGTATACCGGGCATATTACCTGCCGTGCTGAAAAAAACAGGCACAATGTTGGCACAGCCAATACCAACCAGCACAAAACCTGCTACGGTTACCATGCCAATCGGCACGGCAACAGCCAGTAATAAGCCCACGGCGGCAATGATGGCCCCGGCCATTACTACTTTCTGCTGACTGAATTTATTAATGATAGTATTGCCCGACAAGCGCATAACAGCCATAGCTACCGAAAATGCCGCAAAGCCAACACCCGACATTGATTCTTCGAAATTACGGTGGAATTTCAGAAATACTGCACTCCAGTCCAGAATAGCGCCTTCGGCCAGAAAAGCCACAAAACACATAAGCCCTAGTATCAACACAGGCCCTTTCGGAATAATCAGGGTTGCTACTTCCATCTTTTTTTCTTCCGAATGCGGCAACAGAAACCTATACTGGCTCAGGCAAATAAAAACCAGTAGTAATGAAATGGCAAAAATGGCGATCATAGGCGACAACCCCAGCTCAATTAAGAACCCCAGACCCATAGAACCTATTAGCCCACCCACACTGAACAAGCCATGAAACGATGACAGAATGTATTTACCCGCTTTATCCTGTATCACTACCGACTGCGCGTTCATCGACACATCAATAGCGCCAATGGCAATACCAAACAGATACAGCGAAATAGCCAGTGTCAGGCTGCTGTCAGCAAACAGCAAAAGCGGAAGCACAGCGGCTATCATCAGGCCAGAGAGCAGCATGATTACCCGGCTACCCAGTTTATTGATAAGCGCACCGGTAAATGGCATGATGGTCATTGCACCGGCGCCTAGGCAAAGCAGTATCAGTCCGAGACCGGCATCATTGAGACCGAGCCTTATTTTGGCCAGTGGCACCATGGGTACCCAACTGGCCAGCCCAATGCCGCAAACAAGAAAATACAAAGAGGTGGCTAATCGCGCCGGACGGAATTTCTGAGGCAAAGCTGAGTCGGATAAAGGCATGTATAAAGCAGATTAGAAATTTCCAATAATAGCTAAATAAATGAATATTCATGCTATCGTTAACATAATTTAAAAAAAAGTAATAATTGTTTTTAATTCTTTGAATAATATTCTCAAATTTACAAACGATAATTAAAACAACCCATATAACTAGACTAACCCTTGTAGTTATTTCAATTTTTCTTTAACCCTTAAAACACTGGTTAAAAATCTTGAGATTTAAATTCACACCTGTCACAAGATTCTCTTAACCTAACCCGTGAAATAGTACTATACAAAGAATTTTTAAAAACTTTTAAAAGTTGCCTGGTACGCTGTGTGTATCTGCATGTAAAAGCTAACTGTTTGATTTCTAGCTTGTATTTATTTGCCTGAACCCGTTTTTCAGATTTTGTTTTAATAAAATATCTGAAAGAGCGGGATTCCGCTAAACCGTTTTAAGTTGTATTTTTTGAAGAATATTTAAAATGTTTTAGGGATTTTGCCGAGTTAATTGACTATATATATCAGAGTTCTTATGTTCGAAAAAGACCTAGCTACTAATGATGTACCAAAAGTTTAGTGATGATGAATTGGTAGATTTCTTAAAAAGCGATAATGAAACTGCTTTTGAAGAAATATATAATCGGTATTGGTACAAATTGTTCGGTATTGCCTTTCACGAAACAGGTGCCAGAGAAGAAGCAGAAGAGTTAGTTCACGATTTATTCGAGAGCCTTTGGAATCGCCGGCAGGTGAGCATCATAAAACACCTGAGCTCTTATTTGATCGTTTCTATTAAGCATTTGTCCACCAACTACATCAAGTCGCAGATCACGCAGAGAAAGTACCAGGAGTATCTGATATTTAACCAGATACAGCAATCGTACGCAACAGACGAAATTGTAAATTTTACTGACCTGTCAAAAGCAGTAGAAGAAGCAATGAAGACACTGCCTGAACGAAGCTGCGAAATCTTTAAGATGAGTCGTTTTGAAAACCGGTCGGTAAAAGACATTGCACATCAGATGAATCTCTCTGAAAAAGCAGTAGAATACCATATCACCAAAACACTCAAGGTATTGAAAGAACAACTGAGAGCGTATCATTCGGATAATTAACTTTTGAAAAAATTAAAGATACCGTTATTTACGGGCAGGGTCTATGAACCAGCATGAATTCGACAAACTACTAGAAAGATACCTGGCAGGTGAATGCAATTCTGAAGAAGAAAAACTGATTTGGGATTGGCAGGAAAACCTGCTTAAAAATACACGGATAGTATTGAACCCGGACGAAAAAGACGCCATCAGAAAACGTCTCTGGAATCGTATTTACAGCAATACCATCGGCGTGGTAGAAGAAGAATACAGTTCTACCAAAGGCCGCCTGGTTACTATGTTGAAATGGGGCATAGCGGCTATACTTCTGATCGGCCTGGTAAACGGGCTGCTTCTGATGAGAAACAAGGAAACCGCCCCGGTTGCTATAGCAGAGCCGGTAGCAGAAACAAGCGATATCGAAATTAAGAATACGTCAGATACAGACAGCGAGGTGAAACTGGAAGACGGCACCGTGGTGAAACTCAAAAGAAACAGTAGTATCAGTTATCCGAAGCATTTCGGCACAAAAACCCGCAATGTGTATTTGAAAGGGGAAGCCTTTTTTAATGTAAAAAGAAACCCCAGTGCCCCGTTTGTAGTGCACACCGGCGACCTCGTAACCGAAGTGCTGGGTACCAGTTTCAATGTGAAATCTTATGACAACACAGCAGCTATAGAGGTGTCGGTTACTTCAGGGCGTGTGTCGGTTTACGAAGCCACAGAAAAAACAATACGTAATAAGAACGGAGTAATTCTGACGCCGAATCAGAAAGTAATTTTCGACAAGGTATCAAAGAAAATCACTCCGGGCATTGTTGAAAACCCGATTGTACTGGTTCCTCAACCAACAAGAATAGAATTTGTATTTGAAGATACCCCATTGCCGCAAGTGTTGCAGAAACTGAAGAATGTCTATGGCATTGAAGTCATAGTCGAGAATCATGATCTCAACCAGTGCGTCTTAACAGCCGATTTAAACGACCTGCCACTATCCACACAACTTGAATTAATATGCCGTACCGTCAATGCGCGGTTCGAGCAGCGCGGCACCAGCTTCTTCATTAACGGAGAAGGCTGCAAATAGAAACGTTCATCTATTCAACCTTTATAATACAATTAATCACTAAAATCTAATTAAAACGAACCAGAATGAAAACATGAGAAAAAAAAGCCGACAATGTTGAGACATCATCGGCCCTGAAGCGCTCCAGATCGAACGGCAATTCGGTTTCCGGGAGCAGAGTTTTTACCTATCTTAAGTATAAAAACAACCTAAATGTATGAAAAAAGACGTACGTAGCAAACATTTTTTGCTTGAAGCAATGAAAATTACGTTTATTCAACTCTTGATGGTCTCTCTTTTTAGCGGACTTTCCTATGCCTACGATGTAAATGGTCAGGAAGTACTGAAAACTAATGTTTCTTTGAGGATAGAGTCTTTAGAAGTCAAGAAAATTCTGAGCCAAATAGAAAAACAGGCTGATGTGAAGTTTGTGTATAGTTCTAACACTATACGGTTGAATCAGAAAGTATCTATCGTGATGAGCAACACCTTATCAGAGGTACTGAACGATTTATTTACACCCCTTCAGATTTCTTATGAGGTGATTGGTGACCGCATTTTACTGAGAAAAAAATCTCAACTGCAGAAAATGTCACACATTGATGCGCTTCGCACCGATAGTGATGAGATCGTTGAGCAAACAGTAAAAGGAAAAGTAACCGAAGCCGATAAGAGCGAGGGCTTACCTGGTGTAAGTGTAACAATTAAAGGTACTACCAAAGGTACTACTACAGATATAGACGGTAACTACTCACTTGTAGTGCCAGACAACCAGTCAGTGCTTGTATTCAGTATAGTAGGGTTTGAGGCGCAGGAAGTAATTGTAGGCAACCGTTCTACTATCGACATCGCCCTTAAATCTGACGTACGCACACTGGGAGAGGTAGTAGTAGTAGGTTATGGTGTGCAGAAGAAAGAAACCGTAACAGGTTCGGTTGTGAGCGTGAAAGGTACTGAACTAGTAAAATCTCCGGCAGTTAACTTAACTAACTCGCTGGCAGGCCGTCTTCCCGGTGTTGTTGCCGTCAACAGAAGTGGAGAGCCTGGTTATGACAACTCAGCGATCCGTATCCGTGGAGCTAACACACTTAATAATAGTGAAGCCCTTATCGTAATTGACGGTATCCCTAACCGTGCCGGTGGTTTGTCTCGTCTGAACCCAGCCGATATCGAAACCATTTCGGTACTAAAAGATGCCTCTGCTGCCATCTACGGTTCTCGTGCGGCTAACGGGGTTATCCTGATCACTACCAAAAGAGGTAAAACAGGTAAACCTGAATTATCATACTCATTCAATCAGGGTTGGGCAAGACCAACAGTAGTACCTGCACTGGCTAATGCTGCGCAGTATGTTGGCATGCTGAACGACCTTGACATCTACGGACTACCGGTAAGTGAGTGGGCTGCTGCCAATCAGGCATACAAAACCAATGGTACTTATACAAGACCAAACGGTGAAGTAAGAAAAGCACCATACTCGCCTAGCGATATCCAGAAATACAGCGACGGATCAGACCCATGGTTGTATCCTAACACTGACTGGTACAAAGCTACTTTGAAAGACTGGTCGCCGCAATCACGTCATAACCTCCAATTGACAGGTGGTACTGAAAATTTCCGCTACTTGTCTACATTGGGATATCAGAAACAGGATGCCTTCTATAAAAACTCGGCAACCGGTTATGAGCAATATGATATCAGAGTAAACCTTGATGCGAAAATCAACAAATATATCAATTTGCAGATCGGCTTATTAGCCCGTGAAGAGTTCCGTCATTTCCCAACAAAAGGTGCCGGTGCTATCTTCCGTATGCAAATGCGTGGTAAACCACACCAACCGGCTTTCTGGCCAAATGGTTTACCGGGTCCTGATATCGAAAACGGTGAAAACCCTGTTGTAATTACTACTAACCAAACCGGTTACGATAACGACAAACAAGATTATTTCCAGACTAATGGACAAATCGATATCAAAATACCTGGTGTTGAAGGTTTGAAATTTACCGGTACTGCCGCTATTGACAAACGTATCCGCAGCACTAAACGTTGGGAGACACCTTGGACACTTTACGAAAAAGGTACAACACTTAACCCTGACGGAACACCAACATTGGTAGCCAGCAAACGTGGTCCGTCTGAACCTCGTCTGACACTCGGTAACGAAAACCAATTGAATATTCTATTGGGTGCTATCGGTACTTACGAGCGCACTTTCGGTTCACACGGTCTTACTGTACTAGCAGGTACAAACCGCGAAACTATTCAAGG
Source organism: Emticicia sp. GW821-FHT11C11 (assembly GCF_058808615.1). NCBI lineage: Bacteria > Pseudomonadati > Bacteroidota > Cytophagia > Cytophagales > Leadbetterellaceae > Emticicia > Emticicia sp. GW821-FHT11C11. The sequence goes on from NZ_JBXARV010000004.1 coordinate 38,902, forward strand.
TGATAACTTCAACGCCTATCGTCGCTACTTTATCTCTACCGCTATCGACCAAATTTTTGCCGGTGGTGACCTTGAGAAAAACAACGGCGGTGGTGCTTATGAAAGTGCACGTTTGAACTACTTCGGTCGTGTTGCTTACAACTACAAAGAAAAATATCTGGCTGAGTTCCTGTGGCGTTATGATGGTTCTGACATCTTCCCGTCGGAAACCCGTTACGGTTTTTTCCCTGGTGTGATGTTGGGCTGGGTTCTTTCTGAAGAGAGCTTCATCAAAAATGCCTTACCAGTAGTTAATTACTTGAAATTGCGTGGATCGTGGGGACAAATGGGTAACGATCAGGTGTATTTACCTAACACAACTACTCCTGCTACTTATCAGTACATGTCAACTTACGGTTTCCGTAGTTACATTATCAATGGCGTAGAAACCAAAACTTTGTATGAAACACGTATCCCTAACAACAACATTACCTGGGAGGTTGCCAATAACGCAAACTTAGGTTTGGAAGGACAATTGTTCAACGGTAAATTATCGTTCGAATTTGACGTGTTTGCTAACAAACGTACCAACATTCTTTGGTTCAGAAATGCATCAGTTCCACAATCGACTGGTTTGACACTTCCTGCTGAAAACATCGGTGAGATATCAAATAAAGGTTGGGAGTTTAACATCGGTTACCGCGGACAAGTAGGTGATTTGAAATTTAGCGCAGGTATCAACGGTGGTTATGCGAAAAACAAAGTATTGTTCTGGGACGAAGCACCAGGTGCGCCAGACTACCAACGTACTACCGGCCGCCCTATGAATACTTATCTGGCTTATATCTATGACGGCGTATTTAAAGATCAGGCTGAAATCGATGCAAACCCGATCAATTACTCGGCTATCGTAAACCAGTTACGTCCTGGAGATATGAAATACAAAGATTATAACGGTGACGGTAAAATCACTCCGGACGATCAGGTTCGTAATGATAATACTAACCTGCCGTTGTTCCAGGGTGGTGCTAACCTTTCTGCACAATACAAAAACTTCGACCTTACAGTGTTGTTCCAGGGAGCAGCCGGTGCGAAACAATACGTAAGTGCAGGTGAGTCTGGTAACATCGGTAACTTCCTGTTAGATATTTATGAAAACCGTTGGACTATTGACAACCCAAGCAGCGTACACCCACGTATCGCTAACCGTAGCGATCAGTACTACTCAGGTGGTAACACTTATTGGTTAAGAAGCACAGACTACATCCGTCTGAAAAACTTCGAGATCGGTTATACCATTCCTGATGCAGTGGGTTCGAAAATTGGTTTTAGTAATTTTAGAGTTTATGTAAATGGACTAAACATGTTGACTTGGGACAAACTGAAAGTGTATGACCCTGAGACTGATAACTCAACCGGTCAGTACTACCCTCAGTCAAAAATCATTAACGTAGGTCTAACAGCAACATTCTAAAAAATTAAACAGCAATGAATAAATTTAAGAAAATATTCGCTTCAACTGTTATAGCAGGGTTTGTTGTAGCAAGTTGTAATGATGATTTTGTGAACACCAGTCCGCTTGATCAGGTGTCTGAAACGGCGGTTTGGACTGATGCCGCGTTGGCTGAGGCTTTCGTAACTGAGATTTACGGTGGTTTGCAATTAGGAGGATTCAGTGAAGAAATGCAGGCGTCAATGACTGACGAAGCATCATTTACTCACCCGGGTCGTGGTATCACCACTATTACAGAAGCACGTTCGAATCCGGCTGAGATCGGTTGGAACAATGGCTCTAGTGCAACCGGTAACAACCGTAGTATAAGCTGGGCTAATACCTATGTTCGTATCAGATCTTGTAATCTTGCTCTGGCAAATCTGGCAACACCTAAATTTGATAACACCAGCAAAATAGCTGAGCGCCTGAGAGGGGAAGCCCTGTTTATGCGTGCTTATTACTATCATCAGTTGGTACGTAACTTTGGTGGTGTGCCATTGGTTGACCGCCCTTACGCTTTGGGCGAAGCTGATTACCTTGCTCCTCGTAATACGATGGAAGAGTGTATCAACTTTATCGTGAAAGATTGTGATGAAGCAGCAGGCTTGCTTAACGGTACTTCAATGGTGACAGGCCGTGCTTCACGAGCAGCAGCTTTGGCACTTAAAGCACGTATGCTGACTTACGCAGCCAGCGATTTGTATGACGCAAACACTGCAAAAGCAAAATCGACCGTTATGGGAGCATTCGGCAAACCAGAGTTATTGGCTATTTCGACCGGTAGCCGTGCTGAACGTTGGACAAAAGCTAAAGCGGCAGCTAAGGCAGTACTTGATATGACAGCCTATGGTTATAACCTTAATTTGTCAGCGCCTGCTACTAAAGAAGAAGGTACTACTAACTACACCAATCTATCGCTTGCGAGAAACGGTGGTGAAAAAGAAGTGCTTTTTGGCCGTTATTTCATCAATGCAAAACAGGAAGACGGTGGCCGTCAGGGCTTGTTCAATGGTCCGAATGGTTATCATAACTGGGCTGGTAATACACCTATCCAGCTCTTTGTTGACGATTATGAAATGATGGACGGTTCTAAATTCAGCTGGAGCAATGCTGAACAAAAAAGCAATCCTTATGCCAATCGTGACCCACGTTTCTATGCTTCAATCTTATATGACGGAGCACCATGGAAACCACGTACAGCTGACGTAGCAGCTAAAGACCCTGCTAACCAGATTCAGACAGGTCAGTATGAAATCATAGACGGCTCAGGCAGTAAAGTAGTTGCCCCTGGTCTGGATACCCGTAAAAGTACTGTGGAAGACTGGAACGGTAGCTACACCGGTTACTACATGCGTAAGTTTATTGACCCAAGCCCGGCTGTTGTTGACCAAAACACATGGCAACAAGTACCTTGGCCTCATATACGCTATACAGAAGCAGTGTTTAACTACGCAGAGGCTTGTATAGAATTGGGTGAAGATGCAGAAGCACGTACCTGGTTGAACAAAATCCGTTTCCGTTCAGGTATGCCTGCCATTACAGAGTCGGGTGATGCGCTGCGCCAACGTTACCGTAACGAGCGTCGCATTGAGTTGGCATTCGAAGAGCACCGTTATTATGATGCCCGTCGTTGGATGATCGCTGCCACTACTTTGGGTAGAAAAGCCAACATCATCAGCATTACGGGTACACTTAAGCCAGGCAAATCAGTTTCTCTGTATAAGTATGATCGTGAAAACTATAACTACGACTACACAGTTACTGAGCTTGATCCTGGTAAAGAAAACCGTTTGTGGTTAGATAAGATGTATTTCTTACCAATACACCGCGACGAAATGAACCGTAACAAAAATCTGGTTCAGAATCCAGGGTTTTAATTGACCTTTCAATAAATTGGGTAGTTGCGCGTTTTCCGAAGCGCTCAGCTACCCAAAATTTTTGTTTTGAAGCCTAACACCTAACCGATGAAAACCCTAAATCTGGTCTCACTTAACCTATTATTACTTTTACTGGCTTGCCAAAGTAACGACAAGTCAGCCGAAAGCGCTTCTTCCGAATCCTCGACCGAACCTCAGCTTTTCACTCTACTGGAACCTGAAAAGACCAAAGTAGATTTTCAGAATGTAATCAACGAGGGTCTGAATACCAACGTGTTGATGTATGAGTATTTCTACAATGGGGGCGGAGTAGCTGTAGGCGATGTGAACAACGATGGTTTAGACGACATTTATTTCACGAGTAACATGCAGTCAAACCGCCTTTATCTCAACAAAGGCAATATGGTTTTTGAAGATATTACAGCAGCTGCCGGAGTATCAGGCCGTGAAGGCCCCTGGAAAACCGGAACCACCATGGCTGATGTAAACGGCGACGGCCTCATGGATATTTACGTGTGCTATTCAGGTAATCTTCTGCCCGAGAAACGCACCAATCAATTGTTTATCAATCAGGGAAAAAATGCTTCGGGCATCCCTGTTTTTATAGAAAAAGCACGCGAATACGGACTCGATAGTCCGGCTGCCAGTACGCAAGCCGCCTTTTTTGATTACGACAAAGACGGCGACCTCGATATGTTTCTGCTCAATCACAACCCAAAATCTTTACCGGTTCTTGACGAGTCCACCACTGCAGATATTTTAAAGAAAGAAGATAATTCAAGCGGCATGCGTTTTTTCAGACACGACAAAGGAAAAAACGGAGAGCCCGTCTTCAAAGACATCACCAAACAGGCCGGCCTGCATAGCTCGTCGCTTTCGTATGGACTGGGCATAGCCATTGCCGACTACAATAATGATGGCTGGCAGGATATGTACGTATCAAACGATTATACCATTCCTGACTTCCTGTACCTCAACAATAAAAAGGGTGGGTTTGTTAACCAGATAGACCAGAGCGTGGGCCATTTTTCTCATTTCTCAATGGGAAGCGATGCCGCCGATATTAATAATGATGCCCTTACCGATATATTTACGCTTGATATGTTGCCGGAAGACAACCGTCGTCAGAAACTTCTGATGGCGCCCGATAATTACGAGAAGTTTGACTTCAACGTAAAAGTAGGTTTTGGTCACCAGTATATGCGCAACATGTTGCAGCTAAACCAGGGCATACTCAATGCAGGTGCTTCGGTTAAGTACCCGCAGTTTTCCGAAATCGGTCAGTTGTCGGGTATCTCAAATACCGACTGGAGCTGGAGCGCCCTATTTGCCGATTATGACAACGACGGCTGGAAAGACCTCTTCGTTACGAATGGCTATCTGCGCGACTACACCAATATGGATTTCCTGAAATACATGGGCGATTATATTCAGAACAATCAGGCTGATATCCAGCGTCAGAATGTCCTCGAACTGGTCATGAAAATGCCATCGTCGAATCTAACCAACTACATGTATAAGAACGGGCAGAATCTGCAGTTCAGAAACGTAGTAAAAAACTGGGGAATGAGCCACAACGCCAATAGCAACGGAGCAGCCTATGCCGACCTTGACAACGACGGCGACCTTGATCTGGTTGTTAACAACATCAATGTTCCTGCATTTATCTATCGCAACGATGCCGAAAAACAATTGAAAAACCATTACCTGAAAATAAAACTGAATGGCGACGGGCTTAATAAGAATGGACTGGGAGCTAAACTTACGTTGTATAAAAACGGGAAAGTGCAGTATCTGGAACAAATGCCAACCCGTGGGTATCAGTCGAGTGTTTCGCCTGTGTTGCATTTTGGCTTAGGCAGCCATACCGAAGCGGATTCACTTACGGTTGTGTGGCTGAGCGGTAAGCAACAAACACTTGCCAAAGTGGCAGCAGATAAACAACTGGAGCTGAACGAAAAAGATGCGGGAACCATCAACTCTGCTGCGCAGTATCCGGCACCGGTTCTTAAAGAAACTAATGCAGGCATAACACAGGCATTAGCTGTAAACAGTATCAACGATTTTAAAAGACAGACATTGCTGGTAAACCCACTATCGTTTGCCGGCCCAAGCATAGCTAAAGCCGATATAGATGGCGATGGCCTTGAAGATATTTTTATAGGCAGTGGGAGTGGTCAGGCCGGGCTTATATATACCCAGACCAAAGCCGGTACTTTCAGCCAGAAGAAACAAACAGCTTTTGAGGCAGATAAACAAAGCGAAGATGCAGATGCCGTTTTCTTTGATGCCAACGGCGATACTTTCCCGGATTTATACGTAGCTTCAGGTGGCTATGGTGCATTGATGCCCGACAGCCCATTGCTGCAAGACAGATTGTATCTGAACGATGGCAAGGGTAATTTTACCAAAGCAGCCAATGCTTTGCCAGCTATGTTGGTAAGTAAAGGTTGTGTAAGAGTGGCTGATATCAACCAGGATGGGAAACCCGATTTATTTGTAGGTGGACGCGTAATTCCGGGGCGATATCCTGAAACGCCGCAGAGCTATGTGCTCATCAATCAGAGCAGCACGGCAGGTGCGCGTTTTGTTGACCAGACTGACAAAATTGCACCCGGCCTTAAAAACATTGGTATGGTAACAGATGCCGCCTGGCATGATTTGAACAACGACAAAAAGCCCGAACTGATTATAGTAGGTGACTGGATGCCTGTTCAGGTATTTGCTATGGAAAGCGGTAGTTTAGCCAATGTGAGCACAAAGTATTTCGATAAAACATATACCGGCTTGTGGAATAAATTATTGCTTGATGATTTCAATAACGATGGCAGCATCGATTTGCTCATAGGTAATATGGGTATAAATTCGCAAATGCGTGCCACAGAAAAAGAACCTGCCGAGTTGTTTTACAAAGACTTTGACGATAACGGCTCGCTTGACCCGATCCTTTGTTTTTATATACAAGGGAAAAGTTATCCTTATGTAACCCGTGACGAACTGCTCGATCAGCTGAGCATTATGCGTACGCGTTTCCCGGATTACAGTAGCTATGCCGATGCTACCATGACCGACATTTTTACAAAAGAAGAGCTGGCCAATGCCAAAAAACTGGAAGCCAACACCCTTAAAACAACTTTGCTGTTAGGTAGTAAACAGGGCAAATTTACTGAAAAGGCGTTGCCTGTTGAAGTACAGTTTGCACCTGTTTATGCGCTTTCGGCTGTTGATGTAGACGCAGATGGCAAGAAAGATTTGATTCTGGCAGGTAACATTAACAGGGGGCGTTTGAGATTTGGTAAATATGATGCAAATTTGGGTCTGGTATTAAAAGGCAATGGCAACGGGCAATTTGAGGCTTTGCCTCAAACGGCATCGGGCTTGAACCTGAAAGGAGATGTGAGAAGCATAACGGTGGTCAATAATCTGTTGTTGTTTGGCATCAATCAGAAGGGTATCAAAACCTATAGTTTTAAAAAGTAGTGAGCGGGTAGAAGCGAAATCAGAGATAGTTTGTAAGGGTGATAAGGCCTTTATTCACTAATTCGCTAATTCACTCAATCACTAATTCAACCATTCACTAAATTTTTAATTGAATTCAACCCGATGAGAGTCATATTAGTATTACTTACCTGTGCCTGTATCACTTTTGGCTGCAAAAGCAAAACCGAACAAATGCCTGCATTAGGTTCAAAAGAAGTAAGTAACGTGATCAGCCGGATGACCGACATCATGATTCATGATGTATCGAATCCGCCACTGGCCAGCCGCTTTTTTTCCTACGCCTGTCTGGCAGGATATGAGGTGATGGCGCAGAACAATGATTCTATTCCTTCCATGAAGGGCAGGCTGAACAACTATCCCGATTTCAGCAAACCCAAAGTTGACGGTCCTTTCTCGCCCGAAGTGGCAGCCATTCTGGCAATGATGGAGATGTCGGCAAAAATGCAACCGTCAGGTAAACTACTGGGTGCGTATAAAGAAAAATGGATTGACTCTTGCCGCACACTCGGTTTCTCGTCTGAAGTACTTGAAAACTCTCTGGCCTATGCACAAGGCATCAGCAAACAGATGCTGGCTTATGCCAAGGGCGACCAATACAATAAAATCAGTAATTATCAGCGCTATACCCCGGGTGGAAAGGACAGCACATGGATACCTACACCTCCGGCCTATTTCCCTCCGGTTGAGCCTTATTTTCATACGGTTCGTTCTTTTACGCTTGATTCCGCCAATCAGTTCAATCCGGCACCACCCGTTGCTTTTGCCACAGATAAAAAATCTGAGTTTTACGGGCTGATGCGCCATTTATATGACGAGAAACTGACAAAGGAACACCGGGAAATTGCCGCTTTCTGGGATTGCAACCCCTTTGCTTTACAGGATAACGGCCACCTGATGGTAGGAATGAAGAAGATTTCGCCGGGTGCCCACTGGATGGGTGTCACCGGTATCGTATGTCAGCAGAAAAAACTGAGTCTGGCTAAAACCATACAGGTGCATACGGCTGTTGCCATTGGTCTGATGGACGGTTTCATTGGTTGCTGGGGAGAAAAATACCGGAGCAACCGTGTAAGGCCTGAAACCGCCATTCGCAGATATATAGACCCTAACTGGCGACCGATGTTACAAACACCTCCATTTCCTGAGTATCTCAGCGGGCATTCTACTATTTCTTCTACTTCAGCAGTTATACTGAGTCATTTCATTGGAGATAACGTTGCCTATACCGATACCGTAGAGGTACGTTTCGGTCTTCCGCCGCGTTCGTTTACCTCTTTCCATGCGGCTTCCAGCGAAGCGGCCATTTCACGATTCTACGGTGGTATTCATTTCATGGATGCCATTGAGCGCGGGCAGCAGCAGGGCACAGCCATTGGGCAGCAGGTTTTGGCACGTTTGACTAAAAATTGAATATTTTCAAGAAAAAATATTGAACTTTTGTCGGAATTTTAGAATATTTACAGATAAATAGCGTTTAACCTACGCTTGGACTTAGATATAACCCTAATTAAAAATTCCTGATGTCAAATCTGATTATAGACAGTATAAAAGAAAGGACGTTCGATGCCATTGTGATAGGTTCGGGTATGAGTGGTGGATGGGCTGCCAAGGATCTGACCGAAAAGGGGCTCAGGACACTGGTATTGGAACGCGGACGTAACATTGAACACGTAAAAGATTATCCTACCACACTTAAGAACCCATGGGAATTTGAGCATCTTGGACAGGTGCCGGATATCATCAAGCAGGAATACAAAATTCCGAGCAGACACTACATTTTTGGTGAAAGTACACTTCACTTTCTGGTAAAAGATTCAGAACAGGAATATATACAGGAACATCCGTTCGACTGGATGCGTGCTTATCAGGTAGGAGGGCGGTCCTTACTCTGGGCCAGACAAACCCAACGCTGGAGCGATTTTGATTTTGAAGGCCCGGCTCGTGACGGCTACGCTGTTGACTGGCCGATCAGATACGCCGACATTGCTCCGTGGTACAGCCGTGTAGAGAAATTTGCAGGGGTTACGGGAAACCGTGACGGCGTAGACACACTACCTGATGGTGAGTTTTTGAAACCACATGAAATGAGTTGTCTGGAAAAGCACTTCAAGCAGCAGATGGCAACGCATTATAAAGACCGCCATGTAATCATCGGTCGTGCAGCGCATCTGACAGAACCTAAAGCTATTCATTATCAGCAGGGGCGTGCCCAATGCCAGAATCGTGTTATCTGCGAGCGCGGCTGCCCTTATGGCGGTTATTTCAGTAGCGTATCGTCTACCATTCCGTGGGCGATGCGTACGGGTAAACTGACGCTACGTCCGCATTCGGTAGTGCATTCGATCATCTATGACGAGAAAAAACAAAAAGCCACAGGGGTAAGAATAGTAGACGCCAACACCCGCGAAATGATAGAGTATTACGCAAAAATCATTTTTGTAAATGCTTCTACTGTTAATTCAAACCTGATATTGCTTAACTCTATTTCGAATCGTTTCCCTAACGGCCTCGGTAATGATAACGGCCTGCTGGGTAAATATATGGCGTTTCATACATTCAGAGGTCGCATAACGGGTGAGTATGACGGCTTGCTCGATTCTACTACTGAAGGTAAACGCCCCAACAGCAGTTATGTGCCGCGTTTCAGAAATGTATATAAACAGGAGACCGATTTTCTCCGCGGATATTCGGCGGGCTTCAGCACTTCAAGAGGATATGCGCCTGACACAAGCGGCGTGGGTGAAGACTTGAAAAACAACCTGATGAAACCTGAGCTGGGGCTATGGCAGATGAATTCGCACATGATGGGGGAGACCTTACCAAAAGAGCAGAGCCGTGTGTGGCTGGATAAAGATTTGAAAGACAAATACGGAATTCCGCAATTGCACGTGTCGGTCGAATATGACGATAACGACGATAAGATGCTGAAAGATTTCTGGGAACAATATACTGAAATGTATACCAAAGCCGGGTTTAGCAACATACAGGTACACGACACCAAGCGTAATCCGGGTAGCGAAAACCACGAAATGGGCGGAGTACGCATGGGCAAAGACCCCAAAACGTCTATGCTCAATAAATGGAATCAGTTGCATCATTGCAAAAACGTGTTTGTAACCGATGGCGCATGTATGACTAGCACATCAACCCAGAACCCGTCTTTAACCTATATGGCGCTCACGGGTCGTGCCATTGACCACGCCCTGAAAGAAATGAAAGCTTTAAGATTATAAATTGTATTATATAAACTGACACCTGTTATCGCACTTATGAAAAAAAGCCTTTTATCGTTACTCTTATTTGTTTCGTTTTTTGCACAGGCACAGCGCTGGACAGCAGAGAAAGCCAATGCATGGTATGCTAAACAACCACTATTTGTCGGAGCCAATTATATTCCGGCCACGGCCATCAATGAACTGGAAATGTGGCAGGCCGATACCTTTGACCCGGCCACTATCGATAAAGAATTAGGTTGGGCAGAAGGCCTGGGCATGAACATCATGCGTGTGTTTTTGCACAATATTCCTTATGATACCGATAAGGAGGGCTTTATCAGCCGTATCAATCAGTTTCTGGCCATTGCTGATAAGCACCATATCAAAATAATGTTTGTGTTATTTGATTCCTGCTGGAACGATAATCCGAAAGCAGGCAAGCAAATGGAGCCGGTTGTAGGTAAGCATAATTCGGGCTGGGCGAGAATACCCGGCACTAAAATGTTGTTTGACTCAAGAACTTGGGGAAGCCTTGAAGCCTATACCAAAGGTATAATCAGCACCTTTGCCAATGATAAAAGAGTGATCGTATGGGACATGTTCAACGAGCCAAGCAACTCAGGTTACAATGATGCCGTAATGCCATTGCTGAGAAAATCTTTTGAATGGGCAAGAGCCGCAAAACCTTCTCAGCCGATAACCGCAGGCTGGTGGACTGACCACCCGATGAGCAACGAGTTTATGTTTGCCAATTCTGATATTATCACTTTCCATAATTATAAAGATGCAGAGAACCTGGAAGCACAGATAAAAGAACTGCAAGGCAAATTCAAAAGACCATTGATATGTACTGAATACATGGCCCGCAAACACAAAAGCACTTTTGAGACCTGTCTGCCTGTATTTAAGAAATACAAAGTCGGTGCTATTAACTGGGGGCTGGTTAAAGGTAAAACCAATACCATTTATGCCTGGGACGAGCCAATGCCTCAAGGCGGTGAGCCTGCATTGTGGTTTCATGATATCTTCCGCCCGGATGGCTCCATTTATAAACAAAGCGAAGTAGATGCCATTAAAGCAACTACGAAGAAATAATTAAAGAGCAAGAAAAAACCGCCATTATCATCGTAACAGGAGAATAGAAAATTCGGATGGATGATAAAAAGATTGAGATGGAAATCCCGTAGGGATGATATATCTGTAGTAAAAGAATGTTTTGTTCTTGTATAAGTCCCGTTAGGGACGGTATATAATATATCGTCCCTGACGGGACTCATTGTTTTGGAATACGTTTCATTTCTACGGATGTATCGTCTCTCCGAGACTTTTTCTTTGTATTTTAACCGTTACGCTCTTTAATTGAATGATAATACAGCTATGTATGGTACATTATTAACCTTTAGTGCATTTGCCACGCCTAATTATTCCTTGTATTATTATTTTCACCGAATAAATTCGGCGTCTAAAGAAACAAAGGAAACATTTTATTAGTATAAGCCGACTTAAGTCGGCTGTATGAATAAATAACACACCGTTGTTTGAATAGGCACCGACCGCGACGGCGGACCGTTTTATTCGGTGAATTATTTTGTACCTTACAAGCCTGAAAATTAACATACAACCTTGTCAGTTCATTTTTCTTTTATGAGAATCAGCCAGTTTGTGCTCCTGTTTATTCTTTCTTCCGGCTTGTATGCACAGAAGCCAAAAAAGCCCAACGTGATATATATCTATGCCGACGACCTGGGTTATGGTGAGTTGGGCTGTTATGGCCAAAAGAAAATCAGAACACCTAACCTTGATAAATTGGCCGGTGAGGGAATCCGCTTTACACAGCATTATACAGGAGCGCCTGTTTGTGCACCGGCGCGAGCCATGCTCATGACGGGCAAACATAGCGGGCATTCGTACATCAGAGGTAACTACGAACTGGGTGGCTTTGAAGACCAAAAAGAAGGAGGACAAATGCCGCTGCCTGAAGGTGCCTTCACCATCGCCGACTTAATGAAAAAGGCTGGCTATGCCACAGCGGCCATCGGCAAATGGGGTTTGGGTATGAGCAATACCACCGGCGACCCCAACAAGCATGGTTTCGATTATTTTTATGGCTACCTCGACCAAAAACAGGCGCATAATTTTTACCCTACTCACCTGTGGGAAAATGGTAGATGGGATACCCTGCGTAATGCCTACATCAAGGTGCATGAGCCATTGCCGAAAGATGAGAGCAGCCCTGTCGCCTTTGAGAAATTTAAAGGCAAAGACTACTCATTGACCAAAATGGCCGAGAAAACGCTGGCCTATATCCGTCAGCATAAAGACGAACCATTTTTTCTTTATCTGCCCTATACCGGGCCGCACCTGTCGCTACAGGCACCCGACGAAGCCGTGCAGGAATACATCGGCCGGTTTGAAGAACAACCTTACCGGGGTGGGCATGGCTATGCATCGGCATTCTACCCCAGGTCTACCTACGCCGCCATGATTACTTATATGGATAAACAGGTGGGGCGGATTATGGCTTTACTGAAAGAACTGAACCTTGATGAAAACACACTGGTAATGTTCAGCAGCGACAACGGAGCTACTTTTGATGCCGGTGGTGCCGACATCCGCTTTTTCGATAGTGTGGCCGGGTTGCGCGGCCGCAAGCAGGATTTGTATGAAGGGGGCATCCGCGAGCCTTTCATAGCCCGCTGGCCGACACAAATTAAGGCAGGGCAGGTTACTGAGCATATCAGCACACAGTATGATTTAATGGCAACCCTTGCCGGGCTCACTGGTACAAAACCTCCTCCAAACGATGGCGTTTCTTTCCTGCCCACACTTTTGGGTAAGGGTCAGCAACAGCAACATCCGTATCTGTATTTTGAGTTTCCTGAAAAGGGCGGACAAGTAGCCATACGGATGGGCCAATGGAAAGGTGTAAAAAGCAATATGAAAAAGAGTAAAGAGGCCGCGTGGGAAATTTACGATCTGAAAAACGATAGGAATGAAACCACCGACCTGAGCCATCTGCACCCTGAACTGGTCAAGCAATTTGATGCAATTGTTAAAAAAGAACATCAGCCTTCGCATATCAGAGAGTGGGAATTCATAGACCCGAAGTTCTGAGATTACTATTTTCCTCGACAAATACCACGGGCTGCGTTTCATGATTAGGTATAGCCCATTAATAATCTGCTACCAATTTCTTCTGTTCTCAAGCCGCAATGACTGTATCTACTGTCCAGACAGTAGATAAATGTATTAAAAATACTGTTCTGACAGTATTTTTAATCAAAAATAACTTGTTGAAATTTGATAAAGAATAAGGAGTAATAGCTGGCCAAAAGCCGGATATTTCATATTCAGATTTTGCTGAAAATCTTCATTTTGTTGAAGATTAAACCCTATAACTGCCAGGATAAAAGTCATGCTAAAAGATTATAAACTTTATTCGCAGGATATTATCTTTCTGAAAGCGGATATAAATTATACTGAGTTTTACATGAAAGATGGAAAAAAAATCATTTCTACATCTACCTTAAAATACCACGAGGCAGATGTACGACTGAAAGATTTCCTGAGAGTGAGTAAGTCGTATCTGGTAAACCGGCTGTATATTGGTCAGTACAGGGCGCACCACAAAGATGTAAGAATTTACTTAACCAACGGGTATGAAATAAAAGTGGCTCGTCGCCGATGTGTAGCAATCAAGAAAAGCCTTCAGGATATACCCCGGGTAAATTTTGATGAATAGAAAAAAGAACTGATAAGTAGCAATAAAGAGATATTGAAAGTATGTGCGGGTATCAAAGATATAAAGTCAAAACCTGTTGAGGTATTAAAACAACACGCTGTTCCAATAGTAAATTTGCTGTGAATAAAACGGGCTGAATTATATCGCCTAACTACTGAATTACTGCTTGCCTCTATTCTGTTTATGAATAGAGGCATCAGTTTTTTATAGCACTATTTCGTATCTTTCATTTCTTTTCGGGCATTCAGGTAACCGCGCACAACGGTGAAGGTAGTTACCGCCAGAAAGAAGATAATAATATACTCTACATAATTAAGAATACCGGGGAATCTCTCACCAAAATAGAATCCTCCGCCTACCAGTGTGATTGTCCAGATAGCCCCGCCCAGTATATTGAAAATTATAAACTTGTGGAAAGGCATTTTTACGATTCCCGCCAGAATAGGGGAGAAAGTGCGCACCACCGGTAGAAAACGGGCAATGATTAATGTCTGGCTGCCATATTTGGCAAAATATTTCCGGGTGCTGTCTATGTGTTTTTTCTTAAAAAACAGGGAGTCGGGCCTTGCCTGTATTCTGTCGCCAAAATACCAGCCGGAAAAGTAGCCCACCAGCGAACCAAACACCGCCGCCAGAAAAATACAAGTGAGCAATAAAGGAAGAGGAACATCCAGAATTTTGGTACCACAAAAAACGCCTGACAGGAATAAGAGATAGTCGCCGGGAAGAAAGAAACCAAAGAAGAAGCCGTTTTCAATGAAAATAATCATGGTAATAGCTATCAGGCCTCCCGTTCGGATTAACTCTTCCGAATCCATCAAATATTTAAACCATTCATTTATCTGTTCCATCAGAGTGTGTTTTAGGTTTTGCTGAGTTTGGTCTATAGTACTTTCGGCTCATTCAGTTCGATTACGTATCCGTCAGGGTCAGTAATATAAATCTGATAGGCACCGTCGAATCTTTGCTGGCGATGATAAGCTACTCCTTTTTCTTTCAGATAGGCTTCAATGCTATCGGCTGATTTGGCCGGGATAGTCCACGAAAAATGCCCTCCGTTTTTATCATTATTGGTTACAGGTTCATTTCTACCCAGCAAAAGGTGTAGTTCCTGACCCGGTGCAATCTGAAACCAACGTCTGATAGCTACCAGATTATCAGGTACACCCAGAGGTTTTAAGCCCACAATTTCACGGTAGAACTTCGCACTTACCTGCAGGTCTTTTACAAATAAACCCACATGATTATATGACTGGATCGGAATGCCATTCGACTGAGCAAAGCTACCGGCCGAAATACCCAACAGAAGAACAAGAATACATTTAGAAAAATTCATAGGAAGGTTGTATATAAAGGTTGAAAAATGTTTTAAATCTTTTGTCATCAGACCAGTTCAGACAACTCCAGCCAACGCATTTCTTTTTCTGCAATGGCTTCGTTTGTCTGCTCAAATTCTTTGGCCCATTGTGCCAGTTGTTCATGTGAGCTATTGCCCGAGTTCATGTTTTCAAGCAGCAATGCTTTGGTCTGCTCCAGTTTTCCGAGGTCTTTTTCCAGACCTTCGTACTCTTTTTGCTCTTTGTAACTGAGTTTTCGTCTGGCTTCAACTTTAGGCGCCGTTGGGGTGTCAGCTAATGGTTTTGGTGCCTGCGCGTTTTCTGTGGTTAATTCCGGCTTTTCGTCTTTCCAGTTGCGGTAGTCGGTATAATTGCCCGGGTAATCTCTGATGTACCCTTCGCCTTCAAATACAAACAGGTGTTCCACTATTTTATCCATAAAATAGCGGTCGTGCGATACAACGAGCAGACAGCCCCCGAAATTCATCAGGAAGTCTTCCAGTACATTAAGCGTAGAAATGTCGAGGTCGTTGGTCGGCTCATCCAGAATCAGAAAGTTCGGGTTCTGAACCAGAATTTTCAGTAATTGCAGACGACGTTTTTCTCCACCGCTCAGTTTATACACAAAGCTGTATTGCATGGCAGGCGGAAACAGGAATAAAGTCAGAAAATTGGAGATGGAAAGTTCAGTGCCATCAGCCATTTTTACATATTCTGCAATTTCACGCACTACGTCAATCACTCGTTGGTCGTCTTTAAAATCAAGTCCGTCCTGCGAGTAATATCCTATTTTAATGGTTTCACCTTTCACCACACGCCCCATATCGGGCTTTATTTTTTCGGTAATGAGTTCGAGCAAAGTGGTCTTACCCATACCATTTTTGCCTACAATACCTATGCTGTCACCTCTTTTGAAAGTATAAGAAAACTCAGAAATTATCTTCTGGGTGCCAAAAGCCTTGCTGACATGATTAATCTCTATAATCTTGCTGCCCATGCGCTCCATCTTCATGCTCAGCTCCAGTTTTTCGTCGGGGCGTTTCTTAACGGTCTTGTCTTTCAGGTCATAAAAGGCATCAACACGGCTCTGCGATTTGGTGCCCCGGGCCTTGGGTTGTCGGCGCATCCATTCCAGTTCTTTGCGCAGCAGGTTCCTGTAGTTCTTCTGGGTAGCGGCGTTCACGGCTTCCTGCGCCTCTTTTTTCTCCAGATAATAATTGTAGTTGCCGGTGTATTTATATATCTGGTTATCAGCCAGCTCTAAAATCCGGTTACATACCTTGTCAAGAAAATAGCGGTCGTGAGTTACGAGCAGCAAAGTAATGTTTGAGGACGACAGATACCCCTCCAGCCATTCGATGGTGTCCAGGTCGAGGTGGTTGGTAGGTTCATCCAGAATCAGAAAGTCAGGTTCTTCAATCAGCACACGCGCCAGTGCCACGCGTTTCTGTTGCCCGCCTGAAAGATGACCTATCAGCTTGTCGAAATCAGTAATACCGAGCTTGGCCAGAATCTGCTTCACTTTTACCTCGTAGTCCCAGGCTTTCAGTGTATCTACTTTTTCTATGGCATCGGCCAGTCTTTTATCATCATGCAGGTTCAGCGCCAGTTCATATTCTTTAATGGCGGCTGTCAGCGAGTTTTCAGATGCAAAAATGGTTTCCAGCACCGTTTTACCGGCGGGCAGATCAGGGCTTTGGTCGAGGTATCCGGTTCTGATGTCCTTTCTGATGCTGATTTCACCCGCGTCAATATCGGTCTTCCCGATGATCATATCCAGCAATGACGATTTCCCCGAACCGTTTGCACCTATCAACGCTACTCTTTCGCCTTGCAGAATACCAAAAGTAAGATTCTTAAACAGCCAGCGCTCTCCTAAATTTCTGCCGATATTTTCAGCCGATAAATAATTCATAATCTTTTAAATAAACCCCTTCGTTGTCGGTTGTGGCAAAAATACACTTAATTTCCGGTTAATCGTTCGGCCAGTTGTTCCCATTCTTCATCGAGCGATACCGACGGCATGCTTACTCCGGCTCTCCGGTACCAGTAATTGGCATTCCACTGGTCGCCCTCTTTGCGGTGCAGGTAGGCATGCAGGCGGTCGTACTCACGGGTGCCTTCTTTGCTTTGGGCTACATTGTGGGCGGCTTCCCAGTTGCCTTTATAGTCGTGCCAAAGGGCTTGTAACAAAGGAGATATATCGTTTGGAACTTTTGTTGCCGAAAGCGTGCTTTTAAATGTCTGAAGATCCATATAAGTTTCTTTACACGGTTTTTTGTTTAATCGGTACTTTAGAAAATAAAAACCGATAATTTTGTTCAAATTTACAAAACCACTATGAATTTTTTACATTTAATTGTCTGGTTCAAAAGATTAGTCTGGCTGCTGGTTATTTATACTGTTTTAAGAACACTATTTGTATTTTTTAATCTCCAGGCTTTTCAAAGTCATAACTTTGAGTCCATTGCAGAGTCATTTCTGGTGGGCTTGCCGTTCGATCTCTCTGCCATTTTTATCAGTAACAGTCTGTTTACGGTTTGCTCTTTGCTGCCGTTCAGATTTGTTGATACGCCAAAGTACCAGTCATTTCTGAAATACCTTTATTGGATACCCAACATTATTTTCTTCTGGCTCAATATTGCCGACCTTGAGTATTACAAGTTTATAGGCCGCCGTACTATTTTCGATATTTTCGGCATCATCCGCGATATCGGCCAGCAGGCCTTTAACCTGATGGGCGCTTACTGGTATCTGTTTCTTATCTGGGCGGTTATCAGTTATGTGTTCGTGAAAGGCACGCCGGTCACGGCACGTATCAATATGGTAAGGGTATATGCCGAAAACGATATCATTTTCAGAAACAGATATGTGAAAGTAGCGGTCTGGATTCTGACACTCGGCCTGAGCATTATCATTTTCCGTGGCGGATTTCAGGAAAAACCCCTGCGTATCAATCAGGCTTTCAGTCAGCACGACAACCACCTGGGCAATCTGGCCTTGAACACCACCTTTACCTTTCTGACCACCATTGATGCCAAAGGCACTGAGAAGGTGAGCTTTTTTCCGGAAACAGATCGGCAACTGGCAGGCAGGATAGAAAGATTACGTAAAAGCAATATTGATTCGGTGATACTGGGTAATCAGCCGCCACAAAATGTTGTGATTATTATACTTGAGAGTTTTGCCCGTGAATACATGGGCTACAAAAACAATTACAAGGGCTACACGCCTTTTCTGGATTCGCTTGCAGATGCAGGTATTTTCTACGAAAACTGTTTTGCCGACGGCCGGGAGTCAATCATAGCCATGCCGGCCATTACATCGGCTATCCCGCAGCTAATCGATGAACCTTTTATTACTACTTCCTATCAGTCCAACAATTTCTACGGGCTTGGTAATATTCTTGCAAAATCCGGATACACTTCGTCATTTTTCCATGCAGCCCGCAACGGCTCTATGGGTTTCGAGGGTTTTTCTCAACAGGCCGGGTTTAACAGATATTACGGCCTTGACCAATATCCGGCACAATTAATAGAAAGAGATTTTGATAAAAACTGGGGCATTTATGATGAACCCTACCTGCAATTTTTTGCGCAGGAGTTGTCGAAAGAAAAAAAGCCTTTTGTGAGTTGTGTGTTTACTCTGAGCTCTCATCATCCATATACTATACCCTCCCAGCACAAGGGTAAATTCCCGAAGGGTAATGCCGATGTACACGAAAGCGTGGGGTATACCGATTTTGCCCTCCGTAAATTTTTTGAGACGGCTTCGCAGCAGCCCTGGTTTAAAAATACCTTGTTCGTTATTACTGCCGACCACACCCAGATAAACACCGAGGCGGCCTATGCCAATCCGATAGGGGTATACCGGGTACCACTGGTATTGTATCATAGCAATCACGGGCTGGTGATGAAGCTCAGAAAAGCGGCAAATACAGAGAAAGTCTGCCAGCATGCAGATATACTGCCCACAGTACTCGACTACCTGCAGATAGACCAGAAAGCGGTGCTGCCATTTGGCGAGTCGGTTTTTGCACATACCGAAGGCCTTGCCTTACAATACAACTCGGAGGTGGCCAGAATGATAACCCGGTTTGGTAATAAAAAACTGGTGTACTTTGAAATGACCACCGCAGACAATGTTCAGGCGTTTGATGCAGCTACACACCAGCAGTTGACTATTAAAGAACAGCAGGTATATGCCGACAAACTGAAAGCGTTTGTTCAGTTTTATAGAAACGGCCTTATTGAAAACGACTGGGTGAGCCTGGGAAAACCTTAAAATTGAGGAAGATTTTCTACAAACATACAATTGGGATAAACGCCCATTATCCTGATAATGAAGTACATGCCTTGCTGGAATGCCCTTTTTAGTAGTACATGTGAATTATTTGTACTACTAAATTTTATTTGTCATGAAAACCAAACTGTTTTTATTAGGTGCGTTGCTTTCAATGTCATTAGCAGGTTTTGCTCAGTCGAGCTATTCCTGGGGGCCAAAAGTGGGTATAAATTTTACCTCTTACAGACCAAAAGTAGAGTCGTTTGACATGCATACAGGGTTTAACGGTGGCTTGTTTTTTAACTATGCAGTGAACAATTGGGGGCTGATGGTAGAGGCAACTTACTCTCAGATGGGTACTCAGGTGAATGACGGCACCAACCGTGAGCGTCTTCATTATATTCAGGTGCCTGTTACGGGCGTTTACTATTTCGGTGAATACGGCGATGCCATACGTCCTAAGTTGTTTCTTGGGCCATATCTCGGATTTTTGCTTTCATCGACTGACGTTACAGGTAAAGAGTTAGCCAACGGACAAGATGTACACAATAGTACAGATGTGGGCGGTCAGGTAGGTGCGGGTTTCAATTTCCGCATCAAAAACGAGACCTGGTTAAATACTGACGTGCGTTACACACGTGGCTTTACAGATATAACCAAAGAACCATCTACTACTTTCCGGAATGCAGGCGTAAGTATCAATGTTGGGGTTAGTTTCCCGATTAAATAAAGAGAATCAGATTATTAAAAAAGGTCTCTCCTTTCGATTTTGAAAGGAGAGACCTTTTGCATTTTTTATAGTATTTGCCTCTTGTAGAGCCGCATTGCAATGCGGCTTATCGTCGAATCAGATTACCAACAAATAATAATTCTTCATTGTGTAATTCCTTTACAAAATCATTTATCGTATAGACTGGCCTCTAGAGCCGCATTGCAATGCGGCTCTACTTTCCTTCTCTGAATTTTTTATAAGCCCGTGCTGCCAGAAACAAAAGGAAACCGAACGCAATAACGCCCAGAAACAGGTATACAAAATTGAGCAGGTTCTTTACTACCGCCAGCAGCACAATAGCAACCAGAAACAAAGTGGGTAGTTCGTTCAGCAGGCGATACTGAAATGAATTGAAAACCATATATTTCTCACCTCTTTCAAGGCGTTCTATCGTCTTTTTGCAGAAAATGTGATATCCCGTCAGCAGCACCAATAGCACCAGTTTTACATGCAGCCAACCCTGTTGCAGAAAATGAGGCGAATTAATGAGCATCAGGATACCAAATGTCCAGGTGAGCATCATAGCCGGGTTGCAGATAATCTTATAAGCTCTTTTCTGCAATTGGATGTATTCCTGCTTAAAAGCCTCACGCAAATGTTCGGGCTTTTGCTCGGCCTCGGCATAGTATACAAACATACGTACCAGATAGAATAATCCGGCAAACCATGAAACAAAACCTATAATATGTATAGATTTGAGATAAAGATGAAGCATTTTTTTTAATTTAGCCGTAAATGCTCAGGTAATTTTGATCCCTCAAAAATAAGCAACAAAACCATACGTTTAACTATTAAATTGTTTTAAAATGAACCGGCCGCTTTTGTTATTGCTCTTTTTATGTCTGTCTGAAACCATTTGGGCACAAAGCCCCGATGCAAAAGATTTTTATAATAAAGGCATTAAAAGCTTTACTGCCCGAAAACCTGACGAAGCCACAGCCAGCCTTTTAAAAGCCATTGAAAAAGACTCTACCTATGCCGATGCCTGGTTTAAACTGGGGCAAATGAGCGAAGGCGCCCGTCAGGAAGCCAATGCGTTGAAATATTACAGCAAAGTGATTCAGTTTAAACCGAATGACCCAGCCTACCGGCAGGCTTACTCCTATATAGGTACACGTGCACTGCGTGCCGGAGAATACGAAAAAGCCCGCCCTCTGCTAGAATTTGCCCTTAAAAGTGCCACACCCGGTAGCCTTATTGTAAAGCAGCTGACCCGGCAACTGGAAAATTGCAACTTTGCCATTGACGCAAAAGCAAAACAACTAAGCTATAAAAGTGCCGATATGGGTAGTGTAATCAATGCCAGAAGTTATCAGTATTTTCCGGTACTGACGGCCGATAACGAAACAATTATTTTTACGGCGCGTTCAGAAAACGGCGATGAAAACCTGTTTTATTCGCGGCTGGCAGACGGGAAGTGGACCAGCCCTGAAAGCATATCAGCCAACATCAATACCTCCGCCAACGAGGGTACCTGTAGCATTTCGGCTGATGGTCGCACGCTGGTTTTTACAAGCTGCGATGCCAAAGACAGCTACGGAAGCTGTGATTTGTATATATCAAAAAGAACAGGCAACGACTGGAGTATCCCCGAAAACCTGGGTCTGAATATCAATACCCGTGAATGGGAAGCACAACCCAGCTTGTCTAACGACGGCACCATTCTGTTTTTCTCGTCACGGCGCCCGGGTGGTTTCGGTGAAAAAGATATATGGATGAGCGAACTCAGGAACAACCAGTGGACACCCGCGGTCAATCTGGGTAATACCGTTAATACATTTAGAGACGAGGTATCACCCTTTATTCATGCCAATGGGCATACCCTTTTTTTTGCTTCCGATGGGCATACGGGTATGGGTGGTTTCGATCTCTATTTCACCGAGAAAAAACTCGATACTTTTGCAAAACCTGAAAACCTGGGGTATCCTATCAATACCCATGAAGACCAGGTGGCTCTATTCGTAACCTCCGATGGCCGGAAGGGCTATTATTCGTCGTCAGATACAAAGCAGTCTACCCGCCTGATTGAGTTTGAGATACCGGATCAGCTAAGCCGGAAATTCAGCCGGGTCAGTTATGTGAAGGGGATTGTGCAGGATGCTGCCGCAGGAAAAACCCTTTCGGCAGATATCGAGCTGTTCGATCTAAAAACCAACCGGCTGCTTGAACGGGTGAAATCGGATGAATTGACCGGTGAATACACAGCCGTGCTACCCAATGGCAGCCATTTCGGTTTGTTTATCAATAAACAGAATTATTTCAGCAAAAGCCTTTCTTTCGATTTCTCCGGCAAAACAGATGCCGACGGCAAAGTAATAAATATAATGCTGGAGCCCATTAGAAAAGACGTGGGCATTGTACTGAGCAATATATTCTTCGATTCAGGCAAGGCAGACCTGAAACCCGAATCGTTTGCCGAGCTCGATAAACTGCATAAGTTACTGCTGCAGAATCCTACCCTGCAGGTTCAGATATCCGGCCATACTGACGATGTCGGAAAAGACGCTGACAACCTGATGCTTTCAGAGAAACGGGCTGCTGCTGTAGTGGCTTATCTTACCGCCCGCAATATAAACCCAGGCCTTATAAAAGCAGCAGGTTATGGCGAAACCAGACCGCTGCTTCCGAACGATTCGGAAGAAAACCGCAGGCTTAACCGGCGTATCGAAATGAAAATTCTCTAAACTTGCCTATCCCGTCAAATTTGATGAACTTTGTGCCTTTCAAACAATGTTTATTAATCAGTAACAGGCAATAGCTTTTACTGATCAGTTTCATACTCATACAATTCACGATTATCAATAGAATGGCACAAGAACAAATAGAAGTGTTGATTTTGGGTTCAGGTCCGGCAGGTTATACGGCTGCCATTTATGCAGCCAGAGCAGGTTTAAAACCGGTGATGTATCAGGGAGGGCAACCGGGCGGACAACTAACCATTACCACAGACGTTGAGAATTTTCCGGGGTATCCTGATGGCATCATGGGGCCTGAAATGATGGAAGATTTCAAAAAACAGGCCGAACGCTTCGGAACCGACAACCGTTGGGGTATGGCCACTAAAGTAGATTTCTCAACGCCACTGGGGCATAAAGTTATTATTGACGAGACACACGAAATCATAGCCAAAACCGTTATTATAGCAACAGGTGCTTCAGCCAAATGGCTGGGTCTGGAATCTGAACAACGCCTGAACGGCTACGGGGTTTCGGCCTGTGCTGTGTGCGACGGTTTCTTTTTCAGAGGCCAGAACGTAGCAATAGTAGGAGGTGGTGACACCGCCTGCGAAGAAGCACACTATTTATCGAAGCTCTGTAAAAAAGTATACCTTTTGGTGCGTAAAGGAGAATTCAGAGCTTCTCAGATTATGCAGAAGCGTGTAGAAAACACACCTAATATTGAGATTCTGTATCATACAGAAACGCTGGAAGTGCTCGGCCAGGACGGAGTAACCGGAGTGAAAATCAGAAACAACGTCACTCAGGAAGAATCAGTACTTGATGTAACCGGATTCTTTGTAGCTATCGGCCATCAACCCAATACACAAATCTTTGACGGATTTCTGAATATGGATGAAGCCGGTTACATAGAGACCATCAAGGGCAGTGCAAGAACCAATATTGAGGGTGTTTTTGCCTGTGGTGATGCACAGGATAAAATCTATCGCCAGGCTGTAACGGCGGCCGGTTCGGGCTGTATGGCGGCGTTAGATGCAGAACGATATTTGGCAGAGAAAGATTTGCATTAAAAACTAGAAATGCCTAATATTGTTGTAAATAAGTGCCGGGCCTAACCCTCCGGCACTTATGATAGGGCAACCTAAAACAAGACTCCCAGATGAAAAAGGCATTTTTAACCCTACCCACTTTACTAGTATTGTGTATTGTCTGCTATGGTCAGTCGCCAAGAGAACGAGGCGTTAAACTGAACAAGCCCAATATACCCTCTACACAGAAAGATACCAAGAGCAAAAACCCGAATAAGCCTCAGAAACAGGATGACGAGTTTAGCTTTGAAGAAGAACCCAAGCTACGCTTTATTAACGAATTTCAGGCTTCGAAAGGCGAAAAAGCAGGCAATCTGAAAATTGAGCCCATCAAAGAACTGAATACAGCCGTGCATGAAGATACCTCAAGTATTGACGAGGGCGAAGTGCAGATTGTAGAGATAGAAGAGTTGGCCAAATTTGCCGGAAGCGACGACATGGTGAGTATAGCCAGTTATTTCTCTGTCTGGAACACCAACGTAATTGACCCTTACGGAATCGATGCGAAAGAATATGAAGAGGTTATACCTATTCAGCTTTATGATATTTCGCAAGGCAGATACTGGTCAGGGCCGATGAACAAGGGTATCACCAACTCTCAGTTTGGCTGGAGATGGCGCCGCTGGCATACTGGCATTGATTTAGACCTTGATACCGGTGAACCCATCTACGCAGCTTTTGACGGCATTGTGCGCATAGCAGGTGTACATGGTGGCTACGGCCGTTGTGTGGTTGTAAGACACTATAATGGCCTTGAAACGCTTTACGGGCACCTGTCGAAAATCAATTTTGAACCCAATACCCTCGTAAAAGCAGGTGACGAAATAGGGAAAGGTGGCAGTACCGGAAGAAGTTCAGGGCCGCATTTGCATTTTGAAACACGCTATGAGGGCAATCCATTCGATCCGAAAAATATCTTTAGTTTTAATCCGGCTAAAATTGATATCAACTCGGCAGAGTTTGTGCTTACTTCTCGGGTATACGATTATCTGAGAGGCGGTGCCAGCAAAGGAGATTTCGAATTTGATGAACCACAGGTTATTACGCGTAAAGAATGGGTACGGGTTCGTCCGGGTGATACGCTTTCTGAGATTGCCGGTCGTAATCATACGTCTATCAGTAATCTGACCCGACTGAACCACATTAAAACTTCGACCAAGCTACGTGTGGGATACAGACTCAGAATAAAATAAGGCATTAAAATTTATATTTTGTAAGCGGCGTGAAACTATTTGCGTCGCTTTTTTTTTATAATTAGGTGAACTCATAATGGTGATTGAGTGAATTAGCGAATTAGTGAATGAATAAATTAGCAGGCAACGTTTGCTTAATTTATGAATGGCGAATAAGTAATTGTTAGTTTCAATAAATTATTAACAACCGGAAAGAGGTATTCATTATAAGGATCAGTTCAAATGATGAGCATTCCAACGAAGCGAAAAAAATCATTCACCAATTTGCAATTCACTAATTCACAATTCTAATCACTCAATCACTAATCCACACAATCACTAAATTATTCTAAATAGCACTATCATAACTACATGAAATTAGATATACTAGTAATGGCTGCACACCCCGACGACGCCGAAATGTCAACCGCGGGTACAATGGCCGCTGCCATAGCCAAAGGCAAAAAAGTGGGTATTGTAGATTTTACAAGGGGTGAATTAGGCACCCGCGGCACGCCGGAGATACGTGCATCAGAAGCGGCCGCAGCCTCACAAATTCTTAATATATCAGTGCGCGAAAATCTTGGTTTCAGAGATGGCTTCTTTAAAAATGATGAGGAGCATCAGATGAAACTCATAGCTGCCATTCGTCGCTATCAACCTGAAATCGTACTGGCCAATGCCATTGAAGACCGACATCCGGATCACGGGAAAGGTGCTGCACTGGCAGTAGATGCCTGCTTTTTATCGGGTCTGCGCATGATACAGACTTTTGATACAGACGGTACACCACAGGCTGCCTGGAGACCCAGACATCTGTATCACTACATTCAGGATCGGCACATCAAGCCGGACTTCGTAGTTAATATTTCTGACTACTGGGATCTGAAAGAGGCCTCAATACGTGCCTACAAAAGCCAGTTTTACGATCCCAACAGCTCTGAGCCGGAATCATACCTGACCAGCCCTGAGTTTTTTGAATTCTTAAAGGCGCGTTCGCAGGAAATGGGACACCCGATAGGAGCTAAATTTGGTGAGGGGTTCACTAAAACCAGAATGCTGGGTGTAAAGGATTTATTTGATTTAATCTGATAAGACCGCTACTTTTGTTGCAAATTACTGTCTATGATTAATTTCCTCTTGTCGGCTCAGCAAAAAGTAAGCCTTTTTATTAACAGTGTCGTATCGTTGATAAAAGTTGTTTTTATGTCTGACTTTTCGTTGAAAACGGCTAAAACTACGAATCTTCGCTGTGGTATATTAGGTAATGGGCCATCTCTTAAAACTACTTTGGAGCAGGACGCCGCGTTTTTACGGGAACTGGAGCTTTTTGCAGTTAACCTGTTTTCGGTCACGGAGGAATATAAACAACTAAAACCCCGGAATTATTTATTGCTCGACTGGTCGTTCATGAATCCCGATCACTGGCATGGCCGTACCGGGCTACGAGGAATAGTAGAAAACACCACCTGGGAACTGAATCTGTATGTGCCTACCCGAATGATGAAATCGGAGTATTTCAGAAACCAACTGGCAGAGAACCCCAACATTAAATCTATTCCGTTCAATTATACCATTGCAACCGGTTACCAATGGCTGGTGCATGGGCTTTTTAAGCGCGGGCTGGGCATGCCTCAATGTCAGAATGTGCTGGTAGCTACCTTATTCTATGCCCTTAATATGGGCTTTAAAGAAATTTACCTCTTTGGAGCCGACCATTCCTGGCATGAACTAATCAAGCTTGGCGACAATAATAACCTGATTGTGAGCGATACTCATTTCTACGGAAATGAAGATTATAACATTGCCTTCCGTGAGACATCTTACATGAGCCAGCAGTTTTTTTCTCTTCACAAAGCCTTTTACGGGTATGAAATTTTAGCCGGATACGCCCGCGCACTAGGTATAAAAGTCTACAACGCCAGTGCCAGAAGCTACGTTGATGTTTTTGAAAAAATAAAGGTGAAAGATGTAGCATAGAAGCGGACAACACCCTGATTATAAGTATATTTTGCTGGTAAAATTTGTTTTTGTAAAGAAATATTTTTTAGATTTGATATAATTACAAACAGTCAGTTAAATTCATACTGTTTACTCTGCACATCACTGACCGTTTTGAAATTCTTCAATCTAAACCGTAAACAAATTTTACTATGAACAATGTTATCCTGGCCGGTTTTGGCAAACGCTTTGTTGCCTATATTCTTGACGGAATCATACTGGGTGTTGTCTTCTTATTATTATTTATCCCTTTCGGTGGTATCTTCGCCTTTTTAGGATTCAACGAAGGTCGCTTTGATGCAGGTGATTTTACAGACGAACAAGCCGCTGCTTTAGCCCTTACCGGCATTAGTTTTGTAGGCGTTATTCTGTTAGCTATTGTGGCCCCTATCATTTATGACGCCCTTATGACAGCCTCACCCCGCCAGGCAACCCTGGGCAAAAGCATTATGAGAATAAAAGTAGTGAAAGAAAACGGAGAGCCTTTGTCTCTGGGCGATGCGTTCATCAGGTCTTTAGTGAAATATGTCACGGGTCAGTTCTGCTTCCTGTTGTTGCTGGTATGCCTGTTTAACAAAGAGGAGCAGGGATTACACGATTTAGCTGCCCGGACACTGGTGGTAGAGGATTAAATAATGAATGAATGATGTAGTGAACAATCAATAAATGGGAGATTACAATTTTGTAAAATCTGAGCGAGTCCATTGGCTTACTAATTTAAAATTTCCTTTGTTAATGATAAACAGACTTTCTGTTAAAATATTACTGGCGGTAATAGTAGTTGCTATTACCGCCTATTATTTTTTCTATCCTTCAGTAGGTTTTTTGCCCGGTATGTCTTGCCTTTTATATGCCACAACAGGTCTGTATTGTCCGGGTTGTGGTGGTCAAAGGGCGTTTCATGCGCTTCTGCATGGCGATATCACCACAGCGGCACAGAACAACCTGCTGCTTTTTATAGTACTACCCCTTGTAGCACTGAAACTCGTAGAAGAACTAACAGGCAAAAAAGTCTTTCCTGATGTGTTTTATTCACACAAATTTTTATTACCTCTGCTATTAGTAGTTATTCTTTTTGTAGTGCTAAGGAATATCCCGACCTTCCAGTACCTGGCGCCTATTAAATAATAGTAAGCATTGGCGTCAAAAGTTTTTTACCGCAGCGCTTCACAATGAGTATATAACAACTAAAAATTGAAAGACCTTATTACGTCATTCCTGTTTGAGCACAATTAAAAATTGGGGATAATCATTATAAAATATGGGAAAATTTATCAGATTTTAATTGGCGGACGGCTAGTCTGTGAGTTAGAATGATGGGCTGCTTTTTGTGTTACTTTTTGCAGCTCAAAAAGTAACAACAGAGGAATATTATAATCAATAAACTTTAATCTGTGAAGGAATTAATAAAAACAGAAAAAGTTGTTGACCACTAAAACAAGTCAACAACTTCTAATATAAACTCTAAATAAATTTATTTCGCATCAACAACAGCAATAGCTACCATATTCACAATTTCTCTTACTGAGCTACCTAACTGCAATACGTGCACAGGTTTTTTCATACCTAGCAAAATCGGCCCAATTTTTTCAATGTTGGCAATCTCCTTCACCAGGTTATAAGCAATATTAGATGCCGACAGATTCGGGAATATAAGCGTATTGGCTCCACCATCAACCAGATCACAGAAAGGATGATTCTCTCTCAGCAAATCAAGGTCGAAAGGTAAATGCGCCTGCATTTCACCGTCTACAATCATGGTCGGGTGCTTTTCTTTCAGTATAGATACCGCTTTCTGCATTTTCACGGCATCATCTCCGTCAGCACTGCCAAAGTTAGAATAAGTCAATAAAGCAATGCGTGGCTTAATGTTGAATTTCTCTACTTCTTTGGCTGCCAGTTCGGTAATCTCAACAATTTCGTCGGTGGTAGGGTTGAAATTTACAGTGGTATCTGCCAGAAACAGCGGACCGAAACGGCTCATCAGGATATACATACCCGATACTTTTTTGACACCATCCTGACGCCCCACAATTTGTAGTGCCGGACGAATCGTTTCCGGATAGTTACGGGTCATACCGCCAATCATGGCATCGGCTTCGCCGGTTTCTACCATCATGGCGCCGTAGTAGTTGCGATTCAGCATCGACATCGTGGCTTCAAACTTATTGTAACCTTTGCGTTTGCGTTTTTCGTAGAAAATATCTCCGAATTTCTGCAGATGAGGTTCCTGTCTCGGTGAGCGCGGGTCTATGATTTCAACGCCTGCAATATCGATATGGTTTTCTAAAACCAGCTGATTGATCCGGTTTTCGTTGCCTAATAGAATCGGTATAGCAATGCCTTCGTCTATCACCTGTTGTGCTGCTTTTAGCACAGTCAGGTTCTCGGCATCAGCAAACACCACACGTTTTTTAGAGTTTTGCTTCGCTTTGGTGATAATTACCTTGGTAAGGGTATTATCCTGACCCAATCGTTTCGATAATTGCGTATCGTATGCCTCCCAGTCAATAATCGGGAACTTCGCTACCCCGGTGTCCATAGCGGCTTTGGCTACTGCCGGTGCAACGGTGGTAAGCAGGCGTGGGTCAACAGGTTTCGGAATAATGTATTTCTTGCCGAAAATCAGGTTGTTTTCTCCATAGGCCAGGTTTACAATATCCGGCACAGGCTTTTTAGCCAGATCGGCCAGGGCGTGTACTGCCGCCAGCTTCATTTCTTCGTTAATCACCTTTGAGCGCACATCCAGCGCCCCTCTGAATATATAAGGGAAGCCCAGTACGTTATTCACCTGATTCGGATAATCTGAGCGGCCGGTGGCAAAAATAATATCTTCACGAGCACTCATCGCTTCTTCATAAGCAATCTCCGGTGTCGGGTTGGCCATGGCAAACACAATACAATCTTTAGCCATAACTTTCACCATTTCCTGTTTCAAAGTATTACCTTTCGACAGACCAATGAAAACATCGGCACCGTTAAGGGCCTCTGCCAATGTGGTCTCGGCAGGCAGGTTATCGTTGGCAAATTCTATTTTCTTCCCGTCAAGATTCGTGCGGCTCGGGTGAATAAGCCCCTTGCTGTCAAACATAAAAATGTTTTTCTTCTGTGCACCCAGGCAATTGTATAAACGTGTGCAGGAAATAGCCGAAGCGCCGGCACCGTTAATCACAATTTTAACATCTTCAAATTTCTTGTTTACTAACTCAAGCGCATTTTTCAGCGCGGCGGCTGAGATAATGGCTGTTCCGTGCTGGTCGTCATGCATCACCGGAATATTCAGCTCCGCTTTCAGACGTTCCTCTATTTCAAAGCATTCCGGCGCTGAAATATCTTCCAGATTCACTCCTCCGAATGTCGGCTCCATTATTTTTACGGTTCTTACAAACTCGTCAACATCTTTCGTATTCAGTTCAATGTCAAATACGTCAATATCGGCATATATTTTAAACAAAAGCCCCTTGCCTTCCATTACCGGTTTTCCTGCTTCCGGCCCTATGTCACCCAAACCCAGTACAGCAGTTCCGTTCGATATCACCGCTACCAGATTCCCTTTGGCAGTGTATTTATAGACATCTTCCGGATTCTCATAAATAGCCATACATGGTTCGGCTACACCCGGTGAGTAAGCCAGGGTTAAGTCTCTCTGAGTGGCTGTTTCTTTCGACGGAATCACCTCTATTTTACCCGGCCGTCCTTTGGCATGGTAGTATAAGGCGTCTTCTTTCAGTGTTTTTTTCGTACTCATTTTTCGAATAAATTTTAATTCTGGCCGCAAAGGTAAGCAATCTAAACTGTTTGGTGGACAGAAAATCGGGTTTTTAGCTCACCGATTGGCCGGTTGTTGATGATAATTATTAATAGGTAAGTAATTATGCTTATTTGTTTTTGATGTTGTCGGTGACAATGTCTTCAAATTGAGCAACATTGCTAAATGCCTGATTCATTTTGTGGCGGTCGAACTCGTTTTCGTTGTTCGAAATCCATACTGTAGCCACGCCGTTGCCTATAAAATTGGTTATGGCACGCGCCTCTGACATAAACCGGTCTACCCCCAGCAATAGCGCAAGGCCTTCTACCGGAATCACTTTGATGGCTGATAACGTAGAAGCCAGCACAATAAAACCACTGCCTGTTACGCCTGCCGCACCTTTAGACGTTACCATCAGGATGCCGATGATAGTCAGAACCTGCTGAATATCGAGATGCACATTAAATACCTGCGCCAGAAAAATAACAGCCATAGAAAGGTAAATGGTTGTACCATCCAGATTAAACGAGTACCCGGCAGGCACCACCAGCCCCACTACAGATTTAGAACAGCCCATTTTTTCGAGCTTTTCCATCAATGAAGGCAAAGCCGCTTCTGATGATGAAGTACCCAACACAATCAATAGCTCTTCTCTGATATACTTCAGGAATTTTAACAGACTGATTTTATAGTGATTGAGAATAAAGTATAAAACCACAAATACAAAAATAGCCATGGTAGTATATACAGTAGCCATTAGCTTGGCCAGAGGCAGCAGGGTTTTAATGCCGTATTTGGCAATGGTAAACGCCATACCACCAAATGCCCCGATAGGCGCAAAGAGCATTACCTTATGCAAAGCCCAGAAAACTTTTTTGGAAATAGGAGACAGGAAATTAACGACCGCCTGTCGACCCGAGTAATTGCTCAGCAAAACACCCAGCGCAATAGCCACTACCAATACCTGCAGGGTTACGTTGTCCCAGAAGAATTTCATCCAGCTGAAATGGTCAGCGCTTTCGGTATATTTTGTTATATCTCCGCCTTTAATGTTTTCAGTCACCACGCCGTCGCCGGGGCGTAAAAGATTGGCCACAAAAATACCGACTATCAACGCAATGGTGGTTACTATTTCGAAGTAGATCAGGGCTTTGGCTCCAACCTTGCCCACTTTTTTCAGATCACCCATCGAAATAATACCCAAAGTAATGGTAAGGAAAATGATGGGGTTAATAAATAACTTAACTGTGCTGATGAAAACACTGCTCATCAACTCGCTGAAAGTGGTTTTTATTTCAAATTCTGAAATAAACAGGTTGATTTTGATGCCTTTTTCAAGAATCGGTTTCAGGGCAAATCCCGGATTGTAATGACCTAATAAAACACCACAGATAATGGCTGTTAAAACCCAGAATGTAAGGTTGGTAAGGAGTTTTTTCATTATAGTTGTTTTCCGCTTAGAAACATCGTCTCTGTTATATTTTTCCCGGTATCGCTGTCAAGTACGATTTTCCATTGTCCGTCCGTTTTACGGAGAACCACCGTAAATTT
Source organism: Emticicia sp. GW821-FHT11C11 (assembly GCF_058808615.1). Lineage (NCBI taxonomy): Bacteria > Pseudomonadati > Bacteroidota > Cytophagia > Cytophagales > Leadbetterellaceae > Emticicia > Emticicia sp. GW821-FHT11C11. The sequence continues at coordinate 71,345 of NZ_JBXARV010000004.1, forward strand.
GCCGTAGAACCGACTCACTTTACCACCGGCATCGGTAGAAGTAATTTGATAATATCCTGTTTCAAAGGCTGCATTTTCGTTGTGAATACGATTCTCAAAGCTGAACGCGATATTGCGTTTGCTTTTTTGCTGAATATGATAGTCGTTACTTTGCTGATTACCGCGGTCGTATTCCTGATAGGTAAGAATTTTCTGTGCATCGACAGGAACGCGTATCAGGTCTTTCGAATGCAGATTCATGAAACCCGCTGCATCCATGCTATTGTATGTCCTGATAAACGGATGCCAGATCTGACTGTTGATTTCGGTTTCAATGGCATTGTTTTGCGCAATAACTGAAGAAAAACAGCACATCAGTATACAACCGAACAGGATTTTCATGAATTTTAACGGCAATTAGGTTTCAAAACAAATGTAAGCAATTAATTCATTTTGCGGAGCAGAGCAAGGGTTTTTTCTTGAACTATGATTCACCTGATTGAATGATTAAAATGATTGATAGGTTCATATTGATTATAGACTGTTCTTATGGATAATTGGATTTTAATAAAATCAACATAATATTGTTTCAGCGAAATCAGGTTAATCAGTTAAATCAAAGTTCAGGACAAACATTCGCCCAATCACTAAATAGTTCAGACAAAAATGCCTAAAGTACGGAAAGAAGAAGAAAGAATAAATTTTCGCCAAAGACTAAAAGCGCTCAGCAACCTGCCTGTTTTTATTAAAGAAGTATACCGGACTTCCCCCGGTCTTACCATCGGGAATATCATGCTCAGAGCTTTACGATCGGTTATTCCGTTGCTGGTTCTTTACCTGAGTAAATTAATTATCGATGAAGTAATCGTGCTGATAAATGCGCATTCAACCGATTTTCAACATTTAATAGTATTGATAGTGTCCGAATTCTGTCTCGTTATTGTTAGTGATTTTCTGGCGCGGGGTATCACACTTACTGATGGATTGCTGGGCGATATGTTTGCCAACCAGACCTCAATCAAGCTTATGAAGCATGCAGCCTCGCTCGACCTCGCCCAGTTTGAAGACGCCACCTTTTACGACAAGCTCGAAAGAGCACGGGTGCAGGTAAACGGACGCACCGCATTACTAACGCAGACATTCACCCAGGCACAGGATATCATTACTATGGGTAGCTTATTGGTGGGGCTGGCGGCCTTCAATCCATGGCTGATACTCCTGCTTTTTGTGGCGGTTATTCCGGCATTTCTTGGTGAGTTGTATTTCAATGCCAAAAGCTATTTTTTACAAAGAGGCTGGACACCCCAACGACGCACATTGGATTACTTCCGGTTTATTGGTGCCAGCGACGACACCGCCAAAGAAGTGAAACTCTTCGGGCTGTCTACTTTTCTGGTCGATCGTTTCCGCAGTTTATCGACACAATATTATCATGAAACCAAAAAGCTGGCTGTCAAACGGGCGGTGTGGGGTAGTGTGCTGGTGGCTATTGGAACCATAGGGTATTTTGGGGCTTATGGAATCATCGTTTTCGATACAATCAAAGGAGCTATCACAATTGGTACACTTACTTTTCTTACGGGTTCATTCCGTCAGTTGCAGACATTCCTTGAAAACTTCCTTGGCCGTTTCAACAGCATTTCGCAGGGCTCACTCTACCTGAACGACCTCTTCGATTTTTACCGGATGCAACCGGACATTGTGTCACCGACTAATCCGAGATCTGTACCCAACCCGATTCGGGAGGGCTTTGTTTTCGATAACGTAGGTTTCAAATATCCGAGGTCTGATAAATGGGCAAACCGTAACCTGAACTTTACTTTGAAAGTGGGTGAGAAACTGGCATTGGTAGGGGAGAATGGTTCAGGGAAAACCACGCTGGTGAAATTAATGACCCGCCTGTATGACCCTGACGAAGGCCGTATTTTGCTGGATGGATATGATTTAAGAGAGTATGACCTCACAGAATTGCGCCAACAGATAGGCGTGATATTTCAGGATTTCCAGAAGTTTCATTTTACTGCCGGTGAGAACATTGCCGTGGGTGATATTGATTATCTGAACAACGAATCGGAATTGAAACGCGCTGCCGGACAAAGCCTGGCTGATGTGGTGATTGAAAAATTACCTTTGAAGTATGACCAACCTCTGGGCCGGCGTTTTGCTAAAGGTATTGAGCTTTCAGGCGGAGAATGGCAGAAAGTGGCTCTGGCTCGTGCCTATTTGCGTGAAGCCAATGTGGTAATTCTTGACGAACCAACGGCTGCATTAGATGCCCGCTCCGAATTTGAGGTGTTCAAACGTTTTGCTGAACTCACCAAAGGTAAAACGGCCGTACTTATCTCGCATCGTTTCTCAACTGTCCGGATGGCCGATCGTATTTTGGTACTGGATAACGGCCAATTGCTCGAAATAGGCAGCCATGAAGAACTACTAGCCAAAAACGGCCGCTATGCCGAGTTGTTTTATTTACAGGCGGAGGGGTATAGGTAGGAGGGATTAACTTTCTCTCAATAATACGGGCGTCAGCGAATAAAGCGGTCCGACGAATCGGTCGCTGGCTAATGAAACAAAGGAATTTTATATACAGTACCGACTTAAGTCGGTACCACAAAATGCAACCGTTCCTTTGTTTCAGTAGGCGCCGAATTTATTCGGTGTTTTTAAGTCGGTACCACAAAATGAAACTTTTCCTTTGTTCCAGTAGCCACCGAATTTATTCGGTGTTTGGATAATCGATAGTATAAAATCAAATACTCATGAAGCACTCCTTCCAAGCCCAAATCTACCCAACCGGCATCAACTGGTGTGTGGATGTGCCTGCGGAAATAACGGCGCAGTTACAGGTGAAAAAAGGGTATATAAAAATAAAGGGTGAAATAAACGGCTTTGCATTTACACAAACGCTGGTGCCTGTTAAAAATGCTCCGTACAGATTATTTGTGAATGGTATCATGATGAAAGGCGGCAAGACAGCCTTGGGTGAAATAGCCCATTTCAGCATAGAGCAGGATACAGAAGCAGAAACAAGAGATTATCCCATACCCACAGCCTTGTCAGAAGCATTGAACCAACACAACCTGACAGCCGCTTTCCAAAGCCTAACCTCACATCGCAAAAAAGAAATTCTGAAATACCTGAGTTTTATTAAAACCGAAGCCACTTTACAGAAAAACATTGAAAAAGTAATCCGGCAACTGGAAGATAAAATCGAAAATGTGAGAATTCCTTAGATTCCTACTCCGCATCCCACAGTGCCATGGCAATCCTCAGTTTTCCGTAATCATATACCCCTTCCAAATCTTCAAACAGTGGCTTGAGCGGGTCAGTTTTTTTCATGTTCAGGCGTATGGCAGCGGCTATTATCTGATTATATTCGTAGCCGGGTATCAAATCGCGCAGGTTAATATCGTTGCCTTCTTCTCGTAATTTTACCAGATGACTGATAACCGTTACAGGGCTTAATTTTCTTTCCTGCGCAATGTCATCCACCGAAAGCCCTTTCTGATAAAGATCAAGCGTTTCTACATAAGTAAAACCCTTTACGATTCTGGTTTTGCCCGGTTCAGTGTTTTCTCTGGCAAAATCGAGTATCTCGTTAATAAATGCCTCGCCATACTGTCTGAACTTCTGTTCGCCCACACCAGACACCGCCAGCATCTGAATCCTGTTGATGGGGCGTTTCTGTGCCATATCAGACAACGTAGCGTCAGAGAACACCACAAAAGGAGGCAGGCCTTGTTCATCAGCCAGTTTTTTGCGTAATAGTTTCAGCTTGTTAAACAGTGCATCGCGTATAATTTCTTTCTTCGGCTTCTCTTTTGGTGCTTCAGCTTCCAAACGCGCTTTCTTCACCTCATAAGGCTCAAACCGTACCAATTCTACCTTTCGTTCACCTTTCAGTACCTGCCATGACAACGCATTCAGTTTCAGAGCATGTCGCTCATCATAAGCAATATCCAGAATACCCGAGTTGAGCATCTGGGTGATGTAGTCGGCCCATTCTTCATATTTCAGTTCCTTACCAACCCCAAAGGTTTTCAGGGTATGGTAATTATGCTCAAATATCTGTCGGGTCTGCGCACCCCGCAGAATTTCAATCAGCATACCCATGGCTACTTTCTCCTGCGCACGGGCAATGGCCGACAGCGCCTTTTGTGCAAAAACAGTCGCCTCAAATCTTACCGGAGGGTTCCGGCACACATCGCAATTGCCACAATCATGCAGCACCTCTTCATTGAAATAACTTAGCAAGACCCGCCTGCGGCAAATTTCTGTCTCAGCATATTGTTTCATGCGGTCGAGCTTAGCCATTTGCACCTCTTTCATATCTAGTGGCAGCTCCGACTTCTCAATCATGTCCTTGCGGGTTATAATATCGCCAAAGCTGTAAAACAGCAGTGTATCCGACGGCACCCCATCTCTACCCGCGCGACCAATCTCCTGATAAAAACTCTCCACGTTCGACGGCAGACTATAATGCACCACAAACCGCACGTTCGATTTATCAATCCCCATTCCAAAAGCAATGGTGGCCACTATCACCTGTATCTCGTCTTTTATGAAAGAATCCTGCACTTCAGAACGGGTTTGCGCCTCAACACCAGCATGGTAATGCATTGCCCTGATACCCAGCTTTCTCAATCCCTCGGCCACTTCTTCTGTATTCTTACGGCTCAGGCAATAAATAATCCCCGAGTCACCTGGTCGTTCGGCTATAAACTGGTGTATTACTTTCAGCCGGTTTCGTCCCGGCGATACCGACAGGCTCAGATTAGGGCGGTCAAAAGAAGCAATAAATACACTGGCATCACCAATACCCAACTGTTTCAGAATATCTTTTCGGGTTACCCGGTCGGCAGTGGCGGTCAGGGCAATCATGGGTGTGTCGGCAAAAATATCTTTTAGCACATGCAATTGGGTATATTCCGGTCTGAAATCATGCCCCCAGGTCGACACGCAGTGCGATTCGTCAATAGCAATCAGCGATATTTTCAGCGTCTTTATAAAATCAAGATAGTTGGGGCTCAGCAGTTTTTCGGGCGATACGTACAGCAGTTTCAAGGCGCCCGAACGGCACTGGTTTTCAATATCTCTTACCTCGCCGGCTGAAAGCGAACTGTTAATAAAAGCGGCCGGCACACCATTGGCCAGTAGTGCCTGCACCTGGTCTTTCATCAGCGCTATCAGGGGCGATATCACCAGTGTCAATCCTTCCAATACCAGTGCAGGTACCTGAAAACAAACCGATTTGCCCCCACCGGTGGGCATCAGCACAAGGCAGTCTTGCCCGGACAATACGGTGTCTATGATTTCAGATTGAAGCGGACGGAAAGTGTCGTAGCCAAAATATTTTTTAAGAGCCTGTTCTTTAGTCATCAAGGGTGTTGTCCGGTTTTTAAAACAAAATAATGCATAATTCTGCTATGTCTATATAAAATCCATGTATTTTTACAGGGTTTATTTAAACCCTACATGCTTTCTTGAACAGCGAATAAATTCGCCGGCTAAAAAAACAAAGGTTGTTTAATTTGATACGCGACTGAAGTCGCATGAAAATTCAATCAATCTGTTATTAAAGTAATAACCCAGGGGCATACTCCGACTTCAGTCGGTACGCCTAAGATAAAAACAAACCTTTGTTTAGATAGACGCCGACTTCAGTCGGTGAAATTTTAGACATTAATATTAACTCAACAAACCAGCATCATCGTATGAAAAAAAGCTTCTTAGCAATTATTTTGTTCTGTTCGTGCTCGTGGGTATATGCCCAAAGCAGCAATACCCTCGATAAAGCCAGAATCTACGCAGCCACCATCTCTGCCGACAATCTTAAAAAAGACCTTACCTACATTGCCTCTGACGAACTCGAAGGCCGTGATACAGGCTCGGAAGGGCAAAAAAAAGCAGCCGATTACATAGCCAAACGCTTTGCAGAGCTGGGCTTGCAACCGCTGGCATCAGACGGTAAAGGTGGAAAAGGTTATTTTCAGCATTTCAATCTGTATAAAAAAGGCTGGAAAGACGCATACATCAAAATAGGTAACAAGAAAAAAGAATTCTTTAAAGACTATTATCCTAATGGCCTTACGAGCATTCCGCAGGAAGAATCGCTGCAGGTGGTTTTTGGAGGCTTTGGTATTGAAACCGACACTTACAATGACTACAAAAATATTGATGTAAAAAATAAAGCAGTGGTTATTCTGGAGGGAGAACCAAAAGATGCCGCCGGAAAATCTTATGTCACTAAAGAAGGCGAAAAAACGGTCTGGGATGATAAAGCCGGCTTCCAGAAGAAAACGAGCATAGCCACCGGTAAAGGCGCTAAAATGCTTTTTGTGGTGTCAGCGTCTGACGAAACCGGCTTCAAAAGCCTGGCAGCTGAAAGACGGGTAGTGCTTTCGCGTTTCAACCGCATGAGCATCACCGAGGCCACTGCACCGGAGCAGGCCACTGCAAATCCTGTTTTTTATATTTCAAAAGCAATGGCTGCCGAAATGCTGGGTATTAAACCGAAAAAATTGGATAAAGTAGTTAATAAAATAACTGGTACAGGCGTTAGTACTGCCGGGTCGGTAAAGGAATCTAAAGTATCAGTAAAAGCCGAGAGGGGAGAAGTACCTCTCGAAACCATGAACGTAATGGGTTTTCTGGAAGGGACCGACAAAAAGGACGAGGTATTGCTGGTAACTGCGCACTATGACCACGTAGGCATACAAAACGGACAGATTCACAACGGTGCCGACGATGATGGTTCAGGTACCTGCGCTGTTCTTGAACTGGCACGTGCCTTTGCTCAGGCCAAAAAAGAAGGCAACGGCCCTCGCCGCAGTATTTTGTTCATGACCGTAACCGGCGAAGAAAAAGGTCTGCTGGGCTCACAATATTATGCCGACAAAGCCCCGGTTATTCCTCTGGCTAATACCGTTTGCGACCTCAACATTGACATGATCGGCCGTATTGATAAAGAACATGCCCCGCGCGAAAACTATGTGTATCTGATAGGTTCAGATAAATTATCTTCAGACTTGCATAAAATAAGTGAAGAGGCAAACAATAATTCAGTAAAGTTTGAGTTAGACTATACATATAACGATCCCAAAGATCCGAACCGGTTCTATTACCGCTCAGATCATTATAACTTCGCAAAGCATAAAATACCTGTTGTTTTCTACTTTACAGGAGTGCACGCCGATTACCATCGCCCCGGCGATGACGTGGAGAAAATCCTCTTCCCCAAGTATCGGCAGATCACCGAATTAGTATTTCATACGGCTTGGGAAGTGGCGAATCGTGAAGAAAGAATAAAGGTCGATAGTAACAAGCCCTGACAAGCCTGTTTTTTAATAAAAATAGTACTTTTCCCCGAAACTGAAATCAACAACGAAGTTTTTAGTTATATTGCTTGAGGCTTAATATTTAACTGTCTGATAATGAAAAAGTTACGTTTTCAGACCTTGCATAAAATAGAAATAAATATTCTTCAAAAAATGCAATATGATATTTTGCTAATAAAAATTTATCAGGTTTGATATTTTTTGTTTCAGCGATTTTGCTTAAACTTGTCGCAAGATTGAAAAGAATATTTGACAGGTTTTTACAAAATTTTCTATTATTAATATTCTTTGTTTTAAAATTTTCACTTTTATTTACCAAAAAATTCATTGTTTCATTTTTTAAAACCCTAAAATTTTCAAAGCTAATGGAAAAAAAGACTACAGCCCCAGCAGCAAAACCAGCAGCCCCTAAGTCTTCAAGTGGTGGATTAAATCCAGCGTTCGTTATTCCAATTCTACTAGTTATCGGTTTTTGTTTGTGGTATTTCCTTTTGGGTGATGCTTCGAACTTCTCGGATCCCGAAACAAAACACAAACCAATCACTGCTATGGGCATAGTTTATTCAGGAGGTATCATCGTACCTATCTTGTTAACTTTTATGCTTTCAGTATTGGTATTTTCAATTGAGCGTTCAATTACAATTAACAAAGCTTCTGGCACAGGCGATTTAGATGCTTTTGTTCGTAAAGTACGTTCATTAGTAGACTCAAACAACATCGCTGAAGCTATCAAAGAATGTGACAAACAAAAAGGTTCAGTAGGTAACGTTACTAAAACTGCCCTTCAGAAGTACACGCAGTTAGCATCAGACACAACATTGGCAAAAGACCAGAAATTGGTTGCATTGCAAAAAGAAGTTGAAGAAGCAACAACACTTGAGCTTCCAATGTTAGAGAAAAACCTTACAATTCTTTCGACACTTGCATCAGTATCAACTCTTGTGGCCCTATTAGGAACTGTAATCGGTATGATCCGTTCGTTCTTCGCCCTTGGTTCTGGTGGTGGTGCTCCAGATGCATCTGCCCTTGCAACTGGTATTGCTGAGGCCTTGATCAACACAGCCTTAGGTATCGGTACATCGGCTATCGCTATTATCATGTATAACTTATTTACCTCAAAAATAGATACGCTTACTTACAAGATCGACGAAATCGGAATGAGCCTTCAGCAAAACTTCGCTGCTCATCACTAAGATAAAGCAGTTAAGTTAAGAGTAGTTTAGTTTAAACTTTTAAACTTTCAAACAAAAGCTATGGCAGCACCGAAACCAGCCAGGAAGAGTCCGTCAATGGATATGACTGCGATGTGTGACGTTGCGTTCCTACTACTTACATTCTTCATCATGACTACCCAGTTTAAAAGTCAGGAGTCTGTAACAGTAGATACGCCTTCGTCAGTCTCAGAAATTAAAATTGATGACAAAGATGTGGCTACGATAACAATCGACAAAGACGGCAAATATTACTTTGGCGTTACGAATCCGCTTGACAGATACACGCTTATTCAGAGAATGAATGAGAAGTACAGCGCAGGGCTATCAGAAGCAGATCAGGCAGGCTTTACGAAATTGGCAGAAACTGGTGTTTCTATCACTTCGCTAAAACAATATCTGGCTCTTCCGGAAGCACAAAAAGGCCAGGTTAAAATTGCAGGTATTCCGAACGACAGTACTAAAAGTGAGCTTGTTGACTGGGTTAAAACTTATTTGACCGACGTAAACAAAAAAGCGAAACTGGCTGTACGTGGTGACGTGAAAACACAGTATCCTGCCATCAGAAGCCTGTTTACTGAATTAGGTAAAAGTGATATCAACAAGTTTCAGTTGATAACCGATTCAGAAACCAAAGAGTAAAAATTATTGAACCCTTAAATCACCAGATAAAAAATGGCAGAAATACAGGAATCGGGTGGTGGTGGTAAGAAAGGTGGCGGTAAGGTCCGGTCGAAGAAAGCAGGTGGTAAACCTGATATGACACCAATGGTGGACCTTGGCTTCCTGCTTATTACGTTCTTCATGTACACCACTACATTCGGCAAGCCCAACATGATGAAGTTGAACATGCCTGATAAACCAAAGCCTGACGATCCACCACCACCAGAAGTAAAGGTGACCAACACCATTACTGTTTTGATGGGCAAAGACGACAGAGTATTTTGGTATCAGAAACCTCTTCCGGAATTGACACTTGCAGATCTGAACGAAACAGACTATTCTACCGAAGGTATCAGAAAAGCTGTTTTAGTGAAGAAAGCCAACGCACTTGATGTAAACAAATTTACGGTTATCATCAAGCCAAGTGACGACGCTAACTGGAAGAATACTGTTGATATTTTGGACGAAATGGCAATTACGAAGTCTGACCGATACGCAATTGTTGATTTGGCTCCGAAAGAGAAGGAATTGCTAGACCAAAAGTTGGCAGAACCTAAAAAATAAGTAATCTAAGGATAAACAAACAAATCAATGGAAGCAAAAAATGCTAATAACATCACCTTAGATGAAATTGTATTCGAAGGACGTAACAAAGACTACGGAGCATATTCACTAAGGAAAAATTACTCCAGATACCTTACCAGAGCAGCTTTGATAGGTATCGGTATTTTTGGTGGAGCATTGTTAGCGGCTTGGAGTTTCAATAAATTCGGTGGTAATAAAGAAGAAGATTTACAAACCGTTGAAATTGACCTCTCTAAGTTAAAGGAAGAAAAACAGGATGAGAAAAAACCTGATATACCTCCTCCGCCGCCAGAGCCTGAACCACCAAAACAGGAAATAGCGCAAATCAAATTCATTCCGCCTGAACCAAAGGCTGATGAAGAAGTAAAGAACGAAGAACCACCACCAAAAGTGGAAGAGGTTGAGAATAAGGTGATTTCTAACGTGAATAAAGAAGGTGCTGAAACTGAAGAAGTTGCAGCGGCTCCTCCACCGGTAGAAGCGCCGAAACCAGCTGAAATTGAACAACCAAGAGAAGATGAAATCTTCACCACGGTTGAGCAGCAACCGGAGTTTCCGGGCGGATTAAAGGAGATGTATGGTTTCATCGGTAAAAACCTTAAATATCCGTCAGCAGCTCAACGTGCCAATGTATCAGGTAAAGTATTTGCTAAATTCGTTGTTGAAAGAGACGGACGTATCGGCGAAGTACAAATCCTGAAAGGTATTGGTTTCGGTTGCGACGAAGAAGCGCAAAGAGTAATTAAGTCGATGCCAAAATGGAATCCGGGTAAACAAAATGGTCGTAGCGTGCGTGTATTCTTTACCATGCCGATCAATTTCCAACTTGAGTAATAATGGCAGCACGACGTAATTCATCAGATAAGCAGCGTCAGGTATTTCAAAGGGTCCTGCAATTGTCGATGGGCTTGTTTGCTCTGGTATACATTGTTCTCGGATACTTTGTTATTAAATTGAAATGGTTGATGGTACCGCTCTCTGATAACCTTGCCTATGCTATGGGTGCTTTACTGGTAGCATATGGAATTTTCAGGGCATACAGAGCCTACCTTTCGATCAGGGACACGATGAATGACTGATTTATTTCTTGATATAAGCATGCCACTTTGTGAACCAGGGTGGCATGCTTTTTAATTTTTTTTTAATATTATTCATTAATTGCTTTTTTTTTTCGTTGAGTATTAAGTATTTTTACATTGTTCAAACTTAAACTATCATAGAATTACTACCATGAGAAATTTTCTTCTCTTGATAACCTGTGCTTTGTTTTTTATAAAATGTTCCAAGCCGGAAAAGCCTGATTTACCCAATGAGGGCGAAATAACTATTGCAGCCGACGAATCACTAAAACCTATTATTGAAGCACAGATGATGGCCTATAATGCCCATTATCCGAATGCTATTTTGCATGTCAGATACCTGCCTGAGCAAAAAGCAATGTCGCTGATGTTGAGTGATTCGGTCGATATAGCAGTAACCACACGCGAGGCTACTGAAAATGAGAAGGCGTATTTTGCTTCGAAAAAAATCGCTTATCTTCCTGCAAAAATGGCTCTGGATGGGGTAGCATTGATTGTTAACCCTGCGAGCCCGATGGAACATATCTCTTTGAAAGAACTGAAAGAGATATTTGAAGGCAAAACACATACAGATTATAAACTGGTTTTTGATAACAGTAATTCGAGTAACCTGAATTACATGATCCAGAAACTACAGATTAAAGACATTAAAAGAGCTAATATATTTGCTGCTAATGGAAACAAAGATGTGATTGAATACATCAAAAACAACCCAAAGGCCATTGGTGTGATAGGCGGTAACTGGATTAGCGACCTTGACGACCAGAACAGCAGAATTTTTATTGCCAGTATAAAGGTATTGGGCGTTTCAGCATCTGAAACCCCCGGCCCGAATGATTATTATAAGCCTACAACCGAATCATTAAGAGCCAGAAAATACCCCTTGGAAAGACGCGTTTATTTACACACAATGGATCACTTCGGATTAACCAAAGCTTTTATCCGTTTTTGTTGCGCTCAAATTGGCCAGCTGGTAGTTGAAAAATCAGGGCTGATACCCTATTATGTCTATCCGAAAGGGGTAATCATTAATAGGGAGCAACCCAAATAGAACCCAAACCGCAAAAGATTTGTTTAAGTGATTTGGATTCAGACGAAATTTGCATTAACAAATTATTAATAAACCTTGAATAAAAGATTTTGTCTTAATCATTAATGGCAAAAGATTTAAAAAGTATTAGCCGATTTGAACAAATTTTTTTCTGTATCGGAATTGTTTTTTAATTTTGCTTAATTTTTTTTTAATACAAAGAATTCGTAAACCTAACTTCAGAGTGAAAATGAACAAGATTTTGAGATCTTTGTCAGTATCAGCGGTGGCGGTGCTGGCGTTGTCGTTCCACACCTTGGCACAAACAGTGCAGGACGGATTGAGAAATTTGGATGCCGAGCGTTACAACGCTGCAGGAACTATTTTCAATCAACTGGTGAGTTCTGCGCCAACAGCAGAAAATTATTTCTATCAGGGGTACTATTATCTGAATCTACCTGAACCCGATCTTGAAAAAGCTAAAGATGCGTTCACGAAAGGTGCAGCTACAGATAAAAAACCTGATCCGCTCAACCGTGTAGGTTTAGGAGCCGTGAAATTATTATCTGGTGATAAAGCAGGCGCAAAAGCAGACTTTGAATTAATTAAAAAAGATACAAGAAGTAAGAATCCGGAAGTTCTGTTCAGAATAGGAGATGCTTACGCTATATCTGATAACCCTAAATTGAATGATCCGGCTGAAGCCGTATTGAATATTCAGGCAGGTTTAGACATACTGAAAGTTAAAAATAATCCTGACTACTATATCTCATTAGCTAAGGCTTTCTTGTTGAAGAACGACGGTGGCTCCGCCATGACAGCCCTTGAAAATGCCTTAGGCATGGGCCAGAAAGCAGCCGTTATCCGTACTGAAATGGGTAGAGTGTGGTTCCAGGGTAAAAGCTATCCGAAAGCACAACAGGAGTTTAACGAAGCAGTTACTGCTGACCCTGAACACGCACCGGCTTACTATTATTTGAGTAGCCTGTTCCAGGTTTTCGGAAAGTATGACCTGGCAGCTAAAAATGCAAAATTGTATCTGGATAAAAGCGAGGCTTCAGATGCTGCAAAGCTGAGATACGTGAAGCTGGCCTTTACCGTAAAAGACTATGATGGCGCTACCAACGTATTGAATTCTATTTTCGATAAAATTCAGGATCCGGTTAAATACCGTTTGAGAGGTTATACTCAAGTAGAAAAAGGTGAGTGTGCAGAAGGTATCAAAAACATTCAGGAGTTCCTGAACAAAGCACCGCAAGATCGCCACTTACCATCTGACTACGGTACTATTGGTCGTGGCTATATCTGTATCAAAGATGATGCGAACAATGCGCTTAACGACTCTTTGGGTATTTTGAGCATGGAAAAAGCGATTCAATTGGGCGATACCACTTCTAATTATCTGAACGATATCGCAGCAGTTTATAAAGCTGCCAAAAGATGGGATAAACTGGCAGCAACCTACGAGAAGTCGATTGCCGGTTCAGCAAAGCCGAATCCGCAGGATTACTATAACCTGGGTGATGCCTACATGCGTGCAAAAGACTACGTAAAGGCTGACTCGGCGCTATCAACAACAATTAAATTGTATCGTGATACGTGGTTGGTGCCTTATATTATCAAGGCGCGTGCCAAACAATATGCAAATCCGAATGACTCTACTTTCTCTGCCGCCCCTGTCTATGAGAAATACATCTCATTAGTACCGGAAGCTGAAAAAGTAAAAGATAATACAAAGAGATATCTGGCAGAAGCATACGGTTACCTGGGTACAAAAGCTCTATTGCTTGACAAAGACACTGCCAAAGCAAAAGAATACATGAATCAGGTATTGATTTATGACCCAACCAACCAACAGGCACTGAAAATTCTTGAGATTATCAACGGTGGTACTGGCACAGCCACACCTCCTGCCAATGGCGCAGCTACACCTCCTGCCAATAATAACCCGGCAAGTGGTAGTGGCCCTAAAGGCTGATAAATAATAATAAAAAAACGGCCCGTTTCTACCTGAAGCGGGCCGTTTTTTTTGCTGCTCAATAAATTATTTGTGCTGAAAACATGCAACTTACAAATTTTGATTTTATTTTTGCCGTCCTGCTCTTTACGCAAACTTGATAAGGACAGTTATGACCTATAATTTTATCTATGTTTAATCTTGTAATATTTGGACCTCCCGGTGCCGGAAAAGGCACACAATCAGCGAAGATAATTGATAAATACAAACTGGCTCACATTTCAACGGGCGATATGTTCAGAATGCATATAAGCCAGGATACAGAATTAGGGAAGCGTGTAAAACAGATATTGGCCGATGGCCTGCTGGTGCCTGATTCTATCACCATTGATATGCTCGAAGAAGAAGTGCAGCGAAATCCGGATGTAAGTGGTTTCATTTTTGATGGTTTCCCTCGCACGGTAAACCAGGCTGAGGCACTTGACAAGTTTCTGGAGGGCAAAGGAGAGAAAATAGACCTTGTATTACAATTGGATGTAACAGAGGCTGAAATTAAACACCGCATTGCGGAAAGAAAGAAAATAAGTGGAAGAGCCGACGACGACGAAGATAAACTATTAAAGCGTATCGACGAATATTTCAACAAAACCATCCATGTACTACCGTTTTATCAGGCTCAGAATAAAGTGGTAAAAGTAAATGGTATTGGTGATATTGAGGCAATATCTGGTGCAATCTGCGGAGCAATAGACAGCGCGAAGGTAGATTGATTAATTTAGTGAATAAGTGATTTAGTGATTGTGAATTAATGAATGACGAGTTAGTGAATAGTGATAGAGTATGAATGAGTTTATTAATTCATGTGATATTAGCGAAATGGTTTATTAGATGACTTGGCGATTATTGTCAGATTTATTTCAGATAGTGTGATTAATTCTAAGTACAGATATTAATCACTCATTCACTCAATCGCTAAATCACTTAATGCCTGTCTTTCGAAAGTATCAACAGACCCGATAGATTATGACAAGTAATTTTATAGACTACGTAAAAATAAATTGCCGTTCAGGCAATGGAGGGGCAGGGTCTAAACATTTTAGAAGAGAAAAACACGTACCTAACGGAGGGCCGGATGGTGGCGATGGAGGCAGAGGTGGGCATATTGTATTAAGAGGCAATGCCCAGCACTGGACACTCCTGCATCTAAAATTCCGCAAGCATATAAAAGCTGACCACGGCGTAGCCGGTGAAGGCGGCAGGCGGTCAGGAGCACAGGGTGAGGACGAAATCATAGAAGTACCCTTAGGAACCATTGCAAGAGATGCAGAAACAGGCGAGATTCTAGGTGAAGTTACTCAGGATGGAGAAAAAATAGTTTTGTTGTCTGGCGGTCGGGGTGGTCTCGGTAATTACCATTTCAGAAACTCCACCAATCAGGCTCCGGAATATTCTCAACCAGGTGAGGGAGGACAAGAATCATGGATTGTACTTGAATTGAAGGTATTGGCAGATGTGGGTCTGGTAGGTTTCCCGAATGCAGGGAAGTCAACATTATTATCGGTGGTTTCGGCAGCGAAACCTGAAATTGCCGACTACCCCTTTACAACATTGACACCAAACCTGGGTGTAGTTTCCTATCGGGAGTATAAGTCTTTTGTAATGGCCGATATACCGGGTATTATCGAAGGCGCTGCACATGGCAAGGGTCTTGGGCTACGTTTCCTCCGACATATCGAGCGCAACTCAATTCTGCTGTTTCTGGTTTCGGCTGATAGTGAAAATCCTTTAAAAGAGTACAAAACGCTACTGAAGGAGTTAAAGCAATATAATCCTGAGTTACTCGATAAAAAGAGGATCCTGGGTATTTCAAAAGCAGATTTGATTGACGACAAGCAAATCGCAAAAATTAAAAAGAAAATTCCTGTTGATTTGCCTTATGTGTTTTTCTCTTCCATGGCCAACCTTGGAATTGACGACCTGAAGGATTTAATCTGGAATAACCTGAATGAGTAAAATAGCATGATATTGACATCTGCTAAAGAGATTTTGAATAGTTATTTGATTTTACCACAAAGTTAACTTACTGTTGAGTGGACTTTTGCGATTAGTTTGAACCATGAAAAAAGTACTTGTATATTTATTATTGTTTGTAAATTCAAGTGTTTTGGCACAACTCCAGATTACTTTTCCGATGAACCGGGCTGTGTTTCAACGGAATAATTCCGGTGGAGGAGTGATTCCTGTGGCAGGTACTTTTCAGACAAGAGTAGATAGAGTAGATGCCCGGCTTGTATCAATTAAAGGTGGGGCTCCTGTCGACTGGACAGTTATTGCTCTTAATCCTGCTTCCGGAAGTTTTTCAGGCAACATTTCTGCCATTGGCGGGTGGTACTCGTTAGAAGTAAGAGCCATTCGGAACAATGAAACAATAGCCACAGCCAATGTTGAAAAAGTAGGGCTTGGCGAAGTGTTTCTGGTTGCCGGCCAATCGAATGCGCAAGGCTATGATGGGTTAGGGAGTGTCGCCTCGGCAGATGACCGCATCAATGTCGTTTCCAATTATTATTCTAATTACGGGCAATCGCCCAATATTCCATATCCTGCCATAGGGCACCTTGAAGCCAATTCAAAAATAGCTCCGGAGGGTATGAGTTCCTGGTGTTGGGGCAGGTTGGGTGATTTACTGGCTGCTAAGCTTGATGTACCCATCATGTTTTTTAATGCATCGATGGAGTCGATGGGAGTAGAAGAATGGAAAGTAAGTGCCGATGGCGGAAGAGGTCATGATTTTTATTCAGGTAATTATGCATTACCGGGCTACCCTTACGATGACCTGCGTAAATCACTCTACAATTATGTAAACATGTTTGGTGCGCGTGCCGTGTTGTGGCATCAGGGAGAAACCGACAGCGATAAAGGAACTACATTTGATGTATATAGAGAAACACTTCAGGAGGTTATTCAACGAACTAGAAACGACAGTGGTCGTGATATCAGCTGGGTAGTAAGTAAAGTATCACGTACGAAACTAAAGGAGTCATCGCCCATTATTATTCAGGCTCAGGAAGCCGTTATTCAGAATTACCCTAATGTTTTCAATGGGCCTGATACAGATGGTATCGGATTTCGTCAGGATGGCGTGCATTTTAGTGGGCAGGGATTAATACTACTGGCTAATGCATGGAACGAGCGATTAAATGCAGACTTCTTTTCCAGATCAAATCCTACTTTTGGGGCAGCTCTGCTTGGTTTCAATACAAACTGTAATGCGAATATTGCAAATTCACCACTGAACATCACCATGTCGGGTGGATTTAGTGAATACCGTTGGACAAACGGAACAAATGATTTGAACAGCAGCCAGAATATTCAGGTGAAAGAAGGATTTTTCCGGGGCAAAGCCCTCGATCACCTTGGCAATGTGTATTATACAGCAGGTGTGCAATACTCCAGTGATGTTATACCTGCCAAACCGGTTATTATTGCTGAGAGCGCCACAAGCTTTTGTGATGGTGGTGCAGTGAGATTGACTTCGTCTGTCAACGAAGAGTTTTTCTGGAATACAGGCTCAACGGGTCAGTCGATCGTAGCGTCACAGTCCGGTGTTTTTACATTGAGCAAGTTTAACTTTCTGGGTTGCACCGTTACGTCAGACATGACGAGTGTTACGGTTTTCCCAAATCCTGAAGCAAGAATTATAGCAGAAGGGCCAACCACATTCTGTGAAGAAAACTCGGTTACTTTGCGCTCTGCAACGGCCTCTGGGTATCTATGGAATACAGGCCAGAATACACCCGCCATCACTATTGACCGTTCAGGTGAATTCAGCGTAAACGTAAGAAATGAGTTTGGTTGCGAGAGCACTTCCGATAAAATCTTGATTACGGTGAATCCGAAACCACAGAGACCGAATTTAACTGTTAACGGCCCTACAGTATTTTGTGCCGATGCCAGTGTAAGTATTTCTTCTGATGTTACCACAGGAATAACATGGAATACCGGCACTGCCGGCTCGCAATTGACCGTTAACCAAACGGGTGACTATTTTGCCACTGCCACCAATCAGTTTGGTTGTCAGCGGGCATCAGGCTCCGTTGCAATCAAGGTGAATCCGCTTCCGGCTCAGCCAACTATTACGGCAAGCGGTCCGACAGCGTTTTGTGAGGGAGGCAGTGTGGAACTTTCGGCGCCGGTAAATGTTGGTTACATCTGGAATAATTCAAGCACAACCCAGAGCATTAGTACTGCTACTGAAGGTGTGTTTTCGGTGAAAGTAAGAGATGGAAACGGATGTATTTCGCCTTCGTCGGCTGAGGTACCGGTTATTGTCAAGGCAAATCCGCAAGATGTGTCTATTCTGAGGTCTGGCCCATATAGCCTGGAAGTAATAAGTACGGGTGTTATTGATTCTGAGTTTGAATGGATAAGAGATGGCGCTAAACTGCCGGATGTATACAGATTAATTAAAGTAAGACAAAACGGTGCATATACCGTAAGAGGATCAATAAACTATACTATTGGAAGTATTGCATTTCTTCGTTGTTACTCAGATTTTTCTACGCCATATAATTATGTTATTAATCCATCAGACGACGGCACAGCGATTTTCCCGAACCCCGTTTCTGATGACTTCATCAATATAGAGACACTTAATGACTACAAAAATGTCGACATCATCTTTTTCAACTTGAAAGGAGAAAGAGTGATGGGTTTTTTCATTTCTTCTCTTGACACGCGCAAAACACTTTTGCTGAGAGACATACCCAGAGGAAGCTACATAGTCAGAATAGGCAATGGAGACTTTGGAGTGTTCAAACGGGTCATTATAGAATGAAATAAGAGCAAGTAATTAAACAGAGTGATTTTTTAATGCCGAAATATCGGTTCGGAGTTGTGGAAAACAGGCTTCTTTTATAAATTTAGGAATCGGAGTAACAAATTTTTAACCTGACACCTATGCTGCGTAAAAGATTGCTTATAGTTTTATTATTGTTTATAGCACTAAATACATACGCTCAAATACAAATTGCCTTTCCGGTTTCCCGAATAGTCTTTCAGCGAGACAACAATAATAATGCAACTGTAAACATTACCGGGAATCATCAGCAACAATTGGACCGCATTGAAGCACGGGGCCTTCCGGTTAATCCGGGTCAGGGTACCGAAACAGGGTGGACAAACATACAAAATGGATTAACAACCGGGCTATTTAATGGATTTCTTCCATTGAAAGGAGGTTGGTACAACATCGAGGTCAGAGGAGTCCGGAATAATCAGATTGTAGCTACTACCACGCTCGAAAGAGTAGGGGTAGGTGAAGTCTTTATTATAGCAGGCCAATCTAATGCACAAGGAAATTCAATCTTTCCGGGCAGCACAACTGGTGCCACTGACGACCGTGTATCTACGATAGATTTTTACGAGCCTGTGTTAGACGAAAACAAATTGCCGTTTAAATTCTCTCATATGGACAACGGCACCAAAATCGCACCCTATAATTATGTGTCGTGGTTTTGGGGGCGCCTGGGCGACAAACTGGTAAAAAGATTAAACGTGCCGGTATTGTTTTATGGGGCTGCATTGGGTGGTGTGGCGATAAAGATTTGGGAGAGGTCGGCACAAGGTGAAGACCTCCGTAAAGAAATGCCGATATTTATTGCAGTGCCGGGCATGCCATATAGAGGCCTTCAGGCTGCATTGCAGCAATATGCGTCGCGCACGGGTTTACGTGCAGTTTTGTGGCAGCAGGGAGAAAGCGATGTAGGTGTACTTGGCGAGAATTACTACAACGACTTAAAAACGGTTATAGAGACTTCGCGTCATGACATCGGGAAAAGTGATTTGGCGTGGGTAATAGCGCGTGCATCTCGTAATCCGAAAATACAACCAAATATAATACATGGGCAGAATCTTGCCCTGATTAATGTTCCGGATGTATTCCCGGGGCCTTATGTTGATGAGATAGCAGGAGCACGCTTTAGATATGACAGCGTTCACTTTTATAATGAAGGTTTAAAGAGAGCAGCTGAATATTGGAACAGTGCCCTTAGTAATAAGGTATTTGTGAAGTCTAACCCTTTGGAGTCAAGAAACAAGATTTATAAGCCCTTAGAACGGCAATTAATTGTAACACTGGCTATAACACATTTCATGGCCATTATTCTAACTTCTGTGGTCAGTATAATTTGGGCATGATCTATTACCAGACAAAACCCTGATTGTTTGCAATCCGGTTTCAGAGGATCTGATAAATTACTGAACCATGAGTGACTATAAAGAATCTGAGTAACAAATTTTTAACCTGACATCTATGCTGCGTAAAAAATCGCTTGTAATTTTATTGTGGCTTATAGCTCTAAATACATACGCTCAAATACAAATTACCTTTCCGGTTTCTCGAATAGTCTTTCAGCGAGACAACAACAATAGTGCAACTGTAAACATTACAGGGAATCATCTCCAACAATTGGACCGCATTGAGGCACGGGCTCTTCCTGTTAGCCAGGGTCAGGGTACCGAAGTAGGGTGGACAACCATACAGAGTGTCTTGACAACAGGCTTGTTTAACGGGTTTCTTCCATTGAAAGGTGGTTGGTACAATATCGAGGTCAGAGGTATTCTGAATAATCAGGTTGTGGCTACTACCAGGCTCGAAAGAGTAGGGGTAGGTGAAGTTTTTGTGGTAGCAGGGCAATCTAACGCGCAAGGAACCGCAGGTTATCCGGGTGGGGCAATAGGTGCAACTGACGACCGCGTTTCTACTATTGATTACTATGAAGACGTACTGGATGAAACCAAGCTTCCTTTTAAGTTTTCTCACATGGACGACGGCACCAAAATAGCTCCTTACAATCATGTGCCGTGGTTCTGGGGGCGCTTGGGCGACAAACTGGCCAAGAGATTAAACGTGCCTGTGTTATTCTATGGCGCTGCTTTAGGTGGTATTGGCGTTGGCCCCTGGCAGAGGTCGTCACAAGGTGAAGACCTGCGTCAGGAACTACCAATGTACATTGCAGTACCTGGCATGCCATACAGAGGGCTTCAGGCTGCCTTGCAACAATATGCTTCACGCACTGGTTTGCGTGCCGTTTTATGGCAACAGGGTGAGAGCGACGATAACACCCCCGCCGAGAAATATTACAGCGACTTAAAAACAGTTATTGAGACCATCCGCAAAGATAGTGGAAAAGATAATCTGGCATGGGTAGTGGCACGGTCGTCACGCAATCCGAATGTACAGCCTAATGTTATACATGGGCAGAATCTTGCCATAATCAATATACATGACGTATTCCCCGGACCTTTGACTGACGAAATTGAAGGAGCAAGCTATAGATACGATGGCATTCATTTTTATAACGAGGGCTTAAACATGGCAGCTGAGTATTGGAACAAAGCATTGGAAGATTGGATATTCGCAAAATCCAGTCCTTTAGAAGCAAAACGCACGGTGAATGTAAGTGTAACTTGTAATACCGCTAGTGCTGATAATAAGTTTACAATTCAGGTTGAGGGAAATTATAAGGATTTTAAGTGGAGCAATGGAAGCACTGCCAAATCGATAACTGTAAACAGTGGCAGTTATTCGGTTGCAACCCACGATATTTATGGTAATGCGTTTTTCTCTCAGCCCGTAACCATTTCACCTGACAATGAGGTTACCAAACCTGTAGTAACTATTAACGGCCCTAATATCTTTTGTGCAACAGACAGCATATTGCTGACATCGTCAGTAACAACCGGTAATGTCTGGAATAACGGTAAAAGCGGGCAGAATCTGGTTATACGCGCACCGGGCGATTATTACGTTACCAGATACAGTATAAATGGTTGCAAGGCAGTATCAGAAAAGGTTACAATCAATACCAGTCCGGGGCCACCCAAACCGATAATCAGTGCTAAAGGCGCTATTGTATTTTGCCAGGGCGACAGCGTTGAGTTAAGCGCACCTCAAAGCCTGGAATACGTCTGGAATAACAAATCAAAAAGCCGGAATCTGAAAATCAGTTCTTCAGGCACATTCTTTGTTCAGGTAAAAGATGGAACCGGATGCTTCTCTCAACCGTCAGACGAGGTGCACGTAATTGTTAAAGAAAACCCACCGATTGGGGCAATAGCCCAGACAGGGCCTTATGCATTGGCGATTCCTTATGTGGGCCGCGCGGGTTCAACATTTGAGTGGTTGAGAGACGGCACAAAACTGCCAGATAATACGAGCGCCATTAAAGTAACAGCGGCTGGTTCGTACACAGTAAAAGAAATTACTACCTACACGATCGACAACCATCTACCGCTTTCTTGTGCTTCCAAACCTTCAGAGCCGTTTAATTATATATTTGAACTCTCAGACGGCTTTGCAAGAATATTCCCGAATCCGGTACAGAACAAGCTCCTGAATATTGAAGCAATGAACGAACTTAAAAATGTGTCCGTGAGTTTCTATGATATGAAAGGATCCATAGTAAAAAGTTTCTTTCTTAATGATTTGAATCCCCGGCAGACTATCTCCTTGGGGAATATGCCCAAAGGACTTTATGTAGTCATTATAACAAACAATGACTTTAATATATCTAAACGGGTAATGATAGAATAAACCGTAGCGGTATTATCAGGCAGGGCATTGGCAATATCGAATGCATTTACCTGATTGGCAGAAAAACCGGACGAAACCAAATCATGAGTCAGATTTCTCCGATCACCATGAAAGATTTCCTGACAACGTTAAAAGTTTTCATAAAATATTGAAAGGGTTGAAGATTCAACCCTTTTTTATTTTGTTTCTAAACTTTACGTTAGTAATTTTGAGACACAATTTATTTGTACCTTTACAAGGAAATTAATCCGTAATGATGTAGGGACAGAAATCCCAACCCTATGTTGTTGGTTACTATTACAGTTATTATGAAAGAATACTTGCCTTCAGATTTTCTCCCGATTTTGGTGCAGTTAATCGCTGCTATTGGTTTTATAGTGTTTACCATGATCGTAACCCATTCAATAGGGCCGAAAAGACACAGTGCAAAGAAAGATGACCCTTTTGAGTGTGGTATTGAGGCGCAGGGAGATGCCAGAGCACCTATTTCAATCAAATATTTCCTGATAGCCATTTTGTTTGTTCTTTTTGACGTAGAAATTATTTTTATGTATCCATGGGCTGTCAATTTCATGAAACTCGGCTGGTTTGGCTTTGTTGAAATGGTACTTTTTGTAAGCTTATTGATGGCCGGTTTTTACTACATCATCAGGAAGGGTGTGTTAACCTGGGAAAAAGAATAACAAAACGTAGGTCGGATTGGTAATCCGACACTTTTGTTTTAGAGCTTTTTGAGTGAATAAGTAGTTGAAAGATTAGTTATTAATCATTCATTCACTAAATCTCTAAATCACTCAATAAATTAAAAAAAATGTTTAGGCTTAAAACCGTTTTGAGTCTTTAAACACCGACTACATATTATGAGTTCAGTAAAAATGGTGGAAGCACCGGAAGGATTCGAAGGAGCTGGTTTTTTTGCTACTTCATTAGATAAAGTTATCGGTATGGCGCGTAGCTATTCACTATGGCCACTTCCGTTTGCCACTTCTTGTTGTGGTATTGAGTTTATGGCTACCATGGGTTCACACTACGACATCTCACGCTTCGGTTCAGAAAGACCAAGTTTCTCTCCCCGTCAGGCAGACCTGTTGATGGTAATGGGTACCATAGCCAAAAAAATGGGTCCGGTTGTGAAACAGGTGTATCTGCAAATGGCCGAGCCTCGCTGGGTTATTGCCGTAGGAGCTTGTGCGTCGAGTGGTGGTATTTTTGATACTTATTCGGTATTACAGGGTATCGATCGTATTATTCCGGTTGATGTGTACGTGCCGGGTTGCCCGCCACGTCCGGAGCAGATTCTTGACGGCCTGATGCAGATTCAGGAATTAGCCAGAAACGAATCATTGCGCCGTAGAAATACCCCTGAATATTCAGCTTTATTAGAATCGTATAACATACAGTAGGGAATTGAGTGATTTGTTAAAAAATTGAGCGAATGAGTGAATTAGCGATTGAGTGATTATTTTACCTTTTAATCACTCATTTACACAATCACTCAATCACTAAATGGAAAAATCACTAAATACAACAATCACTAATAGAATTACATGTTAAGTAATCAACAAATAGCAGAAGATATATTAGCTCATTTTGGTGAGAATGTAAGGAATTTTGAAGAACCTTACGGGCTTCTTACTTTTACCACCAATCGTCAGAACATAATCAATCTGCTGGTTTATCTTAATAAGCACGAAACTTTCCGCTTCCGTTTTCTGACCGATATCTGCGGCATTCACTTACCTGATAACAAAGGAGAAGAGTTTGGCGTAATTTATCATGTGCATAGTCTGGAAAACAACGTCCGTATCCGCATCAAAGTGTTTATTCCGGTTGAAGATATACACATTCCTACAGCCACTACGCTTTATGCTACGGCCAACTGGCTGGAAAGAGAAACCTACGATTTCTACGGTATTATCTTTGACGGACACCCGAATCTGAAGCGTATTCTGAATATAGATGAAATGGACTATTTCCCGATGAGAAAAGAATACCCATTGGAAGATGCTACCCGTGAGGATAAGATTGATGCCCTTTTCGGCAGATAACATAAATTTGTACAATTAGCGTCATTACAGAATTGATAGTCGGGGTTAATTGAAAAATGAATACAATGGCAGAAGAACTGATTATTCCTAAAAACACTACCGATGCATTGGCGCTTAACAGGCCAATTGTTGAAGATACAGAATATACTACGCTTAATCTGGGGCCTACTCACCCCGCAACACATGGTATTTTCCAGAATGTGTTAAAAATGGACGGCGAGAAAATTGTATCAGGAGAACAAACCGTTGGATATATCCACCGGGCTTTTGAGAAAATTGCCGAGCGTCGTCCTTTCTATCAGATAACCACCCTTACCGACCGTATGAACTACTGTTCGTCGCCCATCAACAACATGGGCTGGCACATGACCGTAGAAAAACTGTTGGGTGTACAGGTACCTAAGCGTGCCCAGTATATCAGGGTAATTATGATGGAGCTGGCCCGTATTGCCGACCACCTGATTTGTAACTCGATTCTTGGTGTAGACACCGGAGCCTATTCGGGCTTCCTGTACCTGTTTCAGGAGAGAGAGAAGATTTACGAAATCTATGAGGAAATGTGCGGTGCCCGTTTGACCACCAACATGGGTCGTATCGGCGGTATGGAGCGTGATTTGTCACCTACTGCATTGAGTAAAATCAGACAATTGATTTACCATGATTTGCCGAAAACACTGACTGAGTTCGAAAAGCTCTTCAACAGAAATAAAATATTTATTGACAGGGTAGTGAACGTTGGCCCTATTACGGCAGAACGCGCCCTTGAATATGGTTTTACAGGCCCCAACCTGCGTGCCGCCGGTGTTGACTACGACGTGCGCGTAATGGAGCCGTACTCATCTTACGAAGATTTTGAATTTGATATTCCGGTAGGCCATAATGGTGATACCTACGACCGCTTCATGGTGAGAAACCAGGAAATGTGGGAGAGTATGAAGATCATCAGACAAGCAATGGAGAACCTGCCTGAAGGTCCTTATTATGCCAACGAAGACCACTACTATCTGCCTCCGAAACAAGAGGTGTATCGTAGCATGGAGGCGCTTATCTATCACTTCAAAATTGTGATGGGTGAGATTGACGCCCCGGTGGGTGAGGTTTACCACGCCGTTGAGGGTGGTAACGGAGAGCTGGGATTTTATCTGGTAAGCGATGGTGGCCGTGCCCCTTATCGTTTGCATTTCCGTCGCCCTTGTTTTATTTATTATCAGGCTTATCCTGAAATGTGCAAAGGTGTTTCCATTTCAGATGCCATCGCAATTATGAGTAGTCTCAACGTAATTGCCGGAGAACTAGACGCCTAAAATTTGATTACCCAAAATGATTGAAACCAGAAATACAGTAGCTTTTACACCCGAACGCCTGGCTAAAGCACAGGAAATGATAACCCGGTACCCTGAAGGCAAGCAAAAATCGGCTTTGATGCCTATCATGCACCTGGCGCAGGAACAATTTGCATGGATGAGCCAGGACGTAATGGACTATGTGGCTTCATTGTTGAGTATATCGCCGGTTGAGGTGTATGAAGTAGCCACTTTTTATACCATGTTCCATCTGGAGCCGGTAGGCAAGCATGTCATTGAATATTGCCGCACTGGCCCTTGTGTATTGATGGGTGGTGAAGAAGTATACGCGCACCTGACTCAGAAATTGGGTGTTAAAAAAGGTCAGACAACATCAGACGGACTGTTTACACTGAAAGAAGTAGAGTGTCTGGCTGCTTGTGGTTGGGGGCCTTGTTTCCAGATTCGTGAGAAATACTACATGCACCTGACGAACGAAAAAGTAGATCAGATCATAGAAGAATTGTCTAAATAATACCAATGTCTGATATCCCTCAATACAAATGCCCGAAATGTGGCGGAACCGAAGCACTGGTTGATGAAATCAGAACAACGGGAGGGGCGATGTCGGCATTATTTGATGTACAGAACAGAAGATTTACGGCCGTTACCTGCAATAGGTGTTCGTACACCGAGTTTTACAGAGTAAGTCGGGATAAAATAACAGAAGTATTTGATTTTTTAACATAGTATCATGAAGATATTAACCGAACATATTAACACCCCGGGTATTGAAACTTTTGAGGTTTACCGCCAAAAAGGTGGCTATACGGCTGTTGAGAAGGTGATAAAGAAGATGACCCCCGATGAAGTGGTGGAAGAAGTAAAGAAATCAGGAGTGCGTGGTCGTGGTGGTGCTGGTTTCCCGATGGGTATGAAATGGTCTTTTCTGGCTAAACCAGAGGGCGTGCCGCGTTACCTGGTTTGTAATGCCGATGAGTCGGAACCGGGTACTTTCAAAGATCATTATCTGATGAAAAACCTGCCTCATCTACTGATTGAGGGTATGATTATTTCAAGCTATGCTTTGGGTGCTAATAAATCGTTTATCTACGTGAGAGGCGAGTTGATGTATGTCATCCGCATTCTTGAAAAAGCCATTGAGGAAGCGAAAGCAGCAGGCTTTTTAGGAAAAAATATATTGGGCAGTGGGTATGATTTAGAGCTGGTGGTGCATCCTGGTGGTGGCGCTTACATTTGTGGCGAAGAAACCGCATTGCTCGAATCACTGGAAGGTAAAAGAGGTAACCCTCGCAACAAACCTCCGTTCCCTGCCGTAAAAGGTCTTTACCAGAGCCCTACGGTTGTAAACAACGTTGAATCAATTGCCACAACCTCGTGGATCATCAATAACGGTGGCGAAGCCTACGCTACTTACGGAATAGGCAAAAGCACAGGTACCAAACTCATATCTGCTTCGGGGCACATCAATAATCCGGGTGTGTATGAAATCAATCTGGGTTTGTCATGCGACGAATTCCTGAATTCAGATGAATACTGCGGAGGTGTACGCAAAGGGCACACGCTCAAAGCCGTTGTGGCAGGGGGCTCGTCAGTACCTATCGTACCCGGGCATCTGTTCTTAAAAACAGCCAACGGTGAAGATCGCCTGATGAGCTACGAGTCGTTATCAGACGGTGGTTTTGCTACCGGAACCATGCTAGGCTCAGGAGGTTTCATCGTGTTTGACGAAACAGCCTGTATCGTACGCAATACCTGGAACTTTGCCCGTTTCTACGAACACGAATCATGCGGTCAATGTTCACCATGCCGTGAAGGTACCGGCTGGATGCAGAAAGTACTGAACCGTATTGAGCACGGAAAAGGTTCTATGCACGATATTGATTTGCTGGTTGATATTTCAAAGAAAATAGAAGGAAATACCATTTGTCCGTTGGGTGACGCCGCCGCATGGCCAGTGGCCTCGGCTATCCGCCATTTCCGCGACGAATTCGAGTGGCATATTACACACCCTGTAGAAGCCACAAAACCCGGTGCCGTTTATATGAAAGAAAGCGTGTTGGTTTAAGCATCCAGTTTTTGAATTAAGAAAAATGATTTTATGGAAAATACAGCCCCTCAATTATTTAAAGTAACCATTGATGGTGTGGAAGTAGAAGTGCCACCGGGAACAACCATTTTACAGGCAGCTCGTAAAATTGGTCCTGAAGTGGCGCCTCCGGCTATGTGTTATTATGAGCCATTGAAAGGTTCGGGTGGTAAATGCCGTGCCTGTCTGGTAAAAGTGAGTGCGGGCTCTGCCAAAGATCCACGCCCGATGCCAAAACTGGTGGCTTCTTGTATTACACCCATTCAGGATGGCATGGTAGTTGAAAACTACACCAATCCACAGGTGGTAGATGCAAGAAAATCAGTGGTTGAATTCCTGTTGATCAATCACCCGCTTGATTGCCCCGTTTGTGATCAGGCCGGAGAGTGTCATCTGCAGGATTTCTCGTACGAACACGGTGTAGGTAACACCCGTTACGAAGAAGACCGCCGTACTTTCGAAAAAGAAGACTTAGGCCCGTATATTCAACTACACATGACACGCTGTGTGTTGTGTTACCGTTGTGTGTATACTGCCGACCAGATAACCAACCAGCGTGTACACGGAGTGATGAACAGAGGTGACCACGCTGAAATTTCAACCTATATCGGTAAAGCCATTGATAACGATTTCTCAGGAAACGTGATTGATGTGTGCCCGGTAGGTGCCTTGACAGACAAAACCTATCGCTTCAAAAACCGTGTGTGGTTCTCGAAACCTGTAGATGCACATTGCGACTGCGAAAAATGCAGCGGTAAAGTGCAGCTTTGGTACCGTGGCGATGAGGTAATTCGTGTAACTGCCCGTAAAAACGAATGGGGTGAGGTAAAAGAGTTTATCTGCAATACCTGCCGTTTTGAAAGAAAACAAACCAGCGACTGGACGATCGAAGGGCCAACCAAAGTGGCACGTGCTTCGGTTATTTCAGCCAATAAATATGGTGCCAATTTGATTAAAAAGCCTGATTTCGCTATGAAACTGGCAGAGTCTCAATACAAGAAAATTGATGATGATCGTGAGTATCTGCACGAAATGAGTGAAATTGAGCAATCAGGCGACTACAAAGCGCTGATGGCAAAGGATGAAAAATATTTTGGGCATAAGTAATTAACATTATATGAACGGTTTTATTCAATGGGCAAACGAAACAATGTTTCTTTGGAAAGCCCTCATAATTTTAGTGATTTTTGCAATTACGCTCGGTATTGCGGCTTATTCGACCTGGGCAGAGCGTAAAGTTGCCGGTTATATTCAAGACAGATCAGGCCCTAATCGTGCCGGTTGGGGTGGTTTATTGCAACCATTGGCTGATGCCGGCAAGATGTTTTTTAAGGAAGACTTCATACCTGCGCAGGCCGACAAATCTTTGTTTATATTAGGCCCTTGTCTGTCTATGTTCACGGCGTTGATGTCGAGTGCAGTAGTGCCTTTCGGAGATTCGTTCCTGATTGACGGCAAAGCTGTAACTGTACAGGCTATTGAAATCAACATCGGTATTTTGTACGTGTTCGGAGTAGTTTCTTTAGGTGTATATGGTGTGATGATTGGAGGTTGGGCGTCTAACAATAAATTCTCTTTATTGGGAGCCATCCGTGCGGCGTCACAGAACATCAGCTACGAATTGGCCATGGGTATGTCTATCATCGCCATTCTGATGATGACCGGTTCTTTGTCTATCCGTACCATTGTTGAGCAACAACATGGTTTCAACTGGAATATATTTTATCAGCCGCTGGCCTGTTTGATATTCATTGTATGTGCCTTTGCCGAGTGTAACCGTACACCATTCGATTTACCCGAGTGTGAAACAGAGCTGGTAGGTGGTTACCATACCGAATATAGCTCGATGAAACTGGGCTTCTATCTTTTTGCCGAATACATCAACATGTTTGCGTCTTCGGCCATTACAGCCTGCTTGTTCTTTGGTGGTTACAACTACCCGGGTATGGATTTTGTACAAAATGCATTGACAGGCTGGTTTGGTCAAACCATTGGCCACAATCTGGCTACTTTCATAGGTATCGGAAGCATGTTTGTGAAAATTCTTTTCGGAATCTTCTTCTTCATGTGGGTACGCTGGACACTCCCTCGTTTCCGTTACGACCAGCTGATGAACTTGGGCTGGAAAGGCCTCATTCCGTTGTCGGTAGGTAATCTGATTGTTACCGCCGTAGCAATGCTTTCAGGTTATAGACTGATAGGTATCTGGTTAGGTCTGGGAGTAATGATACTGATTATGGCCGGATTCTGGGCTATGCGTCCGAAAAAGAAAGAAGCAATTCTAGGAGCTTAAAACAAAACAGACCCACTACCGCAAGGAACTGAGCACTGCATTGAAATATTAACATTATGCAATTAACTAATAGAGCTAAAAAAACAGATAAGACCGAGCTGAGTTTTTTTGAACGCAGCTACTTACCATCTTTAGCAACAGGTTTAGGGATTACCATCCGTCACTTTTTCATGAAAAAGCCGACGATCCAGTACCCTGAACAGAAAAGATATCTCGGACCTGTTTTTCGTGGACACCATATTCTGAAAAGAGATGATGAAGGACGCGAGCGTTGCACCGCCTGTGGCTTGTGTGCAGTGGCTTGTCCGGCTGAGGCTATTTCAATGGTGGCACAGGAAAGAAAGAAAGGAGAAGAGCATCTGTATCGTGAAGAGAAATACGCGGCAGTATATGAAATAAATATGCTACGTTGTATTTTTTGTGGTCTGTGCGAAGAGGCCTGTCCGAAACAAGCCGTTTATCTGCGTCACGATAAATTTGTGCCTGTATTTACTGAGCGGGAAGACGTAATTTATGGTAAGGACAAACTCGTGGAAGACCCGAACGAACGTTATCGCCGCGATGCATGGACGAAAGAAGATGCAATGAAACTTTGGAAAAACGCCTGATAGCCAGGTAACATCATTTTGAGATAATTTAGATATGGAATATTTAAAAAACTTATTACATCTTCCGCCGATATACTACACATTTGCGATTCTGTCGATACTGACGCTTTTCGGAGCATTAGGTACCGTTATGTCGCGCAACCCTGTGCATAGTGTTATTTACCTGATCGTGACTTTCTTTTCACTGTCGGCACACTATATTCTGTTGAATGCCCAGTTTCTGGCAGCAGTAAACATTATTGTATATGCAGGTGCCATCATGGTATTGTTTCTGTTCGTAATCATGTTCCTGAACCTGAGAACAGAGAACGAAGAGCTGAAAAAAGACAAAATTATTTATACTGCCATTGTTACCGCGGTAATTTTGGGTAGTATATTGATTATTTTCTTGCGCAAAGCGGATCGTGAGCCTGTTAATCCGCTTACGTATAATTCGCAAACGGGTATGGTTGAGGTTCTGGGTAAATCATTGTATGGTGAGTACCTGCTGCCTTTCGAATTGGTATCGGTATTGTTTCTGGTAGCAATGGCCGGAGCCGTAATGTTAGGCAAACGCGAAACAGGCGAAAGACATTTCTAAGATTAAAAATAGAAAGGGATAAATTCCCAATCATAAAAAATCCTTTCCCACGCAGGAAAGGATTTTTTGTTCGTACAGCCGCATTGCAATGCGGCTCCAGGGCCAGTCTGCACAATAAACACTTTTATACAGCATTATAATTATAAATCTATTTTGTTGATAACCTGACTCGACGATGAGCCGTATGGCAATTCGGCTCTACAAAAAACATTTATTCTGTCTTCAAACTCTTCATCGGATTCACTATTGCTGCTTTAATAGCCTGGTAACTGACCGTCAGGATGGCAACCATTGCAGCCAGTCCTCCGGCCACAGCAAAAACCCACCACGACAAGTCGGTTCTATAGGCGAAATCGCGAAGCCATTGATTCATGGTATAACCCGCAATGGGCGATGCGATCACAATGGCAATGAGAATCAACTTAAGATAATTGCTCAGCAATAACCCGACAATGCTGCTAACCGATGCCCCCAGTACTTTACGGACGCCAATCTCTTTGGTACGTTGATGCGTGGTAAATGCCGCTAACCCAAACAAACCCAGACAGGCAATAAGTACGGCTAATCCGGCAAAAATCCCAAAAAGTTTGCCAGTGCGTTGTTCGGACTGATAAATACTGTTGAACCTTTCGTTCAGAAATGAATAGGCCAACGGGTTGTCTGTTTCAGCTTTCCAGCGTTGTTGTATGTTATAGAGAAGTTCAGGGATATCGTTTGTCCGGATGCGCACGGCCAGTTGAGTATCGTCTTGACCTTTGAACATCACTAACGGAGCAATGCGCTGGTGCATGTTTTCAAAATGAAAGTCTTTCACTACACCAATGACAGTGAAAGTTTTTCTGCTTTCTTCGCTTCCATTCCCTACGGTGTATATCTGTTTGCCAACGGCATTTTTGAAACCGTAAGACCTGGCGGCAGCTTCATTAATCAGCACGGCCAGGTTATCAGATATCAAATCTTTGGAAAAGTTGCGTCCCTGCACCAGTTGAATCCCTAGCGTGGGCAGATAATCCTGATCAATATAATAGCTTTTCGATACATGCGTACTTGTTTGTGCACCATTTTTAATCATAATTCCATCCTGACTGTGGTTGGAGAGTCCGGCAGGCAAAAAACCGGCATTAGCCACTTTTACAACAGATGCCATAGCTGTTAGCTCATCTTTAAAGGCATTCAGTTTAGTACCTAATACTTGCGTATCGTGCAGAATCAGCACCTGTTCTTTGTTGAAGCCTACCTTCTTATTCTGCATGAACCGCAGTTGTTGATTGGCCACAATCGTAGCGATTATCATACCTATTGAAACAACGAATTGCCCGGTCACCAGGGTGTTCCGGAGCCAGCCGTTCTTTAAACCGGCCTGCAGCTTGCCCTTGAGAACCGTAACAGGTTTGAATGAAGCCAGCACGAAGGCAGGGTAACTACCAGCAAGTAGGCCAATCACCAGGCATGCCAGTATCGTACCCGAAAGCATCTGCAGATTAAAAATGGCGCCGAGTGTAAATTGTTTACCTGTCAGCGAATTAAAACTGGGTAATAGTAACAAAACAAGACCTAAAGCCAGCAGGAGCGACAGAAAAGTCAGCAGTACAGATTCGGTAAGAAACTGACTGATTAGTTGGGTATGAACTGAACCAAGCACCTTGCGAATACCGACTTCTTTGGAGCGCCCCGCCGAGCCTGCCGTAGACAAATTCATGAAGTTGATACAGGCAAGCAACAGGATAAATAATGCAATGGCCGAAAAAATGTATATGTATCTGATGTCGCCATTGGCTTCTAATTCGTCGTCCAGATGAGAATACAGATGAATATCCGACACACGTTGAAATTGAAAACCCATTCTGTTGCCCTTCTGAAGAAATTCACGAAGGTCAATGCCCAGAAACTCCTTAATTTCCGGCGCAACGTATTTGGTAAGAAAACCACTGCTTTGTGCTTCAACCTGTTGTACAGTGTGGCCTTCCCGAAGCAGTACATAGGTATATGCACCACTGGCTAACCATTTTAAACCCGGGTTAACAGACTTGAATGAACCAAACAGATCGTAGTGGAAATGGGTGTTCAAAGGAACATCTTCACAGATACCTGTCACTCTGAAAACACCCTGATTACCTATGGTCAGCGTTTTTCCGATAGGGTCTGCTTTACCAAAATACTTAAGCGCGGTTGTTTCGGTCAGTACCACTGTTTTCGGTTCTATTAACACATTTGCCTTATTCCCTTTTATCAATGGAATAGAGAAAAAAGAAAAAAAGTTTGAGTCAACAAAAGCTATACGCTCTTCTTTGAAAGTCTCCTGTCCGTTTTTTACAAGCATTGCCCCCTCTCGTCGCAGGCGGGTAACGGCTTCAACACTTGGACAGTCGCGCTGAAGCGCTTCGCCTGCAGGCTCACTTGTATATGCATAATTGAAGTCTTTGTCACCCATGTGAATAGGCATAATCATCCGGTACAAACGATCGACACGGCTATGGTAGCGGTCGTAGCTTAGTTCGTGCCTTATAAAAAGTATTATAAGCAGGCATGTTGCCAGCCCGATAGATAAACCAGCAATATTGATGGCAGTAAAGGCCTTATGCCGACGTAAGTTTCTGAACGCAATGGTCAGGTAGTTTGAGAGCATGTCTGTAAAGCGGGGTTTAGAATGGGTGTTGTAATAGCTGTAAAAAGGCACTTCTTTTTTCCGTTTGAAAAAGAATGGTGTCAGGCAGTTCAGTACTGCCCATAGGTATTCACGGCGGGCTCTAGATATACCAACCACGGTAGCCCGTTTGTAAAAGTTTTCGTGTAAATCACCTTGTACGTATTCCAACAGATGAGGGGCTACAAACCATTCCAATAATTTGTCTGCCCAAACAGGCGGTTTCGGTGTTTCAGATTGCTTTTTCATAATGATGCTTAAAGGGAATTGGTTGATATACCCAGTGACTGAAGCTTGTTTTGCGGAATGGTTTGCCAGAGTTGCGCGCGCATTTGCTGAACTTCTAACAATACGCGACCACCTGCTGTGGTTAAAGCGAATAATCGTTTACTTCTTCCGCCACGCTCTGCTGTGGCACCACCAACCGAAGAAGCCAGAAAACCCTTTTCTTCCAATCGGTATAGGGTGGTGTGTATGGCACCGATGGTAAAGTCGCGCCCGGTTAGTTCCTGTAGTTGTTCCATTACAGGTACGCCATATACTTCATCATTGCTGGCTGCTACTACCAGTAGTACCAGTT
This sequence comes from Emticicia sp. GW821-FHT11C11, assembly GCF_058808615.1. Lineage (NCBI taxonomy): Bacteria > Pseudomonadati > Bacteroidota > Cytophagia > Cytophagales > Leadbetterellaceae > Emticicia > Emticicia sp. GW821-FHT11C11. Next base: position 105,925 of record NZ_JBXARV010000004.1, read on the forward strand.
CTTCCAATTCTCCAAGAATGGTTTTTTTCATAATTTATCAATGAGGGCTATTAGATACAATATTGTAAATCTAATCAATCAGCAACAAAGCCTATCATATTAAAACTCTGATATTCTGATTAGATATAATATTGTAAATCAAATACAATGCCAATTTCAAAAAATGCTGTTTTGATAGAGAAATTGAATGAATGGAAAAGGAGGGGTGTCCAGAAACGGACAATGACAGGTACATAATCGGACAGGCAGATTGTTATTCTAGGCTCATTGAATATGCTGAAAAAATAAACAGGTATCCGATGCTTCAGGTACCTGTTCTTCTGTTCCGAATCAATGCTGTAATGCCTCAATCATCTATAGGAATCACAATCATATTCTTCTTATTCAGTTTCTCGGCGAATTCCTGCCGGGTTTGCTTTCTTTTGAAAACATAGCGGTATGCCCACAGAATAGTAGCTGTAGGGATAATATCAGTAAAAGGAAGAATTTCCTCAACAAAACCGAACACTGCCCCGATAGTGGTACGGTGTAAGGCATATATTAAACCTGAAATTACAGGCGCAAGCAGCAGGTCAAAACCCTCACCCAGGGCGGGTATCAGATAGGTTGACATCCCCAATGCATCAATGGCAAGGCTGGCCAGCAAGTCGAATCGCTGTTTCTCAGCAAATTTTTCTTCCAGTTCTTTATTAATTTTCTTCATTGCAGCGACATTTGTTTTTACATTCATTTAAACGCAAAATGTTAAAAAAAGTGTTCCTGCCACAATAGTTTTTTATGGATGGCAGTGTTTGCCGGAAAATTGAGTATTTTTAAGCCACTGTCGGTTAATGAACCGAAGATTGACAGGATTGATACAGAAAGGCAAACCAAGTATTAAATACCATGACAACTTATACGGCAAATATTGTAAATGTTTTCGACGGGACAGTAGCGTTTGGAGAAGTAACGATTGAAAACAGGCGGATTCAACAGATAAAACATCTGGGTGACGAGAGAGCAGGGGAGAGGTACATGCTGCCCGGGCTGGTGGATGCACATATCCATATTGAGAGTTCAATGCTCACACCGGCACAATTTGCCAGGCTCGCAGTAGTGCACGGAACCGTCGGCACGGTGTCTGACCCCCACGAAATAGCCAATGTGCTGGGTGTGGAGGGCGTCAGATACATGATTGAAGACAGTCGCAAAGTGCCGTTCAAATTCTGTTTCGGTGCGCCATCATGCGTACCGGCTACTACTTTTGAAACCGCAGGTGCCGAGGTGACAGTGGACGACATTACGGCGCTATTCAGCTATAAGGAAATTGGCTATCTGGCAGAAATGATGAATTTTCCGGGAGTGCTGAACGAAGACCCCATAGTGATGCAGAAGCTGGCCGTGGCAAAGGCATTCAATAAACCCATTGACGGGCATGCGCCGGGTCTGCGGGGAGCATCGGCCAAGAAGTACATTGAAGCAGGCATTGAAACTGATCACGAGTGTTTTACGAAAGCAGAAGCGCAGGAGAAGCTGAAATTGGGCATGAAAATCCTGATTCGCGAAGGCAGTGCTGCCAAGAACTTTGAGGAATTGATACCCCTTGCTGATACTTATTCTGCTGAAATGATGTTCTGTTCTGACGACAAACATCCGGATAATCTGGTAGAAGGACACATCAATCAACTGATTAAAAGGGCTGTTGCCAAAGGTATTGATAAATTCAAGGTGCTGCGCATGGCAACCATCAATCCTGTGTTGCATTACCGCATGAATGTAGGATTATTGCGCGAAGGTGATTGGGCAGATTTCATAATAGTAGATAACCTCGAAAACTTTGAAGTGCTGGAAACCTATATTGAAGGCGAAAAGGTAGCCGAAAACGGGCTGTCACTCATGGCGAACATCAAAAGTGAAGTGGTGAACAACTTTAATTGTGAGCCACTCAACCCGGCTCAGATAGAGGTGAATGAGCCATCGGAAGGAAGTCTGCTACGCGTGATACAAGCCATTGACGGACAGTTAATCACACGTCAGGAAGTGGTGGAGCCATTGATTAGTGAAGGAAAAGTAGTGCCGGATGTAGAAAGAGACATTCTGAAAATGGTGGTCTATAACAGGTATATAGATGCGCCACCTGCCGTGGCATTTATTACTAATTTTGGTCTGAAAGAAGGAGCCATCGCTTCGTCGGTAGCACATGATTCTCATAACATCATTGCAGTTGGGGTAGACGACGGGTCTATTTGTGAAGCCGTCAATCTGATTGTGAGAGAGCAGGGGGGAGTATCGGCCGTAAGTAGTACGCAGAAAGGTATACTGGCTTTGCCGGTAGCAGGTTTAATGAGCAACGAAGACGGCTACCAGGTAGCAGAAGATTATACCCGGATTGACCGCTTTGCCAAAGAGCAGTTACAAAGTACCCTGACGTCCCCATTCATGAGTCTGTCTTTCATGGCCTTGCTTGTAATTCCATCCTTAAAACTAAGCGATCTCGGCTTATTTGATGGCAACGAATTCAGATTTACCGAATTGTTCAAGGCTGAGGAGTAATTTGACTTCTCATTCCTGAACTGTGATTAAGCTGATTAAATGATTAACCTGAAAATTTGATTTCAGTTTATGATTACCTGCTTTAGTAAGCTTTATAAGCCAAATAGCATTTCATGTAAACAATTTAAAGTAAAACATAATCAATCATCAGTTCAGCGAAATCATTTAATCAGTTAAATCAAAGTTCAAGAATAATTCCTCAAAACGGCAGTTTCCCTAAGTCAACATTTCCGCCTGTCAGTATTATACCTACGCGTTTATTGGCAAAACGCTCTTTGTGTTTCAGCAATGCCGCTACAGGTACTGCCGACGAGGGCTCAATGACTATTTTCAGTTGTTCCCATACCAGGCGCATAGCCGCAACGATTTCGTCTTCACTGACTACGATAATATCTTTTACATACTTACGAATGATTTCAAGCGTTTTGTCGCCCAGATTAGTCATCAACCCGTCAGCTATGGTTTTTATGTAGGGCGCCTTTTCTATTTTACCCGATCGGAACGACAGCACCGCATCCGCCGCGCCTTCCGGTTCTCCGGCAATTACGTCAGCATTGGGTAACAGATAATGCGTGGCAAGGGCTGTTCCGCTCAGAAGACCTCCACCACCTACGGGAGCCATCAATACATCTAATGCACCCGCTTGTTCTATCAGTTCTACGGCAGCGGTGGCTTGCCCGGCTATTACGTCATAATTATTGAACGGATGAACAAACGTTGCCCCGGTTTCATCAATCACCTGTTGCACAGTACTTTCGCGGGCTTCCAGTGTGGGCTCACACTCAATTATTTCACCACCCAGATACTTCACACCGTTTTTCTTGATTTCAGGCGCATTGCTGGGCATTACAATATAAGCCTTTGTGCCAACAGCTTTAGCTGCCAGTGCAATGGCTTGGGCGTGATTACCCGACGAATGCGTGGTAATACCTTTCTGCTGCTCTTCCTTGCTCAGGCTTAGTACAGCATTCATTCCGCCGCGAGCCTTAAAAGCGCCTATTTTCTGCAGATTTTCACATTTAAAGAATACATGGCAGCCGGCCAGTTCATTAATTACTTCAGAACTCAGTACAGGTGTTTTGTTGATATACACGCTGATTCTCTCATGCGTTTGTCTGATGTCGTCAAAAGTCGGAATATGGTTCATAAAACTTGGGTTATCTGTAGTAAAAAATATAATCGGTGGTAGGTAAGGGCTCCACCTGCCCTTTAATCAGCAGCACTACCTGACCCCGGTGATAGGAGGCATGTAACGCCAGATGTGTCAGGATATCACTCACGGTATTGCTAAACTCATCTCCCCGGGAATTCCGGTAAGTAACCGTACGGCTGAAATCTTCGGTTTCAAGCAGGGCAGTCAGTTCTTTGAAATTGTCTGCCTGTAAGTCTTTCAATGCTTCTTTTTCGTAAAGCTCCCAGACTTTAGTGTCAGTACTGATGCCTTTAATGCGTGCTATCCAGATTTTCTGTGCCGCAACCATGTGCGACAACAACTCAAGCGCCCGCGCAGGAGCTTGCGGCGCTTTCAGATATCCTTCCAGTACCTGTGCATTAGCCCATTGTTCATGCGCAAAAAGTTTCTCAAAATATGCTTTCATTTTTATTCAGGTTACGATATCCTTTGCTGCAATGGCGGCAGCATGCAGACATGAAATGCTTTTGTTTCGTAACGTCTTCTAAAATAAGCTATTTTTTGATTATTAACCAACGACACAATAAACATTTACTGATCTGCTGTATAGGGATTAATACCCATAAGAATTGATAATTAGCCCCTATTGTTTACCCATAGGGTATGTAAGAACTTTGTATCAGCAAATTAAACAGCCTAAATAGCTGCGCTGGTTACTAAAAAAGTTCGAAACTTTTGGCTCAATATAAATACTAGGCAAGAGCTTTCTATTACAACCTGATGATTTGCGGCAAGACAAAAACAGTAGTATTAAAACAACATTATTAATCTGAAAAAATGAAATTAATTCTTCCTACCGGTCATCTCTCAAAGACTTTGAAAATGGCTCTTGCAACGCTTTTGTTTTGCGCTTTTACGATGTCAGCCATGGCGCAACGGCTCAATATTTTAGGCGGTATTAATATGACTGGTATTCCGCACAAAATAGGAGGTGAAAGACAGGATGGCTCAGGCAACTTTGGCTATCACGTGGGTATCGCTGTCTTCGTGCCATTCAATCTGAAAGAGTATAAAGACGATGCCTCCGGCTCAGGTATCTTTCCTACTTTGCAATTTGTAAAAAAGGGCACTTCGAAATCGAGTATCATTAACAATTCGGCTGCTGATATTAAACTAAGCTACCTGCAGCTCAACCTGCCTTTAGCCTATAATGCCGATTCGTATAATATTGGTATAGGGCCGTTTGCGTCTTATGCGCTGTCGGGCACTAAAAAATTCAGAGTAGGCAATGGTGACAAAGAAAAAATAGATTTCGGAAATGATTTGAACAGGTTGGATTATGGAGTAGGCATCCAGATGCAGTTTGGTCTGTTTAAATTCCAGTATGATCTCGGATTGGCTAACCTGGCAAAAGGTGCCAACAGTACGGCAAAAACACGCAGCTTTAGTCTCAGCTTTAACATTCCACTAGTAGAATAAAACCTGAAAAATGAAAAGTAAATACTTCTTCGTCCTTTTGAGTGAAATACTGATTGTCTCATTTGCACAAGCGCAGCAAAAGGATTACAAACCTTTACTGGATGCATTTTATGTCCATGCCGATAATAATTTTCAAGATATTATAGCCAGGCAAACCGACACAGCTTCGGTTTTTTATCCCTCAAAATTGAACGCCGATATAGGCGAAGTTAAGATTGGTAAATTTCCGAATGCTGTTACACTGAACTGGACAATCCCCTTGGCACAATCTCAAAAAGTGCAAGCAGACGTGAAAGAGTTTATTCAATCGAAATTTGCCGATGGTAAAAAATATCAGATCGTTAGCGACGGCACTGAAGAAGAGGGGTATAAAATTACGAATGTTTACCTGAATATCCCCGATAGAAGACCGCTCATCATCTTTAAAACCATTTATTATAAAAGTGGTTCAGAGCCGGGCAAGAGCAACTTTGGTATTACGATGTACGGAAAATAAAACAGAAAAAGTATGATGAAAAAAATAGTCCTTATGGTGGCATTATTTGCTTTGGCAGCCATTAAAGTTCAGGCACAGATTCAGAATAATTTCGCTCAGGAAGTACAAGCCCTCATTGATGCAGACATAGAAAAATTAAAAGGTGCAAAAGATGAAAAACTGGCAACGGTAGGTACGGCATATCAATCCACACTGCTTTTATCAGGTTTCAAAGTAGTGCTGAAAGAAACTTTTGGCGATTATCGGGTTAGCTGTACTTATAACGGTAACGCATCCGGCGAAACTATGGATATCATTGCCAAAGAGTTAATTAAACTCAAAAAAAGATTTATGGTGCTCGACAGTAAAGAGCACAGCAATCTGAGCGAAGGGTCAAAAGACAGAAGAATAGTAGTGGTAGATATTGCCGAACACATAAAGGCAGATGTAAAACTATTGGAAGGTACGGGCGGACTGCTTATACTGACCGTATACAAATTTGACAGAAATTTATTTAATAAATAAAAACATAGCTATATGAAAAACACTTTATTGAGCCTTTTATTTTTCGTTGCTACCTCCACAGCATTTGCACAGAGCAACTACAAAACAAAACTTACGACACTGCTAAAGCACGCCGAAACAGACTTTGTGAACATTACCGGTAATATTGATAATTCTTTATCAATGAAAGGGTTTCAGTTTTATGACTCAAAATTACAATTGGGAATAGGTAGTGAGTTGATTATAAAAAAAGAGAATGAGAAAGGTGCCACTTACAATCTGGATGCTGAACATAAGAATGCCAAAGAACTGGAGATAGCAGCTAAAGAATTCCTAAAAACTTATTTTGATGCATCAAAATATGATGTAAAGGAAAGTAAAGAGGAGACTTTTCAGACATACACAGTTCAGGTTTTCCCTAAAGGAACTGTAATGCCGCTAATGGAGATGTACACAGATTTTTATGATGACCTCTCTTTTCATCTGGTCATTAACATATATGGTTATTCCAAAAACTTTGCTACTATACCTACACAAAATAATTACAGAAGCAAAATTGCCTCATTGCTGTTAAATGCCGAATCAGACTTCAAGGCTATTCTCGGTAAAAAAGTATCTGAAACACCTCAGATGCATGAACCAACCGTAAAAATTGGTTTGGGTAAAGAAACCATAAAAAAAAGTACCGATGGCAAGTCGATCTCTTATGAGTTAACCGAATTGTATGCCAAATCCCTGTTGCTTGATAAAGTATTAATTGATTATATACAGAAGAACTATCCGGAACCGGAGTTTTTATTACAATCAGATGGGGATGATGAGGGTAATTCAGTTATTGAAGTGTATGCCAAAAAAAATGCCTTCCCTTTTCTGGAAGTAAGTATAGAAGTTGATGCTAAAGACCAAATTAAGTATTATTTCATAACTATTCAAAGTAAGTCGTCACGCTTATAAACCATTAATATTTAGGCCACACTGTATTTCCAAAACAAATCAATGAAAACTATAGCCCTGATAACCTGGTGTATACTGGCTTTTGCCGGTATTACCACCGCACAAAAAGGAAGAGTGACCGAAAAGCAACAACGCACCAACGAATTTATTGCCACCAGCAAAGAATACGATGAGAAAGCCAGAAACGGAACTCTTACAAATGCCGAACTGGCAACACTGACCCAACTTTTCAACGAAACCGACACCTATCTGGGTACCTACATTACAGGAGAAGAAGGCCAGTTGATTTTCAATAAACTGAACCGGATGAGGTGCTACACAATGTATACAAATATTCTGCTCAGGATTAAACACAACGACGAAGTAATAGCCATTGCCAGGCAGAGATTTAATCTGCCAGACGATAATCTGATTGTGGATGCCGAAACCGTTAAGGCAGCACACCAGTATGATTACGCCGACCGCACAAACGACAAATATGATAAACTGCAAACAGGGGGTTATATTGTGCAAAGGGCAGATTACGTTAACATAGCCGGCACTTTTTATTCGGGTTTAATAATAGCTTCGGTGCGTACCAAAAACTATTCGCTGATGGACAGCCTCTTTCTGAAAGGCATTAAATACGGCTATTACCAAAGCATACCCGATATATTAAAATCCACCATGGGCAAAAATGTATTGACTACCTACAAAACGCCGGCAGATTACGACACAAAATATATGTTGGCGGCTACCCTGGTAAAAGATGCGTTTGATGGGCTAACCGAAGAGCAAAAGAAAAGAGATGAAGAAAATATTAAAGTTAATCAGAAAATAAGCGAACTGTTCGCCTCTGCATTGAAACAAGACGTTACTACAGCCGCAGGTATAACAGGGTTTAACACCGCATTAAAATATACACTCAAAGATAAGAGCCTGAACGATATAGAAAAGGCCAACTTTATCAAAGCAAACCTGGATACATGGGCTATTCAGGCCGATAATGCCAACAGACAATGGCTGTCTGACAAGAAAATTTATGCCTTAGTTGTGAGGGATATTTCGCAGTACCTGATTAAGCCGGAAGATAAAGCCTTTAGTGATAAGTTTTGCGGGTTCATTAATAGTCACGGATTCTATGCATCAGAATCAAACCCGGGGTTGGTTTATGATTGCTATCTCTACTACAAAAACAACGGGCAGAAGAAAGAAGCCAAAAGGTTTTATAAAGAACACCTGAAAACACGGTACAGTGAGCAGTATCCTGATTAGGAAGCAATACTAATTGTTTTTTTTAATAAAACGGCTTTCTGATAATTTGTTTTAAATTTGGGAAAATCAAATCGTCTTGAAAAGAAATTACTTTATTTTATTCCTGCTTGCGCTTTCCTTTTGGGCAAATGCGCAGGTATTATCACCCGAACAGCAAAAACTGGAACATGCCTTACAGCTGCTGAAAGATTACAAACTGGATTCGGCAGAAATACAATTCAAACAGCTTTTACGTGCCGAAATCCGTGAGCAGCAACCTAAAGTTTACATCAGAGCTGAACTTAACCTCGGTAGAATTTACGGCGACAAAGGCAGCAATGTGCTGGCATTGGAACATTATCAGAATGCCCTGAAAACAGCCGAAACCGCCAATGACAAGGAGTCTGTTCCGTATGTTCTGAAAAATATCGGTGTGTTGTATGTAAGCTGGAAGAAATTTGACAAAGCTTTTGAATATTATGATCAGGCAGAAAAAATAGCATCCGTAACCGGCAACAAAGAACTGGTAGCCGATTGCCAGAACAATAAGGGCATTATTTACGAACAGCAGGGGAAATATCCGGAAGCGCTGGCTGCCTATAAAAGTGCGCTGGCCATATATTCCGAAAAAAATATTCCGGGCAAAATTTCTATGGCACTCAGCAACATTGCCATTGTGTATAAGTTTCAGAAAAATTATCAGGAAGCCATCCATTACAATATGCAGGCCATTTCTCTTTCAGAAAAACTAAAGGATAAATGGAATATGGCCGCCACATACAACAACGTCGGTAACCTGTATGGCGAAATGGGAGATTATAAAAAGGCGATTCAATTTTGTGAAAAAGCTCTGGTTATTGCCAAAGAGATCGATGCCAGAGAAATTATAGAGTCTACTTATGATAGCATGGCCGATGCCGCCGCCAAAGCAGGAGACTATAAAAATGCTTTTGCCTACCATAAATTGTTTTCACAGGCTTTGAGCGAATTTATAAACAAGGAAAACACCAGACAGCTTACTGAACTCAATGTAAAATATGAATCGGAGAAAAAACAGAACCTCATCAATCAGCAGCAGTTTGAGATTAAGCAAAAAAATAACTGGCTGATGTTTGGGGCTGTCTTGTTTCTGGTTTCGTTGCTTGCCGCTTATTTTATCTATAAAAGTTACAAGAACAAAAAGGAGAAAGAACTGCAACAAGAGATACAACAAAGGCAGGAAATGGCGGCCAAAGCCCTTTTTGAGGGTGAGCAAAACGAGCGTTTCCGCATTGCCCGCGACTTGCACGACAGCGTAGGACAAATGCTTTCACTGGTGAAAATCAATATGTCGTCGCTTCCGCAGAATGAAGCATCAGAAAGTACTCAGAAACTGGTAGACAAAACCATAGATGAGGTGCGGAATGTTTCTCATAATCTTATTCCGGAAGAACTGAATTTCGGAATTCTTCCGGCATTAGAAAACCTTGCCGACAAAGTAAATACCTCATCTGCTACCACCATGGAGGTTGTCATTGGTGATGAAGTGCGGGCAATAGAATTTCGGCAACAAAACCAGCTTTCCATCTATAGAATCGTTCAGGAAGTGGTCAATAATATGATTAAACACGCCGAGGCAAGTCTCATCAATCTATCGGTAAACAAAACGGAAAACAAACTCATCATACAAATACGTGACAACGGCAAGGGGATGGATAAAGACGCTGTTCTGCAATCGAAAGGCATAGGTTGGAAGAATATCTACGCAAGGGTACATTTGATGGACGGGAAAATCAATATTGCATCAGAAAAACTGGCAGGAACCCAGATAGAAATTACACTACCGCAAAATGGTTAACGAAGAAAAAATAAATATCATCATTGCCGACGATCACCAGATGCTGCTGGATGGTGTTAAAAATATGCTGTCAGGTATACCACAATACAACGTTGTTGCCGAAGCCAACAACGGGCAGGCGGCTTATGAAACCATAGTAGAACAACCGCAGACTTTCCGCTTGCTGCTTACCGATATCAGCATGCCTCTGCTGAGCGGCACACAGTTGTGCAGAATGGTAAAAGACAAGTTTCCGCATATTCAGGTTTTGATACTGTCAATGTACAATAATGCCGTAGCTGTTAAGGAAGCCGTACTTGCCGAAGCCGACGGCTACATACTTAAAAATGCAGGGAAAGACGAATTATTGAAGGCGATTCATCGCATTACAAACGGAGGAACTTATTTTGCCGATGATATCGTGCCTCTCATTTATAACCAGTATCACAAAGAAAAAATACAACAGGAGCAGTTGTCGGTACTCACCACGAGAGAGCGGGAAATCCTCAGCCTGATTGTAAAAGAAATGACCAGTGAAGAAATAGCCGAAAAGCTTTTCATCAGCAAAAAAACAGTCGATAATCACCGTCAGCACCTGCTGGAAAAAACCGGCTGCAAAAGCACCGTTGGTTTAGTGAAATTTGCCGTAAAACTTGGGGTTGAGTAGAATCAACTGTGCTGATAGTACTTAGGTTATTGCATTTTGCCTGTGCAAAGCTCGTTTAGACGACAACAAAAAACCGGAAGCATAGCCTCCGGTCTCAGGATAGTAAGTCAATTAAACAGGTTAAATTTATCTGCTTACAGCATATTATAATGTCCCTTCAAATACTCTTATCGCAGGGCCTGTCAGGTATACATTTTTAAAACTTTCATCAAAAGATACTTGCAGATTACCGCCATTGGTAATTACTTTTACCGGGCTGCTCATTCCATATTTTAAATGAGCAGATAGCGCGCAGGCTGTTACTCCTGTGCCACATGAATAGGTTTCGTCTTCTACACCACGTTCATAAGTTCGTACATAAATGGTCTCCTGGTCTAGCACTTCTACAAAGTTAACATTCGTGCCGCCTCGTTTTACCCATTCTTCGGCGTATCTTACTTTTTTACCTTCTTCAAAGACCTCATAGTTTTTGACATCCTTTACGTATCGCACATAATGAGGTGAACCTGTATTCATGAAGTCATAATCATTGTGTTGTTCAAGGCTGTGAACTTCACCCATTTTCAGTGAAACAGTTTCGGTACCTGCAGTGGCTACATGCTCGCCGTCTACGGCTATAAATGTAGTGCTACCGCTGAAAATACCCAGGTCTTCGGCGAATCTCACAGTGCAGCGTCCGCCATTACCGCACATGCTGCCTTCATGGCCATCGGCATTGAAATACACCATCCTGAAATCATAATCGGGGTCGTTTTCCAGCAGAATAAGCCCATCGGCTCCAATTCCAAACCTACGATGGCAAAGGTGTTCAATATAAGGCTGGCTAACAGGAAACTGTCCGTCCCGGTTATCAATCATCACAAAGTCGTTGCCTGTGCCCTGATATTTATAAAATTTGCCAGTATATTTTTGCTCGCTCATAATTCAACAACAAATTCAATACAAACTTAATTCTTTTCCCTGAAACTATATTGCTACGATTTCAATAAATCAGACTTATCTCTGCTTCTTAGCCTTATTGTTCTGGCTACAACAATTAAGAGATTACAAAAGGCTACTATGCCTAACCAGATGATTACACTTGGTGCCATCAGAAAAATTCTTTCCCAGCTTAACACTCTCTTCGATAATAAAGTGAGTAAGGTAGGAGTCAATAATAGAAAAGCTAAAGGCAATAAACGAACGATACTTTTGCTGATAACCACCCAACCTGGTTTTGACCGATGTTTATGCACCCATATTTTTAAATTCCGGAAACGAAAAATGGTGAGCAGGAGAGTCAGGATTATAAAAGTAGCTACCAGTAACTCATAGATTGAATCAGACATGAAAGGAAATTCAGGCTCCTGATTACTAAGTATATTACGCACGCCTTGCAAAAATGAATGATAGTCCTGAAAGGCATTGATACCACTATTAAACAGAATCACTATGCCGTAACCGTCTTTGGTCAGAATCATCTGTTCTGCCTGATAGGTCCATAGTACACCACTATGAGAAACGTTCTTCTCACCATCTACAAACCATCCAAGTCCATATGAACTATTAGCCGGATTCGAAAACATGGTTTCTATGCCATTCTCACTCAATAGTCTTTGTCCTTTGTATTCTCCTTTATTTAAATAGAGCATCAGCCATTTGGCCAGATCAGAAGTGGTAGATACCATACCCGCAGAGCCCTCTATAAACCAGTCGGGTTCGTCAATTTTTTTTGTTTGACCAAACAAAAATATATTTCCTTGAGGTAAACGATTTCTGAACTCTAGTGTGCTTTGATAATTGGCGGTATGTGACATCTGAAGCGGTGTAAATATGTGTTTCTGCAGATAGTCTGAAAACTTATCCTCGCTAACCACTTCAACCAGATGCGCCATTACATGGTAATTTGGGTTGTGGTAATGAAATTTCTCACCCGGGCTACTTCCTAATTTTACATTTTTCAGGTTTTCGATGGTGTTCAGGATAGAAACAGGCTGTTGTGTAAATGTAAGCTCCGGATATACCACATCAGATAAACCGCTGGTTTGATTTAGAAATTGTTTGACTGTAATCCGGTCGGCGCGGACATCTGCCATTGTAAACGAAGGAATATATTTTTTAACGGCAGAGTCCAGATTGATTTTTCCGGCTTCTGCCAATTGCATCACCGCCATAGCCGTGAATGCCTTACTCAATGAGGCAATGGCAAAAGGACTACTACTAATTATGGCTTTGTTGTTTCCATCTCTGCCGTAGCCTTTCGAGAAAATCACTTTGTTTTTATCAGTAATTGCTATCGATAAACCCGGAATATGATTTTTATCTAAGTTTTGCTGTATAAATTGGTCGATTTTTTTTAGTTGTTCAGGCGTTTGTGCCTTGGTTTGAATGCCAGTAAACGTAATAGCGAAACAAACGGCTAATATTATCTGCAATCTTATTATCATAAATAGTAAGAATTTCTCTTTTAAATTTCGTTGTAAAAGATTTTAGAACAATACCTATTTTGACGGATTCAATATTCGTAAATATTCAACCCATGGGCCTACTTGTGTTTTGTATTGATAGGCCATTACACGCACAATCTGGCTGATATGGTTCATATCGTGTACTGTCCAGGTAGATAGTAATTGCGCCAGGCTTACCTCGCCGAATGCGGGATGAATACCCGTTTTACTCAGGTCATCATCAGTCAGGTTCATTGTACGCAATATGGACAGACTTTCTTTACGCACCTGCACAAATTCTTCCAGCAGTTCCGGCAATGTTTTAGTACCAATGTTTTCAAGATGCCCAAATCTGTCGAAAGGGGGGAAGACCCTATCGGCACTATCCGACAAGATTACCTCGGCTCTTGTTATCCAATCGGTTTTTTCGGCATGTATCAGGTGGCCTATGACATCATATACACTCCAGGTGTCGTCGCCTTCGTTGTTCATAATCCAGTCGGCATCGAGTCCGTTCAGAAATAACTCCAGGGCTTGCGGGGTGCGTTCAAGAACAGCTATTGATTTTTCGAGTGAAAACTGCATGGTTTGGATGGTTTATGGCTGGTAGCCGGATACAAAAAAAGCCGCTTCAAAGAAGCGACCTTTTCCCATACAAAATTATGAAAAAGCTATTACTTTTATCTTTAGACATCTGAAACCGCCGATGGTTTAACCGGCCGGTTGATGTACATTATTTCTTTAATTCTTTAATACGGGCTGCTTTACCTTGTTTTCCACGTAGGAAGAACAATCTTGCACGACGCACTTTACCGTTACGTACTACCTCGATTTTATCAATGTTCGGTGACAAAATAGGGAAAATTCTCTCTACACCTACACCGTTTGAAATTTTGCGAACTGTAAAAGTTTCGCCATTTGTACCAGCGTTACGACGCTGAATAACCATACCGGTATAAACCTGAATACGTTCTTTGTTACCTTCTTTAATTTTAACGTGAACGTTTACTGTGTCTCCGGCTTTAAACTCGGGGTGGTTGTTTCTTTGGGCAGCAGATTCTGCTTCAACCAATTTAATCAAATCCATTTCTTTGTTATTTACTTGACTATTAATTTATTCGTTTAGTGAAGCGGCTGAACCGTACAAATCCAGCATTCTCCTAACCGGAGTGCAAAATTAATAATTCTTAGTGTAAAATCCAAAAAACGAATGGATTTTTCATTTGTTGCCTTTGTTGATGCTAATATAGTGAAAAAATATACTCAGAAAAAGCCTGAACGAAAAAAAATATAAAATTTTTCAATTTCGTATAAATATATTCGTTGCCCCCTCTGCGGTGTTTTATTCTTTCTCTTTTACTTTGCCCCAACCCATAGTGGCTACCATCCAGTCGGGCAATGGTTTTTGTGTTTTTCTCTTTTTCAGATTCAGATACCAGCCGATTTTCTTTAAAATAGGCACTTTGTGCGTTTCCACAAACTCTATCAGCGTGCCGTCCGGATCTTCCAGATACGTGAATCGTCCACCTGCTTCACCCATATCAAAAGTATCGCTGCTATCTACCGTAAACGGAAAACCGCTGGCTGCACACAATGCTTTCAGGCCGTCCATATTCAGCGTATCAAAACACAGGTGTATAAAACCCAGGTCACCCCAGCTACGGCCTGCAAATATTTTTCTTGGTTTCACGTCGGTATCCAGCGCCTGTACCAGCTCAATTTCTACATTACCAAGCAAGCGGCTGAACGCCCCCTGATTATTCATAGCCTTGCGCAACAGCACTCTTCTGAAACGTGCATTACCTTTGCCAAGTGTCTCGAAATCTTTGAAGGTGCCGCTCTGGTCATACGCCAGTTCGCTGATTCCCAACGTATCTTTATAAAGTTTCAAAGCCTTGTCAATGTCGCTTACCCCGATTATAACCCCGATAACTCCCCCTGTATTACTCTCTTTAGGTTTGAACCACGAGTCGTCTTTCACAATCTGTAATTGGTTGCCGTACGGGTCTTGTAACCAGCTATGGTCTTTGTTTTCGGGCGATGCTTCTACTTTTAAACCATGCTTTGCGGCAAATTGTTTAACATCCTGACATTTAATTTTCAAGGCAAATATACCATAGTCACCCAGTTCAGGGGTAAATTCCGGTGCCAGAGGAGCCGGGCGATTCGACTGCCATATTTCTGCTCCGCCACCGCCTGCCATGTTCAGGGCAAGAATGGCACGGCGCTGTCTGATCACTCCATTGGTGTGCGGGGTCATCAATTTGGCTTCGGCCACATCATCAAAAAGCGGGACATTCAACCCCAAAACTCTGTTATACCAACTCCAGGCCTGGCCTGCATCTTTTACTCCGATTCCGACTTGTTGAATGCCACTGATGAATTCTGACATAATACTATCTGTATAAGTTTAAAATTGTTCGTTTTTGATCCACGAATAACCCCATTTTTGCGCAAAAATCAAAATGACAGAAAATTTTATTGCCGGAAAGTCGACCAGTGAATGGATTTTATAGTTGAGTGATTCAGCAGAAATGAAAATAGCCTTCCGTTAAGAAGGCCATTGTTTTTGTTGGTAGATTCAGAAATAATCCTTAGTTAGAACCCCATCCCAACCTTCCCTACGCGGGCCGCCCCAACAATGGGGAGGAGAATATTAGCCCTCTCCCCACAGTTGGAGAGAGGGTTAGGTCTATTCAATCTTTCTCTACATGGCTGCTGCCCGAGGTATTGGAGCTCACCGTAGGGTTGCCACGGTATTTTACTTTGCTTGCTCCGCTGGCGCTTACACGCAGATTATCGCTTACGTTTACTTTGGCTGAACTGGCACCCGATACATCCAGATTAGCTTTTTCTACGGTGGCATCAAAGGCATACAATTTTGATGCGCCTGAAATTTCAGCCTCCAGATCTTTACCATTACCTTCAATGGTCAGTTCTGATGCCCCCGACAAATCGATTTCGTAGGCTCTGGCTTTGGTTACAAAAGTTGCGGTTGAAGCACCCGACAAGTCGACTTCTAGTTGGTCGAGGTTATCGAAGCCTTTTACATAAGCAGTAACTGCACCCGAGAAATCGACTTCTTTCAGGTTGGGCATTTCAATCTCTACTTCCATGCGGTAGCGTTTGGCACGCCATTTAGAAAAGTACATTTTCAGTTCTCCGCCGCTTACCTTCACAATCAGGTCGTCGATATCCCTGCGGTCTCCTTTCACAAAAACCCGGTAGTTGGCGCTCTGTTTCACTTCTACATGAAAAGCATTGCTTATTTCAAGTTTATCGAAATCATCCACATTGTAACGCTTGTCTTCCGGGTTCCGCGGCTCAATTCCATTCTGAATAATTCCGCATGAGCTCATTCCTAATGCCATCAATAGCATGGCTAAAACACTGTAAACTGTTAGTTTTTTCATAATTGTTTTTTTTGTATTTGATGCTATGACAAGCTACATGCCAGGCACCCCCATCAGCATTCCAAATTTTTCTGTTTTTTTTCTGAAATCTGAGTTCAGCAAAAACAAATAAAAAAAATTACTAAAGTAAATGGGGGTAATTGCGCGGTGGGTTGTCCTATAAAAAAACCGTTCATCAAATTGAATTTTTAAACTTTCGATAGAAACAGCTATGTTTGCATAAACTTTTAAACTTTACCGGGTGCAATTATCTGAGCAGGAAATAGTTGGTGCAATCAGGCAGGGAAATGAGCGTATTTTCGAAGTTGTATTTCGGAAATACTATCAGAGCCTTTGCAATTATGCCAACTCGATTCTGAGAGAGATGGAAGAAGCAGAAGAAATTGTACAGAATCTGTTCTCAGCGTTATGGGAAAAAAGAGCAGACCTCGAAATCAGCATTTCGTTGAAATCATATTTATACCGGGCTGTTCATAATCATTGTCTGAACCGGATCAAGCACCTGAAGATACGGGAGGAGTATCAGGAATACGCCAACAATTATTATGAAAGTTCTTATGAATCAGTAGGGCAGGCGGTTATGAAAAATGAACTGGAGCGGCGCATAGAAGAGGCCATAGAAAAACTGCCCGAGCAATGCCGTCTGATTTTCAGAATGAGCCGCTTTGAAGAGTTGAAATACCATGAAATTGCAGAGCAACTGGGGCTTTCGCCCAAAACAGTCGAGAATCAGGTGGGTAAGGCTTTGAAGATATTAAGAACCGAACTGGCAGAGTACCTGCCTCTGGTGATTTTGTTAATAGATGGCTTGGTAAGGCTGAATATAGAATATTGGTACATTTAATCAGGCAAAAGCATTCTAAACTTGAATACGAATCATTCAGATAATAAAGAAGACCTTTTAGGTAAGTATCTGGCACGGGAAACCGATGTTAATGAAGATGCTTTGCTTGAAAAGTGGCTGCAGGAAGATGATACCCACCAAAAAGAACTGGATGATTACGCCTTTATCTGGAATAAGATAGCGGATATTAAGGAAGAGAAAACACAAACGGTTGATACCGACGCAGCCTGGTTGAAAGTAAAAGCAAAAATGGATGCCCCCTCGCAGGCGAAGGTGATTCCTATGAAACCTGCTGCGCCGCAAAAGAGATTCTTCACGCTGGGCATTGCTGCCAGTATATTTGTAGTACTTACGGCAGGCTTGCTGGCTTATTTCTTTACAGGCCGCCAACCGGAAATGCTGGCGCTCACTACCACAGGCAATACATTGCAACAAACCCTGCCTGACGGCTCCATTGTTTTTCTGAACAATAATACCACGCTTACGTATCCGGAAGATTTTAAAGGCGACACCCGCGAAATTGATTTGAAAGGAGAAGCCTTTTTTGACATTAAAAGAGATGAAACCAAACCGTTTGTGATTCACGCCAATGGGTCTGACATCCGGGTGCTGGGTACTTCTTTTAATATAAAAGCATATGATAAAAACGTAGAGGTGAGTGTAGCGACCGGTAAGGTAGAATTTAAAAACAAAAAGAAAGCCACCCTTTTGGTAGCGGGCGAACAGGCAGCTTTTGAAACAGAAAACGATACAATAAGGAAACTGATTGCCGATAAAAACGCCTTTGCCTATAAGACGAAAGTTTTTGTTTTTGAAAACCAAAGCCTTGAGCAGGTGGTGAAGGTATTGGCCGAAGGCTATCACACCGACATATCGTTCAACAATAATCTCATTAAGAGCTGTCGTCTCACTACCAGATTCAATAATGAATCATTGCCTGACGCCCTGAATATCATTGCCGAAACGCTCAACCTTACGGTTTCTTCTAAAGATGGTAAATACGTATTAGAGGGACAGGGATGCTCTGAATAAACCTGCTTCCTGTTTTTTGCTGCAACCGAAAAAAAATAGTTTTCAGATAGGGGGGGAAATGTTTTCGGATGTCATAGCTACAAAAAGAGATTAATTTATGAAAAAGCTATTAACGTTTATTTTCTTACTGCACCTATCCCAGTCGTTTGCTCAGGATACCCCACCGCTCGAACGCGTAATCACTGTAAAAATCACCAACGAAAAAGTTGACAATGCCCTGAAACTGATTGCGAATGCGGGCAGTTTCAGCTTTTCGTATAATCCTGACGAGATCGATATCAACAAACGTGTGTCGGTATCCGTGCAGAATCAACCGGTTCGCGAGGCGTTGAACGCCGTTTTCGGAAACACGGTAACATTTAAAAACAGGGGTAATTATGTGATATTGAAAAGAAATATCGAAGAACTGAAAAAGGATTTTTTCGTGATGGGCTACGTTTCAGACGGGGAGACGGGCTTAAAAATTGAAAAGGCCAGTGTATATGAACCTGTTACACTGGCGTCTGCCGTCACCAACCAATATGGTTATTATCGCCTGAAAATACCTGCTACATTACAAAACGTGAACCTGCAGGTGAGAAAACAGAACTATCGTCAAGAAGAAGTAGCCGTAAAAGCCAAAAATGATGCTACTATTAATATTTCACTTCTGCCCAGCAAGCCTATCCGGGTGGCAGAAAGAAAGCCTTTTCCCGTTATTATAAAAGATACGCTGCCGGCTAAAAAGCTGGATAGTATCCCACGCATGCCGGTAGTGCCATCTGATACCGACGTAAAAACAACTTACGATAAATCAAGAAGACCGGTAGATTATGACCAATACTGGAGCGAAACAAAAGATGTTTTGCGCGATACACACAAGCAGTTAACCGACTGGCTGATAACCACGAGACAGAATATACACCTAGATAATATCCAGGACACACTCTACCGTCCGTCGCAGATATCCTTTCTACCGTTTATAGGTACCAACCATTATCTGAGCGGAAACGTGATCAACGACTATTCGGTCAATATCATTGCGGGCTATTCGCTCGGGGTAAGAAAACTGGAAGTAGGAGGGTTCATGAACCTGGTAAGAGGCAGGGTAGATGGAATACAGGCAGCCGGTTTCGCTAACCTGGTGGGCGAAAATGTAAACGGTGTGCAGGCAGCCGGATTTGCCAATCTGGTAGGGCGCAATGCTTATGGTGTGCAGGCATCTGGTATGGGAAATGTGGTTCTGGGAAATTTAAGTGGCATACAAGCCGCAGGGTTTGGCAATGTGGTGCTTAATCATACCCGGAACTCGGTTCAGGCCGCCGGATTTGCCAATGCCATAGTGCACAGCGGTAGTGGCGTGCAGGCAGCCGGATTCGCCAATCTGGTGGGCGACAACTTCGATGGCGTGCAGGCTTCTGGTTTTCTGAATCATGTAGGCAATAATTTCACAGGGGTACAGGCAGGGGTGCTAAACATTGCCTATAAAGTTGACAAAGGCTTGCAGGTAGGTGTTTTAAACGTCGCTGAAGAATCTAACTCGGTACCTGTCGGTTTGATCAGCTTCGTAAAAAGAGGTGGTTATAAACGCCTTGAACTCAGCAATGACGAGGTTAGTCCGGCCAATATCACTTTTAAAACAGGTGTGCGCCGCTTCTATAATATTTTTACTGCCGGTATTGGCTTTAATGAGCCGGGCAAGCCGCTTTTTAGCCTTGGTTACGGCTTAGGCACCGCTTGGCGCATGAACAAAATGCTCTGGCTCAATTTTGACGTAGTTAGCTCTCATTTACAAAATGATGTGGAAGAGTGGGAATTGAATCAACTGATAAAAGGCAGCCTGGGTCTTGAGGTGCACCTGACACCCCGCATAGCTCTTTTTGTAGCACCTACCATTAATTTCCATGCAACCCAGCAACCGGAGATTAACCTGGGTACTTTCAGCAGATTTAAGTTCTATGAAAAACAGGGAAGATACTTGGGTGAGCGCGCCAACCTTACCTCATGGGTGGGTTATCAGGCCGGAATCAGAATCTGTAGTATCTGATAGAATAATCGAAGTATACCGAATAAATTCGGCGGCGATTTTAGTAAAGGATAGAATTGTTTAAAACGAGCTGACTTAAGTCAGCTCTATAAAATACAAGTTCCTTTGTTATGATAGTCGGCGAATTTATTCGCTGTAACAGTAGCAAATTGTATTAGAACTTGTATCCCAGATTAAACCCAAAACCGCGGAGATTAAAGTATTTCAGATTACGGGCGTTATCGATTCTTACACCCTGCTTATCAACCTGCAGCGCCAGATACTTTTCGTTTATCTGGAATGTATCAATAATTTTTTCTCTCAATTCATTGATAAACTGGTCATCATAGTCTTTCAGATCCTGAGCTGACTCTCCTTTTACTTTGATATTACCCAAATGCACGCCCACTATAAACCAGTCGAGTGTAAACCTTTCACCTAAACGAAACTGCCTGCCAATCATGAGCCCACCTGAAAGTGTTTTAAATTCACTTTCCACCGGAAGTTCAACTCTGACCATATTGCCATGATAGGGCATGTCTACAAAAACAGGGATATTGCCAAAAAAACGCTCGTACTTTCCATATAGTGCCAGATAGAAACCAGTAGGTGCAGTCTTTCTGCCCGGATAAAAACGCAGCTCGGGTGTTACATTAAACAAACCGATAGAAGATTCCCCCTTTTTTACGTTTTCTAAATTGATATAATCAATACGTTTGTCGGCCTCATCAATGTATTTTTCAATCATACTGGCAAACGGAATTCGCTGTGCCGGACGATGCGAAACTCCCAAGGCAAAACTGAAGTGATCGCTTATTGCTTTTTCGTATTGTATCGAATAGGTCTTAAGCGCCAGAGAGGTAAGATTAACTTTCAGAACACTCGGACGGTCGTCTTGAGAAAAAGAAAGAAATGAGATACAAAAACAAAAGAGTAGACCAAAGGTAGTTTTCACGTAAATGGGATGTTGTTATTACTGACAGATGTATTGATATCGGCATCTATGCGCCAGTAACGGATTATTAATTCATATTTTCTTCTTTCGATGCCGCATACATTGAGTTGATGGCCGCCATTTCTTTAACCAGAAATGTTTGCAACTGCTCGTTGAAGTCTTTCTTGTCTTCGTCCGACAAGGTGGCATATAGCTCTTTCAGTTCCTGATTGATGCCTGCTTTTTCTTCCTCAGTTGAAGCATTCATGGCTCTGACGTGATAAGACTTAAGATTGAAATTTTTCATGCACTTTTACTGGTAATCTTTACTGCAAACTCAATAATAATCAATTAATTTTAAATACAACCTATTTTTGGGTAGAGTTTGCCAAAAAATAAACTATACGGCAGGCTGTACCTTTACTTTTTGGGTTTTTCGATGCACTGATTTTTAAATGCAGCGTATGTTTTTTGTCTGACAGACCAACTGCCAGCAACTTATACCACGGCAGATGCAGGGCGTTGCTCCATTGCGTATATAAGTCCATTTTCTGATAAGGGCCGTTATCTATTTTATAAAGTATTTCACCCGTATCGGGCCCGGATACAATCCCCAGTCCTACAGCATTGCCTGTAAAATCAAGTGTCAGCGATGCCTCCGGTGTTGTAGCTTCCAATACGGGGCAGTCCACAAATCCGTTTCTGGTGCCTGCACCGTCTGTCGGGCGCCATTGCTCTATCAGTTGCCAGCCGTTTTGTATTTTTGCCGCATGGATTGAAACATATTTTCCGCTTTCAAAACTCTTACCTTCCATTGGTTTTGGCAGCGTATTAGGACTAATTACAGCAGAAGTATCAGCCTGAAAAGCCGTATCAGCCATATGCAACAGATACTTGATACTCTGAAAATAAATCTCCTGGCCGTAAGGTGAAGGGTGCAGGTCTTTGAAATCATATTCCCAGCTAAACTCTCCGGCTTGCAGCCTGTCGGCTATTTCTTTGGCCAGATTAATTGATGGCAGCTGATAATGATTCGCTATCGATTCATGGTTTCTGATTTCCAGCGGAACAAGCCCTTTCCTATACTCGGCTGTTTTATCAGGGTCGGCAAAAGACATCAGTACAATATCTACATTCGGATTACTTTTGCGGGCATGTCTGACAATGCCCTCCAATGCCCTTATTTGCGTAAGGCTGTCGGTTTCGTTGGTATGGTCATTCACGGCTGCTTCTACAAACAGCAGGTCAGGAATACCTTTGTTTAGTACGTCCTGCTCAAACCGGAAAGCATGCGGCAAACTACCCAATGAGGGTATACCGGCATTGATAAACGTAAACGTTTTTTTTGGAAACCGCTCTTTCAGGTACTGGCTCGTTTTGTCTCTCCAACCTTTGTTGTGGGTAATAGAACCACCCAGAAAAGCCACAGTTATGGTTTCTTTTTGTGCAATTTTTATATAAAAATGTTCCAGTCCGCCTCTTAGTTGTATGTAGTTGGCCTTAGGCAGTGGCTGCACAACGGGTGTAGAATGCTGAATGATAAAATCGGCCCACCATTCCGGGTGTTCAATCGGAAAATGATGGCCTTCCAGCTTTTGCTCTCCCCGGCTCATGCTGTAAACATAGGCAGGCCCACCCAGTTTCTGATATTTCTCCACCAGTTTGAATGTGTTTTCGTCGGGTGGTACCAATTTGTCGTTTAAACCTATAATGTGCAGAATCGGTATCTTATAAGCCGCCAGTCCTTCCAGATTATCAATAGGGTTATCATTATAGGCCAGTGCCTGTTCTTCAGTAAAGCCGTATACATCCAGCAGTTGTTTCCACGATTTCTCGTCTCCTTTGCTTTTTCCTTTGCCACCCGGCCAGCTTTTAAAGTCACAGACGGGGGCTTCGGTATAAATGCAACTTACTTTTTCAGGATTCCGTTTTGCCCAGCCATACACATAAAGACCTCCCCGGCTGACACCCTCCAGCGCAACTTTGGGTGAAAACGAAAGATTTTGTGTAAGATAACGGTAGAAATCATCCCATTTGAGCATAGCCTGTGGGTCGCCATACCGATCGTTGGTATTGATATAAGCTACATGGAATCCCTTTTGGAGCAGAATGCTGTCCATACTCACATGCCAGTCGGGGAAATGAGCCCGCCAGACCCACGGATTCCCCGGCAGTGGCGTGTGTGGCTTTATATAATAAGCTGGGGTGCCGTCGAGCAGAAAATTAACTTTCTCAAAACCATTGCGGTTTTCAGTTGGCAGCAAGCTGAGCTTTTGTGCCTGTAACTGAAAACCGCAAATTAAACTGGCTATTAATGCAAAACGAAATAGATAACGTAGCGCCATAGATTTGTGACAGGAAATATGCTTTTCAGAATAAACGAATCATTAATGAACCTGAGTACTTATCTTTGCCTCATCAAAATCCAGTTGCAATTCCTGCTTACGGATTTCGTCATCGCTGAAAACGAATTCTCTCCTCAGCGTATATAATTCTTTTCTCTGAGTGCTGTATAAGTCCTGCAAAACCACATTATATTGTTCAATTTCTTTTCGCTGGCATGCCTGACATTCCATAGAGTTCAGTCTTTGATTGGTAATCGTGATATCGTTTTCAATTTCATCTTTCAGAAAACCCAGCAACTCGTTATTGGCTATTTCGCTCGAATACTTCTCATTCAGCTGTTTCAAAGCTGCATTCATTATTCTTAGTTTAATGCCTGCTTCCTGTTCTTCCCCCGGTGCAACGTGGTCTACTTCTTTCACATCCAGCCATTTAACAATTAAGGGAAGCGTTAAGCCCTGAAACACCAGCGTTACCAGAATAACCGTGAAGGTAATGAACAAAATAAGGTTACGATGTGGGAATGGCTCGCCGTTATTCAGAAAAAGTGGTATCGATAAGGCCGAGGCCAGCGAAATAACCCCTCGCATGCCTGCCCAACCGATAATAAACGGATTCTTTAAACCCGGATTAGGTTCTTTTTCGCGGATGCTCTTAAACAACCACCGCGGTATAAACGCTGCCGGATATATCCACACTATTCTGATAAGTATCGTAATGGCACTGATGATAAGCGCATATTTGATGGCTTCAATGATTGAGTATCCTTCAAGACCATTAATAATAGTCGGGAGCTCCAGCCCGATCAAAATGAACACCAGCCCATTGAGAACAAAAATCAGTGTAGACCATACGCCCGTTGTCTGCAATCTGGTTGAGCCATGTGTTAGTATTTCATGCGAGCGATATGATAAAAACAAACCGCCTGTTACCACTGCCATTACACCCGAGAAGTGGAACTGCTCGGCAACAATATACATAAAGTAAGGAGTGAGCAGGGTAAGTGCGGCATCAATACTAGGAGTAGTTGGTAGGAAACGATGCACCGCATAAGCCACATGTGCAATAGCCAGCCCTACAACAATACCCATACCGGCCACTATAAAAAAGCTACCGACCGCCTGTTGTAATGAAAACTGACTGGTAATAATAGCAGCCAGCGCAAATCGGAAAACTATTAAGCTGGACGCATCATTAATCAGGCTTTCGCCTTCCAGTATGGTAATTACGCGTTTTGGCATCTTGATGCCTTTCAGGACTGACGAGGCCGCTACGGCATCCGGTGGCGAAATGATACCCCCAAGCAAAAAGCCCAGCGCAAGCGTGAAGCCCGGAATCATGGCCGTAGAGGCGTAGGCCACTATGGCGGACGTAAATATCACAAGCCCGAAAGCCAGAAGACCAATAGGGCGTTTCCATTTCCAGAAATCGTTCCAGGAGGTATACCACGCCGCCTCGTAAAGCAAAGGCGGTAAGAAAATAAGAAAGATGAGTTCAGGGTCTACTTCAATCTGCGGAATATTGGGCACGAAGCTGATGAACAAGCCCGCCAGTACCAGAAAGATAGGAGAGGATATCCTGAATTTTTGCCCTAACATGACCAGCATGAAAATGACAAACAATAGCGATAAAATTAGTAATAGATTATAATGCATTTTTGTAAAGGTGTTATTGGGGGAACACAGTTCAGCAAAGAAAGGTTTATCTACAAGTGTATATAATGTAGATAATTATGTTTTTAGCGTTTCTCAGTCTGGCTGAATAAACAAATATAAGAAAATGCACATGAAAAGTACACATCGAACTTACCGGATTTTCAGACCAGAAAAAGGTCACTGGCTATCCTGTCGGCAAATAATTTTCCTTCCTTAGTAATCGTAATCGTCTGATTATTAAGTTCTAACAGCTTTTGAGAGAGATACTTGTCAAATACCGGCTGGTTATGCACCTGCCATTGTGCACCCACCAGTTTATTGATTTCGGCCATGTCACAACCCCATTTGGTGCGAAGCCCCGTCAGTAGGTAGTCGTTCAGTTGTTCTTCTTTCGTCAGTATTTCGTGGTCGGCCGGTATTTCACCTGCATGTATCGATTTCAGATATACCGCATTATTGGAAACATTATATTGCCTCGAAACCCCGTTGTAAGAATGGGCCGAAGGGCCAACACCCAGATACTCGTGTCGTTTCCAGTAAGAAGAGTTATGGCGCGAATACCGGCCGTCTCTGCAAAAGTTTGATATTTCATATTGTTCATATCCGGCCGACTCAAGGGTATCTACCAGAATCCGGAATTGTTCTGAGGAGAAGTCTTCGTTAATAGGTGGAATTTTATTGAGCTTCAACCACTTACCGAAAACTGTTTTCTCTTCAATGGTAAGGCAATAAGAAGATATATGTGGAACATTCAATGCAAGCGCTTTTTCCAGATCATGTTTCCATATCGCATGGGTATCGCTCGGTATGGCATAAATCAGGTCGATGGTTATGTTTTCAAAACCCATGTCCTGCGCCATTTTTACTGACTCTTCTGCCTCCGCAGCATTATGTATGCGGTTCAGTTTTATTAAATGATCAGTATTAAACGACTGTATGCCGATACTCAGACGATTGAACCCCAAACTTTGCAAGTTTTTCAGCAGGTCTTTATTTATATCATCCGGGTTTGCTTCCAGCGTAATCTCCGTATCGTCGGCCAGTGTAAAATACTTTTTAATAGTATTGAAAATATCATCTAATTCCTGTCGGCTTAATAGGGAAGGAGTCCCACCACCAAAGTAGATGGTTTCCAGGCGTTTATTGCTCAGATACCCTGCCTGCAATTCAATTTCCTTACAAATGGCTTCGGCCATTGCAGTTTTCGTGCTCAGGTTTGTACTGAAATGGAAGTCGCAGTAATGGCAGGCTTTACGGCAGAATGGTATATGAATATATAAGTGCAATGCTGGAATGAAAATCGGGCGGTTTCATCAACCGCCCGAGTATTTATTTTGTTCCTGTAAAAAAGAAATCAATACATTTTTCCGGTTCGTCAGAAAGATAGTGGTCATCCCAGCGGATTTCCGCCGCCAGTCCACCGGTTTCACTCATCAGCTTGTTTCTATTGAAACGGTTCAGAAGTTCATACGGTATTCTGAGTATCCAGGCTGGTAGCCGATGCTGCAAATCAAAAATATCGAAACGCATAATCTTGTTTACCGAGCGTTTGTTTTCTTCGTAGTAGTCCCACACTTTCTGATTGCCACCCACGCCCTGCGTTTCTACTTTTGAAAAATATTGTTGCATCAGCGTTCTTAATTCGGCTGTATCATATTCTCTGATATGCCATGGGTTCCGGCTCAGGCTATAAGGACGGTTTACTGTAGTGAGCAGTATTTTGCCACCCGGTTTCAGCACTCTCGCCGCCTCTGCTAAAAACTGATGATCGTCTTGTATATGTTCAATTACCTGAAAGGTAACGATGAAGTCGAACGTATTATCCTGAAATGCGGTCAGATGAGGTAAGTCGGCGGTTCTGAACGTATGCTTGGGATATTGCGCCTGCAATTGCGCTATAAGTGGCTCGTTTTTATCAAGACCAGTATAATGGTCGCATTTTTCTATCAGCGTTTCTACGCCGCGTCCCCAGCCGCAGCCCAGCTCCAGCACTCGGCCATGAATAATCTTGGCAGCCTCGGTATAAGGGAAATATAAACGCTGATGCACCGGGTTATCGGAAGGTATCTCTGCACTGGTGATTTCTGTTGTTGCGTATTTGCTCATAGACGCGCTCGGTATCTTTTATCCGGCCAGACGTATAACCGCCGGCCGTTTGCTTTTCTTGTTTAAGGTGCATTGGGTATCAGCACCGCTACAAAGTTACATCAAAATTATGCCTTTGTGAAATCAAAGCCCCGGTTTATGAAATTTTCAGCTATTAATAAACGTTAATTAAATATCTAAACCCATCTTGAACAATGAAAACACCTTTGTTGTTGATTGGATTTCTCTGGCTTAGTCAAAGCATAAATGCCCAGATAGGCCTGCATAGCATTTATAACCCTTCCCCACTGCTTTCCAGTAAAAAGAATAACCAGCAAAAGAAAACCCGGACTTTCGCTGAAATCAGACAGGACACGATGTTCATTAAAGGCCAGCCGATATTCTCGCAGTATATACCCAGACCGAAAAACTATCGCTCGTTGATATTGGTTGGTAACTCAATGGCCCTAATGAACCCAAACGGCATCAATGAAATAGATTTGGATCGCACCCGCAACAGAGCCAAGTTGTTATTTTTCAAAATGAAAATGTGGCGGTATTTCCGATAACAAAAAAGCATCAGATTTACACCTGACGCTTTTTCGCTTTCTTCAATTCTATTTAGTAATCGCCTTCAGTCTGCTCAGGCAGGTTGTTGGTTCATCACTTCTGTTTGTTTACGGATTGATTCCATGTGAATCAATTTGAACAGCTCCTCAACCACTTCAGGGTAAAGGTTCAATTTCTTAGCCTGTTCTGCGCGGCTGGTATGCACCTGTTTCCAACGATCCAGTTGAAGCACGGCCACGTTGTTGTCTCTCTTGTATTCTCCCAGTTTCTCAACCACTGCCATACGGGCCGCCAATACTTCTAATAGTTCGCGGTCGATGTTATCAATTTTCTGACGTAATCTGTCCAGTTCACTTTGGAAATCTTCACCATAAGACGCCTTACGTACTTCCAGTTCACGAAGCATTTCGCCCAGAGCTTCCGGCGTTAATTGTTGAGAAGCATCAGACCATGCATCGTCAGGATTACGGTGCGACTCAATAATAAGTCCGTCGTAATTCAAGTCCAATGCGCGTTGTGCCAGTTCATATAAGTAAGCTCTTTTACCAGCCATGTGGCTAGGGTCACCGATGATCGGCAATTGAGGGAAAAGCGTTTTTAATTCAACCGCCAGCTGCCACATAGGCGAGTTACGGTATTTAGTTTCCTGTGCATTAGAGAAACCACGGTGAATAGCCGCCATTTTCTTGATACCCGCACCTGCAATACGCTCAAATGCACCAACCCAAAGGGCCAGGTCAGGGTTAACAGGGTTTTTGATTAATACAGGAACATCCACACCTTTCAATGCATCGGCAAGATCTTGCACGTTGAAAGGGTTTACGGTTGTTCTGGCACCGATCCAAAGAATATCAATACCATATTTTAAAGCCAATTCGATGTGCTGAGGTGTAGCCACTTCTACCGCTACAGGCAGGCCTGTTTCTTTTTTTACAGCAGCCAACCATGGCAATGCTGCTTCTCCCATACCCTCAAAACTGCCCGGACGTGTACGCGGTTTCCAAACACCGGCACGTATCACGTGCGCATACCCTTCTTTAGCAATACGGGTTACGGTTTCGGTTACTTGTTCTTCTGTCTCGGCACTGCACGGACCAGCAATAATTAAGGGTTTTCCATTAGTATCTATCCAACTGTTAAGCGGAAGTACATCTAAATTTGCTTTCATTTCTTGTTTAAAATTTGTTTTGTCAATTTTTTCAATGCTTCTAGAGTCTATCAAATCTTTTGCAAAAGCCACTGAATGGGAGCACTGACTACCGTTGATATTACCGAATTATTGATATTGTTTCGTTGAATGTCTTTTCTTTGGCGTATATTTGCAAACTATTTTCGAACCGGGGCGTTATTTAAACGACTTTACTTCTTAAAATAGTACAATTCATCATCAAAACTGAAAAGATTAAAAGAAACCAATATTTGAAATAATGAAAACGGCTATTCAAAACCGCTCGTTAAATTTCGATGATACTTCTATTGCCTTTGCTCATCAATCAAACAGCAAGCTTCGTAAAACATATTTGATTTTTGCGTTGATGAATCAAAACTGGGTTGTAAAGATAGGAACTTTTTTTATAAAACTCGCAATAAAATTAGGATTACCTGTAAAATTACTGATTAAAAATACCATATTTTCTCAGTTTTGCGGCGGTGAAAGCATAGCTACCTGCCAAAAGACGATTGATAGCCTCGCGAAAAGCAGAGTGGGCACAATCCTGGATTATTCGGTAGAGGGCGAAGACAACGAAAAAGACTTTGATGCAACTACTGACGAGATAATCAGAACGATTGATAAGGCAGCAGCCCAACCAAAAGAGATTCCGTTTTCGGTTTTTAAAGTGTCAGGCATAGGTTCGGTAGAGCTTCTTGAAAAAGTACAAGAACATCCTGAAGACCTTATAGAAGAAGAAAAGATTGCTTACCAAAGGGTGCGAAACCGGGTAGAAAAACTGTGTGATCATGCTGCAAAACGCAATGTCAGAATTTTTATTGATGCTGAGGAGTCGTGGATTCAGGATGTAATAGACGAACTGAGCTACATAATGATGCAGAAATTTAACACAGGGGGTAAAACAATTGTCTATAACACTTTTCAGTTATATCGTTGGGAAAGCCTGCAGCATCTTACAGATGCCTGTAGCCTGGCCCGTAAAGAAAACTACCGGATAGGAGCAAAATTGGTACGTGGCGCTTATATTGAAAAAGAAAGACGCCGCGCAGCCGAATTTGAATACAAAGACCCGATCCATGCTTCGAAAAAAGACACCGATACCGATTTTAATAAAGCAGTTTATTTTTCAGTGGATAATCTGGATGTTCTCTCCATCTGTTTGGGAACGCATAATGAAGAAAGTTGTTTGTTATGTGCCGACCTGATGAAAGAGAAAGCCGTTAAGATGAACGATGAGCGAATCTGGTTTGCACAATTATTGGGCATGAGCGATAATATCTCTTTTAATCTGGCCAACGTAGGGTATAATGTTGCCAAATATGTGCCTTATGGGCCGGTGGAAGCAGTAATGCCTTACTTGTTCCGCCGCGCAGAAGAAAATACTTCAATTGCGGGCCAGAGCAGCCGGGAGTTTCTGCTGATTAAAAAGGAAAAACAAAGAAGAAAGGGGTGTGAGTAGTTTTGCATCAAATATTTTTAATAACTTTGATACGGCCTATTGTTCCAGCACTGGGTTCACCCGATAAATTTTGAAAGAAGTTTATCGGTTTTGCGTTAAACACAATAATAAATGACTACGAATAACGGATTTCCGGGGCGAAAATCTCCATACAAATATTTATTGCTTACGGTTTTATTGATTCTTGCCGATCAGGCCATTAAACTCTGGATGTACTATGATGTGCTACCCAACAACTATGGCGAATTAGATCTGATACCCGGTTTCTTCAAATTACATTACGTAGAAAACAAAGGAATGGCATTCGGCTGGACTCTGGCGGGCGAATATGGCAAATTAATGCTTACTGTTTTCCGTCTGGCTGCTATGGTTGGTATCTGCTGGTACCTGATACATCTGGCAGGTAGAAATGCACATAGCGGTTTGCTCTGGTCTATAGCTGCCGTGCTGGGGGGCGCCATAGGTAACGTAATTGATAGTACTTTTTACGGGGTCTTTCTTGGTAACTCACCGATAGATTCTCCCACACCCTGGTTCCACGGGCAGGTAATTGATATGTTTTATGCCTATGGCCTCGATGGCGATTATCCTGACTGGATTCCGTTCATCGGAGGGCAATACAATACCACACCGATTTTCAACTTTGCCGATGCCTGTATTTTTTGTGGGGTAATCAGCATTCTGATTTTCCAGAAGAGTTTCTTTATACATGAAGAAAGACAGGTAAGATCTACAGATGATAGCGAAACGGCAATTTCGGAAGAAGAAGCAACGGATACTGATGAAAACGGTGTTTCAGACGAAGAAAAACGACCTTCTGCCGTGGCAGATGAAGAAATAAAAGAAGATACAACAACAATGGATACTGACGATAAGCGCTTACCGGAAGATAACGAGGAGTCGCTTAAAGACAGATATAACGGTTAACAGAAAATAAAACTTTGAAATAACTATGGCACTTTTTTCTAAGCGGACATTCACATGGCTTATTGTTCTTAGCTTTTTAGTTATCACTATTGTACCATCACTGATACCTTCTCCTGGCATCAGAAATACAGTACTGGGAGTTTTCGGTGGTATATGTTTATTATTTCAGTTTCTTAATCTGCAATTTGTTTCGCCGCACAGAAGCAGAAAAGCCGATCTTGTTCAGGCTTGGATACTAATATTTCTGACAATCACGCTTCTGGTTGTGAACTTCCTGGTTTAAAGGATACAGCGATTCCTGATGGGAATTGAAGTCAAAAAAGATATAAGCACAAACAAAAAAGGGCCGTAAGGCCCTTTTTTTATTATTCTTTTGTTGGATACGGTATTATGAGTTTCTCGCCGCGCTCGGCAAAGTTCTTTGTCTTTTTATTGGCCTGCATTATTAAAGGAACTGAAACATTGTATTTACTGCCTACTATACGCAGAATATCACCCGGGCCTACGGTATGAATCGCCTTAATGCGTATTTTCAATTTGGTTACACCTACTTTAATGCCGCTTTCGTCTACCGTCGGATTCATCGCTTTCATAGTTTCTTTTTTTACATTGAAACGATTTGCGATTCCAAAGAAAGTTTCACCTTCACCAACAGTATGGGTATACATTTCACCGCCTGACGGTATGGCAACCTTCGCTTTTTCTTCTTTGGGTTTTTCTTCTTTGGGTTTCTCGGTTATTGCAGGAGTTTCTGCTTTAGTAGCCGGAGTTTCTTTTTTATCACCAACTGTAGGTACAGAAACATCAGGCAATGCATTTGCTGTGGGCTCTTCCGAAGGCTCGTCGCTTGCGGTCGATTCTTCCTCAGAAGATTGCATTTTTATTGAATTCGCAACAGAGTCTGCAGGTGCAGCGGTCAGGTCATCGGCAGTAGAGGTATCATCCGACATATATTTCCAACCGATGTAAAGTAAAGCGCAGATGATACTTACCAAAACCAGAAGTACAGCCATCGGTAAATTCCTGGAGGCTTCTTTCGGACGTTCATTTCGTTGTTCGCGATCTTCGAACTGCATGGTATTAGGAAATTAAGTTAATATTATAGGAAAACAAGGTTTCAACCGGATGTAATAAAGCATCACTTCGTATAAATATACAATCCATCTGCTTTAATAAACAAAGGGTGGGGCAAATAATTGTACAGGCTTATATACTTTTTTTCAATTCTTCATTCATATCTTCAACCAGATCTTTCAGCGCTTCACGGTAAGTTCTCAGTCTTTTGGCTACTTCGTCGTCGCCAACGCCCAATATCTGAGCCGCCAGTATACCTGCATTTTTAGCTCCGTTCAAAGCAACAGTAGCTACCGGTACACCTGTAGGCATTTGCAGAATGGATAATACCGAGTCCCACCCGTCAATAGAATTGCTCGATTTGATCGGAACCCCAATAACCGGTAAAGTAGTACTTGAAGCTACCATACCCGGCAAGTGAGCCGCACCACCGGCACCGGCAATAATTACCTTCAAACCCCGACGACGTGCCGAAAGGGCATAATCAAACATTTTCTGCGGTGTACGGTGTGCCGACACAACCTCTTTTTCGTAGGGAATCTCTAATTCGTCTAAAATTTCTGCAACCCCTGCCATAATTTTCCAGTCAGAGAAACTGCCCATGATAATACCAACCATTTTCTACTGTTTTGACTAATAATTAAAAGTTTAAATATTAGTTTTTGGTTATAACTTTAAGTTTTTCTTTTACAAAAATGACCTTTTCTTTTAATTTTTCAAAATCCTGCTCCACAATAGTGATGTGTCCCATTTTTCTGAATGGCTTGGTAATGCGTTTACCGTAAAGAAAAGGGTGTACCCCCTCAATAGCCAATACTTCATCCATACCCTGATAGACGGCCTCACCTGAGAAACCCTCTTCTCCCAGCAAGTTCACCATGGCAGCTTTAGCATGCGCCTGTGTGCTGCCCAGTGGCAGGTTAAGTATAGCCCGCAGGTGCTGCTCAAATTGTGACACATCATTGGCCCTGATGGTCTGATGCCCACTGTTATGCGGCCGCGGAGCCACTTCATTAATAAGTATCCGCCCATCTTTGGTCAGAAACATTTCTACTGCCAGCAAGCCGATAATATCCAGCGCATTGGCTGTCTGAATCGCAATTGCTTCTGCCTGTTTTTCAATTTCTGATGATATATCGGCCGGACTGAACAGATATTCAACCAGATTAGCTTCCGGATGAAAAACCATCTCCACTGCCGGAAAAGTACGGGTTTCTCCGTTTTCATTGCGTGCAACAATTACGGCCAGTTCTTTCTCAAAGTCAATCATTTTCTCCAGCACTCCTGGTTGATCAAAAGCTTTGGAGAAATCGTCGGCTGTTCTCAATACTTGTACACCCTTGCCGTCGTATCCGCCCTTACCCAGTTTATGCACTGCAGGCAGGAAATCGGCATGAGTAGCGGTGTCGGTTTTATCTTCTGTCAGAATAAAATCTGCCGTAGGTAAATGATTATCTCTATAGAATTGTTTCTGTACGCGTTTGTCTTGTATGATACGCAACACCGAAGGTTGCGGGAAAACCGCTTTACCCTGTTTTTCAAGTGCTTCGAGGGCTTCAATATTTACATTCTCAATCTCAATGGTAACGATGTCACAATCCTGTGCAAAAGCCATCACTGTATCATAATCGTTGAGTGAGCCGTTGACGAACTCATGAGAGATGTATTTGCATGGGGCATCACTATCCGGGTCAAGTGTTTTGATGGTGAAGTCGAAATCAATGGCGGCCTGAATAATCATCCGTCCTAATTGCCCACCGCCAAGTATACCCAGTTTTTTTCTGTTGTCGAATCTCACTAAGAAGTTTTTTTGCAAAGATAAGCGAAGAAATAATAGGATGTGTATCAAATTCAAGTATCTTTCTTGTGATACCTGCCCATAAAATGAAATTAGGGTTAAGTAAGGTTATGAGATTTTAACCTTACTTAACCCCGATATGCTAACACAACCAATAATTATCTGACCGGCTTGGCCATTCTTAGCACTTCTGCACCTCCGGCATTCAGGCTAAGCGAATTATTGGCATTAATAGTGTATGAATCCACTTTTTTCAATGTTTCAAGAAAAGTAGACTCACCTTCGCCCTGACAAGCCATTTTGGTAATAGCCATCGATTTATTGAAAGTGATTTTGTTGCCATATACTACCAAAAGACCGCTGAAGCTGTTGCAACTGGTATTGCCTGAAAATTTGTTATCGTTGATGTCGAAATTCAGTGTAGGTTTTTTTTCAGGATATAGCCCTGCCATTGACACCCGGGCGCCGGGTATGTCGGCCAGTTCCCAGCTACCGTTCAATTTAAGTGGCGCATTAAGTGCCTCTGTCGTTTTTTGAGGTGTGCTGCCTGTAGGGCGAGCGGATACACAACCTGCTACAATAAGACCCGATACGCAAATGGCAATGATTATGTTTTTCATAGCTTTGGAATGTTTTAATTTCTAATGATTTCTTTTTGTAATCTTGGACAAGACTCTCCTGTAGTAAGTTTAAAACAGGTCTAAAGTTTTTACTTATTTCACATGTGCATCAAGGATACAGCAGGTATTTCTTCCGCATGGTTTTGTAGGCTGTCAGACCCGGCTCCCAGCTTTTGCGTATTTCTTCTTCTGACTTACCCTCAATTATCTGTTTTTTCAGATTCTCTGTTCCGGCCAGTTTGTCAAAGCTATTCATTTGTTTGCTCTGGCTCATGTCAAAAAACTTCTCTTTGTAAGGGTAAGCGTTATACAATTCTATCAGCCATTTCAGATTCACGCGGCCGGTCTTTTTCAGTTCTGCCGTATCATAGTTTCTCAGATCTAGTCCGTAGCATTCTTCGTTCTGATGCAGCGGTGTTTCGCTCATACCCGGTATACTCACCGGGCGGAAATGAAAATCATATTTACCCTTCAAAGCCGGTGCACCCAGAACCGTAAACGGAATGTAGGTTCCTCTGCCCTGGCTCAGTATAGTTCCTTCAAACAGGCATATACTCGGATACAACAATATGGATTGCTGCGAATTGAGATTAGGTGAAGGAAACACAGGCAGTGCATACGACATATCATGGGTATAATTGGCCACTTTTATAATCTTCAGGCGGCACTGTATTTTGTTGGGAAGCCAGCCTTCTCCGTTCGCCATCTGCGCAAATTCTCCCATGGTCATGCCATGTGTAATCGGAATGTGATGCATACCGATACCAGAGTGCAGGTGGTCTTCAAGCATCGGGCCGTCTACACAATAACCGTTCGGATTAGGTCTGTCGAGAATCACCAGTTCTTTTCCATTTTCAGCACAGGATTCCATCACATGCGTGAGCGTATTTATATAAGTATAGAAGCGTGCGCCTACATCCTGAATATCAAATACCAGTACGTCAACATCTGCCAGATGCTCTTTCGAAGGCTTTTTGTTTTTGCCATAGAGAGAAATAATAGGAATCCCCGTTTTTTCATCAACATTATCAGCTACTTTGGCACCATTGCTGGCATTGCCCCTGAATCCGTGCTCGGGCCCGAAGATCTTGACAACCTTTACACCTAATGCTAACAGCGTGTCTACACTCGGCTTTTTGCCGATAATAGATGTCATGTTAATAACCATGCCCACTCTTTTGCCTTTCAGATAAGGCACATAAGCAGAAAGCTGATCGGCTCCGGTAATGATTTCTTTGGGTTTGCCGGTTACAGAAGCTGACTGAAAAGAATCAAAAATAGAATGCCTTACCGGAATAAGACAGATGATTATCAGTTGAACAGGAATAGTTAATATAAACAAAGTTCTTTTCATGTGCTGTATGCGTATAAACCCGGTGTTTTTAATGAATGATTCATTTGCGAATAAACGAAAATGTAACGGATTTTATGAAAAAATAAGATAGAATTTTCCGGGAAGATGCTGTATCTGCCACATAGTCACAAAAAAAGGCAGTCGATAAATTACCGACTGCCCGCTGATTATTTCAGAAAGAGTTTGTTATTCTTTGATAACAAATTCAGAATCTTTCAAACCTTTGTTTACTTTTACCGATTGTATTTCCGACACAATTTCGCCCATTTGCCCAGCTGTTCTTTTGGTTGTTGCCGGTATCAATACCTCTGTTCCCTTAAACTTCTTGTAGTTGTCGTAAGTAACAATGCTTTCAAATTTCCCTCTCGGTGTTTCGTTCGTAGTATAACTCTTTACTTTCAAACCCGAAGCCACATCAAAGTAATCTGTCCATTTTCTGCCGTCCGGAGCAGTCAGTTCTACTATGTAGGCATCTTTGCCACCCACTTTCTCAGTACCTGTTACGGCTTTTGTGATGCCAAGATCAGCATACATTAATTCAAAGAAAGGGTTATTGCGCATGGCTTGTATTTTAGCTGAATTGCCTTCCGGTTGTGGACGGTTCCCACCGTTACCTCCATTTCCACCGCCGGCGTTACCTCCGGCACCATTACCGCCGCCGCCGCGACCACCGAATCCGCCACTGCTTTTAAAAGTCTTTCCATCAAAAACGGTTGTCATTCCAGCATTTCCGTTAAAATACATGCTCGAAGCATATTTATCCGGAAACTTGTACTTAATTTCGGTTTCTGATGTACCTCTCTGGCTTTCGCTGGTAGTGCTGATGGTGATGTCCTGAATTTTCGCAATGGCATCTTTACCACCAATGGCCGCAATGTACTTGTCAATAATGGCATCAGCAGTAGGGGTGGTTTGTGCAAAACTCCCCAGAGCCACAAATGAGAAAAGGCTAACAAATATTCTTTTCATTGTTGTATATAAGTTAATAAACTATTGATTTTAGATTAGACGAACAATTAAACCAAAAGTAAAGTTTTTATTTCAACATTTCGATTAAAAAAAAGATAGCGAAGATAAAACCACTATAAATGGAGATAAAACAAAGGGTGTGTATATATTGGTTGAGAAGAGATTTAAGACTGGATGATAACGCAGGGCTCTATTACGCACTCAGAAGCGGCTACCCTGTGCTACCCGTTTTTATTTTTGATACGAATATTCTGGATGGGCTTTCTGATAAATGTGATGCCCGTGTGGAGTTCATTCATAATGCATTAGTTGACCTGAACAACCATCTGGCACCATTGGGCTCGGGTATTCTGGTAAAGCACGGTAGGCCTTTGGATGTATGGAAAGAGCTGCTTGAGCAATATGAAGTGGCAGAAGTGCATACCAATCATGACTATGAAAAATATGCCATAGAAAGAGACCGGATGGTAGGAGAGTTGCTCAATTCTAAGGGCATTGGTTTTTATACCTATAAGGACCAGGTAATCTTTGAGAAAAGCGAAGTTCTGACCGGAGGTAAATTGCCCTACACGGTGTTTACACCCTACAGCAGGAAATGGAAAGAAACCCTCAGCGATTTTTACTTACAAAGTTATCCGACTGAAAA
Organism: Emticicia sp. GW821-FHT11C11; assembly: GCF_058808615.1. Taxonomy (NCBI): domain Bacteria; kingdom Pseudomonadati; phylum Bacteroidota; class Cytophagia; order Cytophagales; family Leadbetterellaceae; genus Emticicia; species Emticicia sp. GW821-FHT11C11. The sequence goes on from NZ_JBXARV010000004.1 coordinate 144,042, forward strand.
GTACTTTCATCATTTTTATCAAACAGACCCGCAGCTACTGCTCTCATTGAAAGATTTAGGCTTTAGTAAGACAGGCCGCGAGTTTCCCGGTAAAGAGGCGGCCAATGATTTAATTGAAAGATATGACGAATTAAGGAATTACCCGGCCATCAATGGAACCAGTCGCCTGAGTGTGCATCTGAGATTCGGAACGCTCAGCATCAGAAAATTAGTCAGAAAAGCAATGCAACTGAATCAGGTTTGGTTGAACGAACTGATCTGGCGGGAATTTTATACGGGCATTCTGTTTCATTTTCCATATATCAATGATGGACTTGCCTTTAAAAAGGAATATGAAAACATAGTATGGCGTAATAATGAGGAAGAGTTTATACGCTGGTGTGAGGGTAAAACAGGCTATCCGATTGTAGACGCTGGCATGCGTGAACTGAATGAAATAGGCTTTATGCATAACCGGGTCCGGATGATAACGGCAGGTTTTCTGGTCAAACACCTGCTGATTGACTGGCGCTGGGGAGAAGCTTATTTTGCAGAAAAATTATTGGATTTCGATTTCGCGGCTAATAATGGTGGCTGGCAATGGGCGGCAGGTAGCGGTTGTGACGCGGCACCGTATTTCAGGATATTTAATCCCACTGCACAAATCGCCAGATTTGATCCGGATAGGACTTATATAAAAAGATGGGTCCCCGAGCTTAGCAGCAACCAATACCCACAGCCCATTGTAGAGCACGCCTTTGCCCGTGAACGCGCCATTAACACCTACAAAAAGGCTTTGAACAACAGACAGGTCTGATACCCGTTCATTGTTTATTCTGTTTTCATGGTTTTGTCGGGTAAATAAAATCATGAGGTATGGCCATTTTTATTATAATAAATCCGGCAGATAATAGTTAGTTTTGCAGTAGTATTTGTTTCTTCTATTAACACTAATCAGAAGTTCCCATACCCTTATTGACTGTAACCTCAATGGTATTTCTCGAAAAGTCGGCGCGATACGTATTTGAAAGACATTCTTTGGCACAGCTAAAAAATGTATGCATCGTATTGCCCAATCGACGGTCTGTTTTCTTTTTTAAGCGTCACCTCGGGCAACTCTCAGCCATTCCGTTTTTATCGCCACAGGTATTTGCCATTGACGACTTCGTTTCTCAGATGTCGGGCTTCAAGCAGATTGATTCTGTTAGCCTGTTGTTTGAGTTGTATGAGATATTCCGCACGTATGATGCCAGTGTAGATTTCGACCGTTTCATCTCCTGGGCACCCACGTTGCTTCGCGACTTTGATACCATAGACCAATATCTGATTGACAACCCCAAGGCATTATTTGATTACATAAGTGCTGCAGAAACCTTAAAGCGCTGGAATATTGAACTAGAGGAATTAAAAAAGCCCGGAATTGAACCCACTGAGGCGCTTGGCAAATATTTCAGACTTTTTGAAAACATTTATAATGTATATAATGATTTGCAAAGGGAGCTGAGACTGAAAGGGTTGGCATATAGAGGGATGTCGTACCGCTTGCTGGCCGAGGATGTCGAAACCCTTTTGTTAGAAAGCAGAATCTTTGAAAAATTCTATTTTATTGGTTTCAATGCTTTCAGCCGATCGGAAGAAATAGTAATCGAAAAACTGGTAAAGGCAGGTATAGCCGAAATGCTGTGGGATTCGGATGAGTATTTTATGAATCCTGAATACAACCAGAAAGGTGGGAATCTGCTGAGACGATACAAAAAAAACAAGGTTTTTGGTGAATGGAACTGGCAGCATAACCATTTGCTAGGCGACGAGAAGAATATCCGGATTATAGGTGTTGAGAATGCTACTTTGCAAGCCAAAATTGCAGGAGCCATTTATGCTGATGCACTGGCTATAAATCCCAACGTTTCAACGGCAATTGTGCTTTGTGATGAAAACCTTTTGTCGCCGCTAATGTATTCGCTCGACAACATTGTTACAGATTTTAATATAACAATGGGTTTGTCATTAAGAGGTTCGATGCTATATACCCTGATTGATTCAATTTTTGAACTGCAACAGAATGTAGTTGAGTTTAAAAGCAAGGGTGGAGAAACAGTCTGGGTACCCAAGTATAGCCACAGGCATATTTTTAAAGTGTTGAATCACCCTTTCTGCAGAAAATACGAGCAGATGAATTATGCGGATGCAGGAAAACAGAATGTTTTTTCTAGCACGCTCAAAGAGATAATTCTTGGCAACATTGTATACCTGAGTGATAAAGAAATGCTTGAATTCGGGAAAGGCGATAAACTGTTCCGGATTCTATTCAGCCGATGGGCTAATGACCCGAAAAAAGCGCTGCTCGCCTTTTATGATTTGATTGATGAACTGCGGGGTGTATATCAGGATTCGAAGGATGCCATTGAAACCGAATACCTGTATTTATTTCTGACGATTCTGAATCGTCTTGAAAAAATACTATTTTCTAATAAGCTCTTGAATCTTAAGAGTTTCAAGCATTTTCTATATGAATTGATCAGGCAGGAGAAAATTCCATTCAGTGGAGAGCCTGTGGCCAACCTGCAGATTATGGGTATGCTTGAAACCCGCTGCCTTGATTTCGAACGGGTTATTTTCCTGTCGGTCAACGAGGGAGTACTTCCGGGTAACAAGCATCTCAATTCTCTTGTTCCGTTCGACGCCGCCGTCTATTTTGGTTTGCCCGTGCAATCAGACCAGAATGCCATCATGGCCTATCACTTTTTCAGACTACTGCAAAGAGCCAAAGATATTGATCTGCTATATGTGATTCCAACAGGCGAGGGCCTGAACGGAGGTGGCACCGAGAAAAGCCGGTTTATTCTGCAGATAGAAAATGAACTGGCAAAAATAAATAAGCATATCAAGATTTCGTATCCGAAAATAGCATACAATAAAAATGCTGATAGTGAGATAGTTAATAGAATTGAAGTGCAGAAGAGTACGACCGTCTTAGAAAGCATAAGTAAGCTTTTGTCAGACAACGGTATTTATCCCACAAACCTGAACGAGTACCTGCATTGCAGTCTGAAATTCTACTTTAACAAAGTGGCTGGTATATCGAAACGTGAAGAGGTTGATGAAAACTTCAAAGCCGATATTTTTGGTACCTGGTTACACAATACGCTCGAGAAAATAGATCAGGAACACGGCCCGGAAATTACCAGAGAACGGATAGATTTAATTATAAGTGAGGTTCCTGAGCGGCTCGAGACTGCCTATAAGGAAACATTAGGCGGCTATGTAATTGACTCCGGCATGAATTATCTGTTCAAACACGTAGCCGAACAATTGCTGGTTGATTTCTTTACACAACAGAAAGAAACGCAGGTTTTTCCATATAAAATTCTGGAAACGGAAACGAAAATCGTAGCCTCTTTTAATGTGCAGAATCTTGAAAAAGTACAAACGGTAAAAATTGCGGGGCGCGTTGACAGGATAGAAAAATCAGGAAGTACAATCAGAGTGGTTGATTACAAAACGGGTAAGGTTCTCAAAAAAGAACTGGAAAAAGGAAGAGAACAGACGCTGGAGGAAGCCCTGGTTGATCCTGACAAAGAAAAACTACGACAACTGTGGCTTTATCAATATCTCATGCTGAAGAATATGACAGCCGACAAGTCATTTTCGATGGGTGGTGAGAAGCTGGAAGACCATGATGTGAAGGCAAAAATTTACTCTTTCAGAAATATGAAAGAAAATTTAGAAGTAAATTTGAGTTTTAATGATAACCCAACTATCTTTGGTTTTATAGAAAAATCAGAGCAGATTCTTGCCGATTTAATTAAAGAAATGTTGAATCCGGATGTCCCTTTTATGCAAACAAATGATTTGATTATTTGTGAAAGATGTGATTTTAAAGGGATTTGTGGAAGATAGCATTCACAATTTTTAAATACATTGAATATACGTACAAACATCATTCCTTTCCTGGACTTAAAACTTATAAACGAACCTTTTGAAAAATCGATTAGTGAAGTTTTAGCAAAAAAAGTTTCTTCGGGCTGGTATATTTTAGGAGAAGAAGTTAAGGAATTTGAAAAATCTTTTGCTGATTATTGTGGTGCAAAGCATTGTATCGGCGTAGCAAATGGACTCGAAGCACTCGAACTGTTGTTGATGGCGGCTGATTTTCCGAAAGGCTCAGAGATTTTGGTGCCTTCTAATACCTATATAGCAAGCATTTTGTCTGTTTCCTTAGCAGGCCTTACACCGGTTTTAGTTGAGCCCGACCTAAATACTTACCTGATTGACCCACAAAAAATAGAGGAAAAAATTACGGATAAAACGCGGGCGATTCTGACAGTGCATCTTTATGGTAAGTGCTGTGAAATGAACCCGATTAATGAAATAGCGGAAAAATACAATCTGAAAGTTTTTGAAGATGCGGCTCAGGCACACGGTGCAACATACTTCAACAAGAAAGCCGGAAATTTGTCTGATGGTGCTGCTTTTAGTTTCTATCCTACAAAAAATCTGGGAGCTATGGGTGATGCCGGCGCTATTACTACTAATGACAATCATCTGGCTAGCAAACTTTGGGCTTTACGTAATTATGGGTCTGCCGAGAAATATATTTTTGATGACAAAGGAATCAATAGCCGTTTGGATGAAATGCAGGCAGCTATCCTTAATCTGAAACTTCCATCTCTGGATGAAGTGAATGTAGTTCGTCAGAAAATTGCCCGGAGATATTTAACAGAAATTAGAAACCCGAAAGTAGTACTTCCGTTTTCAGCAACTGTCGATAGTGATATCTGGCATTTGTTTGTGGTTCGGGTACAAAACAGAGAAGAGTTCAGAAACTATCTGAAAGCTAATAAGATAGGAACCGACCTGCACTATCCGGTTGCACCACATAAGCAAAAGGCTTATAAAGAATGGGCAAATCATTCATATCCGATTTCAGAACTAATTCATAATGAGGTAGTTAGTCTGCCCATGAACCAGACACTCACGAAAGAAGAAGTGAGTTATATTATTGAAGTAATCAACCTATATTAAAATTGTCTTATGCTATTGTCAGTAGTTATACCCGTGTATAGAGGAGAAAAAACGATTTCTAAACTCGTGGAAAAGCTACATGACGAATTGAGCAATATTGAATTCGAAGTAGTATTGGTTAACGATGGTAGTCCTGATAACTCGGAGAAGGTCTGCATGCAATTACTGAATACGTATAAAAATGTACAGTTTATTTCTCTGCGAAAAAACTTCGGAGAGTTCAATGCCGTGATGTGCGGACTTCGTTATGCAAGTGGAAATTATACTGTAATCATTGATGATGATTTTCAGAACCCACCATCAGAAATCAGGAAGCTTCTTCAAGAAGCACAAGACGGAGATTATGATGTTGTCTATAGTTACTATGCTTCCAAGAAACATCATTTTGTCAGGAACCTGGGAAGCTGGGTTGTTAACCGGATTACCACCTGGTTGATTCACAAACCGCAAGAGCTTTACTTATCAAGTTTTAAATTGATGAGTAAAGAACTCATAGCAGAAGTGGTAAAGTATACAGGTCCGTATCCTTATATTGATGCATTGATTTTCAGAGCCACCAATCATGTAAGTGCTGTAGAGGTTGAGCATAACGACAGGATTGATGGAAAGTCGAATTACACTATCAAGAAACTGATCCGGCTTTTTATGATTATCATCTTCGGCTACTCAAATCTGCCTATCCGGTTAGTGATGGCAACGGGGCTTTTGTTAATTTTTACTTCGCTCTTTCTTCTTATTTTATATTTCTTTCAATTTATTTCTGAATGGCAACCGGCCATGTTCATTTTCTTTGGAGGCATTCAACTAAGTTCGTTAAGTATCATTGGTGAATATGTCGGTAAATTATTGCTGACTCAGAATGGCACCCCGCAATTTGTAGAAAAATATAATTCGATCAATGCTAAGCAGTAGGCAGGAATATCAGATGATGTATGAAGCCGAAGAAAAACTTTGGTGGTACAGAATCCTGCACGAAAAAATTCTGAAAGAGATTATCGAAAAATTTGGCGACCAGAAAAAAATCAGAATTCTTGATGCGGGCTGTGGTACAGGTGGACTGATGAAATTTCTGATTGAACAGGGGTACGGCAATATTGAAGGTTTTGATTTTTCAGAAGATGCCGTTAGTTTTTGTAAAGAGCGAAAATTGAAAGTTCAAAAAATTGACCTAACCAGTTTTGATAGTGAGTATCCGGATTTTGCTTTTGATGTCATCATCAACAATGATGTGCTTTACCAGTTTGAAGACGTGCTCATTATAAATGCTCTAAAAAATTTAGAAAGAAAATTAGAACCTGATGGCATTCTGATTTCAAACAATAATGCCTTCAATATTTTTTATGGAACGCACGACATTGCGGTAGGAGGGTTGAAGCGATTTACAAAATCAGATTTTGAAAAATATCTGCTCCACACTAATCTCAGAATTGTTCATCATTCATACTGGAGTATTTTTTTATCGCCGCTTATTTTGTCGGTTCGCTTACTTCAGCAATTACAGTTAAAATTGAACCTGATTGACAAAACTAAGGTTACGTCAGATGTGCATGTACCGGGAGATTCTGTAAATAAAATTTTATATGCAATTGTCAAGGCGGAAGAAAAGATATTCAGAAAGGGTTTTTTCGGCAGCTCACTCTTTATGGTGTACGCAAAAAAATAAAGGCCTCTTTCCGGAGACCTTTATTTTTTATATTCATTTTTCTTAATTCATTATTTTTCCGATCACGTTGTCGTAAATGTTCTTTGCAGTTTTGCAAGTGATCACTACTTCGTTGTCAATGATGAAGCTACCATCATTAACTTCTCCTACTTGAGTGAATGGAATATTTTTGCTGCTCAGTAAATTTTCAATGGCCTCTTTCTGCGACGCCTTTACCGAAACAACAACTCTGCTTTGTGCCTCGCCGAACAAGAAAGCGTCGGTTCTGAATTTTGAATCAGTTGTAATTTTAAAGCCAAGCTCATTGGTGAACGATGATTCAGCCAGAGCAATGAAAAGTCCACCATCCGATAAGTCATGAACTGATTCCACCAGTTTACTGAGAATTAATTCTTTGACAGATTCCTGCAAATTAAATTCTGTATCCAAATCAAAAGCAGGAGCCGGAGATTCTTTTACACTTCGGTAAGAGTAAAGATATTCTGATGAAGCAATATCGTCTTTCGATTCTCCAACCAGATAAATCAGGTCACCTGCATTTTTGAAATTCAGAGTCATGTGGTTGTCAGGATTTTCTAACAAGCCTAACATACCAATGGTTGGGGTAGGAAACACCGGGCCGTCATCAGAGCTCTGATTATAAAAACTAACATTGCCACCTGTAACCGGTGTGCTGAATTTTATACAAGCCTTACTCATTCCTTTGATGGCTCCGACAAACTGCCAGTATACTTCCGGATTGTATGGGTTACCAAAGTTAAGGTTGTTGGTAATGGCCAACGGCTCACCGCCGGTACATACAATATTGCGAGCAGCTTCCGATACCGCAATTTGACATCCAATTTCAGGATCAGCATTTACATATCTTCCGTTGCAATCAACAGTAATCACAATTGATTTATCTAATTCTCCTTTTTCAGGATTCCGTAATCTTACCACTGCTGCATCTGACGGACGGTTAGTGCTACGGTTAGCTGTACCAACTGTTGAGTCATATTGTTCCGTAATCCATTTTCTTGAACAGATGTTCGGATGCGACAATAAGTGTTCCGCAACTTTTACAAGTTCAGCTCTGTCCTGAATGTCAGCTACCGCATTGATATCAAATCTTTTGAAGGCCTGATAATAAGCAGGTTCACTATACTCGCGGTGATACTGCGGTGCGCCTCCACCAAGCACCAGGTCGTCAGCCGGTACATCGGCAATCAGTTTTCCGTGTTGGTAAAAATGTAATCTTTGTGTATCAGTCACTTCTCCGATTTGCGCACAGTGCAAATCCCACTTATCGAATATAGCATTGATTATATCTTCTTTACCTTTTTCTACAACCACTAACATTCTCTCCTGAGATTCAGACAGAAGAATTTCCCAACCGTGCATGTTTGCCTGGCGGGTAGGTACTTTATCTAAATCGATAATCATACCATGTTCACCCTTGGCGCTCATTTCAGAAGTAGAACAGATAATACCTGCAGCCCCCATATCCTGAATACCTATTACATATCCGGTATTGATTACTTCAAGCGTTGCTTCCAAAAGCAGCTTCTCCATGAACGGGTCACCTACCTGAACCGCCGGAAGTTTCTCAGTCGATTTGTCTGTGATATCTTCAGAAGCAAATGTTGCTCCGTGTATGCCGTCTTTGCCAGTAGCCGAACCTACAATGAACACCGGATTACCCACACCATAAGAAGTAGCCGATGCCTGTTTGCCTACTTCAACGATACCCGCCGAAAAAGCATTTACTAACGGATTGGTATTGTAGCAATCATCAAAATAGATTTCACCACCCACCGTCGGAATCCCAAACGCATTGCCATAATCACCAATTCCTTTTACTACACCTTTTAACAGGCGCTGCGTTTTTGGCAGATTGATATTTCCAAAGCGAAGCGAGTTAAGTTGTGCAATTGGCCGGGCACCCATCGTGAAAATATCACGATTGATACCACCTACACCGGTGGCAGCACCTTGATAAGGTTCAAGGGCAGACGGGTGATTATGTGATTCTATCTTAAAACTGCAGGCAAGGCCATCACCAATATCAACTAGTCCGGCATTTTCTTCACCGGCTTTAGCCAGCATTCGGTCTGAATCGCGCGGCAATGTTTTCAACCACACGATAGAGTTTTTGTATGAGCAGTGCTCAGACCACATTACCGAGAAAATTGATAACTCAGTGAAATTGGGAGTTCGTCCTAAAATTTGTTTTATCTTTTCAAATTCTTCAGACAGTAGGCCAAGTTTTTTGGCGGTTTCGAAAGTTGGAAGTTGTTCTATTGTTTCCACAAAAAGAAGATTCGTATATTTATTTACAAATTTACGCTTTTTCGGGGGCTTGTGAAAGGAAAAAAAAATGAAAAATTATTTAGAGAGGCATTGACTTTGATGGCCGAAAGCCGTATCTTTGCAAAACAATTGAGAAACAGAGAGATGGCAGAGTGGTCGATTGCGGCGGTCTTGAAAACCGTTGACTGTTAAAGGTCCGGGGGTTCGAATCCCTCTCTCTCTGCAAAGAGGGTCTTCTTAAGAAGACCCTCTTTTTTTGTGCCTTTATAGCCTTTTTTCCACGGTTTTCTCGGCAAAACCATAGTAGTATCTATCGAATTTTCTTATTCATGCTGCAAATAATTCTCCGTTAAATAAGCTTTTCTGGTTTTCTCTGGTTGCAATACCTATCTTTACTCAAATGAATTTTTCTTTTGCAATTTTTTTTATTTTATGAAAAATATTCTGAACAAATTACTTTTGGGCTTAGTAATTCCGGTTATGATCAGTGCATGTAAAGACGATGCAGTGAGCAATACTGAAACCTATAAGGATGCACGGGTCGTATTTCGTGGAGACCCGGCTGTTGATGGGTGCGGTTGGTTGATTCAGACGGAGAAAGAAATTCTTCATCCTGTTAATTTGAGCAAAGGATTTCAGGTTGATAGTCTGAAAGTCAGTATAAAATATAAGCCTTTGTCTTCTGCCTGGAATTGCGGATGGCGATTAGGGGGCTATAAACAAATTCAATTAATTACTATAGAGCGTTAAGATACCTTTCTATAATGGCCGGATTTATGGATTCGGCTTTTTTGTTGTATTTTTATAAAGTAAAAATCAAATACAGATATGTGGAAAGAAGAAAACAATCAATTGAGCAGGGAGTTCAAGTTTAAAGATTTTTCAGAAGCTTTTGCTTTTATGACTCGCGTTGCATTGCTCGCTGAGTTACATGGCCATCATCCTGACTGGTCGAATGCATGGAATAAAGTAAATATTGCTCTTTCAACGCATGATGCCGGGAACATCGTAACCGATAAAGACCGTGAACTTGCCAAAGCAATAGATAAACTATTGAAGTAATTTATCGAAATGGTGTGTGAGTAAATTATTGATAATCAGTTAATTGCATAACTGATCTGTGAAATGAACATGCCCGAAGTAAGAAGAAGAAGATTTTTTTATTCTAAAACACTGAAAATTACCCTCCAAAACAGGAAATTATTTGGCTTGAGAATTGAATATTTGAAACGAACCTGATATTATGTACAGTACAATGAATTCTCAGCGCGAATAAATCGGGCATAAAAGTATATAAAAATCCTGAAATTGCTTCTTTCGTATGCTGTGTACTTTTGTATATATACGGATATCTTATCAGGTAGCTTAATCTGAGCTCTGATGTATTTACTTTTAGTATTGAAGATTTGATAAAAGAGAATTATGTAGGCAGGAGAGCAATTGACCCGATAAGAAATTTATTAGCCATTCAACATTGAAAACTACGCAAAAATATAATTACTCAACAGGCGATCGGGTGAGTAGCGCAAGTCTGGCAAGCAACATAGAAAAGTAATGCATACTGATTCACACCAGAAGTAAATCACGGCATCACAATTCTCTACAGATTAAATCAACCTGTATTCAAAATGCAGTTAATTATTTGAGCAAAAGACAATACTACAACTAAAAAGCATCTGCATAAGTATATCAGAGCCAATCAATTGTTCGTAGTTAAAGCATATAAACTATAATCAATGCTTAATGACAAGCATGCAGGGAGAACAAATCTATAGAAATTCGATTTTTGCAGAAAAAACAGCTCACAAAAGTACTAATATAGTAAACCCCTGAACCTGTATCTTAAACAGAAGAGGTTTTTTGTAAGGAATTCTAAAGGCAAAACTCTATCATCAAATGCATTTTTGTGCATTTAAAGCTATGTAAACAAACAAAAAAAGCTTATTACCAAGCGTATGAATAGGTACGAGGGCGTGTTTGCAAGCTGGCTAAATATCCTTTAGGAGCATACAGTTCTTTCTCTTCGTTCATACGGGTCATTAAAAACCCTCCAAAAGCCAATGATGCGATAGTAAGTAGTAACATAGTTTTAGCACGTTTAGTGAGCACAAGTTTCTAATAATAACTTAAATAAGCAACAATTAAAATGGACTTATTTCCACAACAGGACTTTTTTATCCTAAAATCAGGTCAATTCTAAGTAGCTTTTAGCGTAAAAAGTTCAAATTTTATAGAAAACAGGCAGTTTTGTGAAGTACAAATCCCAGATTTATCGGGATTTGGGCGACGACTTAATAGGAGTAAGCACTGCGATGACGTGTCTGCAAGCTCATCATATATCCTTTAGGTGCGTATAGTTCATTAGTTTCGCGCATTCTTGTCATCATTAATCCTCCGACTGCGAATGCTATGGCTGCTAGTAACATGGACTTTGCGTTTAATGTTTCTCAAAGATATAGATACAATTTTGCTTTGTCAAGTATTTTCAGAAATTTTTGAAAGAAAGATATTGAGTGAATGTTTTATATCAAATGACGGATAATGGAATGATTTCCTCGACAAGTTCATTAATAAGCTTTTAATTTATATTAATCTTCCAGTTAAGGGCTTTAATTCTTACTTTTGTGAAAAAAAGTAAAGTGAAACTCGTTCTCGTTCCAACACCAATAGGTAATCTTGAAGATATTACATTAAGGGCCATTAATGTATTGAAAGAGGCTGATTTGATATTATCAGAAGATACCCGGAATACCGGTTTTCTAATGAAACACCTTAACATTTCTAAACCTCTGCAGAGCCATCATGCCTTTAATGAGCATCACACCGTAGGAAAAATAGTAGAACGACTAAAAAAAGGCGAGAAAATCGTTCTGGTTTCAGATGCAGGTACTCCAGCCATTTCAGATCCGGGATTTTTACTAGTAAGAGAATGTATTCGTAGTGGCATAGAAGTAGAATGCCTGCCAGGTGCGACTGCTTTTGTTCCTGCGCTTGTTAATTCAGGCTTGCCATGCGACCGGTTTACCTTTGAGGGCTTTCTTCCGGTGAAAAAAGGCAGACAAACGCGATTAAAATCGCTTGTTCTTGAAGAAAGAACCATGATTTTCTATGAGTCACCATTCCGCTTGCTGAAAACCCTGGAAAATTTTACTGAGGTTTTCGGCCCTGATCGCCAGGCTAGTGTTTCACGCGAAATCAGCAAGATGTATGAGGAAAACGTAAGGGGAACTTTATCGGAAATTATCGCTAATTTTGCGAATCGTACTATCAAAGGAGAAATAGTTATTGTTGTGCAGGGATGCAGTTAGGTGTTTTTCCCGGTGTTTTATTAAGTTTTAATTGTTAGTTCTATGTTTGAGAGCCTTAAACACTATACTATTGAGCAGATTGTTATCATTTTTTCTACTCCCTTATATACTATTCTGATTCTTGGGGAGATAGTTTTGAGCAATATTCAGGATCGGAAGTTTTATACCGTCAGGGATACTTTCAACAATATATACCTGATGTTGTTAAACGGGGGCATTGATTTATTATCTAGGGGTATTACGTGGGGTATTCTGGCATGGGTTTTCCAATATCGTTTTATTGAGATTCAGAACCCTTTCCTATACTGGGCTTTATTATTTGTTGCCGAAGACTTTGTGTTTTATGTGTTGCATTATGTCGATCATCATTCACGGTTTTTCTGGGCATCACATGTTACTCATCACTCATCAGAGCAGTTCAATTTAACGGTGGGCTTTCGCTCTTCCGTGTTTCAACCCCTTTACCGCTTTCTTTATTTCATTCCTTTATCGCTATTGGGTTTCAAAGCTGCAGACATTGCCGTGATGTATTCCATCACTCAGATTTACGGAATACTGGTACATACCAGTTATATACCAAAGTTTCGCAAAATGCCTTTCAGGTTGTTGGAATACGTAATTGTGACCCCTTCTCAGCATAGAGTGCATCATGCGTCCAACATAGAGTATCTGGATAAAAACATGGGCATGTGCCTCATCATCTGGGACCGGTTTTTTGGCACTTTTCAGGAAGAGATTGACGACATGCCGATAAAATACGGATTGGTGTCGCCATTAGAAAACAGAAATGCCGTCAACATTGTATTTCATGAATGGGTAAAACTATTCAAAGACCTGAGAAAACCCCTCGGTTTTGTAACCAGACTTAAGTATGTTTTTATGCCTCCAGGCTGGTCGCACGACGGCAGCACTAAAACAAGCAGAGAGTTGAGAGCCGACCTGAAAGAAGAAACAGTTGAAAATGTAGAATCAATATATCATTAATTATTAATCGTACATGAAATTACTTGAGAACAAAATTGTCCTGATAACCGGTGCTTCACGGGGAATCGGGAGAGAAATAGCCAAAAAGTTCGCAGAACAAGGTGCAAATATAGCCTTTACTTACCTGTCAAGTATAGAAAAGGGTCAGGCGCTGGAGGCTGAATTGGAAGCCTATGGTGTAAAAGCCAAAGGATACCGCTCTGACGCCTCTGATTACAATGCCGCCGAGCAGTTGGTTAACGATGTGGTAAGCGATTTCGGAACACTTGATGTGGTTATCAATAATGCGGGTATTACTCGTGATACACTTTTAATGCGAATGTCTGAGGATCAATGGGACGAAGTATTAAGGGTAAATCTGAAGTCAGTATTTAACCTTACCAAAGCGGCTACAAAGCCAATGATGAGAGCCAAACGAGGATCTATCATTAACGTAACCTCTGTTGTAGGGTTGATGGGCAATGCGGGACAGGCCAACTATGCTGCCTCTAAAGCAGGTATTATCGGCTTTACGAAATCTGTTGCCAAAGAATTAGGTTCAAGAAGTATACGTGCCAATGCCATTGCCCCGGGTTTCATTGAAACCGAAATGACCGGAGAACTGAATGAAAAGGCGTTGGAAGACTGGCTGAAAAATATTCCGCTGAAACGCCCAGGTCAGGGTGAAGAAGTGGCCGATGCTTGTGTGTTCTTAGCCTCAGACATGTCGAAGTATATTACCGGTCAGGTTTTGCAGGTTGATGGCGGCATGCTCATGTAAGCTGTTATACTATTCAACAGGAGTTTGTATCGTCAGGGATTATTTCACATAAACCCTGACGATATTTTTTTGTATCTTGTCAAAATATTTATCCACCAATGGTGTTGTTTTAGTAGTATCATTTTTCAACAAGAATTTCCCATCTAAAAATGGGTACAGGATTTATGAAGTCCGAACTAATCTTTCAGTCGTCGCCTTGGTTTATTTTGCTTTGCCTGCTGGCAGGTGCCCTATATGCTTTTCTTTTGTATCAGAAAAAAGCAAACTTTACTGTGTGGCAAAACCGATTGCTGGGAGTTGCCAGAGGCTCGCTGGTGGCTCTGCTGGCCTTTTTGCTAATAAATCCTCTGTTAAGAAGCAATAAAACAACCATCGAAAAGCCCACTGTGGTGCTGGCCATTGATAATTCAACTTCCATGACTCAGAGTGGCCAGGAGAAAGTAACCCAATTGAAAGCAGATTTACAAAAACTGAAAAATGAGATTGAAGCCAAAGGCAGCAAGGTAGAGATAAAGTCGTTGAGTGATGAAAAAGCAAATAATGAGCTTAGTAATATAGCATTTCAGGAAAAAACTACGGATATATCAGGCTTATTGGCCAATATCAAAAATAACTATGAGGGCAGAAACCTAACAGATGTAATTCTGGTTTCAGATGGAATTGCTAATGCAGGTATTTCGCCCACTTATGGCAAATATAATTTCAACGTACATACCATTGGTTTGGGTGACACTACGCTGAAAAAGGATGTGAAACTGAATGCCGTGTACGTGAACCGTATTGCTTACCTCAGTAACAAGTTTCCGGTGCAGGCAGAAATATCCAGTTTCGGCTATCAGGGTAAATCTACCTCCGTTTTATTGAAACAGGGCGGGAAAATACTGGATAAGCAGCTTGTGAATTTCGATAAAGACGCTGATTTGAAGCAAATAACCTTTTATGCCAACGCAGAGCAGAAAGGTGTGCAGCGTTATAGCATTGAGGTTGTGCCGCTTAATAGCGAGTTTTCGGTAAAAAATAATGCAAGAGACGTGTATATTGATGTGGTTGATGGTAAAGAAAAGATTCTATTGGTAGCGCTTGCGCCCCATCCGGATATAAAAGCGATTAAGTCGATCATAGAAAAAAATGAATTGTATGAGCTTACTGTAAAGATTATCCAGAGCGACAACCTCAACGAAATTGGTACCCAACCCTTTGATGTACTGATTTTGCATCAATTACCTGATTTGTATGGTACCGGAGGAAACCTCGTAACACGCCTGATGGCTCAACAGAAGCCCACACTCTTTATTCTGGGTAACCAGTCTAACATTGCAGGTTTTAATGGCATACAGCAAGCGTTAAGTATTATATGGCAGGCTGGTAGAGCAGATAAAGTAACGGCCAAATTCAATAACAGCTTTAGCCTGTTTAATCTAGATGGTGAAAAACTGAGTATACTGGAGAAACTGCCGCCTATGCTAGCACCGTTTGGCGACTACAGACCCGCTGCCGGTAGCGAAATTATTTTGTATCAGCGTGTAGGGTCGCTCACTACGCCTAAACCTTTATTAATTGCTAATACCGCCAATGCGCGTAAATCGGCGGTTTTAACGGCAGAAGGTATCTGGCTGTGGCGATTGGAAGAGTTTGCCCTGACCGATAAGCAGGAGGTAGTAGACGAAGTATTAATGAAAACCCTGCAATTGATATCTGTAAAAGACGATAAACGCAAACTAAGGGTTTATCCGATTGCCCGGGAGTTTTCGACAGATGAAAAAGTGGTCTTTGAAAATGAAGCCTATAATGATATTTATGAACGCATTTACAATCAGACTATCAAACTGGATATTACTGACGAAAAAGGAAGTACCAAAAGCTATAACTATACAATAAGCCAGGATAACACCCGGTTCGAAATAACCGGCCTTGCCGAGGGCGTATACAGATATCAGGCATCTACACAGGTATTGGGTAAAAGCGAAGTAGTGACGGGCCAGTTTGTGGTTAAAAATACCGATCTGGAAGCGCTCACCAACACGGCCGATTTCAATATGCTGCGTACACTTGCCCAGCAGAACAATGGCAGATTCTTTGAAGCCGCTCAATTAAACCGCCTGAGCGAGTACCTGACGTCTAATCAAAGCCCCGATAAAGTGACCAGTATTGAAGATATGAACGAGTTCATTAATCTGAAATGGATCTTCTTCATTCTGCTTATTTTAGCTTCTGTAGAGTGGGGCAGCAGAAAGTACTTAGGTACTTATTGACAAAACCGGCTTTATTCGTAATAAATCATTCTCCCGATTTAATTACGAATAACGAAATGCAGGAACAGGATTTTTTCGTCCTGTTTTCTTTGCTTTCAATAGGTGTTGTATTTTCCTTATATTGAAATAGGTCTGTTTGTTGTATTATTCTAAGTTGGCCGATAATTTGTCTTGATTCAGAAAACCGATTGTCTGGCTGTTTCATTAGACCCAAAAAAGAACCTGAAATTTTAGTCAGGAATGGTATTCACAAATTGGTCAATACAAAAAATGGCGTGACGGTTATTTTTAGGCCATTTAATAAAATGTTTTCATGTTTTGTGATACACGAGATTGTAAGGCGAAGGTTTTGAAATTTTTCTTAAATTGAATGCTAATTAGTTTTGCAGTGTGATTTCCCGCTTTATTTTTAGCAAAATCGCCGATGTAGCCATTGTTTTAGTAAAGCCTATTTTGGATATTTAAAAGAAATATAATAGACAATAAATAGAACTTTTCCGTGGATGATACGATGGATTTGTGAATTTTTATGAAATTATTTTTAAGGATGTCCTGTTATAATAATTACCTTGCTAATGTTTAGCAAACCTAAGTATAAATTAACATTTTGATTACTAATGAATATAGGAGACAAAGTAAGATTGCTGCATTCGAAAGAAGAAGGAATAATTACCAGGTTTTTGAAAGACAACGTAGTAGAGGTTGAGATTGAAGCCGGTTTTAAGTTACCGGTGTTGAAAAGAGAACTGGCGGTGGTTTCAAAAACAGAAAATCAGTTTTTCAAACCTGCCCAAACAATTGTTGACAATAAGCCTAAAGATGCAAAACCCGCTATAAGAGCCGATAAGGGTATCTTTCTGTCCTTTGTGCCTGTCAATGATAAATCCGTAGCCATATACCTCATCAATAATTCTGACTGGGACCTGCCGTTTTCATTTACTTTAAGTTCAGACAGAATTCATACGGGTTTACTCGGAGGACTGCTTAAAGGCAAAAGTTATCAAAAGTCGTTTTTAGAACTCGAAGCAAAAGATATTGACACCTGGGGGAGTTTTTCTTTTCAGGCTTTGTATTTTATCAATGGGCCTTTTGATGAGCGCACTACACTGACCAGAAAATTCAGAATCAGAGCAAATACATGGGCGGATCATAAGAAAAAGACGCCTCTACTTGAAAGAGAATCCTATCTGTACCAACTCGATAGCGATGAAATAGAGGCCGTGCAACCCAAAAAAGCTGAGCCCGAAAAGAATATGGTAATAGATGCGGCTAAACTCAGAGAGGGTATGATGGAAAAGAAACAAACAGAAACGCTGCCTAAAACCTATGCAAAACCTGCTTCAATGGTAGATTTGCACATTGAAGAGCTGACCAAAAATTACGCATCACTCAATAATGCTCAGATGCTTGAACTCCAGATAAGTACTTTTCTGGAAAAGTTTGAGCAGGCCATTGCCAGTGGTATGGACGATATCACGTTTATCCATGGCGTTGGAAACGGTGTTTTAAGGCAGGAAATTCAGAGAGAACTATCAGGCCATAAGAATGTTGCCTGGTTTGAAGACGCCCAGAAAGAAAAATTCGGATACGGTGCTACGCGCATTAAGATAAAATAGTGCTGAAATTCAATAATTTTTGCACTCAATCATACGTTTTGCCAAAAAAAATCAATTAACAATATCCTGATGAAGAAGCTGACAATCGTCTGTTGTTTGTTTGTAAGTGTGTTTTTAAATTTAATTCCGGAAACCAAAGCTCAGAAAACTGCTGAACCGGAAGCCCCTGAAGAAAAATATCTGCAAGATTCGGTCAAAGTGGAAAAAGTATTCTCAAATATCAGTATACCCTTCAATATTTCGTTGAGCGACATCGAGAAGCAGATCAACACATCTATTGCAGGCCTTATTTATGAAGATAACAGCTATACCGATAATAATAATGATGATTTCAAGTGCAAAGTCTGGAAAAAGTCAAACATCATCATCACGGCAGCTACAAACGATGTCTTTGATTTCACTGTTCCGCTAAAAGTATGGGCCGAACAGGGCATCGGTGCATTTGGTTTTAAGAAATACATTCCTGTTGAGTTTGAAATAAACATGAAATTCTCAACAAAATTTACAATCAGGCCTGACTGGTCTGTTCAAACAACCACTATACCGAACGGATACCAGTGGATTACGAAGCCAAAGGTGAATATAGGGTTCGATTTACCGATCGATTTTATCATCGGCAAAATAATTGATAATAACCAGACCGGCTTCGCCAGGTCTATTGATGATGCCGTTGCCAAAAACTTATCCATTAAACCGTATGTGATTCAGGCATGGAATGCCGCGTTGCAACCTTATCTGGTATCAGAAGAATACCGGACCTGGGTTAGAATCACGCCACTGGAAATCCTGATGACACCGCTGGTTACAGCCGGAAGAAACGTGAGGTCGGTGCTTGGCCTTAAAGCCTATACAGAGACCATCACAGGCGAAAAACCTTTTGCCCCCTTTGCGGTGAGCTCTGTACCTAATCTGAAACTGGTACCGACTATTCCTAACGATTTTCAGGTAGGTTTAACCAGTGATGTGCCCTTTACAGAAGCGGCAGCCCTTGCGAAGAAAATGTTTATCGGCCAGACATACGAATTCAAAGACGGAAAGTATAAAATAGAAATTACCGACCTTGATATATACGGCAGCAATGAGTTTCTGGTTATTAAAGCAGCCATCAAAGGTAAACTGAAAGGAACCATCTACATTAAGGGTATTCCGGTATACAGCGCTGCCAGAAAGAGCATTGTGCTTACCAGCACTCAATTCGATATCAAAACAAAAAATATTCTGGCCAAGGCGGCTTCGTGGCTATTGGAAGGCAAAATGGTGAAAATGATAGAAGAACAATATGGATTGCCTATAGATCAGCTTTTAGGTTACGCCAAGCAAAGCGTAGAGGCTGCCATGAACACAGAGTATAAAAAAGGAGTGAAACTAAGCGGAAAGATTGAAAGTGTGTCGCCTGATAAAGTTTACCTGACACCTTCAAGCATTGTGGCGGTTGTTATGGCCAAAGGAAAAGTAGAGCTAAAGGTTGATGGTATGTGATTTCTATTCGCATAAAAGTTAATTATTTTGCTTTTAGCGAATTTTCAGATTAAGCGTTTCCGTTTTGCGAAAACACTGTATTCAATAAAAATATTGTAAACTAAGCGGGTAGCTATTACCTTTGCAGAAAGAAAAAGCAGGTTGTCTTATCGCTGCTTGTAGGGCTAACACCCGGAAAGTTGAGGAAAGTCCGAACAGTGCAGAGCATCATGCTACCTAACGGGTAGGGGGTAATCGGGTGACTGATTATCTACAGCCAGTGCCACAGAAAATATACCGCCGCAAGGTAAGGGTGAAAAGGTAGGGTAAGAGCCTACCGCTTGTCTGGTGACAAACAAGGCATGGTAAACCTCATGAACTGAAAGACCAAATAAACCGGCGCCGGGAGTCCGCAAGGATTCCTCTAAAGGCTGCTCGCCTGAGCCGGAGGGTAGGTTGATAGAAATAACAGGCAACTGTTGTTCCAGATAAATGATAAGACTTTAACTTTACATGTTAAAGACAGAATTCGGCTTACAGGCCTGCTTTTTCTTTTTCTTTCCCGGCACCGATGTGCTTCAGGTGTGCCATAATACAAAAATTTCTTATGAATATTTGATTCCATAAGTATTTTTTATACCTTTGCAGTCCAAAAATGCGAAAAGGGGACGGGTTCCCCACTAAAACAGAAAAAAATGGCAGTTAAAATCAGATTAGCAAAAAGAGGACGCAAAAAGGCTCCATTGTATGACATCGTAGTTGCTGACGCTCGTTCACCACGTGATGGTAAGTTTATCGAGAAATTGGGTCAGTATAATCCTCAATCTACACCGGCAGGTATCACATTGAAAGATGAAAGAGCCCTTTACTGGTTAATGGTTGGCGCTGAACCAACAGACACTACTCGCAAAATTTTGTCTGTAAAAGGTATAATGCTTAAAAAACATCTACAAGTAGGTGTTGAAAAAGGCGCTATTACACAGGAAGCAGCAGATGCTCGTTTTGAATCATGGTCGACAGAAAGACAAGAAAGCCGTGAATCAAGAATAGCTAAGCTTTCAGAAGGTAAAGATGCTGTTAAAAAAGCGGCTTTCGAAGCAGAACGCAAAAAACGCGCTGATATGGAAGCAGCTAAACAAAAAGCTCAGGCTGACGCAGAAGCTGCAGCAGCGGCTGAAACAGCAGAAGCTACCGCTGAAGAAGCACCGGCAGCAGAAGCTGAAACTACAGAAGAAACAGCTGAAGCATAATTCAGAGATTCTCTTGAATGAAATTATAAAAGATCCTCGCCCAAAAGCGGGGATTTTTATATTGAACAAAGAATACTATGACAAAAGAGGATTGTTATCTATTAGGCAAAATAACCAAAACGCACGGGCTCAAAGGCGAACTCGCTATCTGGCTTGATGTGGATTATCCTGAAGAGTATGAAGAGTTGGACTCGGTTCTGCTCGAAATAAAAGGAGAACTGGTGCCACATTTTATAGAGGAGATACAAATAAGACCTAGTAAGTCAATTATAAAGTTTGAAGACATAGATACCATAGAAGAGGCGCAAAAACTCGTGAACTGTGATATTTATCTGCCTGAAGACAACCTGCCCGAGCTGGAAGACAACGATCAGTTTTACTATCATGAGATCATCAATTATGATGTGATAGATGAGGTAAAAGGTAAACTGGGTAAAGTACTGGCCGTGTATACATCAGACCGTCAGGATTTGATAGCCATGCAATATGAAGGCACAGAAGTACTGATACCTATTGACGACGAAATCGTTAAAACCATCGACAGAGATAAAAAAGAGCTCTATACCAATCTTCCTGAGGGTCTTTTAGAAGTATATCTAGACAACAACACCCAGGAGCCTGACGATAAAGACGCAGATACAGATACCCACGAATCCTGATAAGTGAATATGGAAAGCACTAACCCGGCACCTACTGATGGTTTAAACAATGACGGAATCCGCATTGATATCATTTCATGCGTGCCGCGTTTGCTCGACAGCTACTTTGACCATTCCATTCTGAAACGGGCAAAGGATGCCGGCCATGCAGAAGTACATATCCATGACCTGAGAGACTACTCCGAAAACAAGCACAGGCAGGTAGATGACTATGCTTTTGGAGGTGGCGCGGGAATGGTACTGGGAATTGAGCCGATTGCTAAATGTATTCGCAATTTGCAGACTAACAGGGTGTATGACGAAATAATATACATGACTCCGGACGGAGACCTGTTCGACCAGAAGACCGCAAACCGGCTTTCAATGACCAGGAATCTGATTATTCTGTGTGGTCATTATAAAGGAATCGACGAGCGTGTAAGAGAACATTTTATTACGAAAGAAATTTCAATCGGCGACTACGTGCTGTCTGGCGGTGAGTTGCCGGCAGCTGTAGTGTCTGATGCCATCATCAGATTAATACCCGGTGTTTTAAACGATGAAACCTCAGCCCTGACAGACTCCTTTCAGGATAATTTACTGGCTCCACCCGTGTATACAAGACCTGCTGATTTTGAAGGTATGAAGGTGCCTGAATTACTTTTATCGGGCCATGAGAAAAAAATCAACGACTGGCGGCTGGAGCAATCCATCAAACGTACACAACGCCGCCGCCCAGACCTGCTCAAATAAACTTATCACGCGCTGGCTGGCATGAGATATCCGGCGTGAATCTTTCATTTGTTGAGTAATTTATTCTACATTATTTTACCTGTATAAACGTAAAAGCGTATTTCTTTCAGGTGGTTTATTTTTTTTGGATTATCCGTAAAGGAATCAATATCCACTTAAAATAATTTAAAGCCATGAAACGGAATATTTTTGTATCTCTTGCTTCACTAATTTTATTTTTCTTTATCAGCACTAATACCAATGCTGCTACACCTGCTGCTAAGGCAGAAGAATCTGCCAAAGCTGTTAAAAGCGAAAAAGTAGAATCGGCCGAAGCGAAAGCTATTGTGGCCAGATTGGAAGAAATCAAATCGATGGATAAGTCGCACATGACTTCCCGCGAAAAGAAAGAATTACGTAAGGAAGTAAGAGCGCTTCGCACACAAATGGCAGAAATCGGCGGTGGCGTATACATCTCAGCCGGTGCCTTGATTGTCATACTTCTTTTGATTCTGTTATTGTAAGAACCTGCAGCAAAATTAACATGCCATGGAAACTAATCAAAAACCCAAACCGGAAGAAGCAGAAGAAGCGAAATTTCCGGGATACAAGCCTTATCCGGCCTCTGAAGATATCTACAGCAAAGGCATACGGGAAGATAGTATTGACCCCGAAGATATCAATAGACTGAAAGAACCCAATGAAAAAAAGGGCGAACAATGGAACGAAGCCGACTATTTGCATCAGAATACCGGGGAAGACCTGGATATTCCGGGCTCAGAACTGGACGATGAAGAAGAAATAGTAGGAATGGAAGATGAAGAAAACAATTATTACAGTCTCGGTGGCGACAACCACTCAGATCTGGAAGAAACCAACAGTGATCTTGTAGAAGATGAATAAGTACATAAATAAGCGTGCAATCATGAAAATCCTGAAAGAATTAGTGCTATTCGGAGTATTGATTCCGCTGGCATTAGCCGGATTGAGTTGTTCCGGAGAAATTGTAACCTCCCCGCCACCTGCAGCGGTGGTTGAAGTGGCACCAGGCCCACCTACACCAGGTTATGTCTGGATTCCCGGCCATTACATGGCCAGAGGAGGAACGTATGTTTGGAGAAACGGTTATTACAGGCAATCGCCACGATATAGAAAAACCTGGGTACCCGGCAGGTACGTACAAACGCATAGGGGATATGCCTACAGAAAAGGACGCTGGAGAAGGTAATTTTCTTTTCCGCAAAAAGGCTTTGTGTTTATGATGCGCTCAATCCGCATCTAAATACAAAGCCTTTTTTATTGCTATCTGATTGATACTTTTGTAATGAATTATTTTATTTAAAAGTATAATACTTATTGTTAATATCAGCCAATCATAAAACAACATTTAGCCTTGTTTGTTTTATGATATTAATCGAGCAATTCTTTTGGTAATATGCCCTCAATTTATTAAATTTGTATTATTACTATTTAAAATAGTACAAAAAAATATTCAAATAGTCATATTTATTCTACTAAAAAAAGTAAATCTTAAGGCTAATGGCTGAGGAAACAGAAAATCTAATCCCAGAATCTTCCAACAACGGCACAATTATCCCTATCAACATCGAAGACGAAATGCGCGGAGCCTACATTGATTATTCAATGTCGGTTATTATTTCGCGTGCCTTGCCCGATGTCAGAGATGGTTTGAAACCGGTCCATCGCCGTGTGTTATACGGAATGGCAGAACTCGGTGTATATCACAACCGCCCTTATAAAAAATCAGCACGTATAGTAGGAGAGGTGTTGGGTAAATATCACCCACATGGTGACTCGTCCGTATACGATACCATGGTTCGTATGGCCCAGCCATGGTCGTTGCGCTATACGCTGGTCGACGGCCAGGGTAACTTTGGTTCCATAGATGGTGACTCACCGGCTGCCATGCGTTACACAGAGGCACGTCTGAAAAGAATTGCCGAAGAATTATTGGCCGATATTAATAAAGAAACGGTTGATTTCCAGTCGAACTTTGATGATTCGTTGGAAGAGCCGTCAGTATTACCGGGCAAAATCCCTAATTTATTGTTAAACGGTTCGTCAGGTATTGCGGTTGGTATGGCCACTAATATGGCACCACACAACCTCTCGGAAGTAGTAGATGGGATAGCGGCCTATATTGACAACAATGAAGTAACTATCGAAGAGTTGATGCAGTTTATTAAGGCACCTGATTTCCCGACCGGAGCTATTATCTATGGTTACAGCGGTGTTAAATCTGCCTTTGAAACCGGTAGGGGGCGCATTGTTTTGCGTTCTGTTGCCAATTTTGAGGTGTCAAGAACAGGAAAAGATCAGATTGTAGTCACTGAGATTCCATATATGGTCAATAAGGCCATGATGATAGAGAAAACAGCTCAATTGATTAACGAAAAGAAAATTGAGGGGATTTCCGATATCAGAGACGAATCAGACCGCGACGGTATGCGTATCGTTTATGATTTGCGCAAAGACGCCGTGCCTAACGTCGTTCTCAACAACCTGTACAAATATACCCAGTTACAATCTTCTTTCAGCATCAATAACGTGTCCCTTGTAAAAGGTCGCCCGGTTACTTTGAACCTGAAAGACATGATCCGCTACTATGTAGAGCATCGTCTTGAAATTATTACCAGACGTACGCAATATGATTTAAAAGAAGCGGAAAAGCGAGCACATATTCTGGTTGGGCTTTTAATTGCGCTCGACTATATCGATGCCGTAATCACCTTTATACGTCGATCAAGAGACGCCGATGAAGCGAAGACCGGTTTGATGAAGGGTGACTTCATGACAGCCGCACAAAGAGAAGAATTCCTCACTGTTGGCCTTCAACGCTTGCAGATTGTAGATACTTTTAATAGCGATACTGAAAGCGGAAATATCTTGAGTGAAGTTCAGGCGAAGGCAATTCTTGACATGCGTTTACAACGTTTGGTAGGACTCGAAAGAGACAAGATTAATGCCGAATTTGAAGAAATCAAGAATCTGATTGAAGATTTACGTGCAATTTTAGCTTCAGAAGAAAGAAAGCGCACTATCATAAAAGACGAATTAATCGAACTGAAAGCACGCTATGGCGACGAGCGCCGCTCGAAAATAGAAATGGCGGCCGGCGAATTCAGTATTGAAGATATGATTCCTGACGATGAAATGCTCGTTACGATTTCTCATCAGGGATACATCAAGCGTACACCACTGCAGGAATACCGGACACAGGGCAGGGGAGGCACAGGTTCAAGAGGAGTGAAAACAAAAGATGAAGACTACACAGAGCATCTTTTTGCAGCAACTAACCATAATTACCTGTTGTTCTTCACCAAAAAAGGAAAATTATTCTGGTTAAGGGTATTTGAAGTGCCTGAAGGCTCTAAAACTGCCAAAGGAAGAGCAATTCAGAACCTGATCAACATAGAGGCTGACGACAAGATTCAGGCGGTATTGAACGTTACTACGCTGACCGACGAAGACTACATCAACAATAATTACATTGTGATGTGTACCGAAGAAGGAACCGTAAAGAAAACCCTTCTGGAAGCTTATTCTCGTCCGCGTCAGGGAGGTATCATAGCCATCAATATCAATGAAGGCGATAACCTGCTTGATGTAGCCCTTACCAACGGCGACAATAACATTGTAATAGCCGCCAAAAACGGTAAAGTTGTTCGTTTCCATGAGTCCGGCACACGTCCGATGGGTCGTACAGCTACCGGTGTAAGGGGTATTTCGCTGGAAGATACTGACCGCGTAATCGGAATGGTCTGCGTTTCCAGAGCTGATACACAACTGTTGGTAGTATCAGAAAAAGGCTATGGAAAACGTTCAGATATAGATGATTACCGCATCACTTCCAGAGGCGCCAAAGGGGTAAAAACCTTGAATATTACGGATAAAACAGGCGCATTGGTTGCCATCAAAGAAGTAACCGATGAAGATGACCTGATGATT
This sequence comes from Emticicia sp. GW821-FHT11C11, assembly GCF_058808615.1. Taxonomy (NCBI): domain Bacteria; kingdom Pseudomonadati; phylum Bacteroidota; class Cytophagia; order Cytophagales; family Leadbetterellaceae; genus Emticicia; species Emticicia sp. GW821-FHT11C11. The sequence goes on from NZ_JBXARV010000004.1 coordinate 169,965, forward strand.
ATCACCAAAAACGGAATCGCCATACGTATCAAGATAGCTGACCTGAGAGTAATGGGTCGCAATACGCAGGGAGTAAGGCTTATCCGTCTGAACGAAACAGACGATATCGCATCGGTAACCCGTATCATTCGTGAAGATGAAGAAGAAGACGATAGCACTGAAGCAGCCGAAACGACCGAACAACAATAGGTAATATTCGCGCTACAAAGTAGGTGGGTTGGTCTACTTTTTGTGTTAATGCTTTGTTAATTTCCTGAAAATCCCTATTTTTCGCGAAATTAAATTGTCTAACCCTAAACGTTTAAACATCTTAAAAATCAACAGAAATATGAGAAAAACCATTTTTGTGTCTGTCTTATCAATGTTTACGGCAGGCGCATTTGCGCAATCAGGACTTGATAACCAGCTAAGAGATGCACAATGTAAGTCTGCTGCTGACGAAATCGCTAGAGGAGAGAAAGCAAGCCAGGATGCTAAAAAAGGTGCCAAATCTGCTACATGGGTTAAACTCGCTTTAGCTTATGAGGATATGGCCATCAATTGCGGTAAAGATTCTTTAGCATCTGAAAAAGCATACAATACCTATAAAAAGGCCCTTGAAGTTGAAGCTGGTGGCAAAGGTGCCAAAGATATCGAAACAGCATTGACAAGCCAGAAAATTTATACGGCTCTCATGCAGCAAGGGGCAAGTTTTTATAACGCTAAGAGTTTTTCGAATGCGCATAAATTATTCAGATTGGCTTCAGATGTAAGCCCAAAAGATACAACAGCTTCGTTATACTCAGGCATAGTTGCTCAATTGGCCAAAGATAATGCTGCAGCTAAAGTACACTTTACTAAATTTATTGAGCAAGGTGGTAAAGATGCTGCGGTTTTCTACAGCTTATCTGAAGTTTATAAAGGCGAAAACAATACTGCTAAAGCTATTGAAGTCCTTAAAAAAGGTATCGCAGCTAACCCTGGCGACAAAGATCTGAAAGGAACGCTGGTGAATCTGCAATTATCGAGCGGAAATGCTGATGAAGCCATTGACGAATTGAAAAAACTGGCAGAGGCTGATCCAACCAACGTAAACAACATGCTGAATCTGGCTATTCTTTACGATAACAAAGACAAAAAAGATGAGGCGTTGGTTTGGTACAAAAAAGTATTGGCAATTGAACCAAATAATTACGATTGTAACTTCAACCTTGGTGTTTTTTACTTCAACCAGGCGGTTAAAATCAAAGAAGAGGTTGATAAAATGGATATGAAAGAGTATCAGAAAAATGGCGGTAAAGCGATTGAGGATAAAGCTTGTGCCAAATTTGCTGAAGCAAAACCATATTTTGACATTTGCAAGTCGGTGAGAGAAAAAGAAGGTAAACCACAGGAACAAGAATTGACAGACAACCTGACAAATCTGACTGCGGTTCTTGAGCAATGTGCCAAAAGAAAATAAATAATTGTAGCAATACAAATTACAAAAAAGCCCTTAGAAATACTTCTAAGGGCTTTTTTATGGCTTTTATCGTAGGTTCAATTCAAAAACGGCTATGATAATAATAAATGCATATCACCACAAATATATCTGTTTCATTCAACTCAATCGGAATGAACCGGAGAATGGTTTAAGAGGGCAGGTTATGATTATTCTATTTAACATAATATAAATTATATAACTAAAATATGAATATCCGGATTCACCTGAGATTTGGCTGGATTCGATCATTCCCATAATATATACGGCTATGAAAAGCTCGCAAATAAAAAAAAGCATTTCAACTAAGAAATGCCTTTAATGCTTTTGGTTTTCTACCAACTTTTTTCCGTTGTTTCACTTTTTCTGGTCGTTCTTTTATTTTTTTACCTCCAAAGAAAACTCCCAGCGCCTCTATAATTATATCTTTTTGTGACATGCCTTCCCAGTACCCGTAATCTTTCATGGTTTCAACCAAATCATTCGGACAATCAAACGTAACTTTAGTAGATGGTCCACTATCTTGCAGAGCCATTAATACGGTTTGATTACTCGTCAGCGCCGCCGCCGCTGGTTGTTCAGCCGATTTGGTCGGAACTAAACTTTCAAATGTAAAATTTCTATTTTTTGCCATTTTCTTAAAGTTTTATTGAAGAATCGATTCTAACGCTCATTTTACTTATTAAAGCTGTTTAAAATCTCCTTAGTTAATTTATAATAGTCCATGGCTCCGTTACTTTCCGGAGCATACGTGAAGATATCCTGTCCACTCGCCTGAGCTTCTGAAATAGCAATGTTATCTCTGATGGTGGTAACGAAAAACGAATCACCTAACTGTTGCTTGGTGGCTTCTATAATCTCATTGCTGAGTTTTTTGTTTATTCTTGGGTTATACCGTGTTGCAAACACGCCACCCAGCTTAGTTTGAGGGCTTATCTGTTGTAGTTCCGACGAATAAGATAAAAAATTTCTCAAACCTTCATAACTTAAATATTCGGCCTGCAAAGGCACCAGATACATGTCGCAGGCAATCAGGGCTATTCTTGTCATTCCTGATAATGTCGGCGGACAATCGATCATGATGTAATCATAATTCTTCTTAATCTTTTCTAACAGTAGCTTTAAGTTAAACGGAAATACAGGCGATGCTTTAATCACATCTTCTTTTGCATTCAGTTCTGCAGCACTTGGTAGCAGATCTCCGATCGCCGTTTTAATCACAACGGTTTCAAACGGGAGCTCACCACTCAGGTAATTTCCTACATGGTTTTTCCCAACTTGAGTTTCCAGCACCCCAAAACACCTGGTAAGGCTGGCTTGGCCGTCCAGATCAATAAATAGCACCCGAGCATCTGCGAATTTCCGGAAAGCAGCACCAAGATTCTGGGTCGATGTAGTTTTACCTACTCCCCCTTTGTTGTTAACTACACTAATTGTCATTGGTTGTATATGAATAATATTGTTTGGCAATATAGAATAAATCACCCGTAGTAACAATACTAAAAGAATAACTTTTATTAATAATAATGTTTATACGATAAGATTAGTATGTTCTATTAGTAACATTTCATTTAGTAATATTAAAATATATAAATACAAAATAAATGATTAGTATTATTGATAAATATTTAAACTAAAAGTTTTATTAATACATACAAAAAAATAAACTATTTTTAGTATTTATTATAAAATAAGAAAGTTTTAAATAATATATAAATACAATACTAATATAAAAGTACTATATTATTTAAAATATTTGAATTAAATGATATTTATAGATTGAATAATAATTTTAAATTCTTATTTATTGTATTAATACTAAATATAAAATATTATGAATATGGTAATTAATAAAATGTATTATATGTCTATTACATACTTACCTTAATTATATTTATATGTATGTATGATTAGTAATAATAGTATTTGCGTAATTTTGTTTCGAAAATAAGGCCATTCAGGAGATTTCATGAGTTAAATTGAAGAGATGCCCGCATCCTGATATGAAAGTGTCTTAGAAACGAAATTTGAGGCCTTAAAATTGGCTCCGTTTTTCAGGTTTAACATTGCAATTTGTCATTTTCATGTTTTGCCCGAAAAAATGCCCGGACTTCCATTTAAATAGTCTTGCTTCGGCGATTTAAATTCTGAACTTATGTAAGCTCATGTTGATCAATGCAAAGAGAATATTTCAAAAAACTTAAGACTTCATATTGCGTCAAATTTTAATTTCAGATTCGACTCCCACTAATCGCCCCACATAATTATTGTTTAGTTCTGGCCGGTAACTGTGAATAACAAACTTCTGCATCTCTTTCTATTCTCAATTTATGGATTCAGTAAAACAACATTAACCTTACTATGTTTGCAGTTTGAGAACCATCATCCTAACCTGATATATTCTTCAGTCTTTATAATATATCTAAATCTAAATTACGGTGTTGCTGTTTCCGGTCCGGGATTAGCGTCTGCTCTCTAAAAGTATCTGATAGATTCTATTAGTAGTCTCCGCATCTTTCAATATTTGATATCACCCTATGATTGTCCGGAACAATATTTAGGAATGCCAGAAGTAGACATTATATATAATACCATAATTCAGGATTGACAGCCCTCCACCTAAGACACTTTCTTTTTACTGATGAGTCTGAAACCTGGCATCAGTTTCATTTATGCGAAATCAGTTTGTGAACTCCCTGAAATTATTAGTCAAACAAATAGGTTTATATTTTAAATACTTTTCGAATGTATAATTCTTTTTATATGTTTTGATATTATAAATAATTTATATACATTAAATAGCATTCAATAATAACTAAACTTTTATAATGTAAATTTATGTACATAATGTATAAAATAATTAAATTATATAAATTGAATTTTATTAATTATTTAAATTATATAGTATAAAATTAATTTAACCATTTAGTTAGTTTGAAAATAATAGAATAGTATTGATAAACTATTACAAATATTTATTACCTGCCGTATTATTCAATTTGAATGTATATTAATTTACGGAATGTAATAAATGTACTTCACTGTAAAATAGTATTGAAGACCTCAAATGTATTATTCATATAAGTGCTATTAGCCGGTATGCTTTGCTGCTCAAATTACCTGCACCCTCAATTCTTAAGAACGAGCATGTCCCCAAACAAATACAGCGATTAGTATTTAAGCATTGCTTGCTTCAAAGACCTGGGTGTTACCATCAGTATAGACAACAATTATTCTCGCGACGTTACCATGAGAGAAATTAGGAAAAATTGAGCTGCTGAGATTTGCATGTGACGGTAGATTATCCGTCGTTTTTCTCTCATTCAATTCTCGTAAGGGAGATGCTGCCTTTTTTTGAGGCGTAACAAGCTGATTATTAAGTGTTTGAGTGCTATTCAAAGTCTCATTCTCATCGTCCTCCAAAAACCAATCAAAACCCAATTCAGGGTATCTTTTGTAAATTTTCTGCACAATTTCCAGACTCGGCTTATTTCTGTCTGATAAAATATGCGAAATGCTTGGTCTGGGCACTCCAATCTCATCTGCGAACTTTGTAGATGTCAAGTCCTTGTCATTAATGAATCGGCGTATCTTTTCATTTAACTTCATAAACTAATAATTTATAATTGTAAGCACGATTTATTTAAAATAGTAAATACAGCAGAAGTACATAATTAACTTATCTAAATTAATTATGTACAAATATAAATAGTTTACAAACACAAATCAAGTACTTTTGTAAATAATTATTTTCTTAATGTAAATAGTAAGTAGTACGACCTGATTAATCCGTTAATAGACTTATAATCAAACCATTATATGATTCTTGAGTAATGCATTTATATATCCCCGGGATAACGAGGTGGACACATTATATTTATACGTAGATGGATGAGTGGGTTGAAGATATAAAGTAGACCTATCGCGATAAATTTATCATGAATTTAATAATGTTAAGAAATAGTATATAAAATTTCCAAATTATTACTTGACAGTTAATTCTTGTAAACTATATTTGTATCAGATTTACATGCTTTCTAACATAATCATTAAAGATAAATTTAAGTAAAGGTTTAATTTGTAGGTAGAAATGCCAACAATTTGGGATTCAATCGTCAGAAAGTCCAATCTTCCTTTAGATTGGGCTTTTTTTTTGTTTATTCCTGATCTGCTGCGAATGTGATTACTTATTTAAATTGTAGTCTATATCTCTTACTATTCAGGTTATTCACTTGATGGAAACAATTAACAAAAGTGATATGTAATTTAATTGGAATTATACATAAAAGCTTGTGATAGATGCCTGGAAGATTAATAGCGTTATAAAACATTAGAAATTATTATGAAAGGACTAATTTAATAATGTAATAATAGCTTGAGAAGTGTTGTATTTTGTAAATACTCATATTACTTTTATAAACAATAAAAAAGGGTGGCAATATACATTGCCACCCTTTTGAATAACTTATGATTTAGTATTTTAAACTGACACATTATTCTCTCTTAGCGCATCATTTAATGACGTTTTAAGGTCTGTGCTTGTTTTGCGTTTACCTATAATTAAAGCACAAGGTACTCCGAAATCGCCTGCCGGATATTTTTTAGGTAGCATTCCGGGAATAACAACCGAATTTTCAGGTACAAACCCTACATACTCCTGGCCGGTGTTAACGTCTATAATTTTCGAACTGCTTGTAATAGTAACGCCAGCGCCTAAAACGGCTCTTTTGCCTATTCTGGCGCCTTCAACCACGATACAACGCGAACCAATAAAGGCACCATCTTCAATAATAACAGGCGACGCCTGAGCCGGTTCCAATACACCTCCTATGCCTACACCGCCGCTCAGATGCACATCCTTACCGATTTGAGCACAACTGCCCACAGTAGCCCAGGTATCAACCATTGTGCCTGAGTCAACATAAGCGCCTATATTTACATAAGAGGGCATCAGGATTACTCCTTTTGCCAGATATGAGCCATAACGGGCAACGGCAGGGGGTACTACACGTACGCCAATCTTATCATAACCGGTTTTAAGCTTCATTTTATCGTGATATTCAAAGATGCCCACTTCCTGAATACTCATCTGCTGAAGTGGGAAATATAGTATGATTGCCTTTTTGATCCAGTCATGGGTTGTCCAGCTTCCATCTTCATTAGGACTGGCAACACGAATGATTCCATCATTAACCTCACTTATAATTGTTTCAATTGCGCTTTTTGTAGCCGTATCATTTAAGAGCGAACGGTCTTCCCAGGCAGCTTCAATAATTGTTTTTAAAGACATTAGGTGTTTAATTTAAATATTAATAAAAATAATGTATATGACTGATTATAAGCTATTTAACTATTAATTTTAAGTGTTTTTTAAGTAGATAATTAATTCCCTTTTACCGGTGACAAAGTTAGGGGTATATTATTATATTAACAACACCCACCCTACTTTAAGTATTTATGCAGTATAGTTAAATAAGTTATGACACAATAGGAAATACTGCATTAGTAATTTAGCGCAAAGTATTAATTAGTATATAACTAAATGTATTAGGTTAGTTACTAACCATATTAACATGTAATTAGTAGTTAATTACTATAATGTTTAGTTTTAAAGATTTGGTAGCAAATATTTAATCTTGAAAATAATCTCAGTTTTTATTAATAGAAAAAATCTTCTTAACTTGCAATATCGTACCACTTAAACCAATATATTTAAAATATGTCGAAAATTAAAGTAGCTATTAATGGATTTGGCCGTATTGGTAGACTTGCCTATCGCCAGATTTACAACATGGAAGGAATTGATGTAGTTGCGATTAACGATTTAACGAGTCCTTCGGTTCTAGCTCATTTACTAAAATATGATAGTGCACAAGGCCGTTTTGAAGCAGATGTGAATTCTACTGACAGTAGCATCGTTGTTAATGGCGAAGAAATAAAAATCTATGCGCAAAGAAGTCCTGCTGAGATTCCGTGGGGTACTCATGAAGTAGATGTAGTTTTAGAATGTACAGGATTCTTTACCGATAAAGATAAAGCTGCTGCACACTTAACTGCTGGTGCTAAACGCGTAATTATCAGTGCACCTGCTACCGGAGACCTAAAAACGATTGTGTTCAACGTAAACCACAGTATTCTTGATGGTAGCGAAACTATCATCAGCTGTGCAAGTTGTACAACTAACTGTTTGGCTCCTATGGCAAAAGCGTTAAACGATAATTTTGGAATCGTACTAGGAAGTATGACAACTGTGCATGCTTATACTAACGACCAGAATACACTGGATGCGCCACATCCGAAAGGTGACTTGCGCAGAGCAAGAGCTGCTGCTGCCAACATTGTACCTAACAGCACAGGAGCTGCCAAAGCCATTGGCCTGGTATTACCTGAATTGAAAGGTAAACTGGACGGCGGTGCGCAACGTGTGCCAACTATTACAGGTAGCTTGACAGAGCTTACAGTTGTACTTGAGAAAAAAGTTACATTGGAAGAAGTAAACGCTGCAATGAAAGCTGCAAGCAACGAAAGCTTTGGTTACAATGAAGACGAAATCGTAAGTAGCGATATCATCGGTATCACATACGGAAGTTTGTTTGATTCTACTCAAACCAAGGTGGTTACTGTTGGTGACAACCAATTAGTGAAAACCATTAGCTGGTATGACAACGAAATGAGTTACGTAAGCCAGTTGGTTAGAACTGTGAAATATTTCGCAACGCTTATCTAGTATGGAGATTAAGAGAAATTGAAATGCCTGTCAGAAAATTTTCTGACAGGCATTTTCATTTATGGTTTTGCAGCCAGATAATTAATTTTGAATCCTTTTTCGACAAACAGTTTCTCATAGTGGGTTACTATGTCGTAGTGTTCTGCCAATAATTCTGATTGATACAAATCAGTTGTTTGCCGTAGAATAGTATAGCCGGCTTCTGGAAAAGTACCTAATGAATATTCGAATAGGCCGCTGTTATCGGTTTTGAAGAAAAAATTGCCATCAGGTTTGAGTATCTTCTTATACAAAGCCAGGAAGTCTACATTTGTTAGCCTCTTTTTTTCTTCTTTGTCTCTCGGTTGAGGATCCGGATGTATCAACCAGATTTCATCCACCTCGTTTTCCTCAAAAAATTCTTCCAGAAACGTAATCGGCGTTCTCAGAAATGCCACATTGGTCAGATTAAAGTCATTTGCTCTCTTGCTGCCCCGGGCAATTCTGTCTCCTTTTATATCAATACCGATAAAATTCTTATTCGGAAACTGCCTGGCCAGCCCTACTGAGTATTCGCCCTTTCCGCAGGCCAATTCCAACACAATGGGGTTATTATTCTTGAAATAGATCTCTCTCCAGCGACCTTTAATGGTAGTATAAAGGTCCTTCCCTCTTTCAATAACATTATCTGCCTGAGCATTATGTATAAACCTTGGTAATTTTTGTCTTGCCACTCTCCTATTTAATTAAAATTATACTTATTAAAAGTAAAAAAAGTATTTTTATTATAATTTGATTCTCTTATTTTTTATCAAAAGTGCCAATAATGCACTGTTTTTTCACTTTTTCAGCCCTTCTCCTCCCCTTTTTTAATTATCAATTATACTGATTTATATTAATACTTATCAATATAAATATACTTTTATAAAAGTATTAATATTATAGTTCATTTAATTCGGCTACTACAAATGTGCTGCCTCCTATGTAAATAAAGTCGTCGTTATCGGATGCCCCGCGAGCCGTTTTTAGGGCCTCGTTAACATCTTTAATAACAAGCCCGGACAAACCGACAGAACCTGCGATTTTTGCCAGATTTTCGGCCTCTAAAGCCCGCGGAGAATCGGCCTGACAGAAATAATATTGAGCGTCGTCGGGAAACAAAGCTAGTATTTCTTCAACGTTTTTATCTTTTACAAAGCCCAGAATAAAGTGCTTCCGGCCGCTTACGAATCCGTTTTGAAACAATTTTTCAATCTGATCCAGAATAATCCGCAGCCCGTGCTCATTATGGCCGGTATCACAAATGGTAAGCGGGGCATTGTTCAATACCTGCCACCTGCCTTTCAGACCGGTGTGTGTTACCACCTCTGCTATTCCTTCGGCAATGGCATGAGCGCTAATTTGAAACCCCTTGTTTCTTAGAACTTCAACGGCCTGAAATACACCTGTAAGGTTTTTCAATTGATACTTACCAATCAGTTGAGACTCCAGGCCATGGAAAACAGCTTGACCATCTTTAGTATATACGTCTACAATCAATTTTAAACTCCCGTTTTCTGTGTGCTTTTCTTCAACCGAAAAATAGTCTTCAGCAAAGTAAATGGGTGTTTCTGCTTGCGCGGCTTTTTCTATAAAAATTTCATTGGTCTGTTCATGTCTTTCTGATATCACCACAGGTACATTAGGCTTTATAATTCCTGCTTTTTCTGAGGCAATTTTGGGTAGTGTATCGCCGAGAAGATCCATGTGGTCGAAACCAATATTGGTAATGATACTGAGCTCAGGAACGATGATATTGGTTGAATCAAGCCTTCCGCCCAGGCCTACTTCTATTACAGCTATATCAACTTGTGCTTGTGCAAAGAAGTCAAAAGCCAGCGCTACACTCAATTCAAAAAACGAAGGTCGAAGCTCTTCAATAAATACGCGATGGGTTTCGACGAACTCAATTATATTCGCTTTTTCAATAGATTTACCGTTTATTCTGAATCTTTCTGTGTAGTCTTTCAAGTGTGGCGAAGTATAGAGACCCGTTTTGTAACCGGCACTTTGCAGGATTGATGCCATATAATGCGAGGTACTGCCCTTTCCGTTGGTACCTGCGATGTGGATACTCTTAAATTTGTCTTGTGGATTACCCAGATACTGGCACAATGCGATAGTATTATCCAGATTAGGCTTAAATGCCTTAGCGCCCTCGCGATGAAAGACCGGGAGCAGGGCATATAAGTAATCTATTGTTTCCTCGTAGTTCATTGACAATAAAAAAAGGTGATTCAGAATCACCTTTTAAAGTTTTTTACAAAATTAATAAAGATTCTGCAATTATTGAATCTTAGTTGCCAGACCGGATATTGATTGTGATTGTTCCGGTAGCTCTTGCCGGAGCTGTGCCTTCCGGTGTAAGAAATGAACCCAGATTTTTCTGGATATAATTCTTATAAAAATTCTGCACAGAAGGGCTCACTGTTGACTCTGCAACACTGATGGCCACAACATCGCCCGAATCATCTACAGTGACCTTAAATACGATTTTTCCGGTTTCGCTAGAGCCATCATTCGGCAAAGAAAGTTTCTTCTTATTCCATCCGCTCAAACCACCGATTGATGCCCCTGACCCGCCACCTTTGCCCGGGTTGCCATAAAGGCTTTTCCCGTCCAGCGTGCCTCTAGGGTCACCTTTGTCGCCTACTTCACCCTTCTTACCGTCGCCATTATTATTACCACCAATGCCGTCACGCGTGCCTATGGTGCCATTAGAACTTGAATTGGCTCCATTGGCGCCTGCAGAGCCTTTAGTGCCCTTTTTGAATAACGATCCGTCATCTACCGATCTTTTCGGAGGTTCAGGCTTTGGAGGCTCCGGTTTCGGTGTTTCTGCCTTAGTTTCAACGGGTGTCGGTTTTACTACCGGTTTTGTTTCTACTTTTTTAACCGGCTTATCGCTTGTTTTGACTGTTACAGGGCTTTCTTCGTCAGACGTAACCACCGGTTTGGCGGGTGTCTCTTTAGCTACCACCTTTACGGGTTTATCAACCACTGGCGGTGGTGTAACTACCGGCTTCACTTTTAGCGGCTTTGATTCTTCTTCATTGGCCGCAGGTTTAACGTCATAATTGTTAGGTGACGGATTTGCCTTATTGGTGGTCTGCAGGTCTCCTGTGCCCACTAAATCGATGCCATAATTTAGCTCTACGCCCTCTGGTTCTTCCGGTGGAGTATAGATCAGTTTCAGAAAAAACAAAACCGTAAGGAAAGTACCGTAAATGAATATACTTATCACAAATGCCTGTGATTGTGTCTTTTTATTGTCTTCTGCGAGCGTCGTGGTCTGCATCAATAATTGCTGTTAATTTTGAACAATGAGCTACAAAAAAACCTGTAAGTGTTGCTTACAGGTTATAAATATATAGAAAACTGTTATTTACTTTTAATAATGGCTGGTTTTTCTCCTATCAATTGATGATGTCTGTAGGCAATAACCTCGGCTTCGTCGCGGGTATCAGCTTCGGCAGCTATTACTTTCATCAATCCTTCGGCTTCAACTACTCTTGGCGAAAAACCATTCTTAAGTAAATTAGCACTAAGTCTTTCTACGTTTCCTTTATTTTTGAATATCCCTGAAACAATCAAATAACGCTTTTCAGTAGTATTTATTGTCGGTAATGTTTCTGTTCTTTTGGCTGTTTCCACAGGTTTTTCAACTGTTTTTGCTTCAGCCACACTTTCAATGGCGGGTTGTGGTTTTATTTCAGCTGTCGGCGCGGTACTATCCTGTTCCTGCACTGTAGTCTCAAATCCCGTAGTATCGGTCTGAGCAACTTCTTCCGGTTTTTCTGCAATTACCTCTCTTTTAGGAATATAATCGAGCGGGTTAAAGCTGCTTCTGGTGTGACTTTCACCGTTCTTTGCGTTTGAATTTAAAACAAAATAAAGACCGGCCGAAACCAACAAAACGGGTATTGTATAGAAAACGTATTTCCACTTAGATATACCGCCCGTTGTAGTATAAGATTCTTCTTCAATAGCCAATTCATCTTCCTCTTCAAAAGTATGGCTTACCATATAACTTGGTTTATCTACTGTCCGGGGGAAAATGCTTTCGAAACCGAAACTCTCGCTGAAAAAGTTGTTCCGGCGATCAGGATCAAAAACCAGATTGTTTTCTTCATTTAACGAGAATTGGCCGATTCGCGGAAAGTGAAAAGACTTTTCGTTGGCCAGAGAACCCTTGATTTCGGATACAAAACTCTGAATAGTTCTTTTGGCTTCGTCAATCGTTACGCTTTCTCTTCTGGAGATATACGTCGCCAGAAGTCCGTCATCATGCTTCAGAATCTCATTAAAGGCGATTTTTTTCTGAGGAGGCATAAGCGACCCGCTGATATCATTCAAACTTGATGGCAGGTAGTTGGCTATAAACGCCCCGAAATTCGGAACGGCCACATAATCATGCTCATAAAGCAGTGTTCTGATGTATTCTGCAACTGGTTTCATAAGGTTTAACTTAAATTCGGGGGCAATCTTTATGCTAATTTAAAATGAAAAGTTGACTCCCACAAGAAAATTTAAACCCTGTTGCGGATAATATAAGAATCGTTCGTACTTTCTCCCTAACAGGTTATTTAGCTTAACAAAGGCTGTAAATTGTTTGCTGAACAGATAATCGAATTCGGCATTTATATCAACAAAGTCTTTATTGGTTACCAGTTCCTGAGTGGTCGGGTTCCGCGCATAGGTTTTGCCGAAATAATACAGATCAAGATTAGCCAGTAGTTTGTCAGATACAATAAACGTATTGCCCCACTTAGTGGTGAAAAGCGGACGGTGCAGTGGCCTTTCATCGCTTTTTGTTTCGTAGTGGTTAAAATCTGCTTTCAGATTAGTACGCCACATTTCAATGGGCTGGTAGTTTAGCTGCAAGGTTACGTTGAAATACTGCATACGGCGATCGTCATACAAAATAGTAAACTTGGCGGTATCACCCAGTGCATCTCCGAAATCAGGCGTATAATTGTTAAAATAATAAAGGTTTTTGTAGTAACCCATGGCTCCTCTTACGTTATAACTGAAACCTTTATCTAAATCGCCTTTGGCACCTATGAAGTACTCCTGACTTTTTTCTGTATTCAACAAGGGCACGCGCGATTTCAGATAAGGATTCTCGTTCAGCATTGAGCCCAGGGTGTTTCTGATGATATCCCCGTCGACTCCGGCAAAGAAATAATACATGCCGCGGTGTTTATAGGTAAGCTCTACTGCCGGGAAACCCGCTGTGCGGTTGATTTTCTTTGCCTCGTCAAACTCGTTGACAGCCTTGAAGCCTATGTTAGCTCCAAAATTTCGGAAATTCAGCTTGAAAGACGGCGTAACTCTGAAGAGGTTTCTTTTGTCTACTACATCATCAGTTCTTTGAGTAATATAGGCTTCGGCATCGACACCGGCTACAAACTTATCTGCAATAATCGGGAAATAGGCCCGGAAGCTAGAGCCCCAGTCAGTTTCCTGCGCATCATAGTTATTAGTTAAAGACTTGATGTTGGTTTTGATGGCATAATCAACTCTTGCATTCGGAGATGTATTCTCAAAACCTGCGTTGAACTGTACAATATTCAAGACCTGACGGATATCCTTACGGTCCAGGTCTTCGCGTGGGCGCTGATAGCCATAGAAATAGTACTGGTCTCGGTTATAATTAAAGCCAGCATTCACCTGAAACTTATCTGCCAGGTATTTTCCTGTTATTTCGGCCTTATCATACATATTGGCTGAATTCTTATCGTCAACGGGTCCGCGGGCAGTTGAGTTATGATAAGCATGCACACCGATAACCATGTTGTTTTCCTGATTGGTATTCAGAAATACCTCACCCAGTAATCGGCCATAATTACCCGCACCTATGGTTACGTAATTGTTGTAAGTTTCCAGTTCCTGATTTTTCTTGGTGCCGTCAGGAGCTACTACATTCGGCGTAAACTTTACTTCTTCTACACCTTTGGGTTTGCGGTCAAAGAAGGTATAGCGCATCTGTTTATCTTCAGAACTCGCCTTTAGCGGAGGGATTTTCTCGAAAACCCTGTTAGCCGGAGGTAACTCTACTTTCCGGTCTTTTGTGATAATAATATCGTCATCTAACTGCGCCATTGCGGGCATAAAACCAAGGCTAAGCCCTGCAATCAATAAAAAGGTGTATATCGTTTTATAGTGAGTCTGTATCTTGAATTTCATGGAGAAATACTTTAAAATGTTTGGAAAATAATCAGAAAAGCACCTGGTTTTATTCTTTATTCTCAATTTCTTTCAATTTCGCTTTGGCCAGTTCAACGGTTTCAGGTGTTTCGGCATTCTGAATGATTGATTTTAACGTTGCTTTTGCCATGAAGTAGTCGTTCTGGGCAATGTAGTTTTCAACAATCAGCATGAATCCTTTTTCATACCACGCCAGAAACTCCGAAAACTCCTGAGCCAGATCCTGCAAGGTCTTGATAGACTCCTTGTGCTTTTTAGTACGATACTGTATTTCTCCTATCAGGTATTGTGCCTCTGCACCATTTACATCCTTAGCCAGAGCAATGGTTTTCTTAAATTCTTCTTCTGCTTTGGTATAGTCGTTTTTAGCCAATGCCGCTTTACCTAAGTACAGTTGCGCTTTGTTTGAGGCTCCCATTACAATGTTGCCGCTGTTATTGATAATCTCACGGGCATAGTAAATGGTTGAATCCTGCTTGCCACTTAAGAAGTAAGCCTCAGTAAGCCCCTGCCAGGCAGTGACGATGTCACGCTTGTTGGCCGATGAGATAATCACGGCACGGTAACTGGTAATGGCATTTCTATAATTTTTAGATGCTGCTTCAATGTTTGCTGCTCTCAATGCCGACTTGGTTACAAAGCTGGTGCGGTTATCGCTCACCACCTGATTATAGTATTTCAGGGCATTGGGTTTATCGTTCAGAATATAGTAAGAGTCGGCCAGATAATATTTGGCTTCAAACATATTATTGCTGTTCGGATAGCTGCTGATAAACTTCTGAAGTGCAGCAACGGCTTTGTCATGCTTTTCGTTCAGATACAGATTTTTAGCAGTTTCGTATTCCAGTCCTTCCACTGAACCACTGCCCGGATTCCCCTTTTTGTACTCTTCAACAATGGCAGAAAACTCTTCCGGCCTGCCCAGTGTATTCAATGTTTCTTGTAAACCCAATAGTGCGTTTTCGGCTACATCTGTTTTTCCGTAGCGTATTACAATTACTTTGTAATCGTTTAGCGCAGCTTCATGGTTCTTTAAATTGCCATAGGCCAATGCACGTTTCATTAAAGCCTGCGGAATAAGCCCACTCTTCGGGCGTTCGCGCACCATTCTGCTAAGCAGGTTTACCGCGTTCTGATAGTTGCCTTTGTCGAGTTCCAACGTTGCATTCTGGAACCACGCATCATCAACCAGCCTTGAGTTTGGATACTGAGCAGAGATGCGGTCGAAGATTTGCAGAGCTTCCTGATTACGGCCAACGAAGGTCAGCGTAAGCGCCTTCTGATACATGGCATAGTCTTTCTCGGTGCGGTTATCTTTAATGGCCATATCGTAATACTTAATGGCCTCATCGTAATTCTTCACTGCCAGGTTACAATCACCTATTCTCACAATGGCATCCTCGTAGTTCTGGCGGTTTGATTCGTCTTTTCTTACTTTTATGTAATCTTTGAAATAGTTGCTCGCCAGTTTATAGTCTTTGTCGTTGTAATAAAGATACCCTAAAGCATATTTACTTTTTTGCTTCAATGTAGTGCTGCTGTTACCGTTAATGATATCCCGGTAATAACCGGCAGCTTCCGGTAGCTTGGCAGCATAAGCCGCCTCTGCTTTCCAGAAAATAGCATTTTGTTTCAGCTCATTATCAATCGGTTGGGTCAACGACTTGTTGAAAAACTCTATGGCTTTGGTGTATCTTTCGGCATTAAAGTCGAGCACACCTTGCCCGTACGTAAGGCGCTGATAAGCTTCATTAAGTTTAGGCGTACGTTTTTTGAGACCTTCTATGTAAGCAATGGCTTGTGCATAATTGTTTGATTCAAACATTACCTCGCTCATTACTTCGCTGGCTTCATCTTCATACTTACCGCCGGGGTAAGCTTTCAGGTAATTCTGGAGTTCGGTCAAACCCACTTGGCCATTACCCATGTCAATCGCTACTTTGGCATAGTTAAACTGCGATTCTTCCTGTATAATTTTATCAAAACTGCTTCCTTTCGCTTTTTCAAAAGCAGCCAGTGCAGCGTTGAGGTCATTAAGCTTTAACGATGATATGCCCAGATAATAAGCAGCCTGTTGGCCCAGTTCATTGTTCTGCCCGGCAATTTTCTTGAAATTTTCAATGGCCTTTTCATGGCTTTCGGTTTTATAGAGACTATACGCATGCCTGAAAATCACCTGATTGGAAACCGAACCCTTTCTGAATGTTTTGTATCTTTCGTAATACTTGGCTGCTTTGGTAAAATCGTCTCTGAAATAACACACCTCGGCAGTAACCAGACACATGTCGTCAATTTTCCGGCCATTGGGCTTTTCAATAATAGGTTCGGTATAAGCCAGTAGCTGGTCGTATTTCTTCGAAACGTATAGAATATTGGCAATCCAGTTAGGAATTTCTGTTCTGTAGGGTGCAATATTCTCTACTTTTTTCAAATCGGCCAGCGCCTCATCATAATTCTCGTTTTTGTAGTTAATTACACCTGCATAATAATAAGCATGGATCGTGAACTCAGAGTCCGTAGTTTTTACCTCATTAAATAAAGGCAATGCCTTTGCGTAATTGTTGGTGAGATAATACGAAATAGCCATTTTATACTTAAACTCTAATGCTTTAACCGAAGCAGAATTGATGTTAACGGCTTTTTCAAAATACTGAATCGCACGTGCATAATCGCCTTCTTCGTAGAAATAATTCCCTAAGTCGCCATAAATGACCTTTGCTTTGGGATGACCGGAGTGGTTGACCACAAAGCGTTCAATCTCAATGTCGGCATCAGGATTTTTGATATAAAGTGCCGATAAAGCTGCATAGTACTCTGCATTTGTGAGGTTAAACTCATTGGCATTCAGGTTCTTTTGTGTGGATTGAATATAATGTTTGAATTCCTCACGAGCCGGAGCGTAAACTTTTTTCTGGAAAAGTTCTATACCCTTGTGGTAATACGATTCCGGATCGGTGTAGGCAATTGTGTTTTGGGCGTATGACTGAAAGCCCATGTTTAGTAAGCAAGAGACGGTGGCAACGAATAGCGTCTTTTTCATAGGGTCTGAAATCCCCCAACCCCGCGGGGAGATTTTTTAAGAGAGTCAATATTTGGGGTTAGTAATATTGATAGTAAAAGCACTTGGGCCAATTGTAGCCAAAGGTAGCTATTGAAAATAAAAATAAACAATCTAAAAGATAAAAGTTTAAATCAAAGAGAATGTCATTTTTGTTAAAGAAGAAAAATAGAAGTAATTTCAAGCAAAAAACGTTTGTCTGAAAAAAAAATTGTTTTCGTTCATCAACAAATCCATTAATCCATTGGCAAAATGAAAAAAAATCATTTCTTTTTATTTTTTTTATTCGTATTTCTATCGTTTAACCAGCTGAATGCGCAGGTAACGCACATTAACTACACATTATCCATGAGCAAGCCCTCAACGCATTATTTTGAGGTTAGCCTGAAACTATCGGATATACTGAAGATAAAAGAGCTTCCGCAAAAGGCGTATGTCGATTTCAAAATGCCTGTCTGGACACCCGGCTCTTATCTGGTACGTGAATACGCAAAAAATGTAGAAGGCTTTGAAGCCACTGCCGGAGCAAAAAAAGTGAAGGCAGAAAAAATCAATAAGAACACCTGGCGTGTCTATACAAACGGCGCCAACGAGGTGACGGTAAACTATAAAGTATATGCCTTCGAGCTGAGCGTACGTACCAGTTTTCTGGACGATACCCACGGCTACCTGAACGGCGCAAGTATTTTTATGTATGTGCCGCAACTGAAAAAGTCGCCTTCTAAAATTGCTATTAAACCCTATACCGGCTGGAACTCCATATCGACCGGATTGAAAAAAGTAAGCGGCGAAGAAAATACATTCTATGCACCTGATTATGACATAGTGGTTGACAGCCCCATCGAGATTGGTACACACAAGGTGCTGAATTTTGAAATTCAGAACATACCTCACTCTGTGGCTATGTATAGCAATGGCCCATTGGAGTATGACGAACAAAAAGTGATTGATGCCTACAAGAAAGTAACACAGGCGGCAGCATCGGTTGTCGAAGTACATCCCTGCAAAGATTATACGTTTATCATCCATCACCTGCCGGGTGTGGGTGGTGGGCTTGAACATTTGAACTCTACCACCTGCCAGACCTCACCTATGGCTTATGTATCTGATGCAGGCTTGAAAGGATTCATGGGTTTAATAGCACACGAATATTTCCACTTGTGGAATGTGAAACGCATCAGACCAATCGCTCTTGGGCCATTCGATTATGAAAACGAAAACTACACCCACATGCTTTGGGTGGCTGAGGGCTTCACAACATTCTATTCGAACAATATTTTACTGAGAGCGGGTATCATTACTCCGAAAGAATTTGAGGATAGAACGGCGGCTTCGATTGGTGGTATTGAAAACCAGCCCGGCCAGAAAGTTCAGTCAGTAGCTGAGGCCAGTTGGGATGCCTGGATAAAATACTACCGCCCTAACGAAAACTCTCAGAACAGCACCATTTCTTATTACAACAAGGGTGGTGTAATCGGCGGGCTCATCAATCTGTTTATTATAGGCGAAACCAAAGGCAAGAAAGACCTGGATGATGTGTTTAAATTACTTTGGAGCGAGTATTACACGAAACATGGGCGCGGTTATAAAGACGAAGAGTTTCAGGCAGCTTGCGAGAAAGTGGCCGGCAAAAGCATGAACGATTTCTTTCAGAAATATGTGTGGGGTACTGATGCTATTGATTATGATGCCTTCTTTCAATATGTAGGATTAAAAACCGTGAAAGAATACGACACCAAAACACCGTTTTTAGGTGCTACCCTAACACCAAACACCAATAGGATAGCCACAGTTCTGAAAGGTGCTTCGGCCTACGAGGGCGGCTTGAATGTGAACGATGAGATATTGGAGATTGACGGAAACAAATATCCGGTAGGCAGTTACATTACCGATAAAAAGGTTGGCGATATAGTGAAAGTAAAAGTGAAACGCTTTGGCAGAGAGTTTACATATGACGTAACCCTGAAACCAAACCCGGCCGTGAAGATCAAGCTTGAAAAAGTGGGGAATCCAACGGCTGAGCAGGAAATGCTTTATAAGAAGTGGCTTTATATTAATAATTGATAGATTTGATATCAATTTGTTAAAAGGGCTCAGTCATTAAGATTGAGCCCTTTTTAATGTCCTAATCCACCGAATCCAATATCAGTTCGAAGTCTTCTGACATATCCTTGAAGCGCTGAATCACCTTCTCCATGAACGAATCTCCCAGCATTTCTTCAATTTCATCTTCACCAGATACGTCATATTCGTTCACTTTGTAGGTTTGCTCATACATGCCAGCTTCAAACTTGATAATGAACTTGTTGTTCCAGGCATAAAGCGATGTCTTGCAGTAGTTATTCGGAATTTCTTTTATAAATTTCATTGTTGTCTATGAAGTTTCGATTTTGGGGCACAATTTTACATAAGTTTTGCGGATTCCAAAAGAAAATGCAAAAAAATGAAACTGTACTTATCATTAAAAATAAAATGAATTACACATATAATACTTTTATAAAGGCAATAACTTTTAGTACTATTATACTGTCGGTTTCCTGTTCAAGGAACGAAAAAGACGCTGAATTATTCTTTATACAAGGAAATGTAGCCTATAAAAAGGCCGATTACAAAAAAGCCATTGATTATTTTACTGAGGCCATTGAGAAAACCCCCACCTTTGCCGATGCTTACAATAACCGCGGTTCGGCTAAATTGGCCATTGATAATATAAATGGCGCCATAACTGATTTTGAAAAAGCAGTTTCGCTTGATTCCGATTTCCTGCTGGCCAAGTATAACCTGGCCGATGCCTTATCAAATACCAATCGGCTTGATGAATCTCTCAGCTTGCTGAAAGCCATAGAAAAATCTTATAAAGATTCATCCTTTTATTTTGTTACGCTCAGCAATGCGCTGATACAGAAAAACAACTTCCCTGAAGCCCGGCAATCTTTACAAAGAGCCTTGCAACTTTCGCCGCAAAACGATAAGGCGCTTACTAATATAGGTTTTATAAATTATCAGGAGAAAGATTTTGAACAGGCCAGACAGAATTTTGAAAAAGCCATTGCCAGTAATCCCAAACAGGATTTTGCTCTGAATAACCTAAGCCTGATTTATGCGAACGAAGGAGATTTTGCGCAGGCGCTTGAGTTAGTAGACAAAGCCATTGCCATCAAAAAAAGTGTTTTGTACAAAAACAATAAAGGGTATTACCTGCTGAACCTTGGCAAACTACAGGAAGGTAGACAATTGGTGGAAGAAGCGTTAACAGAAAACGCCGATAATGCCTGGGCCATCAGAAACATGGGTGTCTACGAGCTCATGAAAAAGAACTACAGCCAGGCGCTGGCTCATTTTGAAAAGGCTGAAAGGCTTGACCCAGGAGTTGAGTTGATTAATTATTATCTGGGTGAAGCCTCTTTACTAAATGGCAACAAAGCAAACGCCTGCCGATACTGGCAAGTAGGTGTAAAGCTGAATGAAGGTAAATCGGCCGAACGCTTAAGAGAAGTCTGCAAATAAGCTTTTATAATCTCTGAAAACCTGAGTGCTCACTTCGCCGTCAACAAAGATTTCGAGCAGCTTGGGTTTATCGTCCTTTACGAAGAATGACGCCAGTGTTTCGCCCAGCTCTTTTTCGTTGGCAGCAGGCAGGTAGGTTACTCCGGCATCGGCACAGGTTCGGGCGGCGTTCATATTTTGTTCAGTCACAAAATAATCTTTTAGTTCGGCCTGTTTGTTTGGGCCGTCGATTATTCTGAAAATATTTCCTCCCTGGTTATTGATCATTACTACACGCAGGTTGGCAGGCAGGTGGCTATTCCAGAAAGCGTTTCTGTCATAGAAGAATGAAACGTCGCCAATCAGGCAAACCACTAGTTTTTCAGTCGACAAAGCATTACCTACAGCCGAACTCAGAATGCCGTCTATCCCACTAGTGCCTCTGTTGGCAAAAACAAGCGTTTTTTTATGCTCAGGCAAGCCCATGAGATTTGCATATCTGACAGGCATACTGTTGCCGAGGTGGAATATCGAATTCTCAGGAAAGTGTTCCAGAAACGTTTTTAAGGCTTTAAATTCAGAGAAAACCGCATCTGCAAGGAATCTGTTCAGTTTTACGCCTGTCGTTTGATCAGCAGCCTGCCAACGGGCTAAATACGAACTGTCTTCGTCGTCATCTCCTTCCTTAAATTTCTGCAGATCCAGATCGCTGAAAAGGGTTTCAAAGAAATATTGTTCCTGCACCTCCAGCTTATGGGTGAGCGTCTGGAACGGGTCAATCAGCGCCGGGTTATCCTGTACATGAAAATGAAAGCGAGGCTGATATTTACGGATAAACAATTTCAGATTTTTAGAAATAACCGACTTGCCGCAGGTAATAATCAGATCGGGCGCCAGCGATTCAAGAAATGATTCTTTTTTTGACGACAGAAACACATCATGCGCTGTAATAGCCCCTTCAAAAGCGGCATTAGAGATAATATCGCTCAAAACCGGTATTCCGAATTCATCAGAAATGCTCTTAAGAATACCGCCCAATTGCTTGTTCTGCTGTTGCCCTACTATTATTAACTTCTTTTCAGTACTATGCCAGATATCATAAAACTCCTCAAAAAAGCTGTTAGGTAGTTTTTTAGAAGCCGGAATCTGTTCAATGATTCTCACGTGCCGGTCGAATTTCACCACTTCGCCTTCAGCAGGATAAAAAGGCTCTCTGACAGGCACATTAATATGTACCGGGCCTTTCGGGAAAGCCTGAGATAGGTTAATGGCCTCATTCACCACTCTTCCAATTTGCCACACAGCATCTGTGTGGGTGTAGTCTGAGGGCAGCTGAAAGCTCTTCTTTATGTGTTTTCCGAAGATATTTTCCTGATAGATAGTCTGCCCGTCATACTGATGAATCCATTCTGCTGGGCGGTCTGCTGTTAAAACCAGCAGGGGTACTTCCTGAAAAAAAGCTTCTGTTACTGCCGGAGCCAGGTTATAAGCTGCCGTACCGGAGGTACACACCAATGACACCGTTTCGCCTGTTTTCTGTGCTATTCCCAGACCAATAAAACCGGCCGATCGCTCGTCGCTGATACTATAGGTTTTAATATCAGGATGCCGTGCCATTGAGATAGTGAGGGCAGCACTTCTTGACCCCGGGCACAGGATAGCCGTTTTTACGTTTTTCCTTGCACAGATTTCGGCAATATTATGTATGGGTTGCAGAATAGCCATAATATATGTTATACAAAAAAAGGCACGAGAATCGTACCTTTCTGATATTCTAATAATGTAATTTTTAACCTAAATAAGCCTTAAGGGCTTTGCTTCTTGAGGTTTGGCGCAAACGACGGATGGCTTTTTCTTTAATCTGACGTACACGTTCGCGTGTCAGGTTAAACTTCTCACCAATTTCTTCCAATGTCATGGCCTGCTCGCCATTTAAACCGAAATAATAGGTAATCACCTCAGCTTCACGTTGCGTCAATGTTGAAAGCGCTCTCATTACCTCACGGCGAAGCGAATCGTTAATCAAGCCCTGATCAGGTTTTTCTTCACTGTCGTTTTCAAGTACATCCAACAGGCTGTTTTCTTCACCTTGTACAAAAGGCGCATCAACAGACACGTGGCGACCCGAAATTTTCAGGGTATCGATTACTTCAGCAGCTGTAATTTCAAGTACCTCGGCAAGCTCTTCCGGAGAAGGCTCTCTTTCAAATTTCTGCTCAAGGTCTGAGAAAGTCTTAGAGATTTTATTCAATGAACCTACGCGGTTCAATGGTAAACGAACAATACGCGATTGCTCGGCTAATGCCTGCAGGATTGACTGACGGATCCACCATACCGCATACGAAATGAATTTAAACCCACGGGTTTCGTCAAATCTTTGTGCGGCTTTTATCAACCCAAGGTTACCTTCATTGATTAAGTCACCCAACGAAAGCCCCTGATTCTGATATTGTTTGGCAACAGAAACCACAAAACGAAGGTTCGCTTTGGTTAAGCGTTCCAGTGAAAGTTGGTCTCCGTCACGGATTTTCTGAGCAAGTATTACTTCCTCATCAGGAGTCAGCAAATCTACCTTACCAATTTCTTGAAGATATTTATCGAGAGATTGACTCTCCCGGTTGGTAATTTGCTTACTAATTTTTAGCTGGCGCATATTAAGTCAGTGAACTGTTTAATGAAGCGTTTTTAAGAGTACTGAATAAAGGTAATCAATATATCTCCCAAAACCAATTTCTTTATTAACGTAAAAATTTGATCGTATTCTTATTCTGATGAACAATTAATTTATGTTAACAGTTCGCTTGTATTCAAGCCATTAAACGCAATTAACTGTTCATCAGACGGCCAATAATCAGCAGATTATTGTTTAGGTGCCGGTTTTGGAAGAAGTACTTTTCTTGAAAGTCTGAATTTACCCGTTTTAGGGTCAACTTCAAGCAATTTTACCTGTAGCTCCTCTCCTATTTCTAAAACGCCGTCCATACTTGGCAAGCGTTCCCACGATATCTCAGAAATGTGCAACAAGCCTTCTTTACCCGGTAAGAACTCAACAAATGCACCAAATGGCTGAATCGACTTCACTTTGGCGTCATATACCTGTCCTACTTCCGGCTGAACCACGATTCCGTTTACACGTTTCTTGGCTTTTTCCATGCTTTCGCCGTTCGCAGAGAAAATCGAAACATATCCTTTGCCGTCTTTTTCTTCAATGGTAATGGTTGCACCTGATTCTCTCTGAATCTCCTGTACCACCTTACCACCTGGCCCGATAACCGCACCGATAAACTCTTTCTCGATAACGATCGTGAACGCTCTTGGCGCATGTGGTTTCAAGTCTGGTCTAGGGGCTTCTAAGGCCTCTTTCATTTTGCCCAGAATATGTATACGGCCTTGTTTGGCTTGAATCAACGCTTGTTCTAATACTTCAAACGACAAACCACCGATTTTAATGTCCATCTGGCAGGCAGTGATACCCTCTTCAGTACCGGTTACTTTGAAGTCCATGTCACCCAGGTGATCTTCATCACCCAGAATATCAGACAATACCGCCCATTTTCCTGTTTCGTTGTTGGTAATTAACCCCATGGCAATACCTGAAATAGGTGCTTTAATAGGTACACCGGCATCCATCAGTGCCAGACAACCCGCACAAACAGTAGCCATTGACGACGAACCGTTTGATTCAAGAATATCTGATACTACACGGATAGTATAAGGATTTTCAGATTCAGGAGGAAGGATTTTCTTCAACGAACGCATGGCCAGGTTACCATGGCCTATCTCGCGTCGTCCCGGTCCTCTGTTTGGTTTTACCTCACCGGTTGAGAATCCCGGGAAGTTATAATGCAGGAAGAATTTGCTGTAGCCCGAGGTCATAACCTGGTCTATAATCATTTCATCAAGCTTGGTTCCAAGAGTTGCAGTTGTCAATGATTGGGTTTCTCCACGTGTAAACAAGGCTGCTCCGTGTGCCGAAGGCAGATAATCTACCTCACATACAATCGGGCGAATTTCGTCTAACTGGCGACCGTCTAATCTTTTACGTTCGTCTAAAACCAGATTTCTTGACGCATAATATTGAATATCACCAAAATATGTTTTTGCAAATCCTTTCTTTTCAGCCAGTTCTTCTTCTGATAAAGTGGCCAGAAACTCATCAAGAACGGCTTTGAAACCTTCTTTTCTTACGTCTTTCTGGTTGCTGCCTAATTGGCAAACAGCGTATACTTTATCATATAACTCTTTATACATGCGCTCTTTCAGTTCAAGGTCATGTACTTCGTGGTTATACTCTCTTTTGGCAGTTTTGCCTACTTCGGTTTCAAATGCTTTTAAAGCAGCTACCTGAATTTTAATAGCGGCGTGTGCTTCGCGAATCGCTTCAATCATCTCCTCTTCCGTACACTGATCGGCTTCGCCTTCTACCATGATGATGTTATCTGCGGTACCGGCTACAATTAAGTCAAGAGAAGCTTTTGTAATTTCGTTTGATGTAGGGTTGATTACGTACTGGCCATCAACTTTGGCAACGCGTACTTCTGAGATGGGTCCGTTAAACGGTATATCAGATACGGCTATTGCAGCGGCGGCGGCCAGCGCAGCAAGGGCATCAGGCTGAATCTGCGCATCAGCAGAAATCAACGTTACGCTAACCTGTACTTCGGCATGGTAATCTTCAGGGAAAAGCGGGCGAAGTGCCCGGTCAATTAAACGGCTGATAAGGATCTCGTTGTCAGAAAGACGTCCTTCACGGCGTTGGAAGCTACCCGGGATTTTACCGGCTGAACCGAATTTTTCCTGATAGTCAACCGAAAGAGGTAAGAAATCGATACCTTCTTTGTGCTCATGCGCAGCTACTACAGTGGCCAATAACATGGCATTTCCTGATTTTACTACAACTGCTCCGTCTGCTTGTCTTGCTAGTTTTCCTGTTTCGAGGCTAATCACTTTGCCATCGGGCATTTCGATGGTCTTTGAGTGAATATTAAACATTATCTTATTGATGTATTAAACCACGTTTCCGCTTTCGACGTGGCAATTTTCTATCCGAATTCCGCGGGGATATTTCAACGGCCCTGCGCTCAGCAGGCAAAGCCCTGAAAAGATATGTATGTAATGGAAGTATACTATCTAAAAAGACAATCAGAGAATGACGTATCATTCTCTGATTGAAAAAATTACTTACGAATGCCTAATTCAGCAATAATTGCTCTGTAACGGGCAATATCTTTCTTATGCAAATAATCCAGCAAACGACGACGTTTACCAACCAGTTTCAACAAACCGGCTCTGGTAGAGTAATCATGTTTGTGAGATTTAAGATGTTCTGTAAGATGAGCGATACGATAAGTAAATAAAGCAATCTGCGACTCAGCCGAACCGGTGTCGGTTGCTTTTTTCTGGAAGCCTTTTCCTGTAAAGATTTCTTCCTTTTTCTCCGTAGTTAAATACATGTGATGTTAACTTAGATTTAAAAATGTTTATGAAAACGCAAAGATAATAATTTATTTTCACAAAAAAGTGAAAATACCAAAAATTAAGCAGTAGGACAGAAAAAAAGCCTCTCTCAAAACGGAAAGGCTTTTCAAATAACAAATGTTCAACTTAAACTTAATTCTTAAAAGTGACGATGGCGAGATTCGAACTCGCACAGGCTAACGCCCACTACCCCCTCAAAGTAGCGTGTCTACCAATTCCACCACATCGCCGGTTGCACATGCAAAACTAAACAAGGCTATAGATTATTCCAAATGATACGCAGTTTTTCATTTTATGCGCCTGTTTCAGGCTTTATTATGAACGGGATGCCGCTTTTTAATCGTACCAAAAGCATGAGTGTCCATACCGGCACAACCAAAAAACCTGCACGCTCAAACAGGCCTGCATAGCCGCTGGATTCTGTACTGTATACCGCATATAAAACAATACATATTGTCATAGCAAGGGCTGCACACAGAGTATAGATTTTCCAACCGCGCCATTGCAATTTTTTAGAAAAAAAACGGGAAGCAATGAGCAGACCGGCTATTGAACTCAGCGCTCCTACAGCAGCAAAGAGCAAATGTAACAGTCCCTGCCATGTCGGCGACTTTAAAGATAATCGCTCAGGGTCATAACCAGGTGCCGGGTCCTGATCAAAAATACCACAAAGAATAAGGCTGCAACCCGTCAGAAATGTAAGCACTGTAAATGCCTTCGCACCTTTGTTACCACCGAACAGGCTTTGCCATGCCGGGCAGGTAGAAATAACAACCAGACCTAAAAAAACAAAAGCAACTGCCTGGTACCATCCGTCCGGCCCGAGACTTAAAGCACTGAGTGATTGTTGCAGAGAATCAAAACCGGGTCGTAAAATGCCAACGATTAAAGCCCAGATCATGAACACAATTGAACTAATGACACCCAACCAGAGTCGTTTGAGTGATTCAGGTGGTACAGGAAGCAATTGGCTTATGTTATCCTGAGTTAAAGGAGTATTTGCTTCTTTATCAATCATGGTCAGATACTCAAAGGTTTGGCAGATGATTCAGAGAAGGTTTTTTTCAAATTTTGATACTAGCAAAATAGCAGAATTATTTCAGATTTCGGTATATTCCTGACAATTGTTTGAATTCAAATGCTTAAATTTCAATACAATGTTCGAAAAAGATATGACAAAAACAGAAATCTCAGGCATAGCTCCTTTTTTTATTGTAAGAAACGTTCCGGCCTCACTGAGGTTTTATCATGACCGGCTTGGATTCGACATAACATTTCAAGGACCCAGTGAAGACGATATCTTCTTTGGTATTGTTGAGCGTGGCGGAGCAATGATTGTATTAAAAGACATTGGTGTAGAACCAGTGCCTAACTATACCCGGGACATTAAAAAGGGTATCGCCCGCTGGGATGCGTATCTTCATGTTCCGAATCCTGAAGCACTGGCTATAGAATTCTCATCACGCAACGTCGGGTTCTTTAAACCACTCAAAGTTGATGATGATGAATTGTTAGGATTTGAAATTCAGGATATTGATGGATATATATTGTTTTTCGGGCGCCCACAAAATTGAATATTGTATTGGCTACAAAATTTTACTTTTTCTTACTTTTACCTTTTGCCAGCTCACTCTGAATATTCTCTTCGACTCTGAATTGAATCATCTCTTTGATGAGATCAAGCGGAAGTGGATTCTTATATGGAAACTGAATAGCCGATTTGCTGACCACCAGGTCTTTCAGTGGTGCTTCAAAATGGGTAAGGAACTCCCGGCTATAAGGATACGAAATGGTCAGGTGTTTGGCATAGGCTGAGTAATAGATTAAATAGCCTTTGTACTTGAAACATGGAATCTGATAGCTGATTACCTCTTCCACTTCAGGTACAATGTCATGTATAGCCTCACGGATGGCCTGTAAACGTTCCACTATTTCTGCCGGAAATGTGCTATGATACTCATCAATTGTTTGGTAGTCTGTCTTTGCCATAGGTTAAAATAAACAGGTTATGGTTTTTAATTAACAATCTTTCCATAAGGTTTAAATTCGCAAGGTTGTGTTTCTGATATATAGTCACATCCGAGCGAACCACTTTGTTGTCCGGGTTTTAGTTCAAAGTAATAAATTTCACAAACATCACTCCCATCATACTTCCATTTCTTTATCACAAAACCTTTTATAGTCTTAGTCGGGTGGGTATTTTTAAAGAATATTTCTTTACCTGCACTTGCCCCACACCCATATTGTATTGCTTTTGGAATTTTTTGAATGTATGCCTGTTCACTTGCTGTATTATATCCTGCAACACTGATTGTTTTGCAGTCAACAATTTGGGCATTAGTTGGCACTGTTGACACATATGCCATCAGAAGACAGAAAAATAAAGTTTTCATAGGTATTTATAAAATCAGGTTAATGCCGGTATTAACGGCAGTTTTCCAAATTTAGGATAAACTTATGTAATATTGAAGCAATTACCAGTAAGATTGAACGTGCCTGGTTTTATGATACCTGTATTGAAACCACCGCTGCGGCAGCATAAAAAATAAAGGTACCGCAAAATAGGTTTCACTTGTTTTGTTCATTTTAAATGATTCACTTTGAATCCGATAATCGCCATTGATACTAATTTAACTTTTGCCATAAAAACAAGCCATGATAACGAAAAACTTACCCAACGCCTTTCTTTCCGGTGTGCTGACCGTAGCACAGAACCCGGCACTTACGCAAAGCATAACGACTTCTTGACAGATAGTACCATTGTCTGTCTCGGGTTTTCATAAGTAACAGGACGATCTACGATCTCCTGATGACCTACTTGTATCCTATGCATAATACATTCATGTTTTATGCCCTGGCTTGCATGTGCGGTTCCTGACACAGGCAATATCATATTGAATGAAAACTAACATTAACTTTCAAACAGTTTAATGATATGCCATATACTAGTGCACCCAACGACTTATGGAGCGGACTGTTTAATAATGTAGGAGACCAGGGACAATCTTTCGATAAACCCATTTCTCCCAGTGGTACTTATTATGCATTTTTATCCAAGGCTGATTATGACGAAAGCACCGATACATGGTCTATCATGTTTGAGGTGCAAACCAAAGAATGGACTAACAATGTTTTCGACAATGGAAGTACCGAAGTTATGTGGATTGCTCCTAAAGTGCTTGCATCCATATATAACATTACATTCGTATATACTAGTCCGTTATTGTCTGTTCTTGGTTTAAAAGATTCAAACGACGTGGCTGAGGCCTCGTGGTATATAATAACTCTTACTAAACAAGACACTGGTGATGTTAACGGCATTCTTTATAACCCGGACATAGACATGAACCCGGACGACCCTGCCATGCTTTATGGTAATTATGAACTCACTTCTGCAAGTTTGTTGGTAGTGCCGGTTCTGCCTGATGCATATTCACCGAATGTACAATTATTACAAAGTGTTGTGGATGCAGGCTTAGCTCCGCAAAAGATAAAGAAAGCATTAAGTACTCGCTACTATCCCTATAAGAAAAAACAGGCTTATAAACGCCCCAGAAGTGAGGAAGAGTTTGATCAACTTACTTTTACAGCTCCTGTTACTAGTATAGGTGCGATGGATATCGGTCAAGGTAATTGTAACCTGCTAATAGACTATGCCACAGAGCCATTCCTATATTTTGATATAGGCTATCCTTTATGGTTTTATGTAGGTAGTTTACCTGCTAATATGCGCTTTGGTACACCTGGGTATCAAGGACCAATTGTCCAGAATGCAGCCGGAGATTTGGCGGTTGTACTTTCTCACTGGGATTGGGACCACTGGCGGTTAGGAAGAGTAGCAGGAATGCAGGGTCTTATATGGTTGGTACCCTTTCAACCTATTGGCGGCTCGACTTTAAATTTTGCTCTGACACTTGCCAATTGCTTTATTCATGGTGGTGCTCCTTTAAATGTTCTCGGAGGGTGCACAGTTTATAGATGTATTCCTGCTTTTGGTACACCTCCAGCGGCATTAATGAATAATTCAGGAATAGCAATGCTTGTTAATATGCGGTTTCCCACAAATAGCCCTGTGGCTACTACTGTGTTAATGACAGGCGACGCTAATTTCAATAATGTAACTGGTGGGCCATTCCTGACGCTGAGTGGTATAGAAGCGGCACATCATGGTTCGAATGCGCATGGCGCAGCAGCTAATCTGCCCCCGCAAGTACCTGCTTATAATAATGCAGGATGTGTATTCTATTCTTACGGTATGCGCCCTACTGCGGCTGGTCTGGTATACGTCTATGGTTTTCCTGTACAAGCAGCGGTTAATGCCTACAGGGCGGCAGGATGGGGCAATGTCTTAAACGGTGGCGTCGAAATTTCAACCGCTGAAGGCACCCAAATACGGGCAATACCAGCCACTTTAATGCACAGAGGCAATGTTCGCTTGGGTGATCAGACAGCTTTGCCTGTAGCCTATAACGGCACCGCATTTAATAATTTTCCGAATTGGATTAACTAATAACAGACAATGTTATGGCAGATAATACCATTAAGAACCTCAACGACGTGAAGCTATGGCTGCAACCTGTGCAGCCGGGAGAAATAGTACCTGTTTCCTCCTCCATGTTCGATGCGACGCTGGTCAATAAATTGCTCGAAATGCTACCCGGTACCAGTACGATCGACGTAACCGTTACGTCGGTTGTTCCGGATGGCGATAGCCCGTCGCTTAATGGTCATGCTACGGTAATGGGGCAGGTTAATACTAACGTTATTTTTACATTTACACAGCCTGGCAGCAATCTGTTGTTGACGCTGAATCTGAATCTGCCTGATGACGTAAGCTGGTCACTCGTGCAAGGTCTTTCCCTTGGTTTTACAAAGCTGAAAGGTACACTGGCTCCTGATGAAGAACTAAGTGTAATTTCTCTCGGCTTTGCCTGCGAAATTGCAGCCGGATCGCCAAAGCCCTTGTATTTCCCAGTTTCAATGACAATACCTACTTTTGACGGCGACTGGACACTTTCCGGTAGTTTTGATCAGCTAGGTGACCTTACTTATGACTTCCTTAATGCCATAGGCGGTAACAATGACCTTACCAGCATATTACCTAAAGAAGTAGCTGCTCAGCTCAATAATTTTTCTCTGAAGCAATTCCAGCTAAGTTTTAACCCATCAAAGCAGACAGTTGCATTTATCAGAATAGCCCTTCAATATTCTGCCAACTGGTCTTTCTTTGGCGATTTATTTGTGGTCGAAAATATAGAATTTGAATACGAAGTATTTAAGCCGCTTACTTCTGACAATTACTATCAGGCTACCCTGATTGCCAACATGACTCTGTTTGAAGGGTTCCCCTTCCAGGTTGGAGGGCAGTTTCCCGACAAAGTCGTATTTGCACAATTGCAGCCTGACAAGACTGCCGAACTTACCAAGATATTCAGTTTTCTGAAAATACCTTTGCCACAAAACTTCCCTGATGTTGAGATAAGCACGCTCAGCCTCATGTACTATACCGAAGACGGCGGGTACAATTTCAGATTGGCCATAACCAAGCCTTTACCTATTGCTGGTAAAGTAAGTCTCGACAACGCTTCTTTTGAAATGGGTGCCAATTATGACCCCGTAGGTGATAAAATGATTGGCTTTGGTAGTCTTTATGCGCATTTTACTATAAGCACTACTACTGTGCTGCTTTCGGCAGTTTACAAAGAAGGCCAGGGCGTGGATATGACCGGTGAAGTAGACAATCTGCCCATTGGCGAACTAATTGCAGAACTGCTGGATACTTTCGGTATCACCTGGTATCCTAAATTTATATCAGAGATAACCCTTACCAAACTAAAAGTTACTTACAATACCAGTTCCGGCAATTTCACGTTCGACTGCATCGGGCATATCCCAATGGCAGACAACAACGCCGTAGATATTGAAGTGAGCCTTAGTGCAATAAAATCTAATACAGCAGACGGTTACAATACAGATATTGAAGCCAAGGGGGTTGTTCAGTACAAAGAGCAGATTTACACGCTTCTTTTCTCTAAAACAGCAGCCGATACCGCCTTTGCTGCACAATGGGAAAACAAAGGCACACCGCTCGGTATCAATTCAATTGCCGATATGCTCGGTCTTGGAGATATAGTGCCTCCTATACCGCCGGAACTGGACCTTTCTCTGAAAGCCGCAGCTTTTGTATATGACAGTGCTAAAAGCCAGCCATTATTTGTGTTGGAAGCGGCATCGGCTAATCCTAATTATGGTTCTGCAGCCTTTGCTGCTATTCAGGATCTGACCACCAAAAAATGGATATTCTATTTTGGTCTGGCTACTGATGCCGTAATAGACCTGTCTAATCTGCCTATTATTGATAAAATCACGGTTATTACCGAAGGCATACTGGCCATAGAAGCCATCCATGTCGACATCGCTTCTAACCCGATCACGAAAGAGAACGCAACGCTTATTAACAGTATCATTAATAAGTATGCACCGGGCGACATCAAGTTTCCCAATGTTCCGGAGGCAGGGATGATTAATCTTGTGGCTTTCTCTATGCAGGTAAACATCGGAGGAACGAAAATACCAATCTCACTAGGAGGCGACAACACCCAGACCTTTGTATATGAGGAAGGATTGGCTGTCTATCACGACACCATCAGCAGAGTGAACGACAGAGACCGCTATTCGGTGGTACAAACCATCAGTTCAGACAATGGCGGAAGCAAAACATTCTGGTTCAATCTGCAAAAGAATTTCGGTCCCTTGTATTTCGAAAAAATCGGACTTGCTTACAAAGAACCCAACATTTATGTGCTGGTAAATTGTGCCGCAACAGCCGGAGGCCTTACCATCGGCCTTGAAGGTTTCGGAGTAAGCCTGCCCATCAGTGATTTCGGGGTCTCTTTTACCATCAGTGGTATCAGTGTAACGTTCCAGAGCGGGCCGCTTCTCATTAGCGGGGGCTTGTCCGGTACCTTCGACCCTGTAGATCTTGTAGGGCAGCTCTTCATCAAGACCAAAACAATCACTATAGGTGCCATTGGCGGTTATACCGAGGTCGACAACCGCCCTTCATTATTTGTTTATGCAGTACTCAATTATCCTATCGGCGGGCCGCCTTATCTGTTTGTAACGGGCCTGTCTGCCGGATTCGGCTTCAATCGCAGTCTGGTTCTACCCGGTATCGACGGCGTGGCCACCTTCCCATTCGTCCAATGGGCAATGGGAATGAACAATCCGCCGAGTGCTAATCCAAACGGAGATATAGCCAAGCAGGTAAAAGACGTAATGAGAACCCTCGTCGATGGAGGGGTTGTAGCTCCTCTGACAGGTAATAACTGGTTGACTGCCGGCATAAGATTCACCAGTTTCGAAATCCTCGATTCCTATGCCATGCTTACCATTGCTTTCGGTACTAAATTCGAAATCGCATTGCTGGGCTTGTCGAAACTGATACTACCACCCGGGGCTGGTGTAAAAGGGTCTAAAGTACCTGTTATTGTATATGCCGAGCTGGCATTGGCGGCGTCGTTCTCTACCGAAACAGGCCTGATAGCAGTGCAGGGGCAGTTGACAAACAGTTCTTATGTGTTATCGAAAGACTGTCACTTGACCGGAGGCTTTGCATTTTACTTATGGACAAGCGGCGAGCACTATGGCGAATTTGTAGTTACTCTCGGGGGGTACAATCCGAACTATACCGTACCGAATTACTATCCGGTTGTGCCGCGTTTAGGCATGAACTGGAAAGTAACCAACGAACTGAGCATAAAAGGTGGCGAATATTTTGCGTTGACATCTAATGCCGCAATGGCCGGCGGTTATATGGAAGCCGTATGGCAAAGCGGTGGCATTAAAGCCTGGTTTAGTGTGCAGGCCGATTTTCTAATCATGTGGAAACCTTTCTATTATGATATCAGAGCCGGTGTGAGTATTGGTGCCAGTTTCAAAATAGATTTGTGGTTTACTACCTTAAGTGTAACCATTCATGTGGGTGCCAGCATTCATATCTGGGGTCCGGAGTTTTCAGGTGTGGCAAAGGTAGACCTCTCTATTATCTCGTTCACAATTGCCTTTGGCGCCAAAACGCAGATCAAGGAAAAAACAATTTCGTGGAATTCTTTTGCAAAGGATATGCTGCCGCAGAAAAACAGCGGGTCTTCAAATGTGCGCACTATGGAGGGCGCAGATACCCCGCCTGATCCAGACGTAGTTAAGATAACCATCAGCAATGGCCTTATTATGCAATTGAGCGACAAGGAAGGTGATCTGAACTGGATTGTTAATGCAGAAAACTTTGAATTGGCCACGCAGGCAGTTATACCTTCAAAAGACTGGTTGCTGAGCAGCAACATCAGCCTCAATACTCAGGCACAAAACGCCAACGTGGTTCAGAATACAAATTTCGGGATACGCCCGACGGGTACTCAGCAGGCAGCTTTGACGTCGACGCACAAAATTACGATAACCAGCAACGAAGACAGCACCTTCAAGGCAACCAGAACTTTAGGCAAGGTGGCAAAGTCACTCTGGCAGCCGGTTCAGTTCGATTCCAGCGGAAATCCTATTCTGGGCAACCCTGTGCAGGACACCACTCTGAACGACGTACTGACAGGTTTCTCGGTTGTTCCGTTCGTTAAACCGCCTGACCATACCCTACCGATAGACCTGGTTAATCTGCAATATACATTGGCGCCCGAATTCCAGTATTTCTCCTGGGCTGCGCCATACATAGCCACTGCGGATGATTTTGAAGGAGACACTGTCGAAAATACTATTATGACCCCACTGGCAATTGATAACCGTAATCTGTTGCTGCAGGCGATCGTGAATAACGGACTTACCGTAGATACAAATATCAATGTAATCGTATTGGCCGATCCGGCGACTAATTACCTGCTTGCCGAACCTGTAATGCGCTTACTCGGAGAAGAAAAACAACTTTAGAGATGGCAAAAGAAAACAAAACCATAGCTGCGAAATCGAAACCTGTCAATACCCGAAAGAAAGCTGCCGTAAAGCTTGCTACCGGCACAGGAGACGAGGATAAAAAGGTGATTTTTATCCAGTACGATATCCCTCCGCTTAAATCCGGAGAGTACACAGTTGTTTTGGAGCAGGGTGTAAACCTGAATACGGGTACTCCCTACCGCACTTCAAGAAAATTTGCCGTAACCGGAGAGCGATTCACCCTGAGTCCTAATGATTTTAACTCTGTTTTTCCTCCTAATCTGGCCAATGGTGAGTTTTCAGGCGTGTTTCCATTGGCAGTATTCAACAGACGCACCTTGCCTTGGGAAAGAACGTCTGTCATGTCAGAACAAAGCGCTCCCTGGCTCGCCTTGTTTTTATTCAATCAGGATCAGGTGCCCGAAATAAAAAAGGGCAAGGCAAAAGACCTTGTTCCGCTGGGTACCGAAATCACGGTTGAAGGTGCTCCCGGCATAAAAGATGTAGGTACAATGCCGGCAGGGATATTGTCGTATCCGGGCATGAATAAACTGGACTACGGCGAAACACCTGAAGACCCCATTAATTATATAGACATCCCCACCGCTATTTTCAATACTGTAGCGCCGTCGGCCGCAGACCTACCCTATCTGGCGCATATCCGCGACACAGAAACGATAGACAAGACCGATAATAAAGTGCTGGACGAAGCACTTTATGCAGTAATAGTGGGGAATCGCATTCCTGTTGATGGAGCAACAAGCTATGTATTTATGGTTTCGCTCGAAAACCTGGGCAATTATCTGCCCGATGATAACGGTACGTCACATATACCTGCGGGCAACAATTTTATACGGTTGCTTACTTATAGTTCTTGGCATTTTAGTGTTAATACCAACGATGAGAATTTCGAACAGCTGCTTGAAAACCTAAACAAAAACGAACTGGGAGAAACAGGCCTGACCACACTGCAATATCCGTTTGAGGGCGACGTACCACCGGCACCAGTCGTTGAAAGTGCGCTTAAAAAACAAGCCACAGGAAATATGACCGCAGCAGATGCGGAGGTGTTGGTGCATAATGCATTGAACATGGGCTACATACCGCTCACTGAGATTCTCAGGCATCCCGGCAATACCGTTTCGTGGTACCGGTGCCCGCTTGTTCCTTATTTCATTAAAGAAACAGTCACGCCCCCTATTTCTACGCCTGATGCCATTAATAGGTATAATCCGGAGACGGGTATGTTTGATGTGTCGTATGGTGGAGCCTGGCAGATAGGCCAGTTGATGGCTTTGCAGAACAAGGCATTTTCAACGGCGCTATACAACTGGAAAAAAGGAGAAACCGTGCAGGAAGCAATTGCCGAAGAGCAGAAAATAATTATGGATAAATACAAATCCATTACTGCGTTTAACGGTCTGATGCTCACCCGTAACACGATATTATTCGCAGCCAATGATACGCCCATACCTGAAAATATTGTTCTGTGGCTAAGCCAGCTGGCTTTACTTAAAGGCGTGCCTTTCAACTATCTGGTGCCCGATGAGAGAATGCTGCCGCCCGAATCGATGCGTTTTTTCTACATGGATAATAACTGGATTAACTGTCTGTTGGATGGTGCGTTCAGTATCGGGCGTTCGTCAACCGCCGATCAAAACAAAGATTCTAACCGACTACAGAAAATGATGGCTCCGGTGAAGCACCGGGTCAGTTTATCAAGGCCGCGTAAACCGAAGCTTTTGTCTTATGCCAACAATAGTGGAACCATTACAGGCTTATTGCTGCGCTCGGCAGTTGTAGGTGGTTGGCCCGGTCTGGAAATAAACGGATACAGTGATCTGGACGGCAAAAACGAAATACAGAAACTACGCATGGAAGCGCTGTCAAGCGATACGCTCATTTGTATTTTCGACGGCATAGTTCAGATGGTGGCCGTTCATGAACCGCCGGAGGCGCTGCACGAGGGTCTGGTAAAACATGATAGCTCGTGGGCCACTACTCTGAGAGTAGTAAACGGAACCGACCCCGGTAGTCAGATTCCGGGCGCCTATTGTCCGGTTACTCTAAGGTCAGATAACCAGACACTGCAGGTGAAAAAGGCGGCAGATGCTATTAAGCAAACCTTAAACAGCCCGCCTTATAATCAGAACATACAGAATTTCACATCGGCAGAATATGCGCTTGAATTGATAAAAGGAGTAGTGAAAGTTGAATTTCTTAACAACTAATCATGCGGAAATGCAAACAACAGATACAAATGATTTAGGCCTGGTGGTTCCGGTTGATATGGCCGCACTGTGTGTAGGAATTATCGACCAAAATGACAAGACAGGTACCAGCACATTTGCAGGAGCCACTACCGTATATACAAATCAGTCGGGTAAAAATAATGCTTATGTAGGTACCAACGTAGTGCGTGCACTTTCAGCTGCTCCATGGCAGCAGTTAACAACCGGCATACACTTGCACTGGAGCCTGCCCGAAGCGCTTACACAGGGTGCAAACGGAACATCGGGTATCCTTTTATTCGGTGCGGTTCCTAATCGTTGGCTCATCAGCCGGGTGGCTATAACTAAAAACGGCCCTGTGCGCAGTACCTGGATCATCCAGAGCGATACACTCAATACTTCATTACCGGCGGGGCAACTGGCAATCACGCTCCCTGTGAAAAAATTGAACCCTTCCGATGCTGATTACAGATACACAGGCATGTACAAGGTTTTCGATGGTCAATGGGTAGACCCGGGTAATAATGATTATTTTAAAGAACAAACCGGACAGGACTTATCGGCCGTTTCAAGTGGTGACTCTTCGTTTGCCGCGTTTTATCCCAACAGCCGCAGTCTCTTTGGTTTTCAGGATACACTTGCAGATTTAAAAATTGGCCCGAACGACCCTGCCGTAGACCTCATGTATGAGGTAACCGGCTGGTTCAGTAATACCAATAATGACCCGCTGTATAACGGGAAAACAAAAGAAGAAATTAATAATCTGTATGACTGGACCTACGACGGCACCAGCGAAACAACCACTTACTCAGTCTATAGCGGCATTATACAAAACATAGCCTGGAGCCCATACAATAAGTATGTGGTAGATCAGGCCAATCAACTGCCGGTTGATGCGGCATTAACGATAGGCAATACACCGCCAGAGTGTTTTGCCGCTTATTTCAGAGATAAACTTCATCCTGATATTCCTTTTTTTGAAACCTTGCTTAATGCATTTCAAAACGGATTGCTCAGTGAGTTTATGCAACCCCAGCCAGACCAACTGGCTCAGCTGGAAGAGATGTTGCATCAGAAAACATTTGCAAGTATCGGCACCGGTACTACCTATCAGATTATCAGACCGGCAAAAGATTCACCCGAAGAAGCAGAAGTAGCCTTTCCTCTGCCACTGGCAGAAGCGCTCGATTCACTGAATGTATATCAGCAACAATGCGATTTTTATGACCATTATACGCTCAGTTTTCAGTGGCAATTATTTGCAGACTGGTATAAAATGGTGAATACCACCGATCCGGAGATTCAGAATACCCTGTACCAGCTTATCTATAACAGTCTTGGAACCACCTGGCCTCAGATTCAGGCCACTAATACAGACCTTACCAGCCAGCTTAATCAGCAAAAAATCATAGTCAATGAACTCATTACAACAATTGATGCCACGCTGGAGCTCAAGGCGACCTCGCCTGCCCGTTACTGGCAGCCCAATGAGCCGGTAATGCTGCTGGTGGCCGATCACCTGTCGAACGCCATCCGTGGCAAATCATTGAAACAGAATTATGATGAAAACGGCTATCTGAAATGCAGAACAACAGTTCAGCTTATCAGCTCAATTATAGTAAAGAACATAACCATTACCACAAGCCAGTTCAGTAGCAGCGGCTTACCAACACCTAATAACCTGCCCTACCCGCTAGTGAGCAATAACCTGCTGCTCGAATCATTGCTGCTGAACACCAACCTGGTGTCTGGGCTTACCGGTGTGGCAGCGGCAGACCTCGAAGCAGCCCTGACCTTGGCTATGAACGGCAAACCGCAGGACTTGTACACATTCACCGGAATTGTGCCCTCGGCCATGGAAGCTTTCTGGTGGCATACCAACCCGTGGTTTCCGATATTTACAGAATGGACCGTGAAATATGCTCCTTTGGAAGCCACCGAAACCAACGGACAATTACACAATTATACAACAGATCTTTTTACTGAAAACTATAAAATAGACCAGGACAATGGCGGTAGTGTTGTTTACAAAGGCAGCCTTGATCCGTCAAAAATAGATTTTAGTACTGCGCAGCAATACAAAAGCTCTGCCATTATCAGTAACAGTGCAGCAGAAACATTCTACGACCAGCTGGAAGACTATCTGGAAGTGTATCCGAACGAAACACTGCAACAAATTGCTGATGCCCTTCAGATAGGAGTTTTTGCTTCCAATGCCTTTAGCGGATTCAATAGTTTGCTGGCAATGATACAGCAAAGTATGCAGTTAAACATCAATGCAACACCGCAAAGCCCCTATTACAATATTACGCAATTAGTTGCGCAGGTAGCAGGAAAAGCGAATACGGTGTCACCTGTTCCGAATGGATATTTCAATCCGGTACGTGCTGGCTTTTTACAATTCAGCCTTAGTCTTGTTGATGTCTATGGTCAAAAAAGAACAGTCAACATTACCCAGAATATTACTTCCGAACAACTGACCACAATATATAACAACGCTGTTGTACCCAATGTCGTATATGTACCACCGGCATTGGCACAGCCGTCTCGTCTGCTGTTCCGCTGGATGTCTGCCATAGGAGATCATATACAGGAAATGAATGCGCATCCGGCTACTACGCCTATATGCGGCTGGGTATTACCCAACCATCTGAATGGCAGTTTGTTTATTTACGACCAGCAGGGGCGTTCTATGGGCACACTGGGTATGAATGGCACTCAGACTGCCATGCTGTGGCAGTCTGCACCGGGTAATAATGCTACCATCAACCAGTCAATTGAGCAGGTATTTGCTTTGCAGAATCCTAACCTGCGCGACATGGCAGTGGCTTTATACAATAACGGACCTGCATTCTTCACTAAGTTCTGGAAAGCAGTAGACAACATGCATAATTTCATTGATCCGAATAATTATGCACAAAGTGCCGACCTCGCCGTTCTCATCGGACGGCCTATTGCCTTGGGCGAAGCCATGTTAAGGCTGGAGCTGGACAGCAGCCCTGCATTGAACCAGAGCTGGACTACCCTGACCTCGGGAGAATACAGAACCGATAACCAGTTCACCAATGTGGAGTTTCCGGTTATGCTCGGCGACCTGAAGCAAATTAACGACGGACTGATAGGCTATTTTCTTGAAAATGCCGACGGATTCAATTTCTCAACCTTTTATACTGAAGGAGCTGCAACCACCGGTGACAGCGGTGTGGTAAAGCCGGTAGAAGATACCATTAAGCTCACAGCATCTCCAAAGCCGGACTCTCCTGTACCTTATGACGTCTCGGCTGATGCCAGATATGTGCTGATGTTGTTCGATCCACGGGCAACAGTACATGCTACCATGGGCATTTTGCCTACTAAAATAATCGATGTGCCTTCTGACATGTATGCCGATACCCTAAGCATACTGGAAATGACTTTTCTAACTACACCTGTATTGAAAGGCGTAACAGGCTTCAATATGCCGGTGCCGGACGAAGAAGGGTATCAATGGTCGTGGGTTGAAGAGGCAGTATTTGAAGAGAAGCCAGTATGGGAAGTAACGCCTGAAATAGGCTACGTAGGAGGCCAGGCCATTGCCGACTATACGCCTCAGACAATTCGTGAAGGATGGCTAAAACTAACACCCGAATTGTTGCGTTTCGAAATACTGAACGATAAAGGCCAGCCAACAGCCCCGGCTAATACAATCAGCACGCTTTACCTGGCCATCACAAACAGAAAACCACTCGATATCACCTTTAAGCCTGAGGTATTACCCCAAACTCCGGGTTCTGCTATCTATATACATCTTGGTCAACTGGTTAAACAGGCTGATGTGCCGCTGATTCAGTTTTCTGCGGATGGGTGGGTATTCAAATCTTTAAGTGACTCAAGATATGGCAATTACTGGCTGGCTACTCCAACCGCCGAAATGTCATTAAAACCCAAACAAACACTTAAAATGACATTAAACAATCTGAAGACTGTCGCCCATACCGGACAGGTACAAATGTACTTTGAGTACCTCAATGTTGAGGGTGTCAACAACGGCCTCGAAGCAACTCTGCTAACCCTTACTTGATTCAGTGTAAAGAATCTATTTAAAATTCTTACAGTCAATATTCTATTTATACAATAACTATTTAAAAAAAAATGGATATGCAAGACATACAAACATTTCCGCAATTGTCCTTTGCTATTAATAATCAGGGACAGGACAATACCATTTACATTACTACAGACCCAACGGTAAACAAACTGGTGTTTACAATAAAGACCAATAAAGATAGTACCAAATTTACCATTGGCAACCTGGTGCCCCCTGCAGGTGCTCCAACAGCTACCGGTTCAATATTGTATCTTGACCTCAGCTCTTTGCAAATACCGGAAAGTGATTTCAAGAATATTGTCTGCTCTGCTACCAATTGGGAATTCGCCCTTTATCCCAATAGTATTATCGGAATGGTGCCAACACAAGATATTTCCATAGATGCAAGCACAGGCAGTATCGATATAAATATTAATAATCTGGTATTGCCCTCGCCTCCGTCTACTCCAAACGTAAACTTATCTGTCTCTTACTATAGAGTAAGCCCGATTACGATTGGTAATCTGTCGCAGCTTTCGTTCTTCAAAGTACTTTTACAGGCTGCTCCGGATGGTAAAAAAGATTTACACGAAGCCATTAGCTGTGCAATTACTACCCAGCCTTATATCGTTAATACCGTTGACGATTACGCACAGGTAGAAAACAATGTTACATTTGCCTTTACCCCCGGCACTAACCCTGTAACGGTTAAGTCCGGAGTAAATACCACTTTTACTGTCAGCTTTGTGTATGCACCGTCGAGTCCGGGTTATGGTGCGCTTACAACACCTCAATCCGCACTTGATAACATTATAGTAGCACAAGGAGAAAATGCAGCAGCATGGAACATTACTCCGAATATGGATGCCCAGAATCCATGCTGGATACTACAACCACCACCAAATACTGATATTGTAGGTACCGGTATAGGTGCTATTGTTTCATTCTATGTTACCGAGATAGTTACCCGTTTTGAGCCCGGTTCTACGTTAATGTACGTGCAATATCAGAACGTGCCCGGTTTTAACGATGGGTCTTATTATCTGACTCTCACCAAAATACCTCACGTGGTTATCAAAAATCTAACGGTAACCCCTAACCCATCGGTATTAAAACAAGGTACCGCATCGGTTAATATCTCGTGGACCGCCAAAGATTATACATCACTCATGCTGGTGCCATTTTATCAGGATGTCACGACTAAAAACAGTTTCCCTGCTACGCTTAAGAAATCGACTGTTATTACTTTGGTAGCTACGGGTGCAGGTAGCAGCGCCAATCAGGCAACCATGACTGTCACGGCTGATGTGCTGTCAGTA
Organism: Emticicia sp. GW821-FHT11C11; assembly: GCF_058808615.1. Lineage (NCBI taxonomy): Bacteria > Pseudomonadati > Bacteroidota > Cytophagia > Cytophagales > Leadbetterellaceae > Emticicia > Emticicia sp. GW821-FHT11C11. Next base: position 212,957 of record NZ_JBXARV010000004.1, read on the forward strand.
ATTAACTCATTTACGGTATCTCCGACCAATATTTATTATCACGATTACCCGCATGATTCGAAATTTTACTGGGATGTAGACACCAATGACTCTGTGTTGCTTGTCAATGATACCACGGGTAGTTCAGAAAGTGTCCCTAAATCGAGCACTAAAATTGTCAGCGTAAATACTCCGGGTATGTGGTCGCTTATCCCTCAAAACGAGGATAACCCATATACCCTTTTGCGAAATGTCCTCATTCAATCATATAAAGTAGATCCTCAGCCTAATTCATGTGGTTTTAATGCTTCAGCGGCCGCAGCTTCACCTTCTGCCGAGTTCATTGCAGTGCTTGATAAAGACACCCAGAATGTCAGAATTTTGAATTCACTCGATTTCAGCGAATACGCTTCACCGATTTCAGCCGGTGGCACCCCTGTAGATGAGGTCTTTTCTTACAGTGGTTCGTACCTTTTTGTATTAAACAGCACAGGTTCAGTCACCGTCATAAAAATAAGCTGGAACGCCACCACAGGTCTTTATGAGTTTAGTACGCTTACCTCAATTGCTATTGAAGGCGCTCCGGTTCGCATAGCCATTTCCAATGACGATAAATACGTTTTTGTTACTACTTCACTATCTGGTTCAGGCAAGTTGGTAGTTATTGAGAATACGGGCGCAGATAAGTTTGCAATCAAACAAAATATTGTTGTCACACAATCACCTGCAGGTATAGCTGTTGACCCTTCAGGGTTAAATGTATACATAGCCATGAGTGGCGACAACAGCATTGCTGTGATAGGCTACAGCTCGGTAAATGATGCATTTATGTATAGCCGCAGCATTACTAATCTGCCTCAGAACCCAAAAGATGTAGCGGTTGCCGATGAGAATGGAAAAACACTCTTAGTAGCTTGCTATGCCAGCAATCAGGTAATGGTAGTAGACTCTGATGATGACGGCACGTCTCCACGGCAGGCGTTAGATGTGAAAATATCCCCTATCCGTATCGCCACTACGCCTGATAGAGCCTACGCCTTTGTGGTTAATAACACTTCTAATGATGCCGCACTGATAAGTTGTTATAAAGGTACAGGTAACTGCAAAGTGTTGGAGTCAGCAATCAAAACGGGCAGCAAACCCAATTCTGTATCAGTAGCTTATGATGGAACAGCAGCTTATATTACCAATGAAGACAAGAGCGTGGCTGTCTTTAGCCTGATCAATTACCAGTTGCGCAATACGCCTGTAAGTATAGGCAAACAGCCGACGGACGTTATTGCCTCGCATGACGGACAGAAAATAGTCATGTGGCACAATGTGTTATATAACACCACAAAACCGGCTTTTACCAAAGGTATATTTATTTACGAAACGGCGTCGGGCACTGTATCCACCCGTCTGGACACCCAGTCAATCATTGATTGTGTTTTCTCTCCTACGGCACCAACCAGGCTCATGTATCTTATTCAGCAGGGCGATGCCAATATCTCTATTATGGAAACAGCCAAGTTTACCATAACCTCTACCATCCCGATACCCGTAGGTGTTGGAAGTAAAGTAAGGATGCCAGTAGAATTGAGTATGTCGGCAGATGCAGGAAACCTGTATGTAGTAGCAAGAGATACCGATGGCAAGTATAGTTTTCTGGCATTTGAATGCGACGAATCTAAAGGTACCTATACTCTTAAGACAGACTTAGACTTGTTCACTAATGCATCTACTTCTAATAATATCCTGCTTCAGAATACGCCTGACGGCAACAATGCATTTGTGTTAAGTTCGCTCGATAGAAAAATTTGGTGTTTGAAACGTGACAGCAGTGGTGAATACAAGCTTAATTCTACGCAAATCAGCTTATCGATGCTGTCGAAAACCATGGTCGCTGCTCCTGACAATAACACCCTGTATGTAATATTACAACAAAACATGAAATCGTCAATGGTTGTGGTGAATATTCAGGATCTGAGTTCTAAAGAACTGTTGTTCCCGCCTTCATATGCATTCCTGACCAATTTCCAGCAGGCAATCGTTTCACCGGACGGTACCAGACTATTTGTTACAGATGCCAATTCAACAGGTGTGCGTGTAATAAGTACGGCTACTTTACGCATCATACAAACGCTATCGTGGCAACAGAATCTTCAGTATCCTATTGGAATTGCCATGTTGCCTAATGCGTCGTCATTATACCTCACAGGGTTTAATAGTAATAATATGGCAATAATCAACCAAATCAGCTAATACAAGGTTTTTCTTTTCACTTTTAAAATACTAAAAATATGAGTTACGACGGATTTTTTATTAGAGACTACGTTGGCGAAACAATAGATGGACCCAAAGGTACAAGCTGGACCAATTCTCCCGATATTATTTCTACAGGTCCTACCCCTTTGGCTGACCCAGCAACTATCGAAAATGCTAGTAATTACAATAATGGGTTGCCACAGGCTAACAATCAGACACCACTTACCAATAACTGGGTGTATGTTCGGGGTGTCAATCCACAGACAACCGCGCAGACATCAACGGTATTTCTATATTGCGTTGATACGAGCATGGTTCTCTGGCCTCAGAACTGGATTTCCAACTGTATTACAGTCGGTGGTGATCAAAAAAACTGGATAACGTTAAATGCACCACCATCAACGCAAAATCAGGGTATTAAAGGAACCATTACCCCGTTTGGATGGGTGCCCCCGCGCAACAATATCCACTATTGCCTGGTAGCCTGGGCAAATAATGGCGCTGACCAGACTACTCCTCCTGATTTAGGCAGTATTGGTAGTGTAAACGATATGGCAAATTTTATTCTTACTCACCCGAATGTTGGATGGAAAAATACTACAGAAGTAGATGCAACTGTACCTACCATTCAGGGTGTAACCTCGGTTGTTGGGCCTTCAGCCGGAGGCCAGCTTACCATCGGATTACAATGCCAGAATATTCCAACGGACGGATACGTTCAGTTCTCTGTGCCCGGCCCTGATGCCGCAAACACCATTATTTTCCCTAAAACAAAAGTCACACAACCCAATGCTGCCTTTGGTTTTAGTGTTGTGTACCCTTCAATGCCGGGTGGATATGTTACCCAAATGAGCTGGACTTACTACCAGGGCGCTACACCGGTGCCTGATGGCGCCAATGTAATTCCGTTTGCCGGTACATTAGGAAATTATCCGACATTCATAGAGGATGTAAGAAAAAAATCACCTAAACACCTGGTAGATGTTCAGCATTTCGGAACCCCTACTGAGTTTTTAGCCAGTAACCAGAGCCTTGAAGTAGGCATTAAAACACTTATGGTAATAGGTTCGGTGCCATTCAAGATGACACGACCACGCTCATAATTGGTTAAGATTCTTTACGATAACGCTAAATGAAAATGGTCTCCTGTATTTGCGAAACCGAATACGGGAGACTGCTTGAAATTATCTACTGAATAGTTGTTTACAAGTGAAACTTTTGCCCTGTCTGATTTGAAAACGAGAAAAAAAACCTATCGGCCAAATCATTCAATGAACTTCCACCTTTAAAATTATAAAAAAATGAGCTACGACGGATTTTTTATCAGAGACTACGTCGGTGAAACAGTTGATGCCAATAAAGGTACAGCTTTGTCAGCTTCTCCCGATATTATTTGTACAGGTAAAACACCTTTAGCCGACGCTAAGTCTATAGTAAATGTTGATAACTATAATAAAGGGTTGCCGCAGGCTAACACACAGATTCCGCTTATCAATAATTGGGTGTATGTAAGAGGAGTTAACCCTCAAACTGTACCGCAGACGTCGACAGTCTTTCTGTATTATGTCAATACCAGCATTATTCTGTGGCCGCAAAACTGGATTTGTAAGGGCATCAGTTATGGAAGCATAAATCAAAACTGGGTAACACTTGATGCACCCGCATCAACGGATAATCAGGGAATTCAGGGAACCATTATTCCATTTAAATGGAAACCTCCGCGCAACAAGACTCATTGTTGTTTGATAGCATGGGCAAATAATGGTCCCGATCAGCTAATCCCTCCTGATTTGAGTAGTATTGACAGTTTATCAGGCATGGTAGATTTCATTCTCTCTCATCCGAATATCGGTTGGACAAATAAAACAATAGTTGATGCTACTATAAAAACTATTAAGGGCATAGCACCGATTATTGGCCCATCGTCTGGAGGGGTGCTTAGCATTGGGTTAATGTGTCAGAACCTTCCGACCGATGGATATATTGAGTTTTCAGTACCAGGACCTGATGGAGCAAATACTATCATTTTACCTAAAACAAAAATTATGAGCAGCAACTTTAGTGTTGCATTTCAGGTAGAATATCCTGCAATACCCGGTGGGTTTGTTACGAAGATGAAATGGACTTATTATCAGGGATCTACACCTGCTCCGAATGGTTCATGCATCATACCGATTATTGGAACCTGGGTAACTTCATCAGCTTTCGTTGAGAAAGTTAATCGAATTGCTCCTCAGTATCTCGTCGATGTTGATTATTATGGAACGCCTGATGACTTTTTGAAAAGTAATCAGAGTATTAATTCCGAGATTAAAAAAATGATACTAATTGGTTCTATGCCATTTGAAATGACTCGCTGATGATTTTTCATATCTACTAATACTATTAACAGTAGAGCAATGCCCTTTTGCCTTTGATTATGAAAAGTAACAGATCAGAGAATATACTATTATTTCATTCCCACTTTAAATAAAAATGACATGAGTTACGACGGATTTTTTATCAGAGACTATGTTGGCCAGACAATCAATGATACTAAAGGCCTAAACTGGAACAATTCACCAGATATCATTTGCGGTGGTGTGCCCCCTTTACAAGATCCATTTGTCATCGTAAATTCAGATAACTACAATAAAGGACTTCCACAGGCTAATATTGAAAGCCCGCTGAACAATAACTGGTTGTACATCCGGGGGGTTAATCCTCAGTCTGTACCGCAGACATCTACTGTATATGTGTATTATGTAGATATTTCTACAGTCAATTGGCCTCAGACCTGGCGAACCGATGGAATCACATTTGGAGGTGAAAGTATAAACTTTATAACCTTAAATGCTCCGGCAGTTACTAACAATGAAGGAATCCAGGGGGCTATCATTCCATTTGGATGGACACCTCCGGGTGTTAATACTAAATATTGCATAATAGCCTGGGCAAAAAATGGCTCCGATCAACTTATACCTCCCGATTTGAACAGTATCGGTCAGATTCCGGATATTGCAAATTTCGTGCTGTCGAATCCCAATATAGCCTTAAAAGCGATGGTTGAAGTAGATGCCCCGATACCCACTATACAGAATACGATTTCTATTGTAGGTCCTCAATCAGGTGGGGTAATACTGATTGGATTACAATGCAGAAATATACCCACTGATGGATTTATTGAATTTTCAGTGCCTGGTTCTGATATGTCCAACACTATCTTTTTTCCTAAAAACCGTGTCATAACACCTAATTATTACGTGGGTTTTCAGGTAGCATATCCTGCTGGGTTTGCTACATCAATGAACTGGGCATATTATCAGGGTGCAACACCACTACCAGCTGGTGCCAACATAACTCCATTTGTAGCTATACCGGTAGGTAGCGAAAATGCAAAGGAAACCAATTCACAACATTTGGCAGAAGTTCTAAACTACGGATCACCGGCTGATTTTGCAAAAAATAATCAGAATCTTAAACCAGAAATCACTAAAGTAATAATAATCGGATCGACACCATTCAACCTGAATCGGGACTCTGATTAAATAATTTAAAGGTATTAAGGTGAAATTTCAATAACTGAGACTCTGAGAATTCAAAACAACTTTTGCTCCATGTACAACCCATTTAGCATTCTAATTTAATAAATATCAAACAAAAAAAACTGTTGACTAACAATGAAAACACTACCCAAAGATTTGTCACCCGTTGTACAAGAATTACAAAACCAAATTAACGCAGACAGCACTTTTGCAAATTTGCTGAATGAGTCGCTTACTATTGCGCAGAAAGCAGCCCAGTTGAACCTGTCTGTTGATTTGTACAATGCACTCAACCAGTTGTATTCAATCACTGGGGGAACAAGCTACGGATGGCCCACCAGCAGTACAGATTACATTACGTATCTCACGCTATTTGAGCAGGTGCTTCCCAGCGAGTCAGTTCCATATAGCCCGTGGTCTAATAGCGAGGGGTATAGTCAGGAGGTGTATGATCGTCTTTGTCAGTTCTACTGGTTGGTAAATCAATCTCTGCCTGATTACAATAATAACACCTTACAGACGTATACGAATACTGTAAGCGGTTTCTCATTTGCAGATTGGTTAGATCAATACGCTACTGAATGGGGTAATTTCCTGAATACAACCGACTCATTGACACCAATAACGCTCGCGTCATTCATTGCAGATCCAATGTATAATGCAGTTGACTATTTGAATGATAGACCTAACTGGAAATCATTCAATACGTTTTTTTATCGTCAGCTGAATACTAACAAAGCCGATGGATCACCGATGCGTCCGATTGCCAACCCGGGCGATAATACAATCGTTTGTTCTCCGGCAGATTGTACATTTAAGGCATACTACCAAATCGACGGAGTAGGCAATGTATATTATACTGACGGAGCGCCTGCAAAAGTCAAATTGAAACAAACCCATGTTATCGGTAACATTAAAGACCTGCTCGGTCCGGAAGGTAGCCAATATGCCAGTGATTATTATAATGGCACTTTTGTGCACTATTTCCTGAGTCCGTTCGATTACCACCGGTTCCACACCCCAATTAGTGGTACTGTAACTTATATAACGCCTGTAACGGGCAGTGTATATCTTGATGTGAATATAACCGGTAATCAGTTTGATGCACCCGATAGTTCAGAAGGTGGTTATGAGTTCACACAAGCCAGAGGAATTGTAATAGTTGATTCGGGCAATGAGCAAGTAGGTTCAGTAGCTACGATACCTGTTGGTATGGCACAGGTTTCTTCCGTACATATGTATACTCAGTTACAAGGCCAAAGTGTAAATAAAGGTACAGAGTTCGGTTATTTCGCTTTTGGCGGGTCTGATATCATCATGTTGTTTCAGCAGCCTTATACTCAGCTTAAATTCATTACTACAGTAGCTAACGCTCAGAATCCTAGCAGCTATACTAACCCGGCAGGGTTCCATTTTGGCTATGGGCAAACTTCAGTAATTATTGGTAATAGCTAAATTTAAACAGATAAACAATGCTTTGAATGGTTCATGTCTTTAAATGAATAAGGCATGAGCTATTCAAATGTATTTAATGGCTCATCAGTTGTAAGTATTTTTTGAATCCAACGAATTAATATTTCAATAATAAACTTTAAATTCTAAAACTATGCCAAGTTCTAATGAAGTGTATTTTACTTTTAGCATGACCAATATGAATTTATTGGGCGGATCGTATACGATAACTTCATACAACGTCTCTCCCGGAGAAGATAACAATCTTGTTTTGAATTCCCCCTATGATTTTGAAAGTAATGGAGTTTTAACTTTTGGAGTAGACCGGAGTGGTACAGAAGAAGTAGCGGATTGGTTTACTGCAAGAATTAATGCCAACCAGACTACCTTTAACCATGATCCAGATGTTCTGAATTTCGCAATGTTAGGTACTCTATCTTTAGTTATTCAGGGAAAGGATATTCCTAATGGTCAAGAAATTTACGTGTTTCAGAATGTTGCAATTGCGCAAGGCCATTCTGCTTTATCTAATAACTGGTGGTTTGGTGGCCAAACAGCTGTGTGGCAAAGTGGAAATACTGTCAATATTACAGGTACGGGTAAAGACACTAGTACCGAAGCAGAAATTAGTTTCTTAAGAGGAGATAGTAGCTCTGTAAATGAGATAAAAATAACGAATGTATATATTTCTAATTCTTGAATAATTAGTAAATATTACTCTAAATAACACATCAGTTCGGAAATTGATGCATTAAAAAGTGGCAAGAATTTCTTGCCACTTTTTTTGTGATATAAACCATTTAATGCGAGACTGAGAGTAACAGTATCGATGCGTTAAATTTTAAATATCAATATTATCTGTATCAAATTTACTGTCAAGAAGATGAATTTGTGCTTCAAACTGGCTGAATCCACGCAACAGGCGAATAAGAAGGATATATCTTTCAAGCCCCAATATTTTATAGCATAGACGGGTAATTTTGTTGAATACGGCTAACTTAGAGCCATAACTCCCTACTGCTTCTTTATCTGCCTTATAAACATTACCACTCGCATTTGATTTAGTCATTCCTGATCGCTGAAGTGCAGAATGAAACGATTTTTCTCCTACTGCAAATGGGTTACCGACATTTTCCCTTTTCTTAGTTAAAGATCTGTATAACCTGCGATGAAATTTCTTGATTTCATCGCCATTTTCGAACGTACTATAAGTGTATTTTTCTTCTATGTATGCATCAACTACCTCGGCCTTATCGTTAAGCGCTTTTCTGTAAATATTCAGTAAAATTGTTATATCCTGATACGAATCTTCATTCAGAAAAGCTAAATGACTGCGTATAATCTTTTCTTTTTTTAGCTCTTTATAATTATAGCCTGAAAAATGAGTGAAAATTAATGGAAAAAACTCTTCTTCATCATTATCCTCGTTTTCTCTGGCAGATACCATCAAGGTGTTTTGATCTGAATGAATCTTTCGTTCGAAAAAATTCCATGGAGCTAAATTCATTCCCAAATGCCTTGTTATTAACAATTCATCATTATTTAAAAAACAAGGTAAAATATCCATCCATTTCTGGTCAGTGAATAGATTATTATATTGGTCTACATAACACTTGTCTATTAACTTGTCATGCCACCATACCAGAAGTTTCTGTACTTGTTTGCTGCGTTTCATAGCGCAGAAGCCTAAATTGTAGATACCTAATCCCATTAAGCTACGCTCATGAAGCTCTCCAATATATTTTTTTCTCATGATTGAAATATGTGGAGTCAACACAACATGATGTTTTTGCAGCATATCGAAAATGGCATCGAACGAATTGAACACAAGTATATCCGGATCAAGATAAACTACTTTTTCGTATCCTTTCTGATCAAAAAGATATTGAAAGCATTGTGGTTTTATAGAAGTGCAAAACTCAAGGATATCATACTTAAAGCTCATGTCCTGCCAGAGATGCGGAGGTATATCCAGATTTTCACGAGCTGACACAACGTTTTCCGGAAGAACAGTTGTATCAAATGAATCGTGAAGTTCATCGGCTACGAAAATAAAAAAATCTAAATCCGGATTATGTAATTGAAGAGATTCTTCGAGCACCTGAGCCAGACCAATGTAGTTTTTTGCTACGATAGTAAATACACAATTGTTCATTCTAATAAGTAGTGACCGTATAAGTTTTAATAACAATAGAAAAAAGAGGGTATTTCAATATTTGAATTAGCAAGCAGTACCTAAAAAGGATTGTCTCCTGTTGAAAAGATAAAATCATTGTTGTCCGGCTAAAAGTAGTTTAAGTAAGAACCAGCAAATTATGTTTGACTTTCGGGTAAAACTATTAAGTTTTTTTATTTATATATTAATACTATTAGATTTTCTTTTGACAATTTTCATTTTTGAAATTATCGGCTAACTCTAAAGCCAGATGATTTTAAATCTGCATCCGCTAAAACTATAAAAAAACGGGGCAAATCATTCGTATCTGACCTGCCCCATTTCGCAATAGTACTTAGTTAATTTTTTGTCTTTTTATAGCTAATGTTTCTCCACAGTTGTTCCAGTGGCCCAATATTCCTGTAGTTTAACCATACATTACTTACAATGATTTGAAATACATAAATAAGAACGGCAGCCAGAACCGACTGAGCAAGTGTCAGTTTTCCTGATAATCCTAAAGTATATCCATAGAACAACAGCATACAAATAAGTGTCTGCATAATGTAGTTAGTAAGACCAAGACGACCTGTATTACATATCCAGACCGAAATACCCGAAGTTTTCTTATCAAAATAAAACGACAACAAGGCAAGATATACAATGGTAAGCAATGGAGTGGCCACAAATTCAGCTATCGGTTTAAGTATGGTAAAATACTTCTGAGCCGTAAGTGTTTCCACCAGTAAATCCAAAGCAGGAAAAGCCTTCAGTATTAATAGAAAAGGTAATGCTACCAACACTGTATTTTTCCAGCGATGCTTCAGTTCCGCAATATGGCTAAACAGGTTGAGCCGCCCTGCCATTAAGCCCAGTAGAAACATGATTTCATAATGCACTGGCCCTAAAAAGCCATTTAATACGGATGTAAGCCACAGCATGGCAACGCCGAGTTTCTGCATGCTTAGCACTTCTGTAAAAGACCCATGCTGCCACGTATCTACTACCTGCATAATCACCTTGTCCATCTCGGGGTCAGAATGATCAACAGAAGCAGCCGACAGCCATCCTTTCACAAGCAGATATATAATAACAAAACTTGCAAGGCCGCCAATCCATTTCAGAATAGTAGCATTGCTTTTGCGGTTAAAGTACAACAACGTAAAGCCTAACAGAGCATATTTGTGGAGTACATCACCGAACCAGAAGATTAATCCATGAATCAGTCCAAAAAGCAAAAGTGTCCATAATCTTCGTTTGAATACACGGTTGCCATCCAAACCCTTTTCAGAGGTGTTTCTCATGATCATATAGAAGCCCAACCCGAAAAGAAAGCTGTAAATGGTATAAAACTGCCCTTTCACAAACAGATGTATAAGAAACTGCAAGGGCGCGTATGAATCTTTCTGGTCAAGATTCAGCGCATAGACCTGCTCTGGACGGAGGAACGCAAAAAGCGCATAGGTCTGTATATTAAAGATGAGTATACCTAGTAAGGCAACTCCGCGTATTCCGTCAATAACGTGTATACGCTTGGCTGTAGGTTGTGTTTCAGGCGTTTGCATGGGTGGTAGTATTTGGTTTAATGTATTCAGATCTAATGAGTTTAATGAAATTCAATGCTGCCATCAACCACACCCGTGCCATGCGTATGTTAATGAAAGCTGCTGAAAAAACTCAGCATTGCATGCAGCGCACCTTCCGAGTGCATCATCTCACCGTTCTCAAGAGATTCCTGCGCGGCTGCAGCTGCTCTCTTGCGCATATTTGTTTCATAAACTGAAATAGCTTCGGGCAATGTATCGTATTCATCCGAAGTCAGGCATTCGCTTAATTCAAGGGCATCGAGCATGGCCATGTTTACACCTTCTCCTGCAAAGGGCGGCATTACATGTGCCGCGTCGCCCAGCATGGTTAAATTAGGCAGAGCGTCCCAGGTTTGGTCTAAGGGCATACAGTATATCGGCCTTGGAACAAAGGGCGTCTCTGCCTTTTCAAACAGTTCGTGCCAGATATCGCTCCATTCGGCATATTCCTTTTTAAACCAGGCCAACAATTGTGCATTATCAGCGAAGTCCAGCCCGCTGTTTGCTCCCCAGTTTTCTTCTGCTCTGAAACTCGCATAAAAACCTATTTCTCCGTTCCCTTTCTGGCCCATCAATATATTTTTTGTATTGCCAAAAGCCATTATTTTCCCACCCTTAAGCAGGGCATCAATAGCAGGTGTTGCATTTGCGGCATCATAAACGTTGCCTTCCAGCATCGTTATACCCGAATAGAAAGGCTTAATGCCTGTGATTTTCGAGCGTATTTTAGAATTGGCACCATCCGCAGCAACCACAATGTCTGCATAAACTGATGAACCGTTTTTGAAATACAACTGCCAGCCTGCATTCTGTTTTTCCATTGAAATGAAATGACTATCCCACACAACGGTTTCGGGCTGTAACGATTCCAGCAATATTTTCCTTAACGAACCACGGTCTATTTCCGGACGGAAGTATTCACTGTCGAAATTCTCATCAGATTTGGTTTCATGGTCGCTGAAAAATATTTCTGCCTGCTCATTCATGATAAGCTTTTTATCTGCACCGGGAAGAAAATTCTTCCTGAACTCTTCTAACAAACCTGCTTTACGCAAAGCGGCTAAGCCTGATTCATCGTGCAGATCAAGCGGTGAGCCCTGCACTCGGGCACTTTTGTTGAAATCTCTTTCATATACTTTTACGTGGGCGCCTTTCAACTGTAAAAGTTTTGCCAGTGTGAGGCCACCCGGACCACCACCAACTATGACGATTGATTGATTCGCTATCAGCATGTCTTAAAATTTAGTTTTATGGCTGCAAAACTATGGCTGCTTTAAGACTGATAATAGTACAAATCGGTCGTTTTTGTTCCGGGCTAATTCTTTTGGTACTACGCCCGAGAATTTCTTTATTTCTTTTATGAAGTGATTTTGGTCTGCAAAATTCAGTTCCGGAAAAAGTTTCCCCTGCGCAATATGCGTTAATGATGCCCTGAAACGCAAAATGTTACAATAGGCTTTTAATGAAAGTCCGAATTGCTGAGTGAAATACCGATTGATTTGCCGGCTGCTCCAATATACATTATCTGCAAACTCTTTTACGCTCATCTCACCGTTCGATACATAGATTAATTCGAATAGCTTACGTTTCCTTTGATCTGTTTCTTTGGGTAACAGTTCCTTTATTTTTTCTGATGCTTTCCGGTAGAATGCATCAAAATCTTTCAAATCGTCTGCACCGAGGTTCCAGAAATCTTCCGGCAAATCTTTGGCACTATTTATGAAATCGGCAATGGACGTATGTAAAATATACTCAACGGCAAGGGGTTTAAAACTAATTACAAAGTAGCGTGTGTGCGGTGGAATACTTCTTTGTTCGGGTTCGGTTTCGAGGCCGATAAGCGTAACATGAAAAGGCCCTGAGGCAGATTGCCAGAAAAACAAATCGATTCTTCCGTCAGGCATTATGACAACTTCTTTCGCTTTATCTGACCGATTGTGAAACATTCCGATATTTTCAACAAAGTCAGCAATCGACTCATCGGGTTTTATGAATTTGTAGAAGAAGTCATCGCTCATGAATGTCTGAACCTTTTTTCAATGGCTTAAAATTACGAATTATCATGTATAAATGGAAGAATAGTATGTAAGGATGTTTGAGTGAAGCGTGTCAACTCTAAAAGCTATCGGATATGTGATTTTAATGATTGTTGTGATAAGCAAGATACCGTTAAATAATTTGTTTTAAATTTAACAGAGGCTTATGCCAGATGCTGTTATTTTGCGGTACTTTTATGACTATTCACATTTCTTATTCTGCTATCATGAAAACGAAACTACTCGCACTATTGACTATTAGCCTGATTTCTCCTTGCTGTGAAGATAAGCGAAACTATAGGCCTGATTTTGAATACGCACGTATTACCATTTTAGGCAAAGAAGACTGCCGCTTAAATGATGCAGAAAATGCCTGGATAATTAATGTATGGCCTTATGGAGGAAAAAGCTTCGGAATACCTGTTAACAGTAAAGGTAAAGTGTATAATAACGTAGTAAAAGTGTATAATTATAATTTTCAGAGAGAGTATGAAGACTCAACACAGAAGTATGCCGCCGATTTTTATTCGGAAACTGTTATAGGAAAACCATGTGAGGTAGCCAATCCGGTTATTTTTAATGTACCGACGATTCGGATAAAAGCTGTCGTTCGCACGCAATAATTCTAATTAATGAAAACCATCCTCCGTCTATATAAAATAACACTCAAACACTGTTTTAATTCTGTAAATTTGCTATGCGTAAAAGAAACTTTTGAACACATCGTATATTTAGCAAATAGAAATAATCATTAATTAAACGAATGGAAAACAGGGTTAGAATTTTAAGGGAGGCAAAAAATATGACCCAAACTGAGCTTGCCGAAAAATCAGGACTTTCTTTAAGGACTATTCAGAGAATCGAATCCGGAACTATTTTAAAGGGCTTTACCTTAAAAACCCTTGCCAAAGCCCTGGAGACTACGCCTGAAAATCTGACACTTGATGAACCGCAAATTGATATTGCCAGAGCTAAACTAATCAATAAGTCTGCCTTGTATGGTCTTGTGCTTCCTTACGGAAATGTCATATTTCCTTTAATTTTAACCAACAAAACGAAGGATTCAATAAATAAAGAGCTTGGGCAAAATATAGTAAGCATACAAATTCTGCTATCAGTTATCCTCTCGATTTCAATGATTATTAGTCCGTTTCTCCAAAAGGCACTAGCTGTAAAATTTCCCCTGTTTTTAATTCCCCTTATTACGCTCATTTGCGTTAAGCTATTTATTATTATCAAAAATGGCATTAGCCTGAACCAGAAAAGAGAACTGTATATAAAGCTTAGAATCAACTTCTTATAGAGATGTCGTTTAAATGACGTAAAACTGTCATATCCTTTTTTGCATGAAATCGACTTAAAAGACTGAAGATTGCGAAAAAAACACAATGAAGACATTTAAGAAGATCGCCCTGATTATTGTAGTGGTAATCAGTTTAAGCCTGGTGGGTGGCCACTATTACTTTGAGAAGAAATTTACTCCTCCTGAAAACTACCTGAGTGTTTCCCGGTTTGCACTCAATGTTCCGATCAAATGGAATGTGACCGACGAAAATCCCTATTCGGCCCTGTATTTACCGGTTTATCTGAAAGGAATCGACCAACCTTTCTACATGCAGCTCGATTTCGGTTCTCCCATCACTATATTTTACACAAAGTCATTGGCATCTATCCATAAAAGATATCCCAATCAGATTAAACCTGATACAGTACAAAACCGGATTGCGCTTGATTTCAGCATCGGAGACATGACAATAGCATCTAAAACTTTTTCACTATTAAAGTATGGAGAAAGTATAGATTCTGATAGCCCCAATGCTATCAATATCATCGGCACAATCGGAACAGACCTTTTAGAAAAAAGAATAACCATTCTGGACTTTAAGAATAATGCCTGTTCTTTCATACAGGATATTGAGGAGAACGGATTTGAAGATTTTGAATTCAAAAAACGTAGAATAATGATACCGGCAACTATTGAAAATGAAAAGCTGAAATTACTCTACGATTCAGGAAGCAGCAACTATGAATTGATTACCAATAAAGAAGAATGGGAAAAATACAAAACCCCGGGGACAAGAATTAAAACCGATAAAGGCAATTCCTGGGGGAATCTGTTAACCGTTATTTCTGCTCCTGCCAATCACAGAATAAAAATCGGCAACACGGCACTTCAATTGTCAGAAGTCACATACATTGAGGGAACCTCAGCAATGCAGAATTTTTTGATGAAAAGCTCAGGTATGCAGGGAATGATAGGAAACAAACTGTTTTTGAATCATAAACTGATTCTTGACTGCAAAAACGAGAAGTTTAAATTAGAGTAGCACCGGGTCGAATTGAGAGAAAACAACAAACGCCATTGTTTTTCAATGGCGTTTGTTGTTTTGGTAAGTTACTTCTGCTTCTTAGAATACGCAGCAGAAAAATCTAATTATTTCATTGTAAGTCAATGGCTCATTCTTTATGTTGAGCCTTGCCTCCATATCTTATTGCTGCTTCAAGCACATCAATATTTATATCATTCAACGTTTTGAATTTAATGCAATATCCGGTTACACTGGCTTTACCAAGTTTTTCACCATACGTTTGGGCCAGGTATTTCTTATCTTTAATACCAAGTAGATAGACAGAGATTCCGGTTTTGTTTGCACTCAAACCAATTTGAAAAAAATCTCTGGTCTTGCCATCAGCATATTGTATGGTTTGAAATCCATAGCCTATAGTTGGATTCGCAACAGTTTTATTTTCGCTGTTTTTACCATTATCGAACCATAATTTACAATCCGGTAAAACTTGAAGTGTACGTTGGTGCAATTCTTGTATTTCACCGCGTTTTGGCTCAGGTTGGCTGGTAATATACTCTTCGATTTGGTCTTCTACGTTCATAATAATTGCAGGTTGCTAACTATGGTATTTCATATTCAGTTCACCCACCCGTCAATATCTTCTTTCTTCCTAAATAAATGCCTTGCAGGCATCAATGAAGTATGTTCTGGTAAATAATGATACAAGCGCGAGGATTCTACAAACTTAACGGAATATCTTTACTTAAACGATAGAATGTCACCAATTTTAATTACCAAATAAACATGTCCTGGTTGGTCACTCTTATTTGTTCTTGGCGTTCTTTATCAGCACATACACTGAAAATATGAACACAATTATATAAACAATTGCCAAGCCGGGTCTCTCGAATTTTAAGTTTTCAAAGTCAAATTGCTTGTACAAGGTCACACCTAAAATGATTGCCACAATACCTAAAGTAAACGTTGGTACTTTTTTCTTTTCCATATTTCTGCTGTTTTATTATCAGATTAGTAATTAATGAAAAAACCCTTTAAACAATCAGTTTAAAGGGTTTTCGTTTTGTCTTTAGCTAGACTTTGTGATCCCGCTGGGACTCGAACCCAGGACCCATACATTAAAAGTGTATTGCTCTACCAGCTGAGCTACGGAATCTTGAACTGGTTTATCTACTCTAAAAAGGTTTGTAACGTTTGTGATCCCGCTGGGACTCGAACCCAGGACCCATACATTAAAAGTGTATTGCTCTACCAGCTGAGCTACGGAATCTTGTTTTGGTTAATCAGAAATCACAGATGAAGAAATTGAAAGAAGAACTGAAAAATTCATTACTTTTGCTTTCTTTAACAGCTTTGGAGTTACCCCCTTTTCCTGAATCGCGGTGCAAAATTACATTTTTTGATATTATGATGCAAACATACTTTTTGAAATTTCTGAAAAAACTTTTCCTCATATCTCTATTATTACTGCAATTCACTGATAGTCAAGCGCAAAGAAAATTATATATAACTGCTGATTCTTTATTTAAACAAAAGAAATTTGACGACGCAGCGGTGCTATACGAAAAAATCGTAAAAGATTCTCCTAATTTCAATCCAAACGTTTATCTGAAACTGGCCAATATTCATGAGAACAAAGGCGACTTCGTAATGGAGCTTTACTACCTCAATCTTTACTCGTTCAGATTTGCCGATGAACGCGTTTTTGAGAAGATATACACCATTGCAACTGAAAATGGTTACAAGGGCTATGAAAAAAACGATCTCAATTATTTCCTCTATTATTTCAGGCAGTATTCAATCTATGTCTGGATGGGCTTTCTCTTAATAGGTATATACGTATTCGTTGTTTTTATTTTTAAACGATTCAGCGACCAGTACAGCCCTGTTTCACACAAAATTATATTTCTGCTTTATCTCATCTTCTTATCTGTTTTAATAAACCTGCCTAATAACTACAGAACCGTAATTATTAAAAACGAACACGTCTATTTAAGAGACTACCCTTCGGCCGGTTCGCACATTATAGGAAGCATCAGTGAAGGGCACAGGTTGAATGTAATCAATTCGGAGGATATCTGGTATCAGGTGCTATGGGATGGCAAGTTCTGCTATCTCAAACAAAGCGATATTCTGCTCATCCATTAAGCCAATACTTACCTTGCGCAACAACCTGATTGGTATAAGCAGGGTTGTGTCTTCATTCTATTTAAAATCACAAAAGATTGGCTGAAAAAGGCCGGGCGACAGACCCTCGGAAAAGGTTTGATTTTGAAGTTTATACTAAGTTGAATAATTTTGCGGAAAAATAAACTGAATTGACCCAAACAGATGGCCAAAAACAAAACATTCGTTATTGATAGTATTGAGGTTGAAAATTTTGCAGCAGAAGGTAAATGTTTTGCAAGGCACAACGGACAAATAATCTTTATTGAAGGCAGCAACGTATCGCCGGGCGATAAAGTAAAGCTGTGGGTTAATAACCGTAAAAAGAACTACGCCGAGGCCAACGTATTAGAAATACTAGAACCCTCTCCCTTACGAATAGCTCCTTTCTGCCAGCACTTTGGTGTGTGTGGCGGTTGCAAATGGCAGCATGTGCCTTATGAAAAACAACTGGATTTGAAATGGCAGCAGGTAAACGACCAGCTAAGCAGAATCGGCAGGCTTGAACTGCCCGGCATCAATCCTATTTTAGGTTCGGCCAATACTACTTTTTATCGTAATAAACTGGAATACACTTTCTCCAACAGCAGATGGTTTACACGCGAAGAAGCCAGTTTGGGTGAAGACACAGACAGAAATGCACTGGGTTTTCACGTACCCAAGCGCTTTGAAAAAGTATTGCCGATTGAAAAATGTTACCTACAGAAAGACCCATCAAACCAGATCAGACTTGCACTTCGTGATTTTGCCAATCAGAAAGGCTACACCTATTATGATCACATAGCGCATCAGGGTTTTCTGCGCAATGTCATGATCAGAACCACTTCTATTGGCGACCTGATGGTAATGGTTCAGTTTGCGCAAAACAACGAAACAGAGATAGAGGCGGTGCTAAGCCATCTGAAAGAAAAGTTTCCGGAAATCACGTCTTTGAATTACGTGGTAAATGAAAAGCGAAACGATACCTTCCATGACCTCGATGTACATACCTTTGCAGGGAAGCCTTTCATAGAAGAAAAAATGGAAGAACTGATTTTCAGAATCGGGGCGAAATCATTTTATCAGACCAATTCTGAACAGGCTTATGAACTATATAAACTGACACGCGAATACGCCGGTTTAACCGGTAAAGAGCTCGTGTATGACCTTTACACGGGTACCGGCACCATTGCCAATTTTGTGGCCGGAAATGCAAATAAGGTAATTGGGATAGAATACGTAGAAGCAGCGGTGGAAGACGCAAAAGTTAACTCTCAGGTGAATAACATCCATAATACAGAGTTTTATGCAGGAGATATGCGGAAGTTTCTGACACAGGAATTTATTGCCGCAAAAGGTAAACCTGATGTAATCATAACTGACCCGCCACGGGCTGGAATGGACGAGCCAGTTACCCGCACCATATTAGAGGTGGCTCCGCAGAGAATTGTCTATGTAAGCTGTAATCCGGCCACGCAGGCTCGTGATTTATCGATTCTGAGCGAGAAATACGAAATTAAACAAGTGCAACCGGTGGATATGTTTCCGCATACGCACCATGTAGAGAACATAACCAGACTGGAATTGAAGTAAGGAGCTTAGCCGGAATATATTATTTTTTGTAGTAAACCTTATCAGTTCTTTTTGCCGATTGAATACCAGTTCCCTGTGGTTCTGTTTCCTAACTCTTCTGTTTTTATTGATGCATCAATACTATAGTCGTCAGGCAGCATGTTAGAGAAACCCTTAAGGCCCCAGTAATCTTTCAGCACAATATCATTTGGTCTGTTCAACCAGCCGTTTTCATTAAATCTTGCATAGCCTTTCGGTAAAACCACTTCAGAATATTCAAATGGATAATCAGCAGGGAACGGTTTTACCTGAAGGTTCTTTTTAACAACCACTAAAGGAGATTCTGACTGAATCATAAAGCTCTCAGCGTCTTTATCATAAGCGCATATCTGAGAAGCCTCGCAGGGTATCAGGGCGCCATCTTTTACTTCGTCGCTTATGGTGGCCTGTTCGTAAGGCTTATTTTTAGGCACAGCTACTTTATAAACCGCAAAATCATTCTCGGCCAGTTTATTCAATGACAACGCCATTAAAAAATTACGGAACGAATTGCTGAAAATGTCTCTTTGGTTTTTATCCCAATTGTTTTTCTCTGACAAGCTTGCCGCATCAAGTGTTTCAAAAAACTTCAGTCCTGAATAATAGGTCGTTGTGCCGTCAGACTCAAACTTATCCATATGAAACCATATCCTGAAACCCAGGGCATTGTTTCTGATAAGAATGGGCTCTTGTGCGGTGGCAACTACTTTTTTATCCTGATTATATGCTAGCCTGATAACTTCCGGATTCAGAATTTGGCAATCGGCAGCAAATTTTGAATTGCCCAATAGTGCATTTTCGAATATCCTCCATTTTGTTTCCGGGTCTTCGTCATGTGTAGCCACTACATCCTTAGATATGTTTACAGGCTCCATCCGAAACTTGAAAATCTGTATTTCATTCGAGGCATTTATCTTTCTTTTAATGATCTTATGACCCGCAAAAGAAATAATAAGTTCTGCCTGTGCAAATTTGTTGGGAATATTCAACTGGAAGCTGCCTTTTTCGCTGGTGGTGGTACCTACAGAAGTATTATTAATAAAAACACTGGCAAACGGAACAGACATGTGTTTGTCGTCCAGCACAATGCCGCTGATGGTCCAGTAGTTTTTTTGAGAGAATCCTGATAAAGAAATCAGAAAAACAATTGCCAATATGTACTTATTTGCTCGCATAAATAGTCGTCTTGCCTGCTATAACAAGACAATATTACGAAAAATTGTACTTTGGGCAATGTAAAATATAAATATCTTACGCAGAAGTGCTATTTATTGGTAAAAAAACCATTAAAAGAGATTGTAAGGAGATGAAATAAAGGAAGAATCATCAGAACGGGAACTCCTCGTCTTCAGGGTTTCGTGGCTTATTAGCCTTGCTTCCGAAAGTCATAGAGCCACCGCTGACATTGTTTCCTCCACCCTGCTCAAAAGTATCCAGGTTATTGGTTGTCGGGAATGACTTAGGTGCATTAAAATCCGTGAAACTGTCGTTCACAGGCGTATAGAATCCATCCAGATCCGAGAACTTGGTGTACTTGCCGATAAAACGAAGCCTTACGGTATCAACAGTACCGCTACGGTTTTTAGCAATGATTACCTCACCCACCCCTGCTGTCGGGTTTCCGTTCTCATCCTGCGTAATTTTATAGTATTCCGGTCGATACAGGAACATTACCATGTCGGCATCCTGCTCGATAGACCCAGATTCACGTAAGTCAGACAATTGAGGGCGTTTATCACCGCCACGGGTTTCAACGGCGCGGCTCAACTGAGATAGCGCAATAACCGGCACATCAATTTCTTTGGCAAGGTTTTTTAATGAACGCGATATCGTAGCAATTTCCTGTTCACGGTTACCACTTTTATTTCCGCCTGTATCTCCGGTCATTAACTGTAGGTAGTCAATGATAATCAACCCTATATTAAATTGGGCTTTCAGACGTCTACACTTCGCTCTCAATTCAAGAACTGACAAGGCCGGTGTATCATCAATATAAATAGGTGCTTTAGATAAGCGGTCTATTCTATGGTGCAATTGTTGCCACTCATGGCTTTCCAGTGTGCCTTTTCTTAGTTTTTCACTGTCAATTTCTGCCTCGGCCGAAATCATCCGGAGCATCAATTGGGTTGATGACATCTCCAATGAAAATATAGCTACCGGAACGTTCCATTCTACAGCGGCATTTCTCATGGCCGATACTACAAAGGCAGTTTTACCCATGGCAGGGCGGGCAGCAATAATAATCAACTCTGTTTTCTGCCAGCCGCTGGTAATACGATCCAATTCGGTAAAGCCACTGGCTACACCGGTAAGACCGTCTTTATTATTTTTCTTTTTTTCAAGCTCATCAATCGTTGCCCGCATAATCGAGCTTGCATCGGCATAGCTTTTGCGGATATTCCGTTCTGAAATCTCAAAAAACGTCTGTTCGGTTTTATCCAGCAGGTTAAATACATCGGTGGTGTCTTCAAAAGCATCACGCAATATATCTCCTGCCACGCGAATCATATCTCGCTTTATAGCTGCCTGCGAAATAATACGCGCATGCCATTCTATATTTGCTGCAGAATTAACTTTGCTGGTTAAGCGGGCCAGATATTGGGCACCTCCTACAAATTCAAGTTCACCCAGGCTTCTGAGCTGAGAAGTAACTGTCAGCAAATCAATAGGTTCTGACCTGCCGAACAATATTAAAATAGAATTATAGATTCGCTGATGCGATTCCTTATAGAAACTGGCTGATTGTAAAATATCAACCACTGTTGTCAGGGCGTCTTTTTCAATCATTAAAGCCCCCAAAACCGCTTCTTCCAATTCAGTTGCCTGAGGAGGAAGTTTACCCGATTCGTTGCGCACCAACTCAAAAGAAGGATTTTTTCCGAATCCTCTGAGCGTCTGGTTTCTTCCGGGTGTAGTATTTGGGTTTACTGGTTCCATAATATTAACACAATGTTAAGGAAAATATATTTGAGAAAAAACGTGAGTCTAAAGCCCATTAATAGGTAAACAATTGATAATCAATAATTAACTTAGAAACGCGAATTTTTTTGTGGAAAAAACATTAGATATTGTGAATAATTTTTGATTTTTGGTAAATCATTTCGGGTACATCATAAAACTAAGTTTTAAAATCCTGCGTTTTATTAGAGAATCTATTATATTAAACCAAAAATCAAACACAAAAGTATTTTGACAGAAAAAGTATTCACATTAGACGAAATATCTTTGATAGATTTTCTCGGAGTAGAAAATGGCAATATCAAAATAGTAGCGGCGGCGTTCCCACAAAGTAAGATTATTTCAAGAGGGAATCAGATAGTAGTAAAAGGAAGTAATACTGAAATCAACAAAATCTCCGACATTCTCGAATCATTGCTTGAGCACTACCATAAATATGGTAGACTGAGTGGCGAGCAAGTTAAAAACTACATACAGCAAGATATTGAATCGGCCAATCATGAAACAGCAGACGACGACGTAATTGTTTACGGCACGAAAGGAATTGTAGTGCGGGCAAAAACTGCCAATCAGAAAAAAATGATTGAGGCCGCCAAAAACTACGATATTGTATTTGCTACAGGCCCTGCCGGTACGGGTAAAACTTACACCGCTGTTGCGCTGGCAGTAAAAGCCCTGAAAGATAAGGAAGTTAAAAAGATTATCATTACAAGGCCGGCAGTGGAAGCCGGCGAGAATCTTGGCTTTTTACCCGGCGATCTGAAAGAAAAAATTGACCCTTATCTTCGCCCGATATACGATGCGCTTGAAGACATGATTCAGGCTGAAAAACTTAAATTCTACATTGAAAACAATACTATTGAGATTGCTCCGCTGGCATATATGAGGGGTAGAACTCTGAATAATGCATTTATTTTGCTCGACGAGGCGCAGAACACCACTCCTATGCAGATAAAAATGTTTCTGACACGTATGGGGCCGCTTTCAAAAACCATCATAACCGGTGACAGAACCCAGATCGACTTACCCAAAAATCAGAAGTCGGGCTTAGCAGATGCGCTTGATATTCTGAAAAACATAACCGGTATCGGATTTGTAGAACTAGACGGCCGCGATGTGGTAAGACACCGATTGGTTAGAGACATATTAAATGCTTATGAAAAAGCCGAGAGCAAATAATATTATTCTGATGGTTGCGTTGCAACCATAGGCTATTTATCTCTCGTCATAAAAGCATGAAAAAAACTTTATATTTTACAGCACTATTTATTCTGTCAGGCTGGCAGGCATGGGCACAAAGAACACAGTTTTGTGCCCATGCTATTAGTGATTCCATCCGTTCTGCCAACAATCCGGCAAGGGTCATTCAAAAAGCAAGATTTGAGCAGGCTGTTGCCAATTATCTGCGCCCCGAAAACAAACAAGGCCGTGTAGGTGGAGTATCAGACGATGAGGTAATCCGGATTCCGGTGGTGATACACGTCGTACACAATCAGCAGAATGGTACCATTAGTGGCAGCAATATCCCTGACGAACAGATTTTCTCGCAGATAAAAGTGCTGAACGAAGACTATAGGCGTAAGGATGGTACAATGGGCTATAACAACAACCCGATTGGTGCCGATGTGAAAATTGAGTTCTTTCTTGCCTCAAAAGACCCCGACGGCAACCCCACTTCGGGTATTACCCGTCACTACAGCTCTACTGCCAGTTTCAGCTTGTTAAGTGATGCCGACCGCACAAGACTATCCGGCTTATCTTATTGGGATAGCAACAAATACCTTAATATATGGGTTACTGCTTTTCGTACTCCCTATATCGGCTATGCCGAATTCCCCTATGCCGAAACCGTTGATGGTCTCAGCGACGAAATCAGCGAAAATCTGGATGGTGTGTTTATTGATTACAGAGTTTTTGGCAAAAAATCAGGTACTAATAAAAATGGTCTGTATAGTTTTGGCAGAACCACTACGCACGAAGTGGGTCATTGGCTGGGACTTATACACACCTGGGGTGACGAACGCTGTGGTACAGATTATGTAACAGATACCCCACCGACAGAAGATTCAAATAATTCAGCCTTTTGTACTGATATTTATTCAAATTGTAATGGCACCAGCACCAGAAATCTGATTGAAGATTATATGGACTACTCGCCCGACTCCTGCATGAATATCTTCACTCAAGGTCAAAAGCAAAGAATGCGTGCCGTATTGGAATTGAGCCAGAGACGCAAAAGAGTAATGAATTACGCCAAATATGAATTGCCTCCTTCTTCTATGCTTGAAGTTAGCCTGATCCCTAACCCTACAACCAAAGATAAGATTCAGGTGCAGGTGCTATTGCCTGACTTTCAGGATTTTACTATTTCATTGGTCGATATAAGAGGCCGGAATATTTATTCAGAAACTTTCCGTGATTATCCGAGTACAGTCATTACACTTAAAACTTTTGATCTGCTACCCGGTAATTATTTCATGCGGGTGGTGTCTAAACAGGAACAGACCACGAAACGGCTGGTAGTGATGTAGAATAATAGTTTCCCGAAGAAAACATCTCAAAGATAAATTTACAGTATACAGCTATCTTCAGTATTTTAAGCAAAACGTTGAAAGTATTCAGTGCAACAGCCTGACACTTTCAACGTTTTTTTGTGTTGACATTCAGTACTGCTCTTATTATCACGCTTTCAATGAGTGCTTGCCGAAGTGCCTGTTATATATATTATTAAGAGATAGATCGGTTGAAAATATTCTGTAAAAACTGCGCGAATTATAAATGGGTTTTCATATTTAAAACTTAGTTTTGCTGTTCTTTCGAACCAAAGAAACCTAAGCAAAAATCCGTGATGGAGATAGTAAAAAGAAGCAAGCCTGATTTTGATGAGATTTTTATGAACCTGGCCAAAGACCTGGCACAACGCTCGCATTGTGTAAAGGCGCAGGTAGGGGCAGTATTGGCAAAAGATACCCGGATTATTTCGATTGGTTATAACGGCCCACCTTCGGGCACACATAATTGTGACGAAGAATACCCCGAGCAGGGTTGTCCGAGAGATTCTAAGGGCAGTTGCTCGCTGGCGCTTCATGCCGAGCAGAATGCCATTCTGTATGCATCAAAAAACGGAGCAAACCTGGAGGGGAGCACACTTTACGTAACGCTTTCGCCCTGCATAGCCTGTGCCAGGGTTATTTTCACGATGAAAATAAAAAAGGTAATTTATCTGGATTCTTACGCTAAGTACAAAGGCATACCTTCAGATGAAGGAGTAGATTTCCTGCGTAAATTTGGCATTGAAGTAATAGAATTTGGGTGTACTCAATGATGTACACCCCCATGACCATGCACATGTCCATGATCTAATTCATCTGCATTGGCATTTCTGATAGCCAGAATCTTTCCTTTAAAATGTAAAGTTTCTCCAGCCAAAGGATGGTTGAAATCAAGCATCACAAACTCAGGATGTACCTCCACTACCCTACCGTTCATACGGTGCCCTTCCTCATTCGAAAACGGAATAAAGTTGCCAACCTCAAGCATGCCTTCCGGAACTTCACCATCATTAATTTTGAAATTCTCAATCGGAAAATCAATCAATGCTTCTGCATCTACTTCTCCGTAACCTTCTTCGGCACTAACCGAAAACTCAAAGGTATCTCCTACGCTAAGGTCAATCAGGTTTCTCTCAAATGCTTCTGGCAGGCCGCTTAATCCATGAATAAAAACAATGGGGTCGTTCTCGTCCGATACCTCAATAATTTCTCTTTCGTCATTTTCACCTACATATAATTCATACGCAGCCGTGACTACTTTCTGGGGTTCTACTTTCATACTTTCTGAATTTGTATAATACTGCTGAAATTTTAAAATGTACTCAAAAATGGATGCTTTATTAGCACTTAATTTTATAACTTTGCCACAAACGTACAAATTCTACCCCTGATTTATGAATTTTTTGGCACATTTATTTCTTTCAGGTGACAGTGATGAAATTTTGGTTGGGAATCTGCTGGAAGACTATGTTGTCGGTAGAATCGAGCATCCGAGAAACAGTCATTTCTCTGCAAATATTAAAGACGGAATACTGTTACACCGCTTAATTGACAGCTTTACAGATACGCATGTAATTATTGGTGCCTGTAAATCGGTGCTGTATGAAAGATACCATAAGTACGCATCGGTAGTTGTCGATATATTCTTTGATCATTATCTGGCCAGGCATTGGAACCTGTATTCTGATGAGCCGTTTGATGTATTCAGAAAAAGAGCACATCAGGCATTTCTTGATTATTGGGAAGTATTACCCGATAAAATGAAACCCATGATTGAATCGATGATTCAGTATGACTGGCTGAGAAACTACACTGAATTCTGGGGAATAGAAAGAGCACTGACAGGTGTAGCCAAAAGGGCGGCCTTTGTGTCGAACATGGAGCTGGCCGTTCAGGATCTGCAGCTGCATTACGATTTCTTTGACGAAAACTTTAAAGTGTTTTTCCCGCAACTGGTTGAACAGTGCACTACCTTCTTATCGGCACACAACTACACCCATAACTATATATTAAAGTAAGGCCATGTCAGAGATACTGAAATCAATAAAAAAAGACGCAATCAAACCTTTGTATTTTCTTCATGGCGAAGAACCCTTCCATATTGAGCAGGTGCTTGACAAGATTCAGAATCTGGCCGTACCTGAACATGAAAAGGGTTTTAATGAATTTGTATTGTTTGGTAAAGATCTGAACATGGGTGCGTTGCTGAACTACGCCCGCCGGTTTCCTATGATGGCCGAGCGGCAGCTCATCATTGTAAAAGATGCCCAACAGATTCAGGGAATTGACCAGAAGGAAAATCAGAAACTGATTGAGGATTACGCCCTGCAGCCTTTGGGTTCTACCATTCTGGTATTGGCATTCAGTAATGCACAGGACGAACGCAAGGCATGGGTGAAAGCATTCGGTAAAAATGGAGTATTGTATAACTCGAAAAAATTCTACGACAATCAATTACCCGATTTTCTGTCCGGCTACTGCCATTCAAAAAATGTAAAGATAAGCATGAAAGCCATACAGCTTCTGATTGAGCACATTGGCAACGATTTGAAAAGACTAACCGGCGAGATTGAAAAAGTAATAGTGAATTTAAAACCGGATGAAGGTGTCGACGCCGATACCATTCAGAAGTTTGTCGGAATCAGCAAAGAGTACAATGTATTTGAATTGCAGAAGGCGCTTATTCAAAGAGATGTGTTGAAAGCGAATCAGATAATTATTTACTTCGCCAATAATCCACGGGATAATCCCATTCAACCCATTATTATCATTCTGTATAATTTTTTCAGCAAAGTATTGTTGGTTCATGCGTCGAACGAAAGAACTGATGCCGCCGTGGCAGCCTTGTTAAAGGTAAACAGCTTCTTTGCCAAAGACTACCTCAATGCTGCCCGAAACTATTCTTTGCCGAAATTATCATCGGTTATCCATTCACTCAAAGTGGCTGACTTGAAATCAAAGGGTGTTGAAACCGGCGAAGAAACAGAAGGAGATATTTTGAAGAGGCTGATTTTTGAAATATTACATTAATACAAAAACATTCGCCTTTTAACTGCTAATTTTTCTTTTCACGAATAAAAAATGAATTCCTATGGATGTCTGCCTTTGTGCAAGCAATTATTTTGATACCATTTCTGAGTAATTTCTGCTACTTATATTTTATGACCAGACACCATTTTCCATTTTCAAATCAAGCCTCTGATAGTGTCATGAAGCCGGAAAAATCTAATCCTCCGGTGCTAAAAGAAATGTTAAATGGCAATAAAATAAACCGGATTTTAACAAAAATAAATTTCCGGAGAAACTGATTAGACTATAAAACACTACAAAATCAGTCTGTTTGCCATCAAGACTTCATTATCAGCTTAAGCGGACAATCATTTATCATCAATTTGTGGGTAGTATTGTGGCGATTTATGACAAATTTATACGAAAAGGCAAGATAAAGGCGCCTATCATATGAGGACTTAATCTATTGAAATTTCAAATAACCAACCAGCAAACTATGGATGGGAAATTTTGTTTACCGATGCCTCGCAAATACCAACTGAATAACTGTGTCTGGAATATGAATAAAGGCTTTGGTACCAGGTATCAAAGCCTTTATTTTTTATAGCCTTTAAGGTCGACGTATTTTTCGGTTCTGTGGTAGTAGTGCTTTTTATTTTGATTGCTTTAAAGAATCGATGGGATTTTATGTTTAAATTCGTATTTTCCTTGAGTCTTTGGCGCGGTCAGAGATAAAATTACACCAAAATGCGGTCAATCTGTGGAACCTAAGAAGAGAAATCTGGCCTTTTCAAATAACCCCGTGCATATTGAATCACTACCGAAATATAGTTGGATAGAGAGAGATACCTTATTACTTCATATTGCATTTCAGATTTTTATGGATGCCCTCGAAAAAGATAAAGTACTGGAAGTAATTGATTGGGAAACGAGCGATGAATACAAAAAAGTGAAAAGATATATTATCGAGCTCCGAAATTGGTGGATGATACGGAAAGATAAAGACCGCCTGAAAGAAATTGATTATTCAGACGACAAACAGTATGAAGAAGACAGTACTTATCTGCACATGCTGATGCTGATACGCAAATATCTGGTAGTATAACCAATCTGGCATTCAGAAAAGACATTCGATTTTATTCTTCTATTACTTCTATATGAGCTTCTATCTGAAAAATACATTCTGAATTAACCTACATTTAATACAGGTTTATTTTTTACTTCACCGATACAAGCTATCTTTATTTTATCAGTTTATATCAACCTATTACAAAACATCAAAACCTATGGAGAAATTAAGCAAATCAACCAATGCCATTAACTGGTTCGAAATTCCGGTAACAGACTTCGAAAGAGGAAAGAAATTCTACGAAACAATTTTTGAAATTGAACTTACACTCTTTCAGATGGCAGAATTTCAAATGGCTGTGTTTCCGTCAGAGCCCCCTCATGTAAGCGGTGCGCTCGTTAAAAGTGGAAGCCACGTGCCAGGCACTACAGGGGCTGTTCTTTACCTGAATGCTAATCCTGACTTGCAACTGGTACTGGATAGAATCGAAGCCGCGGGTGGACAAATAACCATGCCCAAAACTCATATTGATGATGAAACAGGCTACATGGCATTCTTTATCGATTCAGAGGGTAATTCTGTAGGACTCCATTCGAATAGATAAGCAAGCAATGAATCAAATAGAAATGCGGCATCTTCTAAGATTGCCGCATTTTTTATTGTACTGAACGGAAATTTATTATGTCATAGACTGTTCTATACTGAATTTATAGTGTCACACACTTATTGACACTATAAGTATTTGTGTCTGAGGCACTTAATTGATACATTTACAGTATGTAATGCATTGGTATCCAGACTTTTGAGTAAACAGATACAGCAATAATGGGAAATCACTGGCTGAGAAATATTATAATACAGCTATACACCTCAAACCTGCTTGAGACACAACGTTTTTATTCTTCTATTTTAAGTATCCACAGTGAAACTCTATCTTCCACACAATTAGTACTTTCATTGGAGTCTGTCAGGCTCATTTTTTCAACTGCCAAAGAGCATTCAGCCCATAACACCCAAAATCTGAGTTTTGAAGTATCCGAAATTGATAAGCTATGGGAGACAATTAAGCTTCAAGCACATGTTCTAAAACCTATTGCAGACACTGATAATGGCGCATACCGGGAATTTACCATTCAGGATAACAACGGTTACCCCTTACATTTTTTCGAAAAGAACTTATCCCACCAGTTGAGTTTCGATCTTTACCACAGCTACCAATAAGTATATAAACTACTGATAACCAGCATAATTCAGATCATTTATGCGGAAAAACTTACGCAAAAATCAGGAATAGTTTATTTGGAGGGGATTATTCACAACAACATTTTATAAAATGGTGCACTTTTCTGCTGGCAAACATATTTTGCGATATGATGGAAATTGAGGTCCATTGGAGCATGCATTAGTAAAACTATATATTTTAGACGAATACTCACTCATTCTCAGCAGGCTTCAGGGTATACTCAATTTTCAATCTTAATATGAGGAATTCAACCTGATAATTATTGATTTTTATTTGACCGTAGAAACGAATTTCGTCAATATTATTTTCTCTCATTTCAGTAATAAAAAGCTTATTCAGCTGGTATTTATTGTAATGAGAAATATAACTGCTTGATTATAAGTATAGTATATAGCAGTTCATGAAGCCTTTTTTCTCCTTATTATAAGTTATTTCCTGATTTTTCTGCCATTTTTATTGTGACTTTATTGTGTCACGTCCAAATTGACACAATAAAAACTTGCTTTACGCGAGGGTTTTGTCTACATTTACATAAGTGATAGACATGAAACATTTAAACGATACCTTCTCAATAGCCGCTTAAAGTAATTATTGTACTTCATCAAGCCAATCGTAAATATTTCATAATCAATCACTTATAGAGTTCTGATTCAACAAACCCTATTTCGTGCTTATCCTAAATGCAATTATTATTAACAGGAAAATTCTTCCATGAACGAACCGATTTCGTTACCTGGCTAAAGAAAAGTCACTCGACACACCTCGAGCTTGACCACGCTGTTATTTTCGATTTACTGGATAATCCGAAATATTCCTTTGATGCTATTATCATAGACGAACATTTCTTCTCGTCAACCAAGCAAAGTATTGAATTTGCCTGGGGATTGCACAGAAACTTCCCTGAAATACCAACCATTATGATTATCTCTCCTAGAGATAGTTATGAAGATATTTTTGAAATATACCAGAAAGGCGGTCTGTTTGATGTACTGGAACGTTATCAAATAGATTCTAAAAGCCAGTTTTCTGCATTCAGAGCAATTTTGTTCAGAATTGAGCAATCATTGAAACGGAATAATCTGATTAAAAGAAAGCTGGAAGATAAAATTCATAAGCTGAATGATGAGGTTGAGATGGCCAGATCTGAGGGCTCAGGTGAACCAATCATTAAAAGCAATGAGGCCAACCATTATTTATTTAAATTTCTGAAGTCGGAACGAGAGATTTTTCTTCAGGAACGCGAGATTTTCAGATCATTGTTCTTCAAAGATGTAGAGATTCACGACGAAGAAATTTTAAAACGTATACCTCAATTCGAGAAGTCGTTTTTAGGAAACAGCCAAAAAACAAAGACATTTTTTGAAGAAACCAGCCAGGCAATAGCCGGTGGCAACAGCTTATTGATTTATGGCAAGTCGGGTGCCGAAATTAAAGATTTGGTCACTTTCATTTATTTATTTAAAAATCTGCCTTACGAAGTACCCCTGATAGAGCTAGATTGTTCGCTTATCAGCAATGAAGATTTTGAGTCCGAAGCGTTTGGGCATTATAAGCGCATTGTCAATAATCGTTATGTCACCAATCAGGGGAAAGAAAAATTAGGTAAACTGGAGCAGGCCAATCAGGGCTTTTTATTCATCAACAACATTGACCAACTAAGCATTGGCAATCAGGAATCTTTGTATAATGCGCTTAAGAATGGGTACATAGTGCCGGTGGGTGGTTTTTTGAAAGAGCACCGGGTGGATATCGACTTAACATTGATAGCGGGTTCGGCCAAAAACCTGCATACCATGATCAACAAAGGTGAGTTTAAATGGCATTTGCTGAACTATCTTTTGCAAGGCAATGTGATAAAAATTCCGATGTTTCATGAAAGACTGGAAGATTTTAAATACATATTTCATTATATACTGATCAATTCAGGCGCTGATTTCATTCTGGAAGATGCCGCAATCGGATATTTATCTAAGCAAAACTGGCCTGATGGCGTGTTATCGCTGGAACATTTCGTAAATGTGTATCTGATGAATCTGAAGAAACCCGAGTTCTCAATTATCGGTGGGTTTGAAATTGAAAAAATTTATAACAGCTATAAGAAAGGATTTGAGGTGAAAGACAATACACCTCAGATGGCCCTTTACAGATTACACTTAAATACCAAGACAATCAGCACTGTAAGCAAAAATCTTGATTTGCTTGAAAAAACAGCTGAAGACTATTTTGCCGATTTTGAGATAATAAAAGTGGTTGATCTGGATAAACTAGCGCACCGAGAATTCCATGATTCGATAGCAGATAAGAAATCTAACCGTGGAAGAAAACGTCAGCACGAATGCCTGACCGTAAGCAGATACAAAGACAACAGTAATGGTAAGATAAATCAGCAAAGACTGGCAGTGAAATATTTGCTGAACCTGAATCCTGAAAAATGGCCTTTGCTCAGAAAAGTAACCTTCTTCAATGAGATATTGAACGAAAACACCGAACTCTTTGATAATCTTCTCGTAAATGATGATGTTGAGCAACCCTCGCTCCAAAAAGCTAAAGATAGTTTATTTTGAAGTAAAGCGGTGTTCTGATAGTATTTTAGCAATTTCGATTCCTCGTTCAGTCAATAAGTAATAGCCGTTTTTCAAGGCACCTTTAAATTCAATAAGCCGCAGTTCGCGAAGAATTTTCATTTCTCTCGCAATAGTTTCCCGCGAAACTCCCAATTGTTTGGTCAAAACATGTGTATTACTGTGCTTCGTCTGAAACAAAAGCATGATAATATCATATAACCTTTCTTTCTTCGGCTCACTGATTTCATCAAAAATGTGAAGAACTCCATTGCTCAACGGTTTTTCTTTTTCTGTTATACCCGCAGATGACGGCGGCGCAGAAGTTACTGAAGTAGCTGTTTTAGTCGAGAATTCGCCCGTTTCTCTCTCTTTTCTTTCCTGCCATTCTGTTTCGGGTACGGCTTTTTTCGTTAAAGGCGGAATGGAAGTCAAAAAAGTAGTCCCATCATGGAATTGCGGTCTTTCGGAAGAAAACTGGTTCACAAATGCCGCAATCTTTTTTAATCCGAAGCCTAATTCTTCAGCCAGGCCTAGTTCCCGAAGGAATCGTCCGATGATAGGATTCTTCGGCATAGGCTGATAATCATTCGGATCAATGTTTTTATTCAGGCTCATCCGGTTGCTGTTGGCAGTGAATGTGCCGTCTGTATTAGTAATGGCAAACTTGGCAGGTAGCCCGGAGCTGTAATCCTGATGTGTCAGAAAATTAATAAAAACCTCACGATACATCAGGTCTCGTATACCAACCCGGGTGGCATTGTTCATTACGAAGAAGTCAGGCAGGTGTTTCCTGACAAAATCCATCAACTGATAGTACGTATCTATCAGGTTGGTTGTAAATGTTTCTCTATCGTAATACCCTTCAAAACCGTCCTTTTCGCGAATAGCATCAATTCTGAAACTGGGAAAAATCCCTCTGATAACCTCATCCTTACCTAAAAGCAGAACGGCTGCAACGGTATACCCGCTTTCTCTGGTTTCCAGATCCATTCGCCACAGTCCAGAACTTTTCGTCACCTGCTCGAAGTCCATATTAAGCCAGGGATGTGACGGCCGAGTCTGAACAAGAAAGTTCATTGCTTTTTTATACACATCCATATTAAAGTGACTGGCATCAACATATTTTATAATTTTATTATCCGGGTAATAAAATCTTTTCCTTTCCTGTATTCTTATCTGATCAGAAAGGCTATCTATATAAATATTTTTTGGGCCTCGTCTTTCAAAAACCTCTTGTCCTGCTATAGTATGCACCGAATAACTATTCGGTACCTTAACATAAAGTATTTTCTCGTTGCCATACAATATAGTTTTGATAACGATTCTTGGTTTCGGATGTATCTTATCAACATCGTTTATACCGTCATTGATACTTTTTTCCAGTATGCCCAACTCAGTCTCAGTTAGACCAATCACACCCTTGTCGAAAGAATAGGCCATCAATACTTCTCCACCACTAGTGTTCAGAAATGCACAAAGCGTATCAAAAAAAACAGCAGGTAATTTTCTGTCAGTATTTAATAATTGCGTTTGTTCATCATTTCCTCTTTCTATTAAATAGTGGATATAATCTTTTGAAAACATTTTACTTTAAGTATTTATATCGATGTAAAGTTCAGGGGTTCAATCATTTTTCTGATGAGCTGTGCGGATATCGTTAAGATAACGGCCTACTATATATGTTATTTCTAACACTTCGAGTTTTTTTTATCCGGAACTACCCTATTCAGTATTGCCACGGGCAAAATTGACTTTGAATATATCGGGTTTCTATGAATTTTTTAAATAAATAATCATATTTTTTAGAAGCAAGTGATTTTTCCGGACGTAGAAGCCGAAGAACAGAATCGTAAGTACATAAGGTGTCAATGAATTTTTACTTACACTAACCTCTAAAATTGCCAATTCACTGTTTTTTATTCGTATTATAGTATTGTGGTTGTGGATATGCGATAGTTTTTGTGAAGAGAAAACAAACGCACCAAAATGCGCAATGAAGAATAAAAATAGCTCAGATTGCAATTGACAAGCATATGCATTGAGAATTAATTTATCAGAACACTGTTCAGGGCAAATTTAAAAGCGAATATTGTATTGGGTCGTTATTAAATGGTATGTATACAAAAAAAACGTGTGGATAATGTCTTGTTTCCTTCTAGTAATCTTTCAGAGCAAAATACATTCCACACGTTTATTAACTGCTAAATTATTATTAATGAACTTCTTTCATCCTAAACATATTGTTTCTGATGCTTAATCCTACTACTTTCAGGCAGATTGCTCAGGTGAGGCATTTGACCGGACTGGTACTCCTGATACAGTCTGATGATGTCTTTATTAGTATCGCCAATAAATGGACCGTAACTTACTACTTTGGCATTGTGGGGGGCGGCTGCATAAAATATAAACCGGCTGCCCTCGTCGCCTGCCTTAAAGGTAATTTCGTTTTCGCTTTGTTTACCTGCCGTATTCAACCAACCTGACTGCCCTTTGGCAATGCGGGTTAACCCGGACCATACTTCTCCTTCCAACACATATATGAATCCATTATAGTTAACAGGTACTTCCTGTTTCACCTCAGCATTATTGGCCAATTTAAAATCCACCAGTGTGAAAGGCGTATAATTTCTGAAAGGCGCAGCTAGCCCGTTGCTAGTTCCGCTATATACTCTTACTTCCGTATCGCTTGTCTGCAATGTCGGAACATCCTCTAACAATATTTGCTGCCAGAATGGTGGCGCCCATCTTTTGTCAGGCGGTAGCACTAACCACATCTGCAAAATGTGCAGGCTGGTTTTGCCAGCAATTTCTTCCGTGTGTATAATTCCCTTGCCTGCTGTCATTAATTCCATGCTGCCAGTGTGCCAGTCTTTTCCGTCACCCTGCAATACAAGCGTTACGGTTTCAAAACCCGCATGCGGATGCGCACCACCCACCGGTTTACCACCGGGAAGGTTCAGTTGATCGTCCATCAAAATCATGAACGGATCGGTGCGGCTAAAGTCCTGACCGTCGACTACTGCTTTGGCCACGTGGCCTTCACCAAGAAAACCCTGATGTGCCTGAGGCGTGCTTACATATTTTATGAATCTTGTTTCCATTGTTTTACTGTTTACTGTTGTTTAACTATTTTCTGCGCAGCAGGAAAAAGCTGTTGCAGAAATGTAGGATATCTCAAAGCAAGTGATACCCACACCAATACCTGCACTACCACTGCTATGATAACAGGCTGATTATGCTGCAAGTGTGAAGCTATCGCTCCACCCATGTAGGCAATCAATAGTAATGATCCCACCAATCCGGTTTTTGGAATAAGGTACAGAACCAATGCCACCAGTTCTATTACCCCAATGAACCAGTACGTTTGTGGGTCGAAACCCATTGATGAACCCTGAGCAACAGCCATATCATTATAAGTAAGTTTAAGGAACGCACTAAATGCAAATAATAGCCCTAATAAAATGGTGAGTGCCCACCCCGAGATTTTGTTTATTCTTTTTGTCATCGTTTTTATTTTTTGTAATTGAAATACAAATTTCTTGAACAAATAGTTTACCTTTGATACCTGTTACAAAAAGAATATCGGTTACAAAAAGGATACCATCATGGAAAATATTATTTCACATACAGAAGAAGCGTGTAAAAAAAGTAGATTGGCGATCAGAGATACATTGGATGTAGTAGGCGGAAAATGGAAAATGGTTTTATTGACTATTCTGATGACCGGAAAAAGAAGGTTCAGAGAATTATCAAGAGAGGCTGACATTTCTCCCAGAATTTTATCAAAAGAATTGCAGGAAATGGAAATGGATGGACTGGTGAGCCGGACAGTCTGCAATACCAAGCCCATCACGGTTGAATATTCTCTGACACCCTACAGTGAAACCTTAAAGGACGTGCTGGAGTCCATGAATAAATGGGGACAAATGCACAGAGACAAAATCATACATGGCGCGTGATTTGCTTTTTTTTATCTGACACCGATTTTGATTTTCGCTTCTCACGAAGGTTTCGTTTCGTTTTAAGTATATTATTGGGATGAATGACGAGTTTGTTTGAATAGTTCGTAAAGAATCATTTCAGAGCGGCTGATATCGTAATTCTGAAAAAAGAAGATGATTGAAAGGTGCAGCGATCCATTTGGGAGGCCGTTTTTATCTGTTAAAATGAGGGCTTAGTGTTTTTTAGATAGATGAATTCGAGCCTGGAGAGAAGAAAACTTCAAAATTTCTGATTTTTACGGTTTGCACCATGAAAGCAAGCAAATCGGATAAATAACTCCTGAAGATATTGTTTTACCGATTTTCACGAGATTACAATCGGGGGCTTATTCTTATTGAAAAGCAGGATTAAAAACTACTTCCCATAAGTGCCCGTCCGGGTCCTGGAAATAACCTGAATAGCCACCCCAAAACGTATCTTCGGCCGGTTTAATAATGGTGGCTCCTGCTTTTTCAGCAAGTTCCATCACTTCATCTACCTGCTCTTTACTTTCAACATTATGGCCGATAGTAAATTCAAGGGCAGACGGACTTTGCTCCTGAATACCAGTGTCTTTAGAAATACTTGTTCTGGGCCAAAGCGCTAACTTTAATCCGCTTTGAAGATCGAAGAAAGCGACAGCGCCATATTCAAATTCCGTCCCGATAATTCCTTCAGTTGATAATTTCAAACCATCCCGATAAAACGCAACTGATTTTTCAAGGTCTGCAACTCCCAATGTTAATACTGAAATACTTGCTTTCATAATAGATTTTTTCAAAGTTATTATTTCTGTGCATCTGCCTTTCTAGCTAAACGATATTTTTGCAGAAATCGTGAGTTCCGAAGGTTATGTTTTTTCCGTAAGCAATTCTTTAAACCGGCAGGTCTGAAAATGCAGAGGCTCTTCCCCAAATATAAAAGGAGAAGAGCCCTGCACTAATAGAGTAGTACTATTTATTTTCTTTCAAGGTACCAGTTTGGATTTTGAGTACCTCCACTTACTGCCCAGCTTTCAAACTTCGGATACATATCTTTAATGTTCTTCGCTTCCAGTGGATATACTAAAGAGACAGGAACACACAATCCCCAAGGTTCACTATGAATCGACTTGAACGCGTCAGCTGGTGATAATTTGCTTCCTTTCACTCTGTCAATCAAACTTCTGTCTATCTTATCTGTAGCCGCATATCCTACCATGTGCACTTCGTTTCTAACAGTAGCATTCTGGCTCGAATTAACGATAAATACATTTAAGCTTTGATAAGTGAAATTATCCAGTGGTGTATTAAACTCTATAGTAATCACCACATCTACCGGGTTATAACCTCCACCGCTTTGTGTTGATATAAATCGCGTGTCAGCGACACCGAAGGCTTTATGCGCATCGTCAACAATAGACGCTACTGCATAGGTTTGTCCTGATTCTACACCGTTAGATCCCAGCTTTAAACCAGACCCCACGAAATCTGCACGTGAATAAGTAACTGATTTCACATTTCCTGTAGGTACTCCATCCAACTGTACCGCTGCACCCATTCTCTTTGAAGCACCAACCGAGCGTAGTTTCCCTTTTAATGCAATCTTAGTAATCTTATTTGATGAATTCTGGAACTTGGTAATATTCATATCCACAACAAAGTCGTTCATGTCATAATCACCGGTATCAGGCCAGTTGTCTTCGAATGCGTAAGAATATGTTCCCAAATTAACTTCAGTCACAGGTTGATTGACTGGAGGAGTACCAGAATTGCTGTTATTATTTCCACCTGCATTACATGCGGTAGCGGCAATCACAACTGTCGATTTGT
This sequence comes from Emticicia sp. GW821-FHT11C11, assembly GCF_058808615.1. Lineage (NCBI taxonomy): Bacteria > Pseudomonadati > Bacteroidota > Cytophagia > Cytophagales > Leadbetterellaceae > Emticicia > Emticicia sp. GW821-FHT11C11. The sequence goes on from NZ_JBXARV010000004.1 coordinate 251,185, forward strand.
CGTAAGGTACTAAAGTAGCAGGGCTGTTCAGGATATAAAATGTACTCCATTGTCCATTAGCTGTATGCTCTGAACTGGCAATTTCCAAATTACCCGAATAAGTGATTGCTTGCCATTGGTTTTCTACATCTACTTTCTTCAAGCGGGCCAAGGCTTTGCTTGTTCCACTTCCAGTCATATAGTTTCTATTGCTATTGAACTTAGCCCAATTCCATGCATCCAGTATAGCTGAAGATGCTAGGTTAAAGCGTGTTCCGCCTGATTCTAATTTCTTCACACTTAACAAAGCCTTTTCTCCTACATTAATAATTGCATTATTGGTATTCAGATTTTCAATTGTAGTATGACAAACCGCCTCTAATGTTGCATTTGTAAGTGAAACCGTTTTAATATCCAGGCTTCCTTCGTTCCGAATCTTGGTTGATCCGGTTGTACTGGTCAAAGTCTGAAATGTAGCAGTACCAAAGTTGGTAAAACTTCCGTTGCTGAATGTAGCTTGTTTTACAGTCAATGTACCATAGTTGGAATATAAGGTTTCGTTTGACGTATTCAAATCAGATAACAACGCAGTACCATAGTTTGAAAAAGCCCCTGCCGTATTCTGAACTACGTTAGTCATATCGATTGTTCCCGTAGCTGTTGTGTACAACGCATTGTTATTACCCAGTTGGAAGGTATAATTCTGGTTTCTCCACGTTCCCTCAATATAAATTTTGGCACCGCTTGTACCATTATTTGCGTTGATTTGTCCGGTAAAAGTTATTCCTGATTTAACAACATAAGATTTGTTAGACTCTACAGTAACAGTTCCGTTTCCGGTAATCTGGATGGCATCACCCGGCACAACCACAGCAGTAGCTGTATTAACACTCGATGTACCAGTCATCGACGAGCCCGCCGCTTCACGCATAGCACCCGAAGTTGTTTTAGAAACAGATATTGAAGTAGCATTTCCTACCTCTACCATTGTAACAGATGGGGTTCCAACAGGCGAAGTCTGTTTAAGATATACATACTGTAATGCAGTAGGCACTACGATTGTTCCAACAAAATCCTGTCCCAGTTTAGCCTGGCCTGCACTCAGCAGATTAGCATCTGTACCTAGCATCGGATCGTTATCGTACAATTCAACGCGGTAAAAATACTGTCCGTTAAACTTGTCATCAACAGCTACCCGAAAATCTATCGTCTTAACAGACGACCATTTGAAGTCAGTCGGGATAGTTACCCCATTCGGAAACAATGTGGCAGAAGATTGATCTGGTTCTTTTTCAAAATCAACTTTTACACAGCTTGTGCTCAATAGGGCTATTCCTGTTAACCCTAGTAGCATACGATGAAAACTCTTTTTCTTGTTCATAATAGCAAATAGTTCAATATTAAAGGCTTTATTCTTACTGTTCAAAACAGTATAAGGTTCAATTTGTTTAACTTAACGGTACACAAAGATATAACAATTTAAAAAGATAGACGAAAAAACGAGAGTCGACTTATTAAACCGGTAGATCGTCGTTTTTAACGATACAAATTTGCATATAATAATGTTTAAGGAGCGCAGATTTTCGATGTTTGGAATAAATAAGGGAAATATTGACTATTTTTAACCGTTGAGTATTTAAGGGCAAAAATTAGTGAGTAGCATGTAGATGCCTGCAATACAATCATTTACGAGAACATAAAGCTCCGGTTTAAGAGCCTGCAGGTGGTCAAAACCATCACTAAAACATTGTTGCACTACGAATTCAAAGCAAATATTTTCTACTGTCTGTTGTACCTGAACAAAAAAAAGGCAGTTACGGTTTTGATGCGTAACTGCCTCATTATATAAAGTAGCGGGGAGCAGGATCGAACTGCCGACCTTAGGGTTATGAATCCTACGCTCTAACCATCTGAGCTACCCCGCCAAATAACAAATATCAAAAAAAATGCTCTGACGAGCCTTAGTGTTTAATATTATGTTGCAAAATTAGGGAAAGTTTTCATACATTGCAAAAAATAAAATTCACCAATCTGAATTTTAAGAAAAAATTATATATATTCTTGAAATAATGATTCATCCGTGCTGATAGGTATTAAGCATGAATGATTAACCAACAAACTTTTTGATATGGGAAAATTTAAGTTTACTCGGGAGTATGAATTTAAGGCTTCACCAAAGGTCTTATTTCAATACATCAGCACCCCATCAGGTTTGCAGCAATGGTTTGCGTCAAAAGTTAAATATGTTAATGACGGGAATTTTGATTTTGTGTGGGATAACGAAAGCCATCCGGCACGGCTCAGCTCTCAAAGAATGAACAAAGCCACCAAGTTTGATTTTCTGAATGAAGAACAACGAGGAAACTATGTAGAGTTTAAACTGGAGCAAAGTGAATTAACCAACGCCACTTTCTTTAAAGTAACCGACAACTCTGATAACACAGATGAGGAAGAACTGACAGATATGTGGGATGGTATGATAGACAAACTACGTGAGATTGTTGGTGGATAATTTGTTAAATATGCTTAACCGGCTTGTACAAACAAAATTCATTTCAGAATTTTGTGTCGGTAATTGTTTATTTCCTCAATGAAGAAAGTTGATTCGTTAGTTATAAAGTCTTTTATCGGACCATTCATATTAACTACCTGCGTGGTAGTTTTTATTTTTTTAATGCGTTTTCTGATGCTTTACTTCAACGACTTTGTGGGTAAAGATCTGGGGTACGATGTTTTTCTTAAGCTTTTTATTTATTTCTCCTTAATAACCGTTCCGATTTCGTTGCCATTGGCCACACTCCTGGCCTCTTTGATGTGCTTCGGAAACCTCGGCGAACACTCGGAGCTCACAGCCATAAAGGCCTCGGGCATTCCAATCGCCAGGGTATTACTACCTACACTGATTTTTGCATTTGGCATAAGCATATTTTCATTCTGGTTCAATAATACGGTAGCTCCCTGGGCTAATCTGAAGGGTTATAGCCTTTTATATGATGTTAAAACAACAAAGGTTACACTCAATATTAAGGAAGGGATTTTCTATGGTGAATTGCCCGGTTATAAAATCAAAGTTCAGGAGAAATTTCCGGATGGAAAGACCTTAAAAGGTGTAACCATCTACAATCATACCACCAACGAAGGAAACATGAACGTGACCATCGCCGATTCAGGTAAAATGTATACCATGTTAGATAACAACTATCTCGTATTTGAGTTGTTCAACGGAATCAATTACATGGACTACAAAAATAACCAGGGAGGTGCTCCGAATGAAACGCAATTTGTTAAGAACTCTTTCAAGCAAAACCGTCTGGTGTTTCCGTTGGAATCATTCGGTATGAAAAGAACAGACGAGTCTCAGTTTAAGTACCACGAATACATGAAGAATGTATTTGAGCTTTCGCAACAGGTGGACTCCATCCATAAAGAAATTGCAACAGCAAAAAGGGTGCAAATAGCTTCAATGGACCAATATTATAATCATCACTTGAAGAGAGTTCTAAAGGACACGGCCAACAAAAAGACGATTCTACCGGGTAAATGGGTGAATGAAAAAATAAAACCACAGAACGAAGAATCGAAAGTACTTGAAATATTCGAAACGGCTTTTAATCAGGCAAAAAGTATTCAGGATCATTACAAGACGAATCTTGATATACAAAAGAGCAAAATGAAAGATGTGTATCGGGCAGATGTAGAATTTTGGCACAAGTTCACGATGGCTTTCGCTTGTTTTGTTATGTTTCTGATAGGTTCTTCACTCGGATCTATTATCAAAAAAGGTGGTTTTGGTATGCCGGTGTTAATATCTATTACTTTCTTTATACTGATGTATGTTTTAATGCAATTGGGAGATAAATATGCCAAAGAAGGCATTTGGTATGTAATATTGGGTGTCTGGATGCCCGATTTTATATTGCTTCTGTTTGGGGTGTATTTCCTATATAAAGCAACAAACGACGCCCGGTTGTTTGACAGCGACATTTATGACGTATATCTGGACAAGCTAAAAACGTATATAAACACAAAAATTAGCAAAAAAGCTGCTTCAACTTCTGTCTAATTCGCGCGTATTTCATCATAAATGGTTGATTTCCAGCTGAGTACCTAAATTGATGTTCTTATCTATTAAATCAATTATCCCCTTTAAATCCGACTCATTTTCGGCAAAATCAAGATTGTTTACGTCTATAGTAAGCAGTTTACCATGTGTATAAAGATTTACAAAATCTTCATACAGATTATTCAGACTTTTTAAGTATTCCGGGTCGATATTCCTCTCAAAATCACGGTTACGTTTAAGAATCTGCCTTTGCAGTTTGGGTAGGTCAGCACGCAGATAAATCATAAGGTCCGGGTGAGATATCGCCTGAGTTATGGTATTAAACAAACCACGGTAAGTTTGGTAGTCAGTTTCGTTAAACTTGCCCGATTCATATAAATTGCGAGCAAAAATGTAAGCATCTTCATATATGGAGCGATCCTGAATTATAGTTCTGTCTTCCGTCAGTTTCTTTATTTTCAGCACTTGTTCAAAGCGGCTGTTCAGAAAATAAATCTGTAAATGAAACGACCACTTTTCCATGTCTTCATAAAAAGGTGGCAGATATGGATTGCCCTCAACGGCCTCAAATAGTACATCCCATCCATAGTGTTCTGCCAGTTTCGTTGCTAAAGTAGTTTTCCCCGCTCCTATATTCCCCGTAATCGCAATGTGCATTATACAATATTTATAGTTCTGATAATTTTTCAAAATAAATGCTAAAATGACTAAAATCATAGAACAACAAAAATAACTTTTGTAATTTTGCATCATTCAAATCAAGTCTGCGCCTTGAAATATTGAATTTAATTATGAACACAGAAGAAACAACTAAACAAATCGGCACGGCTCCTCAGCCGCAAAAGGGTAAATATTCAGTTTTGCTCTATTACATATACGCTCCTATTGAAAGCATAGTTGAGTATCGTGACATTCACCATCAATTCTGTATCGACAACAACATACTGGGCAGAATCATCATTGCACCAGAGGGACTCAACGGTACGGTTTCCGGCTTAGTGGAAGATTGCAAAAAATACATGAGCTGGATAAAGACAGACCCACGGTTTTCAAGAGTAGATTTTAAAGTAGAAAACCATGAAACGCATGCTTTCACGAAACTCTATGTGAGAATCAAAAAAGAAATTGTGCATTCAGAATTGCCCGTAAATCCACTTGAACGCACGGGCAAGCATTTAGAACCTGATGAGTTCAAAGAGATTTTAAAGAGCAATCCGGATGTTGTTTTGGTTGATATGCGCTCAAATTATGAGCACTCGGTTGGTAAATTTAAAGGGGCCATTACTTTCGACATGGAGAACCTTAGAGAGCTACCGGATCATATCCATGAAATTGAGCATCTGAAAGATAAAAAAGTGATCACTTATTGTACTGGTGGCATTAAATGTGAAAAGGCCAGCGCTTATCTGCTTTCTCAGGGCTTTAATGATGTGTATCAGCTGCATGGTGGTATTATCAAATATGGTCTGGAAGAAGGCGGCGAAGACTTCGACGGTAAATGCTATGTATTCGATAACCGCCTCACTACTGATGTAAACAAGGTGAATCCGGTTGTAATTTCTAAATGCCATGTGTGCGGCACTGATTGTGACAGAATGGTGAATTGCGCCAACCCCGATTGTAATGAACACGTACCTATCTGTGAAAAATGCGGTGTAGAAATGGAAGGTACCTGCTCAGTTGCCTGCAAAGAAAACCCGAGAAAACGTATATATGACGGTACCGGCTACTATGCCAAAACTACTGATGGGTATAAGCCGGAAATAGCATTAAGAACCCGGAAAAACACCAAAAACTTACACATAGTAGAAGAACTCGGATTGTAATCTGCGTACCTGTAGATATTGCCCCGGATCAGGAATGAATTTTATTTTGGAATTCTGTCCTGATCCGGGGCTGTTTTTTTATCTTTGGGTTGCATTTGAACCACAGACAGTAATGACAGCAAAGTTCTTCGCGCACCAGCATGATTTCCGCAAATGGCTGGAAGAAAACCACGAGACCGAAAAAGAATTAATGGTGGGCTACTACAAGGTAGACTCAGGCAAACCGAGTCTTACATGGTCAGAATCTGTAGACCAGGCGCTTTGTTTCGGGTGGATTGATGGTGTCCGGCGTTCAATTGATCATGAAAGTTACTGTATCCGGTTCACACCACGCAAGCCAACCAGTATATGGAGTGCAGTGAATATCAACAAAATGGAAGAAATGATTCCGAAAGGATTGGTAAAGCAGGCCGGACTAAAGGCCTATGAAAAGCGAAAAGACCATAAGTCGAAAGTCTATGCTTATGAGCAGGAGGCAGAAGCAGTATTCACACCGGAAATCGAAGCTGCTTTTCAGAAGAACTCCACCGCCTGGGATTTCTTTCAGCAGCAACCACCCTATTACAGAAAGATAATGACCCGCTGGATAACAAGTGCCAAGCAAGCAGCCACACAAACATCAAGACTGGAGAAATTGATTGATGCCTGCGTAAAAAAAGTTCGGCTATAACTTTTTGCGCATAACATAGTCGTTCATAAAGTATTCTCCTATAGGAATATCCTCTTCTGCAATTATTTCAAAGCCCATTTTCTCATAGAAAAACCGGGCCTTATTATATCGGTTCACGTTCAGGTCGAGCCACTCACCTCCTATTTCTTTTACTTCTTTTTCAACCTCGGCCAATAGTTTCTTTCCTAAACCCGCACCCTGAAAATCAGGATTCAGATAAATCTTATTCAGTTTATATACTTTTTCAGTTTCCTCTTTCGCTGAATAAGAAGCAAATGCTACGGGAACCTCTTTATGTGTATCATCAGTCAAAAACTGTAAAACAAATACCTGCCCTGCAGCCAGTTGTTCTTCCAGCCCCTCCGGGCTGTATATCAGATCGAACATATATTGTGGCTGTTGTTTTCCCAGAATAGGCACGTATGTTTCAAACCAGGTTTTTTTAGCAATTTCACGAATCAGGGCAATGTCTTCAGTGGTAGCAAATCTGTAAGTCAACTTCATGTATCAGAGAATTTTCTTTGCAAATATAAACTCTGCATACCTAACATTTTGTTAATTTGCATAAAAATTGAGATCTTACGAATCATGCGTTTACGCACAGGTGAGTACGACATTAATAAAGCTATATGAAACCACTTATTTTAGTTACCAACGACGACGGCATTACCTCAAAAGGTATTTCTGTTTTAATAGATATAGTGAAAAAAATCGGGGATGTATTCGTTGTTGCACCAGACAGCCCGAATTCAGGCATGGGGCATGCCATAACCGTTGATAGTACCATACACATAAAAAAGTCGAAAATTTTTGAAGGTGTTGAAGCCTACGAATGCTCAGGCACTCCTGCTGACTGCGTAAAACTGGCCAAACACCATTTTTTGAAGGGGAGAAAGATTGACCTTGTTGTGAGTGGTATTAATCATGGCATGAATGCCTCCGTATCAGTTCTTTATTCTGGCACCATGTCGGCGGCGGTTGAGGCATCTATTGAGGGGATTCCGGCAATTGGTTTCTCGCTTAATGACTTTCGTTATGATGCCGATTTCAGTCATACCAAGCGTTTATTGAAAAAAATAGTTGAGAAATCATTGAAAAATGGCATTCCTCCACATACTGCCTTGAATGTTAATTTCCCGGCGAAGTCTGATACGGCTATTAAAGGGATAAAAATATGCCGGCAAACCAATGGGTACTGGAGAGAAGAGTTTGATGCCCGTACAGATTTATATGGTAGACCGTACTTCTGGATGGGTGGTGATTTTGTGAATCGCGAACCTGAAAGCCAGGATACTGATATTTGGGCTATGGATAATAATTATGTTGCCATTGTTCCCGTTCAATATGATAGAACGGCGTATCCGGAAATAAAAGCATTGAAAAAGTGGAAACTTTAATTAGGAAATAATAAGATTTCGCAGGTATATTCAATCGATGGAAGCATTCGTTGTTGAGATTTAAAAACCTGCTTGCACTTCAACTACTAACTTATTTATTCGATATGGCAGTCTTAGGAAGCTTATTAAAAGGAAGCATAAAATTTACGAGTACAATACAGAAGATAAGGAAAGTAAAACCACAGAAATGGCAGAAAAAAGCCTTCACTAAGTTAATAGCAAAGGCTCGGTATACACAGTTTGGAGAAAAATATAACTTTGAAGAAATACTGAGTACCTCCATTTTTGAAAAAGGTACAGAATTCTATACGAAATTTCAGGAGACTGTTCCAATTTATGACTACAATAAAATATATGCTGAGTGGTGGCACAGAGCTCGTAACGGAGAAAAAAACGTGTGCTGGCCTGGCAAAGTGAAATATTTTGCGTTGAGTTCCGGTACGTCAGATGCGGCTTCGAAGGCGATTCCGGTTACCAAAGAAATGATTAAGGCGATCCAACGTACCAGTATCAATCAGATTATTGCGTTGGGTCATTACAATACCTTACCCTCCAATATTTACGAAAAAGGCTATTTAATGTTAGGTGGCAGCACCGCATTGAATGAGGTTGACTCTCACTATGAAGGAGATTTAAGCGGTATCACAACGGGCACCCTGCCTTTCTGGTTTCAGAATTTCTATAAACCCGGACAAAAAATTGCCGCGGAAAGAAACTGGAGTAATAAACTGGAAGAAATTACAGAAAACGCAAAGTATTGGGATATTGGTTTTCTGGCGGGTGTTCCGGCTTGGCACACTATTCTTCTCGAAAAAATCATTCAGCGCTACAATCTGAAAAACATTCATGAACTCTGGCCAAACCTTGCGGTTTTTGCCTGGGGAGGTGTTTCTTTAGAGCCTTACAAGCAAGGTTTGGAAAAACTATTCGGTAAACCTGTTATTTATATAGAAACCTACATGGCTTCTGAGGGTTTTCTGGCTTTTCAGGACAGGCCGGATGGCAACCTGAGACTAGTATTGAACCAGGGTATTTTCTTTGAGTTCATTCCTTTCAACGAAAATAATTTTGATGAAGACGGTAACTTAGTAGAAAAACCCGAAACATTGATGGTGCATCAGGTAGAAGAAGATATTGATTACGCATTATTAATTTCAACATGCGCTGGTACCTGGCGTTATCTGATTGGCGATACAGTTAAATTTACCAATAAAACTAGAGCCGAAATAAAGATTACCGGTCGTACCAAGCATTTTCTGAGTTTATGTGGCGAGCACCTGTCTGTAGATAACATGAATAATGCCATTGAGCTGGTATCTAAAGACCTGGGTATTGATGTACGCGAGTTTACAGTTATTGGTCTTAAGCATAACCCACTTTTTGCACATCAATGGTATGTAGCAACTGACGACAAAGTCGACGAAAAAGTATTATGTGAGCTAATCGATAAAAAACTTTGCGAATTAAACGATGACTATGCCGTAGAACGTGGCCATGCATTGAAAAACGTTTTCCTGAGAGTGTTACCTACCAAAGCATTCTACGAATGGATGAAGTTGAGAGGGAAAGAAGGCGGGCAGCATAAATTCCCGAGGGTATTGAAAGGAAAGGTGATTGATGAATGGGAAAACTTTGTAAAACAGAATTATGGAAAGGTTGGAGTTTAACTCCAACCTTTATTTTTTCTTATATACATCATCGCTTGTTTCATTTGGTTTTGCTTTCAGAAATTCAGCAATTTGCTCTTCACTCATACCTAACTCAATCTTAAGGTTTGGAAGGCTTTTTCTTAATTCTTCTGCACCTTTTGGGGTCACTTCGGTTTTCCAGAGGTATAGCTTCTTTAAGTTTTTAAGGCTTTTAAGATTTTTTAATCCCGAATCGGTTATTTTGTTCCCCGTGAGATTTAAATATTCAAGACTAACCAAGGGGTTGAGCTGATACAGCCCATTGTCAGTGATTTTGGTTTGCTCCAGATGTAGCCTCGTGAGTTTAGTAAGTTTTGCTACTTCGGTCAGTATTTTGTCAGTTACTTGTGTATTACTTAATCTGAGCCAGAGTGTTTGTGCCTGAGCCTTCGCAATCACAACCGCCTCATTGTCAGTCAATTTCGAATTGTTGATATAACTTATTTCTATATAATTGTTATTTTGAGCAAAAGGCAATATTAACGCTCCAGACTTTTTCAGGTCGTTCAAAACTCCTTCATCTATTTTATCAACTTCTTCGCTCAGTAATTTTTCTTCTACTTCAAACTTATCCTGTGCTACTCCGGTAGCTTGTGTAGCTCCGCCGGCGTTGCTACCCAACTTGGCCAGAACAGGTTTGATGCTTTCATTGGTTTGCACTTGCGACACTCTCTTATCAAAAGTTGCTCCCTGTTCAATCCACCATTTCAGCAGGGCAAGTTCATCTTCCGTTATCTGTACTTTGCCTTTAGGCGGCATGTGATCATCATCCGACTCCGGCAACAATATTCTTTTAATAAACTCGCTTTTTTCCACATTGCTGGCCACAAAAATAACTCCATGCTTCCCTCCTTTTTTCAGCAGATCTATTTCATCTATTCGTAAGTCACCTTTCATTTTATTAGCATTATGGCACGACTCACATTTTTGTTTGAAAATCGGACGGATAATATCCTGATAGACAAGCGCTTCGTTGATATTCTTAATTATAGGTTTTTCCTCCTGCCCTTCTTTGCTACGCTCTGTTTTTTCCGGCATTCCGAGCCAGGCTCTGAATGGTTGTGGAGTATTGTCGGTCAGGTAGGTTTCACCATGTGTTAAGTTCCCGCCATGATGCCCCGCGGCTATCATCAGTATCAACGAAAACAGTAACGACGGCGCATAAATAACCTTGCTGACACCCACCCGCTCATTCAACCATTGAATTTTTGATAACCAGGCAATCCAGCAAAAAACAGCCAGCCAAATTCCCTGCATTTTATGTTCCTCGAGTGTTTCTTCCTGATACCCGCCCTCCAGTGAAAGTAAGTATCCTGCTATGCAGGCAAACGTAGCGCTAAGAGCTGAAATCAATAATAGAACTCTGATGGTATCCGGGCTGAAACTCTGGCGTCCTGAAATTTTCAAAACCTCAAAAACACCAACAATAATCAGAAAACCTATAGGCAAATGAACAAGCAGTGGATGAAAACGGCCAAAAAAAGAAGTCCACTCAGATATAGCGAGGATTAACATCAATAATGGATTAAAGGTTGACTTATTTAATTTTAGGGGTAGTCTAACCCAAAGTTAATAAATATTACAATAAAAAAATAGCCAAAGCGCAATGCTTTGGCTATTTAAAAGATACAAAACTATGAATTAATATCCTGGATTCTGAACCAGAACGGCCTTACCGTCTTTCTGGCTGTTCAGGATTTCATCCTGAGGAAGCGGATAGTAATTATTTTTTGGAGCGGTAAATGTTTTACCAGCCATGTAACCACGTTTAACGAAAGTTCTTCCAGATGGTTCTTTACCTGAAACTGCTTCTTCTGCAGCATATTTGTTCAATACTTTATCTGCAATACCCCAACGTACAAGGTCGAAGAAACGGTGACCTTCCATAGCGAACTCTAAACGAGTTTCCATACGAACGGCATTTCTTGCAAAATCAGCTCCTTTAGAAGTAAAGGTTCCTGTAGTATAAGGCTCAACTTTGTAAGTAACAGAAGCATCCTGAACCGAACCGGTTTTAGCACGGTTACGAATCTGGTTAACCAATCCTTCAGCTGCATCCAGGTTACCCAATTCAACTTCACATTCTGCCAACCATAGAATTACAGATGACAATTTAATTACTCTGAAGTTATTGTTTACACTACGTTTGTTGGTTGAGTGCGTAGAACTGTTTTCTTCAGCCAGATAATACATCCATTTTTTACCAGTGAACGGCCCAGCATATGTCTGGTCACGAACCCAGGTAGAACCAGGCATTCCACCCCAGTCAAGGAAATTAACACCTCTGCGGCCAACTGTCCAGTCTAATCTTGGATCAACAGGAATTGATTTGTCAAGCGTGAAAGCAGTACCTGCTGCGATACCCTGATCATTTGGTAAATCAACCTGATTGTAAGTATCGCCAGAACCGTCAGCAGCTGAACCGATTAATGGTAAACCATCGGCATTAGTTTTGAAAGCATTAACCAGGTTGTGAGACGGTTGATAGAAACCGCAACATCCTCTACCAGGTCCTGTTGATGCATAAGGCCAGTTAAGGTTATCACCAGCGTTACCGTTATCACCGTTGGTACCATCATTTATAGAAAACTGCACTTCAAAGATAGACTCTGCATTATTGTTAGTGGTATTTCTATAATTATCATGATAGTTAGTCATCAATTTTTTGCCAGAGTTTTTCAATATATCCTCCAACAAAACTTTGGCAGGAGCCCATTTTTTCTGGAACACATAAGCCTTCGCTAAGAATGCTTTGGCAGCCCATTGTGTTGCTCTACCTTTTTGAGACTGTACAGCCGGAAGAGTTTGTGCTGCGAAATTGAAATCACCTTCAATTTTAGGCCAGATGTCTTCAGTGTTAGGTATTTTGGTAGAACTAGGATCATCCGCAATATAGATTTTATCATCAATATACGGAACTTTGTTCCACATTTTCTTACACTCAAAGTGATAGTAGCCTCTTAAAAAACGTGCTTCAGCAATTACCTGAGTTTTTTCAGCGTCGGTCATATCCTTAATTTCAGGACTTGCAACGATTTGAATTACTTCGTTAGCACGAGCTACGCCATCATACATACCCCACCATTTTCCAAGAAAATAAGTGTTATCAGACAACCAGTTATACTGTTCAATAAACGATTGCTCAGGTTGGTCACCGGCATCAGTACCTTTAACCGCATCATCTGACGCAACACCACCAAATACATAGTTAGATGCAGTTGAAGTACGGCCTGTATTACCAGAACCCACACCATCCAGCAAAGAGTAAGCGCCAATCAAAAGTGCAGTAACACCGTTCTTGGTTTTAAGCTGCGCCTGTGAGGCACGGCCTTGCGGTTTTATGTCGAAAAACTCGTCTGAACAGGCAAAGTTTGTTGCGACTAATAGTGCTATAATTAATGATTTTTTCATTCTTTTTTTGTCAATGTTTTTAATAGTAATTAGAATCCTAAACGCAGACCTACTAAGTATGATTTTGCAACAGGATAAGCTCCTTCATCGATACCCATGTGGATATCCTGGTTAGCTTCTCCAGATCTTCTCAAGTTAATGTCTGGATCAAGACCTGAGTATTTGGTAAAGGTTAGCATATTCTGACCTTGTACATATACCTGGGCACTGCCTAAACCAATTTTCTTAATCCAAGTGGTTGGTATGCTGTAAGTTAGCTGTACGTTTTTCAAGCGTAGGAATGAACCATCTTCAATGAAGTAAGATGATATCTGTTGGCTGGTTGCGTCACCTGAGTTCAAGCGAGGAAGTTTAGCCACATCGCCTGATTTTTGCCAAGAGTTATACAACATATCTTTTGATCTGTTACCTTGGAAAGTGTTAAAGTCGGTCCAGTATCTAACGTAGTTAAATATTTCATTACCTTGAACACCTTGTGCAAACAAGGTCAGATCCCAGTTTTTATAACCTAAGTTAACATTAACACCATAAGTGAAATCAGGGTGAGGATTTCCTATGATAGTTCTGTCGGCAGCTGTAATTACACCGTCACCATTGATATCTCTGAACTTGAATGTTCCTGCTCTGGTGTAAGAACCAAATTTAGGAGCAGCAGCAGCTTCAGCATCATCTTTAATTACACCATCAACAATATAACCATAGTAGCTGGCAATTGGCAAACCTGCTTTGGTAGCAGAAATGGCAGGAAGACGGGTAGCGAAACCAAATAAAGTGGCGTTCGGGTCATTGTTCAGCTTAAGCACTTCATTTTTGTAGTGACCAAAGTTAACACCAACAGTGTAGCGGAAATCACCTGCTTTGTCTCTGTAGTTTAAGCCGATATCAAAACCTTTATTTTGTACCTCACCAATATTAGTGTAAGGGATTGTACCAGTACCTGATGTTCTAGGAATAGCAATCTGAGTTAACATGTCTGACGTAACACGTTTGTAAAGGTCTAATACAAACTCAAGTTTGCTATTAAACAACACCGCATCTAAACCGATGTTAGTAGAAGTAGTTGTTTCCCATTTACCATTCGGGTTACCGAACTGAACAAGGTCGAAACCACCCACAATTGAAGTACCTGTACCGTTAATATCGTAAGCATTTCTGATAGGGTCAGATGCATATTGGGTATAGGCATTGTAAACGATCGGAATCAACTGGTTACCGGTTTTACCCCAGCCTAAACGCACTTTCATGTCGTTCACAAATTTCAGGTCTTTCATGAATGCATATTCAGACAGACGTACCCCAACCGAGAATGCAGGGAAGATACCGTATCTGTTAGCAGATGAGAAACGAGAAGAACCATCACGACGAAGAGTGAAATCGGCCAGATAAATATCTTTATAAGCATAGTTTACTTTACCGAATTGCGAGAACAAAGCAGTGATAGTAGCACCACCACCTGAGTTGTTCAGACCAGAAGCCGAACCTGCATCAAGGTAACGATACTCTAAATCATCAAATGCAAAACCACTTCTGTTAGCCTGGAAACCAAATCCATAAGTAGTAACGGCCTCAGTACCAACCAAAACGTTGAACGTATGAGCACCAATTTCTTTGTTATAGTTCAGTGTGTTGAACCAGGTTACTGATCTGTCGTAGTTATTGATAACGTTCAAGCTGTTTGCAGCTCTTGCTTCAGCAGCTTCAATATCACGGTGGAAATACTCCGATCTGTTAGATTGGTTGTACTCAAGACCCAGACTTGTTCTGGCTTTCAAACCAGGAATGATGTCTAGCTCAGCAAATACGTTACCGAAAATGTGCGTACCTTTTGTGATATTGTCTTTTTCACGATACAATCTCGCCAATGGGTTAGGTGCGTTACCAAGGTTAACACCTTTACTACCGGCAAAACCATTGTAAGGAGAGCTGTTAGTACCACCCAATTCTGCAGGGCCACCTGTGATGTCAAACACCGGAATGATAGGGTGAACACGAATAGCAAACATAATAGGGTTAGACTCATCGTTGTTTGTGATACCTTGTCTTTCATCATAAGATACAGTCAAGTTCTCACCCAAAGTGAATCTTCCTTTTTTGAATTCAGTGTTAGCTCTTACCGAATATCTATCATATTTAGTATATCTTAGAATACCACCTTGTTTGAAGTAGTTAGCAGAGATTGCATACTTAGCATTTGCACTACCACCTGTAGCACCAATCTGGAAGTTTGAAATCGGAGCCGGATCGAAGATTACATCCTGCCAGTTAGTACCTTCTTTGTTTGCTTTTGTAATGTTGAAGGCAGTTTTACCCAGGTTAGGGTCGGCGATATCATTAGTATAAGTATAATTGGCAGGCAAAGTACCGTAAACGTTCGGATAAATATAGTCAGCAACAGTTTGCTCACCATTAGGGCCGAATTTGTATTGAACTGATGGAGAAGTAACCGATGGGCTTTTACCTGCACCAAGATCAGCACGGTATAGATACTCACCTAATTCTTTAGTATTCAACAGGTCAAGCATTTTACCAGGTTTTTGTGTACCTGTGTAAAAATCGAACGAAAAGCTTGGTTCACCCGGTTTACCTTTTTTGGTTGTGATGATCACAACCCCGTTAGACGCACGAGCACCATAAATTGAAGCCGCAGAGGCATCTTTCAATACCTGCATCGACTCAATATCGTTAGGGTTAATCTGGTTAAGCGTACCTTGTGTTGGCACACCATCAATTACATACAAAGGGCTGTTGTTGTTAACAGAACCGAATCCACGGATACGAACCATTGTACCACCACCCGGTGAGTTGTCGTTACCAACAGTTACACCCGATGCTCTACCTTGTAACATCTGGGTTACGCTGGCGGTAGGGGTAGCAGTCAATTCTTTTGCACCCACAACAGTTACAGCACCCGTAATGTCTTTTTTACGTTGAGAAGCGTAACCGGTTACTACCACCTCATTAAGGGCTTTAGTATCAGAAACTAATGAGACATTAACTTCTGAGCGGTTTCCGATAACTTCTTCTTTGGTTTCATAACCAATAGACGAGAAAACAAGCGTTCCACCATTTTGAGGAACTTCCAACGAATAATTACCACTGGCATCAGTCGAAGTACCTTTTGTACCACCTTTGAGGAGAACTGTAACGCCCGGAAGCCCCATTTGTGCTTCACCGTCAAGAACTTTTCCAGTGATTTTTCTTTGAGCGAATGCGGTAGTCCCGAGAATGAAGAACAGCATGATCAGTGCTCTCGCCCTGATAGGAACAGAGTAGGATTGTTTCATGAAAAAAAATATAAAATTAGGTTAATAAAAAAACGTGATAATATTACGATTCGAATCTAGAGGTTCGCGTTCTTAGTTTATACGTCCGAAGGAGAATTTTAGGGTAAAAATTTCCTGTTTAGGTCGAAAAAGAATTTACTGAATCTGTTAGGGATGAATGCAATATTAAAAACATTACAATAGTATTATATTAAGAGTAAATATAAAAATAGTGCCCTAATAAATTTGAATAAATTTTTATGCAAACGTTTTAAATCGGTTAAACTGAGCGAAAATATTATAATAACGCCTTTGGTTTTCGGACTTATAAAAAGTGTCAACATGACACTTACTTGTCTAGACAAATGGCTTGGAAAAAACAGAAAATCATCCCTCCTTTTCAACAGAAATTGAATCGCAGGAAACCCGGCGGCATTGCACAAATTGTACTTATTCTATATTCAAAAAAAGTATTGAAAGTATTAAAAGTATATTTGGAAGAAAAAAATGAACAAATTGCCATGAGGTCTGTCTTGAAAAATATTGATTGTTTTTTCGGATACATTAAACCCACAGCCGGAGACGATTTTTAAAGGTAATTTTTAAGCTAACACAAAAAGTTATATTTTCGCGCTTATGAATGAAAATATAAATCCCTGGACAGTTCTTGACACGGAGGTAAAATACGACAACAACTGGATAAAAGTGCTGCATCAGAATGTACTGAATCCGAGTGGCGGTAAAGGTATATATGGTAGTGTTCATTTTAAGAACATTGCCATTGGTATTGTACCTGTTGACGAAGAAGGTAACACCTGGCTGGTGGGTCAATACAGATTCCCGATTGAGGAGTATTCGTGGGAAATACCAGAAGGTGGTAGCCCTGAAGGCGAAGACATACTTGAATCGGCAAAAAGGGAACTTCTCGAAGAAACTGGCCTGAAAGCTGAGAAATGGACCATAATATCAAAACTACATACGTCTAATTCTGTTTGTAATGAGGTATCCTATATATATATGGCAGAGGGGCTTACACAAACCACCAGCCAACCTGAAGAAACCGAACAATTACAGATCAAAAAGGTTTCTGTAAAAAAGGCATATCAGATGGTAATGGAAGACAAAATTACCGATTCCATCAGTGTAGCCGGTATATTAAAAACCATGCTATTGAAATTCCCGGATCAATTGTAACAATAATCTAAAAACAACACCAATATGCTTGAAGCGATTTCTTTAGGCTTTATGACCGGAGTAGTACTGAGTTTCGGATTCGGGAGTGTTTTTTTTGCGCTCATTCAGACCAGCATAGACTACGGTTATATGGCCGGGGTAAAAATATCTTTGGGAGTAGTATTCGGCGATATCATCATGATCGCCATTGCTTTTCTGGGAACTTCGTTTTTACCTGATATTCCGCATTTTGCCACTATTTCACGAGTATTAGGCTCTTTGCTGCTGGTTGGTTTGGGCATTTCGCAATTCAGAAATACTAAACCGGCAACCAGTATACAAGACTTTAAGCTGGCAAGGTTCTTCTATTTTTTCGGTAAGGGTTTTTTGCTGAATGTCATTAACCCCGTCAACTTTATTTCATGGATGGTCGTTTCAGCTACATTGAAGGGCTATAAATATGATACGTACGACGAAACCGCCTTCTTCACCACTTGTGTTGTAATAATTTTCGTGATGGAATCCGGCTTTGCCATTTTTGCCGATAAAATAAAAAGCAGAATGAATAACAATACTATTCAACGGGTCAAGTATTTCTCAGGAATAGTATTCATCGGCATCGGCATGAAACTGATTTACGATATATTCTGATGTATCAGGGGAGCATGAACCACTCCCCTGATGCCTCAATCTTATTTTTTGCCAATTTTCTCTTTTTCGTTGGCATCTTTCTGCTGCATGGCCATCATTTGTTTCATGGTTCGTTCCATGCCTTCTACTGAGCCGTCAAGGAAAATCACGTTTCCTTTGCCTTCCTGAGCAAAATCCTTCAATGATTCTGTCCAGAGTGAAAACAGAATCAGCGACGAATCAAGCTTTGCCTTATCCATTTCGATAGCAGCTATTGCCATACCTTTGGCTACCTCTTCTCTGAATTGCGCCAGACCTTGTCCACGCAGACGAGACGCCTCGCGTTGTGCTTCTGCCTGAATCCTGATGTAATTCCCATCGGCTTCTGCTGCCTTTGTTTTGGTAATCAACAAGGCTTGCCCTTCGTTTTCAGCAGCTGCTTTCAGGTTGTTTGACGCAACCACCTTCGACATAGACTTCACAATTTCGTCATCAAAAGTAATGTCATTAATTTGCAGATCAATGAGGTGATACCCCCAGCCCAACAGAATGTGGTCAAGGTTTTCTTTTACGTCTGACACAATCTCGGTACGCAGACCTAAAATTTGTGCCTGTTTTTTGGTAGCTACAAAACTACGGATGGAGCCCTCTATCGACCGTACCAGTGCCTGCATAAAGTTGGCCTGGTCTATAAATTTAAAGGCCACATTTTTAATCGATTCCTCCTGCTGGTCGGTTACGGTATACAAAAGCATGGCTTTAAAGTATACATTGGCCTGGTCGTTAGTAATGGCCTGAAACTGCAGTTCTGCTGAGCGGTTCTGGATAGAAATGGTACGGAATACGTATTCTATAAACGGAATCTTGAAATTAAGACCCGGTGTCATGATCCGCTGATACTTACCGAAAACTGTAATAACTGCCACATTGCCCTGCTGCACTATCACTACCGATAAGTACAGAATAACAATAATGACAACCGCAATAATGATGATATTCATAGTGTTGAAACGTTTAATTAAGAATAATAAGCCAAAGGTATATTACTTCACTAAACCTAAAACTTTTTTGTTGATAAATGGCAAAATTTGTTCAGGTATTTGTGAAATTGTTATTCAGAGAGTAGAAATACAACAAGCTGTAAACAAAAAATGGTAACCCCGCAAGATTACCATTTTTGACTATATTCAAAATCTGTAATTACGGCTTGTAAACAAATTTCTCAATCGGATTTTTGATTGGCTTAACCGATCTGAGGTATTCATAAATAGAACCCAGGTCTTTTTCGGTCATGCCTGCGTACATGGTCCAGGGCATCAGGGTGTTAAATTCTCCTTTGCCTACTTTATGCACTTTGTAGGTGCTGTCGGCATAAGATTTAAATCTGGCCACAAATGCTTCTCTGGTATAATTGCCGATACCCGTTTCTTTGTCAGGTGTCAGGTTGGCAGAGGTAACTATTCTACCATCACCCAGATTAAACGACCATCCTCCGGCAAAGTCCATTCCGGGTACTTTTTTACCTTTGTCGTCAGGTTTGGTGTGGCACTCAAAACATCCGGCGCTGTAAACCAGATACTTACCATAGGCTACCTCATTGGCCGGGTCAGGTAGTTTTCCATGATTAGGTTCAGAAGGGATGGTATTCAGGATAAAATTCATCGGAAAGTCAGCCTTTGGCTCTGCGGTGGTGTTTTCAATGGGTTTCAGAGTTTTCACAAAAGCAATGATCGAGTAGATGTCTTCCTTATCCATTTGTCCGTAATACACATAAGGCATTACCGGAAATATAGGGCTTCCGTCTTTTTTTACGCCCGACGTAACGGCGCGGTATATTTCACCGTCGGTCCAGTCTTTCAGGTTATACTGTGTAATGTTTTTGGCAATGAACGTACCCGGGAAACCAAAACGGTGGTCGAACACTTCACCGCCTTTTCCGTCTGAGCCGGCAACCAAAGGCCCCGAGAACGTGCTAAAGTCACGCGAGCTGTGGCAGTCCATACAAACAGTAACATGGTAGGCAAGGTATCTGCCCCGTTCAATTCTTTCAGGGGTTGATTCAACTTTAAGGTCTTCGGGAGCATCAATGCTTGGTAGTGCAAACTTGACATAGGCTAGCAGAATTCCTATTACTGCCACGGCAAACAATAGGAAATAGCCGATAAATCGGAGTGTTTTTTTCATGGGGCTTAAGTGTAGATAACTGGTAGTAAATAGATTATAATTTCAGTGCAAGCTAAATAAAGTTTTTTGCTGTGCCAAATTATTTTTATGTACACTCAGCAATGCAACTACTTATAAACCAAGAACTTTTAAAAACTCGTCCTTTTTCTCGGTCTGTTTAAACACACCGCCATAAAACGCTGTAATGGTAGAGCTGGTCTGGTCGCCCACACCGCGAGAAGACACACATTGGTGGTCTGCATCTATAATTACGGCCACATCTTCGGTCATCAGAGCAGATTTTAGCGCATTTCCAATCTGCATGGTCATTCGCTCCTGTACCTGCGGGCGGCGGGCATAATAATTCACTATCCGGTGTAGTTTCGAAAGCCCGATTACCTTACCGCCTGAAATATACGCAATATGCGCTTTGCCGATAATAGGCACAAAATGATGCTCGCAATTAGAATAAAACTGTATGTTCTTTTCAACCAGCATTTCGTTATAATGATAATCGTTGGTGAAAAGCGTCATCGTAGGTTTGTTTTCAGGATTAAGGCCTGCGAATGTTTCCTTTACATACATCTTGGCAACCCGTTGTGGCGTGCCTCTCAGGCTTTCATCGAGCAGGTCAAGACCGAGTATGTGCATAATCTCTCTGAAATGCCCCTCAATCATTTCAATCTTGGTGTCATCGTCCAATTCAAAGGCATCTTCACGAATCGGAGTTTCCGGATTGGAAGAAAAATGGTTCTCACCCACTTCGTCAACAGATAACTGCCTGTAGTCAAGTTTTTTATTGGTTTCGCTCATCAAAGTCCACACTGTTATTTTCATACAAAAATAAGCGATTGCCGGGCGAATAAAATAATATTTATACCTTAAACTTTTGAAATTGAATAATTAGTCTATTTTTTTGCAAACTAATCTCCTTAACATTCACTATGAATAGACGCGACTTTATTGGTGCAAGCCTTGCCTCTTCAAGCCTGCCATTTATTGTAAAAAAGAATCCCGTTGATGATAAAAAAGTAAGACTAGGCTTCATAGGAGTCGGACTACGAGGCAGAACCCATCTGCAACAGGTTATGTACAGACCAGACGTAGAAGTGACTGCCATCTGCGACATCGACAAAAACTCAATTGCCGAAGCCAACAAAATATTCCAGAAATTCAACAAAGCTTTACCAGTTGCCTATACCAAAGGTGAGAAAGATTTTGAGAACATGGTGAAGAGAGATGACATTGATGGTATAGTGATTGCGACACCCTGGGAATGGCACGTGCCTATGGCCATAGCAGCCATGAAAGCCGGAAAATATGCAGGTGTGGAAGTTTCTGCTACGGTGACTCTGCAGGAATCGTGGGATCTGGTAGATACTTATGAAAAAACAGGTTCGCACTGCATGATTCTTGAAAATGTATGTTACCGACGTGATATAATGACCGTGCTGAACATGGTACGCAAAGGGATGTTTGGCGAAATGCTGTATGGCCATTGCGGATATCAGCACGATTTACGCTTTGTGAAACTGAACGATGGTAAATCTGCTTATGGCAAAGGTGTAGAGTTTGGTGAGAAAGGTATCAGCGAAGCCAAATGGAGAACCCAGCATTCTGTAGACAGAAATGGTGACCTTTACCCGACGCATGGCCTGGGGCCGGTAGCGCACTGGATGGACATTAACTATGGCAACCAGTTCTTGTACCTCACCTCAATGGCAACGCAGGCACGTGGGTTGCATAATTATATAGTAGCAAACGGCGGTGAAAACCACCCGAATGCGAAGGTGAAATTTAAATTGGGCGATATTGTCACAACTACTATTCAATGTGCCAATGGCGAGAATATCGTTATCATACACGATACCAGCAGCCCCCGCCCCTATTCGCTGGGTTTCAGAGCACAGGGAACCAAGGGAATCTGGATGAACGACGGCAACCAGATATATCTGGATGGCGTATCTAAAAAACATGATGCATGGGAGCCTTTCGCCGACTATCAGAAAGAATATGACCATCCTCTCTGGAAAAGATTCGAGCAGGATGCCGTAAATGCTGGTCACGGCGGTATGGACTTCTTCGTTATCCGTGCATTTATTGAGTCAATCAA
This sequence comes from Emticicia sp. GW821-FHT11C11, assembly GCF_058808615.1. Classification (NCBI taxonomy): domain Bacteria; kingdom Pseudomonadati; phylum Bacteroidota; class Cytophagia; order Cytophagales; family Leadbetterellaceae; genus Emticicia; species Emticicia sp. GW821-FHT11C11. The sequence goes on from NZ_JBXARV010000004.1 coordinate 273,561, forward strand.
AAGAAAAGTAGCTCCGCCGATTGATGTGTATGACGCCGCCGCCTGGAGTGCCATCAGCCCTCTGTCAGAACTTTCTATTGCACGAGGAAGCTCTGCGGTTGAAATTCCTGATTTCACCAGAGGTAAATGGCGATCAAGAAAAAGAACATTCGGCCTGAACGACGAATATTAACAGAAGCAATTACCTGAACAAATTTAATATGACGAATCAGCAAACTGATTCTTAACCCTATTGTTATGGAACAAAATAATAAAAGCTACCTCGGACCTCTTATTCTGATTGGCATCCTGTTTTTTGTGTTTGGATTTGTCACCTGGGTAAACGGAACCCTGATTTCCTTCTTCAAGCAGGCATTCGGGCTGAGCAACACAAGTTCTTATCTGGTAACATTCGCTTTCTTTATTTCTTATACAATAATGGCTATTCCGTCATCATTTGTACTGAAAAAAGTGGGCTTCAAAAAAGGAATGTCTATTGGGTTGGGTATCATGGCCATAGGCACTTTAATTTTTGTTCCTGCAGCCAAAACAGAATCTTATCCTTTATTTCTGGTTGGGTTATTTACCATTGGTATCGGACTTACACTTTTGCAGACAGCTTCAAACCCTTACGCTACCATTCTGGGGCCGAGAGAAAGTGCTGCGCAAAGAATCAGCTTTATGGGTATTGCCAACAAAACGGCGGGTATCATCAGCCAGAAAGTTTTTGGTGGCATATTACTGGCAGGTGGTGCTGTAGGTGCGGCTTCGTCTGCGGCCGACCAGCTCGATAAAGTAGTAGTTCCTTATCTGATTCTGACAGGGGTACTGATCGTGCTTGCTGTTTTGATTCAATTGTCGAAAGGTTTGCCGGAAGTAAGCGAAGAACAGGAAGGTCTGGATCAAAGCGCAATCAGCACCAAAAGTAGTGTATTCGGTTTCCCGAATCTGGTTCTGGGGCTTATTACATTGTTCTGTTATGTAGGTGTTGAAGTAATAGCCGGCGACACAATTATCAGTTATGGTATTTCATTAGGTTTTCCGGCCGACGAAGCCAAAGAATTTGGTACGTATACACTATGGCTGATGATGCTGGGTTATGTATTGGGAATCGTGTTGATCCCTAAATATGTTTCTCAACAAACCTGGTTAAAATTATCGACCATTCTTGGCGTTATAGTAACAGTGCTGGCATTGGTTACAACCGGGTTCACTTCTGTAATGTGTATTGCTTTTTTAGGCCTGGCCAATGCCATTATGTGGCCTGCCATCTGGCCGTTGGCAATAGACGGGCTCGGTAAGTTTACCAAAATAGCCTCTGCGTGGTTAATCATGATGATAGCCGGTGGCGCTATTCTGCCATTAGTATATGGTGCTGTAGCCGATGCCATCCAAGACCCACAGATGGCCTATGCAGTTATGTTGCCTCTATACTTATTTATATTGTATTATGCCATAGCCGGTTACAAGAAAAAAAGCTGGTGAAATTATTTTAGATAATATTTGTTAACTGTTACGGGGCCTAGCCCGTAACAGTTTTATTTTAACTCACAACGAATGGAAAAAGCCTATATCATTTCTGCGGTAAGAACCCCTATCGGAAGTTTTGGAGGCGTATTATCTACTGTTCCTGCTACACGACTGGGATCTGTTGCCATTAAATCGGCAATAGAGAAGGCAAATGTGGCTCCTGACCGAATAGACGAGGTATTTTTCGGAAATGTCTGTCAGGCAAATGTCGGGCAGGCTCCGGCGCGTCAGGCAACTCTTTATGGAGGTCTTTCTCCTGAAACCAATACCACGACCATCAATAAAGTTTGTGCATCTGGCATGAAATCTATTATTTTTGGCAGTCAGTCTATAGAATTAAAAGAAAACCAGCTGGTAGTAGCCGGTGGAATGGAAAACATGTCGATGATTCCGTTCTATCTTGAAAAAGCCAGATACGGCTATGGTTATGGAAACAGTGTGTTGATTGACGGCCTGGCCAGAGATGGCCTTACTGATGCCTATCAACCTCAGGCTATGGGTTGTTTTGGTGATACCACAGCTACCAGATATAATATCAGCAGGCAAGAGCAAGACGAATTTGCAATACAATCGTACAAGCGTTCGGCTGAAGCGTGGCAGAAAGGATACTTTCAGGAAGAAGTAACGCCTGTAGAAGTAACAGATAAAAAAGGGAATATAAAAGTGGTGGCCGAAGACGAAGAATACAAAAACGTCAATTTTGAAAAAATACCAACATTGAAGCCGGTTTTTACCAAAGATGGTACCGTTACAGCCGCTAATGCTTCAACCATTAATGATGGCGCCGCCGCACTTGTGTTAAGTTCAGCTGAATCTGTGGCGTCTTTAGGCTTAACACCCGTGGCCAGAATCATTTCATATGCTGATGCCGAGCAGGAACCTGAATGGTTTACAACCTCACCGGTTCATGCTGCGCAAAAGGCATTGAAGAGAGCTGGTCTTAGCATATCTGATATTGATTATTTTGAGGTAAATGAGGCTTTTTCGGTGGTTCCCATTGTATTTTGTAAAGAATTAGGAATTACATACGACAAAATAAATATATTTGGAGGTGCCGTTTCAATCGGGCACCCGTTGGGTTGTTCAGGAGCCAGAATCGTGACTACCCTGATCAATGTATTGAATCAAAGGAAAGGAAAGTATGGTCTTGCTGCCATCTGCAATGGTGGTGGTGGCGCAAGTGCCATTATTATTGAAAAATTATAAAGTAAGCTCAATTTTAAGAAGATGTTAGCCATGACAGCTTCATTTCGACATTCTATGGAAATCAGTTCTAACAGTTCTCCGGATCTACGGAATTTTTTTGGCTCTGGTCAGAGTTTAATTCGTGCAAGTTCAACGGGCCGCTTAGATGTAATGGGCGGAATCGCCGATTATTCAGGCTCAATGGTATTACAAATGCCAATTAAGGAAAAAGCTACTGTAACAATTGGCCATAGAAATTACAATCAGCTACACATCAAAAGTCTTGACTTACCTGAAAACAACGAAATATTTATTGACTTAGGCGATCTCCCCAAAGACTATGCCGCAGCTCATCAGTATTTACATCAGTTGGAAGGTGGCGACTGGGCGTCTTATATAGTTGGCTGTTTTTTGGTTTTATTAAAAGAAAAGAACGCTAAATTAGGTGGACTAGACATACTGATACAATCAGAAGTACCTTTTGGTAAAGGAGTCTCTTCTTCTGCAGCAATTGAGGTAGCTACACTTAAAGCCATCGGGGAGTTGTTTTCAATAGAATTTACCGGAACAGAACTGCCTATTCTTGCCCAAAAAGCAGAAAATCTGGTAGTAGGCGCTCCTTGCGGACTTATGGACCAACTAACCTCATATATGGGTAAAGCCAATTACCTGCTTCCTATTCTGTGTCAGCCCGATAAGGTTTTTCCAAGTATCAAAATACCGGAGAATCTTTATTTTGTAGGTATTGACAGCGGGGTTTCTCATGCTGTAAACGGCACCTGTTATGGAGATGTCCGTACTGCCGCATCTATGGGGTATTCAATCATTGCCCAGAAACTGGGAGTAACCAGACAGGATTTGAAAAAAGGGCAGAACAGCCTTTTGCCATATTCCGGTTTTCTGAGCAATATTTCTCCGGCGCAGTACGAAATGAAATTTGAACGTACATTGAGTTCTATGTATGGAAAAGACTTTTTGACTGATTACAACACTGTAACCGACCCTTTGGCAAACGTTAAGCCTGATACTTACTATAACGTTAAGGCCTGTACAGAGCACCCTATTTATGAAAACCAACGGGTAAGACTTTTCATTGAAATGATCAAAAGTCTTAACAATCATAATTATCCGGATTTACTGCCTCTGATGGGAGAACTGATGTACCAGTCACATCAGAGCTACAATAAATGTGGTTTGGGTAATGAGCATACCGATACGCTGGTTGAAATTGCCCATTCGAAAGGAATAAAATCAGGAGTATACGGAGCCAAAATAACTGGTGGTGGTAGTGGTGGAACGGTTTGTATGTTAGTCTATGGCGTAAAAGGACTCATAACCGCGAAAGATATTCTGACTACCTATCAGAAGCAGACAGAGCAGGAGTCGCTCGCATTTTTTCAATAAGTAAACATTATATTGTAGTACATCCGTATGAGATTTATCTATCTGGTATTGTTATTTTTTGTGGTGTCGTGTCGCACTGTTCCGCAAAAAACTTACATAAAAGCACCGAAGCAGGGTTTAGTTCAGTTTTTGAAATATACACCTGGCTTTAAACCCATGATTTCTTCCCATCGGGGTGGTGGTGATATCCCCGGATATCCTGAAAACTGTATAGAGTCTTTTGCTTTCCTGGCAAGTAAAATTCCGAACATTGTTGAATGTGATATTGAAATAACCAAAGATAGTGTGTTAATGATGATGCATGACAATACACTCGACAGGACAACTACCGGCAAGGGTAAAATCATAACCCTGAATTGGGCCGATTTTAAAGATGTAAATCTGAAAGATAATGCAGGTACACTGACAAAGTATAAAATACCAACACTTGAAGAGGTTTTAAAATGGGGCAGAAATAAGGTAATTTATACGCTCGACGTGAAGCGAAATACACCATTTGAAAAGGTAGTGGCAATGGTAAAAAAGATGCATGCCGAAGAATACTGTGTAATAATTACTTATGACGTCAATCAGGCAAGAAAAGTATATGAGCTTGATCCTAACCTGATGATATCTGTTACCATTCGTGACCAGAAAGAATATGAAAGACACCAACAGGCAGGTATTCCTGACAAAAATATGGTGGCTTTTATAGGTACCAGAGAACCTAATAAGGAATTCAACGATTTCTTACATAAAAAAGGCATCTGCACTATTCTCGGAACATTGGGTAACCTCGATAAAATGACAGCTGCAAATGGTGATCATCTGTATAAAGACTTTGTGAACAAAGGCGCTGATATTCTTTCTACCGACAGAATGATTGAGGCCTACAATGCCATTAAATAGTAATTCATTTAAATAATACCTAAACTATATTTCATCAATGCGAAAACTACTGATTACGCTCTTTGCCGCTTCCTGCAGCGTGGCCGTTGGACAATCGGCATTAAAACCTAAAATCAATGCAAGTGCCGATGCTATAGAGAAAAAAGTGATTACCTGGCGTAGAGATTTTCATGAAAATCCTGAATTGGGTAATCTCGAATTCAGAACGTCTAAAATCGTTGCCGATCATTTGCGTTCATTAGGAATTGAAGTGCAGGAAAAAGTAGGAGTAACAGGAGTGGTGGGTATTCTGAAAGGTGGCAAACCAGGCCCGGTAGTGGCATTGCGCGCAGATATGGATGGACTACCCGTAACCGAGCGTGTGGATGTGCCGTTTAAGTCAAAGGTAATGACCGAATACAATGGCCAGAAAACCGGTGTGATGCACGCCTGTGGGCATGATTCACACGTGGCTATGCTGATGGGTGTGGCCGAGATTCTTTCATCCATGAAAAATGACCTGTCTGGAACCGTAAAATTCATCTTTCAACCGGCAGAAGAAGGCGTATATGACCCGAAATTGCTAAAAGACGGCAAATCAGGTGCTGAACTGATGGTACTGGAAGGCGTAATGGAAAATCCCAAGGTAGATGCAATTTTTGGTTTACATATCAGTTCGGTTACAGAGGTTGGCAAAATTGGCTACCGTTATGGAGCAACAATGGCCGCAGTCGATCAACTTGGCATTAAGCTGAAAGGTAAACAAACACACGGCGCTAACCCATGGTCGGGCGTTGACCCTATCGTTACTGCTTCGCAGATTGTAATGGGTTTACAAACTATCGTGAGCCGCAATGTAAACATTACTGAAAACCCGGCTATTGTTACAGTGGGTGCAATTCATGGAGGTATCCGTCAGAATATCATACCTGAATCACTTGAAATGATTGGTACCATTCGTACCTTCTCCCCTGACCAGCGCCAGTTGGTACACAGACGAATCAACGAAATTACCACCAATATAGCAGCAAGTGCAGGAGCATCGGCAGAGGTTAAAATCGAAACGGGGTATCCGGTAACTTACAACGACCCTACCCTTACCGGAAAAATGATAGGTACATTGGAAACCATTGCCGGAAAAGAAAATGTAAATGTACAGGCTTTACAAACCGGAGCAGAAGATTTTAGTTTCTTTCAACAGAAAGTACCGGGTCTTTTCTTCTTTTTAGGTGGTAAACCAAAAGGACAAACCAGCCCGGCCCCACACCATACACCTGATTTTTATATTGACGAATCAGGGTTCACATTGGGAATAAAATCATTGGCCAGCCTGACAGTAGATTATTTTGAATTGAATGCCCCTAAAACGGCAGATTCGCAAACTTCAAAGGGAAAGAAAAAAACGAAGTGATATAAATGATGTCTGGTAAAAAGGTTCAGAGTAAACTTTACTTTGAACCTTTTTGTTTTATAGAAACGCCAACGCAAATTGTTAAAGCAAATATGTCTGCTGAAATCATAGAAATATTTCCGGATAACCCGGATATGCGCAAGATTCGTAAAGTTGTAGATGCCCTCAAAGAAGGGGCTATCGTTGTATACCCTACCGACACAGTGTATGCAATGGGATGCGATATCTTTAACAACAGAGCGGTTGAAAGGCTTTGCAAAATTAAAGGTATTAAACCTCAGCAAAACAATTTTTCAATTGTTTGTCATGACCTCAGCAATATAGCTACCTATGCCAAAGTTTCAAATACAGCTTTTCGGCTAATGAAAAGAGCACTGCCCGGCCCATTCACATTTATTCTTCCGGCAACAGGCGATTTACCCAAAATCATGCAGACCAATCGTAAAACCATTGGTGTAAGGGTACCAGATCATGAGATCCCGCAGAAAATCATTGAAATGCTCGGCAACCCGATCATTACCACATCTGTAAAAGATGACATCGACGACATCATCGAATATCCGAACGAAATCGAAGTTATCTACGACCAGAACAAAGAAAAGGCCGATATCATCATAGATGGGGGCTGGTGCGGTATTGTGGCATCGACAGTAGTACTGGCCATTGACGACGACTTCGAGGTGATCAGAGAAGGGCTGGGCGATTTTGATGAAATTAACAGATAATTCACTTCAAAAAGTAGCCTTAATCCATTTTAATCAAGTATTTTAGCGTGTAAGAATCAGGCGAATAGCCGTCCGGCTCTTATCTGGTTTTATATCTGATTATCTGAAACCCATTCCTACTATGAAATCTCTACTCAGACAAGCAATTGTTTGTTCTCTTTTATTGTTTATTCATTCAACTTCTACCGCTCAACAAGCAAAAGAACTCAGAACACTGATAGTATTTTTTGACGGCTTGCGCCCCGACTACATTACGCCTGAAATCATGCCGAATTTATATGCTTTCAGCAAAAAAGGTTCTTATGGCAAAAAGCATCACAGCGTGTTCCCGACAGTTACCAGGGTCAATGCCTCTTCTTATGCAACAGGGAGCTACTCTAAAACCCACGGATTAATGGGCAATACGGTTTACTTCCCGAAAGTAAATAAAACGCAGGGGCTAAACACAGGTGATGCCGAAAATCTGGATAAAATCAACGAATCAGAAAACGGAAACCTACTGACCGCCATATCTCTGGGAGAAATACTGACTAAAGCGGGAAAAAAGATGATGGTTTTTAGCTCAGGTTCAACAGGATCAGCGCTTTTGCAGAATCATAAGATTGGTAGTGGAGCGGTTATCGCTACAAGCATGATTCGTCCGAAATCGTTGGAAGCAAAGGTTTTAAGCGAAGTAGGCCCTGTGCCGGCGAGTGTGAAACCCAAGCCCAACATACAACAAAATAGGTGGATTGCAGACGCGGTTATAAAATATGGCATTACTTTAGACGGACCATTGGTAAGTTCAGTATGGTTTACAGACCCTGATGGCGCTGCCCATACCTTTGGCATTGGTTCAGACTATGCTATGGAATCTATCAAAGTAGTTGACGAACAGTTTGGTCGCATTCTGGCAGATATTGAACAAAAAAAATTGACTGATAATTTTAATATACTGATTTCTGCTGACCATGGTTTTGCTACCTTTATCGGCCAAACGAACGTGGTTGATTTCCTGATTAAAGAAGGATTGAAACAAGGCAAGGACAGCGAAGATGTAATAGTATCTGAGGGCGCTATTTATGTGGAGGACAAAGATAAAATTAAAACGATAGTCAATCGTCTGCAATCGCAGGAATGGGTAGGCGGTATTTACACAAAAGCTGCCAAAGCTGGTGATAAGCAGGGAATTGTGCAGGGAACACTCTCTTTTGAGTCTATCCATTGGAATCACCCGGACAGAACAGCTGATATTCTGGTAGATTATAACTGGAACGACAACAAAAACGATAAAGGCTATACCGGTACCAGTTACGCCAAAGGAGTGGCAGGCCATGGAAGCTTAAGTCCTTACGAAGTACATATTGCCCTGTTGGCTTATGGGCCAAGCTTCAAAAAAGCCTATGAAAGCAATTTGCCAACTTCTAATGTAGACCTGGCGCCAACTATTTTGCATTTGCATCAACTGCCCATACCGGCATCAATGAACGGTAGGGTTTTTTACGAATTGCTGAACGAAAAAAATACACCGAAACTGCCGGAAGTAAAAATAGAGACCATTAAAACCAAAACAAATTTTGACGGCGGCTCTTACGAGCTTATCTTACAGCAAAGTGTGCTGGGTAAATACCGTTACCTCGATTTCTCGAAGGTGATTCGTACTGTGAAGTAATAAATTGACTCACATTATTACAGCGAATGAATCCGGTCGGTAACTTTTGAAACAATATGATATTTACTGCAATACCGACTTAAGTCGGTATGTAAAAATAAGTCCTTTGTTTAGATAGCCGCCGAATTCATTCGGTGAGATTCGCATTATTACAGCGAATGAAGCGTAATGCCAATCCGACACCATTGTATTTATTGTAATACCGACTTAAGTCGGTATGTAAAAATAAGTCCTTTGTTTAGATAGCCGCCGAATTCATTCGGTGAGATATTTATCAACCTATTCAACCATAACACCATGATAAAAAAGACATTGAGTACTCTGTGCATTTGTCTGACATTCAGTCAGCTGCAGGCACAAAGCTCGTTTTACATTGCTAATAAAGCGCCACTGGCGCCGCTGAAATATATTGAGTTACCGCTGGGTGCTGTAAAACCTAAAGGCTGGTTGCACAAGCAATTGACCATTATGAAAGACGGAACCACCGGCCATCTGGACGAGTACTATCCGAAAATCATGAAAGACAACGGTTGGTTAGGTGGCAAAGGAGATGCCTGGGAAGAAACCCCTTACTGGCTCGACGGAGCATTGCCGCTCGCCTATCTGCTTGATGACGCAACGCTGAAAACAAAAGTGCAGAAATATGTTGACTGGGTAATTGAAAGCCAGCGACCCAATGGATACATAGGAGGCATTACGAAAGATGAAAGAGCCGGTAAAACCTTATCAGATTGTAATCAGGGTGAAGACTGGTGGCCTAAGATGGTGATGATTAAAGTATTGCAACAATATTACACTGCTACAAACGATAAACGGGTTATTCAGTGCCTCAGCAAATATTTTGCGTATCAATATCAGAATCTCAGAACTTGTCCGCTTGTGAAATGGACCGAATGGGCACAGGCACGCGGTGGCGACAACCTGATGTCGGTCTATTGGTTGTATAATCTTACCGGAGAAAAATTTCTGCTTGCGCTGGGCGATATAATCTATCAGCAAACTACACCATGGACTGACCTGCTCGGTAAACGTAACTGGGTAATGCAGGCTGCTTCAAACCAGACAGATGAAAAATGGATGGACAGACACGCCGTTAACGTCGGCATGGGCATTAAACTGCCTGCTATCTATTATCAGGCCAAAAAGGATCCGGCATTATTGAAAAGCTTGAAAACAGGCTGGAGTGATATTATGACATTGCATGGATTGCCACACGGCATGTACTCGGGTGATGAAGATTTACATGGCAACGACCCGACACAGGGTATAGAGCTTTGCTCAATCGTTGAAACCATGTTTTCTATGGAGCAAATGATAGGTATAACCGGAGACCCAACCTATATGGATGCGCTGGAACGCATGACCTACAATGCCCTGCCTACCCAAACTACTGATGACTATAATTCAAGACAATATTTTCAGATTGCCAATCAGGTACAGGTAAGCCGTGGCGTGTTCGATTTCTCATTGCCATTCCAGAGAGGCATGTGCAATGTTTTCGGCCCTTATGCCGGTTATACTTGTTGCACGGCCAATATGCACCAGGGCTGGACCAAGTTTACTTCGCATCTTTGGTATGCCACACCAGACAAAGGCCTGGCAGCCTTATTATTTGCACCGAGTAGTATAACAGCCAAAGTTGGTGACGGCGCACAGGTAACTATTGATGAAGAAACCAATTACCCGTTTGAAGACCAGATTAGCTTTACCATCAATACTCCGGAATCGGTTGATTTTCCGTTCGAAATACGAATCCCTGTCTGGTGTAAGGAAGCAACCCTATTGCTTAACGGACAAAAATTACAAACAGAACAAGGAGGAGAAATAGCGAGGATTAAGCGTATATGGAAAAGCGGGGACAAACTGACACTGCAATTGCCTATGGTTGTTACAACTACAAACTGGGCAAAAAACTCAAGAGCTATTGAGCGCGGCCCGCTGGTATATGCCCTTAAAATTGAAGAAGACTGGACCACAAAGGAAATAAAAGAAGAGGGTACTTATTATGATATACAACCCAAAAGCGACTGGAACTACGGTTTACCACGTTCTGTGATTCAGAAAACAGTAGAAAACACAACAGTGACAGTGAAACCACAGTCGGATGCTTTTGTATGGAACAGTACCAATGCCCCGATAGAAATTAAAACCGTTGGAAAGAAGATTCCAGCCTGGAAACTGGTGGAAGGTGTTGCCAGACAACCCATTACAACCCGGGAAGGAGTGTATCAGGGAGAGGTAGATAAAAAAGAAGACACCATCACGCTGATACCTTACGGTTGCAGCAAAATCAGAATCGTGGCGTTCCCCGTTGTGAAATAAATCAGGTTTTTGAGGGTAAGTAGTGATTATATTTAATAGAGCGATTGATAAGGACAAACATCGTTTTTATCAATCGCTCTATAATTTCTGACCATAAAATAAGTGTTTTTCGTTTTTGTTTGAACTTCATTAAATTACTGCCTTATTTTGATAAAAATCTGATTTTAAGATATTTACAATTCTGTAGTATCGGATATAAAAAGCAAAACGATTAATGACTATGAAACAAATAGTATTTTTGATTCTGATGGTTTTTGCCTTTAGTTGCGAAAAGGATAAATCTTTCGACAGTCAATCGCTGGACGCCAGCAATGCGCTACAGAAAGCACAAAGCTATTGTGGGCAGCCTTCAGTTCAGTGGTTCGATGATTTACTTCAGAAAGCTGAGGCCGACAAAAAAGACAAAACCCACAAGGGTAATTATATTGGTTATGTATCAGTAATTAAGGTTAATAACGTGCCTTTGTTTTATACCAATTTCATGTTGGGTAGCGGTGGAGTAATATTTCATCTGTTTGATTGTAGTGGAAAAGCCGTTTATCTTTCTTCTGAAGCGCCTACTAAAATACTAGATGCCGGCAGTAATAAGTCGAACTTTATTTACACAAATATCGAGGGTTTGTAAAATAGCTTGGGTAGCGGCATCCACTGATGCCCCTTGCGATTTTCTCAAAACTTAATCAAAATTCGGTTAGAACCTTTGTTAGGAAAGAATTAATGCTGAAATTGTGATTCGGAAGTACAATTCACTCCAAAACCTGATAAACTTATAGCCACGATGCGAAGAATTAAATCAATTGATTTTACTCGCGGATTAGTCATGATCATCATGGCACTCGATCACTCCCGTGATTTACTCCACATTGGTATTAACCCAACAGATTTGACGGTAACTACTCCCAGCCTGTTTTTTACACGATGGATAACTCATTTATGTGCACCAACTTTTGTATTTTTATCGGGTGTTTCTGTTTATTTATCGGCCAGGAATACTGATATAAAAGAAAGCCAGAGTTTTTTAAGAAACCGCGGGTTGTGGTTAATAATTCTTGAGTTTACGGTTATAGGTTTCGCACTCTGGTTCGACTTCAAGTTTAGAATGTTCTTCTTTCAGGTAATAGGAGCGATTGGATTCGGATTCATCATTCTTTCGTTTTTGATGAGATTAGGGCCACAAATAATATTGACCTTGGGCGTAATCATTATTTTCTTGCATAATCTTTTGGGATTATTACCATTTGCAGAGCCTCCTTATGTTTATTTTGCGCCTTTATTCAGTTTTTCATCATTCCTAGTTAATGACACAACCACCTTTGCGGTAGGATACCCTCCTATTCCTTGGTTAGGAATAATGTTGTTAGGTTATGGTTTTGGTGGAACCATCTTTACGGAATCTCACAGAAAACGGAAAACAATCTTACTGCAGCTGGGATTCCTTTCAATTCTTTTATTTGTAGTCTTAAGATATACCAATTTATACGGTGACCCGATTCCCTGGTCTGAGCAGGAAACCACATTGTTGACCTTCATGTCATTCATGAATGTTACCAAGTATCCCCCATCCTTACTTTACACGTTAATTACACTGGGCATCTGCTTCCTTATTCTTTCGGTAAGTGCCGGTAAACGCGGGTCTTTTACCAGAGTTGTATCTGTTTATGGAAAAGTACCCTTGTTTTATTATATTATTCATTGGTATATCATTCATTTACTCATGTTCGTCATGCTGTTTATGCAGGGATTCACCTATGAAGATTTCGTCTTTGGGCCTTTTCAATTCGGTAGACCGCTAAAACCGTCCGGTCTTATACTCGGTTACGTCTATCTGATCTGGATTGCCCTGGTAATCGCCTTATATCCTTTATGCAAATGGTACGGCAATTATAAAGAAGAGCACAAAGACAATAAATGGTTAAGATATTTATAAAAAATAACAAAACGGGCCTGTAATTCAGGCCTGTTTTATTTTACAATACTGATGCCCATATTGGCATATTGATGCATTAATGCGTTATCTGCCTCTTTATCCGTGATAAGATACTGCGCAATGGTCAATGGGGCGAAAGGCAGGTATTTATCCTTCTCAAATTTACCCGAATCACACAAAAGAAAAGTCTCTCTGGCATATCTGGCCAGTGTAGTAGTAATTTCCGCCTCTTTTTCACCGGAAGCGCTGAGCCCATTGGCTAATGAAATACCATCTACACCCACAAAAGCTTTGTCGGCTCTGTATCTGGTAAAATGTTCAACGGCTATAGTACCATGGCTGGCCTGTCGTTCCATATCGATTTCGCCGCCCGCAAAATTCAGATTCACTGAAGAATTCAGCAACGCATTTACAATCGGAATGGAATTGGTTACCACTTTTATTTTCATGTTTCTGATAAACGGACACATCCGGTAAACAGTACTGCCACAATCGAGAAACACGACGTCGCCCTCTTTAATATAAGAAGCCGCAATCTGGCAGATATAATCCTTTTGCTCACTCCTGACCGCCGATTTGTTGATAAAACTGACAGGATCGTAGCTCAGGCTTAGCTTCATGGCACCACCGTGTGTTCTGTAAATCAAACCTTTTTCGGCCAGCACTGCCAGATCTCTTCTGACAGTTATCTCTGAGGTATTCAGCCAAACAGCCAGTTCCTTTACATCTACTGTGCCTAGTTCTTCTACTTTTTCTAAAATTATCTGCTTCCTGGCTTGAAAATTCATACTTAGTTTTTAAATTTGTTCAAAAATAATCAAAATAATTCAAATACAATCAAAATGAATCCTAAAGTTAGAAACCTGCATACAGAAGTTTTATCAGATAACTGGTATACATTGCGTAAAGTAACATTTGAGTGGCAGCAAAAAAACGGAGAATGGCAAAAACAAAGCAGAGAGGCCTATGATCGGGGCAATGGTGCAACCATTTTATTATATAGCAATACCACCAAGACAGTGATACTGACCCGGCAGTTCAGAATGCCGACTTACATAAACGGTAATGAAACAGGTATGCTGATAGAAGCCTGTGCGGGCCTATTAGACAAAGATGACGCAGAAAACTGTATCAAACGCGAAACCGAAGAAGAAACCGGATATCAGATCAGCCATGTGCAGAAAGTTTTTGAATCCTACATGTCACCGGGGTCGGTTACTGAAATTCTATACTTCTTTGTGGCTGAATACACCAAAGAGCAGAAAGTGAACGATGGCGGCGGAGTGACAGATGAAGAAGATATAGACGTATTAGAACTGGACTTTGCCGAAGCACTCAGAATGATGCAAAATGGCGAAATAAAAGACGGAAAAACCATTATGCTTTTGCAATATGCGCAGATTCACCAATTGATTACCTATAACTGATTGTCAGTTTTCAGGCATCAATGTTATCAAGTACCAAATCGTTCATGCATTTGAAGTGTCCTTTGGGACACTTGCTGTATCCTATTTTAGAACAGGGTCTGCACGGCAGGCCCTTGTTTTCAATAATGCTGAAATCTGTCTGGTATGGATACATCCCGAATTCAGGCACAGTATTACCCCAGATAGATATGATTCTTTTCTTAAGTGCCGAAGCAATGTGCATCAGGCCTGTATCATGGCTTATCAGGTATTCAGCCTGTCTCAGGATGGATGCCGACTGATTGAGGTTATATTTTCCGCAGGCATTATAAATTCTATCACCCAAAGCGCTTTGTATGATATCGCCGTTAGCTTCATCTTCTTTTCCTCCCAGCAACACCATCTTCCTGTCTATTTTACTACAAAGCTCAATCATTCTTTCAACGGGGAGCTTCTTGGTAAAATGCTGCCCTCCTATAGCATAAGCTACAAAAGACTGCGCTCCACCCAAAACCTCAGCCAGATTAACCTCATGATGGGGCGGTATAAAATAATCCAGACCCTTATTGTCGTTTACTACACCCAACGATTCTACCGTCTTTAAATTCCTGTCTACAATGTGTACATCAGGCATGCGGTTAATTTTGAAGTTGACCAGAAGCCATTTTTCAAAATTGAGCTTATCGAAGCTGAAAGACTTTTTGCCCAGTTTAAATTTGATAACTGAGGTACGCAGGTTATTGTGCAGATCAATTACATAATCGTAGTTTTCAGCCTTTAATGCATCTGTAAAAACGTTCAACGGGCCATCAAGCAGGAAATACTTATCTATATAAGGGTTATTCTCCACCAGCACTTTAAACTGCTTTTTGGTGGCAAAATGTACTTCTGCTTCAGGATACTGTAATTTCAGACATCGCACAACAGGGGTTGTGAGTACAATATCTCCGATAGAAGAAAACCGTAAGATTAAAAACTTAGTTTTCATTCTTTATAATTCAGGTCGATGTATTGACCATTTAATTTACGATATTTCCAGCGTTTGTGTGACCACATCCACGGTGCAGGATTATCTTTTATATCTCGCTCAAGTTTTTGTGCATGCGCTTCTATGATTTTTCCTTTGGGTAGTTCAGATGGGTCAGTGCTTATCATATCAAACACAGCCTTGTATTTGCCTCTGCCTGTTCTCTTAATGCACCCATAAACCACTGGAATATTGAACCGGCGGGCGAAAACTTCAGTACCTAAAAAAAACGAAGTTTCCTGATTCAGAAAGGTAGTCCAATAGGCTTTATCAGGTGGCGCAGACTGGTCATTAGCCAGAAGCAGAAGAAAGGGTTCTTCTGTCGGTTTGCTGATTTTTCTGGATGCCTCCTGCATCGAAATCATTTCAACGCCATATTTGGAGCGAAAATCAAGAAACATGCGGTTAAAATAGGTATTATGCTGAACCCTGTAAACTGTCTTTATTTTAAATGGCAGCATAAATGGCAATACCTGATTGACCCACTCATGATTTCCGTAATGGCCAGTTGAAACAATGCAGCTCTGACCTTTTCTAAATAACGCTTCTACTACTTCAGGGTTTTCAATGCTTACTCTTTTTAGAAGGGCTTCTTTTGAGATAGTCAAACATTTCAGCATTTCCAGAAAGAAATCGACAATATAATGAAAGAAAGCCCTTTCAATAACCAATAATTCTGCCTTACTTTTTTCCGGAAAACTATTTTCCAGATTAGCCCGAACCACCGATTTCCGGTAGCCTGCTACATAATAGATAATGAAGTAGCAAAAATCAGAAAGCAGATAAAGTAAAGGAAAAGGTAAAATGGAAATAAGATATAAAAAAGGTAAAGCTATATAGTAACCTACTGCCTGCATTAGTTCTGATTATAATTTGACAAAAATTCTTTGTACTCTTCCATCGTATCCAGGTCAAATTTCCCAAGAGGAAAATCTACCGTAATGGTTTTATCCGGATGAACCATGATTACTTTCTTGGCGCCGATGTCACCCTTTAGTTCAAGTAGCTCAGTAAAAAGTTTCCTTTTGAAAAGAACCGGTATTCCTGTCTGCCCGTCATATCGGCTGGCTACAATATCAGGTTGTTCCTCAGTACCTTCTATATTTTCCTGCGCTTTTTTAATTAGTTTATTAATAAGCTCTGTCGAAACAAAGGGCATGTCTACCGTAAGAAAAATAACGGCTTCTATATCCTTGAAAGTTATATAAGCACCAACTAAACCCATTTTTAACGAACTGGCCATCCCCTCCTGCCAATTAGGATTATCTATAATGGTAACCGGCATTCGTTCTAATTCCTTGCGAACCAATTCTCTGTTAGCACCCAAAACCACTACAATCGGATAGCAGTGCACATCCATTGCCATTTCTGTAACACGCCTGATAAGCGATTGCCCCTCAATCGACAACATTTGCTTGGGCGCTCCCATTCTTGACGACGCCCCTGCAGCCAAAATAACTATACTCACATTCATAAATACACTGTAGTAGCTGGCCAGACAAAATGACTGACCGGTTCACTATTAAATTTAAAAAAACATTAATGAGCTTCTAACCAGTTACTGCCTACGCCCATTCCGGTCTCCATCTTAACAGGTAACGGAATTGCCGTACACATGAGTTCATCTACTTTCTGTTTAAGATATTCTACTTCAGTATGGTAAGCATCAAAAACCAACTCATCGTGTACCTGTAATATCATTTTTGATTGCAGCTTTTCTTTTTTCAGGAAGTCGTGAATATTAATCATGGCTACCTTGATCATATCAGCCGCCGAACCTTGAATCGGAGCGTTAATGGCATTTCGCTCTGCAAAACCTCTGTCGACCAGATTCTGAGAGTTAATATCTCTCAGATACCGGCGCCTGCCCATAATGGTTTCAACATATTTGGTCTCACGCGCTTTGTTGATGGTGGCATCCATAAAAGTTTTAATTTTAGGGAATTCGAGCCAGTACGAATCTATTATTTCTTTGGCCTCTCCTCTTGGTATCGCCAATCGTTGCGCCAAACCAAAGGCAGAAATACCATAGATGATACCGAAGTTTACCATTTTGGCTTTCCGGCGCATATCTGATGTTACCTGATCGAGCGATACTTTGAATACCTTCGATGCCGTGGTGGAGTGAATGTCAATCCCCTGATTGAAGGCATTCAACATACTATCGTCTTCGCTAAATGCGGCCATAATGCGCAATTCTATCTGCGAATAATCGGCCGATAGAATCACATGATTCTCGTCACGTGGTATAAATGCTTTTCTGATTTCCCGTCCGCGAACCGTACGAATAGGAATATTCTGTAAGTTGGGGTTGGTAGAACTCAAACGGCCGGTAGCAGCCACCGCCTGATTATACGACGTATGTATTCTGCCGGTTTTTTTCGAAATCAGTGTTGGCAAGGCATCCACATAAGTGCTTTTCAACTTAACCAATTCTCTGAAATCCAGAATTTTCCTCACAATTTCATGCTCTCCTTCCAGTTTCGATAACACGTCTTCACCGGTGGCATATTGCCCTGTTTTCGTTTTCTTGGCGTTTTTATCGAGCTTCATGCGATCAAATAAAATCTCGCCCAGTTGTTTGGGTGAAGAAACATTAAATTCGCCTCCTGCCAGCTGATAAATATTTCGTTGGATTTCCTGTATATCAGTATCAAGCACGCGCGACATGTCGTGGAGTGTTTCGGTGCTTACTTTCACACCGGCCATTTCCATGTCTGCCAAAACATTTACCAGTGGCATTTCAACCTCTGCCAATAACTTTGTCTGTTGGCTGTCAGCACCCAAACGAGGTGCCAGCACACTTTTAAGTTGCAATGTTACATCGGCGTCTTCTGCGGCATAATCTTTTATTTTTTCAATATCAGCCTGGCGCATAGATAACTGCGCTTTACCCTTTTTACCAATCAGCGTTTCTATAGAAACGGGCTCATAGTTCAGGTAAACATTAGCCAGATAATCCATCCCGTGTCTTTGCTCCGGCTCAATAATATAGTGCGCCAGCATGGTATCATACAACTTGCCTTTTACTTCAATATCATAATTTTGCAGAATCATCAAATCGTATTTGATGTTCTGGCCTATCTTCATGATGGCTTCATTTTCAAATACTTCTTTGAATTCCTGCAAGATTGCATGCGCCTCCTGCTGGTTTTCAGGTAATGGTATGTAATAAGCCTCGCCTTTAATATAGGCAAAAGACATCCCCACAATTTCAGCATCTACGGCTTCTACAGAAGTGGTTTCTGTATCGAAACAGAATTCTTCTTGCTGTGAAAGATAATAAATAAGGCTTTTGCGCAATTCGGGTGTATTAATGAGGTGATACTCATGCACTACCGAATCAATGGTATCTTTATTGGAATGATAGTGAGCCTCAAATCCTTCCTCGTGTTCTTCCGGAAAAAGACCATTGGCTGGGGCAGACGTTTCAAATAATGAAATTTGTTCGCCTGATTTTGCCCCGATTGCCGATTTCTTTTCCGCAGCTTTAGGTGCCGGTGCGCTACCGGGTTCGTCAGGTAAAAGTCTTTTTCTCAGGGTTCTGAACTCCAGTTCATCCAATAATGGTGATAGCAATTCTACATGCGGTGGCATGATTTTGAGCTTGTCGGCATCAAAAGTTATCGGTACGTTCAGTTCTATTTTTGCCAGTTCTTTAGACAGAAGCGCAATCTCTTTATTATTCCTTACCGACTCGCCCAGTTTTCCGGTAAGTCTTTCACTATTGGCCAGCAGGTTTTCAATAGAATCATATTCGGCTATTAGCTTGGCAGCTGTTTTCTCTCCTACGCCCGGAATCCCCGGTATATTATCTACCGCGTCGCCCATCAGTCCCAGCATGTCTACTACCTGGTCAACATGTTTGATATTCCAGCGGGCGCAAACTTCGTTTGGCCCCATTATTTCTACATCTTTCCCCAGAATAGCCGGTTTATACAGATAAATATGTTCTTCTACTAATTGTCCGTAGTCCTTATCGGGCGTCATCATGTATACTTCAAATCCTTCCTGTGCTGCTTTTTTGGCCAGTGTACCAATCACGTCGTCAGCTTCATAGCCCGGCAGCATTAATGTAGGAATATCCATTGCCTCAACCAGTTTCTTTACATAAGGTATGGCTACGGTAATATCTTCCGGTTGTTCCTGACGGTTAGCTTTATAGGCAGGATACATCGTGTTTCTGAAAGTACCGCCTGGTAAGTCAAATGCAACGCCCAGATGCGTCGGTTTTTCTTTCTGAATAACCTCCAGCAATGAGTTCGCAAATCCGAAAACACAACTGGTATTTAAGCCTTGTGACGTGATTCTTGGTGCTTTCAGAAAAGCAAAATGGGCCCGGTAGATAAGAGCCATTGCATCAAGAAGAAATAATTTTTTGTCGGGCATTGTGTATTTTGTTGGTAAACTGTTGCAAAAACCTTTTCTTAATCAGATTTTTGTGCATAATTGTATTTCGGTTCAAATATTCGTCTTTTTTACAGAAAATCTCTCACACCATGAAAAAATCTTTTTTGGCCGGTATTTTAATCATCGTTAGTCTCGGGGTATTCGGGCAACAGAAAGCAACTACCAAATCAGCAACTAAAAAGAGTCCGCCGCCCACCGTAAAAAAAGCTGTGTCACCTAAACCAACTACAAAGGTAACTCAAGCGCCGGTTAATACGCAACAGGAAGAAGAAATTGAAGAAATTGATGATGCCTCAGCATCAGATTCGGTAACCACCTCACCCATTTTAAGAAAAAGAGAGCCTCAGCGAAAATATAATTATGAAACGTCAGATCTGATGGTGCACTGGCACGAGCTGATTCTGGATTTAATAGAACAAACCATTGGCTATAGCCCTAATGTTGCGGCACGTAACACGGCCTATATAAACATTGCGGCTTATGAGGCCATTCTACCGGCATATTCAGACAATTTTTCATTGTCCGGACAATTGCAGGAGTTTAAAAAACCTGACAGCCTTTTTGTTGACAGCACCAACTTCAATGCTTCTGTAGCGGCCTCGAGCGCTATTTTCAAAATGATCGACAGGCTATTTGTTTCTTCACCTTTCATCTGGATGGAGAAAGTCTATGCCCTTAATGATACCGTTAATAATCATTTTAAGCGGAAACTATCAGCCGAAACGATGGAGAAATCGCAGAAGTATGGAGCCAGAATTGCCGACTGGGTGTATAACTACTCTATGACAGACGGCGGGCACAATACTTTTATGCGTACCTACGACATGAACTACAAAATACCTGTTTGTACATCCTGCTTCGAAATTAACCGCGTTGCCGATTTAGAAAACACCGGGCCTTTACATCCGTATTGGGGGAAGAACCGTGCTTTCGTTGCCGATAATCAGAATGGCATTGATATAAAACCTAAGGTAGAATTTTCAATTTATCAGAATTCACCTTTTTATAAAATGGCACTGGAGGTCTATAATATTTCGAAAGAAGTGCTGCCAAACAGCAAAAAATTACAGATTGCCAACTTCTGGGACGACGCCGCCTCTTTTACTTACTCTGCTCCGGGGCATTCAGTATCTATTCTTACACAAGTGTTAAAACAGTATCCTAAAAGCCTCGACACAGCTGCTGAGCTATACAGCAACCTCACCATAGGTTTGAATGATACATTTATTGCTACCTGGAAAATAAAATACGAGCAGAATTTTATCAGACCCATTGCCTTTATAAAACGATACATAGACAGCAAATGGGAAGCAGCCTTATTAACACCTCCTTTCCCTGAGTTTCCGTCAGGGCATTCGGCACAATCGGCAGCTATGGCATCCATATTGACTGAAAAATTAGGTGATAACGTAAGCTATATTGATTACTCTAAGTATTTCGTAGGGCTACCTCGCAAATTTACCTCGTTCTGGGAAGCAGCCAACGAATGCAGTATTTCAAGGATTTATGGGGGTATACATTTCAGAGACGGAATAGAGCAAGGATCTGCAGTGGGCAAAATTGTAGGGAAAAATACATTGAGACTGCAATACAAAAAATAAGGTTTTTAATGCAAAACTTTAAATCCAGAATAGCTAAATCAAAATTGAAATGAAAAAATTAAGCACATCTTTACTGTTAGTTCTTGTGTTGAGCAATTTTGCTATGGCGCAGAACTTTACCTTAAAAAGTGATGATCTACGCGGGCAAGCCACTATTAAAGAGTTTTACAACAGCTTTGGTTGCACGGGTCAGAATATCTCACCACAATTGTCATGGTCGGGCGTACCCAAAGGTACACAGAGCTTTGCCGTAACTATTTATGATAAAGATGCACCTACCGGAAGCGGTTTCTGGCATTGGGTGGTGTTTAATATTCCTGCCGATGTGAGAGAACTGAAGTCTGGTGCGGGAGACGTGACCAAATCTATTGCTCCGCAAGAGTGCGTACAAAGTATTACAGATTTTGGTACTTCGGGTTATGGTGGCCCGTGTCCTCCTCCCGGTGCCCCACACGAATACCTGATAACTGTGTATGCCTTAAAAACCAAATTAGAATTAGGTAAAAATACAAGCCCGGCATTGGTAGGATTCAATCTGAATGCCAACACATTGGCCAAAGCCTCTATTGTGATGTACGGACAACGCTGAGAATCATAGCTTACTTATAAAAATAGCCGCTCGATTGCTCGGGCGGCTATTTTTATTCAGATGATCCTGACAGACAATCAGGGAATATCCATATACTTATGCGTTTGCAGGCTAACCCTCCATTGAGGATTGTCTTTTACATAATCAATTATTAGCGGCAGCATCTCGGTGTGTCTACTCCATTCGGGTTGCAGCAACAAAATGCAGTCTTTATTGACAAGCCCGGCATGTTTTTCAGCAAATGCAAAGTCAGACTTGTTATAAACAATCACTTTAAGTTCATGCGCATCTGTATAGATACTTTCGTGCGGAGTTTTAAATTTTTTAGGCGAAAAACAAACCCAATCCCATGAGCCACTCATTTCGTATACGCCAGATGTCTCAATGTTAGTTTTAAATCCGGCCTGTTGAAGTGCACCGGTCAGTTCGTCCAGGTTATACATTAAAGGTTCGCCACCCGTAATAACAGCCATGCGCCCTGTATACTCTAAAGCGCCGTTTACAATTTCGTCAATACTGAATTGCGGATGAATCGAGGCATCCCACGAGTCTTTCACGTCGCACCACACACAGCCAACATCACATCCCCCTAAGCGAATAAAATATGCCGCTTTGCCCGCATGATACCCTTCTCCCTGAAGAGTATAAAATGATTCCATCACCGGCAATTTTACTTCTTCAATAACCATTACTGTTTTTTTTTACAAAATTATTAATATTCCGGCATTTTTTCATAGATATCGCCATCTGTAGTTTATAAAATGAGAATATTAAAATTTAGTCTGCCAAAATCACAATTAACAATAGAGCAATGCATTGAAACAAAACGCCGAAATCACTTTTTTGAATTTATCTTAAATTTTTCAACCTTTCTTGTATAAAACTCGTTATATTCATGGTTAGATTTGCGTGAAAAAACTGAACATATTGTAATGTCCGAGTCTGAAAAAAAATATTGTGATTCTTTAACTGAATATACCCGAAGAAAAACGGTTCAAGTGAAAGTGGGTGACGTATGGATGGGGTCTGATTACCCGATCAGGGTACAATCAATGACTACTATCGACACCATGGATACGACCGGGTCGGTTGAGCAATCTATAAGAATGATTGAAAGCGGATGCGAAATTGTAAGAATAACCGCCCCAAGTGTAAAGGAAGCACAAAACCTTGAAAACATAAAGAACGAGCTGCGTCGCAGAGGTTATTCTACGCCTCTGGTAGCCGATATACACTTTACACCCAATGCGGCCGAACTGGCAGCAAGAATAGTTGAAAAGGTCAGGATAAATCCGGGAAACTATGCCGATAAGAAACGTTTCGAATTCATAGATTATACAGAAGAGAATTATCAGTCGGAGCTACAGAGAATAAGAGACCGTTTTCTGCCTTTGATCAAGATTTGCAAAGAATACGGCACAGCCTTGCGGATTGGTACCAATCATGGCTCGCTTTCAGACAGAATCTTAAGCCGCTATGGTGATACACCACTCGGCATGGTTGAGTCTGCTTTAGAGTTTCTGAGAATCTGCGAAGATGAAAGCTATTTCAATATCGTGATTTCCATGAAATCGTCGAACCCGCAAGTGATGGTTGAGGCTTACCGCCTGTTGGTGCAAAGATTAGCCGCCGAAAACCTGAAGCCTTATCCGCTGCACTTAGGGGTTACTGAAGCCGGAGAAGGAGAAGATGGCAGAATTAAATCGGCGATGGGAATAGGTACATTGCTGGAAGACGGATTGGGAGACACTGTTCGTGTAAGTTTAACGGAAGACCCTGAATTTGAAGCGCCTGTGGCCCGTACCCTGGTAGACCGTTATACGCATCGGGCAGAAAAAGCACAGCCCATCACTCCTGTTATTACTATTCCGATTAACCCTTATCAGTATCAGAGACGGGAAACATGGGAAGTGGGCAATTTCGGGGGTTTGAATGTACCGCGGGTTATTGCCGATTTTTCGGGTATTGTAGTTGAAAAACACGAAGATTTAAAGCCTATCGGGCACTTTTATTTGCCATTGCCAGATAAATGGCGTATGAACGATATCGGTGCTGATTATATTTACAGTGGCAATAAACCTATCCCGTTTATGCTGCCCAATGGCTTAAAGGAAATTCTTGACGCCGACGCATGGAACTTGCAAGAAGACAAAACACACAAAATACCGTTATTTGACGCAAGTGGTTTTATTAAAGCCTCGACCGACGGTCAATTGCATCAGTCAGTCAATTTCGTAAAAATAACCCTTGCCGACCTCACATCTGCTCTGATAGCTTCTCTTCAGTTGCACCATAACGTGGTTCTGGTGGTTGAAACAGCAAACGAAGCAGCCATGTCTGAGCTAAGAAAACTGTATTTTGAACTGCTCAATACCGGAGTCAGAAACCCGGTAGTATTGAAGCGCGATTACAGTAATCTGCCAGAAGTAGATGCGCAATTATACGCAGCTACCGATTGCGGCGGGCTATTGGTAGACGGTTTCGGCGACGGCATCCTATTATCTTTCGATAACCCTGCCGTTGCCAACAGTACTTCTTTTGGTATTCTGCAGGCTGCCCGTACCCGTATGAGCAAAACAGAGTACATCAGCTGTCCGTCTTGCGGTCGTACCCTGTTTGATTTGCAGGAGACCACAGCCCTGATACGCAAACACACCGACCATCTGAAAGGAGTTAAAATCGGCATCATGGGCTGTATAGTAAATGGCCCCGGCGAAATGGCCGATGCAGACTATGGGTATGTAGGTATCGGTAAAGACAAAATAGCCTTGTATCGCGGGCAGAACGTGGTAAAGAAGTCGGTTCATGCCGACAACGCAGTCAATGAATTAATAGAACTAATTAAAGAAGATGGTCGTTGGTTAGAGCCTGAAGTTTTGGAAATGGAGCTGATGAACGATTGATGCAAGCAATAAAATGTTAGAAAAACTAAAACACTATCTGGCAATCGGGCCGGTTTTTGCCTACTTTTTCAGAGTATTCCGCAAAGACAAAGAAGGTAAATACCCGCATAGTTTCAATTTGAAAATGATGCACGGAATCAACAAGATTTCCATCATCATATTTTTCATTTGTCTCGTAGTAATGGTAACCCGTTGCGCCACCCGATAATCGAAACGCTATGAACCTGGATTCTTTCAGAGAGTATTGTTTATCTAAAAAAGGAGTTACTGAAGAATTACCTTTTGGCCCCGATACCTTGGTTTATAAAGTAATGGGTAAAATGTTTGCCCTGGTAGGTATCGAAAACCAACCTCTGGTTGTAAGTCTGAAAAATACCCCTGAAAAAAACGAAGAGCTACGGGCCGAATACGACAGCGTGGTGGGCGGGTATCACATGAATAAAAAGCATTGGAATACCATTACGGCCAATGCAAGCATAAAAGACCCGGTTTTGAAAGAATGGATTACCGAGTCGTATGAATTGGTGGCTAAAAGCTTGCCAAAGAAAACCCAGGAGGAACTCAATAAAGCATAACCGGATGGAAGCTTTGCTGATTGGCATACCATTTTTGATTTACATCTATCTGAGAATCAGATCGGGTAGTGCTATCACGCCTCAGGAACATGACGAAATAGTTTTAAAGGAAGGAATAGAGGCTTATAAAGCAGGTAATTACCTGGGGGCTTTCAGATACTTTGACATAGAAGTAATAGAGCACCCCAGATCATCAACGGTTTATCTGTATCTGGGCAAGTGTCATTACTATTTCGAAAACTGGGAGGCTGCACTTGCAGATTTCGAAAAATCAATTCGTTTAGATAATTCTCTGGCAGAAACTTTTTACTGGAAAGGTCAGTGCCATTATCAATTGGAAGACTATAAAATGTCACTTTTGGAATTCAGGCGTTCTTCCAGAATGTATTTGGACAGAAACCCCGAAGTATTAAGAATGATTGGTGAGCTGGAATTTAGAATTGCTGACTTTGAAAGCGCCGAAAAAAGTTTTAAAATTGCTGCTGCATTAGGCGACAGTAAATCTACTATATTGTTACGTACGCTTTTTTATGACAACATAAAAAAAGCATCTAGTTGAATCAAAGAAATGATTGAGAATCAGTATCTGTTTGTTTATGGTACTCTGCTAAGCGAGTACGGAAACATTGAATCGCACGATTGGATAAACTTGTATGCCGAGCCAATGGGCAAGGCCAAAATGGAGGGCAAGATGTACATGGTGGACTATTATCCTGGTATTATTCCCTGCCAAAGTGGAGAGAAATACTTTGTGAAAGGTGAAATGTACAGATTGAAAGAACCCGACAAGTTATTTTCTCTCTTAGATAAGTATGAAGAGTATTATCCGATGGACCCCGACCATTCAGAATACGTGCGCAAAAGAGCAAAAGTAATTCTGAAAAGTGACGGACAAGAATATGAAGCGTGGGTGTATTATTTCAATCAGTCGATTGAAAATCTCGAATTTATGCCCAAAGGAGATTTCATAAACGAGTATCATAAATAGTTACGCTGCCATTTGCTTCGTCATTAGTCAGTTCCATTGTTTGAAAGCGCAAAACCATCAGTCTTTTTTTGCATTTTTCAAACAATATCTATCAACATATAACGTATTTCAAGAAAAGAAGCAACTATTCTCTTTGCCAATACGTTTTATCGTGTAGATTAGTGAACTGAAAAGATATGAAATGAAGCAACTTTATTTTCTGATTTTATACCTCACCACCACCATAGTTTCTGCACAAACCGCTTTCACCATTAAAGGAAAAGTAACAGATTTCGTTACACACGACCCAATCCCCTTTGCTTCTATCAGTCTTAAAAAAACTAACATAGGAAAAAACACAGACTTCGAAGGTAATTTCATCCTTCAGCTTTCCACCCTCAATTCAGATTCTTTGCTTGTCAGTTGTTTGGGATACGCCAGTAAGACAGTTTTTATCAGGCGCGATTCATTGACACAGACTTTGAATATACAACTAAGGCCCTCAGAAATACTATTGCACGAAATAACCGTTCATGCGGGCGAAAATCCGGCCTGGGCTATTATCAGAAAAGTAGTAGATGCAAAACCAGAGAATAACTACAAAAAACTGAATGCGTTCGACTACAAAAGTTATAATAAGATAGAAGTTGATATCAATAATATATCTGACAAGCTACGGAAAAGAAAACTTGCACAGAAAGTAAACAAAGCCATTGAAGCCATGGGCACCCTGACCGATGAAGAGGGCAAAGCACTGGTGCCAACTTTTATATCTGAATCGGTGTCTCATTATTATTTCAGAAATAACCCACGGCTGTCGAAAGAAATTATTGAAAAAACCAATATTAAAGGCATTGGTGTGACAGACGGGAGCCTTACGGCTCAGTTGATCGGCTCAACGTTTCAACAGTATAATTTTTATGTAAATCAGGTTAACTTGCTCAACAAAGACTTCGCCTCTCCTATTGCTGACGATTGGCGGCTGATTTATGACTATTATCTGGCCGACAGTACTTATCTGGGCGATGATTTTTGCTACAGAATTGAGTTTACCCCCAAAAGAAAACAGGATTTGGCCTTTGCCGGCACAATGTGGATACACAAAGGAACCTGGGCAATTGTACAGATTGATGCGGCTATATCTAAAGACGCAAATCTGAACTTTGTAGAAAGAATCAAAATTCAGCAGGAACTTGAGCCGGTAGATAAAATCTGGATGCCTGTGAAGAACCGGATTCTGGTTGACGTTTCGGAAGTTACCAAAGGCTCGGCCGGATTACTTCTGAAATTCACCAACTATAACGAAGACATTGTTATCAATAAACCTCAGGACATAAAGTTTTATGCAAGCGGTATTGAAATTGCTCCTGACTACAGAGAAGCAGATGGCAAATACTGGCAATCGGTTCGTCCGGAGCCTTTCACAAAAGATGAGCAACTGGCTTATTCGATGATCGATACCATCAAGACTATTCCGGCTATAAAAAACTACACCGAAATAGCCAAGATTCTTACCAGTGGCTATACAAGGTTGTTTACAGGCATCGAATTAGGTTCGCTGGTGTATTCGGGTGCAATTAATAATATAGAAGGCGTACGCCTGAGATTGGGCTTGCGAACCAATTACGAGTTTAGCAGAAAATGGGTACTGGAAGGTTACCTTGCCTACGGAACCAAAGATGAAGCATGGAAAATGGGTGGTGAAGTAACAAGGATTTTTTCACGCAAGCCCTGGACAACCGTCAATCTCAAATATACGCACGACATAGAGCAGGTAGGTTTAAGAAAAGAAGATTTAGGATTAGGGCCTGTTTTTTCGGCGTATATGCGTTTCTTCACATTGAACAGGCCTTACTATGAAGATGAAAGCCGGATTCAGTTTCAGAGAGAAGTATCCAAGGGTGTTTTTACTTCGTTTGGTTTCAGAACCCGGAGTTTTGACCCTCTCTATCATTTTCAATATAGAATTCAACCCGATTTAGGTGACTCCTCACCTCTCACCAAACGTTTTAGCACGTCAGAATTTTTGTCTGAAATCACCTTTGCAAGAGACGAGCTCGCCGTAGTGAATGATAATGAAAGGCTGAGTTTCGGAACCGTGAAGTCTCCTACTATTACCCTTAAGTATACGCTTGGGGCTAAAAATCTCTTGAATAGCGACTTCACCTATCATAACCTGATGGTCAAATACAGCCATACACTTAATTTGGGCTATTTCGGTAAAACATATTACCGGGCAGAGACAGGAGCCATTTTCGGAACCGTTCCCTATCCTTTATTAAAAAGCCATTTGGGTAACGAATCTGTTTTTATCGTAAGCAATTCGTTTAACCTGATGAATAATTTTGAGTTCATCAGCGACCGTTATTTCACTGTGCGCTACAATCATGACTTTGAAGGATTGCTTTTTAATCGGTTTCCACTCATTAAAAAGTTGAAATGGCGAACATTTACTACCGGTAAATTTCTGTGGGGAACCCTGACCGACAAGAATTATGGCATAACCCCGCAAAAAACAGAAACCGATTTCAGAACATTTTCCGGCTTAGGCAAAGCTCCTTATGTTGAATTGGGCTATGGTGTCAGTAATATTTTCAAATTCTTCAGAGTAGAAGCCATGCATCGGCTTACCTATCTTGACAAACCCGACGTCAGAAAATTCGGAGTGAAAGTTTCTGCTGAAATAACACTTTAGAATGAGCAATTTCTAATCGACAACAATTCGTTTAGTAACTTTCCGTTGATTTTTGTCTACCGCTTCCAATAGATAAATGCCAGGTTTCAGATTTACGGTTGAAACAGAAATGATGTCTGTTTTGGACGAAATCCTTTGCACAATGTTTCCGATACTATTGGTTAATACTACTTCTTGCACAGGTACTTGCAATTCTATTTTAATCTCTGCACCCAGTGAAACAGGATTCGGATAAATACGCATGAGTTCATCTTGTTCAGCAACAGGGCTCATCGGCACAGCCACTTCAATGGTATCACCATAACTATCATTATCGAATTTTAACCTGTAGTAATATTTCACGCCCTTCTTTACCTTGTAGTCGTAGTACCAGTCTTGTCCGTTATATAAACCATCACTGACGGTGGCAATTCTGCTAAAATTAAGTGGGGCATTGACCGATTTCTCAAGTGTAAAATTCTGGTTCTTAAAATTCGGCCATTCTATAGTAGTTCTTCCCGAATTATCGTCCCATTGAGCAGTCAGATCTGTTTCAACTTCAGGAGCTTCGGTAATATCAAAATTTTTGAAAGTAAGTGCATGTAATCCTCTTGAGTTTTTAAGATAAGGAATACCTTGAATCCACTCATAACCAATTATAAAATTATCGGGGCAATAGGTCACTTTTTTAGCATTGCTGGTTTCTGACAATTTTAGAATAATTTTGTTGCCGTAGCTTTTACCACTTACGATTTTCCCCTGCTGGCCATCCAGATAAATATAATCTTTAAAATAGGCCATTGTTCCATCATTCTTGGGCACACTATAATCCGGAAACTGCATTTTCTGATCTGCTTCAAATTCCAGTATTAACGCATCATGATTACGGGAAAAATAGGCCTTCTGGATATTCGGTGAATTAATTTCTGCAACATCAGTACTGTTCATGAAATCTCTGGCAATCAGTCTTGCCACATCCTTACCGTTTTGTACATAGCCCTCATAGCTATAGTGCAGGGCATCAAAACCCGGAGTACCAATAGTAGCTATTGTCTCACAATCAGGATAAATCTCGCTTACTCTCCTCTGAAAATCTCTTAAATCACCGGCTTTGTCGTTGTCAGCCCAATAGATATTATTCTGGTAAACATATATTTTCTCTATCGACTGAAAATCTTCATGAAGCTGATTACGCAGTCCATCGAACTTACCGGCATAAAGTCCGGCACGGTATGCTTCAAAAGCTTCACTTTCTCCCTGTCTCCAAATCAATATTCTGGCCTTTTTACCAAATCCGGATTTGTTGGCTTTTCTCAATAATTTGCCGTAATGATATTGGAGGTCTTCATGATTATTTTCATTGCGAATCATTAGTTCATCAATGCTCGTATTGCCTACAGAACCATTAGCAATACCAATTGGAACCTTATACTTATCAATCAATTGCCTTTGTACTTCTAAACCCAGAAGACCCGCATAATAATGATTCCATTTAGCAGTGGCTGCCCAGGAATACTGATCTGTATTAAAATCAGCAAGTATAACCCTTCCGAACTTAAATTCATCGTTAAATTTCTCTATCTCAGGAGAGCTGTTGGCCTCAGCATTTGACTGTCCGTAAATAATAATGTTATCGCCACATACTACCTGTTTGGCTTCTCTGATAAGCGTAGAATCACCGGCGCCTTTGTGGGCATAAAAATAAAACTCATATACTACCAATCCGGCTTTAATGGCTGGTTGAAAAGAAAAGTCTGCGTAAGTTGCTCCTCCTGTCTGAAAGTTGAGTTTCTGCTTTTGTCTGTATATGCTATTATTGTCTTTCGTCACAATAACCGAAACATCAGTATATTCTTGCGCGAAGAATCTTCCTTTGATATCCACCAAAGCAGTATTCAGATCATCTCGTTGATAGAGCTGAGCCTCAAGCGGAAATTCATCGTACTCAATACGTTGTGCCAATGCAGATTGAAAGGCAATAATCAGGGCAAAGCCTATAATAAAAAAAGTTTGTCCAATCTTAGTTGATTGAACAAACCTTTTAGTCTTTTTTGAATATATATTTTTATTCATTCAGAGCTGCGTATAGAAATTTTTATCGAATATATAGCAATTCTCTGTATTTCACAAGTGGCCAGTCTTCGTCATCTATCAGAAGCTCCAGTTTGTCAACATGATACCTGATTTCTTCAAAGAAATCCTTAATATCGTTGCCATACAACTTAGCCCTTTGTTCAATATCTTCTACTACATTGGCCTGTTTACGGGCTTCGGTCATTTTTTCAACTCTACTCGATATCTCCGAAACACGCAACGAAATCTCCTTAATAATATTAAGCACCGGTTCTGCTTCCTTATACAGTTCCATGTCTCTCAGCGCCTTGGCTGTCTGTACCAGTTTTGCCTGATAATTAACCGCAGTAGATACTACGTGATTCATGGCCAGGTCACCAATCAGACGAGACTCAATCTGAATCTTTTTAATGTAGTTCTCCAGTTCTATTTCGTAGCGGGCATGAATTTCTCTTTCTGTCAACACACCCAGGTTTTCAAAGATACTGATGAACTCCGGTCGTAAATAGGCTTTCAGCGCTTCCGGCGCACTTGCTATATTAGATAGTCCCCTTCTGGCTGCTTCGTCTTTCCATTCGTCAGAGTACCCGTTACCTTCAAACAATATTTTCTTGGCCTCTTTGATGTAGCCTTTCAGAATCTTAACAATCACCTCTTCTTTTTTGCCCTCATGCTCTGTCATTTCAGCATCAAAATCCTGACGGAATTTAATGAGCTGGTTCGCAACAATACTGTTTAGAACCATCATAGGCTGGGCAGAATTGGCCGAACTCCCCACTGCACGGTATTCAAATTTATTACCTGTAAACGCAAATGGTGACGTACGGTTTCTGTCCGTATTATCGAGCAAAATAGAAGGTATGCGGTTTAAGCCCAGTTTGATATAGGCATTCTCACCTTTTTCGATAGATACTATTTCTTTGTTTTCGATGTCTTCCAGAACTTTAATCATTTCTGTTCCCAGGAAGATTGATACAATAGCAGGAGGAGCCTCATTGGCACCCAGGCGGTGCTCGTTACCGGCAGTTGCAATACTGGCTCTCAGTAAATCGGCGTTATCGTGCACAGCTTTAATAACATTGATCAAAAACGTTACAAAACGCAGGCTTTCTTTAGGCTTGGTACTCGGGCCTAAAAGGTTAACACCAGTATCGGTTCCCATCGACCAGTTGTTGTGCTTGCCACTGCCATTGATACCCGCAAATGGTTTCTCATGAAACAAAACCTCAAAATTGTGTTTTTTGGCTATTTTGCGCATTACATCCATCAGCAGGATATTATGATCGCAGGCCAGGTTTACTTCTTCAAAGGTCGGAGCTACCTCAAACTGTGCCGGTGCCACTTCGTTATGGCGGGTTCTTACCGGAATACCCAGTTTCAGACACTCAAACTCAAAGTCAACCATAAAGGCATTTACCCGTGGGGCAATGCTTCCAAAATAATGATCTTCCAGTTGCTGGCCTTTGGCCGGAGCATGGCCGAAAACAGTTCTACCTGCCATCATCAGGTCAGGTCTTGCATTGAATAAGGCCTTATCCACGAGGAAATACTCCTGTTCTGCGCCTAATGTAGCAGAAACTTTCTCCACATGGCGGTCAAAAATTATAGCCACTTCAGTAGCTGCTTTGTCGAGTACTGACAACGATTTCAGCAAAGGAGATTTTGAATCAAGCAGTTCTCCGGTATAAGATACAAAAATAGAAGGCACACATAAGGTACCCGTACCGGCATCGTTATAGATAATAAAAGCCGGTGACGTCGGGTCCCAGGCTGTATAGCCACGGGCTTCGAAAGTGGCCCTGATACCTCCACTCGGGAACGACGAGGCATCCGGTTCTTGCTGAACCAGCGAGCTGCCCTTAAATTTTTCTAAGGCCTTGCCATCAAAATTGATGTCAAAAAAAGCATCGTGCTTTTCAGCCGAGCCACCCGTAAGTGGTTGAAACCAGTGAGTATAATGTGTTGCTCCTTTAGAAACAGCCCATGATTTCATGGCCGATGCTACTTCATCTGCTATTTCACGATCAATTCTTTCACCACTTTTAATGGCAGTTGTTACTTTTGTATATGCCTCCGGAGAAAGCATGGCACGCATCACATCATCATTAAAAATGTTGGCACCATAGTATTCTGTTACTTTCCCTGCAGGTACATCTACTTTAATAGTTTGGCGGCGTTGGGCTTCGTCTACCGCCTTAAATCTTAATCTTGCCATTTTTTATTAGTAGTTTTGTTGAGATGTCCTATATTTGGGGTTAAAAATAGAGAAAGAACATTGATAAAAAAAGTATTTGAAACTTTTGCCCGATAAGAATTATTTCTTTTTCAGAACCAACTGCTTTCTTATTTTACGTAGCTGTCAATCTAAATCTGGCAGCCATTCATTTTACTAAACCGATTCAATGAAAGAACGCTTACAATTTTTACTGATTTATTATGGTTTTTGGGTTATATTTTTTCTGGTTGCCAGAGTAATATTTTTGGGGTATCATATTGAAGACGCAAAACTGCTGACACTTCAAACCCTGTGGGGTATTTTCTGGAACGGCATCAGGATGGATTTCTCTATGGCCGGTTATTTATCGGTTATTCCTTTTATACTGGTTTCGTTGTCTAATTTCATCAAAAAAAGCAGACTCGAAAACTGGATTTTCTCTTATACATTTATCATGGTGCTATTTGCCAATCTGATAACCGTTATTGATTTACAGGTATTTAATACCTGGGGGTATCACCTTGATGCCACTCCCCTGCGCTACCTAAAAACCCCGCGCGAAGCCTGGGCGTCTGTTAGTTCTTCTCCTTTGCTGCAGTTGTTTGTCAGTTTTCTGATATTGCTCACAGTTGCGTCTTTAATAGTTTACAGAATTATAACCCGCAATATTGATAACTGGAACTACATTGATAACCTGCCATTTATTCCGACTTCACTGCTGATAACCATTGCTTTAATTATTCCGATCAGAGGTGGCATAGGTATATCGCCTATGAACCAGAGTACGGTATATTTCTCAACTAATAATTTCGCCAATATCTCGGCTGTCAACCCGACCTGGAACTTCTTCAGCTCACTGGTGAATGGTTCCTACGACAAGGTGAACCCGTATACATATCTGCCTAAAGAAGAACTGGGCGACAATATTAAAGAACTCTACACAAGCTCGAAAACCAACCAGAAATGGCTAAAACCGAATATCAAAAAGCCGAATGTATTGATTATTATCTGGGAGAGTTTTACCAAAAAAGCAACGGAGCATAAAATTAACGGAGTAGACGTAACCCCAAGATTCAACGCTTTAACAAAAGAAGGCATCTATTTTTCTAATATATACGCCAGTGGAGACAGAACAGATAAGGGGATTCCGGCTATACTGAGCGGATACCCGGCACAGCCTATCGCCTCTATTATAACCGAACCCAGTAAATCTGCCAAGCTGCCTGTATTGAGCAAGGATTTTGAACAGAATGCATACGCTACCGATTTTTATTATGGTGGCGAGGTCGAATTTGCCAATATAAAATCATACTTGTATTCGTCTGATTTTCAGAAAATTGTGAGTAAACAGGATTTTGATTCCAAATACTGGAATTCAAAATGGGGTGCTCACGATGAAATCGTTTTCAATAAGTTTTTGACTGATCATACCGCGGTTAATCAGCCTTTCTTTTCTACCATACTCACTTTAAGCAGCCACGAGCCGTTTGAGATACCTATTGCCAATACTTTTGAAGGTGAAGACGAGCAGACAAAGTTCATGAATGCGATGTACTACGCCGATTACTCCCTCGGTAATTTTATTGATTCGGCAAAGAAACAACCCTGGTGGGATAACACCCTGATAATTATCATTGCAGACCACGGGCATCGGATTCCGCAGACCAGTAAAAAAACAGACGACTTCAAAATTCCAATGTTGTGGCTTGGCGGAGCCTTAGCTAAAACCGGCGAGGTGGTACCATCCATTGCTTCTCAGATAGACCTGTCGTCTACACTGTTGCATCAGGTCGGTATGAATGCCTATGCTTACAACTGGAGCAAAGATATTTTTGACCCGAAAACAAAACAATGGGCATTTTTTTCGTTTAATAATGGGTTTGGCTTTGTTCAGCCTGAAAAAGGACTGGTATTTGATAACATCGGAAAAAAGATGATTCAATCAGATGGCAATATCAGCACGCATGACGTTCAACTGGGTAAAGCTTTGATACAGCGCACATTTCAGGATTATTTAGATAAATAGCCATGAGCAAGATAGATACACCGGTTCATACCATTTTTGTGTGTGACGGCAGTAAATGCGGCAGATACAGTAAGGAAGTCCGGAGGGTTTTTAAAGAGAAAATCAAAGAAAACCATCTGAAAGACAATGTACTGTTAGTGAAAATGGATTGCTCAGATAATTGTGATTACGCACCCGTGGTGAGCTTTCAGCCTGAAAATGCCTGGCACGGCGAAGTTACCGAAAGAAAAGCCGAGAAGTTTTTTGATAAGTATATATTAGAAGAGTAAAGGGTAGGCCTCACCTACCCTTCGTCTTTTATGAATTAATCTGCACAGCCTTACGAATGATACCTGCTGCCTGAATCATATTCCGTAGTGCTTCTTCTGTTTCGTGCCAACCTCTGGTTTTCAAACCGCAGTCTGGATTCACCCAAAGATTCCGTGCCGGAATTACCTCCAATGCTTTGTCGAGCAGGGTAACCATTTCGTCCACCGTCGGAATCCGCGGCGAATGGATGTCATACACACCCGGGCCTATTTCATTCGGATACTTAAAGTCTGCAAATGCTTTCAGCAACTCCATTTGTGAGCGTGATGTCTCAATCGTAATCACATCGGCATCCATGGCCGCTATGTGCTCAATGATATCGTTAAATTCAGAATAACACATGTGTGTGTGTATCTGTGTTTCGTCTGTTACACCGGAAGCACTCAGTCTGAACGCATTTACCGCCCATTGAAGGTATTCATCCCATTTCGATTTCCTCAAAGGCAAACCCTCTCTGATAGCCGGTTCATCAATCTGTATTACCCTGATACCCGCTTTTTCGAGGTCGTTTACTTCATCTCTGATAGCCAGGCCAATTTGGAAAGCCGTTTGTGAGCGCGGCTGGTCGTCTCTCACAAAAGACCATTGCAGAATAGTAACCGGGCCGGTAAGCATACCTTTCATTAAACGATTCGTTTTTGATTGTGCAAAAGCCGACCAACGAACGGTCATGGCATTGGGGCGCTCAACATCGCCATAAATAGCAGGTGGTTTCACACAACGGCTACCGTAGCTTTGCACCCATCCGTTTTGTGTAAACACATAGCCTGATAATTGTTCTCCAAAGTATTCAACCATGTCGTTTCGTTCGAATTCTCCGTGTACCAACACATCAATGCCCAGATCTTCCTGCCAGCGTATTGATTTCTCAATCTCTGTTTCAATCAGTTTATCGTAGGCTTCGGTTGTTAACTCCCCCTTTTTAAGTTTTGCTCTTAGTTGTCTTATTTCTGTGGTCTGTGGGAATGACCCAATTGTAGTAGTCGGGAAAGCCGGTAAATGCAAAGTTTTTGATTGAAGTTCCTGTCTTCTTTCAAATGTACTTATACGGTTAAAATCCTGTTCTTTCAGTTTGGTAACTCTTTCTTTTACATGCGTCTTATGGATTTTCGCCGAAACCCTGCGTTGTTCTACAGCCAGTTGATTTTCTGCTAATGCAGGCAGATATTCTTTTGCAGTGGCAGGCTCTGCAAGTCGGGCAAGCGTAATTAGCTCAGAAAGCTTTTGCTTGGCAAACGATAACCAGTTCTTGATTTCAGTAGGCACCGTTTCCTCATCTTTTTCATTGTCAAGGTCACAAGGTGAGTGAAGCAACGAACATGACGGCGCTATGGCGACTCTTTCTTTGCCCAACACATCAATGGCTTTGTTAATCAAGCTCAGTGAATGCGTAAAATCGTTTTTCCAGATGTTTCGGCCATCAATAATACCCAGAGAAAGAATCTTGTCTGAAGCTTTGAATCCGGTATTGTTCAGAATAGTCTCTAATTGTTGTGGTGCTCTTACCAGATCAACATGAATGCTGTTAACAGGCAATGTGAGTGCAAGTGAAGTATTCTCCCCCAAATCTTCAAAATAGGTTGTCACCAGAATCTTTTGCTGTGGCAATGCTTCTTTGATAACCTGATAAGCCTTTTCAAAGGCAATCTTCTCGTCAGTGTTCAAATCCATTACCAGATACGGCTCGTCCAACTGAATCCACTTTGCTCCTTTGGCAGATAGCTCACGCAATATTTCAATATAAACCGGTAGCAAGGCATCTAGCAAGTCAATCTTATTGAAACCTGTTTCTTTTTCTTTACCTAATAGTAAATAAGAAACCGGGCCAATTAAAACCGGTTTGGTCGCCAATCCTTGTGCTTGTGCCTCTTCAAATTGCGTGACAGCCTTTTTTGAAAAATAGCTAAACTGCTGATTGCGTTCAAATTCAGGCACTATGTAGTGATAATTAGTATCAAACCACTTGGTCATTTCCATTGCGCTTATGTCAATGCCCTCTTTTTGTACGCCACGTGCCATGGCAAAGTACAAGTTCAGTTCATCTGCCTTCAGAGAGTTGTATCGCGGTGGTATTACGCCCAATGCCAGCGACATATCCAGTACCTGATCGTACAATGAGAAATCGTTAGACGGAATCAACTCAATACCGGCTTCTGCTTGTATCTGCCAGTTTTTCAGCCTGATCTGCTTACCTGTTTCCAGTAATTCGTCTTTTGAGATTTTACCTGCCCAGAAGGCTTCGCAGGCTTTTTTTAATTCGCGTTTGTTACCAATGCGCGGGTAACCCAGATTGTGAGTAAACATTTGATTGATTTGTTAAAGGTTATCAATACCTCGAACCCACCAATTTCCCGGTTGATGCCGGGAATCTTTACAGAATGCATAAGGCGATGCCTACCCAACTGTTATTGCACAGTTGGAACATGCGGTTTGTTCTGTAAAGTCAATGCTTGACCAAAGCCCTACTCGTGAAGGCGTAGTCATTAAGATTAACGGCAAGTCTCCTGACTTATGAACTGGTTCTGTCGCCCTTCTCATTTCACAACAATGGGCATAACTGACAAAACTTCTAACATTCAATTACAGTAGCACGTCTGTTCGTGACTTACACACGATTCCTTCTTAATTCTATTGAAACACATCAATAAAAACCGTCAACCCGATTGAAAGGTATTACGAAGACGGAACAAATATAAGCTACTTTATCTAAATGTAAAATGTTATATAGAACATTTTTCTATTAAATTATAACATTGTAGATTTATTGACTTTTAATTACTGAAATTGTAGATAAACTTTTGAATTCAAGTGTAGCATATAAACAAAAAAGCACAGGTACATACCTGTGCTTTCAATATCTGAAAAACTAAAATTAAGCTTCGCTTCCGATTTTACCGATTTCTTTGTCTATTACAAACAAGCCGGTGTCTTCTTTGCCTATTATATCGAATAGTTCAAGAGCGCGGCGTGCATTGGCTTCTTCTTCAACTTGTTCTTTCACAAACCATTGCAGGAAGTTCTCAGTTGCGTAATCTTCAGCATTGCGGCATTTCGTAACCAGTTTGTTAATAGCATGCGTAACGCTGATTTCGCTTTGAAGTGCAGTTTCGAACACACCCTGGAAAGTGCCCCACTCTAATTGCGGTGCTGCTACTTCAGGACTGATGGCTGTTCCACCAACTGAAGCCACATAATGGAAAATTTTCAGCATGTGATCACGCTCTTCGTTCGATTGGCGGTAAAGGTATTCTGCGCTTTTGATATAACCATTGCGCTCGCACCATGAGCCCATCGATAAATATTTGGCTGAAGCTTCCGCTTCCATTTTTATCTGTGCATTTAATGCAGTTTCTATTTCTTCTTTAAGAGATGTCCGAAGTCTAACTAAATCTTTCATATTGATAATAATGTTTTTTCAAAGGTATGACATTATTACAATTCAGATGACGTAATTGTTCAAAATTAACCCGGATTGATAAAATTTAGAGATAATCTAAATATAATTTAGACTTAAACTACCTCATATTCGCCTAGAACCTCGTTCAGAACCGAATTCACGTATAACGCAAATCTGGCGCCTGACAGCAGTTCTCTCAAATGGATGAGGTCACAAAGATGCAGAGTGAAAGTTTGGTTGGAGTTAGGCGCTTCAATGATGTCGAAGTCCGCCTCGTCAGATAGATCGTAAAGTTTATCTATAATATTAATTCCGTCAATTGATCTTTTGAAATTCATGAAGTTCTGAATCTTAAAAGCTGTAGTGATACCTCCGAACTCAAGAAAGATTCTGTTGGTTGCATTACATTGCCACACCAAACCTTTAGATGTTCTGTGCAGTTCAACTTTTAAATACTCAAGCACGTTCAGGCTCTCCATTTCTACTAGACTCATTAACGGTATAAACTTTATGCTACAAATTTATACTCAGTTTAGAATAAATCCAAATAAAATCAAGAATTATTTGGAACGGGTCTAAATAATTTAAGGCATGTCTATCTATATATATAAATGTATGCTTTTTTCTTCGCCCTTATAGTCTGGTATAAACTAAGTAATTCTACCTATTCACGCCGTTTGGATAGAGGCATTGAATCTTGGAAAAATCAAATCATATAAAAATGCAATTTTCAGAATTATAAGTACAATTTTTCCCTTATTCGCATTAAATTTTACTATTTTCTGGAAAAATAGGTTTCAGAAAAATACTTATATATTCATTTTTATGTAATTTTACATCAGAACAAGATAACAGTCAATCAACGCAAACAAATGCAATCTTATTATTTCTATAATTAATTGTATTTTTTAAAGAATATAAAATTTTCGACTAAAATATTTACTGTTTGAAGAATCTTATATTGTTTTTTGCCTATATATTTGCAACATATTCTTTGATTAATAACCGAAACATCTTAAAAAATTACAGCAATGGCAGTAGCTAAATTAGAGTACATCTGGCTAGACGGTTACAAACCAACACAAAGCCTTCGAAGCAAAACCAAAATAGAAAAGAATTTCAGTGGTAAATTGGAAGATTGTGATATGTGGTCTTTCGATGGCTCTTCTACTGAACAAGCACTTGGTGGTTCATCTGATTGTTTATTGAAACCGGTATTCATCTGTCCGGACCCTGCACGTTTAGGAACGGGTTATTTAGTAATGTGTGAAGTACTGAATGCTGATGGTACTCCGCATGAATCTAATGGCCGTGCTTTAATTGAAGATGATGACAACGATTTCTGGTTTGGTTTCGAGCAAGAGTATTTCTTGTGGAATCCTGAAACCAACAAACCATTGGGCTTCCCTGTTAACGGTTACCCTGCACCACAAGGCCAATACTATTGTTCAGTAGGTGCTAACAATGCGTTCGGTCGTGAAATCATTGAAGAACACCTTGAAATTTGTCTACAGGCTGGCTTAAACGTTGAAGGTATCAACGCTGAGGTAGCTGCTGGTCAATGGGAGTTTCAGGTATTTGCTAAAGGTGCAAAACAAGCCGGTGACGAAACCTGGATTGCACGCTATTTCTTAGAAAGATTAGGTGAAAAATA
Source organism: Emticicia sp. GW821-FHT11C11 (assembly GCF_058808615.1). Taxonomy (NCBI): domain Bacteria; kingdom Pseudomonadati; phylum Bacteroidota; class Cytophagia; order Cytophagales; family Leadbetterellaceae; genus Emticicia; species Emticicia sp. GW821-FHT11C11. Next base: position 314,388 of record NZ_JBXARV010000004.1, read on the forward strand.
TAACGTTTCGATCAACTGGCATTGTAAACCATTGGGCGCAACAGACTGGAATGGTTCTGGTATGCATGCAAACTTCTCAAATACTATCTTGAGAACTGCAGGCAAAAAAGAAACGTATGACATCATTTGTCAGGCGTTTGCGCCATTCGTGAAAGAACACATTGCCGTTTACGGTGCTGATAACCACCTTCGTTTAACAGGTAAGCACGAAACGCAATCAATCGATAAATTCTCTTACGGTGTTTCTGACCGTGGTGCATCAATCCGTATCCCGATTGCTGCGGTTCAGAAAGGTTGGAAAGGCTGGTTAGAAGACCGTCGTCCAAACTCAGCGGCAGATCCATACAAAGTGGCTGCGCGTATCATCAAAACCGTAAAAACTGCAGAAGTATAAGACTTTTTCGAATAATATTTTGTTTGCAAAGCCCCATGACATTGTGATGGGGTTTTTGTTTTTTTAGTCGGCAATGGTTCTCGAAAACAAAAACACCTGCGTACCTGTTCGTTTTTCTACTTCTCTTTCTTTACTAAGACCCATTTTCTCCAGAATCCTGACTGAGGCATGATTCCGGCTGTCGACATATCCAATAATTTTCTTCGGCTTCATTATATCCAGTGCGTAATCAACCAATGCCTGTGCTATTTCGGTGGCTAGTCCTTTACCCCAATAGCCTTCAAAAAGGCTGTATCCTATTTCTACCACACCCGGCGAATCTTCAGCCAGCTTGGCAAGGCCGATAATTTGCTGAGAGGCAGCATCCAGAACAAAATAATGACCCGAAACCGGCTCGGTCGTATACTTCACATACCTTTCTATGGCTTCCTGCTTAGTAAGCGCATGCCCAGTTATGTATTTCATTACAGGATACGTGAACTGCGCCTCGCTGAATTTATCAACTGTCGTTTCGTCTATTTTCAAAAAACTGAGTCTTGAACTTTTTAGCATAAAAAAACATTGGTTTTTAAAAGCAGATGTATATTAACACCACTGGTTTTCAATGTAATAGAGACAAATCTATTAATTTTCGTTAAATTTGCACAGAAATTTGAATTTATGAAGAAAGTTGCCTTTTATACATTGGGTTGCAAGCTCAATTATTCTGAAACCTCAACCATTGGCCGGATGTTTGAAGAGCGCGGGTATCAGAAAGTTGAATTCAATCAGCAACCGGATATATTTATAATCAATACTTGTTCTGTTACTGAAAACGCAGACAAGAAGTGCAAGAAAATTGTCAAAGAAGCCAACAAGATAAATCCTGATGGCTATGTGGCTATTATTGGTTGTTATGCCCAGCTGAAACCAAAGGAAATAGCAGAGATTGAAGGAGTAGATGCCGTGCTCGGTGCTGCTGAGAAGTTCAGACTCATTGATATCATCGGTGATTTTGTAAATGAACCCAAACAGACAACTGCCAAAGTCTATAATTCAAATATTGAAGAGGCTATTGATTACCATACCTCCTACTCCCTGAATGATCGCACCCGTACTTTCCTGAAAGTGCAGGATGGCTGCGATTACCCCTGTGCATATTGTACCATACCATTGGCCAGAGGTAAAAGTCGCTCTGATACCATTCAGAATGTAGTAAAGGCTGCTTATGAAATTGCAGACAGCGGAGTAAAAGAAATAGTACTGACAGGCGTGAACATAGGTGATTTCGGTTTGCAGAACGATGAACGGAAAGAAACTTTTCTGGAACTGATAAAAGCGCTTGACGAAGTAGAAGGCATTGAGAGATTCAGGATATCGAGCATTGAGCCAAATTTGCTTACCGACGAAATCATAACGTTTGTGGCCGGGTCAAAACGCTTTGTGCCGCATTTTCATATCCCATTGCAGTCAGGCTCAAACAAAGTACTGGCGTTAATGCGCCGCAGATACAAAAGAGAATTGTATGTTGACCGGGTAAGGAAAATCAAAGAACTGATGCCCGATTGCTGTATCGGTGTCGATGTCATTGTGGGGCATCCGGGTGAAACTGACGAAGAGTTCCTGACAACGTATCAGTTTTTAAACGATCTGGATATCAGCTATCTGCACGTGTTCACTTACTCGGAGCGACCAAATACTACTGCACTAAGCATAAAACCTGTAGTGCCTGCTAACAAAAGAGCCGAGCGTTCTAAAATGTTACATATTCTGTCAGACAAGAAAAGACGCTTCTTCTACGAACAGCAACTGGGCAAAACGTTTTCGGTTCTATTTGAAGAAGACATTGAAGACGGCTTGATGCAGGGCTTCACTGAAAACTATGTTCGCGTAGTGGCCAAATACGACCCGCTACTTATCAACGAAACTAAAAGAGTGCATCTGGTTTCAATTAATGAAGAGATGCTGGTTGAGGTTGAAGAATCCTACGAAGAGTTAGTACATGCATAAGGCTTGATAAACCTATTACAAAGGATGTTTCTGACCGAGGCATCCTTTTTTGTTTACTTGCTACTAAGAATAAATTCTTAAAGTGCATCAGTTCGTTTCCCCATGGCTTCGCTACTATAAGATAAAAATAATTTATAGTAATAAAACCGACTTCAGTCGGTCTAAGAATAAAACTAAGACCATTGTTCTGATAGCCACCGACTTTAGTCGGTGTTGTGGGTATGAATCGTTTCTCCATGTCTTCGCTATTATAAAGTATAAGGTAATTTTTACTAACAACACCGACTTCAGTCGGTCTAAGAATAAAAATAAAACCATTGTTCTGATAGCCACCGAATTTATTCGGTGTTGCAGGAAATATTTCTGAATTTACGCCCATACAATCCACAATTCCCAACATTACTCTACAAACTAACTGCTTGCGTCTAAATCTTTTTACTGAGGTGCTTTCATCTGCCAATTGTTTTGTATTTTTGTTTAGACATCTAATCTGAACTTTTACATGAAAAAAGCACTATTTGCAATCAGCTTCATCATTATCTCATCTCAATTATCAGCTCAGAAAATAATCAACCGTGACCCTCAGATTGAGGCCCTGGTAAATCAGGTTTCTAGCGACAGCCTTAAAGAATATGTAGACAAACTGGTAAGTTTCGGTACCAGAAGTACTTTATCAAACACCACCGACGCCAAGCGAGGTATCGGTGCTTCCCGCAGATGGGTTTTAAGCAAATTTCAGGAATTTGCCAGGCAATCAGAAGGTAGAATGACTGCCTATATTGATACCTGGACACTGCAACCGGATGGCAAGCGTGTCGACAAACCCATTGAGATTGGCAATGTAATGGCCATACTGAAAGGTACTGACCCTAACGACAACCGGATATTTCTGGTTAGCGGACATATCGACAGTCGTGTAACAGATGTCATGAACCGTGAAGCAGATGCGCCCGGCGCCAATGACGACGGCAGTGGAACAGTGGCAGTAATAGAACTGGCCCGGGTAATGGCTAAGTCGAAGTTTCCGGCCACAATCATTTTCGTAACAGTAAGCGGTGAAGAACAAGGCCTTTTAGGTGCCAGTCATCTGGCTGAAAAAGCAGTTGCCGAAAACTGGAATATTGAAGGCGTGCTGAATAACGACATTATGGGTTCTAACCACAGCAACGAAACTAATATAATAGATAATACCCGCGTGCGGGTTTTCAGCGAGGGCTTACCGGCCTTTGAAATGGATAAGAAAGTGGGTGCGATCAGACAATATGGCGTTGAAAACGATGGCAAAGCCCGTCAGTTAGCCCGCTACCTGAAAGAAACCGGAGAAAGATATGTTGATAATCTGGAAGTGGTAATGATATACAGAAACGACCGTTTCCTTCGTGGTGGCGACCATACCCCATTTGTGAACAAGGGTTTCGCTGCTGTGCGCCTGTCTGAAATGAACGAAAACTTTTTACGCCAGCATCAGGATTTACGCGTTGAAAAAGGAATTGAAATCGGCGACCATGCCAGGTATATGGATTTTGAGTATCTACGCAAAAATACAGCCATTAATGTAGCAACTTTAGCCAATCTGGCGAAATCACCTTCCATGCCGGAAGATGTGATTCTCGATGTAAGAGGCTTAGGTAATTCAACAAGCCTGCGCTGGAAAGCCTCTAAAACGGGCAAAGTAAAAGGTTATTACGTTTTAATGCGTGAAACGGCCATGCCCTACTGGCAGAAAAAGTTTTTCACAACCGATTTGAAAATAACACTCCCTTATTCAAAAGATAACTATTTCTTTGCGGTGCAGTCTGTCAGTGAAGATGGAAACGAAAGCCTGCCGGTTCTACCAAGAGTAGGTTTAAGAAACGCTGGCGAATAATTATATTTTATCCTACAAACAGGTAGTTGATTGAAATCAGCTACCTGTTTGTATATTTGCATATCAGAGTCTATCAGACTATTTTCGGCAATTATTTTACGAAAACATCAACGTCAATAAGCTGACCTCTCCACTATCTAAGCACAGCCGATGTGTTTACAAGCATCATATGCTTATTTCATCTGAAAATCCATACATTACACAAAAGAAATTCGATTTTTAACAGCAATTGATTTATTGAGATGATAAAAAATTTAATATTTGACATAGGAATGCACAAATCAGAAGATACTGATTTCTATTTGCACAAAGGATATAAAGTAGTAGCGATTGAAGCTGATCCTGATTTGATTAAAAGGGCATCATTAAAATACAAAGACCATATTGATAAAAACCAATTAGTACTATTAAATTACGCAGTTTCTGATAAAGATGACGAAGCAGTTAAATTCAATATAGGCCAAAATACTGTATGGAACTCTCTGAAACAATCAATAACTACCAGGGAAGAACATCAAGCATATACAATTGAGGTAAAGACAAAAAAGTTATCAACCTTAATGGAATCTTTTGGAATACCCTATTATTGTAAAATAGATATTGAGGGTTATGATGAAATAGCCGTACAAACACTTCACGAATTAAAAGATTTACCTCCCTTTATATCTGTAGAGACCGAATGTATCGGCAAGAACGAAATAATTTCAGACGAAGAGGCGCTTAAAACACTATATGCACTGTATAATTTAGGATACAGAAATTTTAAATTAATTGATCAGGGTTCTCTTGTTGTCCTGGATGAAAATGTAAAGTTTTATTCAAATAATAGATTTAGGTTTCGCAACCTATTGATAAAGCTCGGGTTTCTGGCTCGGAACAGAGACCGGCTGAGCAGAGAATTCAAGTATCCATTTGTTCAGGGTGCAAGTGGCCCATTTGGAGAAGAAACTGATAAAAACTGGATAGATTATGAGCAGGCAAAAAGAACTTTGATCAGGCATCGCAATGATTACTTTCAATTGAAACGAGCAAAATATTACGGATTCTGGTGCGATTGGCACGCTAAGAAATGAGATCGCCCCAACAAAATACCTTATTTTATACTCATTCCAACCTTTTTCTATTTATTAGCATCTTTCAGTAAAACATCCTAATCAAATGAAATCATTCGTTGCTTTACTTGTAGTTGCCTTTGCTTTTGCGGCTTGTCAAAAAGATGCTGTTGTACCGGAAAAATTAGTCGGAGTATGGAACAACGCCTATCAGATCCAACACAAAACTACTGATGGTACCTGGGGGCCGTGGGAATACATTGTTACATTCGCCGCTTTGCCTCCTATCGAATTCACTGCTAAAGGCCGTTTTTTACGTGATGGTAAAGATGGCGCCGAATGTTGCACTGCCGGTAATAAGTTTACTGTCATTAACGAGAACATAATCTTCTCCGACCTGAAAAGTTGCCCGCAGATGAGCTGCAAACCATGCTCAGAATGGGGAATCACCCGATTGGATTCTGATACACTGGTAGTTGAAGCCTGCATGACCAGAAGCAAATACTCCAGAGCAAAATAGTATCGGTGCTTATATTTAAACTTATTAGATAATGAAACGGTTACTTGCTGCAATAAGTATCACAGTTGGTCTGCTATCATGTCAATCTGCCATTTCGCCTAAAAAACTGGTGGGAGAATGGAGTCCAACCTATGAAATGCAATACAAAGAAGCTAACGGTAAATGGAGACGTTGGAATACCATCAATACCTTAATGGCAATACCTAATATGGAATTTACAGCCAATGGCAATTTCCTTCGTGATGGCAAGCCCGGTGCCGCATGCTGCAGTGCAGGTAATAAGTATGCACTTTCAGGTAATACCATTACCTTTTCAGACGTAAAGGATTGTCCGAATGTAGATTGTTCACTGAGTTATCAATGGAAGATTCATGAACTAACTTCTAAATTTTTGATTTTGGAATTTGGTGAAACCAGAAGTAAATATGCAAGAGTAAAATAAAAGCGTTCTTCAGTTTAGTATAGATTAAGAAAAGGTATATAGGTTTTGCATTGATAAGCCTGTATACCTTTTCTTTTTGGTATCTGCGAATACTCAGGTGAATCTATCCAGTTGATAGTCGTTCACTCTACCTCATTCATACATATATAAAGAAAATACATTACTCAATGTTACTTAAATTTCTCTCTTTCTATTGGTCAAACTATTATAAAAAGAAAATGCCCACTAAAATAGCGGGCATTTTAACTTATGGAGTACAACAAAACCACAATAAAAGTACGGTTTAACCCGCAATTGTGATTTTGTTACAAATAATCTGTATCGTTTAGATTTAAATCTTAAACTGCTTCTAAAAGAGATTCGTCGTGTTGACTTACATCAAGACCTTCTTTTTCGTCAGACTCACTAACACGTAGTGGAAGAATTAAATCAGTGATTTTCAAAAGAACAAAAGACATTGCAAATGCAAACACCGACACAACAACCAAGGCAATCAGATGGTTCACAAATAGTTTTGATGCACCAAAGAATAAACCTTCATCAACTACGGCAGAGTTAACGCCTTTACTTGCAAAAATACCTGTCATAATCATACCAACCATACCACCAACACCATGGCAAGGGAATACATCCAATGTATCATCCAATGCTGTTTTGGTTTTCAAGTGTGCCAGGTAATTAGAGATAATAGAAGCAATAGCACCGATAAAGATTGAATGAGGAATGGTAACAAAACCTGCCGCTGGAGTGATAGCAACCAAACCAACAACAACACCAATACAGAAACCTAATGCTGAAACTTTTTTACCACGAGCGGCATCAAATAATACCCAGGCCAAACCGGCAGCCGCAGCCGCAGTATTTGTTGTAGCAAAGGCAGATGCTGCCAATGTACCTGCGCTAAGCGCCGAACCTGCATTGAAACCAAACCATCCGAACCAAAGTAAACCTGTTCCTAATAATACATAAGGAATGTTGGCTGGAGGTAAGAAGCTTCCGTCAACATGTGCACGACGGCGTTTCAGATAAATAGCACCTGCTAAAGCTGCCCAACCAGCCGACATGTGTACCACAGTACCACCAGCAAAGTCAAGCACACCCAGTTTGAAAAGGAAACCTTCCGGATGCCATGTCCAGTGTGCCAAAGGAGCATAAATGAACAAGCTGAAAAGTATAATGAACAAAACGTATGACTTGAAGTTGATACGTTCTGCTAATGAACCAGTAACAAGAGCAGGAGTAATAACGGCAAACTTCAATTGGAAGAAGGCAAATACAACCAAAGGAATAGTTGGAGCCAACGACCAAGGCTTGCTTTCTAACACTCCTTTAAACATAAAGAAAGTAGTAGGGTCTCCTACAAAGCCACCAATTGAATCACCAAATGCAAGGCTGAAACCTACAGTAACCCAAAGGATTGAGATAACACCCATTGCAATAAAGCTTTGCAACATAGTAGAAATAACGTTTTTCGCATTTACCATCCCACCGTAAAAATAAGCTAGCCCCGGTGTCATGATAAGAACTAAGGCCGTACTTACGAGCATCCAGGCTACATCGGCTCCTACTATGCCGTCAGTAACAATAGTAGTAGGCACAGCAGGCAAAAACACTCCGGCAATCGCTATGGCAAGCAAAATAATCAGAGGTAAAGGATTCTTACGCATAATGTGTTTGGGTTTAAGTGTTGTACAAAAAAATGTAACGAAATTATTATGTTTAGTTTAGGTTATTGACAAAGTGTAATTTATCAGAATTTGAAGATTAGCGCAGCGCCTAGTGTTGACTGAGAGCTTTTGGTAAAATTACCGTCGCTGTCTTCAAATTGTTCTGAGCCTGCTGCTGCTTTTGCAAAGCTATCAACACGGAACTCAGGTTTGAACAAAAGATTTGGTGAAAGAGTAACATTACCTGTTAAAGTAAATGAATTAACAGTTGTACCACCATTTGGTCTGGCAGAGTTAGTTAAACCACGAACACCGCTAGTGTTATCGAAATACTCATAACGAGCACCCAAGCCAAATTTATCAGTAAAGGCAACTTGTGCATACAAAGCAGCACCACCCCACGATTTTTCACTTTGAGTACCATAGGCAGCATTTACACCTAATAGGAATTTCTCAGTGATTTGGTACGAAGTAGTCAAATCAAACAACGAATAGTATGATTTTTCATCAGTACCTTCGTCAGAACCAATCCAGTTTACATACAAGTTCCAACCTTCAGCCGGCGATACATAGAACTGACCAATAACACCTAATTTATCGTTGTTATCGTCTTTAGTATCTATACCATTAACCAAACCAAACATCAATGACGATTTAGATGAAGTGGCGATAGTTGCTTTCAAACCTGTGTGGTAGAAAGGACCGTTACCGAAAAGGTTTGACAGCGAGTAGTTGAAGTTTACAGGGGCATCAATTACTTCGTAACCGATGTGTGTACCAAACTGACCTGCAGTTAACGAGAATTTGTCTGATGCCTTCCAGGTGATGTAAGCTTGCTTGATAGCTAAGGCTGTACTTGTTGCACCTGAAACCGGGCTGATAACGTTTGCATAGTTACCCAAGTCAGCGTGGTTACCAAAAACAATGTCAATAACTCCATCAACTTTATCAGTTGAGTAAGATAATTTAGTTTGAGCAAGACCGACCTGAAATTGACCTGGTTTTTGGTCGAAGATACGTTCGAAGCCCGATGTGCCTAAATTTGATCTTGATTTTGGATTATTGAAGTTGCCGAAGAAGTAAGTATCAACGTAACCTGAAAATGTGAGGGGATTAGGTTTTTCTTCTGTGGTTGTTGTACTTCCTTGTGCTCTGACCGTCGCTACTGAAAGCAACGATAATACTGTAAAAATCAATTTTCTCATAATAATCTTTGGTTTAAGTGGCGATTGTCTGAAATCATATTTCATTGCAAATGTTCGGTAAAAAACTTTTAATTCCAAATTTTATGTTTAAAAAAAATGAATAAATCTTTAAAAAATTATTTGGTCTACATTTTTATGTATTAAAAAATATAAAATATAGAAAAAGTACAACAAAATATAAAAACGAATATTCTTCTGATTTTTTGTTAATATTCAGTATAATATTCCGAAGTGCAATTTATTCTTAAATTTGTACAATTGAAAGAATGAGACAAAAAAAAGCCTGACGGTAAATCCGTCAGGCCATCATATGGAGAGTTAATGAATCGCTACCTTAAAATTATGCTTCCGCATGAAGCCACGTTTTTTTGGCTTCCAGTGTTTCTGCTTCTTCAACATTATCAGGGTCAGGCACACAACAGTCTACAGGGCAAACCGCGGCACATTGCGGTTCTTCATGAAACCCATGACATTCAGTACATTTATCTGTCACTATATAATAAAATTCATCCGAAACCGGTGCCATAGGGTCTTTACCGCCAATAACTGTTCCATCTCCCAATTCAACTTCTGTTAATTTTGTTCCTCCACCCCAGGTCCATTCAACTCCACCCTCATAGATTGCCGTATTAGGGCATTCTGGTTCACATGCACCACAATTGATACACTCATCTGTAATCATTATCGCCATACTCTCTCTATATTTTTAGTAGTTAACTCAAATAATCAACAAATATACAGCTTCAAAGTTTCAATTTAGTCGTATTTTTGTATGATTTTAAATACCAAGTTACTTTTTCTATAAATAATGCAATCAAAAGACCTTATTATTACATTTTCACAACTGGGAGATTTTCTGCTTGATGAAAAGAACACTGAGTTAATTCAACAATGGTCAGCCGCTGCCCGTAACGAAAATGCCTGGTTTACAGAAGATAACGTAAAATTAGCCCTCAATAATATAGCTCGTTTTTATCTTAACAAAGAATTTCTGGAAGCGTTTGTCGAAACCAATAATATTCAACCGGTTACAGAACCCCGAAAAGTGGGAATTGTGATGGCCGGTAATATTCCTGTAGTAGGTTTTCATGATTTACTATGTGTGGTTTTAAGCGGGCACATAGCTTTAATAAAACTTAGTTCGAGCGATTCTGCATTGATGCGCATACTGATTGCCCGGCTTATTGAAATCAATCCGGCCATTGAGCCATATATTCAGATAGCAGACAAACTGAATCAGTCCGATGCCGTGATTGCTACCGGAAGCGATAATACTGCCAAGCACTTCGAATATTACTTTGCTAAAGTACCACACATTATTCGTAGAAACCGGACGTCGGTCGCTATACTGACCGGTGAAGAATCACGATCCGAACTGGCCAATCTGGGTAATGATATTTTTCAATACTTTGGGCTGGGCTGCAGAAATGTATCAAAATTGTATGTGCCTGCCGGATATACATTCGATAAGTTCTATGAGTCAATCGAATACTGGAGCACCATCAACATACATCATAAGTATAATAACAATTATGATTACAACAAATCGGTATTATTGGTAAATAGAGCTCCGCATTTCGATAACGGCTTTTTGTTGCTGCGGGAAGAACAGACACTGGTTTCTGCAATTTCTGTCTGTCATTTTGAATATTACGAAAACGAAACTCATTTGCAACAACTGCTGGCAGAGCATCAGGATAAAATACAATGTGTGGTATCGAAAGATGGCAGATTCGAAAACAGTTTTGATTTTGGGAAAGCGCAATCGCCAAAACTAAACGATTTTGCAGATGGCGTGAACACAATAGCTTTTTTGAAGAATATTTAACTGAACTTCAGTTTATTGTTTTTAAGACATTTCATAGCTTTTTCAAGGCCATTGATAGTCAATGGAAACATGCGATCCTCAGACCAGTCTCTGATTAGCTTAATAGTGTGTGTATACTGCCAGTAACCATCATTAGTCGGGTTTAACCAAACCATATTCGGGAATTTCTCTCTGAATCTCGACAACCAGGTTAAACCCGATTCTTCATTATAGTGTTCTACACTACCGCGTGGTTCTGATAGTTCCCATGGCGACATGGAGGCATCACCTACAAAAATCACCTTATAATCTTTATTGTATTTATTCAGCACATCCCAGGTTGAGATGCGGTCTTCATACCTGCGGCCGTTGTCTTTCCACAAAGTCTCATACACACAGTTATGAAAATAATAATATTCCAGATGTTTAAACTGGTATCTGGCCGATGAAAACAAGGTTGAACATTCTTCAATATAATCGTCCATTGAACCACCCACATCCAATAGCAGCAATACCTTAACCCGGTTTTGCTTAGAAGCATGCATTTTTATATCGAGCATTCCGGCATTCTGGCAGGTGCTGTCAATGGTCTCTTCCAGATTCAGTTCATCTACCGCACCTTCTCTGGTCAGAATCCGAAGTCGCCTCAAAGCCATCTTAGTATTGCGGGTGTTCAGTTCAAGGTCATCGTCATAATTCTTGAACTCGCGCTTATCCCATACTTTCACTGCGCTTTTTCCACCGCCTTTCCCTCCTATTCTGATTCCGGCCGGATTATACCCGGAATTGCCAAAGGGTGACGTACCACCCGTACCTATCCATTTATTGCCCCCCTCATGCCTTTCCTGCTGCTCATCCAGCAATTCTCTGAGTCTTTCCAATAGCTTATCCAGACCTCCCATTGCCTGAATGGCCTGTTTATCTTCTTCGCTAAGTTCTCTTAAAAGGTGGGCTTTTATCCAATCGGCATCTATATTGCCCAGTAAGCTTTCAATCGGAATATTTTCTGATTCACCAAAAAACTGACCAAACAATTTGTCGAACAAATCAAGGTTTTGCTCGTGTTTTACAAAAATGGCTTTGCTCAGAAAATAGAAGTCTTCTACATTATAGGCAATCACCTCTTTGTCGAGTGCCTCTAACAGGGTCAGATGCTCTCTCAACGACACAGGCAGATGATTAGCCCTGAGATGATAGAAGAAATCTAAAAGCAATGATTGCGCGTTTAATTACAATTACTTAATACCCTTCTCGCGCAGTGCCTTATACAAATCATAATCTGATTCATTTTTCAGCAAAGCCCCCAGATAAGGTGGTATTTCGTTCAGCTTATTTAAATCGTTCAGATCGTCAGCCGATACTTTTCCCACCAGCAATAATTTGAGCCAGTCGATAAGCTCGCTGGTAGATGGTCGTTTCTTCAGATTTTTGATTTCTCTGATACCAAAGAAAATTTTGAATGCATTAACCAGCAGATTTTCTTCCAGATCCGGATAATGCACATCTACAATTTTCTGCATTGTTTCTTTGTCAGGAAAACGAATAAAGTGGAAGAAACAACGACGCAAAAAGGCATCAGGCAGCTCTTTTTCGTTGTTTGACGTAATAATAATAATCGGCCGGTGTTTGGCACGAATGGTTTGTTTCAATTCATAGCAATAAAACTCCATCCGGTCAAGTTCTTGCAGCAAATCATTCGGAAACTCGATATCTGCCTTATCTATCTCATCAATCAGCAGTACACTTGGCTCGTCAGTATCAAAGGCTTCCCATATCTTCCCTTTCTTAATGTAGTTGCTTACCTCATTCACACGGTCATCTCCCAGTTGAGAATCACGCAGGCGTGAAACTGCATCATATTCATACAAACCCTGCTGTGCTGTGGTAGTAGATTTGATGTGCCAGGTAAAAAGCGGCTTATTTAAAGCGCGGGCCACTTCAAACGCCAGCAGGGTTTTGCCCGTGCCGGGTTCGCCCTTAATTAATAAAGGTCTTTGAAGCGCCACTGCCGCATTCACAGCTGTTTGCAGCTCACGTGTGGCTACATATTGAGCGGTTCCTGAAAAACTCTCTGCCATACTGATAATCCCTCGTTTTTATTCTTCTTCTTCGCTGGTGAAACTGTAAAGTGTGTTGTCCAGTTTGAGTGTTCCGGCATTGAAATCGTTTACAAATTTGGTAATAACCTCGCTGGTTAATTCTTCCACATTCAGGGTTACGTCCAGGCCGATGCCATATTCAAAGTCTTCGTCAACCTCAATGAACTCCGAAACCTTGATTATCTCTTCTTCTTCCAGTTCTTCAATAATCTCTTCCAGCATCAGTTCCATGTCTTCCGTCATTTTGTAGTTGGGTTTGCGTCTGTCAACCTCTACATAGCTCGGATACTCCTTTTTCATTCTGGCTTCGGCTTCTTCAAAAACCAGGCTGCTGTGGTTCAGACGCAAAGTGCTCATAACCGCATCATAAATCACCTCTGAGCCATCGTGCTTGCCAACAAACTGAAAATGCGCAAACTCTCCGGTATCATTCATACCGTCTTCATCTTCAACAATTACATAATTTTGCCCTTCTTCTTTGCATTCTGCTTTCAGTTCGGCTATTTCCTGTGGGTCAAATCCTTCGTTTTTCATACAATTTAATAATGTAAGTTATATTTATGACTGAACACAACGAAGGTCTGACCACTGCCAGACCCCCATTGAGTGCTTAGAATAATTTTCTGTCTACTTCAAAGTTTTCAAGGTAATCAGAAACGCGTTTTACGAATTGTCCACCCAGTGAACCATCTACTACGCGGTGATCATACGAGTGCGAAATGATCATTTTCTGTCTGATACCAATGGTATCGCCATGAGCGGTTTCAACTACCGATACTTTTTTCTGTATTACCCCAAAAGCCAGTATTGATACCTGTGGTTGCATAATGATAGGCGTACCGGCAATATTACCAAACGAACCGATGTTTGAAATAGAAAGCGTTCCATCAGACAAGTCATCGGCTTTCAGCTTGTTTGCACGTGCTCTGTGTGCAAGTTCATTCACTTTTTTGGTCAGGCCAATCAGGCTGTATGAATCAGCCTCGTGAATCACCGGCACTATCAGATTGCCGGTAGGTAAAGCCACCGCCATACCGATATTTATTTTGCCTTTACGGATAATCCTGTCGCCGTCTACTTGAATATTGATCATCGGAAAATCCTTAATGGCTTTTACAACAGCTTCAATCAGCAATGGCGTGAACGTGATGTTTTCTCCGGTTTCCTGTTGAAACTTAGACTTTATTTTATCTCTCCACAGTGCTACATTAGTCATATCAGTTTCCACAAAAGAGGTAACATGCGCCGAAATCCGCTTCGATTCAATCATCCGCTCAGCAATCATTTTTCGCATGCGGTCCATTTCTATAATCTCGTCGGTTGCCTGTGGTGTATAGGTACTCACTGATGGGGTTGTGCTCACAGAAACCGAAGTTTTCTTTTCTTTCTTCAACTGTACATAAGCCAGAATATCATCTTTGGTCACACGACTTTCAGCGCCTGTTCCTTTCAGGCTTTCCAGTTCTTCAATAGAAATGTTTTCTTCCTTGGCTATATTCTGCACCAGCGGAGAGTAAAATCTACCACTCAGAGAATTTACTTTAGGCTCGGCATTTTCAACCAGTATTGATGTCAGCTTCGACTGCTGCTCTAATTCATTGACGATACTTTCCGGCTCTTTTTCTTCAGTTGCAGGAGCAGCTTCCGCGGGTTTCTCCTTAGCAGCACCTGCCTGCTCGGCATCTGTTTCAATAATGCATATAGGTTTGCCGATAATAGCTATTTCTCCTTGTTTTACCAGTACTTCTTTAATAACACCATCGTATTGTGAGCCTATCTCAGTATCAATCTTGTCGGTTGCCACTTCAAGAATCATCTCGTCGGCTTCAATCTTGTCGCCTACATTTTTCAACCAGTTCAAGACAGTACATTCAAATATACTTTCCCCCATTTTAGGCATTATCATTTCTACTAGAGCCATATTCTTTTTCGATTTTGTTGATGTCAGATTAAGATTCGTAGTCGCCGATCAGCATTTTTCGTAGTAAATTCAGGGCCACTACACTGCCATAATTAATATTCGTTTCCCGTTGGTTCGACATTTGAATTTTACGCGCTACCGTTTTGCCCTCCATGGCACAGGCTATCCAGAGTGTTCCTACCGGTTTTTCGGGTGTGCCACCGTCCGGCCCGGCTACACCACTGGTAGCAATGGCATAATCGGTCTTCATGAGCGCTCTTACGCCTTCTGCCATTTGTGTAACGGTTTCTTCGCTTACAGCGCCGTGTGCATCCATTGTTTCGGATTTTACACCCAGCACATTCATTTTTGCAGAGTTGTCGTAGCTTACTACACTTCCCATAAAATAGGCTGAGCTGCCCGGTACTCTGGTAAACATATGCGAGACGAACCCACCCGTGCAACTTTCAGCAGCTGATACCGTTTTTCCTTTGCTTTTGAGTAAATTCCCAATGGCAGCTTCGATGTCATCATCGTCAAAACCAAAAACAAACGAACGGATTAAAGGTAATACTTTATCAACTTCCTGCTGCACTTCTTGTTTCAGAATTTCCTCATTTTCTCCTATGCCTGTTAATCGTAAACGCACCTGGCCAAAGCTGGGCAGATATGCCAGTTTGATATGCGCAGGCAGATTATCTTCCCACTTTTCAATTTTCTCGGCCAGCAATGATTCACCAATACCTATTGTACGAATCATCTTATGATATATTACCGGTGTTTCAAAGTATTTCTTCAATCTCGGAATCACCTCATTCGTTATCAGGTATTTCATTTCGTGTGGTACACCCGGCATCGAAACAAAAATTCTGCCCCTTTCCCCTCCTGCTTTTTTCTCAAACCACATGCCCGGCGCAGTACCTGTTTTATTGGCTAGATAAGTACACCTGCTCGGAACCAATGCTTGCTGACGGTTGATTTCAGTCAATGGCCTACCCCTTTTATTAAAAAAATCAGTAACAAACGCCAGTGCATCTTCGTTGATGATCAATTCATCTTCAAAATATTTACAGAGCGTCTTTTTAGTTATATCATCTTTAGTCGGCCCTAAGCCACCTGTTAGCAAAATAATGTCTGCTCTGTTTCCTGCTTCTTCCAGTATTTCAAGAATCTTATCTTCCTGATCTCCTACTGACGACTTCCTGACGGTCTTAATACCGATTTTATCTAGTTCTGTGCTCATCCATTGGGTATTCGTATCAGTAATCTGTCCATACAGAATTTCGTCACCTATGGTTACAACTTCAGCTAAAATCGGTCTCATTGATATGTTTATTCGTTTTGTTATACCTGAATGCGTGAATAAAACTTAATTTGCACAAAAATACAATTTTCAGGGTTCATTCGTTAGTAAGACAATTATTAATTATAAAAATCCATTTAAAATTAGTCGAAAATGAGAAGATTACTTATTCTGTCGTTGATTATTAGTCTTTTGGGCATGCAGGGCTGCGCAGGGCAGAAACTAAATCTGGGTAAAGTGTTGAATGAAGTAAACAAACAAGTGCAGGGAAGCGGAGCACTTAGTACCCAGGAAGTGGTGGCAGGTTTGAAACAAGCGCTGCAGGTAGGTATTAACAAAGGAGCAGACAGTGCATCAAGATTAAACGGTTATTATCTGAATCCCACAATTAAAATTCCTTTTCCGCCTGAAGTAGAAAGAGTAGAAACCGCATTAAGAAGAGCAGGATTGGGTGGCGAAGTAGATAAATTTATTGTAGCGCTGAACCGCGGTGCCGAAGAAGCGGCTAAAGAAGCCAAACCCATCTTTATTAACGCCATCACAAGCATGACCATTACTGATGCCTGGGGAATATTAAAGGGTGAAAAGAACGCAGCCACCGAGTACCTGAAACGTACTACCTCTGAGCAATTGATTGCCAAATTCGCTCCGGTTGTGCAAAATGCCTTGCAAAAAACACAGGCCACAAAATACTATACAGAACTGGCAACTACCTATAACAGATTGCCACTGGTGAAAAAAGTAAACCCGGATTTGAATGCGTATGCCACGCAAAAAGCCATCGACGGTTTGTTTCTGTTAGTTGAAAAAGAAGAAGCGAAAATCAGAGAAAACCCATTGGAAAGAACAACCGATTTGTTGAAGAAAGTATTTGGGGCGATATAATTGAAGAAAGGCCATACCCCTCCCCGACAGCGAGGAGGGGTATTTGAAAATAATGGCTGTGATTAAGTTCTTCTAAATTGTATTCAACTTAGTAAGTGTGGTGTTACGGCTATTAAATATTACACACCAAACTGAGTCAAATGGTGGTCTACATGCTTATAAAACAAATTATTCCATTCTTCTTTTGTCAGTACACCAAATGAATCAGAAACTTTATTATTGAAGTACTCTTCTCCTAACTGCTGTGTCTTGCTAATGTACGCTACCAGCCTTTTTTTTTCAACTTCAAAATCTCTCCGGTCTTTTATAATAAAAGCTGGTGCCGTAGGCGAATTACGTTTGTAAGGTTTCACGTTCGTAGTACCCGGTTTAACAAAGAGTTTCAGCATAACCTTCATAAGCAATCCTGGTTTGGGATGTTTATCTTCATAAACCATTTCATATGCTACGCTACAATGTGCCAGCATCTGGTCTACAGTCATTTTACCCCATTGTGGAGTAGTTACCGGTTGTAGTTGGTTAATCCGGCTAATAACCTGTGTTGCAACGGGTTCTGTAAAAATGTTAGGTAAGGTCATCTGATTATTTATTTGAAATTTTCTTACATGACGAACGAAATACTAATAATAGGACAATATCTGAAAAATGCTGAAAGATTTATTATCATAATAGTAAAAATAAGATTCAAATAAGTTTCACTTGCTAAACATCACCGCACTGTCATTCAGCGCGAATCTCTTATTCTTTATTAATTTAATCATCTCTGCTCCTGCCAGTAACACCGGGCCATAGCCATGCGCGGCATATACATTTACCGGACGATAATAGTAAAAAGCAGGGTCGAAGCCCATTCCGGTTCCCACGCAAGTACCTTCTACCTGTCCTTTTTCATTTACTTTCGTGGCGACTGCATTCCAACCCAATAAGGCCATCGGGCCGTAGGTAGTGGCATCCAGCCAGCCTCTGTTAATGGCTTTGGCAATGCTGTGTGTATAAATGGCGGTGGCCGATGTTTCCAGATAAGAATCGTTACGCTCTAGCAACTGATGCCAGAACCCGGTACCCGACTGCTGAGCAGCCAACCCTTTGGCATGAGCTTTCAGTTGGTTCAGTACTGATATTCTACCGGGATGTCTCTCAGGTAGTACTTCCAGCAGCTCAACCATTGTCAGAATAGCCCAGCCGTTTGCCCTTGCCCAATGAAACTCCGGATGCGTTTCCATTTCCTGTACCCAACCGTGCATGTATAAGCCTAAATCCTTATTAAACATTCGTTTCGAAAATAGTAATACCTGCTTCACCGCTTCATCATAATACTTTTTGTCGCCGGTCAGGCTACCCATTTGTGCAATGGCGGGCACACCCATAAACATATCATCCAGCCATAAGGTATTTGGCAGCGGACGGTTACGAGCAAGGGTACCGTCTTTCAGGCGGAATTCTTTATTGACAATGTAATTGATATAATTGTCAATAATAGGCCGCAAATTGGTTTTCACAGCTCCGCTTTTCGTTGCTCTGATCATGGCTGCACACATGGCTCCGCAATCATCAAGTGCGTGCGGGTCTATTATTTGTTTCAGCGATGTCTGTTTATTAGTTTTATACACTTCTCTGAAATACGGTACTACCTCTGCCAGAAACTGGAACCTGCGGGTGGTATAGTTTGTAAAAGCGGTATCGCCGGTTACTTCACCTGCCAACAGCATGGCCTCATAAGTTACTCCCCATTCATAGCTGGTCAGGCTGAAATCTCCTTTCAAAACAATGGAGTTATTATCTATTTTCGAGTAGTCTTTTATAGCTGCATTCGTATTTTTGTCTACTACCTGCATCGGAGTAACCCTTTCGAGGTAATTTCTGACACGGTTCATAACCGTCACGATATCCTCAGGACTGGTTGTACCATATAAGGTAGGGTAATCGGGCTTTGCTGTATGCAAAGCATCTGAGTGTAAGGTTGAGGCCGGCGCCTGCTGCTGTGCAAAACACGATCCTCCGATTGCCATAACCAAAGCAATCGGTCTGAAAAATTTTAACATCTGTAAATTAGTTTAATGGACGAAATAGCTTCCCATTCCGATAAAGGCCGACGAAAGAATAATAATGAATAAGCCCAGATACAAAACCCGCATGGTAGCACTGCTGGCGCCTTTCCACTCTTTATAGAACAATCCCCATAAGGTACCTACCAGAATAATGAAGGCCATGTGGAGTGTCCATGAGGCAAAATCTAATGATTTACCTAGTTTTGATTGCCCCATACCATAGAAAAAGAACTGGAAATACCAGGTTACACCTGCCAGCATAGCCCACAGATAATTAGGCTTTAACGGAGTACTGTTATTGGTATAGTCTCCGAATGATTTATTTCTGAAATTCAGTATCATGCACCAGATAAAATTAGTAGCAAAACCACCTATTAACAGTACAGGCAAAATGGCATTATTTTTAAACAGTGGGTCGGTTCCGTTAGCTTCTGCTTGTGCTGCTATAGGTGCTCCCGCTGCCAGTCCGAAAGCAAAACAGGCGCTCATCACACCGCAGAAGGTACCCACAAACAATCCTTTTTTCAGGTTAAATTCTTTCACAGTTGCCTGCTTGCTGGCGGTATCCAATTCTTTTTCTTTCATCATTCCGGCCTTACCGCAAACAAATATCCCCACAACACAAAGCACTACGCCGGCCAAAGTAATCTGTCCAGAACTGGTAGAAATCAATTCGCCGAAACGTCCTTCATAAATAGGCGGAATAAGTGTACCAAAAGCAGCGCAGAATCCCAGAGCCACCGCCACACCTAGCGATACCCCCAGGTAACGCATGGTAAGCCCATAGGTAAGTCCCCCAAAACCCCAAAGCACACCAAATAACACAGTATAGAAGATAGTCTCACTATCTGCCGATTGAATACTGGGTATTAAATCCTGCACAGTGATGAACCCGAAAAGCCACGGCGCTATAATCCATGAGGCCACCCCTCCTATGATCCAGCCACTTTCCCACGACCATTGTTTTATATTTTTATAAGGAATGTAAAAACTGCCGGAAGCAAAGCCCCCTATGAAGTGAAAAATTATACCAAGAATTGCATTCATATTATGTAGTGTTGATTAGGGTAAGTAAAAGACTTCTTTTAATGGTTTCGAAACGGGTGAATTGTCCGGATTAGTCTCCATAATATCTGCCATATAGGCCCACCAGCGTTTAATGGTTGGTGTTTCAGGCAGAGTATCTAAAAGCTCAGGATTCTCTATTTTAAGCGAAGCAAACAAGATATTCGTTTCTTCGTCCAGAAAAATGGCATAATCTTCTACACCTATGCCTTTCAATAGTATTTTCATTTCCGGCCAGAGTTCATCATGCCGGCGTTTGTATTCCTCGGTTTGTCCGGGGTGTAGCTTCATTTTTAAGGCAACTCTTTGCATCATATCATTATTATCTAAAAACTTCTTAAACCTCATTCACATAATAATCCGGGAATGTCTGCCTGACGGTTGATCTTCTGAGCAAAGGCAAATAAATGATAAACGATTAAACAAGAAATACTGGGTAGCCGAAAGAGGAAAATCATTAGTGTGTTCAGGTCATTTCTTGTATCAAAGGTACTCATAATCTCTAATTTTCCTCTCATGTACACTCATGTTAATGAAATTTTTTCATTGAAAAGTTACATTTATTCAGATGACTTTCTGGGCGAGACAAGAGAATTATCAGTTTTTCCGCCGATTTTGAACTTTCTGTCCGGAAAATCAATTTTTAAAATATTATCTTATTTACTCTTAAATTGAATGAAGAAATCAGAGATTAATTTTACTATCGAGCTTGACACAACGAGAATCCCTGAAAAGATTTTCTGGGATGCTACCGAAAATCCGAACGAAGGAATCAATGAATCAAAGGCCATTTCCATCAGTGTATGGGATCATTACCATAAAGGTCTGCTAGGTATTAACCTATGGACAAAAGACATGGCAACAGACGAAATGAAACACTTTGCCATTGATATTGTAGGAAATGTAGCACAAATGTTAAGTGATGCAACAGGCGACAAGAAAATGATTGAGATATTGGAGAGTACCTGCAGAAGCCTGAAACGACACGTGGATGAAGAAGAAAAAAATAATCCTCAGTAATTGGTGAGGAAAACGCATAAAAAAAGATTTGACAATGCTAACCCTTTGGTTATAGTTGTCAAATCTTTTTGTTTGTAAGCTATGTTATTTTGCCCGTTTAGGCTTGATAATCTTTGTCCAGGTCAGGAATTTAATAACCGGATACGTCGGGTCAATTTCATACCATTTTTTACCGAAATTGGTTGACATCGGGTGTTTGTGGTGGTTATTCTGAAACAATTCGCCCAACATAAGAAAGTCAAAAAACAACGAGTTTTTAGATTCGTCTTTGTTATCAAAATTCTGATATCCGTACTTATGGCCACTCCAATTAACGATAGCCCCGTGGATAGGCCCCATCAAAAAGTGAATCGGCAACAGGAAAAAGAATCCCCAGTGAATGTCAAAATAGAAAAAACCAATGGTGTAGAACAGTACATAACTTACTCCCCAGCATACTCTTGAAATCCAGTTGTCCCCGATTTTATCGATAATCCCCCACTCTGGTAAATCTTTCTCGAAACGCTCTTCAATTTTATATTTATAATGAAGCAGCGCATTGTAAATCTCTTTGGTTTTCCACATCATGGTAAATACATTTTCAGTATGATGCGGTGAATGCGGATCTCTTTCAGTATCGCTGTAAGCATGGTGCATGCGATGCAGAATAGCATACGAACGAGGATTAAGATAAGAAGACCCTTGTGATACATAAGTCAGGAAATAAAAGAACCTTTCCCAGAACTTATTCATCGTAAACATTTTATGAGCTGAATATCTATGCAAAAAGAAGGTCTGACTAAATAAAGACAAATACCAATGCCCGAAAAAAAACGAAAGTGCGACAACCATTTTTATTGTTAAAGAATTAGATTAAAATACAAATATAACCGTTAAACGGTAAATTGCAGCATAATGTTACCTTGTTGCAAAAGAAACACAAAAGTTCTTCAAAATGTCCAAGTCTAGTCCTACGAATTGTACAATTAGGCTTTTCAGAAGCTGGTAAATGCATATTGCACCAGATTAGCCCCCATTTGTAGCGCTTTGAGGCGGAGTTCCTCCGGGTCATGGTATACACTCTGGTCTTCCCAGCCATTGCCGAGGTCACACTCAAAACTAAAGAACGAAATCAGCCTGCCTTGCCAGATAAGCCCATAGCCTTGCGGTGGAAGATTGTCGTGTTCGTGTACTTTAGGTAAGCCGTTCGGGAATTTGTATTTCTGCTGATAGATCGGATGAGAAAACGGCAATTCAATGAATTCCAATTCAGGGAAAACCTTTTTCATTTCCCGTCTGATGAACTTATTCAACCCGTAATTGTCATCTATATGCAAAAAACCTCCCGAAATAAGGTATTTGCGAAGGTTTTGCACTTCGGCATCGGTAAAAACTACATTGCCGTGGCCGGTCATGTGTATGAACGGATACTGAAAAATATCTCCGCTGCCTACCTCCACAATGTCTTCTTCCGGATACAGGTTCATTTTCAGATTCTGATTACAGAACCTGATTAAGTTAGGTAAAGACGTTTTATTGGCGTACCAGTCTCCACCGCCCCCATATCTCAGTTTCGCAATTTTTAGCGTGGGTTGCTGCGCATGTATACTTCCGAAACTACAAAAGAAACCAATAGTAAGTAATACAATATTTTTAAGGATACGATTCATAGTCGTTCAATCTCTGTTAAATAATATGATTGCTCAGTGTGCATGCCACAATACCTGCGGTTTCAGTTCTTAACCTGGCGTTACCCAAAGTAACCCACACAAAGTTTTCCTGCCGTGCCAGTTCGATCTCATCTGTTGAAAAATCTCCTTCCGGCCCTATCAGAATACAATGGGCCGTTTTTGGTTTCAGCAAATCCACCAGAGGTTCTGATCCCTCTGCAAGATGCGCCAGAAACCTCTGCTCCTGCTGCACCGTTTTTAGAAACTTATCAAAAGGCATTAATTCGTTAATTTTGGGTAAATAGGCTTTTAACGATTGTTTCATGGCCGACACCGCAATTTTTTCCAGCCGTTCTGTCTTTTGCTGCCTGCGTTCTGAGTGCTTTGTGAGTATTAACGAAATTTCATCGATTCCTATTTCAACACACTTCTCAATAAACCATTCTAGGCGGTCGGCATTTTTGGTAGGTGCAATAGCTATATGCAGATAATGGTCTCTTTTTTGAAAATCCTTCTGCTCTGTGATAATCCTCAGTTCACATTTTTTTTCGTGAGCCTTGGTTATTTCGCATTCGTACAACCCTCCTGCTCCGTCAACCACATGAATAATATCTTGCGGTGTTTTCCGGAGGACTTTCACACAATGTCGTGAGTCGTCGGCATCAAGAAAATGATTCTGAGCAATATTGGGCTGATAAAATAGAAGCATGTAGTTTAAAGCTATTACAAAAGGCTATACCAACCTTTTGCCAGGGTTACGCTGGTGCCATGCATTGAAATGCAGTGCATGTACGTGTGCCAAAGATAGTTATTTTGGGCTATTTTATAAAATGGCCTGAAACAACTGAAAAAATAAAGAGTTATTGAATGATAATCTTACCCGAATTTACAGATTTACCGCATTTAATACGATAAATGTAGGTACCCTTTGTCAGATTATTAGTTGATACTTTCAAGTTTTCGTTAAAACCAGACTCCGAAATGAGCCTTCCTTTCATATCAAATAATCTGAACTCAGCTCTTGCGGTGGTATTAACATTGATCATTAAGTAGTCGGTAACAGGATTCGGAAAAACACGGATAAGGTTCGGACCTGTGGGTTCATCAGACAATACAATTTTGATTACTGTAATTTCCGCTTTCCCTTCTGCCGTGCCCACTCCGCAAATGTTTTTAATTGAAGCAACAACGTAGCTCACATCATCCGTGGGTTTTACTGATAACTCTAACCCTTGCTGGTTTGTGGTATGTCTGCTTGAATCTGAAAGCTGGAAAGCATAGGGTGGCGTGCCGGTAAATTCCAGGCTGATATTGGCATCTTCACCCTCGTTTATTTCAGGCGTTTTTGTTGAAATCCTGACCCAGGCTTTATGATTTACTGCAAAACTATCTGTTGTTAAATTATTTGTCCGGTCATCTGCCATCAGTCGGATTTTATAACCTGTCCCCTCTTTCGCATCTTGCGGAATCGTTACGGTAATCGGCGACGTTTTTCCTTCCCCAATTATTCTGGCCGAAACAAATTCCCCATTTTCATCTGACAACTGTGCCTTAAAAACTGTTTCAGTATCTTCTTTGTAATTAGTAAAATGTACTTTGTCTACTGCACCTACGCATTTCTGTCCACTATCAATACTTAAGCTGAGAGGACCCAGATTAGGATTCTTTTCGATAGTTACATTCTCAAAACTGAAGGCTCTCATACCCAGTGAATTTGTCATGTGAGGCCCTCTGTAAAAAATCGACATATCAACCGGGTCTCCATAATAAGAAGGCAGGTAAGTCACTGATGTTCCTTTTTGGGTAACTTCCAGATAAATTTTGTTTTTAACACCATACCCCGACTTCACCACATCGTTTTTTCCATCTATATATATATAATCTTTCATACGCCAGACTTTTTCATAAATGGTTGTGTCATTCGGGTATTTCATCTGCATGTCTTTGTTAAACTCTAACACCAGTTTGCCATTTTCCCAATAAGCCATTTTCAGATCTGGCGAATAAACATCAGGAGATACTTCTTTACCATAAATTTCCTTATCCAGAATTCTGGCCAATTCGCCTGAATTCTGGCTATAACCTCCAAACGAATAATGCAGGCCATCATATCCAATGGTGCCGGTACTACTCACATTGGTAATCAGTTCTGAAACATCATCAGCATTTCGTTGAAATTCTCTGAGAAAAGCTGCTTTGGTATTTACCGTTGTAAGAATATTTATCTGATAGTTGTAAATCTTCTTTAAGCCCGGGAAATCAGACTTTATGTTATTAATAAATTTCTTAAACTGATCCGGATAAGCCACAGATAACTCATACGAGGTTGCATCACTTTCACCCTGTCTGAATATCAGGTACTTAATTTGTTCTATCGAACCACTTTTACGCACCTCAGTCATCATTCTGCCATAACTTGTGCTTAAGTCGTAAGGATTAGATGCATTTCTGTTATTAAGGGTACGTAAATCGGCACCACCGACTGCCGTTACTACGATTCCTACCGGATACTTGTGTTTTTCAATAAGTATTCTTTCCAGTTCCAATGGAAAAAGACCCAGGCCCGGCCAGCGTGGTGTCTCGGATGGAACCAGCCACTCACCATCATTGCCCTCAAAATTATTCATGACATGATAACGCAAAAAGGTATTTCTTGATGGCATGTAAGTGTCGACACCATTGTATCCCATGGCATTCGATTGTCCATAAAATAAATAGATATCACCTGCTACAACCCTGTCGGCCTTTCTGATTTCCTGTCCGTCAATGTATAATTTTACATTATAGTTGTAGGCACCGGCTTTAATTTTCGACGAAAATTTCACCTCCGTTTCTCCGGAAAGATTAAGTGCGCTTTCGAAATGAATTTTGTCTTCCTGCCATATTTTAAATTCAAACCTTCCCCGCTGTGTAGAGGCAACTTCTATATCAACCGAAATCGTAGCCTCATCGTTATCATCTCTTTGCAATATCTGGTTATTGGTAGGGAACTTTAGAACCGAAATCTGGCAAAAAGATTGATATGAAAATAGAAATGAAAAGACCAGTAACGGCCATAAACGTTGTTTGGATTTAAGTAGATTACTTTTCATAAAGTTATGCATTTACTAGAACTTGTATTCTTATGTTTGAACACCTCTTTGTATTATTAATCTTCTTTTAGTGTACCCTATTTTTTCATCTGGTATTCTCCCAGGTTATTGATATATATAACTGCCAGGCTTCTGCTTTGTTCGTAAGCGTCATATATATGTTTAAGATTTGTCCAGAAATTTATTAAGAGTTCATTATCAGCGTATTCAGTCTTTAGCCTGATGTAATTTTCACTGTTCAAATCACACGGGAATATATGTACGTTAACTACTCCACCCGTACTTTTAACCTTAGCCACAAGCAGAAATAGTTCTTCTATACTATCGTCTCCTATGGCTATGCATCCCTTTGAAACACAACCTCCATGAATGTAGATATCATTGCCGGGATTATCCTTATCGGCAAAAAACAGGTCTGATGAATTAGGATAGTCGATTCTTAATGAAAGGTGATAGGCACTTTGCGGGTTCAGGTTCGTAACCTGATAAACGCCCTCAGGTATCTGTAAATCGCCAGATTGCCGCTTTGGGCCGGGTGTACCTGATGACTTACAAAAATTGTAACTTTTCAATAAAATAAATGCACTCTGGTTTTTGTTTTTTGCCCAGACTTCAAGCTTTTGTTCATGTTTAAAAACTCTCAGAAAAAGGTCGAAATTGTTGGTGTCTATTGCCTTGGATATCAACAGCATTCGCACCACCTCATTTTTAGATAAAAAAGCATTCGCAACCCGCGGAAACTGCAGTTGTTTATTGAAAAAATCCGTCACAGAAATAATGGATATAAGTTGAGCAAAGGTAATAATAAAACAAGAATTACGCTACATCGTTACACCTAATTTAATCCCCGCTCTTTGATATTTCCCTTTTTCAAAACTCATGACTGCTTCCAGTCGCAGGGCTTTCATAATGCCGTCAATGCCATAGCCTATCTCAATATAATTTTTCAGAACCGGGGAATTCAGATAATTGACAAAGATATCCTCTTTCAGCCCATGCATACGTACCAGCGGCAGTTGAGTTAAAAGCAGTTTTTTAAACTCGTTAATCACATGGCCCTGCAGGTATGCACCCTTGGTACTGAACTTATACGGATTAATGTAATTAACTCCTTCTTCTCCGGGTACAGGCATGCGGGTATCTACTAATCTGTACCGCGCAAACAAACCTGTTTGTAAAGCATTGAGGTAGCTATTGTTGATATGCTTTAAGTCCATGAGATAAATCTTACTGTTATTAAAAAAATCTCCTGCTTCAATCATATAGTCTAGTTTTCCCCATAAACCGGTGTTGACATTCTGTTTCACATTCAGACTTAAATAATCAAAGTCGGCATCGAGCATTCCTTTTTTATACGTCAGAGTAATGATGGGAGCCCCGCCGGTAAGGTATTTTCTGACACCATTTCTGATTATTACCTTTGACGACGGCGTCCATTTTACCTGATTATACCAGATGAATGCTTTGTGCTGTTCAAAGGTGGCATCTCCCAACTCCATATTCGGCGGATTATTGGTTGAGAAAGCATTTTTCCGGAAATCTTTTATGGTGTAGATTTTTTCCAGGTTTTCAAGCGGAGACCTTTCGGTTAATTCAACATTGGTCGAAAAAGTCAATCGGGCATCCTGATTGTAACTGTAACCCAGGTTTACGTATTTTTTATCATAGATTTTTATGAAGTTCTGTTCGTTGAAAAGCGTAGTAACAGAATTCATCCATTCGAAAATAAGGCTATTGGGGTCAAACTGCGAAATATACTTACCCGCACCTAATGAGAGTTTCGACGTACCCTGTTCCACTTCCGCTCCTATCCTGCCTCGCACAGCCTTTTCCTGAAAAGCATACCTCAGATTACCAAAAATATTGTATCGAAATCTGGGCTTAGGGCCAAATGTTGTATGATTTTTATAACCAAGGCCTAAGTCAGACACTATACCCTCTACTGAATTATAATTGAGCCCTACAAAAGGCACATAAGGAGGTTCAAAGTGCAGATACTTGCCGTTTTTCAGTTTGAAATCATAATTCAACAGGAAATATCTCCACGATTTTTTCAGCGAGTCTCTTTTCAGACTATCCCGGTTAACCACGTGCGCTACTTTAATGCTGTCTCCATAATAATAGCTTCTTTTTTCTTCGGTTGTTAAAGGTATTTTCCGCATCGAATTCCAGAAAGCAGAGTCTTTGGTACGTGCAGCGGGGTCTATGATAAGCATTTCCCGGCTTACTACATTGGCCTCTTCTCTATTTGCCTTCGTACGCGCCTTTTTTTCTTTTTCGTACTCCTTCATTATTTTCTGAAGATTCTTCAGCGAAAACACCTTCTGATCTTTCAGTAAATCTTCTGCTCCAGATGATTTGACCGATTGTTTTGATATAGTCTCCTGCACCTTCCCTTCTCTAGTTTCATCAATCAGTTTTATTTCTTCTATAAAGGCAGGATTCGTCTTTACAGACGAGTAAGCCGCGTTCAACTGCGCTTTAATTTCAAAATCAAAGCCTAGCAGTTTACCCCAGAAATCTATCCGCTGGTTAATAGGCAACCAGACTTTTTCAATGGGGCCGTAATACTGGCTTAATTTCAGATTCAGACCGTTCTCAATGGTTTCGGCATTAATGCTATGAATGCTCCAGTAATCGTCAATAATATAAATTGTACCCTGCCACACCCCTTCACCGTACGACTTCGGTATAATTCTGATTTTATTTATAATCAACCCGCGGTCTTCAAAAAAGCCCTCATATTCAAATTTATAATATCTGAACGCCAGTGGTGACAAGGGGGAAATACGCTCGGTGCCGGGGTCATAGAAATCAAAAAGGTAGAAGCCGTCAGAGATAGAAATATTGCTGAAAGTACTCTTTTGACCCAAAACTTTGGTAAATTTTGAATGGGGTTGTGTAAACACAATTTCCATTATCGATTCTGACAAAAAAGGGATACCCTCTTTTATGTTCTGTTTGTTGAAATCTTTTTTCAGAATCAGTGGAATTTTGTTCAGCAGGATAGAATTTTTAACATAAGCACTGGCCTGATAACTCACTACCTGTTTTTGATGAATCCTGCTTTTGGCTATAGCTTTACGCATAATGGTATAGGCAGCGTCTTCTTCTTTCGAACTCACGCTTGCCTCTTTCAGCACAATGGTTTGCTCTTCCATTCTGATGTTCAGAACAATGTAATCATTGGCTATAACCACCCGTCTGGTAACAGTTTTATATCCTAAAAACTGAAAATTTATCTCATAAGTACCGGGTTTAAGATTCAGCAGGTATTCTCCTTCTGCATTGGCCATAGTGCCGGAGTTTTGCCCCTTTACTATCACAGACGTAAAAGCCAGCCGTTCACCCCTGGTATCTGCTACTATTCCCCTGATACCCCCCGCCTGTATTGCATGGCACACAAAAAAGAAAATAGTAATGAGCGTTAATCTTAACATATGGTATAAGTTTTCAATCGCCTGTAAGTTGTTTTATTTTCCAACCAGCCATTCCAGAAAAACCGGCATGGCTTCGCTCCATGTTTTGGGGTTATGTTCTCCACCTTTTATTTCGTAATATGTAATATCAACTGTTTTTTGATACCCTTGGTTTTCTAATTCTGCAATCAGGTCAAGTGTATCTTCAATTGAATCAATAATGCCATTATTATTTCGATCGTCGGTTTCATCGTTTGTACCGCATTCAAACCAGAATTTCTGCCCGGCATGATGCGTTCCATTTCTTACCAGCCCATGCATAATTCTATCGTTATAGTCATCATATCCTTCTTCATAGGCTCTTTTTCTCCACCAGAACGAACCGCTGAAAGCGCCGACTTTTGAAAAAAACTGTGGGTTGCTCCAGGTAATATCCATGGCTGAAAGCCCGCCCAGCGAAAACCCGCAGAAGTAATTATCTTCTCTGTTTGCAGAGGTGTGAAATGTATGCTGAACGTAAGGCAAAAACTCTACGGTTATAAACTGCTCGTATTTCAGAGCAAGGTTACCTCTGTTTTTGTAGTCGGGCATGGCAGACGTACCATATTCTCTGAGCCGGTTATGATTGGCATGTACAGCAACCAAAACAAAAGGTTCTATTTTATTGTTTGCATAAAGTGTTTCAAGTATCTGTTCCAATTGCAGAGCCTCCATATCCTGGCCGTCGTTCATGAATAAGACCTTGTAGGGAGCCTGAGCTGATGAATAATGAAGAGGCAGAATGATATCGTAAATAACGTCTCTGTTTAGGTATTCTGAGCGGAACTTAAGTTTTTTCTTTATTGAAATGAGCTGCACTTGTAAATAGGTTTTAAAAGACAAAAGACTGATGCCATGAATATTAGCCATGCCGAAAGAACAAATTTTCTCAAAATCATTTGTTTCATTGCGTAAATTCGACTAATATTTCACACAAATGGTTTATTCGGACAAAAATACAAATTCAACACGCGAAAACACTAAAATACGGTAAAACAATATTTTATTTTATTGATTGTATTATTCTCAAAATTTTAAATTATGTCCGACATTCATACTTACGTATAGTCGAAATTTTATTTGGTTGAATCTTTTAACATTAACAATATATCTACGAATTTTGTATAACAATTGTCTCATTAGTTCAATAAACTGCATCAAAACTAAAAACTTTTAAGCACACAAAATTCTATGGATGAACGACACCTTAAGTTCTTTTCTCATTTTCTGGGTAGAGACATCGATTTGCTGGTGAGTGGTCATTGGGGGTACCCTATTCTGATGTTCCCTACTTCGATGGGCAACTATCTTCAAAATCGTGACTTTGGTCTTAACCAATCTATTGCTCACTTTGTTAATGACGGAAGAGTAAAATTATACAATGTAGATAGCATCGATTTCCAGAGTTTTTATGGCCGTGACCTGTCGCCCGGAGTGAAAATCTACAACTATAACCTTTATACCAGATTTATTAAGGAAGAGCTCGTTCCGGCTATTCAACGCGAATGCGGTGTGCATCGCATAGCTGTGGCAGGTTGCAGTTTCGGTGGTTTTCATAGCACCAACTTTGCCCTTAAATATCCCGACCTGGTTGATTATTGCTTCAGCATGAGCGGTGCTTTTGATATCAGGAGTTTCATGAAAGGATATTATGACGACAACGTATATTTCAATAACCCGGTCGATTATATGCAGAACCAGGAAGGCTGGAAGTACAATCACATGAAAATTGTACTGGGTACTTCAGACTGGGACATCTGCAAGGGAGATAACGTAAATATGTCGCAGATTCTGGCTTCCAAAGGCATTGACCATTGGTATGACGAGAAAAAATGGGCCTCGCACGACTGGCCCCTATGGCGTGCCATGTTTCCCGAATACGTAGGCAAAATGCTGACAGGTCAACTATAGCAGCACCTCAACGAAGAATAAACAAAAACGAATAGAAAATAAAGCAAAAATTAATAAGACTCGTATATGAAAAAAATAGGAATCCTTTTTGGAATGGAAGATACTTTTCCGTGGGCATTTATTGATGAAGTAAACAGAACTGCTCCGGCTGGTATTATTGCCGAACCTGTACAGATTGATAAGGTTGAACAGAGTGTAGCAACTGACTACGCCGTAATCATCGACAGAATTTCTCAGGATGTGCCTTTTTACAGAGCATATCTGAAAAACGCGGCCCTTTGCGGAACGGCCGTAATCAATAACCCATTCTGGTGGAGCGCCGACGAGAAATTTTTCAACAATTGCCTGGCCGTGAAACTGGGTGTTCCGGTGCCTAAAACCGTTCTGCTTCCATCTAAAGAAAGACCGACGGATACGACGGACAGATCATTCCGCAACCTGAAGTTCCCGATGGATTGGGAATATATGTTTGGTCAGATTGGTTTCCCGGCCTATATGAAGCCTCATGCAGGTGGCGGCTGGAAAAGCGTTTACAAAGTTTATGACGCGAACGACCTTTGGCAAAAACATGAAGAAACAGGCCAGCTGGTCATGTTGCTACAGGAAGAAATCCAGTTTACTGACTATTATCGTTGCTACTGCCTCAATGGTAAGTACGTGCACATTATGCCTTACGAACCGCGTAATCCGCACCATTTGCGTTATGCTACCCAACCTAAAACACAAGGCGAAGAGCATAAAAAACTAATGGCAACCATTACCGATTATGTATTGAAACTCAACCATGCTTTAGGTTACGACTTCAACACAGTAGAGTTTGCCGTTCGTGACGGTATTCCGTACGCGATCGACTTCTGTAATCCGGCTCCGGATGCAGATATAAATTCGGTAGGCAATGAAAACTTCGAGTGGATTGTGAAAAATGCAGCTAAAATGGCCATTGAAAGAGCCGTAGAGCAGCAGGATGGTAAAAACAACTGCACATGGGGCACTTTCACCCGCGAGTCGGTATTGAGTAACAATGGAGGTTTGCCGGTAGCCAATACACAACCAGCCGTTGCAGAGAAAAAAGCTGCACCAGCCAAAAAGGCAGTAGCTACTCCTAAAGCGGCATCGAAAAAAGAAGAACCTGCAAAAAAAGCCCCGGCGAAGAAAAAATAATTTCTATATTGGCGGGTAATGAATACCATTACCCGCCAAATCTAAGCTGTATCCACTTTTACACCCTGAACTAAGAAAATTATGTCGCAATTTACACTAGGGATTGAGGAAGAATTTCAGACTATTGATCCCAAAACCCGTGAGCTCCGTTCACACATGGCGAAAATTGTAGAGGGTGGCCAGGTTATTCTGCAAGAGAGAATCAAGCAGGAAATGCACCAGGCAGTGGTAGAGATGATTTCGAGTGTGTGCGAAAATATTCAACAGGCCCGTGAGGAAGTTACTTATCTGCGCCGTATGCTTTTTGATCTGGCTGCCAAGCAGAATCTGCATATAGCGGCAGCAGGAACGCACCCTTTTTCGGACTGGCAAAAACAGCTGATTACTCCCAACGAAAGGTATGAAAAACTGATTGATGACATGCGGGATGTGGCAAGGTCGAACCTGATTTTCGGTTTGCATGTACACGTGGGTATTCCGAATCGAGAAGAAGGCATGCAGATTCTGAATACGGCCCGGTATTTCCTGCCGCATATCTATGCGCTGTCAACCAATTCTCCTTTCTGGTGTGGGCGTAACACAGGTTTTAAATCATATCGTTCTAAAGTATTCGATAAATTCCCCAGAACGGGTATCCCCGATTATTTTTCTAGCGTGGCAGAATACGATAACTACGTTAATCTGCTGATTAAAACCAATTGCATCGACAACGGGAAGAAAGTCTGGTGGGATATCCGCCTGCATCCGTTTTATCCGACGATCGAGTTCCGTATCTGTGACATACCCATGAGGGCAGATGAAACCATCTGTTTAGCTGCTTTGATGCAGGCTATTGTAGCTAAAATTCATAAGTTGCATCAACAGAATCTGAGTTTCAGACCCTATCACCGGATGCTCATCAGCGAAAATAAATGGAGAGCCGCCAGATATGGTATTTCGGGTAATCTGATTGACTTCGGAAAAGAAATTGAAGTACCCTATACGCATCTGGCAGAAGAACTGATGGAATTTGTTGACGATGTGCTCGATGAACTCGGCAGCAGAAAAGAGGTGGAATACATACACGAAATTATTAAAATGGGTACCGGAGCCGATAGACAATTAAATGTGTTTGAACAAACACAGAGTCTGAAAAGCGTGGTTGACTACATTGTTTCTGAAACAAAAGTAGGTTTGTAATATTTGAACGAACCAGGCGTAAAAATTTGTTATAATCACCAAGAGTACAAATCCTGCAAATGCGATAACAAGCACTTGCAGGATTTTGCTTCTATTCAGGGTTAATTTAACCTTCATTCAACAGATTTTATTAAATTTGTGTTATTTTTTACTAAACATAAGCCTTATGATACTAATCATGAGCCCCTTATTACAATGAAGATTGCGATTTTAGATATGTACGACGGTCGACCCAATGAGGGCATGCGTTGTATTAAAATGTTGTGTGACCAGTTTTTGGCGCAAGAAGGTATTGGCGGTCGATACGATATTTTTGATGTACGTCAGAAAAACGAGGTGCTGGATATAAACGAGTATCAGATTTTCATCTCAACCGGTGGACCTGGGAATCCACTTCCGGAAGGACATGCCTGGGAGAAAAAATTTACTGATTTCATCGACGGTATTTTTGCTTATAACGAAACAAACGAAGTAAAGAAATATCTTTTTCTGATATGTCATTCTTTCCAGGTAGCGAGCCATCATTTAGGCTTTGGCAGTGTTTGCAAGCGGCGATCAACCTCATTTGGTGTAATGCCCATGCACCGTACCGAAGAGGGAGAAAGCGAACCATTATTCAGCAAATTACCCGAGGTTTTTTATGCCGTTGATTCAAGAGACTATCAGTTGATACAGCCTGATTGGGAGAAAATCAGCGCGTTTGGTGCAAAAGTACTGTGTCTTGAAAAAATAAGACCATATGTGCCTTTGGAGCGTGCTATTATGGCTATCAGGTTTTCTGACGAAGTTTTCGGTACACAGTTTCATCCTGAAGCTGATTCAGAAGGGATGATGAGGTACTTTAAACAAGAAGAAAAAATGCTTGCCGTTATTAAGGAATATGGCGCCGAGAAATATGAAGAGATGATTGACAGGCTCGACGACCCCGATAAAATCATGCTTACGGAAGCGGTGATTATCCCTACTTTTCTGAGAAATGCGGCTGAAAACATTTTAGAGCCGGCTTAAGAAAAGCATATCCACAATACATATTCAATACATCAGATAAGCGTTATTTATGATACAGGAAATACGCCAGCAGTTTAACGAAAGTTTTTCAAAAGAAAAATATGAAGCCCTTCTGGCTGAAATAGAAAGAGATTTTCCATCTCAGCTAGACTTCCGTATAGCAGAAACCCCTGTGTTTGTGCCACAAGCGCTTAAAATAAAACTTTTGCAGGCTTGCAACGATATTATTGACACCCTGCTCAAAGACGATTTCAAGGAAAAAACAAACAGGGCCATTCCGGCTAATCAGTATGTGCCCAATGAAGACAGTCATCCCAATTTTCTGGCCATCGATTTTGCCGTATGCAAGGATGCTAACGGAGATTTGACACCACAATTGATTGAACTGCAGGGTTTTCCGTCCTTGTTTGCTTACCAATGGTATCTGGGTCAGAAATACAGGAAGTTTTTCGCTGTACCCAAAAACTTCAATCAGTTCTTCAACCGTCTCAATATGGCTACCTATATAGAAGCTATGAGAAAGGTGCTATTAGGTAATGAAAAACCGGAGAACGTAATCTTGCTGGAGATTTATCCTGAAAAACAAAAAACACGTCTGGATTTTGAAATCAGTAAGCAGCTTTGGGGTATAGAACCCGTTTGTTATACAAAAATAAAGAAAGACGGACGCAAGTTGTATTATGAAAAGGATGGCAGGCTTGTAGAAATCAAACGCATTTACAACCGTCTGATTTTTGATGATTTGTTGCAAAATTATCCTGATTTGCAGACAGAGTTCAAAATGACTGATGAAGTAGATGTCAAATGGGTAACCCATCCAAACTGGTTTTTCAGAATCAGTAAATTTACCCTGCCTTTACTTAAAAGTCAGTTTGTTCCTAAAAGTTATTATCTCTCTGATCTGAAAGAATACCCTGCCGACTTAGAAAACTATGTATTAAAACCCCTGTTTTCATTTGCCGGAAGCGGTGTAAAACTGAATTTTACAAAAGAAGACCTGGATGCTATAGCAGATAAAGAAAATTACCTGATTCAGCAAAAGGTAAAATATGAGCCCATTATTAAAGATACCGACGGTAATCTGATTAAAACAGAGATACGTATGCTTTTCGTATGGGACGATGCATCGCAACGTCCTACGCTTGTCACTAACCTTGCACGCCTGAGCCGTGGCGAAATGATAGGCGTAAATTTCAACAAGAATTTCGACTGGGTAGGCGGCAGTTGTGCTTTTTTTGAAGATTGATAACGACATACTCTGCTACAAAGCCGACAGGGATTTCCACCCTGCCGGCTTTTTTGTTGTCTGTGCTCATCTACAATAAATTAAATGGAACTGAATGATTTATAAATTTTATTCTTTAGTTTGTGTTACTATTCAAACCAGAAATAAAACATGAAATCAAATCGCCCCCTATTAAGCTTTCTATTGTTATGTATTGGTTTCTGCGTCTCTGCCCAGACATTTACCGTAAGCGAAAACAAACGATTTATATTAAAAGAGGGTAAGCCCTTTTTCTGGCTCGGAGACACCGCCTGGGAGTTATTCCACAGGCTCGACCGTGAAGATGCCGACTACTACCTGAAAAAGCGTGCCGCTCAACATTATACTGTTATACAAGCCGTAGCATTAGCCGAATTTGACGGACTGAACGTACCAAACACTTATGGCGACAAACCTTTGATTGATAATGATCCTACCAGACCCAACGAAGCCTATTTTAAGCACGTGGACTATATTATTGACAAAGCAGCAGAATATGGGCTGACCATAGGGTTCTTACCCACCTGGGGCGATAAGCTGAATAAATCAAGCTGGGGAAAAGGACCGGAAGTATTGAATCTAGAAAACGCCAGAGTTTACGGCAAATGGCTGGCCAACCGTTACAAAAACCGGAAAAACATCATCTGGATTCTCGGTGGCGACCGTATCCCCCGCCCCGGTTCTAACGATGTAGAAGTATGGCGGTCCATGGCATCAGGTATCGTGGAAGGCGTTGGTGGAAACAACAAAGCATTGATTACTTTTCATCCGCAACCCAACAAGGAGGGTGCAAGCGAGTGGTTCCATAACGATGACTGGTTCGATTTTAACATGTTTCAGAATGGGCATTGCCGCGATACTCCTATCTATGATAATATCAAGGGTTCTTATGACCGCACAAATACTAAACCCGTAATAGACGGTGAACCCATCTATGAAGACCACCCGGTTTGTTTCAATGCAAACGACTTAGGCACCTCAAATGCTTATGATGTACGCAAATATGCTTATTTCGATGTTTTCGCAGGAGCCTTTGGGCACACTTATGGTTGTCATGATATATGGCAGATGTATTCAACGAATCGGGAAGCCGTTAACAACCCGCACATATACTGGCAGCAGGCTTTGGATTTACCCGGAGCTAAGCAGATGCAGTTTGTAAGAAAACTGATAGAATCGCGGCCTTTTCTTGATAGAGTACCCGACCAGTCGCTTATTGTTGAAAATAACCTGTATCCTGCGGAACGGATTCAAGCCACCAGAGGGAAAGATTATGCATTTATATACACAGCAATAGGTAAAGCGTTTACGGTTAATCTGGGTAAAATTTCAGGTACACAACTAAATGCGTCATGGTTTGACCCACGCAATGGAAAAACAGAGGCCATTGCCAGCATTGAAAACAAAGGTACTCACAGGTTCACCCCGCCACGCTATGGCTATGGACAAGACTGGATATTGATTCTGGACGATGCCTCCAAGAATTTTCAAAAGCCTTAATTACGTGTAGTGAATCAAGACATTCCCGAACAAAGACTGTGAATAGTCCAAGGCTTACCTCTTTTTTGCTATTGTTTCATTTAACTATACGACGCATTTTTGAATCATTTAATTAAGCTTATTTAACCTGAAAACTACTACTGATATGAAACTATTTCTACGAATTCTTAAATGGACTGCTTTAAGCATTGTCAGCATTATCATTGTCGGATTTCTTTATCTCTACTTTATTTATTTTGCACCACCTGATTCACTTACCAAAGTAGATAAAGCGACTAACAATGAATGGCATACCGTTCCGTTCAAAGATAACACTATGTGTAGCGATGGGTCACCGTTTGCCATTTATGTAAGAAAAGGAACCTCAAAAAACATATTGATTCATTTTTCCGGTGGGGGCGCCTGCTGGGACGATACCACTTGTACCCACCCGATTTCGTTAGGAAGTATTTTTGATGGAGATTCAAGAAATCTTAAATCATTCTATTTCCCAACACTGTTCAGATTATTTCCTAAGGCATTAAGTGGTATTGCAGATAATGAAAATCCGGCGAATGCCTTTCGTGACTGGACCGTTGTCTTTATTCCCTATTGTACCGGTGACTTACACATTGGCAACGTAACAAGTACGTACACTTTCGAGGGTAAAAAATTTGAAATCCATCATAGTGGCCGTAACAACAGTTTGGCAGCACTAAATTGGGTATTTTCCAACTTTAAAGAAGTAGATAAAATAATGGTGTCAGGTGAAAGCGCCGGTGCCTATGGCTCCGCATTCTGGACACCCTACGTAGCTGACCATTATTCGGGTAAAAAGATTTATCAATTGTCTGACGGATCGTTACTTACCTCCAATCGTTGGAAAGATATTCTGGATAATGTCTGGAAAAGTGAAAGTGAAGGTTTTCTGGGCTTTCAGATCGGTAAAGATATTTTTGAAGATGCGCTCGTTCATCGGACTGATTCAGTTAAGCGGCAGATAAAATACTTGCACAGCAATTCACTTTATGATGAAGTGCTCACCAATTTTAGTGCTGCGTTAAATCATTATCCTACGAATTCGAATCATTTCATTGACGATTGGTCGCATAATACCCGA
This sequence comes from Emticicia sp. GW821-FHT11C11, assembly GCF_058808615.1. Lineage (NCBI taxonomy): Bacteria > Pseudomonadati > Bacteroidota > Cytophagia > Cytophagales > Leadbetterellaceae > Emticicia > Emticicia sp. GW821-FHT11C11. Next base: position 352,972 of record NZ_JBXARV010000004.1, read on the forward strand.
GCCTCCATGAGCCGACTCAGTAACGCCGGAATCGATTACAACTACTTCATAACCGATTGGGGTTATGATTCAACTAAACGAGCTACTCTGCACACCATGACAACAAACGAGTTTTACAATAACGCCAAAGCCGATGGAATCTCTTATGCAGAATGGCTGAAAAAGAACGTGATAGATGACGAGCCGTTATCTCTCGGAAAGAAATTGATTGAGAAGAAGTAACCCTGATGCAGAGGTTAATATGAAAAAAAATATCCCGTATTGCTACGGGATATTTTTATATGCAATGTATTATGAAATTCTTATTAAACCTCAGCGGCAATCAGATTCAAGGCTGAACCTGCTTTAAACCAGCCAATCTGGCTTGTGTTATACGTATGATTCAGTTTGATTTCATCTTTCGAGCCGTTGGCGTGGTTAGCTACCAATGTTAAAGGTACACCTTCTGCAAAAGTAGTTAGACCTAAAATATCGAAAGTATCATTTTCCTGAATTTTATCGTAATCGGCCGGATCAGCAAATGTCAATGCCAGCATACCTTGTTTTTTCAGGTTGGTTTCGTGGATACGTGCAAATGAACGAACCACAATGGCACGCACACCTAAGTGGCGTGGCTCCATCGCTGCGTGCTCACGAGACGAACCTTCGCCGTAGTTTTCGTCACCTACTACAATACTACCGATTCCGGCAGCTTTATAAGCACGTTGCACGGCCGGTACCTCACCATATTCACCGGTAATCTGGTTCTTAACCGTATTAGCAGTACCATTAGCAAAGTTAATAGCACCAATCAAAAGGTTATTAGAAATATTATCCAGGTGGCCACGATATTTCAACCACGGGCCGGCCATTGAGATATGGTCAGTAGTACATTTACCTTTCGCCTTAATCAATAGTTTCAAGCCTGAAAGATCAGTGCCTTCCCACGCTTTGAAAGGTTCCAGTAATTGCAGACGGTCAGATTTCGGGCTAACAGCTACTTTCACTTTGCTACCATCTTTTTTAGGTTTTTGGTATCCGGCATCAATTACATCGAAGCCTAACGGAGGCAACTCAACACCTAGTGGCGGATCCAGTTTTACCTGCTCGCCTTTTTCGTTGGTAAGCGTATCCTTAGCAGGGTTGAAAGTCAGACTTCCGGCAATTGCCAGAGCCGTAACGATTTCAGGCGATGCTACGAACGCATGCGTATTAGGATTACCATCGGCACGTTTAGCAAAGTTTCTGTTAAACGACGTGATGATTGAGTTCTTCTCTCCTTTTTCAGCACCATGACGCGCCCATTGACCGATACAAGGTCCGCAGGCATTCGCCAATACAACACCACCAATTGAATTGAAAGTATTCAACAGGCCGTCTCTTTCGGCTGTATAACGTACCTGCTCTGAACCAGGCGTAATCGTAAATTCAGATTTGGCCACTATATGCTTTGCTGCAGCCTGCGCCGCTATAGAAGCTGCACGGGTCATGTCTTCATAAGATGAGTTAGTACATGAGCCTATCAAACCTACATCCAGTTTCTCAGGCCATTTGTTTTTCTTAACCGCTTTGGCAAATTTAGAAAGAGGCCAGGCAAGATCCGGAGTGAAAGGGCCATTGATACGTGGCTCCAATCTTGAAAGGTTGATTTCAATTACCTGATCGTAGTAAGCCTCAGGATTATCAATACACTCCTGATCAGGGCGAAGCAAATCTTTAATGCCATTGGCCAAAGAAGCTACTCTGGCACGACCCGTCGATTTCAGGTAAGCGGCCATTTTGCGGTCATAACCAAACAATGAAGTAGTAGCACCGATTTCGGCACCCATATTACAGATAGTACCTTTACCGGTTGCTGAAAGGCTGTCTGCACCTTTACCAATATATTCAACAATATAACCTGTACCGCCTTTTACTGTCAGGCGACCGGCCACTTCAAGAATAACGTCTTTTGCCGATGCCCATCCTCTCAGTTTACCCGAAAGTTTAACACCAATCAGTTTAGGCATTTTCAGTTCCCATGCAAGGCCCGACATCACGTCGCAGGCATCAGCACCACCTACACCAATCGCTACCATACCCAAACCACCTGCATTAGGTGTGTGTGAGTCAGTACCGATCATCATACCGCCTGGAAACGCATAGTTTTCAATCACCACCTGGTGAATAATCCCTGCACCGGCTTTCCAGAAACCAATGCCATATTTATTTGAAACCGATGAAAGGAAATCGTATACTTCTTTATTTTTTTCGTTAGCTATTCTTAAGTCTTCTACAGCACCTACCTTGGCCTGAATCAGGTGGTCGCAGTGCACAGTAGACGGAACAGCAACTTTTGCGCGGCCGGTGGTCATAAATTGCAATAATGCCATCTGAGCAGTTGCATCTTGCATAGCTACACGGTCAGGGGCAAAATCAACATAATCAACACCTCTGCTATATGTTTTTGCTGGGGATCCTTCCCACAAGTGAGAATAAAGGATTTTTTCCGCTAAAGTAAGAGGTTTACCAACTAATTTGCGGGCGGCCTCTACTCTTTCGGGCATTCGAGCATAAACGCTCTTAATCATATCTAAATCAAAAACTGCCATTTGTTAAAGAAAATTTTAAATGTTAAAAACTCAAATATGGATTGGATAGATGAGGATTGCGCCAAAATTACAAAACATCGGCAAATTTTGAATAGTATATTTTTAAATATTGCTAAAAATATACATCTAAACGTAAATCTGTTGATATTATCATCGCAAGCATCTATAGAAATAACCACAAAGACCTGCATTTTTGTTCAAATCTTTCTGATTTTTGATTTTTTTAATAATTTTTCTAAAACTTTTATGCTCTCTTTTGCATTAATATCTTAATATCGCACAAAATTAAACGTAAGACCAAAGAATGTCAAAAAACTTAGTTATAGTTGAGTCCCCTGCAAAAGCGAAAACCATAGAAGGTTATCTGGGGAAAGATTTTGTTGTGAAATCGAGTTTTGGTCATGTGAGAGATCTGCCTGAGAAAGAATTGGGGATTGACATTAATAAGAATTTTGCTCCTAAATATACCGTTTCTGCTGATAAAACAAAAGTAATTAACGAGTTAAAAAAAATAGCCAAAGAATCGGAAACCGTATGGCTCGCAACTGACGACGACCGTGAGGGAGAGGCCATCTCTTGGCACTTGAAAGAATCTCTGGGACTGAAAGACAACACTCCGCGGATTGTTTTCAGAGAAATTACAAAAAAAGCCATCACCAATGCCATTGAGAATCCGCGTACCATTGACATGGACCTGGTAAATGCCCAGCAGGCCAGACGGATTCTTGACCGGTTGGTAGGTTTTGAATTGTCACCCGTGCTATGGCAGAAAATCAGAACCGGCGAACGCACCAATCTTTCTGCCGGAAGGGTACAATCAGTAGCAGTAAGGTTGATTGTTGAACGTGAAAGAGAGATTGATGCCCACAATTCAAAATCATCATTTAAAGTAGTTGCGCAGTTTCTGGTCGAAAAAGGCAAAATACTGAATGCTGAGCTGCCTAAAAATTTCGAAACCGAAGAGCAGGCCCGTGTCTTTCTTGAAAAATGCAGAAATGCCATTTTTACCATCAAAAATCTGGAAGTAAAACCTGCCAAAAAATCTCCGGCAGCTCCGTTTACTACTTCTACCTTGCAGCAGGAGGCCTCACGGAAATTAGGTTTTTCTGTATTGCAGACCATGACAGTAGCACAGAAACTCTACGAGTCAGGTAAGATTTCATACATGAGAACTGACTCGACCAATCTGTCGGGCGAGGCGATTGAAAAAGCCACAACACAGATTGAAAATGCTTATGGCGACAAATATGTTAAAGTAAGACAATACAAAACCAAAAACGAGTCGGCACAGGAAGCGCACGAAGCGATACGACCTACTGATTTTGGTAGAGAAAAAGTCGATGGGGATAGAAACGAGCAACGCCTGTATGACTTGATCTGGAAACGTGCCATTGCCTCACAAATGGCAGATGCTGAGTTAGAAAGAACCATTGCCACAATTGGTATCTCGACCACCTCTGAAGAACTGGTAGCTACCGGAGAGGTGATAAAGTTTGACGGTTTCCTGAAAGTATATCTGGAATCGAGCGACGACGAAGACGAAGAAAGCAAAGGTATGCTGCCTCCGCTTACTATCGGCCAGTTACTTGACCTCTCTGAAATGAAAGCAACCGAGCGGTTCTCGAAACCTGCGGCCAGATACACCGAGGCCAGTCTGGTGAAGAAGCTGGAAGAAATGGGTATCGGTCGTCCTTCCACTTATGCGCCTACCATTACTACTATTATTAAACGTAACTACGTTGTTAAAGAAGACAGGCCGGGTAAAGAGCGCGCTTTCAAAGAATTTTCTTTGAAAAACAATACGGTTACCGAGAAAGTGGGCAAGGAAACCTACGGCACCGAAAAAGCGAAGCTATTCCCTACCAATATCGGTATTGTGGTAAACGATTTCCTGGTTGATAATTTCGATGACGTAATCGACTACAGTTTTACGGCCAATGTTGAAAAAGACTTTGACAAAGTAGCTGACGGCAAAGTAGAGTGGCAGAAAATGATCGGCGATTTTTACAAAGATTTTCATCAAAAAGTAGAGCAGGCCGATAGTGCCAAAGCCACCAAAGGAGCCCGTGAACTGGGCGTTGATCCACGAACAGGGAAAAACGTTTCGGTTAAAATCGGCAAGTTTGGTCCTTATGTTCAATTGGGGGATAACACGGATGAAGAAAAACCAACATTTGCCAGTCTACTGAAAAGCCAGCTGGTTGATAACATTACTTTGGAAGACGCACTGGCTTTGCTCGATATGCCTAAGCTACCACGGGAAGTAGGTTTCTTTGAAGACAAACCACTGATAGTGGCCGTTGGCAAGTTTGGCCCGTACATCAGGCATGACGATAAATTCTACAATCTCGAAAAAAGCGAAGACCCTTATCTGGTTACGCAGGAGCGAGCCATTGAAATAATTGAAGCTAAACGCAACAGTGGTGATTTATCTCAACCAAAGGACCTCGGTGTCTACGAAGGGCTAGCCGTGAATGTAGGCAAAGGCCGCTTTGGTTTCTATGTAAAACATGGCGATAAATATTACAATATAGAGAAAGGTATCATTGCTGCCGAAGTGAATATCGACAAAGCCATTGAGATTATCAAGGCCAAAAAAGCGGCTGAAAGCAATAAGATTATCAGGGAGTTTCCTGAGAATCCGTCAGTGCAGGTACTGAATGGTCAGTATGGCCCCTACATTAAGGTTGGTAAACGAAATGTGAAAATTCCTAAAGGTACTGACCCTGCAACATTAACGCTGGAAGATTGCATGAAACTGGCTAACGGATAAAATCTATATGCCTAACGCAAATATCCTATTGAAATGAAGAAACTGGTTGTTTTAACAGGAGCCGGCATAAGCGCAGAAAGCGGATTGAAAACTTTCAGAGACAGTGGGGGTTTGTGGGAAAACCATAGCATTGAAGACGTAGCTACACCTGAAGGCTGGCAGAAGAATCCTGAGTTGGTCTTGCAGTTTTATAATGATCGGCGGGCAAAAGCCTGTGACGCACAACCTAATGCGGGGCATCTGGCATTGGTAGAATTGGAGAAGTATTTTGATGTAAATATCATTACCCAGAATGTAGATAGTCTGCACGAGAAGGCGGGTTCTACCAATGTATTGCATTTACATGGCGAGCTCTGCAAGGTAAGAAGTGTGAAAGATAAAAACCTGATTACAGATATAGGAGGTAAAGCTATCCGATTGGGTGACCTGGCCGAAGATGGCCACCAGCTACGCCCACATATAGTGTGGTTTGGTGAAGATGTACCGATGATTGAACCAGCCGCTGAAATAGCTGCCAGCGCTGATATATTTGTGGTAGTAGGTACTTCTTTGCAGGTTTATCCTGCCGCCGGACTGATTTATTATGTTGCCAAATCTGCACCGAAATACATTGTTGACCCACATAGTCCCGAGGGTGCAGGTAATCATAAAAATGTAACCCATATTGTAGAAACTGCTACCGTGGGCGTACCTAAACTAGCCGAAATACTGATTCGGGATTTCCGGTAGACTTTCTGAACTAAAATCTTCATGAAAAAAATCATTACCCTTCTATTGATGGCTCATATCTCTCTTGCCCAAAGTTTCACTCAAAAGCTGGATGCACTGCTAAAAGCGCATACCGGTAAAGATGAACCCGGCATGGCAGTTTTGATTATAAAAGAGGGCAAAACCCTATACAAAGACGGATTCGGACTGGCCAACACAGAAACCTATGCTCCTATTACTCCGCAAACCAATTTCAGAATGGCGTCTGTCTCAAAGCAGTTTACAGCCGCTTGTATTGCCCTGCTCGAAAACCGTAAACAACTAAGCTATGACGACAACCTGCTAAAGTTTTTCCCTGATTTCAACAAGGAAGCTGGCGCGCAGATAAAAATCAAACACTTGCTGACCCATACCTCGGGCATCTGGGATTATGAAGATTTGATACCCGAAAACCAGAGAGAGCAATTGTCAGATGCTGATGTGTTACAGTTCCTCAAGAATCAATCAAAGACGTATTTCAAGGCAGGGAGTAAATTCCGGTATAGTAATTCAGGCTTTTGTTTATTAGAACAAATAATTGAGAAAGCATCAGGCCAGAACTTCGTAACGTTTATCAAGGCGCATATTTTTGAGCCTCTGGGAATGGAAAATACAACTATTTACGAGGCCGGTAGACCCATAAGTAACAGGGCTTTTGGTTATGCCAGAAATAAAGAAGGTAAGCTTGTTTTTTCTGACCAGAGCATTACCAGTGCTACCAAGGGCGATGGTTGTGTATACACTTCTCTGGATGATTATGCTAAATGGTATGAAGCACTAATAAGGAATAAACTGATTAATACAGAAGAGGCACTAAAAAAGATTAATCACAATATAGCAGGCACAAAGAATATCAGCTATGGATTAGGCTGGTTTAATGGCACGGGTGTCAATGGATTGGAGTTATATCACACCGGAAGCACCTGTGGATTCAGCAATGTGGTAAACATAGTGCCTGCCAGAAAATTCCTGATGGTTTATTTTTCAAACATTGCAGATAATCATGGTCTCGAAAAGCCCATCAGAGATTTGCTGAAGGCCGAAAAGATAGATGCCACAGCCATTGATTTCGAAAAGGCACTAAGCCTGACCAATTAACAAGAAAGCCCGGCTCTTGTAAGAACCGGGCTTTCTTTGGCATATATAAATTAGTTCAATTGCGCTTCTAATTTCGAAGTAAGTATGTGTTTCGGCACTGCTCCAACAATTTTATCAACCAACTGACCATTTTTGAAAATCATCAACGTAGGAATAGAACGGATACCGAAGTTCATCGGAACATTCGAGTTCGCGTCTACATCCATTTTACCGATAATTGCTTTTCCTTCGTAGTCTCCGGCCATTTCTTCTACTACAGGCCCGATCATCTTACAAGGTCCACACCATTCCGCCCAAAAATCGACTAATACCGGTTTGTCTGAATTAATCAGTTCCGCAAAATTTGCATCCGTGATTTCAATTGCTTTATGTGCCATTTCTTATTGATTTAGTAAATCTGCTATCTTACTAGCAAATGTTTTTTATGTTTTAATGATGTTCTTACTCGTCTAACAAATCAGTGTTTCATAAAAGTTCCATCAGGAAAAAACAACATTTTCGTCACCTACTATTTTCCGCAATTCCTTCACAAAATCGTTTGATGATGCCACTTTTGCCTTGCGTGAAAGCAGCAAAACATCCAGTCTCTCGTCGGCATCATGCACCGATAATTTGAAATCAAATGTACCCGGGAATCTGGAAGCTGTCGCATCAATTTCTTCAATCAGACCGGCATTGATTTGCTGCAGGCCGACAATAATCTTGATTTCCTTAAACATCTTATTACGTAGTTCACTAAGCAATTCCATGTTTAAAGGTTTAAAATCCCATTCTCCTTCCCTGCCCCATTTGTTCTGCAGTTTGCCTCTGATAAACAGGAATAAACCTATGTTCAGAAATTTAGAGAAATTGACATAATCCTGTCCGAAAAGCATCATTTCCATGCTTGAAGTATAATCTTCCAGTTTCACAATACCGAATGGATTACCGTTTTTAGACTGCTTATGCTGTACTGACGACACTACCCCTCCTATTGTAATCTCCTTGTTCAGGTTCTGCGCATCAAAAACCTGGTCGAGCGGTATACAACGCTTCATTTCCATTGAGAACTCATCTAATGGATGGCCTGAAATATAAAATCCAACAACTTCTTTCTCCAGCTTTAGTTTTTGTATATCCCCCCATTGCTCGGTTGGCGCAATTTTAGGTCTGGCTATCTCAAAGCCTGTGCCACCAACAGCGCCAAATAATGAGTTTTGTCCGGCAGAATTGTTCTCATGAAACTTATTGGCATATTTAATCAGTTTTTCGATCAGGGAGCTGCCCTCGGCGTCATCAAAATACTGTGCGCGGTGCAAATCGGTAAAGCAATCGAAAGCTCCGGCATAGGCAAAAGATTCGAGTGTTTTCTTATTAACAGTTCTCAGGTTAACTCTGGTGATGAAATCAAAAATATCAGTAAAGGCGCCTCCTTTGGTTCGTTCTTCTATCACAGCATCTACAGCGGCATCACCAGACCCTTTGATACCACCCATACCAAAGCGTATCTCACCTTTTTTGTTCACACTGAACTGTTTGTGAGACTCGTTTACATCCGGCCCCAGAATGGTCAGACCTATGGCTTTACATTCTTCCATAAAGAACGTAATCTTATCAATATTGCCCAATTGTGAGGTCAATACCGCTGCCATGTATTCTGACGGATAATGTGATTTCAGATAAGCCGTCTGATACGCCACAAAGGCATAGCAGGTGGAGTGCGATTTATTGAAGGCATAAGAAGCAAAGGCTTCCCAGTCAGTCCAGATTTTTTCAAGTTTCTTTTCTGGGTGCCCTTTTGCCTGGGCTCCTTCCAGAAACTGCGGTTTTAGTTTATCAAGTGTCTTACGGTCTTTCTTACCCATGGCCTTCCGCAACACATCGGCATCACCTTTCGTGAATCCGGCCAGTTTCTGAGAAAGCAACATCACCTGTTCCTGATACACCGTAATACCATAGGTTTCGCCCAGGTATTCCTCCATATCGGGTAAGTCATAAGTAACGGCTTCGAACCCATGCTTACGCTTGATGAAATCGGGGATATAGGCAATCGGACCCGGACGATACAGGGCATTCATGGCAATGAGGTCATCCAGTCGGTCAGGCTTCAGGTCTTTCATGTATTTTTTCATACCGTCAGACTCGAACTGGAACACTGCATTGGTTTCACCGCGTTGAAACAACTCATAGGTCAAAGCATCATCAAGTGGAATAGTATCAATATCTATCTCCGTACCGTGATTCTCTTTAATCATCCTGAGGCAGTCCTTGATAATGGTCAGGTTTCGCAGACCCAGAAAGTCCATCTTGATAACTCCGGCATCTTCAATTATTTTCCCCTCATACTGCGTCACCAGCAGGTCTGAGTCTTTAGAAGTAGAAACCGGCAGAATGTTATACAACGCCTCAGGGGCAATGATGATACCTGCCGCATGGATACCCGTATTGCGTACCGTTCCTTCCAGCTTTTCGGCCTGTTGCAGTACTTTGGCTGTCAGGTCGTTGCCGTTATACATGGCACGCACCTTCTTCACGTTCTCCAGTTCATCAGGCTGTAAACCGATTTCTGACAGGCTTTTGGGGCCATCCAGAGGATAATGTATCAATTTCTTAAAATCGATGCCATAAGTAGGCTTATCGGGTATCAGCTTGGCTATGTAGTTGGCATCGGCCAATGGTAGTTCCATTACCCTGGCCACATCTTTGATAGACGACTTGGTGGCCATGGTACCGTAGGTGATAATCTGCGCTACCTGATTCTTGGAATATTTCTGCACTACATAGTCTATCACTTTCTGACGACCCTCGTCGTCAAAGTCCGTATCAATATCGGGCATTGACTTCCGGTCAGGATTCAGAAAACGCTCAAAAAGCAGATTGTACTTGATAGGGTCAATATTAGTAATACCAATACAATAGGCCACGGCACTTCCGGCAGCACTACCACGGCCCGGGCCGATCATTACGCCTAAATCGCGCCCTGCCTTGATGAAGTCGGACACGATTAAGAAATAACCGGCAAATCCCATTGATTTAATTGTAAACAACTCAAAATCAAGACGTTCCTGTACTTCAACCCCAATCTCACCATATCTTTTCAGAGCGCCCTCATAAGTAAGGTGTTTCAGATATTCCCACTGATTCATTACATCATCGGCATGTACCTTAAATTCCGGCGGTATCGGGAAGTTCGGCAACATGATATCACGCTTCAGTTTCAGCGTCTCTACCTTGCCTACAATCTCATTGGTATTATCAATCGACTCAGGTATATCGCTGAAAAGCGTGGTCATCTCCTGAGTTGTCTTGAAATAAAACTGGTCGTTATAAAAAGCAAAGCGGGTATCTCTCGAAGCCGATTCATCATCATTGAACTCCTTAGCCGATGGTGTCGACAACTTTTCGTTGGTATTTACACAAAGCAGAATATCATGCGCCACTGAGTCCTGCTGATCTACATAATGGCTATCGTTCGAGGCAATGATTTTCACACCATATTTTTTGGCAAACTTTACCAGAACCTCGTTTACTTTAATCTGCTCCGGAATATCATGCCGCTGAATCTCCACATAATAATCTTCTCCGAATCTGTCGAGCCACCATTTAAATTCTTTCTCTCCTTCTTCCTCTCCTTTTCTCAAAATCGTTTTGGGTACAGTAGCCCCAATACAACAGGTAGTAGCAATCAGGCCTTCTTTATATTGTTCAATCAACGCTTTTGTAACCCGTGGAAACTTACCATACAGCCCTTCAATAAACCCTAATGAACAAAGCTTGGTCAGGTTTTTATACCCGGTAGTATTCTTCGCCAGCAAAAGCTGATGAAAACGCTGGTCTTTTTGTTCTTTGGTAAACTGCTTGCGGGTGTGGTCTTCTACTACATAAAACTCACAACCTACAATAGGCTTTACATTGTATTTGCCTGCAGTAGCTACAAAGTCGAATACCCCGAACATATTTCCATGATCGGTAATGGCCATGGCGGGCATGTTGTCGGCTTCTGCTTTGGCAAATAATTTCTTTATGTCAGATGCACCGTCGAGCAGTGAAAACTGGGTGTGGTTATGTAAATGGGAAAATTGCATATGGTCTTCTACTGATTCAATCACACCAAATTAACTAAAAAACTTGAATTGGAACGGACTTATTTTTGAAGTAAACGATAAAACTCTGAATATCAAGTAGTCGGTTTTTTGAAATTTTAAGTCTATTAAATTAACAACTAATTGTAACAAGAAGTTTTCGTGGTTTTTAATTTCTATTCAGCATTTTTTTAGCAATTTTACCGCGTTCATGCATTTTGCATTTTTACTATAAAACTTTGAAAGAATTTAATATCCAGACTAATGCCTGTTAATAAAAGTGAAATTGATTCAATTTTTAAAAGTATAAGTGAGCTTAGAGTAGGTGTAATCGGCGACTTTGCTGTCGATTTTTATTATGATATTAATTATAATACGAAAGAGTTTTCGGTTGAAACAGGCAAAGAAGTATTCTGGGCCAGTAAACCACACTCTTCTTTAGGTGCTGCAGGTAATGTCGTCAATAACCTGAGCGCATTGGGTGTGAAAGATATTAAAGTTTTTGGCTGCGTAGGCGACGACATTTACGGCCGTGAAATGATGAGCCTGTTCAAAACCATAGGGGCAAACACACAATGCCTGAAGGTGCTCCCGGAAGATTGGGATACTTGCACTTACACCAAACCGATGGCAGCAGATGGGGAGTCCAACCGGCTTGATTTCGGCACCAACAATCATTTAGAAAACCATTTGTTTGAAGAATTACTTGGCACTTTGAGCGAATATCTTCCCGAATTAGATGTTTTGATTATCAATCAGCAGTTCCCCAATCCACTTTTGAACCCACAGCGGATTGCCATGCTCAACCAGTTGATTGCTCAATTTCCCCAGTGTCTCTTTGTATCAGATTTGCGGGCCTACGGCTACTGTATCAAAAATACCATACTCAAAGTAAATACAGAAGAAATGGCCCGGCTACTGGGTATCAAGTATATCGATGAAGCCGATGAAAGCGCCTGCATTGCTCAGGGGAAAGCCCTGCAATCCCTTATCGGCGATTGCCTGATTGTTACCCGCGGCGAATACGGGATTTTGTACATGGACAAAGAAGAAACACAAAACGTAAAAGCCGTACCGATTACCGGAGAGATTGACACCGTAGGTGCAGGTGATACCGTAGTGGCGGCTTTCTCGGCCGCAAGAGGTGCAGGCGCATCCATTCAGCATTCTTTAGAAATCGCCAATCTGGCTGCTGCCGTTACCGTGCAGAAACTCAGACAAACCGGCACAGCCAACCCGGCAGAAATCATAAACGTTTTTAAGAAACATTCAACGCTTAATTAATCATACACCTATGTACTCTAAAGAGACTGCGCTGCAGTTGCGCAACGAAATAAAAGATTACCTGAACACAGGCCTGTTACCATTCTGGATTAAAAGAACAGTAGATAATCAATACGGAGGCTTCCTCACTCATTTCGACCAATTCGGGAATGACTCAGGCGAAGACGAAAAATCATTAATAGCCCAAAGCCGCTCGGTTTTCACCTATTCTTCTGCCCACAGAGCCGGTTATGGTGACGGCAAACTGGCTGAAATGGCAAAGCATGGCGTAGATTTCTTACTCAACAAAATGTGGGACCACGAACATGGCGGATTCTACTGGATGGTAAACCGTAAAGGTGAGGTTACCTGCGACGAAAAAATTGTATACGGACACAGCTTTGCTATCTATAGTTTGAGTGAATATACTTTGGCAACCGGAGACCCACGCGGACGAGAATATGCCGAAAAAGTATTTGATTTATTGCAGGTACATGCGGTAGATACCTACTATGGTGGTTATTGGGAAATGTTCCTGAGAAACTGGGATTTAAAAGGCTCCGGAGCAGCCGGAGGCGACAGAAAAACACTTGATGCGCACATGCACCTGATGGAAGCCTTTACTACGCTCTATGAATGCACAGGAAAGCAAGTACACCGCCGTAAATTGCTAGAAATAATTGAGTTGTTGACAAAGAAAGTGATGCATCCTGAATATGGTACGGGTATTCCTCAATTCTGGGCTGACTGGTCGGTAGCGCCACAAATCAAGTTCGATATTGTGTGGGGTTGGGATCGTTTCTCAGAAGACGGACAAAAAGCTTCTGCAGAAGATAACACCAGCTATGGCCATAATTCAGAATTCGCCTGGTTGCTGATGCATGCATTAGATATCCTTGGTTTGCCTTATGATACTCACCGCGAACAGATTGTGAAATCGTACAGCCACTCGGTTGACAATGGTGTGGACTGGGAATACGGCGGCGTATTTGTAGAAGGCTCGCATGCCGGTGAAGTATACGACCGTGAGAAAGAATTCTGGCAGCAGGCAGAAATGCTAATAGGCATGCTGGACGCTTTCAGATACCTGAAAGACGAAAAATACTGGAAGGCCTATGTGAACATTCACCGCTTTGTTTTCGACAAAATGATTAACCACGAACTAGGCGAATGGTGGCCTTTAATGACCCGCCAGGGAGTGCCAATATGGAAGCATATGAGCCATTCGTGGAAGATAAACTACCACGATGTGCGCTCAATGGTGCAATCTGTGGTAAGATTAGACAAGATTTTGAGCACAAGCTTGTAAAAACAATAATTCTATTGTATTTTTGCACCCCAATTTACTTTTTTGTTCAATACTTAAAGTTCAGTACAATGCCAAAACAAAAAACCAATTCTGGAGCTAAAAAACGCTTCAAAATTACAGGTACAGGCAAAATTAAGCGTAAACACGCTTTCCATAGCCATATCCTGACAAAAAAATCAAACAAGCGTAAAAGAAACCTGGTTTCTGCAACTCTTGTTAGCTCGGCAGATACTAACCGTATCGAGTCGTTATTAAGTATGTAATTGTAGTCTGCAAAGACTCTTACATTGGTTCAATTGTTTCACCCGATGAATGGCACCAAAGAGTTTAGATGCAAATCTGATCCGCCAAAGTCAAAAAACTAAAATTAAAATGCCTAGAAGTGTCAATCACGTTGCCTCAAGAGCAAGACGTAAAAAAGTTTTAAAATTAGCCAAAGGCTATTACGGACGTCGTAAGAATGTCTGGACGGTTGCTAAAAACGCCGTTGAAAAAGGTTTGGTTTATGCTTATGCTGGTCGTAAGCAAAAGAAAAGAAGTTACCGCCGTTTGTGGATTGTCCGTATCAACGCAGGTGTTCGTCCGTTAGGAATGTCTTACTCTGTATTGATCGACAAACTAAACAAGGCTGGCATTGAATTAAACAGAAAAGTATTGGCCGACTTGGCAATGAACCATCCTGATGCGTTCAGAGCTGTAGTTGAGAAAGTAAAATAAGAAGCAGAGAATTATCTGTGAACAGGAGGTATCAATGCAAATTGGTACCTCTTTTTTTGTAGCGGCCTTTCAGCTTTCAATAATCAGGGTTTTTAAACCTTTCCATTTGCCTTCGGCATCTTTACCTATCAGATAGGCTTCAATCTCTACCCTACCCGCACGCAGATATTCCAGTTCGGTAAGGTTTTGTTCCATGATGGTTTTTATTGCAGCAAATTTTTCAGCACGTTCTGTTTCGTAGTCAGTCCATCCGTCTTTAGGAACAAGCACTACATCAAAAAATTTCTCCCAGGGCAATGACTCCACCCTGTCTGCCGGAGTAAGACCAATGTACTTTTTAAAAAGAATAGTAGTGAAAGGTGCGGCATGATCAGCCTGCCAGTCAATCACCTTCAGTTTTTCATCCGATTCACTTGGATACAGCAAATCAACCACACTTTCTTTCAGCATTTCTACTACTGATTTTCTAGGGAGTGTAGTTTCTTTGGCAGATTCTGACGGGCTACTATTAGTTTTTGTTTCCATTTTATTGTGCTATTGAAAGCTTGTAGTCCTGACAAGTCATAGCTTTTTCGTATTCTGGTTTAAATGTAAGAAAAAAATAGCAATCTTGTATGGATTGTAACACATAAAAATAAATAAAATATTAATCGGCCCGTTTGGTTCCCGCCTACCAGTCCAGAATCAATATTTCATCCTTATCAAATAAGTGCTATTTACCTGTAATTGACAGATTATCAATAAAATACTGTTTCTTGCCAGCTTTTTTTCTGAAAACTACTTCAGTCTGGCGCAATACAATTCAGCCGCTAAAAAACACCGCCCGGTCAAACGTTTGGCACGATTGAGTCATGAATGACAGGCTCATGCAGGCGCTATGCAAAACTCTAAGCCAAAAAATCTTACTTAATCAAAAAACAGGGCTTTAATTCTGCCAATCTGTCAGTTTTTTCTGCCAAATAAATGCTTGGCACGTCCATTGATAAAACAGATGTAAACGATTCTGAATTAAATTACTGAAATAATCAATATGGGAAAAATTATTGGAATTGACTTAGGAACAACAAACTCGTGTGTTGCCGTAATGGAAGGTAACGAGCCCGTTGTTATAGCCAACAGTGAAGGTGCCCGCACAACTCCTTCAATTGTAGCTTTTTTAGAAAATGGTGAGAAAAAAGTAGGTGCTCCTGCCAAGCGTCAGGCTATCACCAATCCTAAAAATACTATACAATCTGTTAAACGTTTCATGGGTAAACGTTTCAACGAGGTTAGTGCAGAAATGAAAACCATTTCTTATGATGTAGAACTAGGCCCTAACAACACACCACGTGTGCGTATAGGAGACCGTCAATATACTCCGCAGGAAATCTCTGCATTCATTTTGCAAAAAATGAAACAAACGGCAGAAGATTATCTGGGAACAACCGTAACCGAAGCCGTTATTACGGTTCCTGCTTACTTTAACGATGCCGAACGTCAGGCAACGAAAGAAGCCGGTATCATTGCAGGTTTAGATGTAAAACGTATCATCAACGAGCCTACTGCGGCTGCTTTGGCTTATGGTCTTGACAAACAAGGCAAAGACATTACCGTAGCTGTATTCGACTTAGGTGGTGGTACATTCGATATCTCGGTTCTTGAACTGGGCGACGGTGTATTTGAAGTAAAAGCTACCGATGGTGATACACACCTGGGTGGTGATGACTTCGACCAGGTGATCATCGAATGGCTGGCTGATGAATTCAAAAAAGATGAAGGCATAGACCTTCGTCAGGATGCCATGGCTTTGCAACGTTTGAAAGAAGCCGCAGAAAGAGCTAAAATTGAATTATCAAGCTCGGCACAGGCTGAAATTAACCTGCCTTATATCTTCCCGGTGAATGGTATTCCTAAACACTTGGTAAGATCGTTGAGCCGTGCCAAATTTGAGCAACTGGCTGATGCGCTTATCCAGAGAGCAATGGAGCCATGCCGCAGAGCCATTAAAAACTCAGGCGTGAATGTGAGTGATATCGAAGAAGTGATTCTGGTAGGTGGTTCAACGCGTATCCCTCGTGTGCAGGAAGAAGTAGAGAAATTCTTCGGTAGAAAACCATCTAAAAGTGTAAACCCTGACGAAGCCGTTGCAATCGGTGCAGCTATTCAGGGTGGTGTATTGACCGGTGAAGTAAAAGACATCCTGTTGCTTGACGTTATCCCGCTTTCATTGGGTATCGAAACAATGGGTGGTGTATTCACCAAAATGATTGAAGCCAATACAACCATTCCAACTAAAAAGAATGAAGTGTTCTCAACCGCTGCCGATAGTCAGCCGTCAGTAGAGCTGCATATCTTGCAAGGTGAACGCCCGATGGCTACTCAGAACCGTACTTTAGGACGTTTCCACCTGGATGGCATCCCGCCGTCACCACGTGGCATACCACAAATCGAAGTTACTTTCGACGTTGACGCCAACGGTATCCTGAACGTGACAGCGAAAGACAAAGGTACAGGTAAAGAGCAGAAAATACGTATCGAGGCTTCTTCAGGTTTGTCAGATGCTGATATTCAGAAAATGCGTGACGAAGCCAAAGCGAATGAAGAGGCTGATAAAGCGGAAAGAGAGAAAATTGAAAAAGTAAATGCCGCTGACGCGATGATTTTCAGCACCGAGAAACAATTGAAAGAATACGGTGACAAATTATCAGAAGGTAACAAATCAGCCATTGAAGGTGCTTTAGCTGAACTAAAAGCAGCGCACGGTACCAGAGATGCTGCCGCGATTGATGCCGCAATGGAAAAAATAAATAATGCATGGCAGGCTGCTTCGCAAGAGATTTATGCAGCCGGAGCCACTCCTACCGGAGAACCTACAGCTAATGCAGGTGCAACCGAAGGTGGCAGCGACGAAGTAACTGACGTAAACTACGAAGAAGTGAAATAAGCCGGCTATGCTGCAAAACGAAAAACTCCCTTAGCAATAAGGGAGTTTTTTTATGCCTGATATCAGAAAACAGGCCATCGGATTGACCTGCTAACAATCAGTTTTAATTTCTACTGCACAACACATTTTTTCCTGCCTTTTTTACCGTTGTAATCAATTATGGTGTATGTTTGTATACGGGAGCCTGACCTCTGAAAAGGCCCCATTCCAATCGAATTAAAATGACCTTTGTTAATTATTCAATCAAATAAACCTATAATTACCGGAACATGAAAAACGATAGTTCAGCCTCAAGGAGAAAGTTTTTACAACAGATTGGCGCTACCGGCTTAGTTGCAGGTGTATCGCCTTTCGCTTCTTTTGCTAATCAGGAAAAAGCCGAAGAGCGCATTTTAACCTATGAAAAAAAGATTTCAGCCAACGACAAAGTCAGAATCGGTGTTATTGGCTTTGGTGTTCAGGGACACTATGATTTGAATTCTGCCCTTAAAGTACCCGGTGTAGAATTGGCAGGTATTTGTGATTTGTATCCCGGCAGACTTGAAAATGCCAAAGAATTATATGGTAATGACCTTTTCACTACCAGAGATTACAGAGAAATTCTGGATAAAAAAGACATTGATGCCGTATTAATCTGTACTACTGATGTTTGGCATGCACGCATTACGCAAGACGCATTGGCAAAAGGCAAGCATGTATACTGCGAAAAACCAATGGTTTATAAAATCAGTGAAGGGCATCCGGTAATAGCTGCTGCCAAAAAATCGGGTAAAGTAGTGCAGATAGGTAGCCAACGTGTAAGTAGTCTTGGCCTGGCAAAAGCAAAAGAGATATTAGCAGCCGGTGAAATCGGTAAGTTGAATATGGTAAATGCGGTGTACGACCGTCAAAGCTCCATCGGTGCCTGGGAATATACCATTCCGAAAGATGCCAGCGCAGAGACAACGGACTGGGATAAATTCATTTCAATTACCGGAAAAAAAATACCTTTCGATGCCAAGAAGTTTTTCTGGTGGAGAGCCTTTAAAGAAGTAGGTACTGGTGTAGCCGGTGACCTATTCATTCACTTATTAAGTGGCACTCACTTTATGACCAATTCGAAAGGACCTGAAACTATTGTGAGTACAGGCCAATTCAGTTACTGGAAAGATGGCCGCGATTTACCCGATGTGATGTCCGGAGTAATGCAGTATCCTGATACCCCTGAACATGCCGCTTTCCAGTTAACATTACAGGTTAACTTTATCAGCGGTACAGGTGGGCAGGAAGTAACACGCCTGATTGGTTCAGAAGGAGTAATAGATGTGCAGGGTAATAATATTACTGTAAGACGTAACATTATGCCGGAAGCCCCTGGCTTTGGCGGTTACGATTCACTTTTCACCTTCTCAAAAAGCATGCGTGAAGAAATGCAGAAAGATTACGATGCCAAATGGACGCCGGAACAAAGAAAAAGAAAAACAAAAGAAGATATTACATTCAGACCTCCGGCAGGTTACAATGAACACGTAGATCACTTCACCAATTTCTTTGATTCTATCAGAACAGGAAAACCGGTAGTGGAAGATGCTGAATTTGGTTTCAGAGCCGCGGCCCCTGCGCTGGCATGTAACGAAAGTTATCTGACCAAGAAAATTATAAAGTGGGATCCTGTGGCCATGAAACTGGTTAAATAAGGCCTAAGAATCAATAATAATGATAAAGGCTGCCCGTAAGAGCAGCCTTTATCATTATATTATTATGAAAGATATACTTTAATGGCTTAATCAGCCTTTGTGAAGTGCGACGTCCGGCCGATGATTGAGATACCGATGAAGCCCCTTACATCCAGTCTTGTAGGGCTTGCCAGCGTCATTTTACAAGAATACGTCTTACCGTTTTTTGGATCATATACTTCACCGTCTTCCCAGGCGCCTTTACTTTTCTGAACAAAGTTTTTCAGGTTAACCAGACCTATTAAAGGGCGGCTTCTCAACTTCTCATCCGGATTCTGCTTGTCGGTGCGGGGTTTACCATTTTCTGTTGGCTCCTGCAGCCATATAATCTTACCAAAAATTTTATCTCCTTGTTTAAAAAACTGAATCTTACCGCTCTTTTCTTCATTATACCAGGTTCCCTGTGTGATATCCTGTGCGAAAGTAAATTTTGAAATGAGCAATAAGACAACAAATAAAGATAGTTTTTTCATGTTTTTTTTGAGAATACCTCCGTTTTAGTTAGTAATGATTGATTGATTTTTCCGACAGTCAGATAAATAATAAGTGTAATCAACATACCCACCAACGCCCCCGCAATCAAATCAGTAGGGTAATGTACTCCTACATATATACGACTATACGATACCAAAATTGCCCACGGTATAAGAAAATATTTCCACTTTACACCCTTCGGACAAATCAGTATAAATGCCAGCATCAATGCAAAACTATTGGCCGCATGGCTCGACACGAAACCGTATTGCCCGCCACAACCACCTACTACATGCACCAGATGCCCGATTATGGGATCATGACATGGCCTGAAACGCTCAAAATACGGTTTTATCAAGCCGGAAGTGATTCGGTCTGATAATCCCGCCGATACCAGTATAAATGCCAGCTTATACCAGGCATTGGGCCTTAGCTTTGTGAAAATAATATAGACAAGAAACACATAGAGAGGAATCCACGTGTACCGATGGGTAATCCATAACATGATGGTATCCCAGAACGGGGCATGAAAACCATTCAGCCAGAGGAACCACTCGTACTCAGCGTTTCTTATCGTTTCTATCATATCAGTTAAAGCCTAAAATGTTGCGTACATCCTGTATGGTCTTTCTGGCTATTTCCCCGGCCTTTTCTTCACCCGCCTTTAGCTTGTTCTCCAGGGCTTCTTTGTCTTCCATATAATAATTAAACAGCTCTCTTTCTTTTTCAAATCGCTTCAGAATCAATTCATACAAAGCCTGTTTGGCATGACCGTAGCCGAAACCGCCCTGCAGGTAATTCTGGCGCATGGTTTCTACTTCTGCTTCATTGGCAATCAGTGAGTATAATTTAAAAGTGATATCGTTATCCGGATTCTTCGGTTCTTCCAAAGGAGTGCTGTCTGAAAGTATCGATTTGATTGATTTCAGCAGTTGTTTCTCTGGTAAAAACAGGTCGATATAATTGTTATAAGATTTACTCATCTTAGAGCCATCCGTACCCGGAATCACCATCACGCTTTCATCAATCAAAGGCTCAGGAAGCGTCAGAATCTCACCATAGGTTCGGTTAAATGCTACAGCTATATCTTTCGACATCTCCAGATGTTGTTTCTGGTCTTTGCCTACGGGCACATAATTGGCGTGATACAACACAATATCGGCAGCCTGTAATACCGGATAAGTAAACAACCCGGCGTTTACATCAGAAAGCCTGTCAGACTTATCTTTAAACGAATGCGCATTGGCTAGCATCGGGTATGGTGTCTGGCAGCACAGATACCACATCAACTCTGTATGATACGCTGCCAAACGCGACTGACGATAGAAAAAGTTCTTGTCGGCATCAAAACCACAGGCAAGCCATGCCGATGCCACCGCACGGGTGTTTTCAGCCAGTGTCTGTGCGTTTTTTACCGAGGTCATTGAATGCAGGTCGGCAATAAATAAAAAAGATTCAGTGTCCGGTTTTTGAGAAAGCTTGATTGCAGGTAAAATGGCCCCAAGAATATTACCCAAATGCGGACGGCCACTTGCTTGAATACCTGTCAGAATTCTTGTCATGGTTTTGTATTAATAGTTTCGATAATTAGACGTAATTTGAGGCAAAAATAGACAATTTACCAATGCCGAATCAACATACACTTCAATTTTTAAAAAATCTGGACGAAAACAATAACCGTGAGTGGTTTCAGGCTAACAGACCTGATTACGAAACAGTCAAGGCCGGATTCGAGAAATTCTGTCAGGAAGTATTGAGCGGTCTTTGCGAGTTTCAGGAAGATTTAATAAACACCAGAGTAAAAGATTGCATATTCAGAATCAACAGAGACATTCGTTTTTCGAAGGATAAATCACCCTATAAAAAATACTTTTCTGCAGGTTTTGGCCCCGGCGGCAGGCAGTCAGGTCGGATAGATTTCTATTTCCATATACAGCCGGGTAATCAATCTTCAATAGGCGGTGGTATGTGGGAACCCACCCCTGCTCACTTGGCGAGTTTCAGACAGGAAATTGATTATAATCCCGAGCATCTGAAAGGCATTATTGAAAATGAAACTTTCAGGACTTATTACGATAAAATTTCTGGCGAAAGAGTAAAACTGGTACCCAAGGGCTACACAGCCGACCACCCTGACATTGAACTGCTGAAATATAAAAAGCTTTTCTTCTATCATCAATACACCGACGAAGAAGTAATCAGCAAAGACTTTGCAAAAGAGGTAATCAAAGGATGTTTTATATTGAAACCTTACCTTGACTACCTGAATGAGCTTTTTTATGACAATGTTTAATCAATGCTGGCCAGAATTACTTCACAGGCATGCACAATTTGCTTTTCAGTGATAATCAGCGGTGGGGCAATCCGCATGGCATTGTCGCAGTACAGAAACCAATCGGTAATTACACCTTTGCTGATAGCTCTGTCAATAATGGGTTTCAGCACATCAAAACTCTCAAACTCAGCAGCCATCATCAATCCTTTATTTCTGATTTGCTTTATTTTAGGATGCACCAGATACTGTTTGAAAAGCGCTGCTTTCTTTTCTACATCAGCCAGCAGGTTTTCGTCCAGAATGGTGTTTAAAGTAGCAAGCGAGGCCGCACAACTGACCGGATGCCCCCCAAACGTGGTAATATGACCCAGAATAGGATTATCTTTAAAAACACCCATGATCTCGTGCGGTGCAATAAAAGCACCGATGGGCATTCCGCCACCCATGCCTTTGGCGCAAAGCAATACATCAGGCACAACGCCATATTGCTCAAAAGCCCAGAACGAGCCGGTTCTCCCAAAGCCTGACTGTACCTCGTCAAATATCAGCAGTGTTCCTGTTTCGTTGCATTTTTCCCGTAATTGTCTGATGTAGTCCTTATCAGCGGGGCAAATGCCTGACTCCCCTCCTACAGGTTCAAAAAACACAGCCGCGGTTTGGCGGGTTATTTTTTCAAGATCTTCCGGTTGGTTTCTTTCTATTTTACTTATTGCAGGCAGCAAGGGTCTGAAATTCCTTTTAAAATGCTCATCACCCAGTGACAATGCTCCCTGTGTAGAACCATGATAAGACTTATAGCATGAGATTATCTCCATGCGGCCTGTAAATCGTTTGGCCAGTTTCATGGCCCCCTCTACCGCCTCAGTACCTGAATTGGTAAAGTAAACGTTATCCAGAGCAAATCCTGACAGGGATTTATAATTTGCCAGTGTTTTCACTAATGCCTGCGCCAATAACGCCTGCGGTTGTTGAATGTATTCGCCATAAACCATCAGATGCATGTATCGGTCTATCTGCTCTTTAATGGCATTGACCACATTCGGATGTCTGTGGCCTACGTTGCTTACCCCGATACCCGAAATAAGATCAATGTATTCTTCTCCGTTTTTTCCATACAGATAAATGCCTTCGGCCTTTTCAATTTCAAGTGCCAAAGGGTAGTCTGAGGTCTGGGCTACATTCTGCAGGAAAATCTCTCTGTGATTCATCTGTTACGCTTCTGATTCCGGTACAAATTTGGCATAAAAAAAACTCGCAAGCAAAGCCCGCGAGTTTTACGTACTAACCTATTATTTATGAGTAGATATTTACTCCGATTTTGAAAATCTTCACACTAACCAATTCAGACTCTGTTGTTTTGAAATTAACATCGATAATCATTTCAGAATCTGATTCTCCACTGTCTGATGATAAAAAAGTATTACTCCTTTTTTATCTCATTTACACCGTGCGAAGGGCGAAAGCATATGCAGCTTTCGTTATAAAGACGATACTTTATCCGAAAAGGATGCACAATACTACGCATAACTAGAGCGTAATTAAAATACTATCGACAAACTACCATATTTTTGCGACGTTTATTTACCTCCGATTCGACGCATTAATTCTTCCGAGAACTGCTCACTGACAGGTATTTGATGCGGACCGATACTTATTTTTAAGTTACGGATAGACTCAATTTTATTGAGCGAAACGATGAAAGATTTATGAACACGCATGAACGGCAGTGCAGATAGTTTCTCTTCGATACCTTTCATGGTCATGCGGGTAATAACAGGGCGGCTTTGTGTGGCCAGAAATATCTTGATATAATCTTTTAGTCCTTCAATATACAATATATCATTGTAGCGTATCTTCACCAGAGAATACTCGGCGTTTACAAAAAAATGTTCTTCAATAATTACCGGAGCAGGTGCCTGCTGAGTAACATTTTTTAGTTGATGCAATTCGTTGGCACGATTGCAGGCTTTGAGGAATCGCTCGAAAGAAACCGGTTTCAGCAGATAATCGATCACGTTCAGTTCAAAGCCTTCCAGCGCAAACTGCTCATAAGCTGTAATGAAAATCACCATCGGGTTCGTTACCAGGCTTTTCAGAAACTGAACCCCCGTTATACCGGGCATTTGTATATCTAGAAAAAGTAAATCTATCTGTCTGGATTCTGCTTTTTCTTTCTGGATCAACTGTATGGCTTCAAATGCATTTCTACAACGACCCACCAACTCAAGATAGGGCACCTGTCTGATATTGTCTTCCAGCAGGTCTAAAGCTAGGGGTTCGTCATCAATGGCTATACAACGCATATAATATTGGGTTTTCGTATTTTATTATAAAACTGAATGGGAATTGACTGTTTTCTTCCGATTCTGATACAAACCTAACAAATAATCCATACAATCGGCATTTTCCGGTTGAGTAAACCCTGGGGCATGTCAATCGTCAGGAGGTTTGTCTTAAGTTCAATTTCAGTTCAGTTGTATAAAAACTATCTCTTTCTTCCACTTTCAATGTGTGCTGGTCAGGGTACAACAACTCCAGCCTTCTTCTTACATTGGTAAGACCAATGCCCGAAGCACCGTCTTTTACCTCCTGAATATCAGTATTAAACTTATTGGTTACCTTAAAAAGTAACTGGTTATCAACCGTTTGCAATTCTATTCTGATAATGGGCTTTTCGATCATGCCTACCCCGTGTTTAAACGCATTTTCTACAAAAGGTATCAGTAGCATGGGTTCAATATTCTTGCTGAATGACGGCGTCTTTACAGTAAAATCAATATCTACATAATCGCCAAATCTCAGTTTCTGCAGGTCAATATAATTCTGCAGGTATTTTATCTCGTTATCAAGCGAAATCTGCTTATCGTCTTTTTCATAGAGCATATACCGCAATAAATCTGACATTTTAAGCAAAACAGGCTCAACAAGATTCGATTTTTTTCTGTTCAATGCCACCAGGCTGTTCAATAAATTGAACATAAAATGTGGAGAAATCTGAGAACGCAGAAACGATAATTCAGATTTCAGACGTTCATGCTCATTGTCCCGCTGTGTACTTTGCTGTTTCTGGTAGTCGGTAAAGAAACTATAAGAAGCACTGATACCGAATATATAAAGGTACTGAATAAATCCGTTTACATAAAACAGGGTTTGATTAATATCATAACCTACAAATCTGGTTCTGGCCAGGTATCTGCCAATTAACAGCGAAGCAATTACCAGAATGAGATAAATAAAATATCTGATAGGCTTTTGCTTATAAACCTTGGGAAACAGGTACTCTGAATGTATATAAAAAAGAAAGACCGACGAAAGCGATACATAAGCCCAATAATAATAATTGTTATAGGGGTTAATCTGGGGTCGTGAAGTATCTCGTTGAAGCGCATTTAATTGAGGCAGGGCCGTATAACCCAACCACAGAATAATATGCAGAAATACGTATAAATACCTGTTTTTAAACATTTTAGACGGTTTATACTACAATTTAGAACTATTTTCTTAGAATGAAATCTTTTTAAGATAAAGCCGCAGTGTAACAAGACCATTTTTATAATTGTATAGACTAACAACAGAAGCCTAATCCATTGGGTGTCATTAAGGCCTCATTTTGCCCTATTTCTATACTAATCTGGTAGATAATACTGATAAAATTTTATTTATTTCAGTCTTTATCTTCTACCCTCAACGATAACAACCCCGCCAGAATCATAGAAACGCCACCCAGCACAATGGTATGCATAGTATTGGCATTAAATACTTTCATGGTGAAGAATCCTAATATAGTTGCCGCTACAATTTGCGGAATAACTATAAAAAAATTGAATACACCCATGTAGTAGCCCATTTTGTTGGCAGGCAAAGCCCCCGAGAGAATAGCATAGGGCATAGATAGAATACTTGCCCAGGCAACACCCACCATGCCCATTGAAACAATAATGTGCTGAGGGTTGCTGACAAACGAAACGGAAATCAGGCCCAGCCCGCCGATAATCAGGCAAATCATGTGGGTTACTCTTCTATTCGTCCGGGCAGCTATCAGCGGTATAATGAAAGCAAATAACGCCGCAATACCGTTTCTTACGCTGGAACAGACATTCAGCCAGTCGGCACCGTCGTTATATTCTTGTTTTACTCTTTGTAATTCGGCTACTTCAGCAGCGGTTAATTGGTTTTCTTTATTCTCTTCAAAATAATTGGCAAGATTTACTGAAATCGTCACCGGATTCTCACCTGCCCTGTATTCTTTTATCTCATTAATATCTGCCTGCAAAGACCTGTATATCTTGGTTTCTTTATCATTATGCTGTGTCGATGAAAGTTTACTTTGCAGAGCAATCTCCAATTTGTCTACCAGTGCCCTGTCAACCTTCATATTATATTTTATGCTTGTAACGGCATTGGTACTGTAAATCCACATGGCAAATAAGCCAAACCAGGTAAAAAACTGCACAAGTGCCAGTTGCCCCATGGTTTTGGGCATTTTGAAAATACCCGTCACGGTTTCTTTGAAACCATCCGTCAGCCCCTTGCTTTTTGTTTCACGTTTAAACTCCTCTATGTCTTCCGGTGGAAACTCATCCGTCGTAAATACCGTATAGAATACCGCTATCAGAAAGGCGATACCCCCTATATAAAAACTGTATTTGACCGAATCAGGAATTTCGCCGGCCGAGGCAGTATTGCTAAAATGAAACCAGTTGGTGAAAATCCAGGGCAATAAGGCAGCAATAACCGAACCTACACCAATAAAGAAACTCTGCATAGCAAAGCCGGTTGTTCTTTGCCGGGAGCTAAGTTTATCACCCACAAAAGCCCTGAAAGGCTCCATTGATATATTGATAGAGGCGTCCAGAATCCAGAGCATCCCTCCTGCTACCCATAATGCCGGTGAGTTAGGCATGATGAAGAGTGCAACGGCCGCCAGAATGGCTCCGATAAAGAAAAACGGCCTCCTGCGCCCCCAGTATGGGTGCCAGGTCCGGTCGCTCAGATAGCCAATGATAGGTTGTACAATGAGTCCGGTTACAGGAGCAGCTATCCAAAGCAAAGGTATCTCGTCTTTATTGGCACCCAATGTTTCAAAAATACGGCTTACGTTTGAGTTCTGTAGTTCGAATCCGAACTGAATACCGAAAAAACCAAAACTCATGTTCCAGATCTGCCAGAAAGAAAGTAACGGTTTGCCTTTACTCATTGAAAGTTTAGGGTTAATTTGTATGATTACGCTTGTATATATCAGCTGATTTCAAAAATCAGCACACTGTTTTTCTCAATATCAATCTTTATTTTTTCTGACTTCACATCGGCCAATTCCTGTTTGTTTCCCAAAACACCTTTAAATGTGCGTTTATCAGCCGGATTCAACCCCATCATTTCCCAGGCCCCCTGAGGGATATTCACTGTGGTTGAATATGAATTTTCCAAGTCAAAGTTGCAAATAAACAACAATTTTTGATTCTCTGTAAATCTCAGATAACTAAATATTTTTCTGTCGTTATAATGTGCTGAATGGCCGTTATTATTGACATATTGTAAATCATAAAAATGGCCGAATCTCACCGCATCGCTGGCATTCACAAATTTCAGTAAGTCAGCATAGAACTTTCTGATTTTCTTTTGTTCGGCTGTCAGTTTGGCACCGTCATACGCATGGTCATTTACCCAATTCTGGAATTCCGGCACGCCCCAGTAATCAAAAATAGTAGTGCGGCCATCATCTCCGCTGAATCCCTCTGCCACAACAGGGTTCACGCCTACTTCCTGTCCGAAATACAACATCAGCGGCCCGGTGTGCAGCGTAGCGCTGACAATCATGGCAGGAAACGCCTTGAAAGCATCACCGGCAAAAAACTTGGAGCTGATACGGTGCTCATCATGGTTTTCCATAAATCGTATCATGTGATTCGAAAAATTCCCGGATTGATTTTGCCATACCCGGGTAATATCGTTGGCATCTCCAGCACCCTGTATCAATCTTCTGAGGCTGTCGTAAAGACCGACTTTGTCGTACAGATAATCAAATTTTCCCTCAAAAATATAGGACCAGTAGTCTGACGGATTGTAGGTCTCTGCAATAAATACAATTCCGGGATTCACATTTTTTATCTCCGGTATCACCCAACCCCAGAATTCCTTCGGTACCATTTCGGCCATGTCACACCTGAAACCGTCTACACCCTTTGCCGCCCAGAAAAGCAGTATGTCTTTCATCTTCACCCAGGTATCAGGTAAATGATGAAAGTATGTAGTTCTATGATCCAGATAATCTATGCCATAATTCAGTTTGGCTGTCTCAAACCAGTCATTAATGCTCGGATTGGCCATAAACACATCGTTCCCCGTCGCTTTGGCCGGGTTCTCAACATAGGGTTCCGTAACCTTTACCGGTGGATTTACATCGGGCGGTACGATAAACTCCTGCCCCGGTATGTAATAGAAATTGTTGTTAACTGCAAACTGTAATGATTTGTCATCTTCTTCTCCAAAATCTTTGAAACCTTCCGGCGTTGCATCTGAGTGGTAATTGCGCGCCACATGATTGGGTACAAAATCGATAATTACTTTCAAACCGTTTTTATGGCTGCGGTGCACAAGGGCCTCGAATTCCTGCATACGATTTTTCACATGCACAGCCAGATCGGGGTCCACGTCATAATAATCTTTAATAGCATAAGGCGAACCCGCAATGCCTTTCACAACGAGCGGATTATCTTTGGGTATTCCGTATTTAGAATAGTCTGTCATGGTGGCATGTTCTATCACTCCTGTATACCAGACATGCGAAATACCGAATTTCTTTAAGGCTTCAAGCGCTTTATCGTTAATATCATTAAACTTGCCGCAGCCGTTTTCTTTAATGGTTCCGTTAAATTTGTTGGTGGTATTCGTATTTCCGAACAACCGGGTGTATATCTGGTAAATCACCAGTTTATCGGTTGAGTGCTCTTCTTTTGTTTTTTCTTTGGTCATCTTACAGTAGTTTGTGCTGTTGCTCAATGTTGAAACAAAGCAGATTTTCTGAAACAGTAATAATTGATTGGCTTAAGTGTTTTCAAATCTAAGGAGTATTTTTTTATGAAAAAACCTTTGTATATGTTATTTTGCCACTCAAACGAATCAATTAACCTATGAAAACTGTACTTAGACCTATTACTATTTGCCTGCTTCAATTGCTGCTATTTACAAGTCTTTTTGCTCAGAAACCCGAAATACTGCGTATCAATCCCACTAACTGGTGGGTGGGCATGAAGAATCCTAACCTGCAAGTATTGTTGTATGGAAAAAACATAGCCGGACACCGGTTGACTCTCCAACCTTATGCAGGAGTAAAAATCATAAAGACACATAAGGTTGAAAACCCGAACTATCTGTTTGTAGACCTGCAGATTGCTGCCACAACCCGGGCAGGTAAACTTACCTTTCATTTAGGAACAGGCACCAACACTACCCCTATAACTTATGAACTGAAGAAGCGAACCGCCAAACCACAGGCTCTTACACAGGCTGATGTAATTTACCTGCTCATGCCCGATCGATTTTCCAATGGTGATGAAAGCAATGATAAATTTGCCGACATGGTAGATACCAATGCCAACCGGAAAAACCCATGGCTAAGGCATGGCGGCGACTTGCAGGGGGTTATCAACCATCTTGATTATTTCAAGGAATTAGGCGTAACCTCACTCTGGTTTACACCGGTGGTTGAGAATAATCAACCCGTCACCAACGAAGGTGGCAGCATGCGAAGCGCTTACCACGGTTATGGTTTCACAGACAATTATAATGTCGACAAACGTCTGGGTGGTAATGAAACCTATCTTAAGCTCGTTAAAGCTGCTCATGAGAAAGGCATTAAGATTATACAGGATGCCGTATATAACCATGTGGGTATCAACCATTGGTTTCTAAAAGATATACCGGCCAAAAACTGGCTGAACCAATGGGACAGCTATACCAATACTTCTTATAAAGATCAACCGTTATTTGATATCCACGGTTCAGTACATGACCGGAACGTTACTTCAAACGGCTGGTTTGTACCCTTCCTGCCGGATTTGAATCAGAAAAACCCTCTGGTAGCCAACTTCCTGATTCAGCACGCACTATGGACGATTGAGTACTTCAACATAGACGGCTGGCGCATTGACACCTATATTTACAACGACCTGCCGTTTATGAATCGTTGCAATCAGGCGATTCTTGATGAACATCCTGATATGCTGCTATTCGGTGAGTCGGCTGTGGGTACGGTAGTTAGTCAGGCATATTTTACCAGAAACAACTTCAATATTCCTTTCAAATGCAACCTGCCATCCAGTTGTGATTTCCAGCTACAAAACGCCATTAACACAGCCCTGAACGAGAAATTCGGTTGGAATGAAGGCGTAAATCGGCTATATCAGGTAATCGCACAAGACCTGGTCTATCAAAACCCTGAGCGGCTGGTACCTTTTGTAGAAAATCACGACAGCGACCGCTTCTTTTCAGTAATCGGCGAAGACCTCAACAAATACAAAATGGGGCTTACCTGGTTGTATACCATACGCGGCATACCACAACTGTACTACGGCACCGAAATACTGATGAAAAACTTTAAAAATCCAACCGATGCCGAAGTACGCAGGGATTTTCCGGGTGGATGGAAAGATGACACCGAAAACAAGTTTGTTGCTGCCGGAAGAAACCAGCAGGAAAACGAAGCCTTTGAATGGAACAAAAAACTGCTGAATTACCGTAAAACCTCTGAAGCACTCACTCGTGGTAAGATGATGCAGTTTTTGCCCGTAGACGGTGTTTATGTGTATTTCAGATACACAGATAAGCAAAGAGTAATGATTATCAGCAATGCCAATACCGTTGAAAAGGAAGTAAAAACCCATCCTTTTGCCGAAATACTGAAAAATACAAACACCGCCAGAAACATCATGACAGATGAAACACTCGCTGATATTCAAGGCATTAAAGTACCACCCATGACAGCTCTGGTACTGGAAATCGGTACCACCAACAAGTAAATGGTCTGGTATTCAAGATAATTTTATGTGAGGCAAAATCATTACTTATAAAACAATTAACTATTTTGCAGTGCAGCAGGCAATCCTGCTAAAACAACCTGAGAAAAGCATGATTAAGGCATTTTTATTTGATCTGGACGGAGTAATTGTTGACACGGCCATATATCATTACCAGGCGTGGCGCCAGATGGCCAACGATCTGGGATTTGATATTTCAGAAGAATTCAACGAACAGCTGAAAGGTATAAGCCGGATGGAATCGTTAGACATTATACTGCACCATGGTAAGGTTGAAGTAAGCGAAGAAAAGAAGGTTGAACTGGCCACCAGAAAAAACGAGAATTATCTTCAATTGGTCAGTAAAATGAACAAGGCTGATATTCTGCCGGGAGTTACCGACTTTTTTGTTCAGTTGAAGAAAGAAAACATCAAAACCGCATTAGGATCGGTAAGCAAAAATGCTGCGCTGATTCTGGAACGCATAGGCATGCTTGGCGATTTCGATGCTATCATTGACGGCACCAAAATTGCTAAAGGCAAGCCCGACCCTGAAGTATTTTTAAAGGGGGCCGAAGAGTTGGGGGTCTCTCCTGCCGAATGCCTTGTATTTGAAGACGCTGTAGCAGGAGTTGAAGCTGCCAAAGCAGGTGGTATGAAGGCAGTAGGTATAGGGAAAAAAGAGGTTTTGACGGAGGCAGATATAGTGGTAGAAAACCTGATCGGCTTAAATATCCATACACTTTTAGCAGAGTTGAACTGATTGTTTTGTTGAAAAACAATATATTATTGTTGATGGTATTTATACCTTAATTCCCGTTGTGATTACCAGAAAATAACACGTACTGAACATTAAAAGCTGCATTGCCGGCCGTCAATTTGCTATGAAAAATTACATTGTCCATAACGAGTGGTGTATAATAGAAGAAGGTTTCCACCCCGAATACAACGAGATAACCGAAAGCCTGATGAGCCTTGGAAATGGCCGCATGGGTGGCCGAGGGAACTTTGAAGAAAGGTATTCGGGCAAAACCTTACAGGGAAACTATGTAGCAGGCGTATGGTATCCTGACAAAACGCGGGTCGGCTGGTGGAAAAACGGATACCCGAACTACTTTGCCAAAGTGCTGAACGCCTGCAACTGGACCGGCATAGACCTCGAAATTGAAGGCGAAATACTTGATTTAGCTCATTGTGAAGTATACGATTTCAAGCGGGTGTTAAATATGCTTGAAGGGACTCTCGAACGCTCATTTATTGCAAATTTCCCATCAGGTAAATCAGTAAAAATAAATGCACTGCGGTTTTGCAGCCTAAAGGATGATGAATCAGGTGCGATTCGCTATTCCATCACTCCTTTGAATTTCTCCGGATATGCCAAACTCACTATCTCGCTGGATGGAGACGTATCCAACAAAGACTCCAACCACGGTGAACAATTCTGGAACGAAATACATAAGGAAACCGCGCATAGCGAAGGGTATCTAACCCTGGAAACGAAAAAATCGAAATGGGAATCGGTGCCTGTGTTTCAGGTTTGTACAGGTATGAAGTTCGATTTTTGCCAGCATGGCGAGCCGGTTGACCTACAAACACTGCCCATCAAAAAAGAGAAATATGTTGCTAATGAGGTAAAAGTATTTCTGAAACAAAACGAAGAAACGCTTGTCTGTAAATATGCTGTTAATCTGTCATCAGAGAACTATGCAATTGAAAACCTGACAGGCGAGGCGAAGAAATATCTGGAACAAATTGCTGCCAAAGGTTTTAGCCAGATGCTGGAAGAACAGAAACTTGCCTGGAAAAGCAAATGGGAACACAATGATATACAGATTAACGGTGATATTGCCGCTCAGCAGGGCATCAGATTCAATATTTTTCATTTGCAACAAACGTATACCGGTGAGGATGCAAGGCTAAACATTGGCCCGAAAGGCTTTACCGGTGAGAAATACGGTGGTTCTACCTATTGGGATACAGAAGCCTACTGTTTGCCTTTCTATCTGGCTACTTCAGAGCAGAAAGTTGCCCGCAACCTGCTGGTTTATCGGCACAAACATCTGAAAAAAGCCATTGAAAATGCAGAAAAACTGGGCTTTTCAGATGGGGCAGCGTTGTATCCGATGGTTACGATGAACGGCGAAGAATGCCACAACGAATGGGAAATTACTTTTGAAGAAATACACCGCAATGGAGCCATCGCTTATGCTATTTATGATTATGTACAATACACCGGCGACGAAAGCTATCTGACCGAACATGGTCTGGAAGTGCTAATTGGTATTTCCAGATTCTGGTCACAGCGCATTAACTGGTCTGTCGCGCTGCAAAAATATGTAATGCTGGGTGTTACGGGGCCGAACGAATATGAAAACAATGTCAACAACAACTGGTATACCAATTACCTTGCCGTTTGGTGTTTGAAATACACCCTAGAAGCCCTGGACAAAGTAAAACAGGATTCCACAAAATTTGAAGACATTGTGCACTTCACAACTTTTAATGAAACCACAGAAACCACACGTTGGAAAGACATCATTCACAAAATGCACTTTCCATACGACCCGCAACGACAGGTATATCTGCAACAGGATGGTTTTCTGGACAAAGAACTGTTGACAGTGGATGATATCATTCAGCATCGGCCTATTAACCAGAAATGGTCGTGGGATAGAATTCTGCGTTCGTGTTTTATTAAACAGGCCGATGTACTGCAGGGTTTGTATTTCTTTGAAGATGATTTCTCTATTGAAGAAATTGAAAGAAACTTCGATTTCTATGAACCCATGACCGTTCACGAGTCGTCTCTCTCTCCTTGCGTGCATGTCATTCTGGCAGCTATGCTGGGCAAAAAAGAGAAAGCCTACGAAATGTATGTGCGAACCGCCCGCCTCGACCTCGACGATTACAATAACGACACCGAAGATGGCCTGCATATTACTTCTATGGCCGGCACTTGGATGTCGGTAGTGAAAGGTTTCGGCGGTATGCGGGTAAAAGACGGTAGGCTGTCGTTCAGCCCGTTCCTGCCCGAACACTGGCAAAGCTTTGCGTTTATTATTGGTTTCCGCCAGCATTCTTTAAAAGTGGCTGTATACCCTGAGCATGTTATCATCGAAAATCTCACAGAAAATGCCATTACTGTTGTAGTAGAAGGAAACGAAGTGAGTATCAGTGGAAACGAAAGTGCAAATATTGCCCATTGATATGGAAATAGACCCCGGTAATAAGATAGTTCAATTATGTTCGGAGGGCATGAATGCCGAATTTGAAGGAAAAACAGCCGAGTCTGAAGCTCTCTTCAGTCAGGCATGGAATACAGCCACCAACAATTTTGAAGCCTTTATAGCCGCCCATTATATGGCTCGCAGACAGGTATCGCCTGAATTGAAGCTTGAATGGAATCTGAAAGCATTTCAGCTGGCATCAGAGATGAATGAACAGGATGTAATAAAATATTTGCCGTCGCTTTGCCTGAATGTTGGTAAATCGTATGAAGATTTGGTGCAGACTGAAAACGCTATCTATTATTACCGGTTAGGTGCCCAATATATAGCTTCATTACCCGATAGTGCCTACACTAAAATGATAAAATCAGGATTGACCGAGGGGCTTAAAAGAATGAATGCAGGCATAAACAGCAACCCTGTTTTAGATGCATTAATAGATCAATGGTGTGAACGACGTAATTTAAAAGCGATGTCGTTCATCTTACCCACGTATGTAGGCAATCTCGGTTCAGTTATTGATAAGCAAAAAATGATTAGCTCGTTAAGTTACCTGAGTGCAGCCCGTTGTCTGAATGCAGAAGACCAGAAAACAGTGGAACAACTGATTATTGATATGCAGCACGAAACTATATAAACGCAAAAGAGGCCCGAAGCCTCTTTTACTTTTTCAATATCTTTATTGTAAACGATCATTAATACTCGTCACCAAAATCATCGCTGAAATAGCGGCTGCTTGGTGCATCATCCTGATCTTCGAATTTGCTTGCTTTAGGCGCCATTTTCTTGAGAATACCAATCTGACCGTTATGGTATAAATCATGGTTGATAATACCATGCAGAAGCGTATAAAAATCATATTCACCACCCGGAACAATTTCCAGCAGGAAGTTGTCGTCTTTCTCTTCCAGGCTGCTCATGAGTTCGTCATGGCTTAGTGTCAATTCCATCTGAAGCGTTTCCCACTCAAACTCATCAATCTCCTTCAGATTTCCCCAGTTTTGCTTTTCAGTCCTGATATCAAATTCTGCATCACCCTGAATCTTCTTTAAAACAAAAATTCTCCAGGTTGTCATATGGTAAACTAATTCAGCAATAGTATGAATTCCTTTCTGACGGGCTCCGGCAGTTTTAGGCTTTATATCTTTAACATTCTCCAGCACCGACGGGCCATGCCAGGAGCCACCATGAAAAGCGGCATTCAATAAAGTTTTAATTCTGTCTATTTCTTTTGTTTGTAGTTCTTCCATTATATTTTAAATCTATTCTATTTTTCTAACCTAAAATACAGGTTGTTATTCCCACAATACCCATATCATACCCAGATGATAAGTGTCATGTTGAATCATTCCTGTCAATAATTTATAATAATCGTAATCCTGTCCCGGTACTAATTTAACCAGTAGCGAGTCATCAAATGCTTCCAGTTTATTCAGAAGTTCTTCCTGATTTGTTTTCAAGCGCTCTACCAGATTCGGCCAGTTGCCTCTGGTAATTGCTTCTTCGGTGCCGTAATTATCTTCTTCTGTTACCAGATCAAACCTGATGTTGCCATCAAGCTTTTCAAGCACGAATCTTCGCCATGCACCCAGATGATACACTATCTGACAAATGGAATGCTTCGAATATTCTTTCTTCACATCAACCACATCCAACGGCATTGAGTTCATAAATTCCATGACCGATGGCCCATGCCAGGCATCTCCTCTGAAAACTACATCCAAATTGTCGATAATCTTATCAAGCTCATTACGATTCATATGCGCCACTCTTAATTTTCGCCAAAAATAACATTTAATTTCCGGACTGCAAATTTGCGGAAATAGGAAAGATATGAAATATTACCTATTATGAAATATTTGTAAATTTTCCGTAGCTTACTTTATTTGTTTTGCCACACTGGTGGTCTTTTCTCTTTAAAAGCCAGCACACCCTCTTGTGCATCGGCAGAATCGCGGATTTCCTGTAGTAAACCGAAAAGATATTGATTTTGTTCGTTATCGGATATGGTCGACAATTGATGATAGGCCTCTATTCCCCTTTTGATAGCATACGGTGACCCACTGAGAATTATCCGCACCAGTTCAGCCACATCTGTATCCAGTGTCTCCAGAGTTGATATTTGTGTTACCAAGCCCATATCAAAGGCTTCTTGTGCTGTATACCTTTTACCAAGAATACACATTTCAAGTATTTTACGCTGTGGTATAATTTTCGATAAGGCAGCCATTACCTGCATCGGAAAAATTCCCCTTTTTACTTCGGGCAGACTAAATCCGGCTTCCTGAGCAGCTATTACGAAAGTACAACCTCCTATCAGCAAGAAACCTCCGGCAAGTACATCACCTTTTACTTTGGCAATACAGGGCTTTGATAATTGTTTAAAGGCATCTCCCAGGGTGACTTCCTGAGTCGGCTTGGGAAGTTGTTCGTTCAGCACATCAAGCGAGGGATTCTGAAAGACATTCAAATCCATTCCGGCACAGAAAACAGGTCCCTCTGCTTCCAGAACCACACACCAGATAGCATCCTGAGCATTGGCATGCGCTAGCGCAAGAGCAATTTCATGCACCATAGTTGGGGTGAAGGCATTGCGTTTTTCGGGGCGGTTAAGCGCAATACTAAAGACGTTATCCCGTTGTTCTGTCTTTATCCACTTCAAGGCAATGTGAGGAAACCGGGCAATATCTGTATCTGAAAAAAACATCAGTTAATCAGGTTTTGAAAGGCTAATTTAAGTGAATTAATCCGGTCATAATCCTCATTGCCCATAAAAGTCAGTAAATTTTCGGTAGGCATATTACCTACCAGTTCATCAGCTGCCATCGGGCAACCACCGTAACCGAGTAAGGCGCCGTCGAATCTCCGGCAACCGGCTGTATAGGCGCTTTCGATCTTTTCTTTCCAGGTATCAGGTGTGGTGTGCAAATGTGCACCGAATTCAAGTTCAGGATATCTAGGTATAAGATTACTGAACAAATAACTGATGCTTTCCGGGTCTGCTACACCTACTGTATCGGAAAGAGAAAATATGCCTATACCCAGTGTTTTCAGTTTCTGAATCCATTCCAATACAATTTCGGCGTTCCAGACATCACCATACGGATTCCCGAAACCCATAGAAATATACAGCACCAACTCTTTATTGTTATTTACACAAATCTCCTGAATCGCTTTTACCCGCTCCAGCGATTGCGCTATAGTAGCACTTGTATTCCTTAACTGAAAAGTTTCAGATACTGAAAACGGATAGCCCAGATAAGTAATTTTTGAATGTTGAGCTGCTTCCATAGCGCCTCGTTCATTGGCTACAATAGCAAGCAATTTGGTGTGAGTGTCTCCAATATTCAGTCCTTCAATCACTTCTTTGGTGTCGGCCATCTGCGGTATTGCTTTGGGCGACACAAAACTGCCGAAGTCAATGGTGTCAAACAATTGACTCGCCAGCAACTGATTGATGTAATCGATTTTCTTTTCAGTGGGAATAATATGCTTCAACCCCTGAATGGCATCTCGCGGGCACTCGATTATTTTCATGTTCAGACCTCTTTAACTCTTTGTTAATTCTCTTGCAATCACCACTTTCTGAATCTCAGACGTACCCTCGCCTATAGTACATAGTTTGGCATCTCTGTAGTACTTTTCAGCCGGATAATCTTTGGTGTAACCATAGCCTCCGTGTATCTGCACCCCTTCGTTGGACACTTCAACCGCCGTTTCTGAGGCAAACAATTTAGCCATAGCCGATAACTTGGTTACTTTCTGTCCATTATCTTTCAGAAAACCAGCTTTTCGGGTTAGTAGTTCGGCAGCTTCTATTTTAGTGGCCATATCGGCCAGTTTAAAGCTGATTCCTTGAAAATTGATAATACTTTTACCAAACTGTTCTCTCTGTTGCGCGTATTTCAGAGCTGCATCTAAGGCGCCTTTGGCAATACCCAATGAAAGCGCAGCAATAGAAATACGTCCGCCGTCCAGTATCTTCAACGACTGTACGAAGCCGTCACCAACATTGCCTAAAATGTTATCTTTAGGCACACGGCAGTTATCAAAAAACAAACAGGCGGTTTCGCTGGCTCTCATGCCCAACTTGTTTTCTTTTTTACCTGCCGAAAAACCGGGTGTTCCCTTTTCAATTACAAAGGCGGTCATGCCATGTGCGTCTCCTTTTTCTCCGGTACGCGCAATTACCACCGCCACATCTGAACTGATCGCATGGGTGATAAAGTTTTTTGAGCCGTTCAGTACAAAATAATCACCGTCTTCTAAGGCTGTTGTAGCCATCCCTCCAGCATCTGAGCCCGTTCCGGTTTCGGTTAAGCCCCATGCTCCTATCCATTGTCCTGTAGCCAGTTTCGGCAAATATTTCTGCTTTTGCTCATCGTTCCCAAAGGCCAGAATATGGTTAGTGCACAGCGAGTTGTGTGCCGCCAACGAAAGTCCGATTGAACCACAAACCTGTGATATTTCATCGATAACGGTAATATATTCCTGATACCCCAGGCCAGAACCTCCGTAAGTTTCAGGTACCAGCACACCCATAAAACCGTATTCGCCCATTTTATGAAAAAGGTCTACCGGAAATAACTGGGTTTCGTCCCACTCCATTAGGTGTGGGCGTATATAGCTTTCAGCAAAGTCTTTAGCACTTTGCCGAATCATTTCTAACTGCTCGTCTGTTTCTAATTCAAAAACTGTCATATATTTATATATCGTTGTTGAGAAATTAGTTGCAATACTAATTATTTTTTTGACAACTATTTATCATATTTACAAAATAATTGTTCAATAGTAAGAAATAATATCATTATTTTGTTCCACTAACGAAAAAGAATAAACGATTATGCTAAATCTGGAAACATTGATTGAGGAACTGCATCAAAAGAGAGAACAAATAAAACTGGGTGGTGGTTTAAAAAAAATTCAGACGCATAAGGCAAAAGGCAAAATGACCGCCCACGAAAGGATCGAATACCTGATTGATAACAATACAGAGTTTACAGAATTTGGTGTATTTGCTGGAGAAGGCATGTACGAAGAAGACGGCGGTTGTCCTAATGGAGGAGTAGTCTGTGGGATTGGCCATGTGAGTGGCAAAATGTGTGTCATTGTTTCTAACGATGCTACTGTAAAGGCCGGTGCCTGGTTTCCGATTACAGCTAAAAAGAACCTGCGCGCACAGGAAATAGCAATAGAAAACCAACTGCCGATTATCTATCTGGTCGATTCCGCCGGGGTTTATCTACCCATGCAGGCTGAGGTTTTTCCTGACAAAGAGCATTTCGGACGGATATTCAGAAACAATGCCCAGATGTCGGCCATGGGTATACCGCAGGTGGCGGCTATCATGGGCAGTTGTGTGGCCGGTGGTGCCTATTTACCGATCATGTCCGACTACGCCCTGATCGTAGAAGGAACAGGCTCTGTTTTTCTGGCAGGGTCTTATCTGGTAAAGTCCTCAATTGGAGAAGACATTGACAACGAAACCCTGGGTGGCGCCACTACTCATTGTGAGATTTCGGGTGTTACCGATAACAAATTCCCTGATGACAAGGCTTGTCTGGACGAAATCAGAAAGATATTTGATAAAATGGGACATAATCAGAAAGCTGGTTTTGATAGAAAAGCAACCATACTGCCTCTGAAAGACCCCAAAGAGATTTATCAGATTTTACCGGCCGACCGCGTGAAACCTTATGACATGGTGGAAATAATAGAGCGGATAGTTGATAACTCTGAATTTGACCAGTATAAAAAAGGCTACGGACAAACCTTGCTGTGTGGATTGGCAAGAATTGACGGCTGGGCAGTGGGTATCGTAGCCAACCAGCGCAAAATTGTAAAATCCAAAAAAGGAGAAATGCAGATGGGCGGGGTTATTTATTCTGACTCAGCCGATAAAGCAGCCCGGTTCATCATGAACTGCAATCAACAGAAAATTCCGCTGGTATTTCTGCAAGATGTAAGCGGTTTTATGGTAGGTAGCCGTTCAGAGCATGGAGGTATTATTAAAGACGGCGCTAAGATGGTCAATGCCATGGCCAATTCAGTAGTGCCCAAATTCACATTCATTGTGGGCAATTCTTATGGAGCCGGTAACTATGCCATGTGCGGCAAGGCTTATGACCCCAGATTGATTTATTCGTGGGTAACAGGGAAAATGGCCGTAATGAGTGGCGCCTCAGCTGCCAAAACACTGTTGCAGATTCAGCAAGCTGCCCTAAAAAACAAAGGCATTGAACTGACGGCAGAAAAAGAGCAGGAATTATTGAGTACCATCACAGACCGATACAATTCTCAGCTTAGCCCTTATTATGCCGCAGCCAATCTGTGGGTAGATGGGGTGATTGACCCACTTGAAACCCGGCAAATCATTTCAGCGGGTATTGAGGCAGCAAATCACGCGCCTATTACAAAGAGATATAATGTGGGGGTTATACAGACGTAAAACCCCACCCTGACCCTCCCTACGCGGGTCTCCCCAACAATGGGGAGGGAAATAAAAGTCCCTCTCCCCATTGTTGGGGAGAGGGATTAGGGAGTTGGGTTTTATACTTTTAAACCTTCCACCAAACCTTATCCGGATACTTCTCTCCTAACACAACCGGTTCACCAATCATCGGTGTGGTTATAGGCAGGTTGTTTTTCTGTGCAGCCGGCACCAATCGCTCAATCGGCTCGTTCCATGGATGATTAGCCAACACAAATTTTGCCCAGTGAACAGGTAACAACCATTTCGCTTTCAAATCTATAGCTGCCTGTACTGTCTGTTCCGGAAACATGTGAATATATGGCCAGTCTTCACCGTATTGACCGTTTTCAATCATTGCAATATCAAATGGCCCGTATTTATCCCCTATTTCTTTAAAATGAGTATCGTAGCCTGAGTCTCCGCCTAAAAACAAACGATATCCATGTATATTAACTATAAAAGCCGACCACAGCGTTTTACCTCTGGTAAGGCTTCTACCTGAAAAGTGTCTGGCAGGTGCAGCTACTATTTCTATATCTTGTGCAACACTGTGCTTATCCCACCAGTCGAATTCCACAATTTTAGCAGGGTCTGCACCCCAATATTCCAGATGAGAACCTACACCCAGCGACACGTAAAATTTCTTTACTTTGGGTATCAGTTCCACAATGGTTTTATAGTCGAGGTGATCGTAGTGATCATGCGATAAGAAAAGCATGTCTATCTCCGGCAACTCACTTGCTTTATAAATATCGGTGCCATTAAATGATTTACCGAAAGACCCGATAGGTGAAACCGAGCCACTCATAACCGGGTCTATAAGAATAGTTACATTTTTCGACTTGATGAAATACGAAGAATGACCAAACCACACTATCGTCGGGCTGTCAGCTTTCAGGCCATGCAAATCGGTTTTAACAGATGGTAGTGCTACAGAAGGCTTCGTGTCCTTAGGTCTACTGAAAAGATTCTGCATCAATTTAAAATAAGACGCTTCCTTTCGCATTACGTCTGTAGTCGATAAATTCTGAAAGGAATCATTCTTGTAATGAGACGACTTCAGGATTCTCTTAAGCCTGTTGCCAAACGGATTTTTTCCTAAAAATTTCTGACGCATAAATAAAATTGAACCTGTTGCCGACACAGTTATAAAGGCAGACAGAGCAATAAATGCCCTACGTGAAAATTTCATATAATGGTTTATTAAAGCCACTTGATAACCACATCAATCATTTTTCTGATGCGGTTATTATAAGGTGGATGAAAAAGGCTGAAACTTGAAAATTTGCTTTCTACCACCGGTTTTTTATTTGAAAACTCTTCGAAACCATATTTTCCTGACGATTTCCCGATACCCGAGTTATTCACCCCACCAAACGGCAGATTACTCTGTAAATAATGAATGGTGGTTTCGTTAATCACCACGGCTCCCGAAGACGTATTTTTCAGGAAATAATCAATGTTACTCCTTTTCTTACTGAATATATACAGTGCCAATGGCTTCTCACCAGCTGTAATATAATTCACTACTTCTTCGTGTGTATCAAACTCAATAATGGGCAATACAGGGCCGAAAATCTCCTGCTGCATAATTTCCATATCTGCATTTACGTGGCTAACCAGAGTAGGCTCAATATAGTTCTCATCAGCGATAGTATTTCCACCAACGGCAATTTTTGCACCTTTAGCTACAGCATCATCAATCAATCCTTTGATACGGTTAAAATGACGGCCATTAACTACCCGGCAATAATCTGCTGATTTTGACACATCATCACCATACATTTTTTTAATATATTTTTCTGCTTCTTCAATAAACCGGGCGGTCTTAGACCGGTGAATCATAATGTAATCAGGCGCAATGCACGTCTGGCCGTTGTTCAGTAGTTTTTCTGCAGTAATGGTCTGTGCCGCCTGCTTTATATTGGCGGTTTCATCAACAATGGTCGGCGATTTACCGCCCAGCTCTAAAGTAACCGATGTCAGATGTTTAGCTGCCGCCTGCATCACTACTTTTCCGATGGCAGGGCTTCCCGTAAAAAAGATATGATTAAAAGGCAGACTTAACAAAGCAGTAGCCACGTTGGCATCCCCTTCTACTACCGAAATTTCATTGGCTGGAAATAACTCATGAATCATCTCCGCCATTACTTTCGATGCATTAGGTACCAGTTCCGATGGCTTAATAATAACCGCATTACCTGCCGCAATGGCTTGCAACAAAGGTTTCAGTGTAAGATTGAAAGGATAATTCCACGGACTGACGATCAGACAATTGCCTTTGGGTTCGTGCAATATCTTACTGGTAGTACCCAGCATCTTTAATGGGGTTTCTACACTTTCGGGGCGCATCCATTGTTTCAGATGTTTTATAATATACTTGGCCTCACTCACTACGGGCATAATCTCCCCTATCTTTACTTCCACAATATGCTTTCCATAGTCGGCATGCAAGGCATCAGCGATGCGTTCCTGATTATCAAGCAACCAGTTCATTATACTTCTGACTTTAACAATGCGTTCTTTAGCAGTGGTAGCTGCTATAATTGGCAGGTTTTTCTTTTGCGACTGAAACAGAGCCATTATCTCTGTTTCTATGTTTGTAGGCAGATGGGTCATGAGGTGTATAGAGTTTATTACCTGATAGCAAAATTCAAAAAAAATCTTCTAATAATTCAAAAAACTTTCAAAAACAAAACAATTTGGTGGATTACTAAAATTTTTAGATATTCGGGGAGTATTTTTACATCAGAACAGACCAACCTGTGGTTGTCGGTTAGATTTCAGCAATACGTTTAAGCAAGGCCAGATGTCAGTAATAAGTAATAATCTCAAATATCTGAGACGGGTAAGCGGGTTAACACAAGAACAGTTTGCACAGCGCATAGGCACTAAGAGAGCCAATGTGGGTGCTTATGAGGAAGCACGGGCTGTGCCACCTGTTGATACCCTACAGACCATTGCAGGTACTTTTGGCATAAGTGTAGATGATTTTTTAAAGAAAGATATAAAGACTCTCCGCGAAGCACGTGACCTTACCCTGGGTTTTGATACCCAACCAGTTTATGGCCACCATTCGTCTGAAAAATCTAACCTGTCTATTGATTTCCCGACGGAGGCTGGTAACAATGAGCAGGCTTCTGGTCATCATGACAAATTTGAAGTTAAACCTGCTTTTGAGCCTGATACCTCTTTCAAAACATTAGTAACTGAAAACAAACAGCCGAGAAATATTATCCAGCTGATTC
The DNA here is from genome assembly GCF_058808615.1 of Emticicia sp. GW821-FHT11C11. NCBI lineage: Bacteria > Pseudomonadati > Bacteroidota > Cytophagia > Cytophagales > Leadbetterellaceae > Emticicia > Emticicia sp. GW821-FHT11C11. The sequence continues at coordinate 396,858 of NZ_JBXARV010000004.1, forward strand.
GCCGTTTTCAGTTCAATGACTACCTGATGAAAAGCAGAGATGCGAATTTTCTGCGAACCCTCACCGAGTTTCACCTGCCTAACTTACCTATTGGCGAGTATCGCGCCTTTGAGGCCGCTGAAGACTTTGCTTTTGAAGGTGCCTTACTGATTGGTTCTCTGGTTAAAAACTGGTATGACATCGCCGACGGAAAAAACTATGTATTAGTCACCAAAGCACAGGGCATTATTTACCGACGCGTTTATAATCAGGTAAAAATTAAAGGAACGCTATTGGTCAGCTCAGATAATCTGCGGTTCCCGAGCGCCGAAATATCCATTAATGATGTAATTGAAACCTGGGAAATAAAAGCATTTATCAGCTATGCATTACCTGAGCCGAGCATCAACTTCGATAAACTGAATCATCTGGCTAATGAACTGAAATTTGAACTGGATCGATTGAAAAAATAACTCACAGCCCTACACATTTTGTACCGCCACCAGGTATTGATTTTTAAACTAATGACAATTAACTCTAAACAGCCTCATGTGGGCACTACCATTTTCACGGTCATGTCGCAACTGGCTGCTGAAACCGGAGCATTAAATCTTTCGCAGGGTTTTCCGAACTACAATTGTTCTCCAAAACTGATTGAACTCGTAAACCATTACATGCAAAAAGGCATGAATCAGTATGCGCCGATGGCGGGTATCATTCCCCTGCGTGAAATACTGGCCCAGAAAACAGCCGATTTGTATAATCTGCATTACCATCCGGGTGATGAAATAACGATAGTGTCTGGCTGCACAGAAGCCATCTATGCCACCATGACAGCTATTCTGCATCCGGGCGACGAAGTCATTGTCTTTGAACCAGCCTATGACAGCTACGTACCCTCAATAGAGTTAAACGGTGGCAAAGCGGTGTATGTCACATTAACGGCAGTGAATGATTTCGCCATTGATTGGGCGGAAGTTAAAAGCAAAATCACCGACCGAACCAGAGCCATTATCTTAACCACGCCTCATAACCCGACGGGCAAGTGTCTGACACAAGATGATTTGAATCAACTTGCAGACGTGGTGAAAGGAACCGATATTTTTATCGTGTCCGACGAAGTATACGAACACATTATTTTTGATGGCAGACAACATTTGTCTCCTGCTATGCATTCCGAGTTGAAAGAGCGTACTTTTTTGTGCGGATCATTCGGCAAAACTTTTCATACTACCGGTTGGAAACTCGGCTATTGTATGGCGCCGAAAGAATTAACGGCCGAATTCAGGAAAACCCATCAATGGATTACCTTTGCTTCACCAACTCCCATGCAGTATGCCTTTGCCGATTTCATGAAAAACCCGGACAATTACTTGTCTGTGAGAGCATTTTATGAAGAAAAACGTAACAAGTTTATCAATAGCCTGAAAGGCTCTAGATTTACATGGAAACCCGCCGAAGGCAGTTTCTTTCAGATGTTGTCTTACAGCAATATTACCGGAGAATCAGACTATGAACTGGCTGTTAGATGGACCAAGGAGATTGGTGTGGCTTCGATTCCCATTTCTGTGTTTTATCACCAGCGTTACGACAATAAAATCCTGCGATTCTGCTTTGCCAAAGATGATGAAATGTTGGAAAAAGCGGCAGAAAGACTGAATAAACTATAAAAAAAACAGGGAGCACTTTCATGCTCCCCATACCACTTAAACCCTGAGAAAACTCAGGCTTTGACTTTTTCTACCTGCGTTTTAGACAACCGCATAACGGCTCTGACAGTTTTTGCCAGATACTTAGGCATAAAACTTACGGCTATTAACCCTAGTCCTGTTATGATGAGCGTTTCGGTATGTGCAAAGAATGTTCCTGCGGTAAGAATACCCATTACTAGTATGGTTGAAAATGGCAAAGAAAAAGCCAGCACAAGTACGGCAAATTCAATATTAAAAGTGCGCTTCTCTTTGGGCACCTGATTGTTTTCTTCTTTTAATGAAACTGCCGACATGTGCGCAAACGGCCAGAAACTACAGGAGCTCAAAGGCACAACTACTGCCAGCAATACCATTGCCGGCGATGAAATCTGGAAAATGGTAATAATCAGCACACTGAACAAAATGGTTATACCAGCTCTGAACAGCAATACAGAGCTAACCAGCCTGATTTTCCCTTCTTTCAACTGCACCGCCAGGCCAATGTAAACCAATACCATTGGTGTCATCAGCATGCTGGTCCGGTTAAAAATCTCTGACACCACAGGCGGCAAATCTTCAAAGCTGATTCCGAAACTTAAAAATGCAATAGCCAGTAACATCACAATGTTAATGGGCTCTTTTACCAGGCTCAATAACAAACTTTTTACTTTCCCTTCTTCTTTTATTTCCTGTGCCTTGTTGTTTTTCAGGTAAAGATTCATGGCTACAAAGTAGAGAAAGTTCAATGCAAAAAATTTGTTACCAACATCGGCCATGGCTGCTTTTGCCAGCGCCTCTTTTCCCAGAAATTCATGAATAAAAGGAAAACTGGATAAGCCCGGCGCCAGAGAAGGCATAAGCATGGTAAGCGTACGGCCAACAGAACTATCGGTTTCGATTCTGAACAATGCCAGAATGTAGGGCATCGACAAGTAAATAAAGAAATTAAATGCCAAAGTGATGAGTGGATATATCAATAAGGTAGAATCAATCTTCACTCCCATTAAAGCCACAAAAACCGTCGAAGGAAGCGCTACTGAAAGAATCATTTCCTTGATACCATTCAGCTCTGTCTTACTCCTGATTTTTGACCTTAACGCCAGGCCAATCACAATAAGAAGTATGAGTATAAAAGTTTTTTGAAGTGCTACTGCCATGAGAAATTGTAGATTTAGAAAATATATTCCCATGATGCCCGGGAAAGGGCATAAAACCCTGATCCAGGCATCAGACGAATCATATCATTTGTCTCTGAAATTAGCTAAGCTCTCCCAATGCTTTTACGAAAAGCTTGATTTCGTCCATAGTACCGATACTAACCCGGCACCATGTTTTCTTCTGGATGTCGAAGGTTCTGATGCCGATACCTTTCGAATACATCTTGGCTAAGAAATCCTTGCCATTCATAGTGATTGGGAAGATAACGAAGTTGGTATAAGACGGAATATACTTATAGTTCATCTTATCCAGATTAGCGTATAAGTAGGCTTTCGCTTCTGAGTTCAGTTTTTTGGTAGTAGTCTGAAACTCCATATCTTCGATACTGGCCGAAGCAGCCAATACTGAGGTGTAAGAAATACCCATACCACCTCTGGTAATATTCTGAATCTTATTCAGGTATGAAGGCAATGCAGCGATATAACCTACACGCAAACCTGCCATACCCATAATTTTTGAGAATGTGCGGGCAATGATTACGTTCTTGTTTTGGCCGAGTAGCGAAACCATACTTTGGGTTTCAGATCCTTCGGCCAATTCAAGATAGGCTTCATCAATGAATATGGGTACTCTTTCTGACACGCGTGAACAGAAATCCAGCAGTTCTTTGCCGGAAGTAATGCTGCCTGTCGGGTTATTTGGGTTACATATATATACTAGTTTGGTGTCGGCGTCAATGGCAGCCTCCATAGCAGGCAGGTCATGCGACCAGTCAGCTTTGCAAGGAACAGCTTTCCATTTGGCACCTACCGATTTAGCTACGCTTACCAGCGACATATAACATGGATCTGCCGAAACAATGTTACCGCCATGCATAAATTCAACAAGCGCAACTTTCTCCAATAAGTCAGACGAGCCCGGCCCCATCATAATATGATTAGGAGTTACGCCCGGTCCTTCTTTTTTTACAATCTTGGCTATTAAATCGCTTAACTCTTTCCAGGCGTATCTGTTACCTAATGATACCGAATCAACCACTGCCTGTTTGGCACTTGCCGGTGGCCCGTAAGGGTTTTCGTTGGCATTCAGACGAGCCTTTAATTGTGTCACATCAGGCGGATTGCTGATGAAGTGTTCACGCATTAAAGGAGTATAGTATAATCTGTTTTTGCTATCTATCTTTACAGGAGTATTCGGAAACGCACCCAAGCTTAGTTGAGGGGCTATCACCATACCACCAAGGGTCATCAAGCCTGACTTCAAAAGATTACGTCTGTCAATGTTCTGATTCATTTTCTTCAAGTTTTAAAGAGTGAAATGTGTTAGCTTTTTGTAAACTGATATTAATAATAAAGATACGTGTATATTATCTAAAACAGACAGTGATTTAGTTTGACTGAATCGATCAATTCAGAAGAATTTTGGCTTGCTGAAACATTAAAGTACTGCTGAAGTACCTTAATGTGATTATTAGAAATTTTAGAAAAGTATTACTGGCAACAAAAGTAATTATAATACAACATATTGTCAAAATATTTTATGTGTTAATTTTAACTTATTTTTTATATATTTTTAATTTTAACCCAGATAATACTTTAATTTCAAACATATAAATCCATGTTTTATAATTTTTACTCAGAAAATAGATAAAAATTAAACTTCGATTATATTTCACAATTATTTCCATAATCAGCATAATATTTTCCAATATTGTACATATTCAAGTTATTATTTAAAGATTTAAACTATTTTTAATACTAAATTAAAATTGTGTTAAAATAATTTGCATGTATTTTTTATAACATATACTATTGCAGTAGAAATTATTAGAAAAGTACAATAAACTTCATCAGAAGCTCACTTCCGACCGCAAAAGCCGAGTATCTGAATTTTATAAAATTTGAAACTTCTTATTAGCGAAGTTGCGGGGCTGATAGTCTGGCCATGATAACGACTATCGGCAATTGCTGAATACCAGAAAAACATATTCAGAGAAAGCTCAACCAAACAAGCGTTTGCACTATAGGCTTGCCTGCCAAAGGCATGCTAAGGGCTTTATTTGCCTCATATTTGAACTATACTAAACTAAATATCTAAACCTTAAAGATTAAGAAGAGACAGGCTTGCACCTCTCTTGCTGACGTGGCTCCCGGCTTCAATCATTGCTTGAAACTGAGCGGTCGGAATTCTGGCAACTGATTGAGTCGGAAAGCTTCGTAACAGCACCTACCTATTGTTTCAAATTAATCCTTTACAAACACCTTACACGTATGAAAAAACACGTCTACTATCTGACAGTTATATTATTACTGCCGTTAAGTATCCTTGCGCAAGACAAGTTACTGACGGGCGTAGTAAGTGCTATTGAAGAAGGTGCACTTCCTGGGGTTTCAATTGCAGTGAAAGGAACAGCCATAGGAACTTTGACAGATGCCAACGGTAAGTTTTCTGTTAAAGTACCGGCATCAGGCGGCATTTTAGTTTTCAGTGCCATTGGTTTTACTACTATTGAAGAAAAAATTGATAACAGAACAAATTATAATATTACACTTTCAGCCGATTCCCGTGCGCTGAACGAGGTCGTAGTAACAGCATTGGGGATTTCGCGGGAGAAAAAATCTCTGGGTTTCTCTCAGCAGGAAGTAAAGGGTGACAACATAGTAGAAGCGCGTTCTACCAACGTAGTCAACTCTTTATCGGGTCGTATTGCCGGTGTGCGTATCAGCAGTAATGGCGGGCCGGGTAGTGGCTCAACCATTCAGATACGCGGTTCATCGTCTGTATCAGGTAATAACCAGCCGCTGATTGTTATGGATGGCGTTCCGCTGCAACAGCAATATGATAAACAGTTTGGTGGTGGTATTTCTGAAATCAACCCCGATAACATCAAGGAGATTTCGGTATTGAAAGGCCCTAATGCCGCCGCTCTTTACGGTTCGCGCGCAGCGAACGGGGTTATTCTGATTACCTCAAAAGACGGTTCGGGCTCTAAAGGTCTGGGGATTGAATACAATGCCAACTTTACAGCTGAACGCCCGCTTGTAAAACCTGATTTTCAGAACACCTACGGTGGTGGGAATGGTTATGCAACCTGGTATTCTGATGGATGGAGCGGCGCTATACAGCCTGACGCCTACGATCAGTACAAAGCAGCTTATGGTTCGGTTTCACCCGGCAGAACCACCGGAACCGACGGAACCGATGAAAGCTGGGGTGCACCAATGGATGGCCGTCTGGTACGCCAGTGGTTTACCGGAAAAGGCGTGGCCCCACTAACTCCGCAACCTAATAACTGGAACGAGTTCTGGGAAACCGGTACCTCTTTCACTAATCACCTGGCCCTCACAGGTGCCAACGACAAAGGAAATTTCCGTCTGGCCTTCGACAGGCTGGATCAGAAAGGCCTTGCCTACAAAAATGGTTTTGAACGAACCAACGTAAAACTGAATTCAAGCTATAATGTAAATAAATTCATATCCGCTTCAGTATCAGGTGAGTATATCAAGTCTGGCGGTAATCGTACCTATCAGAATGGCGATACTTTCATCTGGTCGCACAGACACGTATCGTGGGATCAACTCGCCAATTACAGAGATTATGCCGATGTGCATATCCAGAGAGCCGTAGCCGGAAGATTACCCGACAACGACCCACCAAACTGGCAGCATACCTATTTCACCAACCCCTATTACACAAACGAGTACCTGCCTAACAATAACGACAAGGACCGTCTAATAGGAAACATTTCAATTAATGCCAAAATCCTGCCTTTCCTGAAATTGATGCTGAGATCAGGAACCGATTTATGGACAGATACCAGAATCAACATCGCTAACTTTGAAAGAGTGCGCAATGGTAACAGAACACCTGGCACTTATTCTGAAGAAGTACTCCGCCGTCAGGAAACCAATCATGATTTCTTATTTACATTTGATAAAGGCTTTGGTAAAAACATTTCATTGGTTGCGCAGGCCGGTGGAGCAGTGAGAAGCAATTATTACAAACGCAACTATACTAACGTAGGCGAACTGGTTGTAGATGGCGTTTATAACCTGTCTAATTCTAACCCAAGCCAGAACTCTGTGGCCAGCCGCATCGAAAAAAACAATGTTCAGAGTTTATATGGCTCAGCCCAACTGGGTTATCTGAATGCCCTTTTCCTGGATATCACCGCCAGAAACGACTGGTCGAGCACCTTACCTGCTAATGCCCGTTCGTATTTTTACCCATCTGTTTCTGCCAGTGCAGTTATTACAGATTTGGTAAATATTCCGAAGAGTATCCTATCATTCGGCAAAGTAAGAGCCAGCTGGGCACAGGTAGGAAACGACGCCGACCCATATCAATTGGCGCAGACTTTCCGCGCCAGTGGATCATGGAATGGGTCGATTCCAGAATACTATGAAAACATAACCATCTCCAATTCAACCCTAAAACCTGAAATCACCACAGGAATCGAGTTCGGTCTTGACCTCCGTTTTCTGAAAAACAAAGTAGGTCTGGATCTTACTTACTATGACCAAACAACCCGGAACCAGATTCTGGGGGTTGAAATCTCAAAAGCCAGCGGATACGATAAACGTATTCTGAACGCCGGGCGTATCAACAACAAGGGTATCGAAATTACGCTATCAGGCACACCTGTTGAAACCAGAACCGGCTTTAAGTGGGATATTGCTGTAAACTTTGCCCGCAACCGGAACCTGGTTATTGAGCTGGCAGAGGGTTTGTCGACCTATACGCTTCAGGAAAGAAGAGGTCTGATTTCCATTGCTCAGATAGGTCAGCCTTATGGCTCCCTGTATGGTATCGGCTTCAAACATGCCCCTGACGGACAGATTGTATATGCCGACGGCCTACCAGTGGTTGAAACAACCCCTCGTGTATTAGGGAATATTCAACCAGATTTCACCGGCGGTATCACCAACAACCTGGCTTACAAACGCCTGAGCCTTTCGTTTTTGATTGATGTGAAAAAAGGGGGTGATTTCTTCGACGAAGGAACCGGAACCGCCCGCTGGACAGGCCAGTATGCCGAAACTGCCATCGGCCGCGAAGAAGGTATCATAGGCAAAGGGGTAAAAAACGTAGGCACTGCTGATAATCCGCAATACGTAACGAACGATGTCATTGTGGCAGCCAATCAGCTGTATGGTTTTAATAACCCGAGAAGATACCACGAGGCGGCCATTTTTGACGGCAGCTATATCAAGCTGCGTGAAGTTTCAATCGGCTTCCGCTTACCTGAATCAATACTGAGAAAGGCCAGAATCCAGAACGCGAAACTCTCTCTGGTAGGTCGTAACCTGGCCATATTGTTTAAAAACTCTCCTCATATCGACCCGGAAGTTGACCGCTTCGGTGGCAATTCACAAGGGTTTGCTTATGGCGAATTACCATCATCAAGAAGTCTGGGCTTTAACCTTTCTTTAGGCTTCTGATACAGAGGACTCAGTTTTTCATTAAAAACCTTGAAACATTATGAAATCATATAAAATTATAGCTTCAATGCTGGTTTTGTTGAGCCTATCGCTGAATTCATGCACCGATGAATTCGATAAAATGAACACAGACCCCAACAACCCGACGAGCATCAGTCCGCAATATTTATTGCCTTATGCCATCGAAAAATCGGTTGACAGATACTGGGGTAGTAATATCCGTTTCGAGCGTTTGAATCTCGACGGCTCCATGCTCTGGATTCAATACCTGGCCCGCAATATTTACTCAAATGAGGGTGACAACTATGGTATCACACCTACCTTCTACAACAATACCTGGAAATCGTTCTTTAACGATGGTCTGGTAAACTTCCAGAGTATCATTAAACAGGCAGGCCCCGAAAGCAAATCACCAAACACCAATTATGAAGGTGCCGCAATGGTGATGAGAAGCTGGGTCTTTTCGGTGCTGACAGACTTGTACGGAGCCATTCCCTACTCTCAGGCCCTGAAAGGCACTGATGGAACGCCTGTCTATATTCCGGAATATGACTCGATGGATAAAGTATACGCAGGTTTACTGAATGATTTGAAAGTGGCCAACGAAAAACTGGTGGTAAGTGGCCCGGCTATTTCGGGCGATATTCTTTATGACGGCAATATCCTGAAATGGAAGAAATTCGCCAATTCATTGAGATTGCGTCTGGCGAATCGTCAGGCAGCTAAGAAATCAGTCGAATCAAAAGCTATTATGGCCGAGATTCTGGGTGATGCCGCCAAATTTCCGATTTTCACCAGCAACGACGATAACGCCATTCTGAAAAACACAGCTACACGCCCCAGTAACAACGAGTGGCATGAGGTAATGGTAATGGGCAGCCGTACCGACTGGAGCATGAGCAAAACTTTCGTAGACAAACTGACAGGCTTAGGCGATACCCGTCTATCCGTATTTGCCAATACTAATTCGGCTGGTAGATATGAAGGGATTCCTAACGGCTTGCCTGATGCCATCGCAACTACTTATCTGAGTTCAGCTTCTACATTGGGTAGTTATTTTACACAAGCTGCCACACCCAGTGTAGTGATGACTTATAGCGAACTGCTTTTGATTCTTGCCGAAGCCGCCATTGACGGTGATATTTCCGGTGACGCCAATGCCTATATGCAGGCCGGAATTAAGGCTTCGTTCGACCAGTATAAGGTAGCGCTTCCGGCAGGTTATTATGAAACTGTAGGAGCCCCGACCCGCGAAAAGATTCTGGATCAGAAATGGATTTCGTTATTCGGTAATGCCGTTGAAGCCTGGACGGAATACCGGCGCACTGGTTTCCCTGTGTTACCGGCTAAAGATTCCAGAGCCGTTTTCGAAAACGAAGGCATTCTGCCCACCCGTTTGCCCTATCCTACTACCGAGTATTCGCTCAACAAAATAAGCCTCGATAAGGGGATAACATTGAATGGCGGTGCCGATAACATGAGAACCAAACTCTGGTGGGCTGAAAAATGATTTCCGCAGAATCGTGAATTAATTACATTACGCTAAACATTAAAAACATGAGAAAGACCGCATACATATTGTTTCTGGGCGCCATAACACTGCTTTCAGGTTGTGAGAAGAAAGACCCCTTTGTAGACAGAGTAGTTTCACCCCTGCTATTCTTAGTAATAGATGATAGCGGAGTGCCTTCTAACGGAACTACCACCGAGCCCACAGTAATGAGCAAGGTTTCAAAAGATGTTGCTTTAAATATAAAACTGCTTGAGCTCGACAAGACCAATATTCTTGACCATACCAAAGGGATAGATTCAGTTGCTGTAAAATCGCTTAAAGTTACGGTGTCGATTCGTAATGGCGCAAAACTGGGAGAATTGACAACGGGTAATGACGGAAAAGCTACCCTGACAAAATCATGGGCCGATTTGGGTAAAGCCGGCGCCGGGGCGGGTACCACAGTATTATTAAGCTGGTCTGGTATTTACAAAGACGTAGCTTTTACAAAATATACCCGCATTCAGGGAACGAATTAATAATCATAGGTTGAATAGATAATGCATAAACTCATCTCAAATTTTAGAGATGAGTTTTTTTATAGCTTAAATATCTTCTGAATCTTGTGTGGCTCAATCAACATTGATTTACCCACTTCATACCAGTATCCGTCTCCTATGTTAACAAACGTGCCTTTATGTGCAGGTTTTTGATTAAAGGCAAGATCCATTATAAATTCTCCTGAAAATGTATTTTTCAATATAAAATTGAGTTCATCCCAGGGTAATACAGATGTTTTACCAGTTTCCTGATTGTCTTTCCGGCTGATTTCTACCTTCCTTTCAACAAAAGATGCCTTGATAGTTATCTCTTTTGTCTCTCCCGACTGATTCCTGTAGAAAATTAAATCCAATGGCAGTTCGCGTCCTGCTTTTTCGAAAATTGCCTGTTGGATTTCTTCGAGCAGATACGAAAATTTATCCGCATTGGCCGGATAAAAAGACTGGGCTTCAAAATCGACCTGCCAGAAATGCTGATGTGGTTCAAGAGCCTTTATTTTCAACGGCTTTGCCGATTTCAGGTTACCGTAAATAATATCTTTCCATACAGCCGGTAATTCTCCCTGCCAGCTGAAATCATCATTCAGCGAGAATCCTTCGTCGGCAATCTCTTCTTCTGTCAGAAGCTCCCGGTCTAAATAAGTAAGTTCAAAAGAAACAGTCAGTTCTTTACTTTGTTCAATATCACCGCTTAGTTCAATGGCATGAGCAAAGGGCGGCGGAATATTTTCAGAGGTTTGGTATTTGAGGGAGAACGTAGGCATTGACGGTTTTTATTTTATCGATTTTCCCGGTTGGGGTTTCAATCATTTTTTCAACAAAGAATATTTCTTTTGGAATCTCAAATTTAGATAATTTTTCTGAAAACCGCAGTCCAAGTGAATTACCGTCAGACAAAGGCTTTTTGCTCTCCACAACCAAAATCAATTTCTGACCCAGTCTTTTATCCGGCACGCCATAGGCAAAAAACCTTCCATAAAACTGAACATCTTTCAGAATCTCCTCTACTGTCTGTTCGATTTTCTCCAGCTGAATCTTCACTCCACCACTATTAATGATGTTATCAATTCTGCCTATCAGCTTAAATTTATCGTTATCGATGAGCTCAACAATATCGTTGGTTATTAACCATTCGTTTCCGGTAGTATTTGATCTGATCTTCAGGCATTCTCTTTCATCTATGGCAATTTCAACGCCATCAAGTATTCTGAAAAAATCTTCCTTGTCAGGTCCGTTAAGTCGTTTAATGGCAATATGAGATAACGTTTCGGTCATACCGTAAGTAGCGTACACCGGTGCATATACTTTCTGAATTTTCTCCAGAACCGTTTCGCTCACAGCTGCCCCGCCAATAATAATAGTTCTGGCCGCATTTAATGTTTCAAGAAAAAGCTCTGACTCGCCCAATAAAGTCTGTATCTGTAAGGGCACAAAAGCAAAAAAGTTTTTACCTCTGTTAGCGTTCAGTAAATACAGATGTTTTTCAATTCCCAGAAACGGATTTGAGCTTGGCTCTACAATCATCAGATCCATGCCTGTTTCAAAGGCACGCACCAGCATCATCAAGCCTGCAATGTAATCAACGCTCAGGCAACAAAAAGCAGTATCTCCCTCCTGCAGATTAAATGTTCTGGCCGTCAGGCGGGCCGACTCTATCAGCTGTTCCCTCGAGAAACTAACTGGTTTGGGTGCGCCCGTTGAACCTGATGTATGAATGGTAAAATTCTGCTGACCTGCATCCCAGGCTTTCTTAAATTTCAATACCTTTTCGTAATAATGATTGTCTGGATCGGTATTGATATACGTTCCGTCTTTTTCTAAAAAAATCATTGCTCCACTATAAGAAAACCCCTCACAGCTTGCACCATGAAGAGCAGAGTTAAAAAATACAGCACAAATTTACTCAAAAATACGCACTGTATTATTAGTCAGATCTACTGTAGTCAAATATTTCTTCAATGCCGTAGTAGCAGGGCCTTTCTGCACACTGCCATCAGCCTTGAATTCCGACTGGTGGTTAGGGCAAAGAAAATCATTGGAAGCTGCGCGATAATTAATAGTGGCGGCCTCGTGGGTGCAAATGGCGCTCACCGCTATAAACGTATCATCGTTTGCACGGGCAACTATAATATTCTGCGGTTTAACAACCACATTCCCTCCCCTGTTTTTCAGTGTTACATAGGTTGCATTATTAAGATCTAAAGTAAAGTCTACTTTACCGTTACTACCACCTGGATTCGGGTCTGGTACTTCACCACCTGCATCGCAGGCCTGCAGGCAGTTCATAAGCATAATGGCACCAAAGCTGATACCCACCTGCTTCATAAATTCTTTTCTGTCAATAGTATTCATATTCTAAGTCGTGTTGTATTAATATACTTAATCTTATCAAGAAGAAAGACCACAAATACATCAATTGAAATACGCAATTATCTAAATTAGCACTAGATAATAGATTTTTAATCCAAAAAATATTTAAAATATAGATATTATATCTTAAATATTATATATTTGAAGAACAATTAACAATAGCACTTTTTTACTAAACTCTAAAACCACCATTTTGGTTTGCATAACGAAGTTAAAAAATACAGACTAAACCATTATTTTTTAAATAATTAGCTAAGAAACAAAGTTTTCAAAATAAATTTGCACGATGGAAAAGAATCCGATAGACAAAATTAAAGTTGCTGAAAATCCCGGTCTGATGGAATATGCACATACCGCGGGAGGAGCTGTGATTCGTCCGGAAGACCTGGGGAAAGTAAAGGGTAAAGCGCAACTGGCTATGCGTCAGCAAACCGGAGAACAACTGAACAAGATTTATAAGCAAATGGAATTACTGGCTCAGCAGGCCAGAGAGATAAAAAACAGGATTGATATTTCTGAGCGTATTTATGACGCTGCCATAGGCTTTGAGCCAATCATTAACCATGTGTATTATCTTTACGAGAAGAAAGACGGCACAGATATTTTGTCGATGGTAGCTCCCGGTGAATGGGGACGCTCCTTTCCGTTCAACCAGTTTCTGGCAAGAGTATTTTTACTCGCCGACCATACCTGGAAAGTAGAATTTTTTCAGGAAGACGACCGCAGCGACATATTAGATTTAGATGAAATGGAATAAAATTACATAAATATTGACTGTTGCTAAAACTGACATAAAATACTAAACCACGGAGTGCCACAAAGTTTGACACAGAGTTTCACAGAGGGAAAAAGTAACAACTAAAATTAGTAACCTTAAATCATCATTTCCTGTCGAGGCGAACGGCTAGTTTACGATTAAAAATCTGGAAATGAATATTGCAAAAAGAAAATAACTATCAGATTTTTAATTGTACGAGTTTAAATGATGCGGTTTTTTGGTTACTTTTTGCGGCAAAAAGTAACAACAGAGGAATATAAAAACTGATAGATTTTCTTTACGTGTTGATAGATGAAGTTTAAAATAGGATTATTGAACTCATTGCCTCCGTATATACTTACACTTATTTAAGAATTAACAAGCATATATTAATAACCATTTAGTATTACCGATATAGATTATGACCTGGGAAACGATCAAAGAGTACGAAGACATAAAATTTACTTTCTTCGAAGGAATTGCCAAAATCAGTATCAACCGTCCGGAAAAACACAATGCATTTCGTCCGCAGACTGTCAAAGAAATGATTGACGCCATGTCGTTTTGCCGTGAAGAACCTGCAATAGAAGTAATTATATTAACAGGTGAAGGCGGAAAAGCCTTCTGCAGTGGTGGCGACCAGTCGGTGCGTGGGCACGGTGGCTATATTGGTGACGACCACATACCGCGTCTGAACGTACTCGATTTACAAAAAATGATTCGTTCAATACCTAAGGTGGTTATTGCCTCTGTAGCCGGTTGGGCCATTGGTGGCGGGCACGTATTGCACGTTGTTTGTGACCTTACCATTGCTGCTGAAAATGCGCGTTTCGGACAAACAGGCCCTAAAGTAGGTAGCTTTGACGGCGGTTTTGGTGCCAGTTATCTGGCACGTGTGGTAGGTCAGAAAAAAGCCCGCGAAATATGGTTCCTTTGCGACCAGTATAATGCGCAGGAAGCCCTTGACATGGGATTAGTAAACAAAGTAGTACCTTTAGAACAACTGGAAGAAGTAACCGTTGAATGGTGCCGTAAGATACAGGAGAAATCACCATTGTCTATCAGAATGCTGAAATCGTCATTCAATGCTGAGCTTGACGGACAAGCCGGTATACAGGAATTAGCCGGTAATGCTACCTTGCTTTACTATTTATCAGACGAAGCCAAAGAAGGTTTCCGTTCGTTCTTAGAAAAACGTAAGCCCGATTTCAAAAAATTCCCAAAGTTTCCTTAATTTGCTATCACATAAATCAGCCCCATTAACCTGGGGCTTTTTTGATTATACTTTTCAAACATTAATCAATTCAGTTATGAACTATTGGCTTGTAAAATCAGAACCATTCAAATATTCCTGGGACGATTTCGTTAATCAAGGCGTAGGGATGTGGGACGGCGTACGAAACTACGCAGCACGCAACAATCTGGCCAGTATGAAAATCGGTGATCTGGTATTGTTTTATCACTCAAACGATGGGCTCGATGTAGTGGGTATTGCTAAGGTTGTCAAAGAATCATATCCTGACCCAACCACTGACGACCCCCGATGGGTAGTTGTAGATCTGTCACCTGTAGAAAAACTGCCGAAAGGCGTAACACTGCAGGCAATCAAAGCTGATGAAAGACTACAAGACATGGCCCTGGTTCGTCAGGGAAGACTTTCAGTACAACCAGTAAAAAAAGAAGAGTTCGACATCATCGTCGCTAAAAGTTATGAATAGTATTAACGATTATTTACTACCTAAAACAAAGTTCCTTCCTCGTGTTTTTTCAGGCATAAGGGTATGGATGTTGGCATTGGTTACCATTTTCTTTGCTAATCAAGCCATTTATGCCCAGAGTGTGAAGAGGATTGAAATACCGGTTGGCGGAGACGACAACAAACTACAGGTAATTACCATAGGTGAAGAAGGCCTGCTGGTGTTATCCAAAACCTCAAAAAAGACATTCAGCATTACCAAGTTCGATACCAACCTGCAATTGGGCTGGACGCTGAACGGCGAGCTGGAAGAAAACCAATCGTACGTAGATTATTATCGTGAGGGCCGTGATGTATACCTGCTTTTCAGCAAGTTTAACAGCGACTTGTACCAGATCATTAAGGTGTCTACAGGTATCGGCATTATGCAGAAATTCTTTTTTGAGAATATTTCGCGTTTTGAGGTATCCGAATTCAAGGTGCATAATGACTTTGCCTACCTGGCAGGTATGGTAAAAGACGAACCTGTACTGATGAGCGTGAATCTTCATAAATTACAACCAAGGATTCTTGCCGGAGGCCTGAAAGGTACTGCCAGCATATCTTCCATCGATTTCGATGAAGAAAACAATCTGCTGATTGTTTCTTATTCGGTAAAAAAAGGACGCTCGAGTTACATGGTTGTGAAACGAATCAACCAGAACGGGAAAATTGTAGAGCAACTGACCGTTGAGCCCGAAGATGATTACGGCTTGCTGACAGGCAAACTCTTTTCTTTAAATGACGGCACCCAATTGATGATCGGCAACTATGGTTTCAGAGGCTATCAATCCAATGGAGTGCCTATGTCGCAGGGCTTATACATCAGCAAAGTAGATGAAGAAAATCCTGAATATCTGAAACTGCACAGTTTTACCGAATTCAAGAATTTCTTCAAGTTCATGTCTCAGAAACAACAAGACCGCATTGAACGGCAAATCAATAAAAAGCGTGATAAAGGTGGCGACTTAAAACTCAACTATCGCGTATTAGTGCATGATATTATCCAGAAAGACAATCAGTATATTCTGGTGGCAGAGGTATTCTATCCGGAGTTCAGAAACAACAATAATTTCTACGGTTCCAGTATGTACGGAAGTCCGTTCTGGAGTCCTTATGGATACGGCATGGGTAGCTATCGCTATTATGGATTGAATTCGTGGGCATGGAACCCTTGGCTTTGGTCGGGCAACAGAGGTTTTAATAACCAGCAGTTCGATGGTTTCAAATACACGCATGCCGTAGTTGCCGGATTTGATCAGAAAGGAAATTTAATATGGGACAATAGCTTTAACTTCGACAACCTGAAAAGCTATGAGCTGAAAGAAAAAGTAAAAATCAAAACTGATAACAACGAAATAACTCTAGTCTATAGCAATAAAGGTAAGCTATCGAGCAAAATTGTGCGGGGCAACGATGTGGTAGAAGGCAACAAAGTAATTGAGATAAATACAGACCGCGAGGGCGACAGAGTACGCGATACCTCAACTGATGACATCGAATTCTGGCATGGAAATTATTATCTCGCATGGGGATATCAGAAAATCAGCAACCGGAACGATGGTTCACGAAAAGTGTTTTATCTGAATAAAATTGCGTTCTGATCAGTTTTGGTGTTAAAGAAAACCGGGCATTAATGAGAAAAACAGCACTCTTTATTGGTTTATTGATTGTCAGTTTTTGTGCTTCGGCACAGGTTTTAAAAACAGTTGAGTACGAAATCAGTGGCAATCCAACCTGGCAACAGCTGATTCCGCTTGGAGACAAAGGAGTCATTCTATTCGCCAAAAAAGACATTACCAAAGCTGTAATTGTAAAATTTGATGCCGAGCTGAACAAAACCTGGGAGTCCGAGATATTTCTCGACGTAGAAAAAAAGCCTACTGCCTATACTGTAGATCATGAGCACATTACGTTCATGTTCAGTGAAACCCAGGGTATGTATTATCAGTTATTTACCATAGCGCTGAAAGACGGAAAATTTGACAATAAAGGCTTTGAACTGCGTGAGTTTTTTCAGGATCAGGATTACGCTTTTCTGAACGACCGTATCTTAATGGCCGGTAGTAATGAAAAAGGTGCCGCCTTTTATAAATTTGATTTCAATGAAGATACCGGTGAATTCGTCTCCGCCGGGCTGACTGGTAAAGCCAGCGTACAGTACTTCCATTATGATGCTGCGAAAAATATAGTTGAAAGCCTGTGGGCTATTAAGGAGTCGGGCTATACTAACGAGAAAAAGAAAAAGGGAGAGTTCATAAAAGACGCCTATGTGGTTTATGCCAGGTACGACACCACCGGTAAACTGATTGTTAAAAATACAATTGCATCTAATGCAGGCAATTTTCCGCTCACGGCCACTTTAACAGAGATTTCTCCTACAGTCAAGTTCATTTCAGGTACGTATCAGTCAAATTCCGGTGCAAAAGGCATTTTCGTTTCCAGATTGGAAGATGGAAAAACAATTGCGACCAAATTTTATGATTACCGTCTTTTACTGAAAGGTCTACCGGCTATTGATGACGCAACCGTAAAGAAAATTGCTGATAATTTTATATTGCTACCTGCCAAACCCGTTTATGGCAATAATACCTTAACCCTGGGCGGCAGTTTTTTTCAACCCAATTTTCAGACATTAACATCCAGCTCACCTCTTTACAGCGGTTATGACCCCTACCCCGGCTATGGCCGATATGGCAGTACCGGCTACAATTACCCCCGAACACAATCAAAGCAGGTATTTAAAGGTTATAATTTCTTAAATGGGTTTGTTGCCAGTTTCGATGCTGACGGAAACCTCCTCTCACAAAGCAGAATAGATATGAACCTGGTTTCGCCGCAGGTAGAAGAAAATCTGGCAGTGTCAGAAAACAACTCGACCGCCGTATGCCTGAAAGGAAGTCTGTCTATCAGCAATTTAGCTGAATTTGCACGCCCAGAAACCTACAAATTATCAGACGAACCGGCAGATGCAAAAAACACTCAATTTGTACCCACTTATCATGGCGTAAGAAATTGGTACGGAAATTATTTCCTTGCCGACGGAAGTCGTATTAAATTTGAAGCCATAAAGGATCTGGAAATCAGGAAGGAGGAAACAAGCAAACGTAAAAAAAGGCAACAATCGCTTCCGCAGACCAATATCCGTAAGATTATCTATCTAAGTAAAGTTCAGTAAAATCAGTTTCATTTAAACGCATTGACCTTGTATCAGCTTCTTCAGCCAAAAATAGACTCCTACGAATTAATAGATTCAGGTAATTTTGAAAAACTGGAACGCTTCGGCGATTATATTCTGGCTCGTCCTGAACCGCAGGCCGTCTGGGACAAATCGCTCAGTGAAGAGGTCTGGGAGCAAAAGGCTTCGGCCATTTTCAGAAAAACCAAAGGCAGAGACCAGCTTAATCCGGACGAACGGGGCGAATGGCACAACCTGAAAAAAATGCCCGAAAAATGGCTTTTACCCTACGAGCAAGGTGGCAGGCAGTATAAATTCAAGCTCTCGCTTTCTTCGTTTAAGCACGTAGGTATCTTTCCGGAACAAGCCGAAAACTGGCAGTACATTGAAGACAAACTAAAAAAAATGCCCGTGCAAGACCCGAAGGTACTTAATCTTTTTGCCTACACAGGCGGGGCATCTGTTATTGCTAAAGGCAACGGAGCCGATGTTACCCATGTAGACTCTATCAAACAGACTATTTCCTGGGCGCGCGAAAACATGGAGATAAGTCAGCTGACCGACATCCGGTGGGTAGTTGAAGATGCCCTGAAGTTTGTAAAACGTGAGGTAAAACGAGGCAAAAAATATAACGGTATCATTCTGGATCCCCCGGCCTATGGTCGTGGCCCGGATGGCGAAAAATGGATTCTGGAAGAGGGCATCAATGAACTGATAAAAGGATGCCTGCAACTGGTTGACGACCAACACTTCTTTTTTATATTAAACCTCTATTCCATGGGTTTTTCGGCGGTAATAGCTGAAACCATCATTAAGCAAAACTATCCTGCCATTACCAATGCCGAAATGGGAGAACTGGTTTTGCAGGATTCGTTCCATAAAAACTTACCCTTGGGTGTATTCTATCGTTTTGCTTCTGAATCATAATTATAAGAATCTACCTGCTTTTTATTGGCTCACTTTCAGTACCGCCATTCTATATTATGGGGAAAGGTTTTAATTGTTAGAAAATTTTCGGATTTTTGTGAAAAAATTTGCGTCTGCCTTTGTGTCACAGCGAGAAAATAATGCAAAAACAGTTCAATATATATTTTTTAATAACGCTGGTTATCTTCCTTGCCGCTTGCGGACAAGGTAACAGAGAGCGTTCGAAGATTCCTCCTACTCAGTTTCAGAATGAGGCAGATATGAACGCCGCAGCGGAAGAAGCACTGACGGAGGCTATCAGAAGCAACCCTAGTGTGGCCGAAAATTACTTTAAAAGAGCCGATGTATATTTAAAGCTGGGAAACACCGAAAGTGCATTAGAAGATATTGATCGGGCTGACCAGTTAAAACCCAATGTTGGCAAGTATCTTTTTATGAAGGCGCTTATATTGCGCAAAATGAAAAAATACAATGAGGCCTTCTCTTTTGCGCAAAGTGCAGAAATCCTGAATTTCGATACGCCTGAGTTATATACGCTGCTCGGAGATTTGTCGCAGCAAAGAAATGATCTTGCCGGAGCCGAAAAATACCTGGCCAAGTCATTACAAAATGCCCCGTTTGATGGCGAAACCCACTTTTACAAAGGCACACTAGCGGCCAGGAAAGGAGATACAGCCACAGCCATTTCACTGATTAGCAGATCTATAGAAATAAAACCGTCGTTCAGAGAAGCTTATTCTAAACTGACAGAAATATTGCAGAATTACCACATGTATGATTCTGCGTTGGTAGTGAACCAGAAAGCCATAGCGGAATTCAAGAATAATTCTGATTTCATTGTAGAAAGAGGCCTTGCATTTTTTAAGAAAGGATGGCTTGACAGCGCCTTAGTAAATTATGAAAGAGCCGCCAAAATAGACAACAGAAGAACCGACGTGCTTTTGTATTCAGCGGCTATCTATTATCGCTGGAAAAGCTACCTGAAAGCGCTGGAAAGTTATGAGAAAGTGTTGCGGATTAACAGAGATGTACCCAAAATCTATTATTTCATTGGACTTACCCAGGAGCAGCTCGGAAACATGACTGAGGCCGAAACTGCCCTGAAACAAGCTGTGGAAAGGAATCCGAACGATGACCAGGCTATAGTGGCTTTAAACAGGGTATCTGGCAGAGCAAACTATGGCTACAGCAACTATTCTTCCAATACTGATGTTATCAAAAGAACACCTGCTGCACCGGCGAAACCGACTGCAACAGAAGAACCCAAAAAGCTTTTAGATACTTCAAGAGTCAGAATCAATGCTATAAAACCTAAAGCGAAAGTAAATGTGAAGGCAGATTCTACCAGAAAAATCAAATTCTAACAACCATTATTAAATAATAGTACACCCAGTTTTATGATTAAAATTACATTACCGGACGGAAGCGTAAGAGAATATCCAAAAGGAAGCTCGAGTTACGATGTCGCTCTTTCGATCAGCGAAGGACTGGCAAGAAACGTATTGGCCGCCAAAGTGAACGGAAAAGTTCAGGATGCCAATCTACCTATTGAAGAAGACTCAACCTTGCAACTTTTGACGTGGAATGATACCGACGGTAAATCTACATTCTGGCACTCATCGGCTCACTTAATGGCCGAGGCTCTGGAAGCCCTGTATCCGGGTGTAAAATTCTGGGTGGGGCCGCCACTAGAAAATGGTTTCTATTATGATGTAGATACGAACGGAGTCACTATTTCGAACGATGACTTCAAAAAAATAGAAGATAAAATGTTGGAACTTGCTCGTCAGAAAAACGACTACGAGCGGATTCCTATGGCTAAGACAGATGCCATTAAGTATTTTGAAGAAAAAGGTGATGAATATAAATTAGATTTACTGGCCGGGCTGGAAGATGGCTCCATTACTTTCTATCGCCAGGGTAATTTCACTGATTTATGTCGCGGGCCGCATATTCCTAATACTGGTTTCATCAAAGCCGCCAAGATTATGAATGTGGCCGGGGCCTATTTCAAAGGCGATCAGAATAACAAAATGCTTACGCGCATTTATGGTATCACGTTCCCTAAGCAAAAAGAACTGGATGAATACCTGCAGTTTCTGGAAGAAGCCAAAAGACGTGATCACCGCAAGCTGGGTCAGGAACTCGAACTCTTCACTTTCTCTGAAAAAGTAGGTAAAGGGCTTCCTTTATGGTTGCCTAAAGGTGCCATGCTAAGAGAAAGACTGGAGAATTTCTTGCGCCGTGCTCAGGTAAAAGCCGGATATCAGCAGGTAGTAACACCACATATCGGCGGCAAGCAGTTATACATCACCTCAGGTCACTGGGAGAAATACGGTAAAGATTCATTTCAACCGATTGCAACACCCGAAGAAGGCGAAGAGTTTATGCTAAAACCCATGAACTGCCCTCACCACTGTGAGATATACCGCTCACGGCCGAGAAGCTACCGCGAATTACCTTTGCGTCTGGCAGAATTCGGAACCGTTTATCGCTACGAACAAAGCGGTGAGCTTCATGGTTTAACACGTGTGCGTGGCTTCACTCAGGACGACGCCCATATTTTCTGCCGTGAAGACCAGGTAGAAGATGAATTCAAAAAAGTAATCGACCTTGTGCTATACGTTTTCAAGGCTCTTGGATTCGACAACTTTTCGGCACAGGTTTCACTAAGAGACCCCGAAAACAAAACCAAATATTTTGGTACTGACGAAGCCTGGGATAGTGCAGAAAATGCCATCCGCAGAGCAGCAGCTGAAAAAGAACTGATAACTGTGGAAGAGTTAGGAGAAGCAGCCTTTTACGGACCTAAGCTCGACTTCATGGTAAAAGATGCACTGGGTCGCAAATGGCAGCTGGGAACTATTCAGGTAGATTACCAGTTACCTCAAAGATTTGATCTTGAATATGTTGGTTCTGACAACCAGAAACATCGCCCGGTAATGATTCACCGTGCGCCATTTGGTTCTCTTGAGCGTTTTATAGCTATTCTGATTGAGAATACAGCCGGAAATTTCCCGCTTTGGCTATCACCCGATCAGATTGCGATTCTGCCGATTTCAGAAAAATATGAAGACTATGCCAATGATGTGTTCCTCGAATTGCAGGAAAACGATATCAGAGGTTATGTTGACCACAGAGATGAAAAAATCGGCCGTAAGATTCGTGATGCTGAAGTAAACAAGTTACCTTTGATGCTTATTGTAGGAGAGAAAGAAGCCGAAGAAGGCAAAGTATCTGTTCGTCGTAAAGGCGAGGGCGACCTCGGCTCAATGACCATCAAAGAGTTTGTTGCCTATGCCAAAACAGAAATCAACAAAAATATACCTAAATTCGGATCGAATTAATTATCAGGCACCATTCAATCATAAAAACAGGCTATAAGCGCAGTAAAATGTTTAAAAACAGGCTTATTGTTTGTTTTTATGATTTTTGTTCCTAATTTCGTAAAATTCAATTATTAGCAACCTTAAAATCGTTAAATGGCACAACAACCATTCAATCGTAATTTCAGAAGACCAGTACAGAAAGAAGATGAACACCGTATCAATCAAAGGATACGAGTACCTCAAGTCCGCTTAGTCGGCGATAACGTGGAGCAAGGCATTTTTGATACTAATCAGGCACTTGCTATGGCTCAGGCTCAAAGCCTTGACTTAGTAGAGATAGTTCCTACGGCCAATCCACCGGTTTGTAGAATAGTAGATTACTCCAAATTTAAGTATGACCAGAAGAAAAAGCAGAAAGAGATAAAAGCCAAAGCTGCTAAGACGGTCATTAAAGAAATTCGTTTCGGTCCGCAAACAGATGACCATGACTTCAATTTCAAATTGAAACATGCTATCAGTTTCTTGAAAGAAAACGCGAAAGTGAAAGCATATGTGCATTTTGTTGGTCGTCAGATCGTGTTTAAAGACCAGGGAGCCGAATTACTAAGACGCTTCATTGCAGGGCTTGATGAATACGGTAAACCTGAGGGCGAGTTCAAACAAGAGGGTAAACGTATGATTGTTTTCATAGCACCCAAGGCTACGAAGAAATAATTATCCTGTATATAATTTTAGAAGAAGACGTATCAGTTTTTATTGATGCGTCTTTTTTTTATTTTTATGGAACAATTACCAAAGCTATGACAACTTTTAACTTCTACATTTATGCAACAGATTATTACTATTCTTGATGCCATAAAGCCGCTGTCTCCACAAATTCAGGATTTTTTAGCAAAGAAATTAAAAAATGAAATTTTCGCGAAGAAGTCGATGATTGTTCAACCGGAAACGACAAACAGAAAAATCTATTATATTGAAAAAGGAATTGTAAGAGCCTATTTTATCGAAAACGGTAAGGAACATACAACCTGGTTCTTCAAAGAAACAGATATCATTATTTCAGTGATTAGTTTTTTCTTACAAAAACCATCCAATGAATATGTCGAAGCCCTGGAAGATTGTACGATGTGGTCACTTTCTTACACAGATTTACAGTTCTTATATGAGAATTTCCCGGAATTCAATTATATCGGCAGAATGCTGACCGAAAAGTACTATTGCTTAAGTGAAATAAGAAATTACAATATCCGCATGAAATCTGTCAATGAAAGATATGTTTTTCTTCAACAACAAATTCCCGACATTCTACAAAGAGTTCCCTTAAAGTATATAGCTTCACATTTAGAAATTGAGCCGGAGACATTGAGTAGATTACGAGCAAAAAAATGATTTGAGTCAATTTTTTTTTAACCAAGCTCTAATACTTTTGCTTACTTAATAAATAGTCTACTTTGAAAATACGAAGCTACTACAGCTTAAACAAATCAGCTTTAATAATTGATAAGCAATGAAAAAAAAAGCTATTTGGTTCGGTGTTTTTACTGCTATAATTCTTTTTGCAAACTATGGAGGAATACTTAGAATACTGACAGTTGGTGTAATTTTTTCAAACCCGGAATTTCATGTCATACACTATACCTATTCAACCGAGCACGGTGAATTTAAAATGTGGGAAAATGAAATGAAAGGCCCGCACATCAGAGACATTGGCATTATTTTTAAGAGTTTCCGGGAGTGCTATCCTACTTCGCCGGACACAGTCGTTTATCGGAATTTCAGAAGAAATATATGAGAATTTTGGAACTGGCATCACTTCTTTACACATGACAGATACAAACTTCCTTACTTATCCTCGAAAGATATAAAACCTATGAAGAAAAAGACAGCGCCTTGGGGTGATTGTGCTATTCCAAATTACGCACAAGAAGTAAAGTAAGATACAACCATGCTATTCAATTTTTCGTTATGATATCTAAAATTCACTTACTGAAAATACTGACAGCCGTTTCATTTCTGCTTGTGATTATCAGTGGAGAGAAACTTTCTTTCTTTATTGGCATTTATTTACTAATAGCTATTTTCAATCCGTATTTGGTATCTGATTCAATATACTCCTACATAATTTCGGCTTTTGTGTTGTATTTATATATTTCCGGCAATGTGAAGAAAAATACGTGGTTTGATGACATAGTGAGCACCATCAGTATTATAGCTATGCAGATTTTTATCTATACTATGATAGACTTTAGATATATCCACACCAAGAACATAATCACTCTCTCTGTATTTGTTATTTTGTCGTGTATGGCATTGGGGTTAATCATCTATAGAAGAATCAAATCACCCCCTAACAGTACAGGTGCTTTCGCCGGGCAATCTATTAAGCCTAATGAATCAGGACTCTAAAAAACCAATAATGTGTCCATCCGGGTCTGCTATGTAAAACTCTTTGCCATAGGGCATTTCACGTAATGATTGCACTACGTCAACCGTCTGACTTATTATTTCTTCGTATACATGTGCAATATCATCTACCGAAATAACCAGGTCAAGATGTTCATTCTCTCTTCTTTTTTTTCTCTCTTCAGCAAAAGGCGTATCCAATTTAAGATGAACAGAATAACCATCTTTAACAATCGCAGCATAAAAATCTTCGTAAAAAAACTCGACTTCAAAACCCAAATTCCCAGTGTAGAATGCAATGGCAATATCAAGGTCAGCCACAATAAGTTGCGGACACATATTTTTTATTTTAAAGCTTGTTACAGTATCCATATGCTTAAAATTTAATGATTATACAGAGTCAGAACTTTATCATCTTGAAACCTCAATCCGCCAGTCTTGTCCGCTCGAAATCCTATAGGTATCAGCAAAGCTGCCCATATTTATTCCTAAAGACAGATTCAGAAGACTATTCATATATAAAATAGATTCGCCTTCCTTCACATCACCAAATGTATGTCCATAAGGCACTACTCCCTGATACACCAGTCTGTCTTTCTCAAAAATCTTCACATTCAACCGCTCACCATCTTTTACACCCAATGCTTTGAATGTCTTCTCGTCAATATTGGTCCATACGTTTCCATATTGTATATCTAGAATCGGTATTCCACCGGATAATACCCCTTTCCCAAATTTTGGTTTCGGATAAGACAACTTCACCAGTTCATTATTAGGCAAAGCCACTCCTACACTATTAAAATTAATGATACTGGCAGCTAATTTAGCGCCGGTATACGCAAACACATCGCGTCCATGAAAAGTGTACGAACCCTGCGAATTGGGCAACCGGTTGGCACTTGATATTTCTCTCACCTCATCTACTCCTTCACTTTCGGCTACTAGTGTAAACAAGCCGTTGTCCGGACCAACATAATAACGGTTCGCTTTGGTTTTCAATACGATCGATTTCCTTTCGGTGCCCACACCAGGGTCAACTACACAAACAAATACCGTTCCTTCTTCCCAATAGGGGGCCGTTTGTTGCAAGCGGTATGCGCCCTCCCAGATATTAAAGACAGGTATTTCATGTGTTAAGTCATGAATAACCAATTCCGAAAATTGTTTCAGTGCTACTCCTTTCATTGCTGCTACGGCACCGTCTTTTGTGCCGAAATCGGTCATCAGAACCAAAGCTGATTTCGATTTGTATGATATTATATAGATAATCCCTACTATGGCAACAATGAAAAATAACAGAATTGTAAGGAAAATTCTACGAAGCATGGCTTATAAATTTGAAGGTGTCGGCTTAATCACCGGATAAGTTTTCCGGATAATATTTAACAAATTAACAATTTAAAGCCCTAAAATACTATTTTTGCAAAAATTTTCACTCAAACTCGAGCGGCAAACGCTCGTTTACACTTTATATATCATATTTTATGTCGGAGTATAACCATCGTGAGATCGACAAGAAATGGCAGCAATTCTGGGAAGAAAACAAAACCTATGAAGTAAAAATTGACCATTCAAGACCTAAGTTTTATGTACTGGATATGTTCCCGTATCCATCTGGAGCAGGCTTACATGTAGGCCATCCACTCGGATACATCGCCAGCGATATCTATTCGAGGTACAAAAGGCTGAAAGGTTTCAATGTGTTGCACCCAATGGGTTTCGACTCTTTCGGTTTACCTGCCGAGCAATATGCTATCCAGACAGGTCAACATCCGGCTGTTACTACTGAAACTAATATCAAAACATATATCAGTCAGCTGAAAAAAATCGGTTTCTGCTACGACTGGAGTCGCGAAGTGCGCACCTCTGACCCTGCTTATTATAAGTGGACTCAATGGATTTTCATGGAGCTGTTCAAAAGCTGGTATAATAAAGATGCCAACAAAGCTGAACCCATTGAAACCCTTTATGCGAAATTTGCGCAGGATGGCACAAAAGATGTTAAGGCCGTGTGTGATGATGATGTAATAAGCTTTACAGCCGAAGAATGGAATGCACTTTCTGAAACAGAACAGTATAAAATCTCATTAAAATATCGTTTAACTTACCTTTCAGAGGCAGTTGTAAACTTCTGCCCTGCTTTGGGGATGGTGCTGTCGAACGATGAAGTGAAAGACGGCGTTTCTGAACGTGGTGGTTTCCCTGTGATTCAGAAGAAAATGCAGCAATGGATGATGCGCATTACTGCCTATGCCGATCGTTTAATTTCCGGCCTTGATAGCGTTGACTGGTCAGAATCACTCAAGGAGCAACAACGCAACTGGATTGGCCGCTCGGTTGGAGCAATGGTAAAATTTGCCATCGAAAACAAACCTGACACCCTGATTGAGGTTTTCACCACCCGTGTAGACACTATTTATGGGGTATCGTTTATGGTGTTGGCACCTGAGCATGAGCTCGTAGATTCTTTAACCACAGCCGGGCAAAGAGAGAGTATTAATAATTATATCACAGAAACCCAGAAACGCTCTGAATTGGATCGGATGTCTGACGTAAAAAAGGTTTCCGGGGCATTTACAGGCAGCTATTGTATCAACCCTTTCAACGGTGAGAAAGTACCCGTATGGATTGCCGATTATGTATTGGCCGGTTATGGTACCGGTGCTGTAATGGGCGTGCCTTCTGGTGATCAGCGCGACTGGAATTTTGCCACCCATTTCGGTTTACCGATTGTGCCTATACTGGATGCACAGGTAGATATTGACCAGCAGGCCGATGCCACCAAAGAGGGTAAATATATCAATTCAGGTATTATTAACGGCTTAGGATATAAAGAAGCAACTCAGAAACTGATTGATACACTGGAAGAAAAGGGTATTGGTAAAGGTAAGGTAAATTATCGTTTGCGTGATGCCGTATTTGCGCGCCAACGCTACTGGGGTGAGCCTGTTCCGGTTTATTTTAAAGACGATGCACCTCATTTAATTGATGAGACCGACCTGCCATTGGTATTGCCGGATATCGACAAATACCAGCCTACAGAAAGTGGCGAACCACCGTTAGGCCGAGCTGAAGGTTGGAATTATAAGGGTGAGCCATATGAGCTGAGCACCATGCCTGGTTGGGCTGGTAGCAGCTGGTATTGGTACCGATACATGGATGCACAAAACGATAAAGAGTTTGCTTCAAAAGAAGCCATTGACTACTGGCAGAATGTGGATTTGTATCTGGGTGGAACCGAGCACGCTACCGGGCACTTGTTGTACAGCCGTTTCTGGAACAAATTCCTGAAAGACCGAGGCTATGTACCCAAGGAAGAATACGCAGCCAAACTCATCAATCAGGGTATGATTATGGGTAAATCAAGTTTTGTGTATCGTTTGAAAGAAGCAGAAAAAGTGACCTTTGTTTCTTATGGATTGAAAGACCAGTACGAGACCACCAAACTGCATGTGGATGTAAATATTGTAGATAACGATATTCTGGATATTGAGCGATTCAAAGCAACAAGAAACGATA
Source organism: Emticicia sp. GW821-FHT11C11 (assembly GCF_058808615.1). NCBI lineage: Bacteria > Pseudomonadati > Bacteroidota > Cytophagia > Cytophagales > Leadbetterellaceae > Emticicia > Emticicia sp. GW821-FHT11C11. The sequence continues at coordinate 425,397 of NZ_JBXARV010000004.1, forward strand.
TCGGTAATGACCCTCAGTTTATTCTGGAAGACGGTGTCTATCGTTGTGGTTCTGAGGTAGAGAAGATGTCGAAATCTAAGTTCAATGTTGTGAATCCTGACGATATCGTAGAAAAATATGGCGCAGATACTTTCAGATTATATGAAATGTTTCTCGGACCTTTAACTGAAAGCAAACCCTGGGATACCCGCGGTATCGAAGGCACCTACCGTTTCATCCGTAAGCTATGGCGTTTGTTCTATGACCAGAACGGTAAATATATCGTAACAGATGCTGAGCCGACAAAAGCAGAACTAAAGGCTTTGCACAAGACAATCAAGAAAGTATCTGAAGACATCGAGAATTTCTCTTTTAATACGTCTGTAAGTACTTTCATGATTTGCGTGAATGAATTGACAGACCTGAAATGCTCTAAAAAAGCGATTCTCGAACAACTGGTGATAGTGTTGTCGTCTTACACACCGCACCTTTCTGAAGAGCTGTGGGAGATTCTGGGTAATGAAAAAGGTACAGTAACTCAGCAGAGTTTCCCGGAATTCAATGCCGATCATCTGGTTGAGGATTCGTTCGAATATCCGATTCAGATAAATGGTAAGGTGAGAACTTCTATTTCTTTCCCTGCTGATATGAGCAAGGAAGAAATAGAAAAAGCCGTTCTTGAAAACGAAAACGTAATCAAATGGCTGGAAGGCAACGCACCTAAAAAACTAATTGTAGTGCCAAAAAGAATTGTGAACGTGGTAGTGTAAGATTATTGATTTTATCTGGCAGAACCACATTGCAATGCGGCTTCGCAGGTCTGTCAGATTCATTAATGCCGACAGTGCGAAAATTGAAAACACAAATTTGCCCATAGGAGACGTATAGCAATACGTCTCGTATGTTTGTAACAGAAATAAGAATAAGGAAAAAGGTTTAAATTGCTACTGGAAAATGAGAGGCAAATA
>NZ_JBXARV010000005.1:0-53682 GCF_058808615.1 Emticicia sp. GW821-FHT11C11
ATCTCGCCTATCTTTGTGTAGCTACCGTTCAGGCCTTTCCGCCATTCTTCTACGATAAAGGCTACGTTGACCTGGTATTGATTCACGCCCAGACGCCCGGGGGCGTCCCATATTAAGTCTCCCGTGAGTGCGTCTATCCTGAAAAAGGATGGCCCTGACCCGTCTTCGGTCAGCCTCGAATCCCCTAAACTCGATGGATCTCGATACCCCGCAGCAAAACCACCTATTCCGGTTCCATCACCAAAATCTCTTTTAGGGGCTGTCAGTCTGTAAGCCAAACTATCCCCATCGGCATCGAATGCACCGGGGTTATGAATAAATCTTTTTCCAACTCCGGCTGTATCAACCGGTATATTCAATAAAACAGGTGTGTTGTTCAATCCTAATGCCCCGTTAACTACTATAGTAGTTTCTACAAAGAAGCTGATCTGGTCGGTTGGACCCTGCAGGTTAACTGTATTCGCATTTCTGTTAGAGATACCGCAGGTAATTGTATAGCGCCCCTGTGCCGGAAACGTAAAGGTAGTATCATACACATTACACATGGTTCCGGAGTTAATCAGAAACTTCTTTTTACGTTTTACATCATATAGAGGTACGCCTGTTACGCCAAACGAAAACTTCACAAAATTGGCACCCTCGTTGGCTTGTACTCCGTTAATCTGGTCAGTATAGGTAGTTAAGGTAACACGATAGGTAAGGGTAGTCGACGAAATTCTTTTGGCCGTTATTTCGCCCGCCCGTAAGTGAGTAGCTTGTGCTTGTGTAAATACTAAAAAGCTGAGAATAATAGAAAAAATAGTAAACTTCAATGCTTTCATAAGCGCTCAATTAGGATTATCCGTAAATATAAACGAAAAAAAAACGTATTCGTTGTATATACTCCCGTTAGTATTTTCAAAATACCAGGATGAATGGGCATCCTGCTTTTTTCATTAAAACCCCATTTTTAAAAAAGGGCTTTATTTTTATTGATTCTAAATAGTTTGTGGCTTACTTTTGACCCGCAAAAGTAATTGTACTTTTCTAAGTATTTTTGCTTAGCACCAAAATAGTTGAACTTTTAGTTTTCAAACTGGAATAAAGTATGTCTTGGCTTACAAAAACATTATCAAGCTCTATAGGGAAAAAAGTTCTGATGTCATTAACCGGGCTTTTTCTTTGTACTTTTCTTGTAGTACACCTTTCGGGCAATTTACAACTTTTTTATAAAGACGGGGGCTATAGTTTCAATACCTATGCTGTTTTTATGACTTCTTTTCCGCCTATTAAGGTTATTTCTTATCTTAACTACTTCTTCATTCTTTTCCATGCTTTCTGGGGTCTGTATCTTGAGTACCAGAACCGTAAAGCACGGCCGGTAAGATATGCCGTTGTTAAGAATTCTTCTTCGTGGTCAAGCCGGAACATGGCTGTTTTAGGAACTGTTCTGTTGGTCTATATTGTTGTTCACATGGGCGATTTCTGGTACAAATATCACAATGACCCACTACCTTATGTACAATATGTGCAGGACGTAAGAACAGGTGAAATAATAGCCAGCGAGATGCCGTCAACCTACACGCAGGATGTTAAAAAAGTAGAAATAAGCGATTTAGAAACGGGTACACATTTAGTGATTGTAAAAGACCTTTACAAAGAAGTTTCGATTGCATTCCAGAATCCCTTCTTAGTATTGCTTTACATTGTAGGTATGTTTGCTGTAGGTTTCCACTTATACCACGGATTCCAGAGTGCATTCCAGACATTGGGCTGGAACCACCCCAAATATACACCGCTGGTAAAAGCAATCAGCGTCTGGATTTTTGCCATACTTATTCCTGTCGGTTTTGCGGCAATGCCAATTTTCTTTTATGTAAAACACTTAATGGGTAATTGATTCTCAGACTAATTGATATACGGATATGTCCAAAAACTTAGATGCCAAAATTCCCGAAACTCCTTTAGCGGAAAAATGGACAAAATATCGTTCTACTGTGTCGCTGGTGAATCCTGCCAATAAACGCAGTATAGAAATAATAGTAGTAGGTACCGGCCTGGCGGGCGCTTCAGCAGCGGCTACCCTGGCCGAACTTGGTTATAAAGTAAAAGCTTTCTGTTTTCAGGATTCTCCACGCAGGGCGCACTCCATTGCGGCTCAAGGGGGTATTAACGCAGCAAAAAATTACCAGAACGACGGTGACTCGGTGTACCGTCTTTTCTATGATACAATTAAAGGTGGTGATTATCGTGCAAGAGAGGCTAACGTTCACCGTTTAGCAGAGGTGTCTGGAAACATCATCGACCAATGTGTGGCGCAGGGTGTACCTTTTGCCCGTGAATACGGCGGGTTGCTTTCGAACCGCTCATTTGGTGGTACACAGGTACAACGTACTTTTTATGCTGCCGGACAAACCGGACAGCAGTTGCTTTTAGGAGCCTATTCAGGCTTGGAGCGTCAGGTGGGTATCGGTACTGTAACCATGTATAGCCGCCATGAAATGCTGGAAGTGGTAACGATAGACGGAAAAGCCCGTGGTATTATTGCCAGGAATCTGGTAACGGGTGAACTGGAACGCCATTTCGGACATGCCGTTTTACTTTGCACAGGCGGATATGGAAACGTTTTCTATCTTTCTACCAATGCAATGGGTAGCAACGTAACCGCCGCATGGAAAGCACATAAAAAAGGAGCTTATTTCGGTAATCCTTGTTTTACGCAAATTCACCCGACCTGTATTCCGGTATCTGGCGACCACCAGTCGAAATTGACGTTGATGTCGGAGTCGTTGCGTAACGACGGGCGTATCTGGGTTCCTAAACAAAAAGAAGATACACGCGCCGCCAACGAAATACCTGAAGAGGAAAGAGATTATTACCTAGAGCGCCGTTACCCGGCGTTTGGTAACCTTGTACCCCGCGATATCGCCTCTCGTGCCGCTAAAGAGCGTTGCGATGCAGGTTATGGTGTAGGTACATCTAAAATGGCTGTTTATCTTGATTATGCCTATGCTATTGAGCGTTATGGTAAAATCGAAGCCAATAAGAAAGGATTACATAGCCCTTCAAAAGAAGAGATAATTGTGATGGGTAAGGCTGTAGTGAAAGAAAAATACGGCAACCTGTTCGATATGTATAAGCAGATTACCGGTGAAGACCCTTATGAAGTGCCTATGCGTATTTATCCGGCTGTACACTATACAATGGGGGGCCTTTGGGTTGATTATAACCTGATGACCAACGTGCCCGGTTTATATGCTTTAGGAGAGGCTAACTTCTCAGACCATGGTGCTAACCGTCTGGGGGCTTCTGCCCTGATGCAAGGTTTAGCAGACGGGTATTTTGTAATTCCTTATACTATCGGTGCTTATCTGTCAGGAGAAATACGTACAAAAGCGATTCCTACCGATCACCCTGCCTTTATTGAAGCTGAAAATTCGGTAAAAGAAAGAATCAATAAATTATTGACCATTAAGGGTAAACAATCTCCTGAATCGTTCCACAAGCGTCTTGGCAAAATTATGTGGGACAAATGTGGTATGGCCCGTAATGAAAAAGGATTGACAGAGGCGATTGAAGAGATTCGTGCCTTGAAAAGAGAGTTCTGGTCTGATTTGCGTGTAATGGGAGACGCTGATGAGTTTAATCCTGAATTAGATAAAGCCGGACGCGTAGCTGACTTTATTGAATTAGGAGAGCTGATGTGTATGGATGCCCTGAATAGAAACGAATCTTGTGGTGGACACTTCCGCGAAGAATACCAAACCGAAGAAGGTGAGGCTATGCGTGATGATGAAAACTACATGTATGTAGCCGCCTGGGAATATGAAGGAGATAGCCAATGGAATTTGAATAAAGAGCCTTTGGTTTACGAGAACATTAAAATTGCGCAGCGTAGTTATAAATAAGGATAATCTATGAGTTCAAGCTCTAGAGTTTTTGGCTTAGATCTCTTACGTGCTGTATCTATTTTGTTGGTTTGCTTGTTACACGGGAGAGCGCTTATTCATGAGTATTTTCCGAATTTCCCTCAGTTTTGGTTTGTTGACGGGGTTGATTTGTTCTTTAGTTTAAGTGGTTTTTTGATCGGAGGCATCTTTCTAAAGGACTACGGGCAGCAACAAAAGCTTTCGTGGAAGGATATCTATAACTTTTGGATTAGAAGATGGTTTAGAACCTTACCAAACTACTATTTCATTCTCTTGGTAAACATAGCTTTACAGATGCATTGGAGTAGCGGATATATAGTAAGTAATGTCTGGAAGTATTTTTTCTTCCTTCAGAACCTTACGTTTCTGAATAATTTAGAGTTTTTCGGAGAGTCTTGGAGCTTATGCGTAGAAGAATGGTTTTATTTTATATTTCCTTTGCTATGTGTGCTAATCTCTTTCGTAGTAAAAGGGAAAATCAGTAAAGTAATATTGATCTGTAGTCTTTTTATTATATTGTTTTCAATGCTATTCAGAAACTATATGGTAAGAGATATGGAAGTGTTAGATTTATTTACAGGATGGGTTCATAAGTTTAGAACTGTAGTAATTTATAGACTTGACTCGATTGTTTACGGTGTTTTAGGAGCATATATATCTATTTTTTATAAAGAAATTTGGTTTAGATTTAGATATTTGTTTTTTGGAATAGGAGTTACAGGCATTTACTTATTGGCCAATTTTTATGGATTTGAGACTAATTTTAAAAGGGTCAATTATGATTTTCTTTCCAGCATAAGCATTTTGGCATTGTTGCCGATGTTATCAAACTGGAAAACATGTAAACTGAAATTTTTGGAGAAAGGAGTTACATTAATTAGTAAGTTATCCTATTCAATGTATCTGATAAATGCTTCACTTATAATGGACGTAATTGGTCGGTATTTACCGGTAAATGATGCGGATAGTGCAGTTAGAGGGTATTTGGTTTTTTGGTTACTTACATTGGTTCTTTCTTATTTTATATATTCATTTTATGAAAAACCAACCACTGCGTTGAGAGAAAAATTTGCAATATCATGAACATTACATTAAAAGTTTGGCGCCAAAAAAATAAAGATGCAAGAGGAGCTTTAGAAACATACAATGTTAAGGAAGTATCGCCGGACATGTCTTTCCTGGAGATGTTTGACGTACTGAATGAAGACCTTATTCATGATGATAAAGAGCCTGTAGCCTTTGACCACGACTGTCGCGAAGGTATCTGTGGTATGTGTTCAATGTATATCAACGGCCGTCCTCATGGACCGCTTGAAGGAGTAACAACCTGCCAGCTACACATGCGTAGCTTCAAAGATGGCGATACTATTGTGGTTGAACCCTGGAGAGCAACGGCATTTCCGGTTATTAAAGATCTAGTAGTAGATAGAAGTGCTTTCGACCGTATCATTGCTTCAGGTGGTTATATTTCTGTCAATACAGGTAACGCACAGGATGGAAACACGCTTCCGATTCCGAAAGAAGAAGCAGACAAGGCGTTTGCTGCCGCCGCTTGTATTGGTTGCGGTGCCTGCGTAGCGGCTTGTAAAAATGCTTCTGCCATGCTTTTTGTATCGGCAAAAGTATCTCAATTAGCACTTTTACCGCAAGGCCAGCCGGAACGTGAGGAAAGAGCCATTAAAATGGTTGCTCAAATGGATGCTGAAGGGTTTGGTAATTGTACTAATACCGGAGCTTGTGCTATTGAATGCCCTAAAGAGATTTCTTTGGAGAACATTGCCCGTCTGAACCGTGAATACCTGACTTCGAGCATTGCTTCGACGGTGGGGTAAGTGCCCCCAGCCCCTAAAGGGGAGTTTTAGTTTGAAAATTGTTAACTATTAGTATATAAAAGCCTGTCATTTCTGGAATGACAGGCTTTCTGTTTTATATATATGATTGTATCATTTCATTCCTCCTTCGTAAACCTTTGTGCCATTATACTAGCCGCAATGAGTTGCAAAGCATGGTAAATCATGAGTGGCAGCAAAACAATACCCACTATGCTGCTTTGGGTGAATAGCACTTTAGACATCACTGTGCCATGCACTAAAGACTTCTTGGAGCCACAAAACATCACTGTTATATTATCTGCTTTGCTAAAGCCTGATATTCTGCTTATAGAATTGGTAATCAGTATTACTATAAAAAACAAAGCCAGTAAGCCTGCTATCAGCAAAATGAGTTCTACAAATGATAAGCCTTTGAATAGATTCAGGGCAAAAGATTTACAGAATGAAGTATAGATTATTATCAGAATAATAGATTGGTCGAACGTTTTTAAGGCGCCTTTATATTTATCAGTAAACCAGCCTAAGCGTTTATTGAGCAGCATTCCTATAATTAACGGAAGCAGCACTTGTAAGCATAGCTTGCCAGTAATGCTCCAGGCATCAAAATTGCCTGTATCTGCCACGATAAAAAGCCCCACCCATAGAGGCGTCATAAACAGGCCTATCAGGCTTGAGATACTGGCATTAAAAATAGCAGACGGCACATTGCCATTGGCCATAGAAACCATCACTACCGAGGCCGAAACCGTAGAAGGTAAGGCAGCTAAGTAAAATATCCCTAACCAGAGATTTTCACTGTCTGAGCCTTTAAAAAAGGGTCTGACCAATAAAGCAATCAATGGAAACAATACAAAGGTTGTCGTCTGAATTACAACGTGCATTTTCCAGTTAGACAAACCCTGTTTTAGCTTGTCTGTACTTAATTTAAGACCATAGAAAAAGAAAATGCCTGAGACACCGTAATTGGCCAGTTCTTCCAGCGAAACCGGTTCCTGCATAAGGCCGAAAGACGGAAAATAATAAGCCAGAACGACCATTAACAGAATAGCTCCCAGAAACCAGTCGAGCCCGATGCGGGAGAAGAAATCTCTTATTTTACTCACAATATCTGTTAATTTTTAATTCAAAAATTGAAAAGTAAAAGCCCTACAAACCAATTACAGGCTTATAGGGCTTTTGCATATCATTAAACTACTTATGCGTAGGTATTTAGCATAACAGGCATCACAAGCATTAAGGTATCTTCATTGTCGGTTTTTTCAACCGGAATAATCAAACCGGCGCGATTCGGTTGTGACATTTCAAGGGATATATTCTTCACACTCAGATTGTTGAGCATTTCGATTAAGAACTTGGCATTGAAACCAATTTCGATGTCATCGCCGTCATATTCACAAGCCAGTTTTTCAGTTGCTTCGTTTGAATAGTCAAGATCTTCTGCAGAAATCACTAGCTCATCAGCCGAAATTTTAAGGCGGATCTGATGCGTGGTTTTATTGGAATAAATCGAAATACGTTTTAAAGTACTCAATAATTCTGTGCGCTCAATTTTGAGTTTATTCGGATTACTTTGCGGTATCACATTCTCGTAGTCAGGGAAGCGCTCATCAATCAGGCGACAAATCATCTTGATATTACCGAAGCTGAAAAACGCATTTGAATTGCTGAACTCTGCTTTTACAGGCAATGCCTCCGTCGGCAATGATGATTTAAGTAGGTTCAGAGCCTTGCGGGGCAGAATCATTGATGTGTTGTTGGGCGATGTTACATCTTCCCGACGATAGCGTATCAAACGGTGTCCGTCTGTGGCTACAAAAGTAGTGGCTTTGTCAGATGCCTGCACAAATACCCCGGTCATGGCCGGGCGCAGATCGTCCGTACTGGTCGCAAAAATCGTATTGGCAATAGCAGAACCCAGAGTATCTGAATCCAATTCAATACTGAAATTGCGATTTACCTGTGGAACACGCGGAAAATCCATCGGGTTTTCGCCGGCGAGCTTGTAACGGCCATTGGCTGTCACCAGTTCTGTTCCGAAAGTTTCTTCGTCAACATTAATCTGAATGGGTTGCTCAGGTAAACTTCTCAGGGTATCAAGTAATAAACGGGCAGGTACAGCAAAAGAACCGCTATCGCGTGATTCTACCTCAAACTCGGTAATCATAACCGTTTGCATATCTGAAGCCGTTACCGTTAGATTGCCTTTGTCCAGTTGAAACAAAAAGTTTTCAAGAATAGGAACAATAGGGTTACTGGCAATAACACCATTAATTGTAGACAGGTGTTTAAGCAGAGCTGATGATGAAACAACAAACTTCATGTGTATATGCGATTTTCTATTAAGTATCTCATTAAGAACCCTTTATCTGAATCAGTACTAAAAACAGATTATGGTGAGGATAATTGAGCAAAAATACGAAAAAAATCACAAACAACCCAAGTATAGGGTAACAAAAAGCTTGCCGGTTTAAATACCGGCAAGCCTTGTGCGTAGGTTAAATTCAGATGATATTGAGGCCACTTTGCACCCAGGTTTTGGCTAATAAAACCAGCTTTATACTGTCGGGTACACGAATACGCTCCTGTTGTATACGGTCTGCAGGCAGATTCCTGATACGGCTAAAAAGCTTCAGATAATAGCAGTAGGCCAGATAGACCCCTTTTCTTGCTCCTGCGGGCAACAGAACTATACCTTTATAGGCCTTATCAAAATCCTGTTGGATATCGGCCTCTATCTGTTTTTTTATACCACGGCTGAAATTGTTGAAATCTATATTCGGAAAATAAATGCGGCCTCTATCCAGAAAATCACTCTGCATATCGCGCAGAAAATTTACTTTCTGAAAAGCAGCCCCAAGACTACCGGCATAATCTTTCAAGGTATGATACAGATTTTCGTCTCCTTCACAAAAAACCCGCAGGCACATTAAACCCACCGCTTCAGCCGATCCATAAATGTATTCATTGTATCTCTTTTTGTCATAGGCTTTGGTGCATATATCCATCTCCATGCTGTCAAGAAATACGCTGATCAGTTCCTGATCTATTTTGTATTGCCTCACTACTTTCTGAAAAGAGTGTAGCACGGGGTTGAGACTGATTCCTTCTGCTATTGCTATGCTCGTTTCTTGTCTATAACGGTCCAGCAATGTTTTCTTATCGAAATCATGGAAAGTATCCACAATTTCATCGGCATATCTCACAAACCCATAAATACCATAAATCGGGTCCCGAAACTTACGGTCGAGTGTTTGTATACCCAGCGTAAATGAAGTACTATAGTATCTGGTTATCAGCTTACTACAACCGAACGTTGTTTTTTCAAACAAATCAAACATGCTTTCTACTGTTAAAAGGATGGGTAACTCTATCTAAGCGACTGTTACTTCTTTATGGGTTTGTCCAAATTTTTTTATTATCTGATTCGCTACCACCAAACCTGAAATCAAAGACGGCGGAACGCCCGGCCCGGGCACCGTCAGCTGGCCTGTATAAAACAGGTTCCTGACTTTTTTACTTTTCATACCCGGTTTCAGAAACGCCGTTTGCATCAGGGTATTCGCGAGCCCATAGGCATTGCCACGGAAAGAGTGGTATTCATTTTTAAAGTCACTTACGGCAAAGCTTCTCTTAAAAATTACATGCTCCTTTATAGAGTGGCCTACATATTTTTCTAATCTTTCCATGACTATTTCATAGTATTTCTCACGTACTTCCTCTGCATCCTGCAAATCCGGTGCAATCGGAATGAGTACGAAAAGGTTTTCAGCGCCTTCAGGTGCTACACTGGTATCGGTTTTAGACGGCACAGAAACGTAAAACAATGGTTTCGACGGCCATTGCGGGTTTGTATAAATCTCTTTGGCGTGCTGATTGAAATCTTCGTCGAAAAACAGATTATGATGTACCAGTTTATCTATTTCCCTGTTAACACCCAGGTAAAACAATAAAGAAGACGGGGCCATTGTACGGCTCTGCCAGTACTTTTCACTATAGCTCTGATATTCTTTAGCCAACAGCCGGGTTTCGATATGATGATAATCTGCACCGCCTACAACAATATCTGCCTCGTATTCTCCGGTTGCGGTAATTACCTTATTGGCTGTTCCGTTCTTTACAACTATCTGCTTTACTTCCTGATTCAAGCGGATATCAACTCCTTTTTCTTCCGCCAACCGAACTATGGCCTTTACGATTTCATGCATGCCTCCCATCGGATACCAGGTTCCCAGGGCTATTTCGGCATAATTCATCAGGCTATATAATGCCGGAGTATTCTGCGGAGTAGCCCCAAGAAACAAAATCGGAAACTCCATCAATTGCAATAATTTCTCATTGCTGAAAAACTTCCGGATATGTCTGCCAAACGAAGCAAACAAATCTAAACTGATGGCCTTTGTTAAAAGCCGGAAATCGAAAAACTCGGTGACAGACAAGCCGGGTTTCCAGACGAATTCGCCTATACCTACCTCATATTTGTATTTCGATTCTTGTAAAAAATCTTCCAATCTTTTGCTACTACCAGGCTCAATGCTGTCAAACAAAGACTTTAGTTCTTCCAGGTTCGCCAGAAGTTCAATTGATTCCGTTGGACTAAAAACTACTTTATATGAAGGATTGAGACGCACCAATTCATAGTAATCGGCCACTTTCTTACCGAACTCAGCAAAGTATCTCTCAAATACATCGGGCATCCAGTACCAACTCGGGCCCATATCAAATACAAAGCCTTTTTCTTCAAAAACGCGGGCTCTTCCACCTGCCATCGCATTTTTTTCCAGAATAATTACCTCATAACCAGCGCTGGCAAGCTTTGTTGCTGCCGACAGCCCTGCAAACCCAGCCCCTATTACTATTGCTTTGCTCATTCTTTAAAAACCTTTTCAGTCTTCAACTATAACCAGTATTGTTTAATTTTGTTATAAAAAAGTTAAACAAAATTAGATTTATTTTTTTGATTTGCTACAACATAACTGCCGGAATCACTTCTTTAGGGTGGGATATTCATCTATACCCAGAGTTGTAAGCTTAGGATTGAGTGTTTTAGTAGTAATGATAACCTGAAAAAACTTGGTTTTCATAGCATCGAAATCACAGACAAACTTGTTTTTTACTTTTAATGCCCTGTAAACGGCCGTATAATTCACTTTTTTCTGCTCCCATCCATTAATTGCCAGATTAGTCTGCACACATTCTATGGCTCTTTTCAGATTAGAAAAATAGACAGTGAAAGGCTCCCGTTTTCTAACATCATTCAAAGTGCCTATGTATTGTATGGTAATTTCGTATATGATTGATTGCCGCATAAACCATTTTGTTTTTGATTGCGTGTAGTATCTGAAAGTCTACTCATTTGCTAAAATTAAGTATAGAATAGTTATTTTTGAAAAATTATTGAATAATTTTTCTTTCTTACAATATAGGCCAATCACCCGCGTTATTAGTCTGTATTTCATTTAGTTATAAGAGAAAAAGCCGGAACATATTCATTTGTCTGGCTTTTTCTCTTTTTTTATAAGATATTTCCATCTACTCTTCCATTTTGCTCACTTTCAGAAATCCTTTAATTCTTTCATCTAAAGGCGAGCTATTCGAGTGGCACTTATCCACATATCAACAGGGTTATCCACGTCTAGCCGCGTTTTTAATCTTTCCACCTTTCATAATCTTTCCGTTTTTTCCTGATTTTTAATAATAAATTGAGAACTTTGCAAACTCATTTAAAAACCGGTTGTAAGCCGGCTGAATTATCTAAAAAACCAATTACAAATGACGCTTTTTAATGTGTATCCCCTTTATGACATTGAGCCTGTAAAAGCTCAGGGTTCTTATCTATGGGATAAGAACGGACAACAGTATTTAGACCTTTATGGTGGACATGCCGTTATTTCGATAGGCCATACCCACCCTGTTTATGTCCGAAGGCTTACACAACAATTAAAGAACATTGGTTTCTATTCAAACTCTGTAAAAATACCATCGCAGGATGAGCTGGCTGATAAACTGGGTAAGATATCAGGGCTGAAAGATTATTATTTGTTTCTGGTGAATTCGGGTGCTGAAGCCAACGAAAATGCTTTGAAACTGGCTTCATTCTACAACGGCCGCAAGAAAGTGATTGCCTTTACCAAAGGGTTTCATGGTCGTACGTCGGCTGCCGTAGCAGTAACCGACAACCCTGCCATTAAAGCCCCGCTTAATTTTGCAGACCACGTGCAGATACTGCCGTTCAACGATGTGGAAGCCGTAAAAAAAGCAATTGATACTGATACCTGTGCCGTAATAGTAGAAGGGATTCAGGGAGTAGGTGGTATTCAGGTAGCCAGCGATGAGTTTCTGAAAACGATACGCAAGGCCTGTGATAAAACAGGCGCCATCTTTATTCATGACAGCGTACAATGCGGATATGGCCGCTCGGGTAAATTTTTTAGTTTTCAATACAGTGGCGTGAAACCTGATATTATCTCAACCGCCAAAGGAATGGGCAATGGTTTTCCGATTGGAGCCATTCTGATCTCTCCCAAGTTTCAGGCAAAGCACGGTATGCTGGGCACTACTTTTGGAGGGAATCATCTGGCCTGTACGGCTGCCAATGCTGTAATTGATGTTATCAGAAAAGAAAAGCTGGTGCAAAATGCAGCTGCCGTTGGCGATTATTTCTTTGAAAACCTGAAACAGTTTGAAGGTATCAAAGAATTACGCGGCAAAGGATTAATGATAGGTATTGAGTTTGAAAAACCGGTAGACCCTATCAGAAATTCGCTGCTTTTTGATCATAAAATATTTACAGGCGTGGCCGGGAAACATACCATCCGTTTGCTCCCCAGCCTTGCCGTTACTACCAAAGAGGCCGACATCTTTTTAGAAGCCCTGCATAAAGTTTTAGCTAAGGCTTAATTGCTTCTATGGCCAGTAAATACAATTTCATAGCTTGCGCTTTGTCGGCAATCCAGGTGTTATAGTCCCGGATTGCTGACAGACGCACCTCTTCAGAAATGAATCCGTCTTTTGCCACCTGCTTCCCACGCGTTTCAGCTACTACAGTCCAGATCGCGGCATCGCCTTTGAATCTCTCGTCCTCCGATGTACTCGATTCATGCTGCTCTACCACTCTGATGGCCTCAAGGCCTAAATCTTCGTAAATAGCAGGTAAATTATCTGCAATGGCGTTGTCATATCCGGCATCTGTTCGCCAGTTTAAAAATGCCTGATAAAAATCCAGCATTGATTGCGGTGGTTGGGGTGTCCAGCCGATTTTTGTATGATTGTAATCCAATATAGATAGGCGCCCTCCCGGTTTTATAAGATTTAGCATTTTTGAAACTACATCTGCCGGATTACTCACCCACTGCAAAGTGCGGGCAGCAATTACCAGATCAAATTTATGCTCCGGTGCATAGGTATTAATATCAGCCACTTCAAACGAGAGATTTGTCAGGTGGGCATAATTCTTTCCGGCAAGATCAATGAGATGTTCGCTGAAATCAATACCTACTACTTTGCCATTAGGCCCTATCCGCTCGGCTACACCGGCAGTAATGCTCCCCGAACCACAGCCGACATCTAATACAGACATACCTTCTTGCAGTAGCGGAATGAGCGACGAATAACTGTTTTCAATCGTCCGGCGGTCTAGCACCTTGTTTGCTCCCTGAGGCATTTCTGCTCTTGTTTGAGATGTCTGATTCATTAACTTATATGATAAATGGTTGATAAAACTGATTAAAATAGGGCGTATCATTACAAAAACCGATACATTTGTTTACTCACATAACCTTATGAAATTATGGATGTTGTACTATTAATAGTTGCCATTCTCTGCTTATTGATAGGCCTTGCCGGAGCGGTTTTACCTTTGCCCGGTCCACCACTAAGCTTTGCAGGTGTTATTATCCTTCACTACACCCGTTTTGCCGATTTCAGCGAAAACCTGCTTTGGACACTCGGTATACTTACTCTTGTGGTTACCGTGCTCGACTATTATGTGCCCGTCTGGGGTACCAAGAAATTCGGTGGTTCCAAATACGGCGCATGGGGCAGCACGATTGGTCTGATCATCGGTTTGTTTTTTGGCCCTTTTGGTATTTTCATTGGTGCATTTCTGGGGGCGCTAGTTGGCGAACTTATTGCCGGTTCCAGTTCTGAACAAGCCACTAAAGCGGCCATAGGCTCTTTCATTGGTTTCCTTGTGGGTATCGTCATGAAAGTTGCCCTTTGTGTGGTCATGATCTGGTATGCCGGTAAAGAAATATGGCAATACTTCAGTTAAATAACCGGAGTGCGTTTAAACACTCCGGAATTTTAGATTAAGTATTCCTTTTCAATTCCCACCTTAGCAGTTCATTATCTGTCCTTACAGATTCAAACCCTGCTCGTCGCAACACTCTTTGCGAATTGAGTAAATCGACTGGCGTATGTGCCACAACTGTGCTGAGTTCGGGATGTATAAAAGCCCATTGGCTGAGACATGCCAATGCTTCAGTAGCATAACCTTTGCCTCTATAGCCTAAACCAACACCGTAACCTACTTCCGACTCTCCGTTCTCGTTAGGTAAGCCTGCCAGACCAATACCTCCTATTGCGGTATTCTTCTCTTTCAGCACAATCAGCCAATTGGTAAACCAATGATAGTGTTCCGGATTTTTCTCGACGAAGGGTTGCCAGAAGTTTTGCAGAGCATCGTCAAATTCATTCTGAAAAAACGGCTCCATGTCAATGTGTATGACATCAAGCTCTAGTTCTGCTGCCAATGCCTCAGACTGATGGTATATATGTAATTGTTTTAAATTTAACGGAATGAGCCTTAAACGCTCAGATTCGATATAAAACATGATTGATAGTCTTTTTTGGATAAAACAAAAGATTAGAACAAGTGAGAACTTGTCTTGAATTGTGCCTGTTTGTCGGTTTTAAACAATATCAGGCAGCAGACTATCGAGAAGTGAAGTATTAAATTTCAGAGGCAATAAATTACATTGTAAAAGTAAGAAAAATATTTTTACTACAATGAATAAATTTAATGGCCAGGGCATTGATTCTTATTGAAGGTAATATAAAAGATACGTAGTTTGTACACTGCAATTGTAGCATATTTTTCCCAGTTGTATGTAAAAGATTCGTATCTCCTGAAATTCTCAGCACTTTTACAAAAATAGATAACCGATTGACTATCAGATATTTAATAGACCATTACAACAAACTGGCACATTTCTTTAATTGGCATTGAAGATTCATAAAACTTTTAATGTCATGAATAAGAGTCAATCTATTTTTAAAAGAACCATCGCGCTATCGGTTTACGTTGCTGTGTTATTGAGTTCTACCATCTCATGTAATTCATTCAAGAAATTAACGAACGAACAAAAAGGCGCTATTATAGGTGTAGGTACTGGTGCGGCGGCCGGTGCCGTCATTGGCAGTAAAAGCAAAAATCCTGCGGTGTATGCCATTGTAGGTTCTGCAGTGGGCGGTGTGGCCGGGGTATTTATTGGCCGATATATGGATAAACAGGCAGCTAAAATGAAAAAGGATCTGGACGGTGTTGCTGAGGTTGAGCGTATTGGTGAAGGTATTAAGCTTACCATGAAGTCGGGCATATTGTTCGGGTTCGATTCTTATGCACTAACCAGTGTTTCAAAAGAGAATCTGGACAAGCTTGCCACAACATTGAAAGAATACGGCGATACCAATATTCTGGTGGCGGGGCATACCGATAATGTTGGAACAGAGTCATACAATACGAATCTTTCGGAAAAGCGGGCAGATGCCGTAGCGAATTATCTGAATAACCAGGGTGTGAAACGGACGAGGATGTCGGTAATTGGTTATGGAGAATCAACCCCTTTGGTTGATAACACCAGTGAAAGCGGCCGCGATAAAAACCGAAGAGTAGAGCTGGCCATTGTTGCCAACGAAAACCTGAAAAAAGAAGCTAAAAGCGGCTCAACAGATTTAGTCAAACAATAAACACTCATAATATAGTATACAGAAGATACATATGACAGGCTATAAAATGAAAATTGTAGCCTGTTTTTATTTCATTTCTTGATGCCGAAGAGAATGGCACCAAGTTTTTGTTTAATTTTATATCCATTAAAACCCCGGGTACATGCAGCCACAACGTTTACCGTTTAATTTAAAACTACCTCTTGCGCTTGCCTCAATCACAATTATCGTGTATTGGTTAAGTATACTCGAGGCGGTGCTTGTGCCTTTTATTATTTCAATAATTCTCTCTATTCTGCTGTTTCCGGTGTGCCATTGGTTAGAGACCAGAAAGATAAACCGCGTATTATCCATCACCATAACATTGATTTTATTCACGGTTGTGATAGGTATTATTGTTTATCTGGCATCTACGCAGGTTCGGGGCATTTCGAAAATGGTGCCTCAGTTGATTTCTAAACTTGAACTAGCCTACAATAATCTGCTGAACTGGACATCGAAGAAATTTAATTTGTCGATAGAGACACAAACCAACCAGCTGAACAACTACGCCGACCAGCTCATTAGTAGTGGAGGCGCTGTAGTAGGTAGTGCACTTACCACTACGTCGAACATGATTGGCAACCTGTCTATCATGCCTGTTTATATGTTTTTCTTATTGCTGTACCGTGACTTTTTTAAGGATTTCTTCCATAAGGTGTTTAAAAGTACTGAGAAAGCAAAAGTAAATGAGATACTGAGCAAAATCTATGATGTTATCCACAGTTATCTGTCAGGAGTTATTATTGTTACACTCATAGTGGGCACACTTAATACGATAAGTTTATTTCTCCTGGACATTGAAGGCGCCCTTTTCTTTGGTTTTCTGGCCTCCATATTACTCGTGATTCCATACATCGGCATTCTGATCGGCTCTCTGCTCCCCATTGTTATTGCACTGGTTACCAAAGATTCGCCCATGTATGCCGTTGGTGTGGCAGCCTCTTTCTTTGCCATACAAATGCTCGAAGGCAATTTTATTACCCCCAATATTGTAGGCTCAAAAATCAGCATCAATCCGCTGGCGGCTATTCTGGGCTTATTGATGGGGGCTGGCCTGTGGGGCATAGCCGGTATGGCACTCTGCTTACCTATTATCGCCATTATTAAAGTGATTTTTGATTCTGTTCCTGACCTGCAACCTTATGGTTTTCTAATGGGTGAACCCGCCAGCAGTACTGAACTGATGGAGAAAAAACGCACCCGCGCCAACAAAATTGAAAAAGAAATTGTTGAGACCATCAGTGAAACAACAGATGGTGTAAAGGCTTTTTTTAAGAAAAAAGGAGCCACTCAAAAGAAAAAATAGCTTTATAGGGCGCTCCCTACCCATCATTTCCTTGCTCACTCTGTAGATTTTTTTCCTCATACATCAAGGCAAATGTTTTGTAATACCCTAACAATAAGCACATTACAAACTTGGCATGTTAATTTTGATTGGTATACTAGCTAACCAATTAATAGTTATATCCCATGAAAAAAATTATTGCTCTTGCGTTTGTCTCTCTCATCAGTGCTTCGACATTTGCTCAATCAAAAAGCTTTACTGCCGGATTACGACTAGGGGCTAACCTATCTCAAGTGAGAGGCAACGACTTATCATTCACATCGGGAAACACCGTCTTCAATTTCAGAAATAATGAAAACAGAGCATTCGGTTTTACCGGTGGTGTGTTTTTGCGGTTCGGGAGAACTTTCTTCTTCCAACCTGAGATTCTGATCTCGCAAAAAGGCGGTAAATATGAAATGTTCAATAATAATGGAAACAATACAACAACCGTCGATTTCAGAATGACCAACCTTGATTTTCCGTTGCTGGTAGGTATAAAAATAGGAGACGTTTTCAGAATTAACGCCGGCCCTATTGCAACTTTCAATATTGGAAACGATGGAAATTTAGGCAAAGCCATTGCAGAAGCAAGAGGAGAAAGCGCTGATCAGGTATTCAATAAAGCAGTACTAGGGTATCAGTCCGGAGTCGGATTTGATATCGGCAAAATCAATTTTGATGTTCGCTATGAAGGGAATATCAACGATGTGATCGACGTAAAATACAAAGACGCCGAAACCGCCAGTAAATTTGCCGCTAAAGGTAATTTATTCCAGGCTACTATCGGGTATCATTTTTAAACAAAGAATCAATACAGCTCCTCAACACGAGGGGTAAAGAGAAATACATACAGTCACTTAAAAAAATATTTACCATGAAAAAGAAAATCGTACTGGCTTATGCCCTGATTGCTATGGCGACACTTAGCTTCAGTTCATGCACCAGAGAAGAAAAAAAAGATTTAGCAGATACTACGCAAGATGCTCAGGATAAAGTGGAATCGGCCGCTGATGAGGTAGCCGGTGACATAAAAGACGGTGTTAACCAAACATCTGACGACATAAAGCGAGAAAAAGATGAATTGGCTGTAAAACTGGAACGCCAGCGCGATGAACTGAAAAGAGAGATAGATGAAGCAGAAGCCAAAATTAAAACGTCTACCAACAAAGAAAAAGATCGCTGGGAAGAAAGAAAACAAAAACTGAAAGGAGAACTTAACGAAATAGATGATTCTATCAAAGAAATCAGAAGCGATATGAAGCAAGACTGGAAAGAGTTCAAAAGAAAGCTAAATAAAAGGATAGATGAAATACAGAAAGATATTGAATAATAATAATAGGTGGTTTAGATTAGTAGCAATGGTTAGAAAAGCAGCGGATTTTATCTGCTGCTTTTTTGTTTTGCATTGTTGTCACGTCCTGAAATAACGATACTTAAAAAGGAATCGTTATTCGTTATGGGAAATCTAACTATTTCTATTGGGCCGATAACTGTCTTTTGAGCCCTATTAACTATCATTGAGATGGTGGTTTTACATCATCACTACAACATTCACTATAAAGGCAGACAAACCAAAAGGGGAATGTATGATTGACATACACTCCCCTTTCACTCAGACAAAATCTTATATTACACTAGGCCCTTCGTACCAGCCCCACAATAAATAATACCACTAAAGCGCCTATTACTGCTGTAAGTATGTGAGCAATTGCACCCGTACCCAGCGAAATACCCAGGGCTGCAAAAAGCCAGCCACCAACCAGGGCTCCGATAATTCCTACTATAATGTTGCCAATAAGACCAAAGCCGAAACCTCTTTTGATTTCACCGGCTAGCCAGCCAGCTATGGCACCAATAATAATTGCATACAATAATCCTTGTCCTTCCATGTTGTTTGTGTTAAAGGGTTTAAAATAAACTGTTTTATGAACAATTTGATTTACTACTATTCTGACACTTTTTACATAAAGGCCATAAAAGTTTGTGGGATTTAGTAAACCAAAAATTGAATTTGCTGATTACAATGAGTTGTCTATTGACGCATATGACAACGGTTTCTCTATAAAATTATATGCACCGCCTTCTAAAGCCTTTTCTTTCAACTTTCCAATAGCGGTTATCATAACAATCTTGGTATTAGGCAATAATTTTTTAAATTCTGACAGCTTTTCAATACCGAGGCCATCAGGCAAATTATTGTCTAAGAAAATCCATTGCGGGTGGGGCATTAAATGACTGGCTTTCTCGAACCCATCCTGCAAAGTATGGGCGTGGACAGACTCTATCCCCTTTTTCTTCAAGTACATTTTAATCAACAAGCAGGTATCTATTTCATCATCTACTATTAGGGCAGATAATCCATTTTCTTCTAAGCTTTTCATCTTTGCATAATTAACTTCATTCTATTATTACTATACAGTATAAAAAACCGTGCCAGCTATTTTTTTCTGCCGCTTTCAGTGAGGGTACTACGGTTCCCACAATATGCGTAAAAAGTTCTACATTTTAAAGTGCTACCCGTTTATAATGCTACATATATGCTGTTTTAGGTGTGATGGAATAGGATTTTTACTTATAATCTCATCATAAAAAAACTTTTAAACATTAACTATTATGAAAAGTAATTCAAAAATCCTTCTAGGAGTTATTACGGCGGCAGCGGCCGGTGCAGTTATAGGGATGTTGTTTGCTCCTGATAAAGGAGAGGAAATTCGCTCAAAAGTAAAAAAAACAGCTAATGAATTGGCCGATGAGTTATTGAATGCGATTCGTCGTGGCAAAAGCCAATACCAGGATACAAAAGACGAATTACGCAATAAGGCATACGAGATAAAAGGTAAAGCTCAGCAAAAGTTTGATGAAATGGCAGAAGATACCAATGATCAATACAATGCAGCTAAAAAGAAGTTACAAGTGAGCTAAGCCCTAAACTCTTTTATCTGATGAGTCGGGGTTTGCTCCGGCTCATCTTTTAACTTATAAAACCCGCTATGGAAATATACAACGACATTAAAGAAAAAACAGAAGACATCTTTGATGATTTAACGAATCATCTGGAGTCCCGATGGCAGCTCGGTGTAATAAATTCTATGGAGAAAGTTGCTGAAACTATTTCTGTTGCCGCTTCGGTTCTCATCCTGGGTGTCATTGCTGCATTTATAACTCTTTTTTTAAGCTTGGGTGCAGCCTGGTTAATTGGCCAAAGCCTGAATAACCTTGCTTTTGGCTTATTTATAGTGGGCGGGGTGTATATCATTATCGGCGTGATTGTTTACCTGCAACGGGATAATCTGATTAAAATTCCTGTTATTAACTCTCTCATCCGGAAATTCAACTATGAAGACTAAAATCAGAAATATTGATGATCTCAGGGCTGAAAAAGCCAGACTCAAAAATGAGATACAGCTTTCCAGAACAAAAATGAGATACAGCATAGATGCTATTAAAGAGGACCTGAGCCCGGCAAGGCATGCCGTTGATTTTCTTGGAAACTTTCTAACTAATCGCAATAAAGGCCTGCTGAACATAGGTTTAGATATTGGCGTTGACACCATCATACGCAATGGTATTCTCCGGCGTTCGCCATGGGCTTTGAAAGTGCTGATACCATTTTTTCTGAAGAATTATGCCGGTAATATGATTCATCAAAATAAAGAAGCAATTGTAACCAAAGGATTGGATTGGGTAAGAGAAATGACCGACGACAAACCCGTACTAACTGAGGACAACGGTGTGTATGTTGAAAGCCGGCCGTCTTTTATTGAAAGAGCATTAATGTGGGTAAAAGACGTAACTGATGAAAAACCTCAGATACTAAAAGAGCCCTTGCATGAAGACAAGCCTTCACTCATTGAACGCGCATTGATGTGGGTAAAAGATGTAACGGACGAAAAGCCCGTGATTATTCCGGTTACAGATTCGCAGAGTATTTCAGTAGGTGTAACGCCGGTCAGAGTTTTGTCGGAATAGAGGCAATAGTAAACCAGAACTTGTTTAATTCTCCGATAACCTTCATTAACCCTTCAAAAGTGGAGGGTTTTGTTATAAAGCAATTTGCTCCCAGAAAATAGCAATTTCTGATATCTTCAGGTGAATTTGAAGTGGTAAGAATTAAGATAGGAATACTTCTGAACTTAGGATTTTCTTTGATTTCTTTCAATGCCTCTCTCCCGTCTTTTTTAGGCATGTTCAGGTCTAAAAGGATGATACTCGGCAATTTCTTGGTTTTATTTAAGAAATCAATCAATTCCTGCCCGTTATCAACAAAAGATAACGGAGCATCTATTCCACTTTCTTCAAAAGCCGATTTCAGTAAAAATTTGTCGTCCTCATCGTCGTCAGCAATGACGATTGATAATACACTCATTCGTTTCTAATAGATTTACTATTTATTTAGTAGGGAAATATAATATAAATCTGGAACCTTCTCCCACTTTGCTTTCAGCAAATATGAAACCATTATGATTACTCATAATGCGGCGACAAATGGCTAGCCCGACACCAGTACCCTCATAATGATTGCGCCCGTGGAGCCGCTGAAAAATAACAAATATTTTTTCGGCGTATTCCTCTTCAAAGCCTATCCCGTTATCACTGACAACTATTCTATGGTAATCCAGTTCTCTTCTTATATTTTCAATTCCTTTTATTTCCGCTCCTTTCACCTGGCTATGGTCAATTCTGATAACCGGTGCACGCTCTTCACTGGTAAATTTCAGCGCATTACTGACAAGGTTCAAAAACAATTGATTTATCTGAAAAGAGACCCCCCAAATATAAGGCAATTTTTCGACAATTATCTGTGCTTTTTTTTCCTCTATTTTTACTGACAAATCATTAATAGCTTTATCAACTATCTCCTGAAGATTCACCTCCTGACGTGTCGTTTCTTTTCTATTTACCAATCGTGAAAAATCAAGCAGGTCGTTTATCAGATTCTGCATTCTTTCGGCTGCCGTAGTAATTTTTTCGAGTGTATCACGGCCATCTTCATTCAGGGTGTCTGCGTGTTTTCTCACCATTCTGTCACTAAAAGACCTTATCTTCCGGAGAGGTTCCTGCAAATCGTGTGAAGAAACATAGGCAAACTGCTCCAGATCAGCATTCGATCTATTCAATTCATCAATTTTATTCTCAAGTCTATGCTGAAACTTAAGTCTTCTTTGCAGTTCAATAAAAATTAGTAAAAAACAAATAATTAACAGCGAGAAAGAAAAAGCCGAAAGTAAAATAAGTATGAATGTAGTTTGTTTATCACTCTCATTTTTCAGGTTTCGTCGCTCGGTCAGCAACTGCCGCTCGGTATCCTGAAACCGGTTCACCACCTGTCTGATTTTGTCCATTTCCTCTTTGCCCAACAAAAAAGTCGATTTATCCAGCATCTGTTTTTTTTCAGCTTGTATTATATTAAGCTTCAGTAAACGGATTCTTTCTGAAATAATGCTGCTTAGGGTGTCGACCCTTTTGACTTGCGGCTCGTTGTTTCTTATATTAGAGCGTAACGTTTTATACGCCCCGTTTATCTGACTTTCTGCCTGGTAATACGGCTCAAGAAAAACCCTTTCGTGTGTCAGTAAAAAGCCTCGCTGACCTGTTTCATAATCTTTCAGAACTGAAATCAGTTCTTCGCTTTTACGTAATACTTCATGTGTATTTTCTACAGCATCAGCGTAGCTGGTTGAATCCTTAATTTTCTTATATGAAAGCCAGCTTAAAGTGGCAAGCAATACGACACATATTGCAAATGAGGAAAGAATTAAACGTAAACTTTTTTTCATAGTTAGGATTTGCTGATATTATCAGATGTGCATACCACACATGCGGAATTAATTCCCCATATTGTAGACTTTATTTCATCATTTGGAAAAATCTCAATTTCCCACCTTATTAAAACAAAAAATAATAACTTTTCTAATATACTGATAATCAAATTATTAGAATTACTTTTTTTGATTTTTTCTGACATTCCAGAGTCTGGGCTGTAAATTGATATATATAGGCTTATATAAAACCTTATGCCATGCTAAATCTCAGCCAGACCCAGAAACAAACCTTAAGGATTTCTCCGTCTCAGATACAACTACTAAACTTTCTGCAACTGTCGACACTGGAGCTTGAAGAGCATATAAAAACAGAATTGGAAGAGAACCCAATGCTGGAAGAGGCAAGTACAAGTGACGATGCTGAGACGGATGATTTTGACCGTGAAGAAAAAGACACGATTCAAGGCAGTAGCGCCGACTACCTTGATTGGGACGAGTATGACGATGATACCCCCAACTACAAAACCCAACTGAACAATTATAGCAGTGATGATGACCTTTATTCTGCGCCAATAATACAACAAACATCCTGGCGTGACGATCTGAAAGAGCAACTCCATGTACTGGCTCTTACCGAACGCCAGCAAATGTTAGGCGATTTTGTTATTGATTCTCTTGATGAATATGGCTTTCTTAAATATGATGCAGAAGCCTTAGCTGATGATGTTTCTTTTACCAATAATGTTTTTGTTGATGTGCCGGATGTAGAAGAAGTAATAAACATTATACGTAAGCTTGAGCCTCTGGGTATAGGTACTTCCAATCTTCAGGAATGCCTGCTGATTCAGCTTGACCGCAAAAGAGAAGAAGGACTAGACGTTGATCTGGCTTATGATGTGGTAATGAATAATCTGGATGATCTGGCCGGGCGAAATTATGAGAAAATCATGCGCTCTCGCGAGATATGCACCGAAAAGCTCAAACAAGCCATTTGCCTTATTACTTCTCTCAATGCCAAGCCCATTTCGGAAGAAAACACGAGTTCTATTCTGATAAAAGATAACATTATACCAGATTACCTTGTTTTCTATGAAGACAACAAGATTGAAATATCGCTCAATAGTAACCAGATTCCACCGTTAAAAGTAAACAACTCATTTAATGACCTGTTGCAGGGGAATCATGATAAAGCCGCAGTACACTATATCCACACCAAAGCATCAGCAGCAAACTGGTTAATTGATGCCATTCGGCAAAGAGAAACCACTATGCTTAAAGCCATGAAAACCCTTGTGAAAATACAGGAGGAGTTTTTTAAATCCGGAAATGTTCAGAAACTAAGGCCAATGACACTGAAAGATGTAGCGGAGATTATTGGAATGGATATTTCAACGGTATCAAGAGTAACCAGTGGTAAATATGCCCAGACACCTTTTGGTACTATTCATTTAAAAGACTTATTTTCGGGTGGTATTTTTACAGAATCCGGAACGGAGGTGTCTAATCGTGAGATTCAGCAAACATTAGCAGCCTTGATTTCGAGCGAAGATAAAAATACACCGCTTAACGACTTTCAATTAGCCGACATGCTGGCTCAGAAAGGGTATCCGATTGCCCGGCGTACTGTGGCAAAATATCGTGACCATCTGGGTATACAGTCGGCACAATTAAGACGTGTTTTATAATTTCTATTTTCTAAATTGCTAAAAATCAACCATATATAACTTATGCAACGTATCCTTGTTATTGATGATGACACTGATATTTGTCTTTTGCTACGTCGTTTTTTAAGTAAAAACGGCTACGAAGTGGCTATCGCTCAAAACGGAAATACAGGTCTTAGTTTATTAGAAGAATTCTCTCCCGATTTAGTCATGACCGATTTCCGTTTGGGAGATCTGGACGGAGGACAAATTCTGCGCAAAATAAAAGAGCGCTTCCCTGATGTTCCGGTACTTATCATCACGGGCTATTCTGATATAAAAATAGCCATTGATGTAATGAAGCAAGGTGCTTTTGACTATATCACAAAACCACTTTTTCCGGACGAAATCCTGCTTACAATCAAGAAAGCGCTAGGAACAGAAAAAACAGAAAACAATACACAAACCACTGTTGAAAAAAACAATGGCGCTACTAAATCCACAATTAAATCGTCCAGAGCCCGGTCTGACAATAGTTATATTTTCGGAAGCGGGCCGGAATCCAAAAACCTGTACCGCCAGATAGACCTGGTTGCACCTACCAATTACAGCGTTATTATTTATGGCGAAAGCGGCTCAGGCAAAGAGTCGGTGGCTCAGGAAATACACAAAAGAAGCAAAAGAGCCAACGGCCCTTTTGTGGCAATGGATTGCGGTGCCATATCGAAAGAACTGGCAGCCAGCGAAATGTTCGGCCATGAGAAAGGCTCATTTACCGGAGCATTAAACCAGAAAATCGGACATTTTGAAATGGCAAACGGTGGCACCCTGTTTCTTGATGAGGTTTCTAACCTGCCTTATGATGTGCAAGTAGCCTTGCTACGTGTGGTACAAGAAAGAAAATTACGCAGAATAGGCGGCAGCAAAGAGATATCGGTTGATGTACGAATACTGGTGGCTTCGAATGAACGATTAATGGAAGCATGCCGTAAAGGGAAATTCAGAGAAGACCTGTACCATCGTTTCAACGAGTTCAGCCTTGATGTGCCACCTCTAAGAGACCGCAAGAGCGATATTATGGAGTTTGCACAGTTTTTTCTTGAAAACACCAACGATGAGCTTGGCAAAAATGTAATAGGTCTTGATGAAGACGTGAAAGCGGCTTTTTTGAGTTACCCCTGGTATGGCAACCTGCGCGAAATGCGCAATGTGGTAAAGAGAGCCACTTTGTTGTCAGACGGTGATTATATAGAATCGAAGTCTTTACCTTTTGAAATCATCAACTATTCGAGGTTATTGTTTTCAGAACCGTCTCAGTCTACTGTCAGTGAAGACATCGTACCCAAGCATGAAGAGCCTGCTAAACCCAATTTAAAATCAGCCGCACTCGATGCGGAGTACGAAATGATTTTGCAAGTACTGAAGCAGGTAAATTATAATAAAAGTAAAGCCGCTCAGGTTTTGAGTATCGACCGGAAAACGCTTTACAACAAAATGAAAAGTTACAATCTATAACTTACATAATTACTTAACCCTGAGTATACGGCTTTAAATATAAATAATTATAAAACCTCCACTCTCTAAAATTTGACAAGTAATGATTCAATTTCAAAAAGACAAAACCAGTATTATGATTTTAATGGCTGATGATGACCCGGATGACAGAGCCATGACCAAAGAAGCCTTAGAAGAAAATTTCTTATTAAATGAGCTTCGTTTTGTAGAAGATGGCGCAGAATTGATGGACTATCTGAAACGCAAAGGTAAATATGCGGATCCGGACAGCTCACCACGCCCCGGAGTTATTTTACTCGATTTGAATATGCCCAAAAAGGATGGCCGCCAATGTTTAAAAGAAATAAAGTCGGATGATGAACTGAAGAGTATTCCGGTAATTGTGCTTACTACTTCTAAAGCGGAAGAAGATATTTTAAGAACATACGATCTGGGGGTAAATAGTTTTGTAACCAAACCGGTTACTTTTGTTGAATTGGTAGAAGTAATGAAAAACCTTGGGACCTATTGGTTTGATATCGTTCAATTACCCAAACTTAGCTCATGAAAGAACTCGACATAATAAGGGTTTTAATCGTGGATGATGATGAGGATGATTTTTTCCTGACAAGCGATTATATTAACGATATCCAAGGCAAAACGTTTACCATCGACTGGGCAAAGAACTTTGATAATGCCGTAGAAAAGATTATTTCCTACGAGTATGACATCTGTTTTTTTGACTTTCTGTTAGGTGCAAAAACTGGCCTTGATTTGCTCAAAAAAGCTATTCAGGAAGGATGCCAAAGCCCTATTATTCTTCTTACCGGCAAGGGCGACCAAAAGATTGACATGGAAGCCATGAGGCTGGGAGCAGTAGATTATCTGATAAAAAATGAACTGGACACCGAAAAACTGGAACGTTGTATCAGATACTCGCTCGAACGCGCCGATACGCTTAAAACCCTCCGTGAAAGTGAGCAGCAATACCGAACAATATTTAATCATGTCCGGCAGGGCATTATCGTCACACAACCGGAAGACGGCAACTTTATTTACTATAATCCGGCAACTTTAGAAATGCTGGGCTATGAAGCTGAAGAGCTCAGCAACATGAGTACAGCCAGAATTTTTGAAAAACACGAAGTATGGCAGTTGTTTAATGAGAAACTGGACGAAAACGGTAATCTGGATAAATTTGAAGCTATTTTTCTTACCAAAAAAGGCGAAAGAAAAATTTGTCTTATTGATGCCCAAAAACAAAAAAACAGCGAAGGCCGGGAGTCTTTCCTGAGTATTATTCATGATGTAACTGCTCAGAGAAAAGCAGAACGTGAGGCCCTGATGCTTGAGAAAATGGCCGCTACCGGCCGTTTAGTACGCACGCTTGCCCATGAGGTCCGCAATCCTTTAACAAACATCCATTTATCTGTTGAACAACTGGAAAGCGAATTTGATGATGAAGACGCCAAGCTTTTTCTGGGCATTATCAAGCGCAACGGCCAGCGAATCAGCGATCTGATAACAGAATTGCTCAATAATTCTAAACCATCAGATCTCGCATTTTCAAGAATATCTGTTCACCGGATTCTGGATGAAACACTCGAACAAGCCATTGATCGCATCAACCTGAAAAATATCGTTTTAGAGAAAATGTATGGAGATGATGCATTATTAAACCTGGACAGCAATAAGATAAAGATTGCTCTTCTGAACATCATCATCAATGCAGTAGAAGCCATGGAAGATGGAAAGGGCATTTTATTGATTAAAAGCCACATTGCCGACAACTATTGTTATATCTCTATTAAAGATAATGGCACGGGTATCAGCCCTGAAAACATGAGCCGCCTTTTTGAGCCTTACTTTACTGCCAAAAATAATGGCATCGGGCTAGGCCTCGCTGCAACGCTAAATATTATTCAATCTCATAAGGCCACCGTTGATGTCAACTCAGAACTTGGCAAGGGAACTGAATTTGTTGTTACTTTCTCTCTCAATTAAAAAAAATGAAGCTTCCTTTTTTACGGATGATTAGTGCGGACATGCCTTTTTCTGAAAACACTTTTTAGCAACTCCACCAATACAGCGACTGCCAACAGGATAATCCCTGCCCAGGCGCATAATACAATGTAATGATAGTAAACCGTATAACTGTTGCGTTCTATAATAATGCCGCTTAATGCCCAGATAACAGCTAAACCTATATAGACATTATCAAATTTTAAAACAGCAACAACTCCTATCGCTGACCCTATCAGTACCATCATTGCTGCCCATGACTCTTCGCTCATACCAACACCCCTCCATCCGTAACTCACAAGCAATGCCGTAATATTGGCAATGGTGGCAATGCAAATCCATCCTAAATACAGACCAAAAGGAGCCTTTACAATAAAACTGCCGGAGCCCGTCAGCTTAGGTGCTAATGCCCTGATTTCTTTGTTTAACCCAATCAGTCGGCTAAGCAACAATATCATCAACACTACACTCAGCCAGATGAGGTCATAATGCCAGGCAATAATCCAGCACATATTGATTAAACAGGTAAGAATAAATGCCCGGTTTATTCTCTTGATTGACTCCCTCTCAACCGAATCTGTTTTAGAATTAAAACTGCTTGTTAACTGGTAGATACATAAAACAAAAAGCAAGAGATAAATGACACTCCAGATGGAGAAAGTAAGTGGTGCCGGAACGAATAAATTAGAATACTGATCTGAAACCTGACCAGTGTTTTTGCCATTGATGGGTAAAAAATTGGCCAGAAAATTGACAAATACCATTCCCAGATAAAACAGAATGCTAAGTATCTGAAGTGTTCTCAATGCAAGTGTGTCCGATTTAGTTTTCATTGTTGTTTCATTTTAATTTCTATTTCTCTTTTTTCTAATAACACGGCATTTTTGTTGGGGGTTATTGGTGTTCCGTAATAGCGCGTATACACTTTGGTGAATTCGGCACCTAAAAACAGGATAGTAGACGAATAATATACCCATAATAGAATTATTACTACTGAACCTGCTGCCCCGAAGGTGGTCAGGACACTCGACTGCCCCAGATAATACCCAATCAGAAATTTACCGGCCATAAAGAATATGGCTGTAACCCCTGCCCCCAGAAAAGAGTCTTTCCAGGCGATTTTACCATCTGGCAGTACTTTAAAAATAATAGCAAATAGCAGCGTGATAACTGAAAAGACAATAAGCAGGTTTACGCCAAAGAAAAAATATACCGTTACGTCTTCAAAAAATAATTGGAGACGCCTGCTGAAAATATCAAGTAGCGTATTGACCAACAAAGATACTATCAGCAAAAAACCCAGAGACAATATCAATGAAAACGACAAAAGCCGATTAAACAAATACTTCAGAATACCATATCTGGGTTTGGCTTTTAATGACCAGATATAATTAATCGAGTCTTGTATTTCGGCAAAAACTCCGGTTGCCCCAAGCAGCAATGTTATGGTACCTATCATAGCAGCCAACCCGGATTTTTGTGATAGCCGGGCGTTTTTAATCAGTTCTTCTATCTGCTTGGCCGCGTCTTTTCCGATAAGCCAGTTAATTTGCCCGTACACTTCTCCCTGAATGGCTTCCCGCCCATAAAAAATACTGGCTACAGATATAATAACCACCAGCATTGGCGCCAATGAGAAAATCGTGTAATAAGATAATGAGGCACTCAGCTTGGTTGCGTTGTCGGCACTGAATTCATTAAATACCTCTTTTGCAAAAGAGAAATAGGTTTTAAATCTTGTTTTTAAGGACTTCATATAGTGGGGTGATGTAAAATTTAACTCTGGCTGTAATTGCGGCAAGCCAATCTATAGCGCTTTTAGTATATGTTAAATAATACATACCAGCACGCTTATGAGACAAGAAAATACGTATGGGGCAAAATTTCCACATTTATTTTCCCAAAATACCCCACTTTCCCCAATTTTTTTTAAAAAAAGTCATCAAAGCCTTAAAAAAAATAATGGAATAAAATTTTTAATCTATTAGGTGTAAATCGTTTCATCAAATTATTGAAATCATGACACCAATCATCTTCATAATAGGCATAATGACCATGTTGAGTATGGCGGTGATCTTGTTAAAGATTGTAAATCACAATCCACAAAGTTGGTATGGCAGAGCAAAAAGCTCTCAAAATCATGACTTCAATAATTTCATGAAGCGGGCGAAAATTTACTCTTCAAAAATGAAGAGAGCCCACATAGCTTAACGCAACTTTGTAGCCATGAAAACCCATATAGGTTTACCTGAAGAAGATATAGAAAAAATTGTTGATATTTTACAGGTGGTGCTAGCAGACGAACATGTGATACTGACTAAAACCCGTAATTATCATTGGAACATTAAAGGTCCACGCTTCATAGAGTTACACAAGTTTTATGAAGACCAGTATAAGGTTATCAGAGATGTAATAGACCAGCTTGCTGAACGTGTAACCCAGTTGGGGCATCAGGCAAATGGAACTATGAAAGATTTTCTGGGAACTACAAGACTTACAGAAGGACCTTATGAAGACAAACAAGATGCTCAGATACGCCATTTGTTGACAGACCACGAAGCGTTTATCACCAACTTGCGTAAAGACATTAAAGATATAGATGAAACCTTAGGAGATGCAGTTACAACTGATTTACTCACTGGTTTCATGGGGCAGCATGAAAAAATGGCATGGATGCTCCGCGCGTTTTTAGGGTAGTGTTTAGGTTAAAAAAGGTGGTACAAAAGGGGCAATTTTTGCCCCTTTTGTATTTGTAGACAGTCTGACGGTTTAAGCAAGACACTCATACTAAAAAGTAATTTAACCGATAGGATTGGACAATAATATGTTTTAGCAATTGCTCACTTTTTTGTATATCCTAATAGTTTCATCCACATTTGTTACTCTATTGTGCCTTTTTTCAGCTTCTGCAATTCCCCTTTGACTCAAACAGATAGAGAGCTCATCGTTTTCAAATATTCTTTTTATATGATTCGCTAATACCTCAACATCATCAAAAGAGTATAAAAGCCCGGATTCGCCGTGCTCTATCATATCCGATATCCCTCCAACATAAGAAGCCACACAAGGCGTGCCAATTATTTGTGCTTCTCCTAATGAATTCGGACTATTTTCAACGACCGATGGACATACAAAAACATGTGCTTTTTGGTATTGAACAATCATCCGGTGTTCGTTCAAAGCCCCTAAAAACACAAAATGATTGGTTAATTTATTCTTCTTAAGTAAACCCCTTATAATTTTTCCATATCCATTTAATCTTATTCTGGCACTAAGGGTATCAATTTTAGTAAGAGGATGTCCTCCAACATATACTTTCAAATTCGGGAAATAATTGATCAGGAGACTTACAGCGGCTATAAATTTGTGTAACCCTTTTATAGTATAACCAGCCTGGCTTAAGAAAACAGTATATCGTTCACATTGGTGAATATCCCATTTTTGAGCTGTATAAAAACTATGTCTAAGACATTCATTACAGAAATGATATTCAATGTCAGGATTAACCGCCAAGCTATGACTATAATCCCAATTGGTTCTTCCTATGACGTGGCGTACTTTTCTTAAGTACTCTTTTTCTATTAATCCTTTCTTATAGAAATAATTTCTTTGATTCCAGATAGTATCAAGTTTAATTATATCTCTGAAAGTAATATTCCACAAAATCTGTTTAAAACTAAGGCCTGTGTAATAGCATCGGGCAAGGATTGATACCAACGCCTGAATAGATATAACATATTTTTGTTCAGGATTGCTTTTTATACAAGCCATTCCAAAGGCACACTCAGTACCATGAATATGAATAATTTCAGGCTTACATTCCGATACGACCTGTTTCCATAAAGGTTCTAATTTTTTGGTTTTCTCCCCTTTTAATGGAAGTAAGTAGTATATTATATTGTTAACTTCTATTTTCTTCAGTTCAGAGCCTTTATAAATAGTTGCGACAGATAACTTTATATTTTGGTCGGTAAGTGCGTCTGCTAAACCATACATCCATCCACATATAATGGGAGGGGACATATTTAAGTATTTACTCGGTTCAGGAAAAATTGTGTTGGTTATCCAAAGAACATTCATGGTCAGTTATTCATAAAATCAAGGCAAGATTCTATTAATCTCTCCTTTAATTGTTGGTGGTGGTTTTTGTTTTTAATAGTACTTTTTTGCTTATCTTTTTCTCAGAGAAAACAAAGTCAGAAGTTAATATCCCCTGATTGTAGTTAATTCTATTGAACAACTCTCTTAATCCCTCAAGCCTGCAATAACTGGTTTCAGTCTGATTCATATCTTCTATGAATATTACAGGTTGTCCACAGCTATTGAGGCAATGAATCCTGCTAGTAATTACTAACTTTGCCCGTGCATATTTGTTCAATAATTGTTCAGCATAATTGTATTTATCTTCTTCCGATGTAAATTCCATTTCTTAAAGTTTCCACTTCGAAAACCTTTCTATATCGCCTAAAAAAGGCCGTGATTTTAAATCACTTCGTTTTTTCAATTTGAAATCGTATTAAAGTTTAATAAGTATAGATTTAGAGAGTTTTGTATGACAATATGGTAAAAAAACCAGTAATAATTAAAAAAAGCACACCCAATGTTTCAAGTTGAGGATATTTACTTAACAAAACTCATGTTACAATAAACAATTTATAAATAAAAATTAGGAACCACCATCAATACCGACATAAAAAAAGCACTTACAACTAAATGTAAGCGCTTCTTTAAGCCTAGTCGGTCATTTATTCTTTACAAGTGTATTACCTCACCATAAGCTGCGGCTGCGGCTTCCATAATAGCTTCTGACATGGTAGGGTGCGGGTGAACCGACTTGATGATTTCCATGCCGGTTGTTTCCAGTTTACGGGCCACAACTGCTTCACCAATTAGTTCGGTTACATTGGCGCCAATCATGTGGCAACCTAACCACTCGCCGTATTTGGCATCAAAAATCACTTTTACGAAACCTTCAGGACTACCGGCAGCTTTTGCTTTACCAGATGCCGAGAACGGGAATTTACCCACTTTAATTTCGTATCCTGCTTCTTTAGCCGCTTTTTCGGTATAACCTACTGACGCGATTTCAGGAGTACAGTAAGTACAGCCCGGAATATTTTTGTAGTCGATTGGCTGTGGGTGATGCCCTGCGATTTTCTCAACACAGATAATACCTTCTGCTGAGGCTTTGTGTGCCAGAGCAGGCCCCGGAGCTACGTCACCAATGGCATAATAGCCAGGTACGTTCGTTTCAGACCATTGGTTTACTGTTATTTTACCTCTGTCGGTAGCAATGCCCACTTCTTCCAGACCGATGTTCTCGATATTGGCTACTATACCTGCTGCCGAAAGAACCAGATCTGTTTCAATTTTAATCTCTCCGGTTGGCGTTTTCACGGTCGACACACATCCGTTACCACTGGTATCTACTTTTTCAACACTTGAATTTGTAAAGATTTCAATACCCGCTTTTTTGTAAGCCTTTGCCAGTTCTTTCGAGATGTCTTCATCTTCAACCGGAACAATGTTCGGCAAAAACTCTACAATAGTTACCTTAGTACCCATGCTTGCATAAACATAAGCGAATTCTACCCCGATAGCCCCCGAACCAATCACCAACAGCGATTCAGGTTTTTTCTCAAGGCTCATCGCCTTGCGGTATTCTATTACTTTTTTGCCATCAATCGGTACATTAGGCAATTGTCTGGCTCTTGCGCCTGTAGCAACAATAATATGTTTACCTTCAATTTCTGATTTTTTACCTTCTGCATCAGTAACTTCAACCTTTTTGCCGGGCTTAACTTTACCAAAACCATAGATCACATCAATCTTATTTTTTTTCATCAGAAACTGAACCCCTTTGCTCATGCCTTCCGCTACTCCGCGAGAACGTTTGATAACTGCTTCGAAATTGGCATTCGCTTCTCCTACTTCAATACCGTAATCTTTTGCATGCTTAATATATTCATAAACCTGAGCCGACTTCAACAAAGCCTTTGTTGGAATACAACCCCAGTTAAGGCAGATACCTCCCAGGTTTTCTTTCTCAACAATGGCAGTTTTCATGCCTAATTGTGAAGCCCGAATAGCAGTTACATAACCGCCGGGCCCACTCCCAAGTACAACAACATCATACTGTGCCATAATCTATGATTTTCTGGTTTATATAAATTTTGATGCAAAATTAGACAAAATAGCTTATCTGCAAAATCCTTTTTGTTTACGACAAGGCGAGGAAAGCCCTTCAAAAAACAAAACCTTTTGTAGCAGAAAAGCCGTTCTATTTTTATTTAAACAAATAAATCGTGCTATTAAATCCCGGTTATTCATGAATGATTTTCAAAGTGTATTCCTCCACTATCATTTTTGCAAACAGATGGTTTTATCGTTTATTTAAACAGATAGCTGCTTTTTCAAGAAATCTTCCCTAATTTCGAAATCATTTATATCATGCCTTTTTAAATTTTATAAACACTATGACCGCATCTAAAGGTTTTATATCAGGCGTTCTATTGATTGCAGGTATTTACTTGTCATCCTGTCAGTCAAAATCTTCTGAATCTGCTCAAAGAGATATACTAGCCGAAGTGGCAGATACTACCGTATCACCCGGTGATGATTTCTTTAAATATGCCGTAGGTACATGGATAAAAAACAATCCGATTCCGGCGTCTGAAAGCGGCTGGGGAATTGGCAGTCTGGTACAGGAAGAGACCTACAAAAGACTAAGAAATATCAGTGAAGAATCAGCTAAAAAATCTGGTAGTGCAGGTTCTAATGAGCAGAAGATTGGTGATTTCTGGTTTACGGGCATGGATAGCCTTGGCATAGAAAAACAGGGAATAAGCCCTGTAAAGCCTGATTTAGACCGTATTGCCGCTATTAAAGACATTGACGGCGTATTAGCTGAAATCGCGCTTCAGCAAACCTATGGAATTGGGGTACTATTCAGCAATTACGTTTTTCAGGATGAGAAAAATAGTGAAGAGCAGGCATTGCATCTTTATCAGGGAGGTATCGGTTTGCCAGACAGAGACTACTATTTTAATACCGACAGCCGGAATACCAACATCCGGAAAGAATATAAGGCCCATCTGCAACGTATGTTTAAACTATTGGGTAACGATGAGGTAATTGCCACCAAAAACGCTGCTAATGTATATGCATTGGAAGAAACTCTGGCAAAAAACTCTCGCAAGATTGAAGACTTAAGAGACCCCTATAAAAACTATAACAAAATGGATTTGGCCGCGCTCGATAAGCTCGCTCCGGCAATGAAATTCAGCAAATTGTTGAGCGACATGAAAATGCTGCATGTAAAAAGCGCTATTGTAGGTCAGCCGGAATTTTATACTGCCATTAATAAACTCCTTACTACAACCCCTGTTGATAATTGGAAAGCCTACCTTACATGGAATTTCATAAGCAATTTTGCCAGTGAACTGAACAGCCCTTTTGCCAAAGAAGATTTTTATTTTTACAGAACCGTATTACGTGGGGTGAAAGAAATGAAACCACGCTGGAAAAGAGTTCTGGATTCAGAAGAAAATTTACTGGGTGATGCTTTAGGGCAGCTCTTTGTGAAGAACTATTATTCTGAAAAAACCAAAAAACGCTATGAAGAGCTGGTGAAGAATATTTTCAGCACTTATAAAGAGCGGATTGAAAAATTGGATTGGATGTCGGACAGTACCAAGCAAAAGGCTTTACTGAAACTATCGACAGTAACTCCAAAAGTGAGTTATCCTGACAAATGGAAAGATTTTTCAAAACTCGACATCAAGCGTGACTCGTATGTACAAAACATTATAAGAGCCAACCAATGGTGGTATGAATACGGCGTCAATAAAATCGGTAAGCCTGTTGACAAAACGGAATGGGGAATGACCCCACAAACTTATAATGCTTATTATAATCCGTCAAACAATGAAATTGTATTACCGGCAGCCATTTTCTTTGTGGCAGGCTTTAGCGATGAGCAACTGGACGACGCCATCATTTACGCTTATGCCGGTGGTTCGACCATAGGCCACGAAATTACACATGGGTTTGATGATCAGGGCCGGCAATTTGATGAAAAGGGGAATCTGAGAGATTGGTGGACGAAAAAGGATAGCGATGAATATAACAAAAGAGCCAAAGGAATTATTGAGCAGTTTGATAACTATGTGGTGCTAGACTCCCTTCATGTAAGAGGAGAAGCCACACAGGGTGAAAACATTGCCGATTTGGGGGGCGTGATATTAGGATTGGAGGCTTTTAAGAAAACTGAGCAGTATAAATCGGGTAAGAAAATCAATGGTTTCACACCTCTACAAAGATTTTTCTTAGGCTATGCGCTGGCATGGATGGGACACACGCGGGATGAAGCTCTGGCCAATCGAATCATGACTGACGTACATGCACCGGGTTTCCTTCGTGTAAATGGCCCGGTAGTAAATATTGATGAGTTCTACGAAGCATTTAATATAAAGCCGGGTGATAAGATGTATCGCACTCCGGAAAAGAGAGTCAGAATCTGGTAATAGATTTTATATTTACCATAAAATCAATCAGATAAACAGAGAGGGGGGTTAAATTAACCCCCCTCTCTGTTTATTTAATACAATCCTAACAATTTTCTCCACCTATTTCGCAGGCATCACCGCTTACTTCAACAGGTTTCATTTCTTCCGCTACTTTTTCCAGAGCATCTTTAAAAACCGTGGCCGGTTGGGCACCGCTTAAACCATATTTGTTATTCAGTATAAAAAATGGTACTCCCGAAACACCCAGGTTCTGAAAATGTTTGATTTCCTGTGTTACCCAATAGGCAATCTGGTCGTCAGCAAGAATCCCCTCGGTTTTTTCACGGCTCCAACCAAAATCTTCCATGAAAGCAAGGACATTTTCTTTTTCGGAGAAATCAACGCCATCAGTAAAATAGGCTTTAAAAAGACGTTCTTCTAAGGCGTTTTGTGTCCCTTCTTCACGTGCTATGTGCAATATTTTATGCAAGGGTATGGTATTGATTACCTTTGGCATTTTCTCGAACTCAAACTGAATGCCTGCTTTAGCTCCTACACCTTCTACTCTCTCGTGCATTTGCTGAATGCGCTCGGCACTCCCGAATTTGTTAATAAAGTATTCTTCACGAGAGAGACCCTCTGCCGGAATGGTAGGGTCTAACTGAAAGGGGTGCCAAGTAATATTAAACTCCTGATTTTCGAAACCAGCCAAGGCCTCTTCGAGATGTTTTTTACCTATATAACACCAAGGACAGGCAACGTCTGAGACTATATCTATTTGAATGGGTTTATTTGTCATTTCACTATTTATTTTTAATAATTAAACTACCCCATTTAAAGAATAGTTCAAATTATGTAGCAACATATAAGTGCTGCACCTAAAGACTAAAAAGCATTGTCAGCACTTAAAGACCAATAAAAAATGCGAGGTAAATAACCTCGCATTTCTCTGTATAAGTTATTGATTACCTCAATTAATTATATCAAAACCGCAGTAAGGCACCAGCACTTTTGGAATCCTGATACCCTCGGGTGTCTGATTATTTTCCAGAATTGCTGCCAATATACGAGGCAATGCCAAAGCAGATCCGTTCAGTGTATGCAGCAACTGTGTTTTGCCGTCTACCTTGTAGCGCAGCTTCAAGCGATTGGCTTGATACGCCTCAAAGTTTGATACTGAGCTACACTCCAGCCATCTTTTTTGTGCGGCAGAGTATACCTCAAAATCGAATGTCAAAGCCGAGGTGAAGCTCATATCACCGCCACACAAACGAAGAATACGATACGGCAGTTCGAGTTTATTCAGCAAGCCTTTCACGTGTTCTACCATTTCATCCAGTGCCTGATACGACTCTTCCGGTTTGCGTATCTGCACTATTTCAACTTTATCGAACTGGTGTAAACGATTCAGACCTCTTACGTGTGCACCCCAGCTACCGGCTTCACGACGGAAGCATGGCGTATAACCTACGTTTTTAACGGGCAGCTCATTTTCTGACAGGATTACATCGCGATAAATGTTCGTGATGGGTACTTCGGCAGTCGGAATCAGATATAAATCATCGGCAGTGGCGTGGTACATCTGTCCTTCTTTATCAGGTAGCTGTCCTGTTCCAAAACCTGAGTCTTTATTAATGAGAATCGGCGGTTGAATTTCACCATAACCTGCTGCCAGCGCTTCGTCCAGAAAGAAATTGATCATGGCACGTTGTATCCTTGCCCCTTTGCCTTTATAGACCGGGAATCCGGCTCCGGTAATTTTATTGCCTAAATCAAAATCAATAATGTTGTATTGTTTGATTAACTCCCAATGCGGTTGTGCTGTTTCGGGCAGCTCAGGTATTGCACCTTCCTCAAATATGTTCACATTCTCTTCTGGTGTACGCCCTTCAGGTACACTGACATGAGGTAGATTCGGTAATGTTACCAATACTTCATACAGTTCAGCTTCCAGACCTTTCAGGTCTTCTTCCAATACTTTTGATTGCGCTTTTAATTCGGCTGTTTGGGCTTTAGCGGCTTCTGCAGCCTCTTTTTTACCCTCTTTCATTAAACCGCCTATCTCTTTCGCCAATGCGTTTGACTTTGCCAGCGTGCCATCCAGTTCTGCCTGGGTTTCACGACGTTTCTGGTCAATGCCCAACAGTGTTTCTACAGTTTCTTCAGCATTTTTAAGATACTTACGCTTCAGACCGTCGATAGTAGCCTGTTTGTTTTCTTTTATATAATTGAGTTGTAACATAATATTCTTGGTAATTAGGCCATAGATAAAATCTTATGGCCTTCTATAGTATCATTCAAAAGTAAATAAACCTTCGTTTAAAGCATTCAGGGCTGATTCTTTGTCTTTGGTATCAACCAACAAAGAAATGTTGTGCTCCGAAGCTCCATAGGCAATCATTCTGATAGGTATGTTTTTCATTGCATCTAACACCTTCAGGGCAACACCTGCCTTATCTGCCTTGAAATCACCCACAATACAGATAATCGTCTGGTTGCGGTCGTGCTCTTCCAGATCGGCTATCTGGCTAAGGGCCTCACTAATTTTGTCCAGATTTTCAGAATTGTCTATTGTTACAGCTACCGACACTTCGGAAGTTGTAATCATATCGACCGGTGTTTTATATTTCTCGAAAACCTCAAACACTTTGGTTAAAAACCCGTAGGCATTCAGCATACGAGTGGAGTGAATATAAATAGCCGTAATGCCGTCTTTGGCTGCAATGGCTTTAATTTCAGACTCTGTTGTGTTATGCGCTATCACTGTGCCAAATGCCTTTGGCTCCATAGTGTTTTTCAAACGCACGGGTACTCCTCTCATTTTTGCAGGTGTGATGGTATTTGGATGTAAAATTTTTGCTCCGAAATAAGCCAACTCCGCGGCTTCTTCAAATGTCAGTTCACGCACAGGGAAAGTTCTCTTGACGATACGGGGATCATTGTTGTGCATGCCGTCAATGTCTGTCCATATCTGAATTTCTTCTGCACTAATGGCTCCCCCAATTAGTGAAGCAGTATAGTCAGAACCTCCGCGTTTCAGGTTATCAACTTCACCGCGAGGATTACGGCAGATGAATCCCTGGGTAATGAATATTCCGGTATCAGACAATTGCGTAAGCATGGCCGTTAGCTTATCCTCCGTAAAACTTAATACAGGCTCGTTGTCGGCATCAATCAGCATGAAATCTAAGGCAGGCAATAACGCAGAGTTTACACCTTCTTCTTTCAGATAGGCCTCAAACATCTGTGTTGAAAGCAATTCTCCTTCTGCCACAATTTCCTTCTCCTGCTTTAATGTAAAAGGTTTGATATTTACCAGCGACCGGATAAAGTTAAACTCTTTATCTACAATCGCTTTGCCTGCATTATAGCCTGCGTCGGTTTTATATAAATCTTTAATAAAAGCCTGATAATGCGCATAGAGGGCATCTATTTTTTCGATGGCTTCGGTATCGTTATTTGCCTTCAGAGATTCACCGATAGAGATAAGAGCGTTTGTTGTGCCTGAAAGGGCTGATAAAACAACAATCTTACGCTGACTATCTTCTGTAATCAGTGTACGAATAGAGTGCATGCGCTCCGGTTTCCCTACGGATGTACCGCCAAATTTCCAAACTTGCATTTTTTGTGGTTCTGGTTTTGTTTTACTATATATGAAATAATTATTCTTATTAATTACCTAATATTTCTCTCCACCTACCCGATTCCGCCGTTTCTTTAATACATCGATTCCTTTCTACCAGAAACTTCTTTAAGTAATTTTCAAGCACTAAGGAATTGGCTATTTTACCCAGGAAACCAAGTGGTGATTCAAACATAAAAATATCTTTCATCAAAACGCCATTATTGGCTTTTATATAATGATGCTCATGCCTTAATGACTTAAATGGCCCTTTTTGCATTTCATCTACAAAATACTCAGGTCTACTGGCTTCCGTAATTTTACTGTTTAGTTCTAACCAAAGACCAAAATGCTTTGCTCTCCATGTAACACTCTCTCCAAGCTGCATAATCCCATTTCTAACACCATCTACAACATGCTCTTTTGTTTGGGCTGTTGAAAGCTGATGCAAATCCACACTCAAAGACAAATCGTAACAGATTTCAGGAGTTGAATGTATGAATGTTTCGAGAACTATTTTCGACATTTCCTTATTGTAATCCTAACATCTTAATAGCCGTAATTGCCGCCTCATCACCTTTGTTGCCATGTATTCCGCCTGCGCGGTCTAATGCCTGCTGTTGATTATTGGGGGTTAATACCCCAAAAATAACAGGTTTGTTATATTTCAATGCAACATCGGTAAGCCCACCGGCCACGGCATGATTAATATAATCGTTATGCTTGGTTTCTCCCTGTATCACACACCCAAGGGCAATTACCGCATCTATTTCCGGTTTTTGTGCAAATATCTGCGAGCCAAAGCTTAATTCATAACTGCCGGGTACATTTGCTCTTGTGATATGCTCAGCTTTTACACCATTGTCAAGCAAGGTCTGATAAGCTCCTTCAAAAAGTGCCTCTGTTATTTCACTATTCCATTCGGCTACAATAATGGCAAATTTTTTGTTGCTCACATCAGGCAGGCCTGTGGTACTGAATGTGCTAAGATTTTTATTTGCTGACGACATACTGTTAAATATACTTGATAAACAGATACATTAATTATTAAAAAAGGGATAAACCTGATTCGGCTCATCCCTTTGATTATGAACAATAACCAAATTTTACTCGCCGACTGCGCCTTCGAGTTTGGACTTATATTTCTTCGCATTGGTTACTTCTACTGACTCCGGAAATTTCTCCTGAAGTTGGGCATAAGCGTCAATTGCTGACTTATTATCTTTTGCTGTTTCATAAGCTGCCGCTAATTTCATTAAATATCCCGGTGTGAAATATTTATTAGGTTTGTAATCGGCTGCTTTTTTATAGTAACTAATGGCATCATCGGTATTCTTTTTCTCCATGTATGCATCTCCAATCAAGGCATAAGCACGACCCTGGATAAGCAAGTCACTCGAGCTGAATTTTTTCAGGTGCTCAATAGCCTCATCATATTTACCTTGTTTCACAA
The DNA here is from genome assembly GCF_058808615.1 of Emticicia sp. GW821-FHT11C11. Taxonomy (NCBI): domain Bacteria; kingdom Pseudomonadati; phylum Bacteroidota; class Cytophagia; order Cytophagales; family Leadbetterellaceae; genus Emticicia; species Emticicia sp. GW821-FHT11C11. The sequence continues at coordinate 41,558 of NZ_JBXARV010000005.1, forward strand.
AAACAGCACCTGCATAGAAATTGGCCAGATTGCCGGCATCGGTAGAGCCATAATTTTCAGCTATACTTAGCAAACCTTCGTTACCACCTGTGCCATTAAGTGCTTGTTTCAAAGAATCAGCTTCAAAAGCATGAACTGCATTAAACAAGGCAACCTGTGCTTCTTCGTCCTGAGATTTAGACCAGTAATTGTATCCTACAACACCAAGTACGATAGCCAGAATACCTGCACTTACATAGGTAAGCAGTGCCTGATTCTTTTTCAAAAAGCCTTCTGCTTTCCCAAACTCTTGCTTCAATGCATCTGCGTTTTCAAGAATCTCAATTCCTGTTTTGTCTTTTTTCGCCATTTTTTAGAACCAATGTTTGATTGACTGAAATCAGAATCAATCAGGCAATCGGATATTTTATTAAATTTTTCGTAATGTCCGCGAATTTTCGGACTGCAAAGTTATAAAATTGATTCCGAACTTGTTATATTCTTTTATAAAAATTATACTAAATTCTTGTTGCTTTATTCTATTTTCTTCGTTTCGAAGGCTGGATCAAGGTACATAATGGTAGACTGTCCATAAAAAAGCCGGAAATGCTACATTCCCGGCCTCAATATGGTGTATTTCTAAGCTGCAATAAAAAAATCCTGAACTTCGTGCGGTTGTACTTTTATAACATTGGCCAGCACAAGTACGACTAGTGTTCTGGACGCTATTTTACGGGGAATATTGGCAATGCTCGCATACGTATCAACGGTAATATGCTTGTTATCTGCCAGATACTTCATCAGTGTTCTTTCCTTATCCCCATAATGAAATCTGATATTCAGTCCTTTGCGCTCTCCTTTCAGAATCTCCCTCATTTCTCGACTGGCCTGTACGGATCGATCTTCTACTCTCACATATGCCCGACGATTCTCTATTATTCCGTCAAGATCTACATAATGTGGTTTGAAAGGGCTTTTCGGTATATTAAATATCAGTACTTCCCTGTCTCCTTCAACCAGCACGTGTTTCACGTCATACTCAATAGCCGGATAAATATGCCGTTCAATGGCTCTTCGCAGAATAAACTCGTCTTCTTCGGCAAACTTGAGCCCTTTAATACTTTTATCATCACCGACACCGATAATGAGCCGACCTCCGGCTGAATTAGCGAAAGCAACTACCTCACGGATGATTTTTTCTGGATGATTAGTTTTAAGCTTAAACTCAATATGCTTGTTTTCTCCGTGCCTCACAAGCTCTTTGAGCTCCCTCAAATCAGTTCTTGATTGCTGGGCGAATTGATAATCCAATATCATTTCCAGAATGATTTTGGTTTCTTAAATTTAAACAGAACAATTCTATTTTGCAAGAACTGCTTTACTACTTAAACGAATATTATCTGCAAAAGTTTATATGCGCCCCTCAAACCATGAAAATTATTTATGCCCGGCTACAGGTGAAAGGCATTCAGAATTAAGGCGGCTATAACACCCCCTACCACGGGGCCTAATATCGGAATCCAGGCATAGCCCCAGTCATTGGTTCCTTTTCCCGGAATCGGCAAAATAGCATGGGCTATGCGGGGGCCTATGTCTCGTGCAGGGTTAATGGCATAGCCGGTTGGCCCTCCTAAAGACAACCCTATAGACCACACCAGAAAACCAACCAATAACGGCCCATAGCCTGAATCAGGCGTGCTATAAAATGATGATGACGCTATAATTAATACAATTGTGCCAATTATCTCTGCAATAATATTTCCTGTTGTATGCCTGATAGCCGGGGCAGTAGCAAAAATGCCCAGCTTAGCGCCTTTATCTTCTGTGATGCTCCAATGTGGCAAATAGGCTAACCATACCAGAACCGCTCCTAAAAAGGCGCCTATAATCTGTGCTGAAATAAAAGGCACTACGTTCGACCAGTCGCCTGTCTTTACGGCCATCGCTACTGTAACCGCCGGGTTCAGGTGCGCAGCAGAGCTGCCGAATTTCTGAGCCACAAAAATGCCGGACATAACACCGAAAGCCCAGCCTGCAGTGATAGCTATCCAGCCGGCGTTTTCACCTTTTGAGCCTTTTAATAATACATTGGCAACTACACCATTGCCCAGAAGAATCAGCACGAGGGTACCGACGAGCTCTCCGATAAAGTTAGAGGTTTCCATTAATCAGGTTTTGTTGAATTAGGTTGAAAAGTGTAGCAATTTAATTTTTTTTTTGATAGAACAATGATTCCGTTACCATTTAAGCATTAAATTTGTAAGCGATTAAACAAAATACAGTGGCCGGTAAATTGAAATGCAAATGGTATCATTTATTTGATTTTTAGTTTACATTGGTTATATCGATTGAATACCCCATATCTTTCAGTACCTTTACACTTAGTTATGAGCCTCGCCCGGCTTTATACGCACATTAAAATGCACTACTATTGTTGTAGCAATCTTAACCTTTGATAATCTCTGCCATTAGAAGATTGGCTACAGTTAAATTTTATATTTATGATTTTAAATTCTCTTTCTGCTATCTCTCCTGTTGACGGTCGTTACCGCAAACAAGTGGAAGATTTAGCGAAGTATTTTTCAGAATTTGGGTTGATTTATTACCGTGTGCGGGTTGAAATTGAATATTTTATTGCTTTGGTTGAGTTACCATTACCTCAACTATCTACCTTTCAGAAATCACTCTATAAAGATTTAAGAGCTATTTATGAGAACTTTTCTGAAGAAGATGCGCTCAAAATAAAAGAGATTGAGAAAACCACCAATCATGATGTAAAAGCGGTGGAGTACTTTATAAAAGAAGCATTCGAAAGGCTTAATATCAGTCAGTATTCAGAATTTATTCATTTTGGTCTTACCTCGCAAGACATTAACAATACCGCCATCCCGCTTTCATTAAAAGAGGCTATCGATACCAACATACTGCCGGTTTTTACACAGGTAGTGGAGAAACTGCATTTTCTGGCTGAACAGTGGAATGACATTGCGCTGTTGGCGCATACACACGGACAGCCCGCTTCTCCAACCAGATTAGGTAAAGAAATACTTGTTTTCTGCGAACGCCTTGAAAAGCAACTGGATTTATTGAAAACCATTCCTTATTCGGCCAAGTTTGGTGGTGCTACCGGCAATTTCAATGCCCATTTTGTGGCTTATCCGCAAACCGATTGGGTTGAGTTCGGCAACACCTTTGTAAATAAGCAGCTGGGCTTGTACCGCAGCCAGAAAACCACGCAGATCGAACATTACGATATGTTAGCTGCGATGAGCGACAACATCAAACGGATTAACAACATTCTGATAGATTTCTCACGCGATGTGTGGACCTACGTATCCATGAATTACTTCAAGCAGAAAATAAAAGCCGGTGAAATCGGGTCTTCTGCCATGCCTCACAAGGTAAATCCTATTGATTTTGAAAATGCCGAGGGTAATTTAGGATTTGCTAATGCCATTTTTGAGCATTTCGCGGCCAAATTACCGATATCGCGCCTGCAAAGAGACCTGACCGATTCTACCGTTTTAAGAAACCTGGGTGTACCGCTGGCACATACAGTTATTGCCTTGAAATCGCTTCTGAAAGGACTTGATAAACTGGAACTTAACCGTGAAGCTATCGACCAGGATCTGGAAGATAACTGGGCAGTAGTAGCCGAGGGTATTCAGACCATACTGCGAAGAGAGGGCTTCCCGAAACCTTATGAGGCGCTTAAATCGCTGACACGTACCAATGAGAAAATAACCGAAAAGAAAATAAAGGAGTTTATCGACACACTCGATGTGGGCGAAAAAGTAAAATACGAATTACGTCGCATCTCTCCGTTTAGTTATACAGGCATTTAAGAAACAACCTCATCTTTCTTCCCTTTACCCGTAGCAGCATGATTCGTCGTGTTGCTACTTTTTTTAATCTCCTACTTTCCTTGCAAATCACCTAATCTATAATCATTTTTGTAGTTTGTAGAATGACCAAAGTCCATGCCATGACACAGATAAGAAAAGTTTCTCCCAAGCACCCAACTGGCAGGGCGTCCTATTTTGTAAATATGAAAGTATCTACTCAACAACCTTTTCAAATCGTATATTCATTGTTTGAACATGAGTATCTGGGATTTCTGTTTGAATCTTTCATCATTCAACTTAATGGAAAAGGAGAGCTGACCCTGCAGAATCAGAACGTATCTTCTAAAAATATCCGTGAATTTGCCGAGCGACTGGATTCAACCGATTTTGAGCTGGTAAAACTCATAGACGCCATTCAGCAGGAAACTGTTTTAAAGAAATTCAATACACGTAAAATAAGTTCGCTTGATTTTTTCCTGAAAGTATTTGACGCCGAAAAAGGCGATAAACTGCTACAGGAGACCATTCACAGTTACATGGAGAAACACCGTGCCCAGATTCTGCAAAAACTGTTAGCAAAGCCGGTTTTTATTATGGGTACTGACGGGGAGCCGACCTGGAAAGAAGTGAAGATGATACCCGAAGGCGCTCGTGTCTACTTTAATTTTGTAAGAAACGAAGAAAACACCCATTATTTCCCTACTATCAAGCATCAGGGCGAAAGAGTACATTTCCAGTTTAAGAATGCCAGTGTTTTATGTGAAGAACCCGCATGGCTGCTAATTGATGATAAATTGTATCATTTTGAAAAGCAGATAGACGGCAAAAAACTACGGCCTTTTCTGAACAAGAACCACATTATTATTCCCCGTAATATTGAAGACACCTATTACCAGAAATTCATTGCTCCGCTGATTGCACAGTTTGATGTGTTTGCACAAGGCTTTGAAATACGTTTTGAGCGGCATACTTCTAAACCGATACTGACTATTAGTGAGGTAGTAAACAGTAACCAGAAAGTATTGGCGTCTTTGTTTGATCAGGATGAAGAAGAAAAAGAGGAAAAAGAAAGCAAGATAGTTTTTGACCTGGCCTTTCAGTATGGTAACTATACTTTCAGGTTCGATAGTTTCTCGGCCGAAGCATATGTGAATGTAGAAAAGAACGGAAACGACTGGATTTTCCATAAAGTAAAACGCGATTTAGCCTTTGAACGTCAGCGAATAACAATATTGAAAGACTGGGGACTCGATTTGCGCCAGGGACGGATGTCATTCCCGAAACCGCAAGCGTTTTCGTGGCTTCAAAAAAATGCGCAGCTATTAGAGGAGAACAACTTTGAGGTAAAACAAGACGAAAACAGTCTGAGCCAGAAACAGTATTTTCTGGGGTATTCGGCCATTGAGATAAACATCGAAGAAAAAAACGACTGGTTCGATATTCAGGCAAAAGTAAAGTTCGGTGAATTTGAGATACCATTTCTGAAACTCCGAAACCTGATTATGGCCAATAAACGGGAGTTTGTTTTGCCTAACGGTCAAATAGCTGTTATTCCGGAAGAATGGTTTACACGCTATTCGGAACTGTTCAGTTTTGTGGAAAGAAGCATTGATGACGAGGTAATTCTGAAAAAACATCATCTGGTACTGGTACAAGACCTCACCAACGAAGGGCTGGCGCACTCTGTTATTACCCGAAAACTGGAAAAACTCCGCGATTTTGAAAAGATAAACCAATACGACACCCCACAGCGGCTGTTAGCAACCTTGCGACCCTATCAGAAAGCAGGATACGACTGGCTTCGCTTCCTGTCAGAATACAAGTTTGGGGGTTGTCTTGCGGACGACATGGGTCTGGGGAAAACCATTCAGACCCTGGCATTTTTGCAGTCACAGAAAGAGATGGGGTTGGCGCAACATCCAAGTTTGCTGATAATGCCTACTTCGTTGGTGTATAACTGGCTGAAAGAAATTGAAAAGTTTACGCCAGACCTGAAGGCTTTTGTTTATACCGGTACTTATCGAGAGAAAAACACAGAACAATTTGACAATTATGATTTGATTCTAACCTCTTACGGCATTGCGCGGCTCGATATCGAACTCCTGAAAGATTACCGTTTTCATTACGTAATACTCGATGAGTCGCAGTCTATTAAAAATCCGACATCATATATTTCAAAAGCTGTTATGCAATTGAACAGTGCCAATCGATTGATTCTGACGGGGACTCCGCTGGAAAACAGTACGATGGACTTGTGGACACAAATGACCTTCATTAATCCGGGTTTGCTGGGTACACAACACTTTTTCAAGAATGAGTATCAGATACCGATTGAGAAACATCAGGATGAAAAGCAGATCAGACACTTATACAGCCTTATAAAACCTTTCATGTTGCGCAGGCATAAGTCGCAGGTAGCTACTGAGCTACCACCAAAAGTTGAAAGCGTGCATTATTGCGACATGACTGAAGAGCAGGAGAAAGCTTATGAAGAAGCTAAATCATACTACCGCAACATTATTTTAGAACAGATAGAACAGGATGGGCTTGCGAAATCTCAAATGGTTGTATTGCAGGGTTTAACCAAACTAAGGCAACTAGCCAATAACCCGGTAATGATTGATGAAAACTATGAGGGGAATTCGGGTAAAGATGAAGAAGTGCTGCAGAAATTAGAGACCATTATAGAAGAAAACCATAAGGTGCTGGTCTTTAGCCAGTTCGTAAAGCATCTGGCTATTTTCAGACGTTATCTGGAAGAAAACAACATTCCGTATTGCTATCTCGATGGTTCTACCATTAACCGGCAGGAACAAGTGGACCGTTTTCAAACCGACGAAAGCATTAAGATATTTCTGATTTCATTGAAAGCAGGTGGCCTGGGCCTTAACCTCACCGCTGCAGAATATGTTTTTCTGCTCGACCCCTGGTGGAATCCGGCTATCGAAGCGCAGGCGGTCGATAGAGCGCATAGAATCGGCCAGCAGAACACCGTCTTTACTTATAAATTTATTACGCGTAATTCGGTAGAAGAAAAAATTCTCGCCTTACAGCAAAACAAAAGGAAATTGTTCGATAACCTGATTACCACCGAAGAAACCTTCATGAAGGCATTATCGAAAGAAGACATTCTCAATTTACTTGCCTAAGCTCTAAAGCCCTGGCATGAAACTATTCAACCCTTAAAGAAGCCCATGAAAATAATATATCTTGATGCCTACACGATCAATTCATTAGGAGATCTGGATTTATCTCTTCTGAATAATTTGGGAGATGTTACCCTCTACGACCGCACACCAAAAGAGCAAATCATTGAACGTGCCAAAGACGCCGAAGTTATCCTGACAAATAAATGCGCACTGACACGCGAAATCATCAGCGAGCTACCTAATCTTAAATATATTGGTGTTACTGCAACAGGCTATAATATTGTTGACGTAGCCGCTGCGAAAGAACACGGAGTAATAGTTACTAATGTGCGGGGCTATAGTTCTGCCTCTGTAGCACAACTTGTTTTTGCATTGATGCTGAGTTTTACTAACCGGGTAGCAGCACATGCTCACAATATTGACCAGACATGGCCGTCGTCGGTCGACTGGTGTTTTTATCATGCTCCGCTGATTGAACTGGAAGGCAAAACTTTAGGTATCATTGGTTTGGGTGATATAGGTAAAAAAGTAGCGGCCATCGCATTAGGATTTGGCATGAAGGTGCTGGCCAATAAAAGAGACTTAAGCCGTGGCGGGATGGAAGGAGTAGAGTTGTGTGAAGTTGAAAAGCTTTTGAAAGAAAGTGACTTTGTAAGTCTGCATGCCCCACTCACGACGGATAACCAGGGGTTCATCAATCAGGCTTCACTGGCACTGATGAAACCCTCTGCCATTTTAATTAATACATCGCGCGGAGGTTTGATTAATGAAGTTGATTTAGCCGGGGCACTGAACTCCGGAAAAATTGCCGGGGCGGGTTTAGATGTACTTTCGACCGAACCCCCAGCACATAACAATCCGCTTTTAAAGGCTCAGAATTGCATTATAACGCCACATATTGCCTGGGCAGGAGTAGAAGCCCGGAAAGCCTTATTGAAAGGTACTGTAGACAACATTCTTGCCTTTCAGCAAGGACAGCCTAAAAATGTGGTTTCATGATATTTTTATGAAAGCTGGCACTTTTAGCTGTACCTTTGTATAAAGAGTACTATCCGTATTATTGAGCTTTATGACAAAACTATGCATGGCCTTAGGAGTAATCTTATGTGCCTTGAACCTGATTGCACAGGACAACAAAATCCCAAACGAAGAAAAGTACGTTATCCACATAAAAAAATCTACAGTCCCGATTAAGTTGGACGGCCTTTTAGATGAAGAAATATGGAAGACGGCTGACGTTGCCAAGAGTTTTTTTCTTAACCGCCCCTATGATTCTTCTTTTGCCCAATTGCAAACAGAGGTGCGTGTTGCCTTCGATGATAATTTTGTATATGTAGGTGCTGTTTGCTACCAACCCAGAAACACCTATACCATTGCCTCTCTCAAAAGAGATTTTGAACCCGGTACCAGTGATGTATTTGCGGTTAATCTGGATACTTTCAAAGATCGGCTAAATGCCTTTCAGTTTGTTACCAATCCTTATGGTGTGCAACGAGAAGGATTAATTTTTAACGGAGAAGAAATCTCTAATTTCTGGGACAATAAGTGGTATTCTCATGTCAGAAATTATGACGATTACTGGGTAGTTGAAATGGCGATTCCCTTCAAAACCATTCGCTATAAGGTAGCTGATGAACAAAATACCTGGCGCGTGAATTTCACCCGGAATGTTCTGAAAAGAAACGAGCAGTCGAGCTGGAGCCCTGTTCCCCGTAATTTCGCTCCGAGCAATCTGGCTTTTACGGGTCTGATGATCTGGGACGAAAAACCGCCCCAATCCGGTGCCAATGTCTCCATTATACCTTATGTTTCATTGGCCGCACAAAAAGACTTTCCCAGAAATGAAGAAGACCTAAGCCCATTGAGCACCTCAGCTGACTACCCGAAAGGCATTGGCCTGGACGCAAAGATTGCTGTTACCCCTTCTCTGAATCTCGACCTAACTGTTAACCCGGATTTCTCACAGGTAGAAGTGGACAAACAGGTCACTAATCTGAGTCGCTTTGAATTGTTTTTCCCGGAAAGACGGCAGTTTTTTCTTGAAAACAATGACCTCTTTGGCAACTTTGGTTTTCCTGATACCCGTCCGTTTTTCTCCCGCCGTATAGGCATCACCCGCAATCCGAATACCGGCCTCAATCAGCAGGTGCCTATTCTTGCAGGAGCGCGGTTAAGCGGTAAGTTAAACGACAAGTGGCGAATTGGCCTCATGAATATGCAGACCAAAAGAGTAAGCTATGGTAACGATAAATATCTGCCGGCAGCCAATTATTCTGTGGCAACCGTACAAAGAAAAATACTTGACCGCTCTACGATCGGAGCCATTTTTACTGATAAAGAAAACCTGTTCGGTAACTTAAGTGAAGAAAAGACCACTGGCTATAGAAAGTACAACAGAGTAGGAGGCTTGGAATTTAATTACTATTCAAAAGACAGTCGGTTCGAGGCAGAAACCTATTATCACCAGTCATTCTCACCTGACGGCAAGAAAGATGCTGCCAGTGCGGCACATTTTATGGGTTATCACCACCCGAACATAGATCTGAATTTCGGCGTGCAGAGAATAGGCGAAAATTATCGTGCCGATGTTGGCTTTGTGCCACGCACAGGTATCTGGCAGCTCTACCGCCCTGCAACCATTATATTAAACCCAAAGTCGAAGAGTATCGCCAGATATATTAATGCTTATGGGATTGGGACAGAAGGCTCTGATGTATTTGATCTGAAAGGTAAACTGCTCGATAGTGAGTCGAATATATTTGTATTTGCCAATAGCCCGGCAGGTGATGAAGCCTACATAGCCTATAGCTGGCAATTCACCCATTTATTTGATGCTTTTGACCCTACTAATGCCTCAGATAATCCGAATCCTGACGCCTATAAAAATGTAACAGAATTACCTGTGGGAAATTACCGTTCGAGATTCTTTAACATGGGTTATACCAGTAGCCAGCGATACAGCCTCACCGGTACTTTTGATTTCAGTAAAGGGAAATATTACAACGGTAACGCTACTATCTGGGAAAGCAGCATTGCCTACCGTTTTCAGCCTTACGGAATTTTTACGGTCGATTGTAATTTTACAGACATCCGTCTTCCTGAACCTTATAATAGTGTAAAGTATTGGTTGCTCGGCCCACGTGCCGAATTAGCGGTATCAAAGAGTCTGTTTTTTAGTACATTCTTCCAGTATAACACGCAAACGAATAACATCAATATTAACTCTCGCCTGCAGTGGCGATTCCGACCTGTAAGTGACGTTTTTCTGGTATATACTGACAACTATTTTGCTGAAAACATCTCCGGTTATTATGTAAATGCCTGGGCTCCGAAGAACCGTGCCTTGATTCTGAAAATGACTTACTGGCTGAATATTTAGTGATAAGAATCAATCCATCATTTAAAATTTTAGCGGCATAGGGGAAATACGGCGTTTGTTTGTCTTTGTTAAAAATAGTTTGATGCAACCTTCAGGCATACAAGCGCATTATTAACAAAAAAGAACGAAACTATGAAACGTAACGCCTTTGCTCTTCTCATCCTGCTTTGCTTTCTGTTCGTCACCAAAACTCATGCTCAGCGACGAGCACACAGGTATCGGTATGACCATAGACCCTATGTACGGGTTGTTCCACGTGTAATTGTGCCTCGCATTGTGGTGCCTCCACCTATAATCGGGTTTTCCTGGGGATATAGCCCTCGTGTATACGTTGTACCGCCACCCATCATTATAGGAGGAGGAAGAGGCTGGCGCCATTACCATCGCCATGGCTATGATTGTAATAGCCACTGCCATCGCTGGAGTGACGACCGTTATTATAATGATAGAGAACGCCGCTATTATGACGACCGAAGAAACCGGGAATATTATGATGAACGAGAAAGAAGATACAATGAAGATGAACGGAACCGTAGATATAAAGACTACGACCATTATTATAATCGCTTAGAGAATAATAAGCAATCGGCCCCGAAGACCTATAATACAGATGAAGATACTTTTGAAGATGAAATTGAAAGCATTTGATTTAAATACTGAGAGTGAAAAACAAAAGGATAGGAGGTTCTTCTATCCTTTTGTTGGTGGTAGAAGTGGCATCTCACCGGATAAATCCTTAACTTCTTCTATTAATTTGAACTGGTTACTTCAACACACAAATTGGCTCGCAACAAATCATAGAAGACTCTATCATTAATGTGTCCAAACAAATCCTCTTATATCAAATTCCATTATTCTAAAACCATCTCCATAAAATTCAGCTTCAATTAACAACTTATCTGATTTTCTCAAGTTTTCAACAATCGTATCTGTAGAATCCAATATTATCATATCAGAACTGCCATCTGAAAATGCACGTCCAATGATTTTAAAGGCAGGTTTATCGTCAAATCTCACTGATAAAGATATATGCTCGTCCTCAATATTAAATTGCCCTTTAGTAACTGCAAGTATGACTTGATTTTCTTTGTTCACATTTCTGATATTCACTGCCGCTCTTGCTCCTCCATCATAAGGAAATCTAAACTCCAATGTATTTCTTGATAATACATTCGCATTATATATTAGAGTCGACGTCATCTTGTTAACACTTTCGTCATAAAGCCAATAATTACTCTCCTTTGAGGTTGAATCACTTTTCTTAAGACTGCTAGAATCTTCTTTAGTATTCGTTGGATTAGAACATGCACTAAACAGCGTCATTGAAAGGAGTAAAATAATATAATGCGATGGTTTTAGTTTTGAGTTTGAATTTTGCATAGGGGTGTTAACTTATCATAAATTGCTATTCAGGGTAAGCAAGATAAGCCGTTTTTAATAATTTTGCAATTTTTGGGTATGAGCGGGCTTCGGGGTGGTTATTGCTATAATGCAAAAAAAAGACCTTAGCATTGCTACTAAGGTCTTTAAATAAAAAACTGGGCGGACGGCCAGTCCGTCTACTCCGTCATGGAATGAGACTCTTCCAAGTATGAACCGACAAACGTTTTGTCAGTACCATCAGCGGTGCGGACTAGTCGTCCCCGGGCCGGAACACGCTGTTTTAACTGCTTTGTTCGAATGGAAAGGGTATAACGCAAAAAAAAAGACCGCTACTTTCGTAACGGTCTTTAAATAAAAAACTGGCGTCTACTTACTCTCCCAAGTATGAAC
>NZ_JBXARV010000006.1:0-3225 GCF_058808615.1 Emticicia sp. GW821-FHT11C11
TCGTTATATGACTTTAATGGAGAGAGAAAAAAACAGATAAAAAAATTAGGAGCCCTCGATTCATTAGTACTACTCGGCTGGGTGTTACCACTTTTAGACCTGTAGCCTATCAACGTCATCGTCTATGACGAATCTCAATGGAAGACTCATCTTGAGGAGGGTTTCACACTTAGATGCTTTCAGCGTTTATCCCGTCCGTACTTGGCTACTCTGCCGTGCCCTTGGCAGGACAACAGATGCACCAGCGGTACGTCCAACTCGGTCCTCTCGTACTAAAGTCAGACCCTCTCAATCTTCCAACGCCCACCACAGATAGGGACCGAACTGTCTCACGACGTTCTGAACCCAGCTCGCGTGCCACTTTAATCGGCGAACAGCCGAACCCTTGGGACCTTCTCCAGCCCCAGGATGTGACGAGCCGACATCGAGGTGCCAAACCTCCCCGTCGATGTGAGCTCTTGGGGGAGATCAGCCTGTTATCCCCGGAGTACCTTTTATCCTTTGAGCGATGGCCCTTCCATACAGAACCACCGGATCACTATACCCCTGTTTCCAGCCAGCTCGACTTGTTGGTCTCACTGTCAAGCAGTCTTTTGCTATTGCACTCAACGCACGGTTACCAAGCGTGCTGAGACTACCTTTGGAAGCCTCCGTTACTCTTTTGGAGGCGACCACCCCAGTCAAACTACCCACCAAACGGTGTCCTCGCTCTGCGAGTTAGAATCCAAATAACCAAAGGGTGGTATTTCAACGTTGGCTCCCCGATGCCTAGCGACACCGGCTCACAGCCTCCCACCTATCCTACACATCAGTTACCCGAATTCAACGTTAAGCTATAGTAAAGGTTCACGGGGTCTTTCCGTCCCGTGGCGGGTAAGCGGCATCTTCACCGCTACTACAATTTCGCCGAGCTCACAGCTGAGACAGTGCCCAGATCGTTACACCATTCGTGCAGGTCGGAACTTACCCGACAAGGAATTTCGCTACCTTAGGACCGTTATAGTTACGGCCGCCGTTTACTGGGGCTTCGATTCAATGCTTCTCTTGCGATGACATCCCCTCTTAACCTTCCAGCACCGGGCAGGTGTCAGGCCATATACTTTGTCATTAAACTTAGCATAGCCATGTGTTTTTGTTAAACAGTCGCCTGGGCCATTTCTCTGCGGCCTACATTGCTGTAGGCTCCCCTTCTCCCGAAGTTACAGGGTTAATTTGCCGAGTTCCTTAGCTGTGACTCACTCGAGCACCTTAGGCTTCTCGCCTCGACTACCTGTGTCGGTTTACGGTACGGGTGGTAAATGGCTGAAGCTTAGCGGCTTTTCTTGGAAGTCTCTTCACGAATTCGATTCAGCCTAAGCCTCCTCTCAACGCCCTATTCCGTCAGGACGTATTCACTCCGACACTCCGTCCCCGCATCGCACCATCACCAGTACAGGAATATTAACCTGTTTGCCATCGGCTTCTGCTTTCGCATTATCCTTAGGACCCGACTAACCCTCAGTTGATTGACGTAGCTGAGGAATCCTTAGTCTTTCGGTGTGTATGGTTCTCACATACATTATCGCTACTTATCCCTACATTTGCTTTTCTATCCGCTCCAGCATACCTCACAGTACACATTCGCCGCAAATAGAATGCTCTCCTACCCAAGATTTACATCTTGACTAAACTTCGGTACTATACTTGATGCCCGTTTATTATCGATGCCCGCCTCGCTCGACCAGTGAGCTGTTACGCACTCTTTAAATGATTGCTGCTTCCAAGCAAACATCCTGGCTGTCTCTGCAATCAGACTTCCTTAGTTCAACTTAGTATAGATTTAGAGACCTTAGTTGTAGTTCTGGGTTCTTTCCCTTTTGGACTCGGACCTTAGCACCCAAGCCCTCACTGCCGAGTATATTATATCGCATTCGGAGTTTATCAGAATTTGGTAGGATTTGACTCCCCCGCATCCTATTGGTAGCTCTACCTCGATATAACTCAACCTCGACGCTGTACCTAAATACATTTCGGAGAGTACGAGCTATTTCCCAGTTTGATTAGCCTTTCACCCCTACCCACAGTTCATCCAAAAACTTTTCAACGTTAACTGGTTCGGTCCTCCAGTTGGTTTTACCCAACCTTCAACCTGACCATGGGTAGATCACAAGGTTTCGCGTCTACAGCCACCGACTATTCGCCCTATTCAGACTTGCTTTCGCTTCGACTACGTATCTGAAATACTTAATCTTGCCGGTGACCGTAACTCGTAGGGTCATTATGCAAAAGGCACGCCGTCACTGGACACGCCAGCTCCGACCGCTTGTAAGCGTACGGTTTCAGGTTCTATTTCACCCGGGTACTCCCCGTGCTTTTCACCTTTCCTTCACAGTACTAGTTCACTATCGGTGTCTCAGGAGTATTTAGCCTTGGCGGATGGTGCCGCCGAATTCAGAGGGGATTCCACCGGTCCCCACCTACTCAGGATACTGCTCGTTTCTATGTCGGTACGTTTACGTGTCTCTCACACTCTATGGATGACTTTCCCAAATCATTCAACTTAAACATAAATCCTAAATGCAGTCCTATAACCCCACTCTTGCCGTAACAAGGATGGTTTGGGCTTCTCCGCGTTCGCTCGCCACTACTTGCGGAATCACTGTTGTTTTATTTTCCTTCGGTTACTTAGATGTTTCAGTTCACCGAGTTAGCTCCATACTTGGTATGGTAGTAGTTCTTCAAACTACTGGGTTGCCCCATTCGGAAATCTACGGATCACAGAAAATGTGCTTCTCCCCGTAGCTTATCGCAGCTTATCACGTCCTTCTTCGCCTCTGAGACCCTAGGCATCCTCCGTACGCCCTTATGTAGCTCCTACTTTATCTCTTTTTTTCTCTCTTCCATCATGTCAAATAACTTCATCCAATCTCAAGTATACACTCAACATCTACCAAGCTGTGCTAGATATGCTGAGTATCCGTATACTCTTAACTGACTTGCGGTATTACTACCTGTTTCTTCGTAAAGAACTAAACCCGATTTTTAAAGTATCAGTTAACTTATTACTCTTCTGTGGAGGATAACGGATTCGAACCGTTGACCCCCTGCTTGCAAAGCAGGTGCTCTAGCCAGCTGAGCTAAACCCCCGTATTCTTGTGAATATTTTGGTGGGCCTGCGTGGACTCGAACCACGGACCTTTACATTATCAGTGTAACGCTCTAACCACCTGAGCTACAAGCCCCTTT
>NZ_JBXARV010000006.1:3323-5111 GCF_058808615.1 Emticicia sp. GW821-FHT11C11
GCAGAGTTTGCAGTCTAATGGCTTGTAGTTTTGCTTTCCCTACAATCACTACACCTGTAAACTTCCGTTCCTTCACTTTCATTACTTAACTTGTTGATGAGAATACAAATGCTTGATCTTTCGTGTCAGTCGTTTTAATTCCTACTTATCATAAGAATCTCTAAAAAGGAGGTGTTCCAGCCGCACCTTCCGGTACGGCTACCTTGTTACGACTTAGCCCCAGTTACTGGTTCTACCCTAACGAAATCTTTTACCTTCCGCTTCAGGTCTACCCAACTTCCATGGCTTGACGGGCGGTGTGTACAAGGTCCGGGAACGTATTCACCGGGTCATAGCTGATACCCGATTACTAGCGATTCCAGCTTCATAGGGTCGAGTTGCAGACCCCAATCCGAACTGTGAACGACTTTTTGTGATTGGCTTGCCATTGCTGGCTCGCAACACTCTGTATCGCCCATTGTAGCACGTGTGTTGCCCTGGACGTAAGGGCCATGATGACTTGACGTCGTCCCCTCCTTCCTCTCTACTTGCGTAGGCAGTCTTGTCTGAGTCCCCAACTTTACTTGATGGCAACAGACAACAGGGGTTGCGTTCGTTGCGGGACTTAACCCAACACCTCACGGCACGAACTGACGACAGCCATGCAGCACCTTGTTTCGGGCCATTGCTGGCTTATCCATTTCTGAATAATTCCCTCACATTCTAGTCCAGGTAAGGTTCCTCGCGTATCATCGAATTAAACCACATGCTCCACCGCTTGTGCGGACCCCCGTCAATTCCTTTGAGTTTCACCGTTGCCGGCGTACTCCCCAGGTGGATTACTTATCGGTTTCCCTTGGTCACTGACTCTCGCCAACAACTAGTAATCATCGTTTACTGTGCGGACTACCAGGGTATCTAATCCTGTTTGATCCCCGCACTTTCGTGCCTCAGCGTCAGTGTAACTGCAGCAGACTGCCTTCGCAATCGGTATTCCTCCTGGTATCTAAGCATTTCACCGCTACACCAGAAATTCTATCTGCCTTCTGTTAACTCAAGCTAACCAGTATCAACGGCATGTAAAACAGTTAAGCTGCTACCTTTCACCGCTGACTTAATCAGCCGCCTACGCACCCTTTAAACCCAATAAATCCGGATAACGCTCGCCACCTACGTATTACCGCGGCTGCTGGCACGTAGTTAGCCGTGGCTTATTCTGCCGGTACCGTCAACTCTCCTCGCAAGGAGTCTTTTCTTCCCGGTCAAAAGCAGTTTACAACCCAGAGGGCCTTCTTCCTGCACGCGGCGTGGCTGGGTCAGGCTTGCGCCCATTGCCCAATATTCCCTACTGCTGCCTCCCGTAGGAGTCTGGCCCGTATCTCAGTGCCAGTGTGGGGGATTCTCCTCTCAGAGCCCCTAAAGATCGTAGACTTGGTGAGCCGTTACCTCGCCAACTATCTAATCTTACGCATGCTCATCTCTATCCGATAAATCTTTTAAAATCAATCGATGCCGATTAATTTGTTATGCGGTATTAATCCGGGTTTCCCCGGGCTATCCCCCAGATAAAGGTAGATTGCATACGCGTTACGCACCCGTGCGCCGGTGTAGTATTGCTACCACCCCTCGACTTGCATGTATTAAGCCCGCCGCTAGCGTTCATCCTGAGCCAGGATCAAACTCTCCATTGTAAATGTCAAAGTTTGCCTGACTACTTAAGGTCTCGCATTTGCATTCTCAACAAGTTAATGAACTTTATTCATCCAGTCTCTCAACCTTCCGACTTGTTAAAACTAATTAAGCTCTCTT
>NZ_JBXARV010000007.1:0-2172 GCF_058808615.1 Emticicia sp. GW821-FHT11C11
TGGGATGGGAAGAGCAGTAGTGGGATTGAGTTACCCTCTGGGACGTATTATTATCTGGCCCGGGTATCGTTGATGCGATTGGATAAGAAAGATGAGACACCTATTACGATGAAGGGATGGATTGAACTTATCAGATAATTATTATTATTCTGTAAATTTGTTGGTCAGATGGCGCCTCAAGTCAGGAAAATAAACAGGTTTTTGTCTTTCCTATAGAAAGAGCCCGATTTAATGCGCCTCGTTATGGATTTCACTAATGAATATTTTACGCGCTGTATCAAATACAAGTAAGAACCTGTTCAAGCTTTTCAGAGAACAATTACAAGCCCTTAATGACGCATTTCGTCGTCCGATGGCAACTTCTATTCGTTCTATGAGAGGGCTTCTTATTTCTCTTCTGGTAGGGTTGTTTGTAGCAATTGTAGCAGTTGGTATGCAACCATTTGGCCTTGATTTGTTGAACAATCAGCAAAAAACCAGATTATTGCTTGGATTCGGTGTGGTAGCAAGCCTGGCAATGCTGATCGCCAAGTTTGTATTGCCCACTATTTTTTCTAAATTTTATAATAAACAAAACTGGACTATCGCCCGACAGTCGCTTCATTTTCTGATAATAGTGCTGCTGTTGGTGTCTTCGATGGCTACTTATGGCAAAGCCTTTCACATGATTACGTTTAAGCTGGCAGATATCCTGAAAATTTTCATACTCAGTATTATTCCGGTTGTGATAACTACCTTTATTCAGCAAAAGGTATTTCATAAGAAATTTACTGCCTGTGCTGAAGTTATCAATAATGCCTTACGGCAACTAACAGGTTTAGACGCAAAAAATACACCTCAGGTTTTAGTTTTAGGAGACAGACTTAAGCTATTGCCGAATCAATTTATTTATGCTGAAATCTCTAAAGGATCGGCAGAAGTATACTGGCAGAACTTTCTGGGTATTGAAAAAACGATCGTCACTGCAGACATCCAGAAAGAACTTTCGGCACATCAGCAATTTATCTATCTTGATAAAAACATCATTGCTAATGTAAAGGGAATTCAGAACGTGGAAGGTAATGCCAGAGGGTATCAGGTAAGAATAGCCCGCACAACCAAAGAAATATCGGTACCCTGGAAATTCCATAAAAGTCTGGAAAAACTGGCACATAAAAACATGCCTTTCTGATGAATTAATTGCATACAGGCCTAACATCTTTGTACATCTTCATAGTAATTTTATCTGTTCTGATAAAGCGTTACCAAGCATATATAGATTTTTTAATTCAAAAATCTGCCGACACATGCACAGCACACAAGTATTCGTTCGTTCTTATAGATAACGAACTTTAAAATTCTGAAGGGACCTATGCAACTATTAAGATTTACTTTATTTTTTGTCATTGCTGGTTTGCTGATTTTACCCCGGGCACAAGCTACTCACTTACGGGCGGGCGAAATAACGGCCAAAAGAATTTCGTCGACTACCCTTACCTATCGTGTTACCTTAACTACCTATACCGACCAGATTAACGGCTACATTGCCAACGACGCAGCCGGTACTTCTTTTTTTTCATTTGGGGTAACAGGTGTACCCCTTTATGAAGTAAAACGTAAAAAGAAGTTTCTGATTAATGCCGGAACCATGTGTAATGTGTATGATACTACTTTTACATTTCCGGGGCCGGGGCGTTACACTATTTCATGTGCCATTACCAATAGGAACGCCGGAACAGTTAACCTGCAAGGTCCAACCGACCAGATTAGCTTCTTTGTAGAAACTACTATAGTAGTAAATGGATCATTAGGATTGAACAACACACCTGTTTTATTGAATATACCGGTAGATACAGCCGGAGTGGGGAAAAGATTTATTCATAATCCCGGTGCATTCGATGCCGATGGTGATAGCCTGGCCTATCGTTTAACAGCACCCAAGAGGGGAAGAACCGATGGCTCAAATGGAGGAGAATTTGCTGCGGGATACCGAGATCCATCGAGTTTAGGGGATTCGAGACTGACAGAAGACGGGTCAGGGCCATCCTTTTTCAGGATAGACGCACTCACGGGAGATTTAATATGGGACGCCCCCGGGCGTCTGGGGGTCAATCAGTACCAGGTCAACGTAGCCTTTATCGTAGAAGAATGGCGGAAAGGCCTGAACGGTAGCTACACAAAGATAGGCGAGAT
>NZ_JBXARV010000008.1:0-1787 GCF_058808615.1 Emticicia sp. GW821-FHT11C11
TACCAGGTCAACGTAGCCTTTATCGTAGAAGAATGGCGGAAAGGCCTGAACGGTAGCTACACAAAGATAGGCGAGATAACGCGTGACATGCAGATTATAGTAGTAGAGACCCCCAACAAGCGGCCGTTATTAACAGTACCAGCCACTATCTGCGTAGAAGCCGGACAAAAGATAGAATTCAAAGTAACCGCCCGGGACCCCGACAATAACCGGATAAAAATATCAACGACCAGTGGCGTCTACAACCGGGACGCCGAAGGCCACGTAGATTTCGTAGCACCCAAAGAAGCCCAGTTCACCCCCCTCAATACCATTCAGAACAGCCCCGCAGAAGGGACCTTTACATGGGAGACCAACTGTAAACATGTCAGAGAACAAGCCTACGATGTATTATTTAAAGTAGAAGACTTTCCCGGTCGGACCTCAGTACAGATGACCGACATCCGGACGATCAAGATACGGGTCATCCCCCCCCGCCCGGTAGGCTTACTAGCCCGGAACACCGCAAGCGGCGTAGACCTGCGATGGCAACGCTACCCGGACTGCAACCTGCCGGATGAAAAGTCGGAACTAATCATATACCGGAAAGAAGGCTGCTCGAACTACATACCGGCCCAATGCCAGATAGGGCTGCCGGCAGCCTTAGGCTTTGTAGAAATTGCCAGAGTAAGCGCCGGAGACACCACCTATACAGATACCAAAGCACAGCCGGGCGTTATCTACAGCTACAGCATCGTAGCCAGACTCTCACTGACAGACTTTGTATCCATGCCGAGCGTACCCTCAAACGAAGCCTGCATCGGGAGTGAGATACCGCAGAAAGCCCCGGTAATCACCAACGTAAGCGTAGAGAAGACCAGCACGAGTGCCGGAGAGATCACAGTCAAATGGACACGACCATTAAACTTCGACAGCACAGCGACCAAAGGCCCCTATGCCTACCAGCTATACAGATCGACCGGCATCAGTGGCGGCTTATTTCAACTGATAGCCACCCTGCCGACCCAGGTGAACAACCAGACCGCAGACACCGTCTACACAGACAAGAATCTGAACACCCAGCAGAACGGCTACAGCTACAAAGTAGCCTTTATATACGAGAGCGACAAGACACTAGCCGAGAGCCAGCTAGCCAGCAGCGTAAGACTGACGGCAAGTTCAGACGCCCAACGGGTACGATTAAACTGGCAGGCCAACGTACCCTGGAGCAACGACAACCAGAAGCACCTCATCTACAGAGAAGACAGACAGAACCCGGGCGTGTTTCACATCATCGCAGAAGTATCCGTACAAGCAGTGAACACCTACAGCTACCTGGACGACGGGATAGACCGATACGAAGCCGATGGGAACCAGAGCATAGCGATGAAGATAGACAGCAGCTACTGCTACAAAGTAGAGACCGTAGGCACCTATGCCAGACTGCCACAGTTCGGGATACTGCATAACCTGTCACAAGTGATGTGTGCCACACCGATAGACGACACCCCACCCTGTCCACCGCAATTGACGATAGACGACCTGGACTGCAAGACATTAGACAGAGAAGCGATCTGTCAGTCGAACACAGTGAGCAACCACCTGCAGTGGACAACCCCAGTGAGCACAGGGAACACCATATGCCGGAACGACATCATCCGGTACAACGTATACTATGCACGCTACAAAGAAGAGACCCCGAAGCTGCTGACCTCACTGAATGGAATACCACCAGAGACGAGCTATACCCACACACGGCCATTGGCAGACGGCTTTGCAGGGTGTTACTATATAACAGCGGTGAACAG
>NZ_JBXARV010000009.1:0-1372 GCF_058808615.1 Emticicia sp. GW821-FHT11C11
GTAGAGGTGCTGTGTTAAAAGCCAAATAAATTGGTAAAAATATTTAAATTTGAGTCAATAAAAGCAGGAGCATTATTCCATGCAGTTTAGGCAGTCCAATTTGTTTGGGTCTGCCTAATTTTTTAGGCAGCATTCTTGGGTACATAATTAGGATCGTAAGGTTGATTGTTTTTAAAAAGTGTATAAATCAATACCAATAATCTTCTTTGAATAGCTACCGCACCTTTCATTTTTATATTTGTTTTCTCTATGATTCTCTGATAAGTTCTCTTCATTGCAGGTTCGTGCATCGCAGCGCTCAAAGCCGGGAAGTATAACGTTTTTCTAATATGTTTGTTCCCCTTTTTAGATATCTTCGTGGGTGCATTTATTGAGGTGCCGGATTGTCTTCGAACCACATCATAACCGGCATAAGCCACCAGTTGGGAACGTGAATGGAATAGTGCAAAGCCATTGGTTTCTGCGATGATGGCAATAGCCGTTATCATACTGACACCTTTAATAGTACAAACATTATCGATTCTTTCTTTTAATGGAGGGTCATTAGCCAGTATTTCACTCATTTCCTGTTGAATCTCTTCAATTTGTTGAGCGATTAAAGCTAATCTCCCTTCGATACGCTTGATACTTCTCTGGTCAGGTTGATAAGAGTACAACAAGGCATGTAACTGATTTTTGATAGCTGTCTGTTCATCCTTAAGACTGTTTCTTTCTCTGGAAAGCTGTTTAAGCTGACGCATCTGTCCTGATACAGCTGACCACAAACTTAATTTCCGTTCTACACCCATCTGTGCTAATATTCTGGCATCAATTCCATCGGTTTTAGATTGGATATTCAAACTCTGGGCATAACTCTTGAATTGCTTAGCTAAGATAACACTCACAGACTTTTGGTTTTCAAATAACCAATAGGCTAAAGACTCATAATACACGCCTGTGGCTTCCATGGTATAATGTACTTCCACAGTTGTATCTGTGAATTGTTCTATCCATCTGTTCATCTTCTCAAAGCCTGAAAGAGTATTTTCAAAGCTTTTACTGGAAGGAAATAGGACAGACTGGTCTAATAGCTTCTGGGCAATGCAGACAGAAATGGTTGCTTTACTGATGTCGATGCCAATGTTCTGACGAATGATGGGGTTAGTCATGGTCTTAGGAGTAAAAGTTAATGTCGTTGCTCGCAGTATACTTACTCATCTCCATTGTGGAGCGGTATTAGGTGCTGTTCTGACTTGCTGACTGAAAAATGGGGTAAACTCTACATGTACATATATCCAATGGATATTGTTTAGACGTATTTGCCTCTCATTTTCCAGTAGCAATTTAAACCTTTTTCCTTATTCTTATTTCTGTTACAAACATACGAGACGTA